>NZ_FXYY01000077.1 GCF_900169165.1 Brevibacterium linens ATCC 9172
AATCGTCTCGGCGTTGTCAGGGCTGCTTCCCGCCCTCGCTCCCATCCCGGAGTTCAGGCTGCCCTCAACTTCACCTGGCTGCTGCGACAGCCAGGCGGTGGTGGTCTCTCACCTCCACTCGGTTCAAGAGCGCCTCGTGGCGCACTATATCGGTCAACCACAGCTGATTCGGGGCCTCGGCGCGGAACTCGTGCCGAGTGCGCCCGTGCTCGTCGGTGACGGCGCACAGGTCGTCATGGACCGGCGGCCCCGGCCTCTTCCCGTTCTTGCCCGGCCCCTTGCCGAACACGGAGTACCACGAGTTATCCGAGCACAGGCGCCAGGCGGTGCGCACTGCCATCGGCTGGCCTGCGGCCGTGGCTTCGTCGGCAAGGTACCGGTACCCGAACTCGGGATCATCACGGTGGGCGTCGAAGAGGGCGTTGGCCCGATACGCCTCGGTGATCTCGGCGTCGGTGATGGGGTTGGCCAGCCACCGGTAGTAGGGCTGGCGGGAGAGCTTCAAGACCCGGCACGTCACCGCGACGGGGATCCCGTCGGCGGCGAGCTCTCTCACGAGCGGGTAGAGCCTTTTGACGGCAGGTTTGCCTGCGAGAGGTAGGCTGCGGCCCGGCGCAGGACCTCGTTCTCCTGCTCCAGCAGCCGGGTGCGGCGGCGCAGCTCTCGCAGCTCTGCTGATTCGTCGGTGGTGGTGCCGGGCTTGTTGCCGGCGTCGATCTCGGCTTGGCGGACCCATTTCGTGACGGTGCCTTCGTGGACGCCGAAGTCCTTGGCGATCTGGGCGATCGTGGTCTTGTCGTCCCGGTTCAGTGCCACCCTCACGACGTCGTCGCGGAATTCTTTCGGGTAGGGCTGTGGCATGGTGACTATCCTTCCAGGCTTGTCTGTGAACAAGCCAGATCAGGTGTCACCTATCCGTGCACCAGTCCCTGTTCATTCCCTGGTCGACCCCCGAACTGCTAGTGTCCTGCGCCGTAAATTCGTGTAAGAAGTTGTAGAATGGAGTATGCCTCGCACCGGTCGTCCGAAAGCTGAACTGATCCTCACCGATGAAGAACACCAGACGTTGACTCGCTGGTCCCGTCG
>NZ_FXYY01000074.1 GCF_900169165.1 Brevibacterium linens ATCC 9172
ACCTCGCCTCGCCCCCGCCTTTTTCCCGGCGGAGATCCAGCGCCTATCCCACTAATGAACAGATTCATCCACGACACCACCGACGCCACGCCAGCTCAGCCACGCGTCCCGGCCCCTTCCCCTGCTGTTGCACGGGCTGCTGCTGCCTCCTGCTGCGACTATCAAGTACTCTGGCCTTCACCCCGTGCTGTCCGGGACCGGGAGCTCAAGACCGCCATCCGGGACGTCTACGAGGCGAACTATTCCTGTTACGGGGTGCGGAAGATGTGGAAGGCGATCAACCGCGAGTATGCGGACCGGTTCGGGAATATCGCTCGGTGCACGGTCGAGCGGTTGATGCGCCAGCTGGGCATTGACGGGGTTCGTCGTCGGCGGAAGCGTCCGAAGACGGCCTCGGCCAGGGCCGAGGAGTGCCCGGAGGATCTCGTCGAACGTGAGTTCACAGCTGAGGGTCCGAACTGTCTCTGGGTCGCCGACATCACCTATATTCCGACCCAGCGTGGGTTGGCAGGTGACGAATCATATGCGTGAGTCGCTGGCCAGGGACGCGTTGACGATGGCTCTGGCAGCGAAGTTCCGGGCCGGCGAAGACGTGTCCGGGCTTGTCCACCACTCGGATCGCGGAGTCCAATTCAGGTCGATTCGCTATGGCGAGACTCTGGCAGAATCCGAGATCGTGGCGTCGGTGGGGTCACGCGGGGACTCATACGATAATGCCATGGCTGAAGCACTGAATTCAGTCTACAAAGCGGAACTGATCGACCGTCGCGAATGGTCGGGGTTGATCGAGGTGATGGCAGAGACGTCGAAATGGGTTTTTTGGTACAACCAGGCACGCTTGCATTCGGCGATCGGGTACCGGCCGCCGTTCGAGGTGCATGCTGCGTGGATCAACCAGGATGACATCGAGTCGGTAGCCGCTTAGGAAACCAAGGAAAACAGCCTCTACGACACAGCGAGCATGGTAGTGAGGCTTCTGGCGGGATCTGACTTCCTATGAAACTGACGCTTCGGCTTTCGGAGTTGTCCTGCCCAGGACTCGTCGATACCGCCAGGAGCCTCGAGCAAAGTCTGGAAGACCAGGCTGAGCGGGGATGTGACTTCATAGGACCCTGTTCAACATGTCTCATCACTGTTGTGTCCTCCCGGCCCGGCTCGAGTCATCCAACACGTTACTCGTGAAGGAGAGGACCACATCATGAAGGCCTTACCTGTTTCGACTCACGAA
>NZ_FXYY01000072.1 GCF_900169165.1 Brevibacterium linens ATCC 9172
GCTATGACGCCGGTATCTTCCCTTGGCCGACAATAGAGGTGAGCTGGAGGCCGCCTTCCCGCAACGAGGTCGTGCCACCCAGCAATTGGCTCGATGTCCACGCTCCACACGACATCGTCCTAGACCTCGCAGGGTCTAGTCACAAGCCCTCGCGTTGACTCACGAGAAATGCCCGCGAAACGGTTTCGTTGCCTCATGAGAGGGACGCCCGCGTAGGCCGGCGTGTCCTGGGCCGTGGTGGCGGTGATCGTGGATGAGTTGTGCGCGACGACGGGCTGACACCGAGACCATGCCCGTAAGGCGCTGCGGCAGGCGCTGGGACCACGACCGGCGGGACGTCCGCGGCGGTGATCCTCTGGACCGACGATGCTCCCGTAGGCTACGCACGCCTTGTCGCCCTCGGCGCGAAGCCCGTCAAGACTCCCGAGCCGTGGCTCGACCACCTGCTGATCGCGTCGGTCGAGGACCCCGACGGACACCTGGTGCAGGTCGTCCAGACCCTCAACCGACCAGTGGTCGAGCCGGAACACGGCCAGACGTCAAAGCGGAACTTCACCGAGTTTCGGTACGTAGCAACCTCACGCGACATGCCGTTTTTGCTTTTCCGGTCAGCTCTGGGCCGCGGACACACGACGGATCAGTCGCGCAACCCCCTGGCATACCAAGGCTGCGGGCAGGAGCAATGCGACGCCGTTGACCGTGTCACGGAACCGCAGCTCGCAGCCGTCCCGCTGGAGTTCACGACGCGCCATGAGCGCCCCGGGAAGCATGACCGGCAAAGCCGTCGCAACACCGGCCGTGTAACCACGCTGCGCGCCTGAAGCGCCGAGGTGAGTCACGACGTGGGCTTCCAACCCAGCAACGACTGCCCGATAGATCGCCGATTTACTGGCAGAGCGCACGCCGCGGCCACACGCCACCGCCACCAGAATTCCCATCAGACCAACGGCGATCAACGATTGCTGCGGCGTGATCAGGAGTTGTTCTACACCAGTGCGATCCACGAGACGATCGCAGGATGCAGGAAAGGCGAACGCATCCAGGATGTCGTAGATTACCCACGCCGCAAAAAGTTCCGTCGGCCCCTTCCAACTCACAGTTCAGCCTTCCCCTCACGCATCCAACGCCGATGAATCTATGGGCAGACGCACACGCCCACCATCATCATTTCACAGCCGACAGAGTGTTTGCCCTAACCTCAAGTTTTCATAGCGGCCTGGTCCTGAGTGGCAGCAGCGCGTTTGCTGGCAGACCGGCTGAAAACGAGGACCGCGCCCCCCGCTGCCACAACGAGTGCGTTC
>NZ_FXYY01000070.1 GCF_900169165.1 Brevibacterium linens ATCC 9172
GGCGTCTGGCGGTCATCGGGATCTTGCCTTCCATAGGGCAAGCCTGCTCCCGTTTGTTGGGAGTTCGCGCTCAAAGTGCTTGAGGCACCACCAGGTTCTACGCGCTCAAAATAGCTGAGGCACGTCGGGGTGTTCGCGTCGAGGAACCTGATCAGGGTATGGTGGGAGCGTTCGTTCTTACCCTGCGTTGTCGGCTTACCCGGCAGCCCGCTGATCGGCATGGCTCCTTTCGACGCGGGGAATGTCTCCACCGCTCCGATCCGTCCTTGTCGCAGCTGATTGAACGCCGAGGAATTATCCGACAGCACTTCCTTTGGCGCACCGTATTCGGCGATCGCAGCAGCAAGCATCTGATGTGCGTCGGCACTGTTCTCGGCTCGGGAATGTGCTGTCGTGCCGACGTCGAAGCGGGTGGCGTCATCGAGGAGCTGATAGATCGTGATGATCGTCCCGGTCGTCAGTGTGTATTCGAAGGCGTCGAGTTGCCACAGGGCCATGGCGGTAGATCTCGAGAAGGGAATGCAAGAGGACTTGGGTCTCTTCTTCGGGGAGGCTTCGACATGGCCGACACTGGCCAAGAGCCGCGCGATCGTTGCCGGCGAGGGAACCTTCCCACCGGGGAAAGTGTCGGCGATAAGGGCTTCGTAGTGGATGGTTCTGGGTCCGTACTCCCAGCCGTCGAATTTGAGCTGTTTGCGGATGCGGACGAGCTCGTTGACCACGTCGGGACCGTATCGGCGGGCCGGTTGCTTCGGTGCTCGGGATCGCGGGTGTAAAGCTGCTTTCGACTCATGTTGGGACCGGGTGCGGATCTTGTAGAACACACTGCGGGAGATCTTAAGTGACCGGCAGAACTCAGTTACGGAAAGGGCTCCGGGCTGGGTCGGGTCGTAGTTGATGATGTCCGCGCGCACCCGCGGTGTCAGAGAATTCGTCATGACACGAATATCACCGACTGCCGCATCGAATGTGTTCACAATGTCATGAGACATGGTGTCTCCGATGTCATGAGATCGTGTGTCCACGATGTGTTGAGACAGGACATACAAAGCTCTGAGGTCGAGTGTCCCCGAAGGGGTGAGTTTCAGTGTCCACGAAGTCGCGAGGTTACACACCGGGTCCTTACATAGGTGCTACCGCTTCGTTACACACCTGCTACCGAACGCCACTTCTATACACCGAAGGACATCGGGCTCTCATCGACGATCCTTCCCGGTTCGATAACGTGAGCGTCATCGGCGTCGACGAACATGTCTGGCGGCACACCAGACGGGGTGACAAGTACGTGACCGTGATCATCGATCTCACC
>NZ_FXYY01000069.1 GCF_900169165.1 Brevibacterium linens ATCC 9172
TGATTCGCCCCGGGAATAATGGAGACAGTGAAGCCACGGAAAGGACTTCCCTGTCATGCCCCAAAAGAAGTACCCCCTCGAGCTACGCGAACGAGCAGTCCGCATGGTCCTCGACGCCCTCGAAGCTGACCCTGGTGCCCGCCGCGGCGTCTTCCGCCGGATCGGCGACCAACTCGGTGTGAACCCAGAAACACTGCGGTCCTGGGTCAATCAGGACCAGGTCGATGCCGGCGACCGCCCCGGCACTACCACCGCTGAAGCCCAGCGCATCAAGGACCTCGAGAAGGAGAATCGGGAACTGCGCCGGGCCAACCAAATCCTGAAGTCGGCCTCGGCTTTTTTCGCGGCGGAGCTCGACCGCCCCTCGAAGTAGTCTGCTCGTATATCGACGAGCACAAGGACGAACTCGGAGTCGAGCCGATCTGTGCCACGCTGCGTGCTGCCGGCGTGAAGATCGCTCCGAGTACCTACTATGCCCGCAAACATCGACCAGCCTCGGCTCGACAGAAACGTGACGAGGTATTGAAAGAAGAGATCAGCACTGTGCACGGGAAGAATTACGATGCGTTCGGAGCCAGGAAGATGCATATCGTGCTCAACCGCGAACCTGACTCGCATGGTCGCGGGCATGTGGCCCGTTGCACGATCGAGCGCCTGATGAGAGACCTCGATCTACACGGGATCAAGAGGGCCAAGGCACCGAACACTACGAGGTCAGCACCGCGGGAGAACTGCCCGGCCGATCTCGTCGATCGGCACTTCGAAGCCTTCGCTCCTGACCGGCTGTGGGTGGCCGATATCACCTATGTGCACACGTTCACAGGGTGGGTCTACGTCGCGTTCGTCACCGACGTGTTCAATCGCGAGATCGTCGGCTGGCAGGTCTCGAGGTCGTTGCATACCGAGTTGGCTCTTGACGCTTTGCAGATGGGGATCTATCAGCGTAAACGTGCTGGTCACGACCTGTCTGGGCTGGTACATCACTCGGACCGCGGGGTCCAGTATCGAGCGATTCGCTATGGCGAGGCCCTGGCTGAGCAAGACGCAGTCGCGTCTGTCGGGTCGAAAGGAGATTCATACGATAACGCCCTCGCTGAAGCGCTGAATTCACTCTATAAGGCCGAACTCATCCGGAACAAGGGTCCCTGGAAAGGTATTGATGATGTCGAGATCGCCACGGCGCAGTGGGTGCACTGGTTCAACACGTACCGGCCCCACGGAGCACTTGGTGGGGCGACTCCCGCCGCGTTCCGAGCCGATCATCTCAGCACGATGCCACGGGCTGCGTAGCTCGTGGGTGAGCCGATGAATTCCAAGTAGAAAACTCTCCATCAAACACGGGGCTTGACA
>NZ_FXYY01000076.1 GCF_900169165.1 Brevibacterium linens ATCC 9172
CTAGTGTCCTGCGCCGGTAGTTCGTTGCATTAGTCGTGAGAGAGATTCCAGTATCTCTTCCGCGGTTTTCGTCCACACGAATGGTTGCGGGTCCTCGTTCCACGCCTTAACCCACTCGCGAAGGTCTTTCTCCAGGGCTTGCACGCTTCGGTGGTCACTGCGCTGGAGGAGTTCGCGGGTGACTTCAGCGAAGAGCCTCTCGACCTGGTTGATCCACGACGAATACGTGGGCGTGAAATGAATATGGAACCGCTCATGCTTGCCCAGCCAGTTCCGCACCAACGGGTGTTTGTGCGTGCCGTAGTTGTCACACACGACGTGGATGTCGAGGTGGTCTGGAACGTGTTTGTCGATCTTGGTTAAGAACTTTTTGAACTCGATCGCGCGGTGCTTGCGGTGTGTCGAGGCGATCACGGTTCCATCGGCGACATTCAGCGCTGCGAAGAGACTCGTCGTGCCGTGGCGGGCGTAATCGTGGGTACGTTTCTCCGGCATGCCCGGCATCATCGGAAACGCCGGCTGGGACCGAGACAGCGCTTGGACCTGGGACTTCTCATCGACGCTGAGCACGACAGCGGACTCGGGTGGATTGAGGTAAAGGCCGACGATGTCGTAGACCTTTTCCACGAAGAGAGGGTCGTTGGAGAGTTTGAACCCATCGGCGCGGTGGGGTTTGAGTTCGAAGGCCTTCCAGATCCGTCCGATCGTCGATTTCGATAGTCCGCTGCGTTCGGCCATCTGCGCCCGTGACCAGTGGGTGGCGTTTTTCGGTGTCTGTTCCAGGGTTGAGGTGATGACGTCCTCGACTTGCTCGGCCGTGATCGTGGCGGGTCTACCTGGGCGTGGTTCGTCGACGAGACCATCGAGTCGGTCGGCAATGAATCGGTTCCGCCATTTGGCCACAGTCGCGGGCGTGCAGCCGAGGCTGGTGGCGACTTCCTTGTTTGATCGTTCCTGCCCGCAGCCGAGGATGATTCGTGAGCGCAGAGCAAGGGCTTGTGAGGACTTGCGCCGACGGGACCAGCGAGTCAACGTCTGGTGTTCTTCATCGGTGAGGATCAGTTCAGCTTTCGGACGACCGGTGCGAGGCATACTCCATTCTACAACTTCTTACACGAATTTACGGCGCAGGACACTAG
>NZ_FXYY01000068.1 GCF_900169165.1 Brevibacterium linens ATCC 9172
GGGCGTGAACCCCTGGAAGTGGACACATCAATGTGTACTATCAGGCGGCAATGTCCATCATAAATGTGTAATCGACCTCGAAGTCAACCGGTGCTCGATAACCCAGACTCGAATGTCTCCGCCTCGAGTTGTATCGAACCAACCACCGAAACACCTCACGACGACACTCGAGGTCCGAGACCCACCGCTTCGCTCCTTGCAGCGTCTCCCGCTTCAACGCCGCGTTGACCGACTCCGCCAGGGCATTATCAGCACTCGACCCGACCCTGCCCATCGACTGGACCACCCCGAACCGACGACACATCGCCTGAAACGACGAGGACGTATATTGACGACCATGGTCGCTGTGAAAAATCGCACCTTCCAGTGTTTCTCTGTTGTTTACTGCATTCTGTAACGCATCCTCGACGAGACTGGACCGCATGTGATCGGCGATCGACCAGCCCACGATCCGCCGCGAATACAAGTCGATGACCGTGGCCAAATACAAGAACTTCCCCTCATCGCCATAGGGTAAGTAGGTGATGTCGCCGACGTAGGTCGTGCCCAACTCAGCGGCCGAGAAGTCCCTGCCGACCAGGTCGGCAAACACCTGAGCATCTGGGTCCGAGATCGTCGTAGTCTTCGGCTTACGCAAGTGGATACCGACCATGCCGTTGTTCCGCATCAGGCGGGCAACCCGCTTACGGTTGACCGGCTCGTCCACGTGCGGGTCATCGGCGAGTTCGGCCGTGATCCGTCGGTACCCGTACGTGTGGTCCCAGAATTCGAAGTGGTGCTCAATCCGCTCGCACAGAGCATCATCAGCAGCCTGCCTGGCCGCCCGTGCCGGCCGGGAGGCACACCACTTATAAAAGCTTGAGCGCTGGATACCCAGCACGGAACACATCCGCTTCACCTCATGGGTGTTTCGGTGGTCGTCAACGAACTGGAAACGGATCACCAGGTCGTCTCTGCCGCGAAATATTTCGTGGCTTTCCGCAGGATCGCTCGCTCTTCTTCCAGCCGCTCCACATCCGACCGCAGAGACCGCTTATCGGCCCGCAACGAATCGTTCTCGACCCGCAGGCGAGCAAGCTCCTCCTCGGGTGTCTCGGGCCGATCAGGCGAGCTCGTGGACACCTTGCCAGCTTCCTTCCGCGCTTGGAACACCCACGACTTGATCGCGCCACGGGAGATGCCAAGATCGGCCGCGACTTGGGAATAAGACATATCGGGATGAGTCTCGTACAGCGCGACGGCGTCGGCTTTGAACTCATCGGAGTACTTCTTCTTTGGCATGGTTTCTACTCGCATTCTCCGGCCCATTATGGGCCAGACTCAGCGTGTCCACCACTCAGGGTTCATCCCC
>NZ_FXYY01000066.1 GCF_900169165.1 Brevibacterium linens ATCC 9172
CGAGGTGCCTCACTGAGGAGTGAGCGCGTGATCCGTGTTGGTGCCTCAGCATTTTTGAGCGTGAGGCTTACGGTTCACTAATTCGTTTGGAGTCGATTCATCGACGGTTTCAATGATGCCATGTCCAGGTGCCGACTGGCAGCCATGGCCTCGGTTTTGGACTTCGACAGCTCGATCAATCGCATCTGGATCTGATTGATCTGGCGAGTCAGATCGGCAGGATTGACACCATCGACTCGTCGGCTGATGGCCGTGACCTGGTCATCGGTCAGGAGTCCGGAATCGAGGACTCGTCGCCACGGGGTCCGGGGACTGTCGTAGACACGTCGGCGACGACCATCGCTGGTGGTGGCATATTCGACGGGCTTCTTCGTCGGGACGAAGAAGTTCAGCCGCAGCGACACCAACGGCCATAACTGGCCCAACAACCCCAGTTCTTCGCTGGTGTCATAGCGCCAGTAGAAGGCGTGTTTGCGTACGACATGGTTGTTCTTCGACTCCACCGTCGCTTGGTCGTTCTTCCTGTAGGGCCGCGACCTCGTCTGGTCGATATCACGTTGTTGGAGCCAGTCGGCGACTTCGTGGTTGATGAACTCGGACCCGTTATCGGAATCGAAGACACGCAGCTCAAACGGGAACTTTCCGTCCAGATCAGCCACTGCTTCGAGGATCCATTTCGAGGCGTTGTTGCGGATCGAGGCGTTCTCGGTCCACCCGGTGACCATGTCGGTCATCGTTAAGGTCCGGGCGAACTCACCGACGTAGCTGGGCCCGCAGTGGGCGACGGTATCGGCCTCGATGACTCCGGGCACGGTCGGTGGTTCATCGCCGGTCTTCGACAGTCCGATCGAGTTGCGTAGCAGTGGTGGCGGCTTCGTCGTCGAGATGCCTCGCAGCTGCATCGATTGCCTGGCCGGGGCCAGGTATCGGTCGATGGTAGCAGCGCTCATCGATTCCAGTTCCTCGATCGCAGTCGCAGAGACGAATGGATGGTCGAGGTCTCCTGCTTGTTCGAGCAGGGGCAGCCACATCGGCAGCATCACGACGAAGTACTTTCCGCAGGGCATGCCCATCAGCGCCCACACGTGCTCGAGGAGGACGCGTGAGGCATCGGAGTAGGTTTTGGGCCTGAGTCGTCGTTTGTCGACGTGTTCGCCCGGGTCCGGTAGGCGGGGACCGGTCAACATTCTCCTGGCCGTCGATCGGCCCATTCCGGTCGTGGCCATCACTTCGTCGAGGATGCGAGACCGATCGGTCTTCGAGGCTTTGCGGTAGGTGGTGCGGAGTTTGTTCGTCACGTGGCGTCTGGCGGTCATCGGGATCTTGCCTTCCATAGGGCAAGCCTGCTCCCGTTTGTTGGGAGTTCGCGCTCAAAGTGCTTGAGGCACCACCAGGTTCTACGCGCTCAAAATAGCTGAGGCACGTCG
>NZ_FXYY01000065.1 GCF_900169165.1 Brevibacterium linens ATCC 9172
GCTGCGGCTTGATTGGCATGGAGAGCTGGATGCTCAGGAATGGGCACGTCCGGTTCGGAGGGCGGGCCGGGGAAACTTACCAGTCGTGAGGCTGGCAGAGCGCCCCGGTCCGACCCTACACCGAGCATCACACCAGTGAGGGGAAACTGTACATGTGCGCGGTCAAGGATGTGTTCAGCAACAGAATCGTCGGTTATGCCATCGATTCGAGAATGAAATCTCGCCTGGCTGTGGCTGCGATTGATGATGCTATAGCCCGTCGTGGCGGACAGCGAGCCGTGGCCGGTTGCGTGGTGCATTCGGATCGCGGGTCGCAATTTCGTTCTCGGAAGTTCCAGCAGGTTCTACGGCATTACGGGCTCGTGGGGTCGATGGGAAGGGTTGGTGCTGCTGGTGATAATGCGGCGATGGAATCGTTCTTCGCCGTGTTGCAGAAGAACGTCCTCGACCGGGGCCGTTGGGACACGCGAGCGAGGTTGCGCACAGCGATCGTGCACTGGGTCGAACGAACCTATCACCGGAAGCGTCGACAGAGGAGACTGGATAAACTGACCCCGGTTGAATACGAGCTTGTTCACCACAAGGCCGTCGCTCTGGCGGCATAAACCCTGGAGTCAACTAAACCTTCAGCAGTCCCTACTTCTCGACCGGTAGGTTGATGCGCCGGCACAACGCGTCACGCGCTACAACCGTGTGCGCGGTCTTCTCCAGATCGAGGATCAACCGATCATGCTCGGAGATCTCATCCACGGTGCCAAGAACCATAGACGCCAGTGTGGCACAACGGGCGAAATTTCATACTTTTAGAGGATGCGAAGAAGCTTCAAGCGCACATAAAGTTGCGGATACATCAAGGAAGGATGTGAAAAATGACCGCAATTAGAAGAAGCACTATCGTGATCGCTTCAGTAGTTAGTTCGACGGCCATGCTGCTGGGAACCGTAGCTCCAGCGCAAGCAGATGCGCCCACCACGTTGCAAAAGGTTTCCACCACGAGCTTCGCTGACAAATCCTGCATGAAAGAAGTCAAGCGGGCCTACGAGAAGGTCGGCCAAGAGGCTAGCACTGGCGACCTCGAGATCTGTAAAGGGAATGTGACCGTCGAAGAAGGACCGACTGAGACGGTCGATGTCGGAGAGGCCAAAGCACTCGCTGCTACCCAAGACATGAGCAAGCAGGAAACTGCTCAGGTCGTCCAGGCCGCAAAAGCAGGGAAGATAAAGAGCAAGAAGTGGAAGCACGCCTATTGGGGCGGCTCCAACTATGAGAAGCATGCTGGTAGAACCTACTGGAACGGCTCGAAAGCTTGGGTTAAGCCTTGATCCACCGATGCGAGTAGCAGGATCAAGCCGCGCGTGAAATGGAAATGCCCCTTCTGAACTGGGAAAATGATGATGTTCGAAGTCAACATTCCCGGCCAAGAAAGGGGCACCTCTCAGGT
>NZ_FXYY01000062.1 GCF_900169165.1 Brevibacterium linens ATCC 9172
GGGGGGTGCCCCTATGTTTTAAGTCAAGGGGCAACGACTAGTTTCTTCAAGAATATTCGGTAGGAGTCGAAAGGCAGGGATGATCGGTCTGGGAACCAGCTCCCGGACTGATCTGGTACTCCGCTACGGTTCGGTTCAGGCGGCGGTCGCCACCTCGGGTGTATGGAAGTAGGAGCCGTCGCGAAGCATCGCATACAGCACATTGCAACGGCGGCGGGCCAGGGCGATCAGTGCTTGGTTGTGCTTCTTATGCTCGGCACGTTTCTTGTCGTAATACGCCCTCGACAGCGGGTCTTTCAACGCCGCGAACGCGGATAGGAACAACGCTCGTTTGAGGACCTTGTTCCCCCGCCGGGACGAGTGATCTCCTCGGATCGAGGTTCCCGATCGCCATGTCACCGGTGCCAGTCCGGCATACGATGCGAGGTGTCCGGCTGATTCGAAGTCCTTACCCACGACCTCGGTGAGGATCCTCGCCGCGGTCCTGACGCCGACTGCCGGCATCGACGTCAGGAGTTCGAAAAGCGGATGCGCCTCAACCAATTCCTCGATCCGTTCCAGCACCTCATCCCGCGACGCACGCGTCTGCGCCAACGACGCGGCCAGCTGGGGCAGGACGAGGCCGGCGGCGTCGGTGCCCGACACCACCACCGTCTGCCCGTCGAGTGCGGTGAAGATCGCGGTCGACCACCGCTTCCACGCCCGCGGTGCCTGCTTGCGCAGCAGCGTCTCGACTCGGTGCTTCCCGGCATGACGCAAGGCTTTGGGCGTCGGGTACTTCGCCAATAGCGCCAGCATCGCCGGATGGTCCAGGTGCGGACCGATGACGGTCTCCAATCCGGGGTGGATCTGAGTCAGCAGGCCCCGGATCCGATTCGACGTCGCTGTGGCCTGTTTGGCGAGGTCATCGTCATAGCCGCACAACATCGACAACTCGGCCACGTTCTCATCCGCCACCCGGATACCCCGCAATGTGTGCGGCATGGTGCGGGCGGCTTCAGCGATGATCGCGGCATCACGAGCATCCGTTTTCGCCTCGCCGGGGTGTAGGTCGGCGATGCGGCGCATCGCTAACCCGGGCAGATAGGCGACCGTGATGGACTCGGCTTGGGCGACCGCGACCGGCAAGGCGCCGATGGTGGCGGGCTGGTCGACGACAACCAGCAGTGTTCCGTGCTTGCGCAGCCGGTCGAGCAAAGCCCGGAGTTTGGTTTCGTTCTGCGGCAGAGCCTTCGACAAGAGCTGTTTGCCGTCGCGGTCGAGTGCGACGGCGTGGTGGTTGTGTTTGCCGACATCGATACCGATGAATACGTCGATGTCAGCGTGGTTGGTGATCATGTCACTCATCTTCTTCGACTCATGTGACCGGATATTTGGTTGTGGTTCGGCTGGCCGGTGGTGCTGTGGCTCCTGGGTTCGGCATCCACGTTACGGTCGGGCTCAAGGCATGTGTTCTGCCAGTGGTTCTGGCCCCTATCAGCGATTTCCCTGGTGCCTTCGAACCCCGGTGACTACACCCCCCGGATCATGATGACTGGGGGCATCAATCATGCCGGGGTCCTCAGGCCAGCGACCCCTTCAATCCTGACGGATGGTGGGGCTAATTAAAAGGTAACGGGG
>NZ_FXYY01000061.1 GCF_900169165.1 Brevibacterium linens ATCC 9172
TTGGTTACCCACCCGATCGCCTGAACCCTTGGATCAAACTGTGTTTGTCCTGGTCAGACCCGGTAGAAACGGTGTTCCGTGAACCTCGTTTCCGGCGGGGCAACGAGATATAACTCTAGACCACCCCGCACCGCCTGTGCAACTCGAAAGCGGAAATTCCGCTGTGACACCCGTCACCGGCCGCAAATGCCCTGTTTCCCGCCCACTTCCGAAGGCACGGCTGCACGGTTCCGGCTTTCCGCCGGGCTCTCGTCGGCGGCAACCGCTTTCCTCACCATGCAGGTGATTCCCAGCGTTTGAGCGTGTCCCGACCCCTACACTGACGGAATGACTCAGAAGGAGCAGCGGGAACGTCTCGGCCGCAACGACCTCGATCTCGAAGACGCCCTCATCGACGAGGCGGCCAATACCGTCTCGGAAGGTGCAAAGCGGCTCAACCGGAAGTGGCCGGAACTCATCATCACCGGGCTCTTCGGCGGCGTCGATGTCGGGCTCGGCATCCTGGCCATGGTGCTCGTCAAGCAAGCGACCGGGTCGACGATCCTCGCCGGAATGGCGTTCGGCATCGGCCTACTGGCTTTGAAGTTGGCGCATTCGGAGCTGTTCACCGAAGAGTTCTTGCTGCCGATCAATGCCGTCATCGCAGGCCAGGCGAATTGGATACAGGTCTTTCGGCTCTGGTCGGTGACTCTCGTGACCAACCTGCTCGGCGGCGCGGTGTTTGCTTGGCTGATCGTCCTTGCGCTTCCGGACTACCACCAAACGCTCGTCGATATGGCGCTGAGCTATATCAACCAGTCATCCCTCGCTGTCATGCTCGCCCTCTCGCTTCTTGCCGGCGCAACGATCACATTGGCGACACGCATGCAGCAGGGAACATCGAACGACACGGTCAAGGCGATCGTCTGCATGATCACCGGTCTGCTGGTGATCGGAGCCAGCATGTTGCATGGAGCCATCAATGCGATCGTCATCCTCGCCGCCATGATGACGGGCGCAGACATTTCGATCCTCGACTTCCTGCAGTGGTTCGGGATCGTGATCCCGTTCAACATGCTCGGTGGACTGCTGATCATCACCCTGCCGCGAATCGTGCGCACTCGCCGCGTGCTCTGGGCAGTGCGCAGAGGCCGCATCTCGCTCGAGGAACTCGAGGAGCAGAGCGCTTGAGTCGTTGAGTCAGGCTCCGCGGTAACCGGGCATCAGCCGGTCGCTGTCGACGATCTGTTTGCCCAGCGGCATGAGAGAGACGGGGATGAGCTTGATGTTCGCCCAGCCGAGCGGGATGCCGATGATCGAGATGAACAGCGGGATCGAGGTGACGACGTGTCCGATGGCGAGCCAGACGCCGGCGACGATGAGCCAGATGATGTTGCCCAAGGTGGTCGCCACTCCGGCCGGGCGGGTTTCGATGACCTCGCGGCCGAAGGGCCAGAGTGCGTAGTTGCCGATGCGGAAGGACGCGATTCCCCACGGGATGGTGACGATGAAGATGCAGGCGATGATGCCGGCGGCCCAGTATCCGAGTGCCAGCCAGAGGCCGGAGAAGATGAACCAGATGATGTTGAGCAGGGTGCGCATGATCTCCTCGTGCGATCGTCAGTCGGTATTCGTTCGGTTATCCGTCATCTGCCAGTCTGCTAGTGTCCTGCGCCGTAAATTCGTGTAAGAAGTTGTAGAATGGAGTATGCCTCGCACCGGTCGTCCGAAAGCTGAACTGATCCTCACCGATGAAGAACACCAGACGTTGACTCGCTGGTCCCGTCG
>NZ_FXYY01000059.1 GCF_900169165.1 Brevibacterium linens ATCC 9172
TTGAACCGAGTGGAGGTGAGAGACCACCACCGCCTGGCTGTCGCAGCAGCCAGGTGAAGTTGAGGGCAGCCTGAACTCCGGGATGGGAGCGAGGGCGGGAAGCAGCCCTGACAACGCCGAGACGATTCCAGTACTGCCAGATGGGTCGGGCTCGGCTAACACGACGGAGAGGTACACGCATAGGAACCAGTGTCCGAACGCTCCTCAAGTCAGACCACCGACTCGAAATCTGGTGGATCGGGGTCGGGTTGCATCGCAGACCGAGGCTGGTGTGCCAGTCGAGGGAACTTCCGGATCGGAGAATGTCGCCGGTCCGGGAGGCCATAGTGAAAGCCTGCGGCGTAGCTATGGCGAGGATGCAGGAGTAAAGCTGGGTACCGATCCCGTCAATCGGTTGAATAGTGAACGTGGGAACCCCGCCGCTGGTCCCTGCTGACCACGGATTCCATGCGTGGTCGGCAGGGAAGGTCCGTCGCCGACTGATACCAGTGGTGTGGGGGCGGAGAGTCCGTAGTAGTCCGAGGTCGGGAAAGCCGACCACATGGCGAAGGGACTCAGTGCCGATTCCGCAATGAAAGTAGGGATGAAAAGGAGGGACACCGGTGAATACGGGTGTGTCGGGGCCAGTCGATATTACTTCGGCATGGCATCGAGTACTTACGATCCAGACGAAATTGCACCAATGGGCGCGCACCGATCCGGGGCGTGTCTTCGATGATGTGTTCAACCTTGTCCACGATCCGGCCTTCCTCGTAGCAGGGTGGGATCGAGTGCGGGGTAACAAGGGCGGTCGGACTGCTGGAGTCGATGGGGTCGCACCCCGGTCCCTGCTTCATGGTCAGGCCGTTGAGGTGCTCACTATGATTCGCCGCCAGGTGAAGACTGGTGAGTTCCGACCCTTGCCGGTGCGTGAGCGCAGGATCCCGAAGTCGAATGGGAAGACTCGTTCGTTGGGGATTCCAACGCTGGCCGACAGAGTGGTGCAGGCGTCGCTGAAGTTGGTGCTGGAACCGATCTTCGAGGCGGACTTCTATCCGTCCTCGTATGGGTTTCGGCCGCGTCGGCGTGCGCAGGACGCGATTGCTGAGATTCATAAGTTCACGTCGAGGCCTTTGAATTATGAGTGGGTCTTCGAGGCTGATATCACTGCGTGTTTCGACGAGATCGATCACACTGGTCTGATTCAGCGTTTGCGTGAACGAATCACGGACAAAAGGGTCCTGGCTCTGGTCAGAAGGTTCCTCAAGGCAGGCATCCTCAGCGAGGATGGTGTCAATAGGAACACTCACACCGGCACCCCGCAAGGAGGGATACTTTCACCACTTCTGGCCAATATCGCCTTGTCTGGGCTTGATGATCACTTCCAAAAGAAGTGGGAGTCGCTGGGTCCGAGCTGGACGCGAGCGAAACTGCGCCGTAGGGGCATCCCGGTGATGAAGCTGATCCGGTACGCGGATGACTTCGTTGTCCTTGTCCACGGTTCGGTCGAGCACGTGGAGGCACTGTGGCACGAGGTGGCTGAAGTGCTCGCGCCGATGGGTTTGCGCCTATCGGTGGAGAAAACGAAAGTGACTCACATTGATGAGGGGTTCGACTTCTTGGGCTGGCGCATCCAGCGTCGGATGAAGAGGGGAACCAGCGGTCAGGCTCAGGTGTATACGTATCCGTCGAAGAAGTCTCTGGCTTCGATCAAGGAGCGTATTCGCGGTCTGACTCGCAGAGCGCAACATCGGACGCTGGCCGATCTTCTCCGCCGGGTGAACCCGGTGTTGAGAGGGTGGTGTGCGTATTTCCAGCATGGGGTGTCGAAAGCGACATTCAGTTACGTTGACCATTACGCGTTCTGGCGGATCGTCAATTGGTTGAATAAGCGTCACCCCAAGCTGAATAAGCATACTGTGGTGCGTCGTTTCCTCCCTGGATGGGAG
>NZ_FXYY01000057.1 GCF_900169165.1 Brevibacterium linens ATCC 9172
ATGGGCAGACCGAGGTCGACCCGGTCGGGGTGGTGATGCCGCTGACCGCGTGATTCGTAGCCCGACCCCGCTGCTTAATACCAAGTTAAAGGAACTACCGAAGAACACCACGAAAAGGGACTTGACCCATAGTTTTGAAATGAGATTCATGAAAACCTTTAACATACGGTGTCGTTCGATTTTACTGTGCCTGTCTGCTGCAGCGCTGATCGCTCCCGCTGTCGCGTCTCCAGCAGTTGCTGACCAACCCGTTGTTCGCACCCAGGGGGCAGTACCGAATCGGGCACTCAAGCTCAACGACCTCGGAGCAACCAGCGTCCAGAGTGCCTCGACCTTCGGTACAACCCAACCCGAGGATGAAGACGACGAGAGCATGATCCTGTCGTCTTTCGAGCCAAAGACGATCGAGGCAAGCGACGTTACTTCAAAGGACGGCGTCAAGATTCGCTTTGATCTCCCCGCTGGATGCGGCAGCACAGGAACGGCTGGCACAGTTGACTGCGGCTTCGGCTCGGCTACATTTGACCCCGCTGTTGTTGATGCTGACGGAAACGACGTCCCTTACCGCGAAACCTCACAAGACAAATCAATCCGCCTCGAAGTCACCCCATCATCGAAGACAGTGTTCCCTCTGACGGCAACCATGTACATCGGCGAGACGCTGACTACCGAAGACGGAGAAACGGCCACCGAAGTTGCCAGCGAAACCTTGGGTGATGTCATTGCGATGGGGGACGATCTGGAGTTCACCGATGAAGAATTGGCGCAAGAAGAAACCGACCTCGATGCCGCGCTAGCCGAAGAAGCTGAGACCACACCCCCGACGTTCGGACCTGTTGGCCCTCTGACTCCCTACGCCAAGAAGCCGGGGAGAGTCACCATCCCCAAGAATTATCGGTACTGCCCGAAGTCGTGTAAGCCGAAGAGCTGGCATGACTATTGCACCTCCTCTCCAGACCAGCCTGTGGTTGGTAAGTATCGAGTCGATTTCCGTGGCCCGTGTGCCCGACATGATATGAACATCCAGGCAATCATGGGGAAGAAGATCTCGAACTCTGCTAAGAAGAAGCAGTGGTACAGTGCCAATGGAAAACTCAAAAGGCAGATGAAGCAGCAGTGCCAGCATCAGTTTTCCAAAGGTACGGTCTTCCGCCAGAACTGCTACATCACGGTAGGCGTCTACTATGCAGCAGTGACAGCAAATACTTTCGTCAAGAAGCTGTAGGAGGCACTCAGTCGTGAATTCATCAAGAAGTCTTGTCCTCGGAGGGCTTGTTGCTTTTGTCGCTGCGATGGTGCTCTATGTTCTCTCTCTACCGGCGTTCATTTCGATTGTGCTCGTTCTGGTCTCTGGTGTACTCGTGGCTCTAGCTATCCACCGATCACCAATAGCTCCGGAGTCAGCGAGGAAGTGGGTAGCTTCCGGCATGGCCCTGACTGTTTTGCTGGCCGCCGGGCTTGTGTGGGCTGGCTACTTCAGTCCGATCACAGCAATTCTCGATGGCATGATTCCCCTTCTATTGGGGGTTGCAACAGTCGTCTTCGTTGTCATCGCGGCGGTCAAGATTTACAGGTCAACAGGTAGGGACTGCTGAAGGTTTGGTTGACTCCTGGGTTTATGCCGCCAGAGCGACGGCCTTGTGGTGAACAAGCTCGTATTCAACCGGGGTCAGTTTACCCAAACGTCGCTGTCGACGCTTCCGGTGATAGGTCCGCTCGACCCAGTGGACGATCGCTGTGCGCAACCTCGCTCGCGTGTCCCAACGGCCCCGATCGAGGACGTTCTTCTGCAACACGGCGAAGAACGATTCCATCGCCGCATTATCACCAGCAGCACCGACCCGACCCATCGATCCGACGAGCCCGTAATGCCGTAGAGCCTGCTGGAACTTCCGAGAACGAAATTGCGACCCGCGATCCGAATGCACCACGCAACCGGCCACGGCTCGCTGTCCGCCACGACGGGCCACAGCATCATCAATCGCCGCCACCGCCAGGCGAGATTTCATCCTCGAATCGATGGCATAGCCGATGATTCTGTTGCTGAACACGTCCTTGACCGCGCACATGTACAGCTTGCCCTCACCCGTGTGGTGCTCGGTGTAGGGTCGGACCGGGGCGCTCTGCCAGCCTCACGACTGGTAAGTTTCCCCGGCCCGCCCTCCGAACCGGACGTGCCCATTCCTGAGCATCCAG
>NZ_FXYY01000073.1 GCF_900169165.1 Brevibacterium linens ATCC 9172
ACGACGAACACATTCGCTGAGATCAGCGCGATGATCGACCACGGCGCATCCAACTGGGCGCTGGTGGTGCCATCGGAAGCGGTGGCGAGTTCCGCGAACGAGAATGACACCGCCATCATCGCCAGTGAGATTCCCATCAGGAATGAACCGGCCAGCAGCATCTTCCGACGCCCGACCTTGTCGACGAGAAGAATCGCCACGATTGTCACGACGATGTTCGTCACAGAAGTGATGACCGAAGTGAGAAGAGCACTTGATTCGTCGAATCCGACCGACTTCCACAACGTCGTCGAATAGTAGAAGATGACGTTGATTCCGACGAACTGCTGGAAGACAGACAGCAGGACTCCGATCCAGACGATCGGCTTGAGGCCGAACCGTTTGCCGATGAGGTCTCTGAAGGACTCTTTGTCTTCCCGTCGGATCGAGTCGCCGATCCGTTCGATGAGGGAATCGGTGTCGGTGACCCCGGTGAAGTCACGCAGGACTCGCGTGGCCTCATCCTCTCTGCCGCGGGCCACCAGGAACCGTGGGGATTCCGGAAGGCCGAGTGCCATGAGTCCGTAGACCAGAGCGGGCAGCGTTTCGATCATGAACATCCAGCGCCAGGTCTCGATTCCGAACCACAGCACATCGGCGGCCCCGCCGGACAGTGACGCCAACAGCGCATTCGACAGCAGTGCCGCAAAGATTCCGGTCACGATCGCCAACTGCTGCAGCGACCCGAGGCGACCGCGCACCCGGGCGGGGGACACCTCGGCGATGTAGGCAGGAGCGATGACGGAAGCGGCACCTACGCCGAGTCCCCCGACCACGCGCCAGATGATGACATCCGTGACGCCCAAGGCCAGGCCCGCACCGATGGCAGAGACGAAGAACAGAGCCGCGGCGACGACCATGACGGGGAGCCTGCCGTAGCGATTGGCCAGAGTGCCGGCGAACCAGGCTCCGAGTGCGCACGCCAGCAGTGCCGAGTCGACTGCGTAGCCCTCCCGCCCAGCACTGAGGGCGAACTCCTCTGCCAAGGCATCGACGGCGCCGTTGATGACAGCCGTGTCGAAGCCGAAGAGGAACCCGCCCAGCCCGGTGGCCAGTGAGATTCCGACGATACGGAAGTTCACCCGTTCTCGACCGTGCAGTCTGCCATCGGGGGATGGGTCGTTCTGAGGCACGTGGGTCTCCTCCTGAGGATGTCCTTGGGCACACGGTGCGAATGTGACGTCGTTGAACGCCACCCCAGGGTATTCCACTGACAAGCTGCTGC
>NZ_FXYY01000055.1 GCF_900169165.1 Brevibacterium linens ATCC 9172
CCCCGGGGAATCATCTATGTGGAAGAGACCGGTGAGAGACCGGGACACTACTTCCTGCCCTCGCACCGCGTTCGCACTCGAATCCGAGTGAGCCCCTTGCCATCAAGCGAATCGGTGGATCAAGGCTAAGTATTTCTGACAACACGGCAGGAATTATCGCTCCCGGTGCCGCTGGCGCACTACTTAAGATCATCTCAGCACCGTTGCTGTATGTGGTCTCTACTGTGGCGAGTCTGATCACAGCCTGCCTCGTGTCCACGATCAAAGCCACCGATCCACCGGCAACCTCACAGAAGCGGGAGAGGTTCTGGTCTTCCATGACTGCCGGGCTTCGTTACGTGGGAACGAAGGTTGTGTTGCGTACTTTTATCATCACCGCGGGAACAGTCAATCTCGGTGCTGGATTGATCAACGCAATTTATCCGGTCTTCATTCTGCGCGATCTTGGCCTCACCGCCAGCCAGATGGGGTTGGCAGTGTCGATCGGGGCAGTCGGCGGCATTGCGGGGTCACTAATCGGGCTGAGACTCATGAATCTGTGGGGAGAGATCCGCACGATCGTAGTTGCGGTCTGCTGCCTCGCAATCGCTTTCGTGCTTGCACCGCTAACCCCGATCATCCCACTGCCAGCGTTCGCAGTGGTTTGCATCGTGGAGTTCTTGATTGGCTTCATCATCGTCACGTACGGCATCAGCACCAGCGGTATCGTCGCGCGCGTGACCCCGAATTCCATGCTCGGCCGCGTGACCAGTGCCCAACGCTTCGTCATATACGGTTCAGTACCGCTGGGCGCGTTGGCTGGGGGAGCTCTCGCCACGTGGATCGGTAACGGAAATGCGCTGTTCTTCGCCGTGGCGTGCATCCTTCTCGGCGTCGTGTCCTTGTTCCTATCACCGTTGCGTTCTCATCGAACCTTGCCGGCCGAGTGGGAGGTATTTTGATCAGGAAATCCTAGTACGCTTTTTGGTCAACGCTCGGCTGATCTCCCATGCCGAGGGTTAAGCTGGCTAAGACTTAGATATCGGAAGCTGGCTGATCGCGCTCGGTCGGCTTTCGGTTCACTTCGAATCGAAGTACTCCTGGTAAATCCGTTTGGCGACGAACTGCGGTTTGGACTCAAGATGCCCATCGTCTGGATAGGCAAAATCTGACGGCTCTCCTCGGTCCCGGTTGCCCAGCAGAATAGAAAGATATGCGGAAACGAAGAACAACAAGCCTTGGAGTCACGGCACTGGCATGTGCGACTGCGCTACTCGCAGGATGCAGTCCGCAGACGAATGGCCCGCCCATCGAAGGACCGGAGTCGACAGAGGGGCGGACGTACGCCAAGCCCACTCCGGAACAACTAGCTTCAAGCACGCCTGCGAACGCTTGTGCGAACTCCGGTGACGGCTTACGACAGCCAGTGTGGACAGACAGCGGCAGCGTCAACGTCAACATTTCGCGTGTGTTCGCAGGCGACCCAGACATGGATGACGTGAGCTATGACGACAGCAAAGGCGACGGTTGGGAGAACTACTCACACGACTTCGATCCGAAACGCCTCATCATCGTCGCGCTGAAGAGCTCGAATTTGCCGCTAAAAGGAGATGACTTAACCAGCTTCACGTTCCAACGAACAGAACGCAAGAACGGATTCACCACTTGCGAGTCCCCTCTTGACACCGACGTACGTTTCATCGGTGCTCGCGATGCAGGCGACGGATTGTCTGCATCAATTTGGGAGGTCAAGTCCGATGATGATTTCTTCGACAGCGACGGCTTCGGCCGCGCCCTTCTAGACATTCGCCAGGCGCATATCGAAGGGATGGCGGACCGCTACGTGAAGCGTCCCGAACGCGTCGAGAGCGAGAGAGCCACAGCACCAAGGCGGGCTCCCGCTTTCGACGATCTGCAGTTCTATTTCAAGAACCGCTGAGTGTTCAACTGGCCTCCGGGTACCACAGCTGTCCGTTGTAGGGGTTGTGAATGAGCTGGTCGACACCCTTCGTCCCGGCCGAGTTGCCGTCGTCGTGGAACGTGGGCTCGAACTCGAAGAACTGATCGATCGCCCAGTTATCCGGCATCGGCTGTCCGAGGTTCCCCGTCCACCCGTACGACAAGTTGCCGACGTAACTCGCAGACCCCAGGCCCTACTGTTCCATCCGATTGCAGACTGCCCGCGGCCCATAGACGCCGATCGGGTTCCCGCCAAGCGCTGTGGTCTCGGCATCGAGCTCCTGGAAGTAGGGCACGATCAGATCGTCGATCGTGTCACCGAAAGCGCCGAAGTCGACAGCGAAATAGATGTTGACGTTGCCCGGGATGCCGAGAGCCTCTGCCCGCGTGTGGGCAGCCTGCGCGTCGGTTGTTCCGCGGCCTGAAATGAAGTACGCGGCATCGTTCGCAGACGTCTGCCAGATCGGCGCGATTCCGAAGCCGACCTCGCCGCTTTCAAGAAGCCGGCAACCTTTCATGCGACGTTGGATGCGGGGCTTTAGCCTTGATCCACCGATGCGAGTAGCCGGATCAAGCCGCGCGTGAAATGGAAATGCCCCTTCTGAACTGGGAAAATGATGATGTTCGAAGTCAACATTCCCGGCCAAGAAAGGGGCACCTCTCAGGTGCTATTCAACCACACACCCGCGTCTGTGTCTCACTCCTTCGACGATGCGAACCTCACCGCGACCACCGGGCTCGTCCCGATCATGAGCCTCGCCCAGATGGCGGGCCTGCCAGACCTCGCCGAAGACCGTCTGACCGTGACCACCACCGGAGCCGACAAGGGCGCGAACCCGGCACCGAAACTGGCTACCC
>NZ_FXYY01000054.1 GCF_900169165.1 Brevibacterium linens ATCC 9172
GACCCCGGGGAATCATCTATGTGGAAGAGACCGGTGAGAGACCGGGACACTACTTCCTGCCCTCGCACCGCGTTCGCACTCGAATCCGAGTGAGCCCCTTGCCATCAAGCGAATCGGTGGATCAAGGTTTAGCCGCGATAGCGCCATCGGCGAGCAATAAGGACCAAGGGGATGACTGCGACAACAATCATCAAGACAGGGGCAGTCGAGAGCGCTGATACGGCAACCCCTGCCGCTATAGCTGTAAGCAAACCGTCGAGGGCCCACATGGCTCTCGTCAGCACCATCGGATCCCCCATTGGCGAAGGAACCGATGCGAGGAATTGGACCGGCATCGGACCTTTCAATGCGCTCATGAGAATGGAGGCAACTGTCAGGACTGACAAACTGACCGTGGACACCAATACCTGAAGAATCGATCCGCTAGTCAGCTGCACACCGATCAAACCACCGATCGTGGCGACGACAGCACTGACGAAGATCGGAAAGATCACATGAACACTAATGAGAAACCGATCACTGATACCGTACAGAGACAGATCTGAGACTTGTGCGGCACCGTGTCGAAGACCATCGGCAAGAGGGCCTACGCCCATATAGCTCAACGCACCGGCGCCTAGCCCGAGAGGCGCTGCCAAGGGCCCCAGGGACGATCCGAACCCCACAAGCAAACCGGTACCAAAGACGCAAACGAGGCTGGTCAATAGTCGGATTGGACTTCTCAATGACGCGTACAAATCACTTCTGGCGATGGTGATCCAGACATGTCGCGACGGCCGCACCGCTTTCATCGTTCGTAGCAGCCGTGGAGGTTCTCGATAGATTGAGGAAGCTTGGCCAAACTCCATGATGAACACCTGCGCTTGTGCTTGCGCCAAGCGAATAGAGCGTTTGAGCAGATCGTCAAATTGCTGAGTTTCCAGCATGCGAGGTATGCAACATACTCCGACCACAACAAACGCTGCCCAAGCTATCAACGCGATGGCCGCCCCTGGGCCACTGGACAAGATCTCTGCCGGCCATGCTTGCCACGCGCCAGGGACGAACAGAACACAACCGCCCACAGCCAGCAATACAGAGGCGGCCACAGCGGAAGCTCGCGGAAAAGTTTGGCTCGTGACCCAAAGACAAAAGACGACGATGGCAGTGCAGAGCCAAGACACCACGACCAGTGCCGCGTCCAGGGCAGAGATGATGCCAGTCGTCCACATACTGGTTGCGACCAAAATGGAGGCCGCTATCAACATCCCCAACACGCACAACGCCGCGATTGATAGCGGGCGCCGATACGTTGTGAGTCGAGGAATCTCACTACCGGCAAGCGCATATGTGAGAAATGGGGGCAGGGTCGCGGGGCCCTGAAACCGGCCACCCCAAAGGGCGGCCACGCAAACAATCACGGCGACTGCGAACGCCGTTCGCTCTGCCACTGGTGAAGCGAGAACTGCACTGGCAGTCGATGAAACCAGGGATAGGAATAGAAGACGAATTATGGGTACTAGACAAATAACAGACAGTAGAATCACAGCGTAGATAATGAACCCCACGTCGCGCCGAGGTTCGGGGTGGTCGCTGTCAACCGTCCTGTTTCTCCAGATCGACATCGCCGCGGAGTACTGCGACCTCACGTCGTTACATCAAGACTGAGGACACGGTCTCCCAGGTCATCAGCCAGACGAGAGCTGTGCGTGGCCACCACAACGGTGACGCCATCGTTTCTCAGTGCCTGAAGAACATGAGACACAATACCCAAGCGCTCATCATCAAGTCGTTGCTCGGGTTCATCGACGATCAGAACGTCGAACGGTCGCGCAAGCACAAGACTCAATCCGAACAATTGGAGTTGTCCGGACGAAAGTTCATGAGGAAAGCGCAAGGATAGTTGTGATAGCCCGAGCTTGTCGAGGACGCTGGATGTGACATCGTCAGCATCTGCAGACCGCGGGAACCACGTGGTTGACACAAGTGCGACATGGTCGCGGACAGTGAGGTCCGAGGACATCGGCGGAAGGCCGATCATGGCAGCGACTGTGCGGCGAAAAGTTCGACTTCTCGTATCCGGCACGCTTCCGTTGATCAAAACCTCACCATCTGTAGGAGGCAGGGCTCCTGCGAGTAAACGAAGCAACGTTGACTTCCCAGAACCGTTGTGACCACGGATCGCCAGAGCTTCTGCCTGTGATAATGAGACTGTGGTGGGTCTCAACAGAGGTACCTCGCCCGCAAACACACTGACGTTATTGAGTTCGATCATAAAGCGACTGTTCCACCATCCTGAATGTTTCGTTGTAACAAAATATGTCCTCTGGGTTGCTAACCAACGTCCTGAAGCAAACCGTGACTATGAAGAGGTGCGAGTTGCCGGACGTGGGCTTCAATCAACGCAGTCACCTTCACGTGTTCCATCAATGAGCTCGTTTGCCATGGCGATGGCACCCGGGAGGTTGAATCCAGTCTCTTGAGAGTCCCGGTCCGTGGCCTTGATCCCGACGACGGGCGGAGCGGTAGTCACGTTTGGCCGTTCAAGTAGAATATTTCGCCAATGCTCGATGACAGAGTTGATCCCGGGTAAAGCTTCGCACAGGATGATCGGCAGATGGGTGACCTGCATCATCGTCAAAGCTGGCGAGTCGCTGCGTCCCTGTGCCAGTCGCATTACAGTGTCTAAGCTGGCGGGGAAGACAATAATGCAATCCGAGTCTCCAGTGCGTCCTTCCCTCCAGTCTTCACTCTTAGCATCGTCCCACTCGTCTTCCCATACCTGTCCGTTGCACAGACCTACGATCGCGTCTTTCGTCACGAAACGCGAGGCACTTCGAGAGATTGTCAAGCCCCGTGTTTGATGGAGAGTTTTCTACTTGGAATTCATCGGCTCACCCACGAGCTACGCAGCCCGTGGCATCGTGCTGAGATGATCGGCTCGGAACGCGGCGGGAGTCGCCCCACCAAGT
>NZ_FXYY01000053.1 GCF_900169165.1 Brevibacterium linens ATCC 9172
GTCAGCCATCGTGGGATGCCTTTCGTGAGGTTCTTGGCGGAACTACTAGCGGGATCCCACGATGGTTCTTCACATTTTTGGGGGTGAAGTCCCTGGTGGGAATGCCACCACTCTATGGGACTCACCCCACAATAGCCCTCGTCGCCATATCGATCCTCACATTCGGATCACTATCGCCAGCATCCGCCACAACCGAGACGCTTTCCCCGGCGGCCCAGAAGCAAGCTCAGGCACTGGTTGCCGAATCACCTGAGCTGACCGAATCAGCCCTCGTCAATGACGTCGAGGTTTACTCGGCATCAACTGGAGTATCGGTGGAATCGGTACTCCGCCAGGCCAGTAGCGAAAGCGCTCAGTCGATAGAGGCTGCGTCATCAAGTAAGAAGGGCAAACGCACCAAGAAAATTGGTAACGCCAAGCACAAGGGTGATGTGTTCGTCACCCCCGCATTCACCGGTGGTGTCAATCATGGACACACAGGCATTTATTCGGCGAAACCCACGATTGTCGAAGCACCTGGCACAGGGAAAAAGAGTCGGTCCACCTCAGCATCGAGCTATAAAGTTCCTAAAAAGTCCTACAAAATGGATGTGAAGACCTCACAGACGAAACGAAACAAGGCCGGATCGTACGCTTACAACAAACTCCGAGGAAAGAAGTACAGTGCGAACTTCGCGGTGAACAAGAAAACCGGCAGCGCGAAAATGAACTGCTCTCAACTTGTGTGGGCGGCGTATAAAGCCTCGGTCAAGATCGATCTGGACGGAAATGGCGGCCTCGGCGTCTACCCATACAACATCAAGGATTCGAAGCACACGCACATCTACAAGACGATCAAGTAACCTGAAACTTCACTGTGTCGCGGGTGCTATTGCACCCGCGACACCCTCACGCCCTAGGAGCGCGATGAAGAAACTCTGGTGGTTGTGTTCCGCCTCACTGATAGCTCTGCTCACCGGTTGCTCGGAAACTCCGGAGCCGACCACCCCGACGCGGGACGCCACCACCACCGATGTTATTGCCGCCTTCACGATCAGCCGTCAACAATCTGGTGTGGTCGAATCCGATGGCAAGGGGTACGTCGTCCTGGTCAAAGAAGACGGTGGAACCTCCGTCATCGAGACCACAATCATGCAGCATGCGCAGTTGGACTGGAATAAGGACAAACTGGCCTTCTCCGATACAGAGAATGACTACATCGTGGGTACCTCGACTGAAGTGATACCCACGGATACGAAGACTGACTACCAGCAAGCCCTTTCGCTTAGCGACGACGGGACAGTGATCGGTCTCTACAACGATGGTTACGAGGAAGACAGCTACGTCGAACAACTCATCACATCGTCAACGAAGGGGTCTGACTTCACCGAGGTTGAAGGGTATTTCCAAGTCACCGGATTCTGCGACGGAGACCTCTACGGGATAGCCGAACCTCTAGGGAAGTACCAGGCTGAGGCCGAACGACAGGGGGTCGAGGCCAAGGAAGCAGATGGCTACACGAGGCTGATGCTGAACCAACTGACGTCCGGGACCACGGTCGAGGAAGAGAATGTATCCATTCAGGCCGTTAATTCGTCAGGTCAGGAGTCGACGGATGCGCCCTGCGTTGACGGTAGTCTGTACCACTTGGCCAGTATTTATGCTGATTCAGGTGAGACTACCCCGGTGCTGCGAATATGGGACACCGATTCCGGCGACATGACCGAACTCGAACTCGTCACCGCCGACGGCGAACCGGTGACAGGCCCCGACCAGTCCACTTTCGAGATCAATGGTTCCTCCCAGCAGTCGCTGCGAGGTAACGATTTCGACTGGGTCGATGACTTCGGACGGGCATGGCGAACGGATATCACGACAGGTATCAGCCAGAAGCTCTTCGAGCTCGTCGACAGCTACGACAACAGCACTGATACTCGCGTGGTGGATTTCACCGAGAATGCGTTGACGGTGGTGACCTTTCAGCAAGAAGCGGAAGAAGTCCGTCTCGTGCAGTACGACCGAAACAGCGGAGAAGTCCTCACTGAAATCGACCTCCCCGACATCGCCAAGACAATCGATGACAGTTCGATTTGGGCGGTGTCTGCCAGAGACTAGGGCATGTCTGGTTTATCGGCGTAGCCTTGTCAGGATCGCGCTGATCACGGCTGCCGCTCGATATGTGATGGCGCGCTTGTCTTATCGTGTTGCTAATCTTCGCCATTGCTTGCGGTTGGCAAACGAGCGTTCCACGAAATTGCGGTTCCAATACGCCCCGGCCTGGAACGTCGGCGGTCGTCCACCGTCGCTCCCGCGTTTCTTCCGAGGCACGATCTGGTCCTTCTTCTCCGGAATCATCGCCCAAATACTACGCGACTGCAGACCCCTATGAAGTTTGGTCAAGGTGGAAGCGCAAAAAACGGTAAAGCCCGCCACGACTGAACCTAGCAATATGGAGCCGCTTTTACAGCAGCTGAATGTTCTGCTCGACTGCAGCCGTGTCGGCGCTGTCGTCGACAATGACGTTGGCAATGAGGTGTCCCACGACCGTCTGCGGGGTAGTCTGTTCGGGTCCGGCGAGGCCTGCGAAGGTGGCCGCAATTAGCTCGTGCGTGGCAGAAATTCGAGATCTGCCGGGAACGGGCAAAGAAGGGTCGAGCGAAAACAGTGCCAGTGTGCGAAAGAGATGACGGTCATTGGAAAGCAGTAGTGCCCCGTACTCACGTTCAGTGAGGCGTGAAGCCCGTGCGTGGTCTGACTTTTCGGATAGCCGGGTGTGAATCCTAGACGCGATGCCATTGACGAGATCATTCCGGGTGCTATAGCAGTTCGAAGTCGAACCCACCGGAAGACCGGCGAAGTCATCGACGGCTCGGTGTGTGAGGCCCCTGAGTCCTGCGGTAGCGACGACTCCGATCGCGGTATCGGCTACCAGAATGCGGCGTGAAATCACAGTTCAGCTCCCTGCTCGGAAAAGGTGATATCTCCGACTATAGTGACTGCCCACGCATGGCCGAGAGGTCAGTCCAGGTTCAGTGACGTCTGTGTAGCCGGTGACGGTGGTTGAGTGGCCAGGGCGTCGATGTGAGCATTCGAGGGTTGGGGGAACCCTGGTTCATCGGCGTTGATTGGGGCGACGTCGAATGGTGTCTGTCGCCCGTAATCTCCGTGTGGCTTCTGTGGTGTGAACTGCTCGACTTCACTCGTGCCGCCCATGGGATCGAACTCGGTTGACAGGCCTGCTGTGTCGACGTCTCTGGGCTGGATTTCGTTGGCATCAAGTATGCGAATGGAATGCTGGAGGGGTTGGTCTTCTGCGGTGTCGTTGATGAAGTCCTGTGTCACCTCGGCGGCGTACCCGCTTTCGACTGCGATCTGGGCCAGTTTGCGGTGAGCATCCCAATCGCCGACGTCGAGACGGTGTCCTGCGGCTTCGAGTGTGGCTCGGTTGTAGACGCGATCGGGACGAGACACCGACGGCTCGGCTGGTGCGTCTGCGGTAGGGGAGAAGTCTGTCGCACGTCGTTCTTCGTTCATGTGGTGTGCTTTCGTCACGATTCGAGACTCCCATTGTTCAGCATCTTGTGCCGCTGTGTCATCGGGTGAGGCCCCACCGAGGTCGATGCTGGACTGCGCGAGGTGCGCGATGAACTGAGTTTCGTCTCGGCTGAACAGTCGGGCATCGATGGTGGTGTTGGCTGCCAGCTTGGCTTTGATTCCGGCGTGCATCGCCCTATGGTCCTCGAACGGCATTTCCAGGTGATCCTTTATCCTCGGGTCGCGACTGATTTGGATCTCGAAGTCATGGATACCGATGTTGACCAGGCGGCGCAGCGCCCAGGCTTCATTTTCCGAAAAGGTGGTGAACTCACTCATGGTCGATCTCCTTAACCTTGATCCACCGATTCGCTTGATGGCAAGGGGCTCACTCGGATTCGAGTGCGAACGCGGTGCGAGGGCAGGAAGTAGTGTCCCGGTCTCTCACCGGTCTCTTCCACATAGATGATTCCCCGGGGTC
>NZ_FXYY01000051.1 GCF_900169165.1 Brevibacterium linens ATCC 9172
AGCTTCGAGGGCGTCGAGGACCATGCGGACTGCTCGTTCGCGTAGCTCGAGGGGGTACTTCTTTTGGGGCATGACAGGGAAGTCCTTTCCGTGGCTTCACTGTCTCCATTATTCCCGGGGCGAATCAAAACTCCGCCTTGCCCGTTGTCACCGTCGTAGACGACGCAGGTGATCGTCCGCCCGTCTTCGAGGACGATGGGTTCTTCGTGCAGTCCTTGCCCGTCGCCTCGTTCATCAACAACCGAGGGGTCGTTAGTCTCGTTAGATTCGTCTTCGGGAGCGTCCTCGACCTTGGTGGGCTGGCATCCCGCCAATGCGGCGGTCAGGATCACTGTTGCCAGAAGAACGATCGGCCTTTTCACGGATGTGGTCTTCATGGGTCTTCCAATCACTTGGTCTTCGTGGTCGTGATCTGCTTCATCACGAACGGTTCGATTTCAGGGATCTTCACCACTTGGTCTCCGACGACGGGGTCATCCCCGGCCCCGGTCGATGACTTGGAGGTTCGTCATGGTCTTCTTGATAGACCCGACTGTGTCCGAGTGGGTCAGCGCGGCCTGGAACGTGGGTGCCGGCTGGGTTGCCATAGCGGAGAGCAGATCGGAGAGGACGCCGAGGGCATCGGCGACATCCCGGCCAAGATCTTCAACCTTGTCGGCTTCGAGAGTCGCGAGGTCGGACACTCCCCCGCTGAACGCAACTTCGAGGAGCTTTGACTGTTTCTTCACCATCGGCAGGGGTGCCGCTGCTCCGTAGTGGAGTTCCCGGATCGCACGCACGACATGCTCGCGGCCAGGAGTGTTGCTCGACTCAGTGAGATCCACGGAGGCGGGTTCGAGACCAGACGTAGAAGCGAGACCGAAGTCTTCCGTCTCGTCTTCGTCGATAACTTCAGCATCAACGATGTGCTCGTCCGATGGAGATTCAGGTGCTGGTTTCGGCATTGCCGCGGGACGAGCTTTCCCGTCCAAGCCGATCACCCGAGAGTCATCGTCAACTGTGCCATTTGGCACAGTTGAGTTCTCCACCCGCCGTGCCACGGTACGAGGGGCCATATCAACCGCTGACGCGATGCCTCTGGTTGACATTCCTGCTGCTCTAAGCTCACCGATCACTTGCTCTTCCAGCTCGCGCGGTGGCCGCAAACTCACATCTCGAAATTCCTCATCGAGGTAGTCCTGCCACGACTCGTACCCGAGTGCCAGCCAAATTCTTCCCTTCCAAGCGGTAACGATCTTGGTCTGTAGCGATCCGTAGTCGGCCTTGATCTCCTCTGTAAACTCTCGAGCTTCCGCCTCAGAAAAAGTGCTGACGAGTTCCGTGCTCATGAGGCTTTCACCGCCTTAGCATCACCGTTTGGTGCAAACGGGTCCTCTTCGGCCCCATCTAGAAGCGTCGCCAACGGGATATCCCAGGCTTTGGCCAATTTCAGCAACTCACCGAGTTTCCAATCCACGGCACCGTGTAGGCGTTTGGAAATGTTGTTCTGGGAGATTTCCAGAATCTCGGCTACATCCAGCTGGCGCAGTTCGCGCCTCCCCATCTCGGCCATCACGTTGGCCCTAACTTGCTTCGAATACCTCATACTCTCACCGTATACTGTGACCGTATACGCCTGCAAGGACCCGAACTACGTTTTCGACGTTTCGCATACGCGCAGTGGTTTACCGCCAGATGCTGAGCGTATACAGTAGGACCATGACGATACAGAGCGAGGAACAAACTGCAGTTTCTGAAAACGAGCGCATTGGGCTCGAGGTGCGGGCCTGGATGGTTCGGAAACAGTTGAAGCAGGCAGACGTTGCGCAGCTCCTAGGCTTCGCGCAAAAGAATGTCTCTAATCGGCTGAGGGGTCAGATCCCATTCCGAATTGATGAACTGTTGGCGATCGCCAACTACATGGACATCACGCTGGCTCAACTGCTGGGGAACGAGATTGTGAATGAGAAGAACCCCCATCCAGTGGATGGAGGTTCTTCGAATGGTAGCGGGAGGGGGACTCGATCCCCCGACCTCACGATTATGAGTCGTGCGCTCTAACCAGCTGAGCTACCCCGCCCCAGCGCCGCATTCTAGGCGGCACGAGAGCCCCGAAAGGGAATCGAACCCTTGACCTTCTCCTTACCATGGAGATGCTCTGCCGACTGAGCTATCGGGGCAACAGGTAAGAATTTACACGGGTTCGCTCGCTCTGGGCAAATCGGGTGTCAGTGACGTCACTCACACGGCCCGCGATCTCCAGCCAAACCTCACACAGAGCTCCAGCCTGAACCGCCCTCACCAGTAAAAACACTCATTCCAGGGGGTCGAATCGCCCCGCAAGGTATCCCTGCAGGCGACCGGGATGGTTCGTGATGATCCCGTCGACCTCGGCCCCGAGGAGCTCCTTCCATTCGTTCATCTCGTCGGCAGTCCAGACGAAGACACCGAAGTCGTTGTCCATAATCTCGGTGACGACGGATTTGCGCATGGAGAACCCTTTGTACGAAGGGTTGATCGCCACCGCCCCGAGATCGCGAGCGATCTCGATGTCCTCGGGTTTCGGAACCATGCGCAGGAGGAAGCGAGCCACCATCGGCAGCATGTCCCGACAGGTCTCAAGTGTTTCGAGATTGAACGACTGGACGACCATCCGGTCGGCAATCCCGGTCTCCACCACCAGCTCCGAGATCCTCGCCACCGCACCCGATGACCACTCTCCTTTGAGCTCGAGCAGCAACTCACCGCCTTGGTGCTGGATATCTCGCATCACGGCCGACAAAGTCGGGATGCGGACTCCATAGAAGCCCGGCCCCATCCACGAGCCGGCGTCGACGAACGACAGCTCTTCGGCGGTGAGATTGACCACGGGCCCCTTTCGGTTCGTGGTTCGGTCCAGGTCCGGGTCGTGGAGGATGACGGGGACGCCATCGGCGCTGGTCGAGGTGTCGACCTCGATGAGATCGACACCGAGGGCGCGTGCGGCATCGACCGCGGCCAGGCTGTTCTCGGGAACCACGGCGGAATAGCCGCGGTGGGCGATCACCAGTGGGCGGCTGCCGGATCCCGGGCGTTCGACGATGCCCCGCTCGTGGAGGAACTGCTGAAAACTCATGGCTTCAGCCTATGCCCTGAGAGCACAAAGTCGCATGACAGGCGGTCGCACTTCCACGGGCCAGCCGCGGAGGCGATGCCGCCGTCGAGCGGAACGCACCGCGGACGCGTCGCGGATGATGGGAACTCACCTCACTTTCGACACAGGCACGACTGCAGCGGATATCTTGTGAGGTACCTCAGTTCCTAAATGCGAAGGTTCACCATGGAAGCTAAAGATCGGCGTAGTCCCTGAAACGGTGGTCGACGACTCACTGCCGCTTCAGGCATACACCTTCCTCGTTGCACCTCTGCTCTTCCACATGGGCTCGCTGATCCCGCTGCGAGTGATGCTCAAGCCGAGCCCATCCATCGTCCTGCTCACCGGAATCCAGCTGCTGTGGCAGCCGATGCCCGATCCCGGCAGCGGAGCCTGGTGGCTGACCTGTCCGGTCTTCGTCATCGCCGTCCTGCTCGTCGTGTGGGCGATCTCGACGATCACTAAACGTTGGCAGAGCCCGCGCCCGGTCCTCTCCCCGAGGTGGCCCACCGATACCGTCACCGTCACCGCCGTCGCCCTCTTCGTCGTCCAGTCCCTGGCGATCTCGAGCTACGGACTCGACCTGCCGATGGCCATCCTCGGCCTGGTGTGCACCACGATCGCCGTCAACCTCGCCGAAGACAGCGCCACCGCTCGTTCCCGCATCAGCGTCGGAAACGATGCCACCATCGCCGAGGGGAAGCCGCCGACGCCTGATTGGCGGGCTGGTCCCCCGGTTCCGCCTCGGTGACGGAGTCGTTCTTCATCGCATTCCGACGCCGCCGCCATGCGGCGACCTCCTTCTCCACGTCGCGGGGCGGAGTGAACACGGGCGGGCCCTCGCGCAGATCCATCACGGCCTCGCGGACTCGGGCGTTGAAGCCGGCGAGGTAGTCGCGGACGTCAGATTCTTCGGTGAAGGCGTCGACGGTGTCCTCGAGGACGGCGTTCTCCTTGCGCAGCTGGAAGGCGGCCGGGGCGACACCGTTGATGCCCTCGGAATCCAACTTCTGCTTGATCCACCAGTCAGGATCGGATGAGCCGTGCAGACCGGTCAGCGGTTTGCCGCGGCCCGGCAGATCGTCGAAGTCCCCGCGCTTGATGGCTCGGTCGAGAGCGGATTCAACGACAGCGTTGCGGTCCTCGAGCGAATTCAAACGCCGAGGCGGCTGCGCATCGTCCGTGTCATCGCTCATCGGTTCGGCCCTCCCCGGCGGAGCATTTCCGCTTTGTCCTCACACGGTAGGCGTCGGTCGGGCGCCTGGGCAAGGGAACGGGTGGAAAATGAGAGAAGCTCCGTGACCTCTCGGTCACGGAGCTTCTCCGTTCTGCGTGGCAGATATAGGATTCGAACCTATGAAGGCAATGCCGGCTGATTTACAGTCAGCTCCCTTTGGCCGCTCGGGCAATCTGCCGCAGGTGGCGCTCGATGAGCACCTGAAAAGAATACAAGGCTCGGACCCGAATCTCCAACTCGACGACGTGCCTCAGCTATTTTGAGCGCGTAGAACCTGGTGGTGCCTCAAGCACTTTGAGCGCGAACTCCCAACAAACGGGAGCAGGCTTGCCCTATGGAAGGCAAGATCCCGATGACCGCCAGACGCC
>NZ_FXYY01000050.1 GCF_900169165.1 Brevibacterium linens ATCC 9172
CGGCAACTCGACGCGATCTCTTCCCGTTTCCTGACCAACCTCAACGAGCACACACCGCTGCTACCAGCCAGCGAAGACACTGGACAAGCGATGGTGTTCGTCGATGTCGACGACACCGTCATCGATGTCCACTCCGCGTCGAAGCAGGGAGCTGGATTCGGCTACCAAGGCAGTCGTGGACTCAACACGCTGTTGGCGACCGCATCGACGGGCGACTCCGGCCAGATCATCGTCGGCCAGCGCCTGCGCAAGGGCTCGACCTCGTCAGCCCGGGGTGCTGACAAGTTCGTCTCCGACGCTTTGGCCGCCACGACCCGAATCAACTCCGGCCTCCCAGTCCTGGTCAGGGCTGATTCGGCGTACTACTCCTCGACTGTGACCAAAGCCGCCCGGGATGCCGGGGCTGAAGTATCGATCACGGTCCGCATGGACAAGAAGGTCAAAGCAGCGATCGGAACGATCAGCGACGACGCATGGACTGGCATCGAATACCCCGAAGCGATCTACGACGAAGAGACCAGGGCCTGGATTTCGAAGGCCGAAGTCGCCGAGGTCCCGTTCACCGCATTCACCTCGAAGAAGAAGTCCCTGCACGCCGCCGGCCGCTTGGTGGTCCGCCGCATCCCGGAGCTCAACGAGACCAAACGCACTGCCGGGCAGGACCCATTGTTCGACTTGTACCGGTACCACGCGTTCTTCACCACGGTGGACAAAGATCGTTTCGACACTGTTGCTGCTGACCAGATGCACCGCAAGCACGCGATCATCGAGCAGATCAATGCGGAGTTGAAGAACGGGGCGCTGGCGCATATGCCCTCTGGGGTGTTCAACGCCAACGCCGCCTGGGCAGCAGTCGCAGCGATCACACACAACCTGATGCGGGCTGCGGCCGGACTCATCGGTGGCAGGATGAGCAAAGTACGCGCCCAGACGCTGCGCACACGCATCATCAGCATCCCGGCCCGGATTGCTCACCGGGCCAGGAAACTGATCCTGCACCTGCCCACGAAGTGGCCGTGGGCGACGGACTTCGCACGACTCTGGCAAGCAGCGTTGAGCCCACCAAGGACAGTATTGTCCTGACCGATCCGCTCCTGCTCGAGCACGAGGCCGCAGGGTCTGGAGGAGACCTTGGGAAACATTTGTGGAAGAGACCGGTGAGAGACCGGGACACTACTTCCTGCCCTCACGTCATGTTCGCACTCGAACCCGAACGAACCGCCAAGAATCAACCGAATCGGTGGATCAAGGCTTAGCGGGAATTGTGATATCGAGTTCAAGGTTGTTCACGACGTCTGTGACTGCCGTGGTCGCTTTCGATGTGACTGTTCCGAGCGCTTCTTCGAGCGCTTCAGTGATCTTCTTGAGAGTTGATGAGCTCAAGACTTGAGTATTGGGATCCAAGCCATTGAGATCTGTGGCATCTTCTCCCGCTACGGCCTTGGCAAGATCGATCTTGATGTCACCGTTCGCGAGGTCGATTGACAATATCCCATTGTCATCGACAAGTGGCTTTGCGATCAGCGTCTCGGCCGCATCTTTCAGGGCGGTATCGACGCCATCGACTTTTGCGGTTCCTCCGCTCAGGTCGACTTTGGCGATGAGCAGGTCGAGGTCGGCCGCGTTTGTGAGGCCTTTGACGATCGTGTCAATCGTGCCGTCTTCGCCGACAGCTTCATTAACTGCGGAGCCTGAGCCGGTGATTGCATCCTGAAGCTCTGTGCCAAGGTCTCCTACGAGGTCGCTTGAGACAGTGAGTGTGCCGTCGGCGACTACGTATTCAGATTTGAAAGCATTGCCATCACTGTCGGCTGTCGATGCGATTGCACCGAGGTCCAAGCTGAGCTCATCGACGATCTCGTCTGTGACTCCGTCAATTCCGGCTTGATCAAGCAGCGAGGTGAGATCGACGCTGGCGTTTCCGCTAGCGGCAGGATTGTCGGGGTCGAGATTAATGGCACCGTTCTCGCCGACCGCGCCGGTACCGGCAGTTGCTGAGTTGTAGCTCGGTGCGTGAGCATATGAATTCAGGGCTCCGGCATTTCCGATGTGAAGCAGTCCTGCTCCGTCTTCGGGTGCTACCAAGGGGAGTCCGATATTTGGCAGTTGTACGCCCAACGCACGAAGCGCCTCGAGGTTGAGCGCCTGATTGTCTGCCTCTTTGCCCTCGTCGATTGGTGAGCTGCGATAAGCGGATGAGACGTCTAGTAGGTCAGCTGTGATCAGGTCGGTGTTGATCAGCTGGGCAAATGCCTCTGCATCTTCTTCCGGGTTCACTTCACCAGCGGCCGCGGGGGACACGGTCATTGCAGTCAGTGCCAGCGCCGAGGCGGCGGCGACTGTGCCCACTGCAGCCTTCCGACCGGTTCCGGGCCGGCCTCTCAGTTTTCTCATGGTTCTCCACATCGTTCGAATCCTGATCATTTCCAAGCTTGGCCTGGACGGAAACGGGCAGTTTCCTGACAGATCCCTCACAGCGTTACGGAGTAATGAAAAAGTAATCAGTGAATCACAAGAAAAGTTACCTCGTCGTTATAGTTACGTTGAAGTAGATGTAGGCGGGCGTTGTGAAATCCTGTCAGCCAGGTCTCGCGGGTGCTGTAGCCGACAAAAGGCCAGTTCACAGGCCTGGCGGTCGCAGGTAGCTCCATCGTTCCGGAAGATGCGACAGTCATGACCGAGTCATTGTGTTGCGTCCATATGTCACAAATTGAGATTGAAAGAACCGCATGCGATGTCGACCCGTGACCAAGCCGTCAGTGGCAAGGTCACGGCTTCCGCGGTGTGGACGGACCGATGGTGACGCTTCGTCAGCATCTACAGTCGAGTCGAACGGCAGGAACGACGGAGATCGACGAGGGAGTTGAGACATGGCGAAGCACGCGCGATGGGCAGTGGTCGGAGCCGGCATCATCGGAGCCGCCGTGGCCCGCGAGATCCTGGGCCGCCACGACTCCGCCGACGTCACCCTCTTCGAAAAAGAAGACCACCCAGCCGCCCATCAGACCGGCCACAATTCCGGAGTTGTCCACGCCGGTCTCTACTACGAGCCGGGCAGCCTCAAAGCCACGCTCTGTCGCCGCGGTGTCGACCTCATCCGCGACTTCGCAAACGAACACAACGTCGCTTTCGACGAATGCGGCAAGGTCGTCGTCGCCACCGACGAGACAGAAGCCGAACGCCTTCACGCCATCCACAGCCGCGCTCTGGCCAACGGTGTCCCCGACATCGCCATGCTCGACCGCGACGGACTGCGCGACATCGAACCGAACGCCGAAGGCCTCGCCGCCCTCCACTCACCCCACACCGCAATCATCGACTACCGCGGACTCACCGACGCACTCGTCGCCGACTTCCGCGCCCACGGCGGCCGCGTCCGCTTCTCCACCCCGGTCAAAACCATCGATCGCCGAGGCGGCCCCACCGGTGACACCGCCGTCGTCCGCACCCCGGTCGACGCCCAGGAATTTGACCACGTCATCGTCTGCGCCGGCCTCCAATCCGACCGACTGGCCGCGCGCTCCGGTCAGAATCGCACCCCGACCGTGGTGCCCTTCTTCGGCCAGTACTTCATCCTCGACGAGGAATACAGCAGCGCGGTCAACGGCCTCATCTACCCCGTCCCGGACCCGAAGTACCCCTTCCTCGGCGTCCACGTCACCCGCCGCATCGACGGCGGCCTGATGATCGGACCCAACGCCTTCCTCTCCTTCTCCCGCGAAGGCTACCGAGGTCTCGGCCTCAACATCCCCGATTCGCTGGCCGTGGCCGCCGACTCCGGATTCTGGCGCTTCGCCGTCGGCAACATGGCCACCGCGGCCCGTGAGCTGCCCGGGGTGCTCTCGATCGAGAAATTCGTCGCCGAGGCGGCCCGCTACGTCCCCGACCTGGCCGGGGCAGACGGCCACCGCGCCACCCGCGGAATCCGCGCCCAAGCCATGAATCGGGACGGCACGCTCGTCGATGATTTCGTCATCGATCGGGCGGGAGCCGCGATGTTCGTAAGGAACGCGCCGTCCCCAGGGGCCACCTCGGCGCTGGCCATTGCCGAACACCTCGTCGCGATCATCGATGGCCGACGATGACGGTTCCGGGCGTCGACGACGAAAGGCCGCCTACCCGACCGTGACGACGGGGAGGCGGCCCGAACTGTTTCAGCAGCGGTTCAGCTCAGTGGCTCACTTGGGTGTGCGGGTCTCTGCGCTGATGAACCAGGCCTGCTGCTCAAGCTGCGCGATGTAGCTGTGGAAGATGTCGGCGGTCGTCGGGTCCGCCGAGTCGACTTCGTCGTGGCAGTCACGCATCGAAGCCACGGTCGCCTCGATCGACGCGACCATGTGATCGATGGCGTCGTGGGTGCTGATTTCGCCGTTCGGGAACTCCGGCAGTCCGGACTGTTCAGCGATCACGGCGGGGCGACCGTCGGGGGAGGCATGGAGGGCACGCATGCGTTCAGCGATCTCATCGCTGCCTGCACGGGCGATGTCCGTGACTTCGTCGAGGTTAAGGTGCAGGTCTCGGAAGTTCGTGCCCACGATATTCCAATGTGCCTGCTTGGCGGTCAGGCTCAGAGCGATGAAGTCGACCAGAACCGTTTGGAGGTTCTTGGTCAGGGCGTCGGAGGCGATGAAGCCGCGTTCGGCGTTCTCGCGAGTAGTCTTCTCTGAGCCATGGGGGTCGGGAACTGTCACTGACTGCGTCATGATTTTTGCTCCTGTTCTCTCCGGTTTCACGTTGACCCGGAGCCTATGATCACCATAACGCTGCCGCAGATGACGCGTAACCCCCCGACGTGCCTCAGCTATTTTGAGCGCGTAGAACCTGGTGGTGCCTCAAGCACTTTGAGCGCGAACTCCCAACAAACGGGAGCAGGCTTGCCCTATGGAAGGCAAGATCCCGATGACCGCCAGACGCC
>NZ_FXYY01000020.1 GCF_900169165.1 Brevibacterium linens ATCC 9172
GGTGTCGAAAGCGACATTCAGTTACGTTGACCATTACGCGTTCTGGCGGATCGTCAATTGGTTGAATAAGCGTCACCCCAAGCTGAATAAGCATACTGTGGTGCGTCGTTTCCTCCCTGGATGGGAGATACGGACGGAAGGAGTCGAGTTCTTCCGGGCCTGTCGGGTTCCAGTGACTCGCTATCGGTTCCGGGGAACTCGTATTCCCACGCCATGGGACAGTGCTGCGGCTTGATTGGCATGGAGAGCTGGATGCTCAGGAATGGGCACGTCCGGTTCGGAGGGCGGGCCGGGGAAACTTACCAGTCGTGAGGCTGGCAGAGCGCCCCGGTCCGACCCTACACCGAGCACCACACGGGTGAGGGCAAGCTGTACCTCTGCGCGATCAAGGACGCGTTCTCGGCGAGGATCGTCGGCTACTCGATCAGCTCGCGGATGAAGGCCCGACTGGCTGTCGATGCCCTCGAGATGGCAGTGGCCCGACGCGGGGACGTCACCGGGTGCGTCGTCCATAGCGATCGCGGCTCACAATTCCGGTCGAAGAAGTTCACCCGTGCCCTGGCCCGACACGGCCTGATCGGATCGATGGGCAGAGTCGGGGCAGCTGGCGATAACGCGGCCATGGAGAGCTTCTTCGCGCTACTGCAGAAGAACGTGCTCGACCGGCGCCGATGGACGACTCGTGCCCAGCTGCGGATGGCGATCGTGGTCTGGATCGAGCGGACCTATCACCGGCGTCGACGACAAGCTCGGTTGGGTCGCTTGACACCTATCGAGTACGAAGCAATTATTGAACCCGCTGCACTCGCAGCGTGAAACCTAATGTGTCACCTAATCGTGCACCAGTCCCACATTTGAGTGGTCGACCCTTTCGCGTTCGACGCAGAACTATCAGCAGTTGGTGCGGTCAGAGCGTCGTTGAAAGTATGCGCAGAATGCAACTCTTGAGGCTCGCTGTTGACGATCCTGCGACTGAATAGTGTCGTGGCCCGTGGCACGGTCTCTTTGGAAACGGGAGTTGCGCGTTTACGCAATGACGGCCGATCGAACCGTTGCCGGTTTTCAGGTGACATGTGTTCCCTCTCGCAGAATCTCACCCAAAACTAGCCGATTGATGCTCGATGAGTCGATTGCCGATCGGACAGCGTTTCACCTGGAACGGAGGTCGATTTCAGGTCGGACACAGATAGGCATGCACAATAGTCTCCATGACCTTCCTACCGGCAGAACTGCCGCATACCGCAGTCCGTGGTGCCGCATTTGCCCAATCGGCGGTAAAACTCGCAGCGTTGAGATTGCGTGAACGTGTTCGCGAGTCCCGGCTGCCTGACGAATTTCACCCTCAGGACACCGACCATTTCGTGGCGGCCGCCTACTTTGCGGGCGATCTCAGCTCGGTCTATCAGCTCGAACAGTGGTTGTGGCCCTTCGAGCAACTGGAGGCCCGGCTCAAAGAGCTCGGCCACGGCGACCGGCCCATAGGCATCATCGTCCGAAACGCTATGGTCGCCAAGCATCTCAAAGAAGTCACCGACTTTCCTGTTCGGTTCTCACGCCTGACGAAGGGACTGGACGAGTTCATGCAGGCACCGAGTCTGCGGGCAGTGTTCTATGTCAACCAGGGGACAAGCAACTTTCAGGCCCTCCGCTATCCCGAACCGGCTCATGTGCACCTCAGCCACGGTGAGAGCGAGAAGATCTCGATGATCTCCAATCAGCTCAAAGGCTACGACTACGTGTTCACTGCCGGACAGGCGGCGAGGGACCGCATTGCGCAGGCACTGTACGGAATGTCTGAGGACCGCATGTTCGATGTCGGGCGGCCCCAGTTGGATTGTCCCCGATCTGTCCCGCCCGAATGGGAAGAGTTCAAGAAGACGAACCCCGATGGTCGGGCGGTGTTCTATGCACCGACGTGGGAGGGTGATTCTCCGTCAATGGCGTATGGAACCATCGCCTACAACGGAGAGGAGATCGTCACCTCACTTCTCGAAGCTGGCTATCGAGTGATTTTCCGGCCGCATCCACGTACCGGAGTTATGCGTCACGAATTTGAGAAAGCTGTAGAAGACGTAGCAGACATCGTCGAGGCCGACCCTCGGGGATTCCTCGACAGGAGTCCGGACGTGTCATGGCAACTGGACGAAGCAGACCTTGCCGTAGTCGAAATGACTTCGGTCGCGTTCGACTGGCTCGCGTCCGGCAAACCGCTGGTTATGGTCAAACCCCACGAGCCTGCTGCGGAAGTGCTCGACGGGGGACTTCTGGATCAATGTCCGACGGTTGACCCTATGAGCAGGCGCGGAGTCGTCGACGTTATCGAAGAAGCCGACGCGAGAACTGGATCAGTTGCTGAACTGGCTCAATTCTATCTGGGTGACACGGCGGCAGGCGAGCAGACTGCACGGTTCATCCGGTCGAGCGAAGAAGTGATCAGAAACCGTTCGGAAGAACACCGTATGAAGCACGCCGAGTGAGCCAAATGACATTTTCTTAACCTGAAGTAACAGAATGATAAACTAACGCGGAACTAGTTCTGCCGCTCACGATGTGAGCTTTGATCTCTGGATGGAATCAGCAATGAAACGAGTCATCACTTACGGAACTTTCGATCTGCTCCATTACGGGCACATTCGACTGCTCCAGCGATGCAAAGAGCAGGGCGACTACTTGGTAGTTGCTCTGTCCAGCGATGAATTCAATGCTGGTAAGGGCAAGAAATCGTACTTCTCCTACGAAGAGCGAAAGCACATGCTCGAAGCTATCCGTTATGTTGATCTCGTCATTCCTGAAGACAGCTGGGAACAGAAATCGACCGACGTGGAGAAATACCACATCGACACTTTCGTCATGGGCGACGACTGGGAAGGGGAATTCGACTTCCTTAAAGACAAGTGCGAGGTCGTCTACCTGCCGCGCACTCCTGAGATCTCGACGACGCGGATCAAGAGCGAGCTGGGCAAGTCCTGACTGTGATGGCGCGGACTTCGCGCTATCGTGACGGGACATCATCATGGAGCTGAGAGGAACGGACGTGCCCGAAAAGTCTTCGGCGAAACATCCGACACTGTCGGAGCTTCGGGCCAAAGCACAGCCTCCGGAGGTCCGCAGTCGCAAGAACGCCGAACACTGGTCTGCGCAGCTCTACCTCCGCCACATCTCGATCTACTTCACGATGCTGCTCGTGCGCACGAAGATCAGCGCGAACGGCGTCACCGGCCTGATGATCGTGGCTGGCTGGTGCATTGCCGGCAGCCTGCTAATTCCTGGGATCTGGGGAGCGGTGCTCGCCGTGTTCTTCTCCCAAGTGCAGATGTACATCGACTGCTGCGACGGCGAAGTCGCACGGTGGCGCGGCACCAGCGGCGCCAAAGGTGTCTTCCTCGACAAGGTCGGTCACTACACCACAGAAGGCCTCGTCGCAGTCGCTCTCGGTGTTCGAGCCGTGGGGGAGTGGAACAACCTCATTGACGATCCTGCTGGAACCTATCCCTTCCTGCTCGCCGGAACCGTCCTCGCCGGATTAGTGCTTCTCAACAAGGCGCTCAATGACATGGTCCATGTCTCCCGCGCTTTCAACGGACTCGACAAACTCGCGGATTCGAATGAGGCAACCGCGCTCAACCCGGGAGCCATCGCCACTCTCAAACGCGTCGCACGTTTTGTTCCGTTCCACCGGATCTACCACTCCGTCGAAATGTCGCTCATGGCCCTGCTGTCGAGCATCGTCACCGCGATCGCAGTGACGGCCGGCGCGGCGCCGCTGTTCGGTGAGCGCTGGCTCGTGCTCATCATGGCGCCGCTGTGCCTGTTGTCAGTGATCGGACATTTCCTGTCCATCATGGCATCGAAGAGGCTGTCATGAGTGAGTCATCGCGGAGTCTCGCTCAGCGCTTCGAAGACAGTAAGCGCTATACTTTCGGCGTCGTCGTCCTCAGCCAGGGCAAACGACTCGAAGACCTCAACCGTGGATTCGAATCACTGCTGGCTCAGAAGGGCGTCAACCTCGACATCGTCTGCGTTGGCAACGGCTGGGAGCCGGAAGGCATCCCGGACCAAGTCAAGAAGCTCGGGTTGCCGGAGAACCTCGGAATCCCCGCCGGCAGAAATGCAGGCGTTCCCCACGTCGCCGGAGAATTCCTGTTCTTCCTCGACGATGATGCTTGGCTTCCCGATGACACTTCGCTGATGCGGATGGCACAGCTGATGCGGACGAAACCGCAGATCGGGCTGATCCAGCCGCGCGTCGAAGAGCCCGGTGGGCCGGATGCACCGAAACGGTGGATTCCCAGACTGAAGAAAGGCAGTGCCGACCATTCATCGAACGTGTTCTCGGTGTGGGAGGGCGCAGTCTGCATGCAGCGGCGGGCTTTCGACGAGTGCGGCGGATGGCCAGCCCCCTTCTGGTACGCGCACGAGGGAATCGAACTCGCGTGGAGGGTATGGGACGCCGGCTACATCGTCTGGTATATGGGCGACCTCGCCGTCGCTCACCCAGTGATCGACCCGAGGCGCCACGACGAATACTTCTACATGAATGCGAGAAACAGAGTCTGGCTGGCCCGACGAAACCTGCCGTGGCCTTTCAGCTGGGCCTATGTGGGCTCCTGGACGTTGATGCAGTTCGTCAAGTGGGCGAATAAGCCTCACCAGCTCAAAGCCTGGATGGAAGGATGGCGCGCCGGCTGGCGTCTGGACCCGTGGGGCCAAGACGAAGAGCGGCAGAAGCTGTCGAAGAGAGGCGTACTTCGCATGTCCCGGCACGGCCGACCGCCAGTCGTTTAGTTCTTCAGCTGAACCAGGGTTGATAACGTCCAGCTGGAATCTTCACCGTGCGTGGTTGTCGCCAGACGTGTGAAAGTCAAACTTTGAACATGACACTGACCGCAGTCGGGTACGTCCTGACCGACTGAGAAACCGAGTGGAGCCATTTGATGCAGTCGACAGCCACTGTCGCTGAAAACTCACCGCGAAGCACTCCTGCACCCAAACCTTCTGGGTTTCGTTCAGACATCCAAGGGCTTCGAGCCTTGGCTGTAGGAATCGTTCTGCTCTACCACTTGTGGCCGGACCGCTTCGTCGGCGGGTTCGTCGGCGTCGATGTCTTCTTCGTCATCTCCGGATTCCTCATCACCAGCCACCTCATCAAATCTCCTCCGCGCAGCTGGACGGACGTAGCAAAGTTCTGGGCACGACGTGTCCGACGACTGCTGCCGGCATCCCTGCTCGTTCTCTTCCTCGTCGGCATCGCCACCTTCCTCGTCGCTCCGCAGTCGGTGTGGGCCGATACGGGTCGGCAGATCCTCTCCGCGGGCCTCTACGTCGTCAACTGGGACTTCGCCGTCTCCAGCGTCGACTACCTCGCCGCAGACAATGCTCCTTCACCGGTGCAGCATTTCTGGTCGTTGTCGGTCGAAGAGCAGTTCTACTTCGTCTGGCCGATGATCATAGGCCTGGCGTTCCTCATCGGAACAAAGCTCGGTCGATCGAAGCGAATCGTCGGGTTCACTGTCCTCGGAATCTTCCTCGCCTCGTTCGTCTTCTCCATCTGGTACACGGCCGCGGAACCCGCAATGGCTTACTTCATCACCCCGACGAGGATGTGGGAGCTGGCAGCCGGAGGCCTTGTCGCCATCTTCGTGCTCTATATTCGACCGGAACGACTGCCGTTCAGTTCGTTGCTCGGATGGATCGGTCTCGCAGGCATCGTGGCCGCCACATTCCTCATTCGCGCGGACATGCCCTTCCCCGGATACATTGCGCTCGTACCGGTGCTGTCGACTGCCCTTGTCATCCTCGCCGACTCCCGTGGACGCACGTCTGTACTTCCGCTGCTTTCGCTGCGACCGGTTCGCTTCCTCGGCGATATCTCGTACTCCGTCTACCTCTGGCACTGGCCGCTCATCGTCCTTGTGCCCTACGCCTCGGTCAAGCTGGGCCGTTCAGAGAGCCTCGGCGTAATCGACAACATCGCCATCATTCTGGTCTCGATAGTCGCCGCCTGGGCGTCGACGGCCTGGGTGGAGAACCGATTCCGCAAATCAGCGTTCTTCAGCAGTTCGAAGAAGGCCTTCGGCTTCGCCGCTGTGGCGATGGCACTCGTCGTCGCCCTCGGATTCAGCCAGATGGTCATCGCGAACAACCTCGTCGAGCAGAATGAGGACAAACTCCAAGCTCAGCTGGATGACCCCGACTCGTGCCTCGGCGGCAGGATCCTCCTGCCCAGTGCGAAGGACAATCCGAATTGCGAGGGAATGAAATCTCTCCAGATGGAACCGGCCGCGGCGAAGAAGGACAAGTCCAAAGCCTACGCGGACGGCTGCTGGGCCAGCGCCCCCTACGCAAGCAAACCCGAGTGCACCTACGGAGACGGCTCTAAGCACGTCGCCTTGGTCGGCAACTCGCATGCCGGTCACTGGCTGCCGGCGCTCGAACGGTTGGCCGAGGAGAAAGACCTGACCATCACCACGTTCCTCGCTTCGAACTGCAGCATTTCGACACTGCCGCAGGATCTTTCGACTCCCGACGAGACCAAGGGATGTCAGGACTACGCCGACTGGGTCACAGAGCGGACGACCCAAGGCGGCTTCGACGCAGTGATCACCTCGGAGCGCCAGTCGACGCCGCTGGACGGGATGGACTGGGACGAAACCGAAGCGAAGGCGCCCGAAGGGCACAAGGAGATCCTGCAACGCTGGATCGATGCGGAACTCGATGTCGTCGTCATCCGGGACACCCCATACCCGGGTGGGCAGGACATCAATGTGCCGGACTGTGTAGCCAAACATGAAGATGATCTCGATGCCTGTTCCGGTACTCCGGAGGAATGGCACTGGATGGATCCTTTGGCAGCCTCGGCGAAATCGATCGATTCGAAACGGGTGTCGGTCATCTATCCGGAGGACTGGTTCTGTCCCGACGGACGCTGTGAGCCTGTCATCGGCGGCGTTATCACCTACTTCGACACTGCACACATCACTGCGACCTATGCGGAGACCCTCGCACCTGAACTCGGTGCGAGACTCAGCCGGACAGGTTTGGACACCTTCGGCTGACCTTCGGAAGGAAATCGGTCACTGGTTCATCGAACTGACAGTGAAGTTCGATATTGTGTGGCGGATTGACTCTGAGCCTCACATCTGAGCCCACGACCGTTCACCGAAACCTCTGTAAAGGACGAAACGAGTGACCACTGGACGAAACGCCGCGGACCGCTACCTCAGCAAGGGAAGAGAACTGGTGAAACCTGTTGTCCACGGGATCGCCCGGCGTGCTCTGCCTGTGGTCGAACGGGCATCAGGGACCAAGTACGTGCGTGAGCGTGCGACCGGTGCTGGAAAATCGTCCGGCAAGCCGAAGAAGATCGCGACCGAAACCGCTCGTGCCTACCGGAAACTGGCAACGGGACTGCACGGTGCGACAGCAGAGAACACTGATGGATGGACTGTCGCCCCATCCACACGCGAGGTCGACGCCAAGGCACGGCAGCTGGCACGCCTCAAGGCACACGCGGCACTATCCGAATCCCTGACCCAGGGATCGTCGTTCGGTCCCGCTGTCGTGAAGGCCGGACGGTCTCTCGTCGCCGCCGGACACCTGGCAGACACCGTGTCGGTCGGGCTCAACCTCCGCAGCAATCCCTCCACCGAGGAAGCCGGAAGAGTTCTCTTAGGCTTGGCCTACCAGCGGTCATCGGACCCCGAGGTCGCATGGGCACAGTTCGAGAAGATCGAAGACCGGGAGATCATCGTCGCCGCCGCCGAGGAGTACTACCCGACCGCGATCGACACGCTCGGACACGAGGCACTGCCGCTTTTGGAGAGTGCGGACAAAGCGGGGGAGACCGACAAGTGGAGTGCGAAGGCAGTGCTGCGCACCGCCGAATCGGCTTTCTGCATCGATGCCTTCGACCAGGTCCGGACTCTGGTCGAAGCTCGTCTCGACCGGATGGGTGACGACGCCGATTCGGCCGTGCGTTACGAACTCAACCGCATGCGCGACTGGCTCCCGGGAGGAAAGCACCTCGAACCACTTCCAACTACTGCGGGCAAGCGCAACTTCGGCGTCCTCAGCTACGACCAGCCGGGGATCCGCTCGCGGAACATCGGCGACTACATCCAGACGATTGCGTCGATCGGACACCTGCTCCGCTACGAGAACCTCAGCTTCACAGGCGACAATGGACTGACCGACCTCTTCGCGAAGCTTCGCCAGTCGGTCAAGGAAGAGCGGAAATACGGGGGACCTGAGGCTGAACTCAACCTGGTCGAGGTCTATCGTGACGGCAACGTCTATCAGGACATCCCAGAGGACACCTGGTACATCGCCTTCGGCTGGTACATGCATGACATCTTCGGGAAGTCGTTCAATATTCCGTTTCACCCGAATCTGCGCCCGATCCTGCTGTCGGTCTTCGTGCGGTACCCCGAGATGCTCACTCCCGAAGCCGTCGCCTATCTCAAGAAGTATGGACCGGTCGGTTGCCGTGACTGGCAGTCCGTTGCCGTGCTGCGCGCAGTCGGCGTGCCCGCTTTCTTCTCTGGCTGTCTGACGACGACGGTCGATACTCTCTTCCCCACACCCTCACCCGACCGTCGCTCGGGGACGCTGCGCGTCGACTGGACGAAGGACAATAAGGGGCCGAAGAAGAAGCAGACCGTCACCGCGATCCGCGACAAATCGTTCCCGGAGAACCTCGAACTCGCGCGCAACTGGGTCGCCGACTATGCGTATAAGTACAAGCAGGTCCTCACGTCTCGCCTGCACGCCAACCTTCCCGCACGCTCGGTGGGCGCGGACGTCGAGTTCGAACCCAAGAACAAGTCCGATTCTCGTTTCGGCGGACTGATCGGCATCAATGAAGACGAATTCGACGCGATTCGCAATGGAATCCTCGACAAGCTCTCCGTGCTTCTTCCCCTCATCGCCACGGGAGCATCAGAAGACGAGATCTACAGCAAATGGGTCGAGATCACAGCAGATGATATGGTTGCCGCCGACGAATATCTGGCATCAGCCCAACTGCCCGTTGCGGAGAGCGGGTCAGTTGCCTCGGCACTGAGCGGGATAGAACGACCCGCACCCGAAGCGCATGTCACCGACATCGTCATGACCGTTGAGAAGGGTGAAGCACCGTTGGTCGGGCAGGCACTCCGGACTATCGAGACCCACGCGGGAGCCGCCTACCGCGTGTGGCTGCCGAACGGTGCGTTGACCTCAGCCGAAGTCGACGAGATCCGCAGCGAGCTCACTCAGGGAAGCATCGACATCCTCCCGCCTGTGGCATTGGGCGACGAGAGGAGCTCGTCTGAAGTGCTGTCGGCTGTTCTGCCTGCGCTGTTTGCGGACCACGAGCGTCTCATCGTCGTGCCCGCAACCGTCGAGGTTTCTGCAGACATCACCGAACTCTCGACCGTCGACTTCAAGGACACGCTGCTGGCTGCAAAACATGACGTCAGGAAGAGCCGATCCAGCGGTCTCACTCTGATGCGACGGATCGCGAGTTCGTTCGGTGACGATCACACGGGTGCCCTCGACTTCGTCTTCGCCAGCCATGCAGGGATGAGCGAGGACTTCGTGCCGTTCGACCCGCAGATCGCCGTGCTCAATCTGGCCGGACTGCGCAGCGAAGGCGTCGTCGAACGAGTCCTAGGTCTGGTGCAGCAGAACGGCCTCAGCCATATCGACGCGATGCAGATGATCGTGAAAGGCCGGTATGCCGATCTCGGCGACGACTGGAACATCCATGCCCAGTGGGAAGCAGCGGACGCTCCCAAAATCGTCAATTGGCGCCGTCAGGCTCGCCACTTCGGCCACATGGCGCTGACGCGCTGATTGTCTGACCGTCGTCGATGAGCGTTGAGGAAAGGTACCACTTGTGAGGTTGCGAGCCCGAACGACCCCAAACGGCAGCGGCGAGGACGTTGAACCAGTCGGTCCCGCATTCGGGACCGACGCAGTCCACGTATACAACGTACTGTGGGGCATCCCGGAATCCATGGGCGGCATGACGACGGCTGCGCTGCGTCGGATTCGGAGCTTCCAGAACTATGGAAGCCCGTTGTCGCAGACCATTCTCACGTTCAGCCCACGCATGGACACCGATGAAATCAGGGACCGGCTGATCGTACAGGGGAAGATGCGAGACGATGTCGAGCTCGTCAACATCTGGCAGGATCTTCGCGGACGAAGCGAAGCCGAGCTGGCCCGCCTTGAGGGAGAACCCCCGAGGATGCCGATCCCCGACGAGGGCGGCGAGCTCGAGAACATCACCGCTTTCTACGATGTGTTCCGCAACACGCAGACCGGAGCGGTCATCCGACGCAACTACCGGCGAGCGGACGGAAGTCTGCTGCTTGCCGACATCGACGATTCGAAGCTCGGCCGACGGTTCGTCCTGCATTCGCCGGACGGACGGCCGATGACGGAATGGCGACGACCCCGAGACTTCTACAATGCTTGGGTCTCGGCAGTGGTGACGAAGGAACCTGCCGTCGTCATCGTCGATGAGAAGAAGGTCAGCGAGTTCATCCACGAGATCTCGGACCGGGCATTCCCCCTCATTCTGTTCCTCCACGGGACTCACCTTCGCCGCCCGTGGAACGGGAACCATGGTCAGATCCTGCCGCGCCGGCTGGACACGATACGCAACCTCGACCGTTTCGACATCGTCGGGGTGCAGACCGAACAGCAGGCCGAGGCGGTCCAAGCCTTGGGATTCACGGAGGCGAACATCCGCCTGCTGACGGGGGAGCTTCCAGAATCGGCGATGCTGCCGGAGGCTTCGCGCCGGCGACCACTGAACTCGGCCGTCATGATCGCCAATCTCATCGCGCTCAAACGCATCGACCATTCGATCCGTGCGGTGGCCGAATTGAGAGACCGCGGAATCGACGTCTCCTTGACCGTCCTTGGCGAGGGCAGCGAACGAGGCAGACTCGAGAAACTCATCGACGACCTCGACCTCGGTGACCGCGTCGGACTGCCCGGGTATGTCACCGATGTGTCAGAAAGACTGCAGTCAGCGTCGTTCTCGATGCTCACGAGTACGAGTGAGGGCCTGCCGCTGTCGATGATGGAATCCATGGGGGCCGGATGCATCCCCATCGTCTACGACATCACCTATGGCCCGCGAGATCTGATCGAGCACGGCCGCAACGGCTTCATCACACCGTGGAGCGACATCGACGCGCTGTCCGACCAGATCGACGCCTTCCTCACATTGGACGAGGACCGCGTCGAGGGCATGCGTCGGGAGGCACGGAAGACCGTCGAACGCTACCTTCCTGAAGCGGGTTACCAGCGTTGGCAGGACGCGCTGGAAGAAGTGGTGGTGGTGAACCTGCCCGATGACCGTGACGAGAAATCGGCACCGTCGATCGCCGCCAAGAAGCTCACTTGCGAGGCGACAACTCAGGGTTGCCGCATCGAGATCGAACTCGACCGGATCCATCCGGCGATTGCTGAGAGCCTGGAGCTGGTCGTTGCGGGCCGGAAGCTCAGCACCTTCTTCGTCAGCAGCAGTACGCAGATCTCAACCCGCAGATTCGGCAACAAAGTCGTTCTTACCTTCGACGTCGACTACGCGGGCTTCTCAGAGTCTCCCGACGAGACTTTCGACGTGTTCCTGCGCAGAGCCCACGACATGTGGACAGCCAAGCGGAGAATCAAGGCACCGAGGCGGTTCCGTGCTGTGCAAGCAGGGGACAGAGAATGGTATTCGACGAAGCATGGGAACCTGTCGGTCCGTCCACACTCGTGAGCTGAGATTGGGACCTCAGTCGTCGCTGGACTCCGCGTTGGTGCTCTCTGAGTGGAACTTTCTCAGTTCGACGGTGCGATCGGCGATGAGATCGGAGACGGCAGCGGTGAACAGGGCGGTCGACGTCCCTTTCTCACCTTCTCCGAAGTAGTGTCGCCTGAGTTCCTGCCTGGCAGCGGCGGCCGTGTCATCGGAGGACATCTCCAGCAACATCGATTCCACTCTGTCGACCGTCGTCTCGTCGATGATCGGGGTTGCTCGGCTGATGGGGGCTTCGGCATTGAGCTTGTTCGTGTCGGTGCGGCGGTCAGTCAGCGCCAAGGGCTTGTGCGGTTCGAGGTAGAGGTAGTCGAGTCCGACACTGGAGACGTCGGTGACAAGCAGGTCAACCGTGTCGAACATGGCGAGAATGTCACCCTGCATGAGCACCTGGTGCTGTTGCGTCGGGTCGTCGATGGTTTCGTTCGCGTGGTCGATGAGTGCGAGGATACGCGTGTTCGCCTCCGTCATAGCGGGGTCGTTGGAAGCTTCGACCCGGGGATGAGGCTTATAGATGAGTCGGGCGTTCGGGACCCTCAACGCGGCCTCGACGATCTGGGGGCCGTAGAGGTCGACCGAGGTGTAATTGTTCGACTCGTTCTCACCTTCCCACGTCGGCGCGTACATGATCGTCCGTGCTGACGACGGCTCGAGCTCCGGCGGCCTGTCGATGTCCAGCTGCGGGCGACCGACTTTGACCAGCGCCGATTCGTCGAAATCGATGAGCGCTCTGCGATGTCGTTCGATCGCAGCATCGCCGGCGACGAACACCTTGTCGTAGGATTTCGCCTGATTGGACACCATACTCAGCTTGTCAGACTCACCATGATTGACATGAACGTGAACCATCGGGGCGAAGGCCAGGGACTGGAAGTTCGTCACACCGTTATTGACGTAGAGCGCCAGCTTGAAATCGTTGGCATGGTAGAAGGTGTGGAGAGGGTCGAAGCGCCGTTTGAACACGACAGGTAGGTGGGTGGACTCGAGGGCTTGCAGCAGTGCCGATCCCTTGCGCAGGACAAGAACGACCCGGTGCTTTTTGTGGAGTTCTTCGAGGACGGGAAGCCACTGTTCGAGTTGATAGAACTTGGAACTGCGATCACCGAAATACACGACCACATCGCCCTGGGCGTAGCTGCCATCGAATTCGCCCTCGAGCCGGTTCCACCGCTCGGTGCCTCTGATCCATTTGCTCACATTTTTCCAAGCAGACGAGCGCACGGCCCATAGAGCCGGCTTTCGGATCAGGCTTCTCACGATGTTCCTTTCGATGTAGAGGCAAGCACTTGAATCCACACAGACGTGGCTTTTGAATCAATGGTACGGGCATCAAACGGTTGATTGTGAACTTGGTCAACGCTGGACAAGCTAGACGGATGCACTCGCTCGATCGGCGATTACTCAACAGTATGTCGGCGCAGCATACAAATGTTCTTCAACGCGTGCGGGAATCGCCAGGGCAGAACCGTGGATGGCGACGCGGTCGGCGGCGAAGGCAGGCGGCGTCGCCGGAAGCGCGCAGTTTTCTGAACGCCCGGTGCGGCACCTCGTCCTATAGCCCAGCCGTTGCCACTGAGTGGATTCCACCTTCGTCATGGAACCCCGTTTGAAAAAAATCGAAGATTCTAGCTTCACAAGAGTTATATACGCGCGGGATGTGCAACCTGAAGTGTTGAGAAGATCTCGACGCGGTGATTGGCGTAGACTTGTATACTCAAGAGTTGATTAGGGCGGATAGGTGCCAGTAATGAGACCCAACGGTGGCGAAAAGTTGAAACAGCAATTGAAGATCGCGCTGGGGCGCGATTTGCTCAATAAGGCCGTGAACGATTTAACTAAGATTCGTGAGTTCCTAACGGTAATCGCGAAAGACCGTCACCACATCACCGACGTCCAGCTAACTCGGGCCGAACGCCTTAACCTCGACACTTTACGGCTCGTGGCAATCGAGCCAATCTATGCAGAGCTCGAATCTTACTCCAGCAGCCACTTCCTAGGCTACGAAGAGACGATGAGGCGGCTTGCTACCCAAAAGGTCAGTTTCGCTCGTTTTGGAGACGGGGAGTTCAAGGTTATGCTCCGTCCTGACGGTAATCACGTCTTTCAAGACATCGTTCCGGAAATACAGTTGGAGCTTGAACAGGTATTGACGCACGGGTCCAGTTCCACAACACTGGTCGGAATGCCGACGGTCATCAAGGATCCCTTTTGGTCTAATGTGTGGGCGAACTACTATCCGCAGCTCAAGAAGCTCTACCCGGACGAAGCTAAATACGGCTGCACCCACGTTACTAGGCCAATCTACTTCCGACGATGGAAGCAGAGCGCCGTGGACGCCTGGAGAAAAGTCTGGGACGGAATGGACGCATGCGTGGTGACGGGTTCCCAGTCGCGCTTCGATCTCATCCCCGAATTGTTCGACACCCTCAACAGCGCCAAGTTCGTCTATGGAGCTAATCGCAACGCTTACTTCGATATTGATGAGCTTGAAAATGCGGCGTTGACGGCAAACTCTGACGTGGTGCTCATCAGCATGGGCCCAACGGGTACTGTTCTGGCGAACAGATTGGCAGCGAAAGGGCAATTGGCGCTGGACATTGGCCACATCGCCGCAAGTTACAAGAATGCCTTCCACGACGCCGCTCGACCCGAGGCCCAATAACGCTGACGTCTTCGTGCCCCCGCGGTTGCTGTCACGGGCGTCCGCTCGGGGTTGGAGAGGTTGGCATAACCCACGAGGTGGGTTGCGCGACCGTCATCGCTCCTGAGTTGCTTTACTTTAGTATCCCGGCTCTGGCCCGAAGTTTTCGACGTTTTCGATCAGTTGCGTGGCCGACGGCGGGAGTTCGGGTGGGAACACGAGCTCGTGTCCATCGATCTCGCCCACGAACTCACGAAGAGGCCGCAGCGTGGTGAGGATCTTCTTCAATGACATCCCCGTCGCTTCCTGCATGGACCTCGATATGCCAATGCCGTGAACACAACTGTCAGGTGCGCCTCGATCACGAGTGCGATGAAAGATCGGACGGGCTCGAAGGTCAGTATTCCGAAAAGACTGCTGGACATGCCACAGGTCGTGATACGAACCAACGACGTCGGTCGCCGACATCGTTGCGAATCTTCTGCCAGTACCGTCAGGTGGCGCTGCCGTAATCCTCGGTTATAGTTCGATTATGAGGCGAGGACACGACACAGGGCGCATTCGGATGATGCGGCGATATAACGAAAGCATCACAGGCGCGTGGGATACTTCAGTTCTCGGCAACCACACGAGTAGTCTTGATGATCATGCTCGGTTCCTCGCAACGACACCCCCTCACCCCGCGCATCCGGCGTCGGTTTCCCCACAAAGGACTCCTTCCGGAAGGCCGCCACTACGCTTTGACATGGGGTATTGCGTATGAATTCGGCGGAATGACGACTGTCGTTCTGGACAGAAGTTCAGCGTTTGCGCGCCAAGACAACCGGCGGGTCGAGATCCTGACGTTGAGCCCGGAAATGAAAACACAGGACCGGGACAAGGAGCTGCACACAGAGAAGCGAATTGATCGGCGGGTGAAGATCCGCAACCTGTGGAAAGACCTCACGGCGTGCCCGGATCGGAAGTTGCGGCGAATGGTCGGCACGCTCGACGTCGAGGAATGTGCGATCGACGACGCAATGCCTCGGGTCGAGGACGGTTGGTCTGAGTACCGTAGAACAGACGCCGGAGTCCTGTTGCAAGTCGACCGCTATCACGACCGTGGCCACCTACTCGTCATAGATAGACTGGACATGGGCAAGCGGGGGAAACGCAGCGGTCGACGGATCACACTGTTCGATCGGGCGCAGAACGTTATCGGCCAGTGGCCGACCGCTCGAGCGTTCTATCATGCATGGCTTGACGTTGTCTTCGATGAGAAGCCGACCTACCTCATATCGGACTCTTCGTTCACCGGGGCGCTTATCCACGACTACCGTCGGGACAACGTGATTCTGTGCCAGGTGATGCACAACCCGTTCCTGCAAAATCCACGGGACCATATCCACGGTGAGCTGTCTCGGGGGAAGTCGGAGTTCCTCAAACATCTCGATTCGTTTGACCTCGTGACCACGCTGACCGATCAGCAGCAGGTAGACATGACGAATGCTGGGCTTTCGGCGGGCCGGTTACGAACTGTCTCGAATCTCACCGATGACCTGCACGGAGATCCGACGGCTCCTCGTGACCGTCGCTGTGGTGCCATGATCGCTCGGCTCGCCGAGCAGAAACGTGTCGAGGATGCAGTACGAGCAATCGGCACAGCCGTTTCCAGCGACCCAGGTATCCGTCTCGACGTGTATGGCGACGGCACTGACCGACCAATGCTTGAGCGCCTCGTTGACGATCTCGGAGTGGAACGCTCTGTGATCCTCCACGGTCACACGCCGGGAGCAAAGCAGAACTTCCACACAGCCTCGTTCAGCCTCCTCACGAGCCGCTTCGAGGGGCAGGGTCTCGTGATCCTGGAAAGCATGTCTGCAGGATGCATTCCGATCGCCTATGACATTGCCTACGGCCCGGGTGACATCATCGAGGATGGAGTCAACGGGTTCCTTGTCCCTCCCGGTGACACGGAGGCTTGTGCAGCTACGATCCTGCGTACCGTGGCCATGAGCGACGGCGAGGTCGAGAAGATGCGGCGCGCTGCTATCGCTCGAGCCGCTGACTTTTTTGAGCGGCCCATCGTCCAGAGGTGGGGTGAAGTCCTCGCAGAGAAAACCTTCGACCCGATCATCAAGCTGGATAACCCGCACGCGACCATCTCCTCAGCATCTGTCAGAGACGACTCGATAGTCCTGGACATTCAGGTGCCGGGAATTGGGGACGACATCCCTGAAAGCGTGTTCGTGTCGTGGAGCTCCCGGGCCGGTGCCTTCTTCGGTAGAGTCCACGCAACGCTCGAAGGGCACAAAGTGCACGCGACGATTCCCACCTCTCGTCTCACAACCATCCCACCAGGACTCGTCGATATCTCTATCGACTTTGTCCACGGACGTAGCTTCAACCGTGCGCGCCTCGCAAGCGACAATTCGGCAATCACGAACGAATCCGAATCGGTGAGCTTGTACACAACGGCTCATGGAAACCTCAGTGCACGGATCCACGCTGCGTCGGGGAGCCCGCGCAGGGCGTAGGAACGACGAAAGGCCCCGACCCCACCGTGAGGTGAGGCCGGGGCCAATTTCATTCGCGAGCTCAGGCGTCGAGTGCTGCTCGGACTGCCGAGTCTTTAGACTCGAGCAGTTTGCGCAGAGCAGTCGACTTATCTGGACCGTCCTGAGTCGCTCTACTTTAGTGTCCCGGCTCTGGCCCGAAGTTTTCGACGTTTTCGATCAGTTGCGTGGCCGACGGCGGGAGTTCGGGTGGGAACACGAGCTCGTGTCCATCGATCTCGCCCACGAACTCACGAAGAGGCCGCAGCGTGGTGAGGATCTTCTTCAATGACATCCCCGTCGCTTCCTGCATGGACCTCGATATGCCAATGCCGTGAACACAACTGTCAGGTGCGCCTCGATCACGAGTGCGATGAAAGATCGGACGGGCTCGAAGGTCAGTATTCCGAAAAGACTGCTGGACATGCCACAGGTCGTGATACGAACCAACGACGTCGTTCGCCGACATCACGTCAGCGGCGATGTTCGTCGATGCCCAAAATCGGCCCAGGTGAAGCAAGTCAGATTGCGCGACCGTCAAAGCTCGGTGCGAATCGACGGGCGAAGTCTGAAGAAGCTTGGGACAACTGCGCGGAGCTGCCGTGGTCTTTCAGCGAGGGTACCGCCGCGAACAGTTCGAGCTGAGTCTTTAGCAGAGGACCTGATACATCCTTCTTGTGGTGGAAATGGAAACCTCGGAGGCTGTCTTCGCAATTTTTTGAGATCGTATGCGTGGCGCAAACATAGAGGAAAACAGACTCGAATCACTAAACTTAGCGCACCCAACCGGGAAGCTTCGCTGGCTTAGCGGAACTCCGCCTGTTGCGGAGCACCCTGAGCCTGTGACCTCTTCGGCTGTTGATTCTCGCGTTTGCACTGATCTGTGAATATTCGGCTTCTTGGGCGCCACTGCGCTCGTCTTTGAGCGCCACCTGTCTTGGGTGTCGACCGGCGTCGTGAGCGCCCCCGAATATTCGACTTCAGCGCCACCTGTTTCTAGGCTCCTTCTACCGCGTGGCCACTCACGCGGTAGAAGGAGCAAAACGAATGGTACGCAAAATCAAAGCGAAGTTGGTGCTTCGCCTCCGATCTGAAGGACTCTCTCGCCGCCAGATTGCCGCTCAGGGCATGTCGAGACATTCCGTCGACGCCGTCATCGCTGCCGCTGACGCCGTGGGGCTGTCCTACGACGAGGCAGCCGGGATGCCGGATGCCGATGTCTACGCTCGACTGTTTCCTGGCCGTGGCCAGCATGAGAGTGTCTACGCCCAACCTGATTGGAGTGAAGTCCACCGCGAACTCGCGCGCGTCGGGGTCACGCTGAAACTATTGCATAGCGAGTACCGTGACGCCTGCGCCACCACAGACTCGCCGGCGATGGGCTATGACCGCTTCTGCAAGACCTACCAGCACCATGTGCTCGTTTCCGGCCTGGCCTCTCGAGTCGGACACAAGGCCGGCCAAAGCGTCGAAGTCGACTGGTCGGGCAAAACGATGACGCTTACCGACCCGGTCGCGGGGACGCACACGAAAGTCTTTCTCTTCGTCGGTTGCCTGCCGTTCTCGCGCTACGCGTTTGTTGAACCGGCCCTGGATATGAAGCAGGACACCTGGCTGCGGGCGCATATAGCGATGTTCGACTGGTTCGGCGGCAGCGTGCCCCGGATCGTGCCCGACAACCTCAAGACCGGCGTGATCTCCCATCCTCGGGAAGGAGAGATCATCCTCAATGATGCCTATCGTGAGCTGGCTGCACACTATTCGGCAGCCGTCCTGCCGGGCCGAGTCAGGAAACCCAAGGACAAGGCCAGTGTTGAAAACACGGTCGGCAATATCGCCACCCAGGTCATCGCGGCACTGCGCGGACAGACCTTTCGAACACTGCCTCAGCTACGTGAGGCGATCTATGAACGAATGCGGGCCTACAACGCCCAACCGTTTCAGAAACGCCCTGGATCACGGGCATCGGTCTTCGACGCCGAGGAACGGCCCCTGCTGCGGCCGTTGCCGGCGGTTGCTTATGAGATCAGCCGCTGGATCTATGGGAGGAAAGTCCGCAAAGACGGGCACGTGGTGTTCGAGAAGAACTTCTACTCCGTGCCCTATGCGCATGTCGGTTCCAGCGTCGACTTACGGATCACGGAAACGACAGTCGAGATCTTCGACGGGCACACGCGGCTTTCGAGTCACCTGCTTCCGATGGCAGGAGTCATCAACACCCATCACACACACGATGGCGACCTGCCCCATGGTGAGAGGTATCAACAATGGGACGGGCCTCGCGTGCGGGAATGGGCAGCTCGTATCGGACAAGACACGACGACGGTGATCAACCGGATCTTCGAGTCCGTGCCCGTTGAGGAACAGGGACTGAACGCGGCACTAGCAGTGCTGCGCCTGTCGCGCCGCTTCTCTCCTAAACGAGTCGAAGCCGCCGCTGGTATCGCGTTATCGGGTCGGATTCGATCACCACGGTATGCGCATTTGCGGCCGATTCTCGACAGTGGGCAAGACACGCCTTCCAGCAAGCGCAGACGAAGCCCTGAACCGTCCGGGCTGCCCGCTGCTGGACCAACGCCCACGGTCGGTTTCGTTCGTGGGCCAGACTACTACGCAGGAGGACAACGATGACTCGTCTCGATGACGAAACGAAACGGAAACTGCGTGAAATGGGGTCAACAAGCCTGCTGAGCGCACTCGATGCCCAAGACGACGCTCTCACCCTGGGAATGCCATTCGAAGAGCGCATCCAGCTCGCTGTCGATGACGCTCATGCTGCGTTCACCCATGCGAAAGTCGAGGGGCTCATCCGCCGGGCTGGACTGCGATATCCCGATGCGGATCTGCGTCGGATCGCGCTGATCGACCAGCGCGGCCTCGACCGTGACGTCATCGCTCAACTCGGAACCGCCTCGTTCATCACCCGGCAGCAAAACGTTGTGTTCCAGGGGTTCACCGGGTCTGGCAAGTCGTATCTGGGGTCGGCGCTGGCGAAGCAGGCCTGTCAGCATCGCTACCGTGCCTACTACATTCGCATGCCCGATCTTGAAGAATCGTGGGCCACTGCGCAGGACAAGCCGGGCGGCCGGGAGAAATGGTTACGCAAATACTCGGCGTTCACGCTGTTAGTCATCGATGAATGGTTGCTCGACGAACCCGATGACGATGTCCGTTCGATGCTGCTCGAGCTCCTTGAACGTCGTTACGATACGACATCGACGGTGTTCTGCACCCAGTATGCGAAGAAAGACTGGCATCAACGACTCGGGTCCGGTGTCCACGCGGATGCGATCATGGATCGTATCGTTCACAACACGATCTGGATCACGACCGGGGAGATGAACATGCGCGAACACATCAGTACAGCCACGCAGTGACCAATTGTCGGTGAGCGTCGGGTGACGGCCTGGCGCTCACCGCCACGACCCGGTGGCGCTGAAAGGCAATATCGGGTGGCGCTCAACCACAATAGTCAGTGGCGCTCACACCACCGAATACTCAGATCTGCGAGATGCACCCCAATCGTTCGCTACATCTTCTACGGATAGGCACTGCCAATGCAGGCGGCGATTCCGGACCATGCCGTTCTGCTAATCGGACAGACTGGGAGTAGCCCGAATCGAGCGCTCCGGCGATGGGCTAGCACTGACGAACCGGAAGTCGTGCTCTTTGATGTGGAAGCTGGACTATTTGTCTGTCTGTTCTGTGAAGAACACCTCGTCTACGACGCGACTTGCGGCACGGCCGTCGTCGTGAGGCGCATACTCTGCGGCGAACGCTGAGGAACGTGCGCTGAGCTCTGGCGACTGCCGGTCCAAGGTCGTGAGTGTGTCCCACAATTCGCTCTGGCTCGTCACGATGGGCCCAGGAAGGTCGGCCTCATAGTCGAGGTAGAAGCCTCTCAGCTGGTCCCGGTATTTCTCGAGGTCGTAAGCGTAGAAGATGATTGGTCGCTGCAGAATGGAATAGTCGAAGAACACCGATGAGTAGTCGGTGATCAGTGCGTTACTGACGAGATACAATTCGTTGATGTCATCGTGTGCTGAGACATTGCGAATCACATCGGTGAGGTGGTCAGGGATGGTGATTTTGCTCCTGACAACGACGTGCATCCGCAGCAGGAGAACATAATCGTCTCCGAATTCGGCGGCGAAAGACTCGAGATCGAACGGCAGGGTAAAGGCAAACCGATTCCCCGAGATGTTCTGATCGTCGCGAAATGTCGGTGCGTAGAGAAGAACCTTCTTCCCTTCAGGGAGGTCCAGCTTCAGTCGGACCTCTTCTCGTAGCTCTTGCAAATTAGGGCTGCTCAGCACATCGTTGCGCGGATAGCCCTTCTCGATGATGGCCGCATCGTGTCGGAAAGCCGTCGAGAACGCCGCTGTCGCGTATGGCGACGGGGACAGAAGATAGGACCATTGAGCGCTCGCCTGGGTCACTCTGTCCAGATAGCCGGCATCTCGTCCCTCGATCCTGTCGAGATCGTGCTGCATTCGCTTCAGAGGAGTACCATGCCAGGTCTGGAGGTAGACACCATTCTTCCGGCGCGTGATGTAGTAGGGGAAGTTCTGGTTGTTCACCCAGTGTTTCGCACGAGCTAGGTACCAGAAGTACTGAGGCGACAGGCGTTTGACGACGAGAGTGTGAGGATCGACGGTCGGGAGCTTCTTGTCGTAGACCCACACCTTGGTTCGCCCGTCGCCACGTCGAACGAGTTCTTCGTAGATCTTCCGCGGACTGTCAGCGAACTGCCGACCCAACCCGGATTCGAACACGATGACATCGTCGAGCATCGGAAGCTTCTTCGCGGCCGAGAACATCCGCTTCATCGCAGGGAAGTAGTGCTTGCTGCGGCGTAGTCGTTTCTGAAGCAGCTGCACGGGTTCCGAATGTGTGACGTTGTCGAGCGTGCTTCTCGGCGACGCAGTGAGAATAGCTTGGACGATTCGTTCTCTGTTGTTCTGGTCCCGGAACGGGTAGAGCAAGTCGGCTCGCGCGAAGTACTCAGAAAAGGATTGCTCGCCGGCTGTAATCAGGCGTTCGAGCTGACGGAGCAACCCGTTACGAGACCAACACACCGGTCCGGGCAGCTCACGTTCAAGGTCGAAGTGCGACCCGGACTTTCCGAAGAATCGCGTACGATCGAATTGGAAGTAGAGTAGCGGCTTATGCAGAAAACTGAAGTCGAGTCCCGCGCTCGAATAGTCTGTGATCATAATGCCGCTCTGCTTGATCAGCGTCTGAACATTTACTTCGCCTTGGACGAAGATCCGAGCCGGGGAGTCCGAGAACTTCTCGATATGGTGCCGCATGTTCGGGTGGAGGCCGAAGACAATATCGAGATCAAATCTTCTGCACAGGTCGAGCAGTTCGGGGCTGTTGAGGAACTCGTGCCATTCTTCGAAGAACTTAGTCTCTTCGAAGGAATCTGTCGTAGTCAGCCAGTCTCTCCAAGTCGGGAGAATCAGCACCTGGTTGGGTCGAACTCGGACATCATCGTCGAATAGCGCGTCGAATCGCGACAGGCCGGTGACTTCGACTTCAGCAGGGGAATAACCGAAGTCTTCGACGATCATCTTCTTTTCCCGTTCAGAGCTGGTCAAGAACAGGTCCGTTGCAAACCCGGATGCGTCTTTGCCGTAAGTCTGAGTCATCCACTTCATGCCCATGACTCCGTGTTGCAGGAACACTTCAAGCCCTCTGCATGCCTTGACGAACTCTTTGCGCCGAGTCGGGTAGATGTAATCGGGATGGTGCGAGCCGATGATCCTGCTGGCGGCTAGTGACAACAGAACATGTTCTTCAGACCTGTGCCGAACGACATGTTCTTCATATCCGACAAGGTTGGAAAGCTCTGGAGCTTCGAGGTCGATGACGTACCGAGCGTCGATCTCCGGATGATTGTCGATGAGATACTTAAATAGAGACAGTCCGGTGTCTTGTGCTTTAAAGGGCATTTCCCCTACCAGCCAGACAGGCCGATCGGAGAAGGCCTGTCGTGCAATGCTCCGGAACTTTCTCGGTCGACTGATCGCACCGTCAATGAGCTCCAATGCGCGACGGTCGAAATACTCCACTTGAAACGAGATGTTCTTCGCCTTCATGGTGAAATAGGGGACTACCGACACTGCTGATTCGCCGACCGCAGCAGTCCCCGGCGCGGCTTTTCGTCTCACGAGGTATCGGTTCTTTCCGACGCGCACACGGTGGCGTTCAGCTCTACCTGCCATCGCGGCGGTCAACCATGTATCGAAGATGTCGTCGGCGCGTCCGTCAAGAGCGAGGAACTCGGAGAGTGGAAGTTCCGCTGTGAACCAGTACCGATTGAGGCCGAACCTCTGTTCGGTCTCCTCCTGGTTAAAAGTCAATGTTGCCGGAACCGTGATGACGTGTTCGGCCGTCCGCGCGGCCAGCTGAAGCTGGAGCTCGCTGATCGAGGAGTGACGGGTATAGATGCGGCCGTTCAGGAGCACTCGGCGCGAGTCGCCGACAGTCACCTCATCAACGTGAACGCGCATGAATGGGCGCAGATCATTATTGACTGCGACGGCGATGTTTCCCTTCTTGGTGACATATGGAGTCACCGTGTTGCCGTCAATCTCCACGGGTGTGAAGGTCGGAATCTCGGTATGGTGAAAGCGACCAAGCGGGACAAGGCCATGGACGACTGCCGGGTATTCGGCTTCGCTCCGCTTTGCCCCTTCGGCCGCAGGTTCTTGGCCGCAGCCGTTCGCCACGGCCTGTTGCCGGGCCGTCTCGGAGATCGCGTCTACTGGCCCGGTTACCTCCAGGTAGAACGTCATCCGTCCCTTGTTCTCGTCTGTATGGCGCAAGTCCTCTGACGAGCGAGAGTATTCAGCGACAAGGAGAGAGCTCACTTCGGCGAGTTCAATGGCAAGAACTGCTGCGCCTGCGCCGATATCCTGCGCTGCAGAATTCAGGACGTACCATTCGCCAGTGTCGAGGAACACCCACACGTTGACGATCGACAATTTGTCCGAGACAGTAACATCGGCGGTGAGCTTAGTCTTGTGCTGTTCCATTCGAAGGGTTTTTTTGGACGCCGCGGTTGAAGCAGTGCCGTTGTCACCAGTGGCTCTGGCTGGGAAGAGAAGCTCTTTGAGATCGATACTCACTGCGGTAGTCAGTGCTCCTTGTGGATCGTTGTTCAGTCGACGCTGAGAACGTCTGGGCTTGTTTGCCATGCGCAAGTCTAATCAGACGAGACTGTCCGAATGCGTGTCTTCATTTGCTGCAGGAATCCTCGGAGCTCCGAACTGACGGGTCTCTGGGATTCTCCGATGCTCAGGTCAACGGGCGAGCCCTCGACGTGCAATTCGACTAATTGACGAGTGCAGTCTTCCGGATGAAGGATCGACTGGTGTTCCGTTCGAATCTCCTGACGGTCGTCGGGTCGGAAGAAGCGCGGCAATCATTCCGGCCCGGGCGCTCTCTGCGTCTTCGCCGAATTCCGGAGATACAATCTCCGTCTGGAGCGGAAAATCGATGAGACGGTCGAAAAGCAATTCCGAACCGATGTGTGCCTCCACGCCGACAGCGTCAAAAGCACGCAGACGGTTGTTGATCCAGCGATCGTCCTCAGCCTCCCCGATATAGGCATGCCGCACATTGCGGTGAGTTAGTTCCCGCAGATTGAGGTTCGCCTGTTCGAACTGCAGGTGCAGATCGGGGTTCAGCGACGTGAAGACCTCTTCTGTCTCTGACGCCGACCGACCGATGTAGACCCGCAGCGTGGTCAGCTCTCGGAGCTTCTCGTACGTGCGATGATTGCCCGCCAGCAACGCCACGGAATGGGACTTGTTCAAGCGTTCCAGCGACGGCAGCCATTCGATGATCAGGTTGATGTCGTGCGGTCCAGCCATCGTGGAGACGAGGATCTCCGCCCCCCTTACAGTCATCGCGGAATCCGAGGAATTGATGAAGTGTGAATCCACGCGAGACTGCGCAGCCATGTTGGCGATTCCAGTCGCCGCGAAGTCAAAGCTACGTCCAATGAACGTGAGGCCTCTGGATGCCGACTTCAGCACGGACGGTCGTTGTCGGACAGTGGTCCCTCCTTTCGGCCGACCATTGAGCTGCTCACCCACGGGATCAGCGACTTTGACCGCCCGATCGCGTTCTTCGATGACCTGTTCCACGGCGTGAACGAAACGAGCAAGCGAAGCACCAGGAGTACGGTCGCCATAGTAAAAGTCGGCCCATTCAGACAATCTCTCGCGTTCCTCGTCGTCATTGAGGAGCGTCTCGAGCATTTCTGCTGTGTGCTTCGCCTCGTCGGCCGACAGCAACGGCATTTGCGGGATGAAACCGACGTCGGGCATGACGGCTTCGGGCTCCTGCGGAAGAGTGACGATCAATGGTTTCGCCGTAGTCAGCCAGTCATAGGCGACTGCTGAAATGTCGGTGATCATCGCGTCCGCCGCGTCGAGTTGCCAGCCGAATGGAGTGTCGTCGATAAAGTGCGGTCCGCCCTCGCCTGCATTGGCGCGAGTGATGAGACCGCGGATCTTCCTGTCGGCTTCGACAAACTCATCCTCAAGGACGCCTGTGCGAGGATGCGGACGGTAGACCACCCGAAATCGATCGTCGCTGAGGAGGGATGAGACGATCTCTACACCATGAGAGGCTACCGATCCGTACCTCATGGTGAGTCGCCCGCCCTCCCACGTGGGGGAGTAGAGGACTGTAATTCGGTCGCGACAATCTTCCAATGGGGAACGGTGCTTGATGTCGATCTGCGGTCGCCCGATGGCAATGGTTCGGGCATCGACATCATAGTTTCTCACATGCGCGCGAAGACGTTCACGTGAGGCGTCTCCAGCGACGAAGAAGTAATTGAAGATTTTTACCCAATTGGATGCCATATAGATTTTGTCGGACTCGCCGTGGCAGATGAAGACGTGTTCCGCCGAAGTGAGACCGAGAATCCTATAGTTGGCGTAGTTCTGATTCGGGTAGAGGATGACCTTCGGTTTGAGTTCGTCTTCGACTTCGCTCAAGTCTGAGTAGCTGGGAGTGAGCACGACTTTGAGGCCCGTCTCTTGAGCGACGAGCTCGGCAGTCGACGGCTGATAGCAGAGAATCGCGACCGTATGGGTCTTCGCCAGATGTTCGAGAGGGCCATACCACTGTCTGATTTGGTACATGTTGACAGGTTCGCCCGGAAAATTCAGGAGGACGTCGACCTCTCCTTCGGGGATCGGTCGATACTGCGCGAGAGCCCGCAACTGGGCCCGATGGCGAACCGTTTCGACAGATCTGCCCATCTTCTGGGCAATTCTGCTGATCAGATTCAGTGCTTCTGGCACATGCAACATTGATGTTTACCGCAAATTTCCCTAATGGTCATCATTTCCTTGCTTCCGAGTGTAGTCGTGATGGGTCGCGGCAAAGGAATCGTGTGGCGTGCGTCTTGTACTTCAGCAAAGCGCTCTGTCTCGATAGGGATGACGCCACGTAACCGAACCCGGTGAACGGCACAAGTGGAGTCAAGAAAACTCATCAATACTCCAGCAAACATTGCCAAAATCGCAACTTGTGTGCAGACTGTATGAGTGGTCGCGACGAGCAGAGATGCAGAGACCAGCGAGACGTCGCTGGAGACCCGAGTCCGTGATGCCATCAGAACAGCTGGAATCAACCACAGTGAAGTCGCCCGCAGGATCGGACTCGACGCCAGCAAACTCTCCAAATCTCTGGCCGGGACACGGAAGTTCAGGGTCGAAGAGATCTCGCTCATCGCCGAACTCACCGAGGTCACCACGGACTGGCTCACGACCGGGAGAACGACACGGCCGCCTCGGCGAAGCATCGTCGCTGACCTTCCAGCTGGGCCCGCTGATCCGGGTGATGATCACACCACCGGTTCGTTACCGGCGGCCGAGACGCCGCCGCGGACATCGGTGCCCGACTGGATGTCGAAGGGCACTCGCAATCGGCTGAAGATCATCGCGGCCGCCTGGCGGCTCTATGCCGATCTCGGCATCGACAAGGTCCGCACCGAGGATGTCGCGGACGCGGCCGGGGTGAGCGCCTCGGCGGTGAACTACCACTTCCGGACGAAAGGCCAGCTGCTGCAGTCAGCCCTACGGCACTCCCTCGATGTCATCGCCGAGACCCGCCACCTCAACGACTCCTACGACCCCATCGGCGTACTCCGCCACTTCGCACGCATCCATGCCGGAGTCGACCCGAAGATCCGAAGAGTGTGGTCGATCTGGCTCCAGTGCTGGGCCCGTGCGGCCACCGACGAAAGCGCCCGCGCGAACCTCACCGCCGTCTACGGCGAATGGATGGACATGATCACCACCGTCATCGACGGCGGCCAACGATCCGGCAGGATCCGCTCCGGCGATACCGCACTCATGGTCAAATCCCTGTCGATCTTCATCGACGGCCTCGGCGTGGCCCGCACCACCGAACACATGCCCATCACCGATGACGAAGCGCTGACCATGCTCGAGAACTACCTCGCCGCCCACGTCCTCAGCGACGATACGCACTCCTTTGGCAGTCCAATCCCGAAGTCAGACCGGGTCGCCTCAGGCAGCCGGCCCGAACCGACGTCCCAGGAAGAAGGCACATGAACACACCGAACCGAAGACAAGCGCTGGGGGCAGGCCTTGCCGTCGCCGGCGTCGCGGGCTTGAGCGCCTGCGGCGGCGGGGAAGTCGGCGCCGCCGACGCCGGAGACCCCGTCAAGGGCGGAAGCCTGCGGGTCGGCGTCACCGGCGGCAACTCCGCGGACACCATCGACGCCCACATCCCCGTCAACAACGGTGACATCGCGAGAACCGTCAACCTCTACAACGCCCTCTACGGTTGGGACGACGACTCCCAGGTCGTACCGCTGCTGGCCGAATCGATCAAAGCCAACTCCGACTCCACCGTGTGGACGTGCACGCTGAAGGAGGGCATCAAGTTCTCCGATGGCAAACCGATCACCTCCGAAGACGTCGTCTTCACCTTCGAGCGGATCAACGACCCCGGCGACCCGAAGACCGCGGCCGCGAACTTCTCCATGCTCGAGAAGGTCGTCGCTAAGGACGATCGCACCGTCGAATTCCGGCTGAACGAACCCAACGGTCTGTTCCAGGACGCCGTCGCCGAATACACCGCCGCCATCGTCCCCGTCGGCTACGATCCGGAGAACCCGGTGTGCTCGGGACCGTTCAAACTCAAATCCTTCACCGCTGCCCAGTCGACCGTGCTTGTGCCCAACGAGCACTACTTCGACTTCGACAAGATGTACCTCGACGAGGTGGAGGTGCTGAACTTCAACGACGACGACGCTCTCATCAACGCCCTCCTGTCCACCCAGGTCGATGCGATCGCCGGCATCCCGCTGGCCCTCGTCGAAGTCATCGCCGCCGATGAGCGCATGTCCATCCTCAACTCGAAGACCGGCATGTGGCTGCCCTTCACCATGCGAGTGGACAAGAAGCCCTTCGACGACGTCAGGGTTCGACAGGCCTTCCGGCTCGTCGTCGACCGCGAACAGATGATCGAACAGGTGCTCTCCGGCTACGGAACCCTGGGCAACGACATGTTCGGGCCCTTGAGTGAGAACTACCCGAAGTTCCCGCAGCGCAAACAGGATCTGGACAAAGCGAAGAAGCTCCTCGCCGAGGCGGGTTATCCTGACGGACTCGACGTCGAGCTCGTCACTGCTCCCATCCAATCCGGAGCCGTCGAAGCCGCCCAGGTCTTCGCCCAGCAAGCCGCCGACGCCGGAATCAGGGTCAAGATCCGCAAAGTCGATGCCACCACGTTCTTCGGCGACGGATACCTCCAATGGGATTTCGCCCAGGACTTCTGGTACACCCGCGACTTCATGCCGCAGGTCATCTCCTGTTCCCTGTCCGAATCGCCCTTCAACGAAACCCACTGGGACGACCCGCAGTTCAACAAGGTCTTCGACAAGGCCCGCGCGATTCCGGAGGCTGAGAAGCGCCGGGACCTGGAGCACGAGCTGCAGAAGATGCTCTACGACGAAGGCGGATACATCGTGTGGGGCTTCGCCAACCAGGTCGACGCCTTCCAGAAATACGTCGGAGGGCTCGTCCCCAACTCCACAGGACGTCCGCTGAGCGGTTGGAGATTCGACCGCGTGTGGATTGGAAAGGTGTGACATGTTCGGAAAAGTGATCGGAAAGCGGCTGCTCTTCTCCGCCTTCATCCTCATCGCAGTCTCCCTGCTCGTCTTCGGCGCCACCCTGCTGCTGCCCGGTGACGCGGCACGCGCGATCCTCGGCCAACAGGCCACACCCGAACGCATCGCGGCACTCAACGAACAGCTGGGACTCAACCAACCCGCCTGGCAGCGGTACCTCACCTGGCTGGGAGGCCTCTTCGTCGGCGACTTCGGCACCTCCTCGGCGAGTGGCGGCTCCGTGGCGGCACTCCTCGGTGATCGTGTGTGGGCCTCCTTTATCCTCATGGGACTGGCCGCGGTCATTTCCGTGCCGTTGGGCATCGGACTCGGTGTCTTTCAGGCCCTACATCGCGGGAAGCGGCGCGACCAGGCGATGACCGGCATCAGCCTGGTGCTGGCGGCCATGCCCGAGTTCGTCATCGGCATCGGACTCATCGCGATCTTCGCCACCTCGGTATTCCAGATCCTGCCGGCCGTGACCCTGGCACCGCCGGGCGAACCCGTCTGGAACCGACCTCAGCAGCTCATTCTGCCGACCCTGACGCTCATCCTCGTCGTCACCCCCTACATCGTGCGGATGATGCGAGCGACGATGATCGAAGTCCTCGACTCGGGATTCGTCGAGATGGCGCGACTCAAAGGCGTCCCGGAGAAGCGCGTGATCATGCGTCACGCCGTGCCTCACGCCCTCGGCCCGGTCGCTCAGGTCGTCGCGATCCAGCTGGCCTGGCTGGCCGGCGGTGTGGTCGTCGTCGAGTTCCTCTTCCGCTATCCGGGACTCGGCCAAGCACTCATCGACGCGGTGACCTACCGTGACGTGCAGGTCGTCCAGGCGATCTCCATGCTCGTCGCCGCCGTCTACGTCGTGGTGAATCTGGCGGCCGATGTCGTCGGCATCCTCACCAACCCGAAACTCAGGAGCGCAGCATGAGCACCGACGCCAACAGTCTTGATGACCTCAAGTCCGCGGCCACCGATGCCGCCGAGGTGCCCAAGGAATCCCAGACCACCTATGTGCCCTTCTACAAGCGGGTGCTCGCCCAGAAACAGGGCAAGATCGGCCTGATCATCACCGTGGTCGTCGTGGCGCTCGCCCTGTGCGGACCGCTGCTGCTGCCCTGGGCGACCGGCAACACCGCCACCGAATTCGTCACGAAGCCGTTCAGTCCCTATGGTCTGTTTGGCTCGGACAACCTCGGCCGCGATGTGCTTTCCAGGTTCCTGGCCGGAGGACTGACCCTCATCGTCTACGCGGTGCTCGCCACGGCGCTGGGCATGGTCGTCGGCGCGATCATCGGCATGCTCGCCGCCTACGTCGGAGGAACCTTCGACGCCGTGATCATGCGGCTCAATGACGTCATCCTCGCCATCCCGCAGCTCGTATTCGCCCTCCTGGCGATCACCGTGCTCGGACCGCAGGGATGGGTGCTCGTGACCGTCATCGGTCTCACCCACGCACCACGCATCGCCCGCGTCGCGAGGTCCGCGACGCTGGGCGTCATCACCGAGGACTACATCAAGGCAGCGGAGATGTACGCGATGCCCCGGTGGAAGGTGCTCATCCGTGAGCTGCTGCCCAACATCACCGGACCGCTGAGCGTGGAGGCAGGCCTGCGCCTGACCTACTCGATCGGCTACATCGCCTCGCTGTCCTTCCTCGGACTCGGCCTGCAGCCGCCCGCGGCTGACTGGGGTCTGATGATCAACGAGAACCGCATCGCCCTGTCCATCCAACCCTGGGGTGTGCTGCTGCCGGTCATCGCGATCGCACTGCTGACCATCGGCACCAACCTGCTCGCGGACTCCTTCGCCCGAGCCACCGCATCGACATCCGTGGAGGCATGATGAGCCCGAAGACAGAGACCGTTCGCCACGATGATGCGAACGAACCGAACGAGAAGATCGTTCTGCGCGTGTCCGACCTGCGCGTGCTCACGAACGCCGGGGACGAGATCCTCCACGGTGTCGACTTCGCCCTGTCCCGAGGAGAGATCCTCGGGCTTGTCGGCGAGTCGGGTTCCGGTAAGACCACGGCTGGTCTGGCCTGCATGGGTCACTTCCGAGAGGGCCTGAAGTTCGGATCCGGGTCCGTGAGCATCTGGCCGCGCGGCGACGCCACCCACCTTGAGGTCGGCGAACTCGACGAGGTGGCCCTGCGAGATCTGCGCGGATCCCGCATCGCGTACATCCCTCAGGATCCTGCCCTCTCGCTCAACCCGGCCATGCGCGTGGGCGAGCAGATCCGGGAAGTCCTCGACATCCACGACTTCGGAGTCTCGGATCGTGAGCGAGCTGATCGCGTCGCAGAGGTGCTCGTCGACGTCGGTCTGCCCGCGGATCGTGCCTATCAGCGGCGTTGGCCCCATCAGCTGTCCGGCGGTCAGCAGCAGCGCATCGGCATTGCCATGGCCTTCGCCATGTACCCTGATGTGCTCATCCTCGATGAACCGACGACCGGCCTGGACGTGTCCACGCAGTCGGTCGTGCTCGACACGATCCGGCAGATGACGGTGGCGAACAACGTCGCCGGCCTCTACATCACCCACGACCTCGCGGTGATCAAGGACATCTCCGACCGAGTGGCCGTGATGCTGCGCGGCGACCTCGTCGAAGAGGGACCGGTGTCGGCAGTGCTCGAACGTCCGCAGCATGAGTACACGAAGATGCTCATGGCAGCGGTGCCGGACTTGGCCGGACGGAAGACGATCGGTGACGGGGCCGCGGAGGCGAAAGCCGTTGCCGAGGCCGATGAGAAGACACATATCCTCGTGTCGGCGGGGGAGAAGTCCGGCGATTCGGAAACGGAACGGACCGATGCTGACGGGGCGGCCGCCTCGGTGAGGGATGGGGGCGGTGAGGCCCCCTCGGTGACTGCGCCTCTGCTCGAGGTCAAAGATGTGGCGCTCGCCTACGGAAAGACGCAGATCCTCGACGGGATCAACCTGACCCTGGAGCCGGGGGAGTGCACGATGCTGCTCGGAGAATCCGGGTCGGGTAAGACAACTCTGTCGCAGTGTGTGGCCGGGCTCAACGACGACTACAAGGGCTCGGTGAAGCTGCGCGGCACGGAACTGGCACGGTCGACGCGCAAGCGCACGAACGAGGAGCGCGTGGGCATCCAGTACGTGTTCCAGTCGCCGTTCTCCTCACTCAATCCGCGACGATCCATCGGTCAGTCGCTGACGGTGCCATTGGAGATGAGCGGTCAGGGAACGGCCGCGAGCCGGAAGGCCGCTGTCGAGGAGGCGCTCGACTCGGTGCGGCTGGGACGGACGTTCTACCACCGGCGGCCCGGCGACCTTTCCGGCGGTGAGCGGCAGAGGGCAGCGATCGCCCGCGCCCTGGTCAACGCGCCGTCGGTGATGGTCTGTGATGAGATCACCTCTGCGCTCGACGTCAGCGTCCAGGCTTCGATCGTCGCCCTGCTGCGAACCCTGCGGGAGGAGCGGCAGCTGGCGATGCTCTTCGTCACCCACAACATCGCACTCTCCCGGCACATCGCGGACAATCTTGCCGTGCTCAACAAGGGCAAGATCGTCGACTACGGGCCGACTGCCTCGGTGCTCGAGGATCCGTCGCACGAGTACACGCGGGCGCTGATCGCCGACGTGCCGAAGTTCTGAGGGGCAGCTATCCGGGCGGGCGGGGCGAGGTCAGCGCGGTACGGCCCCCGCCCGTTTTCTTGCTGAGGCAGTTGGTTGCTGCGTCTGAGGGGCGGGGACGACTGCACCGGGAGGGCGCAGTCAAACTGCGTCCCCTATGTCAGGGACGACAGATACAGTCGATCTATGGCACAGCAGAGACGCGCTGGCAGCGATTCGAGATGCTGCACCCGGCAAGATCCTCCCTTGATTTGGCGGGACTATGTTGATGATCTGCACCCCTCCGTTGTTGCAATGGACCGGTGGTTGGATGGCCTTGTTCCATTCGAGAGATTCCATCAAGAAGGGGAGAACGCCGAGCTGATGGAGGCGGCCGCGGCCGGGGAACTGTGGGACAGCGGCGACGAGACAGCCCGAATCAAGCCCATTTACAGTGATCCTGATGTCTACGAACTGCGGAGGCGGGCGCTGACCAAAGCACTGCGCTTCTATCACGCTGAACCAGTCGAACTGCCGACAGCATTGGTCTCACTGCACCGGCATATCAAGTCAGATTCTCCGAGCCAGCAGAGTGAGATCGATTTTGCAGTAGAGCGCTACCGAGCTGGTGCGGGGAACGGTTGGCAACCGCGCTCCTCGCCACCTAACAACCTGTAGGTTGTTTCTGTATAATGAACGATATGACTGCCGCGCGGAAGAATGCTTTGTCGACCCTGAATCCAGAGCTCGTGCGAGCGCGCGCAAAAGTTCTTGCGCGTGAAGATCGGGAGCTCAAGGCAGAGTTGATCAGAATCCGCCAAGAGTCCGGTCTTACTCAGAAAGAGCTCGCCGACATCATGGGAGTGACGCAGCAGGCTATTCACAAACTTGAGCGCTATGACTCTGATCCGAAAGCGTCGACGTTGCGACGATACGCGAATGCCCTCGGCGCGTTTTATGAACACCAGGTGCAGAAGGATCAGGGACAGTCGGTGTGGCTTGCAGCCCGCCGCGAGTGGGAGACTGCGCGAACGACAACTGTTTCAGTGTCTTCGGCTGGTGGTGGAGGTGCACCTGCCGCTGGTAGATCATGGCGCACCGTCAAGCAGTCCGACTTCGGGCTTGCGAGGTGATCTTCCATGACATTTGAAGGCGACGACCCTCTTGATGAAGTTCGAGCTCTCATTGACCAGGTGCAACTTGAATCAGTGGAATTCCATGAAGTGTCTGCCCGCCGTTTCGACTCCGGTTCGGACGGGGAGGACGGGGAGATCTCGATCGAAGTGCAGATCAGAGAAGGGTCAGGCGGGTTCGGCGTTCGGTTGATAGCCACCGCAGAAGTGGCAATCGGCGAAGCCGTCGTCAGCGTGGCGGGCGAGTATTCGATGTCTGAGGGCGCCGACCCCAGCAGTCGGACGATTAAGCAGTTCGTCAATGAAGTTGCTGTCATGACCGTGTTGCCCTACCTCCGTGAGGGGATGACCACGATCACCGCGAAAGTGTTCGGCAAGGCGCTGTACATACCGATCATTCCGCGTGGCGATATTGCCGTGGAGCTCGACGACGAGGACGCTGTGAGAGGCGACGCTCAAGTGTAGACGCAGCTGAAAGTGTGGCGGCGACAGCTATGGACCCCGCGCGGGCTCTGGCCGGCGACGTGCCGAAGTTCTAGTCGACGTCGGCGTTGGGGCCCTCATCGCTGTCGTCATCGTCGTCGGCATCGTCGTGCCGACCGAACTCCTCGGGATCGACGTTGTCGAGGTAGGCCGCCGACGGCGCTCCACCGGCATCGTGGTCGAGATTCTCCGCAGCCTTGCGCATACTGCCTGCGGTGCTGTCGTCAGTGCTGTTGTCTTCGGTCGACATGAAAGTCGCCTTTCGCTGGAAAGCGCGGGTGGAAAGTCAGTCTACGGGGTGGTGTTGAGCGCGTCGACCGAACATTTCGACAATCCGGTGGAGGGCCGGTCACTCACTCGGTGAACGGCGTTCGGGTTGACCGAGTGAGTCGACGAGGTCACCGGCGAGCGTGCGCAGTTTGATATTGCGATGCGATGACGCCTTCTTGAGAATGGCGACAGCTTCCTCCTGGCTGCAGGCCGCCTGGGCCATGGTGATTCCGATGGCCACGTCGATGACGGTACGCGATTCCATCGCCCGCTGTCGGTGTTCGGCTGCTTCGGCGAAGCGCGCGGTTCGGACTGCCACGCGCAGTGACCTCTTCACCGGTTCCACGAATCTTTGCACTTTCGACAGCATCGGCTCCCCGAGGCTGCGGGGTTGCATGGCGTAGAAGGTCATGACCGCTTGCGCAGTGTCATCGATGTCGAGCGGGACCGCCACCAAGCTTCGCAGATCGTCAAGCACAGCGATGTCCATGAAGTCTCGCCAGCGCTTCTCTTCCTCGGCGTCATCGACACAGATGATCGTGCGGCTCTTCGTTGCCTCCACACGCGGGCCGGCTCCGAGGTAGGTGTGGATGTCTTCGAATCGTCTCGCTGCGTCGTCGCTGCCGCCGACAATGGTGTTGCGTCTGTTGCGGACCAGCGTGATCCCGCACGAGACCGGAGAATCCTGACTGACTTCGGCGGCGGCCATGATTGCGAGCTCATCCACGAAGGTGCCGAGCTCGTCTTCTGAGGCCAGGAGCCTGATGAGGAGTTCTGCGACCGATTCGTGGTGGGGGTCGGACGCAGCAACGGTGTCTTTCAACGTCGGCGGTTCAGTTCTGAGCCGCTGGCGTTGATGATCCGCGCGAGAATCTGCGGGCAAAGGGGAAGGCGATACACAATCAGGGGTCCTCACATCTGGAGGCCGCCTGCTTAACCTTGCAACATCCTACGCAAGGCTGGTGCTGCGCCCAAAATCGGTTTCGGGCAATTGCTCAGGCGGTCAGACTGGGACACGATCGGTGTACCGGGCAGCACCCCTACCGAGTTGCCCGGAACAGTGTCAGCATGGGTGCATGCACTCGATAGAGAAGGGATGATCGTGATGAGCGATTCCAGCGAAGACCAGAAGGACCCGACAAAGATCCCCGAGGACGCCAAAGATGATGTTGCAGAAAGGCCCGGCACGGATTCCGCGTCGATACAGCATAAAGACAACTTGGTCGATGAATGGGAGGAAGAGTCCTTCCCCGCAAGTGATCCGCCGGCGCACTACTGACACCCGTAATCGCAGGGCCCGGCACCGTTGCACAGGTGCCGGGCCCTGTTTTGCCGCCGAGACGGAGCTCGAAGCCGCGGCGGCCCCGCCGCCAGCTCGGTGAGGACTGCGTTTCGTTTACTCGTCCATGGTGAGTACGAGTTTTCCGGTTGTGCGATTGGTCTCGCCCTCTCGGTGGGCTTCCGCTGCCTCTGTGAGAGGGAACGTCCCGGCGATGGTGGCACGCAGTGCACCATCGTCGACGAGTCCGGAGACGACTTCCAGCGTGCTGCGCGAGGAGTCCACGAGCATTCGAAGAGCTCTCACTCCGAGCTGATCTGCTTCGCGAAGGAGATCAGCGGAGCCGACGGGGATGAGCGACACGAGACAGCCGCCTTTGCGAAGAGTGTGCAGGGAGCGCATCGCTGTGTCACCGCCGATCGTGTCGAGCACCGCGTCCACGTCTCGCACTCGATCGGCGAAGTCGTCCGTACGGTAGTCGATGACCTCATCGGCGCCGAGTTCGCGCAAGAAGCTGTGTTTCTCCGCGCTCGCGGTTCCGATCACGTATGCGCCCCGCGCCTTCGCGGTCTGCACAGCGATGTGCCCGACGCCGCCTGCGGCCGCGTGGATCAGCACGCGCTGTCCCGACTGCACGTCCGCATTCTCGACGAGCGCTTGCCAGGCGGTCAGTGAGACGAGGGGGAGTGCTCCCGCCTGCACATGATCAACGGATCGGGGTTTCGCTGCGAAGAATCTGGACGGGGCGGCGACGTATTCGGCGTGGGAGCCGAGTCCGAACGGGTACGACAGCATGCCGAACACCTCGTCTCCGGGTGCGAACGTCGCGACGCCGATGCCGACATCTTCGACTACGCCAGAGACATCCCAGCCGAGCACCAAGGGCAACGTGTCAATGAAGCCGCGGCCGGAACGGTGCTTCCAATCAGTGGGATTGAGGCCCGCCGCCTGAACTTTGACGAGGATTTCGTTGGGGCGGGGCTCTGGGCGCGGAATCTCGGTGATTTCGAGAACGTCGGCGCTGCCGAAAGTCTGCTGGCTAACGGCGCGCATCATCGCTTCGGTGTTCATGGTCCCATTGTGTCACTTCAGAAGCCGTAGCCGTCCTGACAATCCCCTGGGCGATGGTGCATTGCGGCCGAGTGCAGCGGGGCCCTGCTGTTCGATGGCGAAGTCGTCGATGAGCTGACCGTCTGTCTCCGCAGGGGTCCATTGTCAGGCTCGGGCCGTTGTCAGCGGGAGTGAGAGGTGTCACGATGAAGACCATTGTGTAGTTGGGCGAACCGACGAGCGAGACGTCCTGCCTCGCGGAGAGAAGGAGAATATCATGCTCATCGTCTTGTGGGTCATCGCAGGAGTTCTGGCGCTGTCTGGCGTCCTCGCTCTGTTCCGAAAGGAGTACAAATTGGGCATCGTCTGTCTCATCGCCGCCTGCATCGTCGGTCCTGTGCTGACCGCCTTCTTCGGAGGGCCTCCGGCCGGTCCGCGAAGTTGACCTGAGATCGTATCGTTAAAGGCCCGGCCCATGGTTGTCAAGACTGTTTACAGGGGTCTCCGCACAATGCCAGGCTGAGAAGACCGCGCACACCGCGGCGGGTCCCCGCGGGGTCCGGACAGATAAACACAGATGCTGAGGAGGAACAAGGGATGAACCACAGTCACTTGCGCACGGTCTACGAGAGCGGCGGTCCATATGCCACGGTCTACCTTGAGGGTCGTGCTCCTTCAGCGGATGCCGAGACGCAGCTGCGCCTGCGCTGGTCGGAGCTGCGGGACCAGCTGTCCGAAAGCGGGGCAGAGGAGTCGCTCCTCGAGCCCATTGACGCGATCATCCTCGTCGACGAACCCACCGAGGTGCACACGGACGGTCGGACCATCGTTGCGAACTCGGGGGGAGTTCTGCTTGACGAACACTGGGATGCGGCGTTGGGAGAAGGCGACGCGGCGCACTACGGAGACGTGCCCGAACTCGGAGCCTACCTCCGCCAGGAATGCAGGCAGTTCGACGTCGTGCTTGTCATCGCCGGACAGGATGGAGCGGCCGTGCGTGAACTGAGCGTGACTCCGGATCGTGAACGCACCGAAAACGAGTCGGTCCACGTGACCGGCGACAACGACGAAGACATCAACAAGCCGCGGCGAGGAGCCTACTCACACAACCAGATCCGGCGTCGCGTCGACGAGATCATCAAAGACAACGCTCGCGCTGTCGCCGACTTCATCGACCGACTGATCACCGACCATGCACCGAACGCCGTCGTGTTGGCAGGAGAAGTGCAGGGCAGAACGGTTGTCAAGGCCGAACTGTCGGTGAGGGCCGAAGAGCTGCTGCACGAGATATCAGAAGGCGGCAACGACGATGATGGTGCCGAAGAGGCGATCGATGTGGCAGTGCGAACACTCGTGACTAAACTCGCCGGCGAGCGCGAGGCCGATAACTCCGAACGGCTGGCCGAGAGCAAAGCCCACGACCGCGCGGTCGAAGGTCGCACCGAAGTCGCGAAAGCAGTCGAGCGCGGTGCAGTGGCGACCCTGCTGCTCGACGACGCCGAGGCTGCAGAGGGAGAGGCAGACATCATCGCCCAGGCTGTTCTGTCCTCGGCAGAGATCGGGCTCAGTCATGATCCGATGTCCGAAAACATCGCCGCAATCCTTCGATACGACGTGGGTGCTGCGTTGGCGGACTGAGGTTCAACTATCTCTCGGTAGATAGTATCCAATGGGTTAATAAAATGTGTAGGCTTGGTCCATGACAGCCGATCCCGGCAGGCCGGAAGGACCCTCGGATGAATCGCCCGACGAAACGCTCGACACCGCACCACTCGGAATCACTCGGTGACGAAGTCATCCGACAGACCCGCACCCCGCGCCGTGTCCTCGTGCTTGGGGCGACCGGCTACATCGGCGGTCGCCTCGTGCCTCGCCTGCTTCAGGCCGGTCACGAGGTCCGGGTCGGGGTGCGGCGACCGGAGAAGCTCAAACAGGTTCCCTGGTCGGACGACGTCGACGTGAGAACTGTCGACCTCGACACCGGTCGCGGACTGTCCGACAGCCTCACCGGCATCGACACGGCCTACTACCTTGTGCACTCCATGGGCTCTGGCGGGGACTTCGAAGCCGCCGAGTCCGCGGCGGCCACGCGTTTCGCCGACGAAGCCGCCGGGTCCGGTGTGGGCCGTGTCGTCTACCTCGGAGGACTCCATCCGGAGGGACGCGAACTGTCCAAACACATGCGTTCGCGGGCGACCGTCGGACGGATTCTGCTTGACTCCGAGGTCGACGCGATCGTCTTCAACGCCGGCATCATCATCGGCTCCGGCTCCGCCTCGTTCGAGATGATCCGCCATCTCGCCCTGACGCTGAGGTGGATGCCGGCACCGGACTGGGTGGCCAACCGCGTCGAACCGCTGTCGGTCCGTGACGCTCTCTACTATCTTCTTTCCGCCGCTGACGTCGACGGACGGGTCAATGAGTCCTTCGACATCGGTTCGCGCCAGATCCTCACATACGCCGACGTGATGCGCACCTTCGCCTCAGTCGCGGGTCTCAAGCCTCGACATGTCCTCGCGCTGCCGCTGCCCGCCCCGACCCTGTCGGGCATCTGGGTCGGACTGGTGACACCGCTGCCGTTCCGCCTCACCCTCCCTCTCGTCCAGTCGCTGCAGGAGGACGCGGTGGCCACATCACATGCGATCGACGAGGTCATCCCACCGCCCGAATCCGGGCTGATCAGGTTCGACGATGCCGTCCGACTCGCGCTGCGTCGCGAAGTCGAGGGCGCCGTGGACACGAACTGGGACGCCGACGCCGGAGAGCTCGACGAGGCGGCCAGCCCGCTGCCGAATGACCCGCAGTGGGCGGGACGGCGCATCTGCACCGACGAACGCGCGGCAACGATTCCCGGTCTCTCGGCCGCCGATGTGTGGCCCGTGATCGAGGGCATCGGCGGGGCTCAAGGCTGGTACTCCTGGCCCCTGGCCTGGAAAGTCCGCGGAATCTGGGACAAAGCCGTCGGCGGCGCCGGCCTTAACCGAGGTCGACGGCTGCCCGATTCCCTGCGCATCGGCGATCCCGTCGATTGGTGGAGGGTCGAACAGCTGGAGCGGAACTCGCGTCTGCTGCTGCGCGCCGAGATGAAGGTCTCCGGTCATGCGTGGCTCGAATTCACGCTGACCGACTCAGCCGACGGCTGCGAGTACCACCAGACAGCGACCTTCATTCCCACCGGTGTGCGCGGCCGCCTCTACTGGGCCCTCGTCGCCCCGTTCCACCGATTCATCTTCCCCGCAATGGCGAAGAACATCGCCGCCGAGGCGCGCCGTCGGGTGCGAGCGTGACCGTTCCCCGATCTCGTTCGTGATCAGGCAGTTGCCGTCAGCATCGACGCGAAGCCGTCCCGGTAGGTGGGGTAGCCGAGTTCGCCCACAAGTGCGCGGAAGCGAGTTCCGTCGATCCGTTTGCCGCCCGGCTTCTCGTCCTCGACATGGCCGGGGACGGGCACGCCGAGGCGGTCGGCGATGAAGGCGGCGACCTCGCCCATCTGGGCAGGTTGGGAATCGACGGCATGGACCAGGTTCGGCGGTTCCGGGTCAAGGGTCAAGCGCTCCAGTCCGTGAACCAGATCGTCCCGGTGGATGCGGTTCGTCCACCGCTGATGATTGAACTGCTGCCCGCGACGTACGGAGTCGATGAGACGAGTGCGGCCAGGTCCGTAGATACCCGCCGGGCGCACGAGCGTGACGTGGTCGAAGAGTTCGGCCGCTTCGGATTCGGCTACCGCGAGGACCTCACCCGGCCCGGACTCCGGGGCGCTCGGAGAGTCTTCGGTGATCACACGTGTCTGGTCCTCAGCGAGGACACGCGTGGAGGAGACGAGGACGACTCGGCCCGGCTGTGACTCGAGCACACGCGCGAGGCCCCTCAGCCCGTGGAGGTAGGACCGTTCGTATCCGGCCCGAGTCGGTTCGTCCGGAGTGAGGGTGATGACGACCGCGTCGAGTGCGTCCAGTCGTGGATCGCTGCGGACCGGGACGTCGGCCCGGCCGCGGTCGGGCGCTCCGAGGAGGGAGAGGTCCAGGCTGATCGTCTCGAAGGCATCGGGCAGTTCGGCGACGCGCCGGCGCAGTCCGATCACCTCGTGCCCCTGGTCGACCAACCGCAGTCCCAACCGCGTGCCGAGGTCTCCGCACCCGGCCAGGAGAATTCTGCGTCCGTTCGTCGTGCTCATTTCGCCTCGCTCTTCATCCGGTCATAGGCTGCCAGCGCCGCCTGGCGCGATGCCTTGAGATCGACGATCGGCTCGCGATCGCCGTGTGAACGTTCCGTTCGGGTGAGACCGCCCGGCCCGCGGCCCACCCACCTGCCCACGTACTCGCTGTTCGGATCGAAACGCTCACGTTGGCGTTCGGGATTGAAGATCCGAAAGTACGGGGCCGCATCGGCTCCGCACCCGGCGACCCATTGCCACGAGACGGGATTGTTGGCTTCATCGGCGTCGACGAGCGTGTCCCAGAACCACTGCTCGCCGTGCCACCAGTGGATGAGCAGATTCTTCGTCAGGAAGCTCGCCGTGGCCATCCGCACTCGATTGTGCATCCACCCGGTCTGCCACAGCTGCGCCATGCCGGCGTCGACGAGGGCAATCCCGGTCGTACCGCTGCGCCAATGCTCAAGCGCCTCGGGGTCGTCCTCATAAGGGAAGGATGCGAATTCCGGCCGCATCGGCTCGGACTCGATGGCCGGCAGGTGATAGGTCAGGTGCCAGGAGAACTCCCGCCAGTAGAGCTGCCGGATCCATGCCTGCCGGTCATCATCGCTGACCGTCGGCAGGTCCAGGGCCGCGGCCAGCAGCTGCCGTGGGGAGAGTTCGCCGAAGCGCAGTCTCGGAGACAGGCCGGACGTGCTGTCGGGGTCGGCGGGGACATCGTGCGAATCTGCGTAGTCCTCGACCCCGTCGCTCACGTCCGCCAGCGCTCGCGCCGCCTCTCGACACCCGGGGCTCCAGTGCTCGGCCACGGTCGTCTGCCACCACTGCGGGGTCCTCGCCGAGGCGAAGCTGCCCGAGCCCGTGTCGGTTCCGTCGAGAAGACCGAGATCGTCGAGACTGCGTCCCCAGGAGTGATTGTCCAGATTCTTCCGGTCTGCCTCCGTCAGGGGGCTCTGTTCGTCGGGCAGCGGCAGGACCTCTCCGACCTCGCGATCGCGCACAGCGTTGAAGAACGGCGTGAAGACCTTGTAGAAGTCACCGCCCTGAGGGCTGACCGTCCAAGGCTCGACGAGCAGCGCGCCGGTATGGGAGTGCACGGCACGACCGGCATCAGCCAGGTCCGTCTTGATCTGCGCGTCGAGGCGACGTGCAGCCGGCGCATAACGGCGTGACCAGCGGACGGCATCGACCTCCAGGTCCGCGGCCGCCTGCGGGACGATGTCCGCGGCGGAGCCTGCTGCGAAGAGCAGCGGGATCCCGAGCTGCGCGAGTTCGGCCTCCAAGACGCGCAGCGACTCATGAGCCCACCACCGCGCGGCCCCACCCAGCGGACGGGGGCCCAAGCCGTCGTCGCTGCGGGACTCCCTGATCCAGAGACCGATCACCTGCCCCTCGGCGCGGGCCGCTGTCAGTGCCTCGTGATCGTCGACGCGCAGGTCGTCGCGGAACCAGACGAGAGTGAGGTGTTCACGGTTGTGGCTCACCGGTCGCCTCCGATCACAGCGGCTTCGCCCAGTCGGCGTTGCTCAGCGACAGCTCGTCGGCCATGCCGTCGAGGAAGCGGATGACGGCATCGCGTTCGCGGCTGGTGAGGCGGACGGCGGCATGGATCCGTCTGGCCTGGGCGCGCCCCACGGTCTCTCGTGCCGAGCGCGCCGTCTCCGCGGTGACGTCGATGGCATATGCCCGGCGATCGCTGGGATGGAGCTTCCTGATGACATGCCTCTCCCGCTCCAGGCGATTGATCAGCTTCGTCACCGAGGCTGCCGACATGAGCATATGGGCAGACAGCATCTTCGGGGTCACGACTGCGTTCTGCCGCTTCGTTGCGATGAGATAGTGCAATGCACGCATGTCCTGCTCGCTGAGCTTCATGAATCTGCGCGAAGCCTCGGCGAGGGTGCGTTCGGCCTCGCGCAGTCGGGCAAGCGCGTCCATAAGCTGAGCGATCTGCTCGCGGTCGGCGTTCGACAGATCGGAGGAGTCGATGAGGTCGCCGGGAAAGCTGTTCTGCGATCCGGTGTACATATTCTCTGTGATCGGGTCGTGAGCGCCCGCGGCCTCCGATGGCTCCATGCCGCAATCCTACTGATTCCCGCCCCTCGATCGCAGAAGAATAACTCTCCGCATATAGTACACCAAAGTGTACTATATGCGGAGAGTTATCACACTGTGAGGATGTCAGCTGCTGGTCGAGTAGACCTGCTGCGAACCTCCGGTGCGAGAGCGGTTGCGGCGACGGGTCTCAGGGCTCGTGCCACGAGAGTCTGCGGTACGGCGGCCGCCCGACCGGCTGGTGCGCGCTCCCGAGCTCTGATTGCCCGAGCGGCCTCCCCGACCGGTCTCGCGGCGGCGACTGCCCTCGCCGCTGCGGCCGTTCTGACCAGTGCGGCCGGAGTCGCTGCTGCGCGAGTTCGTGCGAGTGCTCTCGCCAGCGGCGCCATCGCGGCCCGCACCTCCACCGCGTCCGCCACGGCCACCTCGGCGACGGCGGGACGAACGACCACCGGACTTCGCCGGTTCGGTCTTCTTGCGCGGCTGCACCGGTTCCTTCGGCTGCGGGGCGACGTACTCGGCGATCTCACCGACGAGCTCGGTCACCTCAGGGGAGTCGGCGGTGACCTTCTGCGGGGAGGCCTTGATGGCGGCCTTGCGCAGCAGGATCTGCGTGTCCTTGCGCTCATCGGGTGTCATCACGGTGACCACGTCGCCGGCGCTGCCGGCACGGGCGGTACGGCCGGAACGATGCAGGTAGGCCTTGTGTTCGGTCGGGGGATCGACGTGGACGACGAGCTCGACGGAATCGACATGGACGCCGCGGGCCGCGATGTCCGTGGCCACGAGCACCTTCGCGTCACCATCGGTGAACGCGGCGAGGTTGCGATCGCGAGCACCCTGGGACAGGTTGCCGTGCAGATCGACGGCGGGGATGCCGGCAGCGGTGAGCTGTCGGGCGAAGCGTTTGGCCCGGTGCTTCGTGCGGGTGAAGAGGATGCGGCGGCCCGTGCCGGAGGCGAGCTTGTGGACGAGCGCGTTCTTGTCGTCGACCGAGACCTCGAACACGTGGTGAGTCATGGCCGAGACGTGCGAGGTCGCCTCATCAACGGAGTGGAGGACCTCATTGTGGAGGAAGCGACGGACGAGCTTGTCGACGTCGTTGTCCAAGGTCGCGGAGAAGAACATCCGCTGCCCCTCGGCCGGGGTCTGCTTGAGGATGCGTGTGACACCGGGCAGGAAGCCCAGATCAGCCATGTGATCGGCCTCGTCGAGGATGGTGACCTCGATGTTCTCGAGCGTGAGGATGTCCTGCTGGAGCAGATCCTCGAGGCGGCCGGGGCAGGCCACGACGATGTCGACGCCCGCATTGAGGGCGTTCTCCTGTCGGCGCTGTTTGACCCCGCCGAAGATCGTCGTCGTCTTCAGGCCGGCGGCCTTGGCCAGCGGGTCGATGACATCGGTGATCTGCGTGGCGAGCTCACGGGTGGGAGCCAGGACGAGTCCGCGCGGGTGGCGGACCTTCTGGGTGCCCTTGCCGGATTCGGCGAGGCGGGCGACGAGTGGAATGGAGAACGCCAGGGTCTTGCCGGATCCGGTCTTTCCGCGGCCGAGCACATCGCGGCCGGCCAGGGTGTCGGGCAGGGTGTCCTGCTGGATGGGGAAGGCCTGGGTCTTGCCCTCACGGTCGAGGGAGTCGACGAGTTCGGCGGGCACGCCGAGCTCGGCGAACGAGGTCGGTGCCGAGGTGGCTTTCTTGGTGCGGGGGTTGGTGCGTGTCTGTGAAGTAGTGATGGTGTGGCCCTTCGACGTGCCGGAGGGCGTGCCGGTGCCGTGAAATGGTGGCAGGCAGCCGCAGCCGGTCATGGAATGAGCGCTGTCGGCGCTCTCGATCGCCGAGAGAAAACGGCTTCGGAAATGCGCGGGTTCTTTCACCCAGCTGCAGAGACGAGGCGTCCTGACGACGCAGGGAACCCGAAAAACGGGTTCGCAGGTGATTACAGTATAGCCCCGGCGGTGCGTGAGACAGAATTCGCGGGCTTCGCGGCGGGCACGGAAACAGGCTCGGAGACTGCGGCGACCGGCCGTCGGCGTGCTCTGCGGTGCCCGGTCACCCATGCGGAGAGTGCCACCGACGCCCCGCCGATGCCGATGCCCGCAATGTCGTCGAGGAGGTAATGCCATCCGAAATAGATGGTGGCCACGACCGTCACTGCGAAGAAGATCCAGGTGATCGCTCGGACGGCGCGGTTCTGTTTCGTCAGCGTCATGAACAGTGCGGCGGCGAAGGTGACGGAGACGTGAAGCGATGCGAACGCGGCGACACCTTGGATGGAGTCGCTGCCGACCGGGTTGCTGAGGTAGTCGAGTCGCGTGTCGATGAGGGATTCCTGGAGCTGACGGACTCCGGTGTCGGGCAGCGCCCGGAAGGCGTCGGGATGGCTGAACACCGGACCGACCGACGGCAGGAGATAGTAGCTGATGGTGCCGAGCACCCAGTTGAGGCTGAGCATCGTCGTATACCAGGCGCCGACGGCGTGTCTGCGATTGAGCACGAGGACCGCGCCGAGGCTGATCGGGATGAGCGGAAGATAGGCGAGATAGGCGATCGACAGCAGATTCGCCGCCATGCCGGTGCCGAGGAGTTCGTGCAGGACCACCGCCGGAGTGCTGCCGCCCATGAGCCACTGGTCGAGGCGGAACAGCTGCTGATCGAAGAGGGTGCCTTCGCGGAACACCGGCAGCACGCTCTTGAGGTTGCGGTAGGCGACGTAGCAGACGTAGAAGCTCAGCAGTCCCGCACCGATGCACAGCAGACGGTGGGCGTTCCATTCCTTCTTGGCGATGTCGACGACAGACGTCGGCAGGTTCCGCCACCCGTGTCGCCTCACGGCTTCCACGAGCAGCCCGCCGCCGATGAATCCGAGAACCAGCAGCGGCAGGCGGATGTATGAGGGGCCGAGGAATCCGTCGGGGTCCCGCAGCGGGAGGTCGAGGTAGAGGGACGAGACCACGGCGGCCGCTCCGACGAGGAGGGCGAGCGCCATGGCGAAGGTGTAGGGCCAACGTCGCAATCTGGTCATCGGGACACCGTAGTGATTCAGTTTGAGTGATTCTTCGGATTTCTCTCGGAGGCCGCTGACCGGAACCGGCGCAGAAGGGAACGGGGCAGAAGGAAACGGCCCACCCACTGAGTGCCTCGCGGCATTAGTGTTGGTCCATGACAGAAGGTCCATTGAACGCGCCTCCGAATCGCGATGACCCGATACCCGAGGGACTCAGACTGGGTGCCCGTTTCACCGGATACCTGCTGGTGATCATCGCGGGAATCACAGTCGCGATCTTCGTGGCACTGCAGGTCGCACAGATCGTCGTTCCATTCCTGGCCGGCCTCGTCCTCTCTGCCCTCCTGGTCCCCATGTCGACGTTCCTGCAACGGCATCGGTGGCCGAAATGGTTGGCGGTGGTCACCGTCTGGGTGGTCGTCCTCGGCCTGTTGGCCGGGCTCGTCCTCCTCATCACCTTTCAGATCAGAAGTGAGATACCCGAGATCCAGAAGCAGGTGGCGACGACCCTGGACGCGGCGAAGCAGCTCTTGGCCACGCAGCCGTTCGGACTCACCGAAGCCAAACTCAATGATCTCGTCGATTCCTCGGGGAAGTGGCTGCAGGACAACGCCGCCGGTCTCGGCTCCGGTGCCGCCGAGGTGGGCACGACGGCGGCTCATGTCATCGAAGGCGTCATCATCATCCTGTTCGTCACCCTCTTCGCGCTCATCGACGGGCGCGGCATCTGGACCTGGGTCGTCAACATCTGGCCGAAGAAGGCGCATGCGCGGATCTTCGCGGCCGGTGAGGCCGGTTGGAAGACGCTGACGAACTTCATTCGGATCCAGCTCGTCGTCGCGGCCAGCGATGCGATCGGAATCGGAGTGGGTGCTCTGATCCTCGGCGTCCCCTTGGCGGTGCCGATCGCCATGGTGGTCTTCCTCGGTGCCTTCGTGCCGTTCGTCGGAGCGATCGTGGGCGGAGCGGTCGCGGTGGGCTTGGCGCTGCTCTTCAACGGGTGGGTGCACGGCCTGATCATGCTCGGGATCGTCATCGTCGTCCAGCAGCTCGAAAGCCACGTCCTGCAGCCGTGGCTGACAGGACCCACAGTGAAGATCCACCCCTTGGCGGTGATCCTCGGTGTGACAGCGGGAGCAGCGGTGGCGGGCATCGCCGGGGCCTTCTTCTCCGTGCCGGTCATCGCGACTCTCAATGCGATGATCCACGCGGCCAAGGACTACAGAGTGGGACAGCGTTGAGACGGGCCGGGCCACGGCTGAATCGAGTGCGAATCGTCAAGGGCGCTCTTCGGCGTCTGCTCGACGACGAGTGCCTCGACAGAGCAGCCGGGCTGAGTTTCTACGCTCTGCTCTCCGCTGCCCCGGCGATCCTCGCCATGGTGTCGCTGCTCGGCGTGGTCGGGGAAGCCGAGTCGACCACGAAGGCGGTGCTCTCCCTGGTCCACGGAGTCTCGGCCGAGGCGGCCACGGCGATCCGCCCACTCATCGTCGAACTCACCGAGTCGTCTTCGGCCGGAGTCACCCTCATCGGCAGCCTGCTGCTGGCGATCTGGTCGTCGTCGAAATACATCGGCGCGCTCGGTCGTGCCCTGAACGCTGTCTACCGGGTCGAGGAGACCAGACCGTATTGGAAGTTCAAGCCGCTCGTGCTCCTGATGACCGTGGTCACGCTTCTCGTGCTGGCCGCTCTGGGGCTGCTGCTCGTGCTGTCCGGGCCCATCGCCGAGACGCTCGGCGAGCTCATCGGAATGGGCGCGACTGCCCTGCTGATCTGGAACGTGGTCAGATGGCGGGTCTTCGTCTTCTTCGTCATGCTGCTCATCGCTCTGCTCTACTACGTGACCCCGAACGTCAGGCAGCCGACGTTCCGCTGGGTCAGCCTCGGTGCGTTCGTCGCTCTGCTCGTGCTGCTTGCCGTGTCGGCCTGCTTCGTTCTCTATATCAACAACTTCAGCAGCTACAACGTCACCTATGGGTCGATCGGGGGAGTGATCGTCGGGCTCGCCTGGATATGGATGGTCAACCTCTCGCTGCTCCTCGGTGCCGAGTTCGACGCTGAGATCGAACGCGAGCGGCAGCGGCAGTCCGACGGTGCCGCAGACGAGCGGTTGCGACTTCCGTAGAGAGCCGGTCAGTCGAATGGAGACAGTCGTCGGCGCACAGCTGCCTGTAGTCAGAGCCGCCCGGGGTTGAGAAATCAGGTCCCGGGCCGCTGAACGTGTCCTCTCAGCTCTGTATTCATCGACGGATACGGTCGGCTGCGAAGTCGGCAGCGCTGGCCAGCACCTTGTTGGTTTCATCGACGAGGCGGCCGAAGTGGAGGAAAGAGTGGAGCACATTCGGGTACTCCTCGAACTCGACATCGTTGCCCGCCCGTGCCAGTGACCGAGCCAAGGCGCGGCTGTCATCGCGCAGCGGGTCGAGCCCGGCGCCGGCGACGAACACCGGAGGCAGACCGGACAGGTCAGCAGTGAGATGGGACGCGAACGGCGACTGCTCGTCCTCGGGGACGGCGAAGTAGTCGTCCCTGAAGTTGTTGAGATCGTTGGCGCCCATGCCGTCCCACTCCCCGCCGAAGAGCCTTCGGCTGGCGGAGTCGACCAGTCCGTGACTGCCGTAGACCGAGATGAGAGCGCGCAGCGAGGAGAATGCCGACGATCGTGCCCCGGCGGCGGTGGGGTCGTCGCGCAACAGCAGAGCGGTGCCCAGCGTCAGTCCGGCCCCGGCCGAGTCGCCGGCGACGAACAATCGGGCACCATCGACGCCGAAGTCCACGCCGTGTGCGGCCAGGTGGTCGACGATGCCCGCGCATTCGTGGAGTGCCTGCGGGAACTTCGCTTCGGGGGACAGCGAATAGTCCACTCCGACGACGGCACTTCCGCTCGCCTCGGCGAGCACCCGCATGATGCGGTCATGGGTGTCGAGGTTGCCGACGGTGAACCCGCCTCCGTGGAGGAACACGATCCCGGGCAGGACCGCCTCGGCGAGGGGCCGGTGGATGCGGATCGGAACGTCGACTTCGGCGGCGCGGATATGCCCGTCATCAGTGCGGGCCATCGTCGGGCCGCCTTCGTTCCAGTAGGAGCGTTCGGCGCAGTATTCGGCACGGTTCGCTGTCAGGCGTGCCGTTTCGGGATCCATGTCGTCCTTCACCGCCCGCAGTCCTGCCTGGGCACAGTCCGCGGCGCGGGCGGCCTGGAGTTCGAGCACAGCCCGCATCTGGTCAGACATTCCGGTGAGGATGTCAGCGGGAATCGCAGTGCATGTCGCTCCAGCGGATGCCTCCCCGACGAGTTTCATAGACTCCTCCGTCACGACTTCAACTCTCTCGACTGTCCAGAGCAGGCGAGTCGTACACAGTGCTCGTGTCGACGACTGCCCCTGCCGCAGCGTGCGCCTCACTGCTGATTCCACCATACCCGCAGAAACCTTCGCGGTGGTCGAGGACCGGCTGCTCGGGCAGCCGGCTGAGGGGGCTTCCGTCCGATCGGCAGGCAGGTCCACAATGGCGTTCAGGCGGTATTCCGTTCGCACTTCCCGATGACGCGGCCGTGGCCGCAGGGGTGAGCGGACCAACCGTCGACAACGACGAGGCCGACGCTGAGGCGGCCACGGAGGTGAATATCCGATGAAGGCAGTCGTCTACAAAGGGCCGCTCGAGGTCGCGGTCGAAGAAGTCGAAGATGCGACGATCCAGGATCCGACAGATGTGCTCGTGCGCATCACCACCGCAGCGATCTGCGGTTCGGATCTGCATATGTACGAAGGGCGCACCGACGCCCGGCCGGGTGTCACTTTCGGGCATGAGAACATGGGCATCGTCGAGGAGGTCGGCTCGGGTGTGTCCACAGTGAAGAAGGGCGACCGCGTCGTTCTGCCCTTCAACGTGGCCTGCGGGTTCTGCGACAACTGCCGTGCCGGCAAGTCGGCGTTCTGTCTGACGGTCAACGAGCCGGGAACCGCCGGTGGTGCCTACGGCTACGTCGGCATGGGACCCTACGGCGGCGGTCAGGCCGAATACCTGCGCGTGCCGTTCGCAGATTACAACTGTGTGCCGCTGCCGCCCGGAGACGAGCACGAGAAGGAATTCTCACTACTCGCCGACATCTTCCCCACCGGCTATCGTGCGACTGAACTGGCGGGAGTGCGGCCCGGCGAGACGGTGGCCGTCTACGGTGCCGGACCGGTGGGCATGATGGCCGCCTACTCTGCCCTTCTCAAGGGGGCGAGCCGGGTCTTCTCGGTCGATCACGTGTCCAGCCGCCTGGACCTCGTCAAAAGCATCGGAGCTGAGCCGATCAACTTCGACGACGGTGACCCGGTCGAACAGATCACCGAGGCTCTCGGCGACTACGGCGTTGATCGCGGAATCGACGCCGTGGGCTATCAGGCGACGGCGGCCGACGGCGATGAGCAGCCGGCCGCAGTGCTCAACCAGCTCGTCGGCACGGTCCGTCACACCGGTGGCATCGGCGTCGTCGGTCTGTACTTGCCCTCCGATCCGGGAGCTCCCGACGAACATTCGGCAAAGGGGGAGCTGCTGATCAGGATCGGCCGGTTGTTTGAGAAAGGGCAGTCGATCGGCACCGGACAGGCCGATGCCAAGCGCTATGCACATCAGCTGCGCGACCTCATCATCGCAGGACGGGCGCAGCCGGGCTTTGTCGTCTCTCAGGAGCTGCCGCTGTCCGACGCTCCGGATGCATACGCGAAATTCGACAAACGCGAAGAAGGCTATTCGAAGGTTCTGCTGCACCCCGGCCGAGGCTGATAACCCGATGAGGGTGCGTCAGCGCGTTCGCCACTGCGGCGCCGGGGGCACAGCGGCTTCGGCGCCGCAGTTGGTGTGCCGTCAGTGCGGGACTCGATGATGCACAGCTAGGATCGGCTCTATGACCGAGCACATGCGCCGACACGAAACCGACCATGAAGTCCCATGGTCACTGCCGGTCGTCGTGCGTCGGTCGAAGACCGCCATCGCCCGCCACATCGACGTCCTCGAAGCCACCGCCCGAGCCGTTGTGGTGTTCCTCGACGACCCGCGTGCCCAGGAGGGCGGTGAGTGGCACGATGCCGTCGAGTATTGGCGCGACGGAGCCATCCGCAAGGTCGTGCGCCGCGGTGATGGGAAGAAACTCGACGACGCCCGTACCCTCGGCTGTGTCGGTGTGACCCACGGCGGCACGGATGAATTCGCTCCCGCCGAGGCGTTCGTGTTCGCACCCGGCCCCGTCGAACCATTGCCTCACGAGCTGAACAAGCTCCAGGTGGGCGGCACCGAGTTCCCTGACGAGGGGGAGTCCTCGGTTCCCGATTCCGAGGCGGTCGTGACGATCGACCTCTCACCGGAGCTGACGCTGACGACCGGGAAGGCCGCCGCCCAATGCGGTCACGCCGCGCAGCTGGCGTTCGAACAGATGCCCGACGATGTGCGGAACCGCTGGCGTGAGTCCGGATTCAGTCTGCGCGTGCAGACTGCAACGGCGGACGCGTGGGCGGCGGACGACCAGCAGATCAGCGTCGTCGACGCCGGCTTCACCGAGGTCGACGGACCTACGGAGACCGTCCGAGCGTCGTGGTGACGTCGATTCCGAGACCACGCTGTGCGTCAACGGATTCGGGTGCCCGTGCGGGATCGGCAGACCTGTGCTGGACCCGCCTCAGTCTCTCCGCAGAGGAACGTCACGCAACGTCGTCTGCACGGTGTGTCCGCTCTCCCACGCGTTCGCCTCGGCGGCGACATGCGGCATCGGGATGTTCTCGCGGTGCGCGCGCCTCTCCTGTGTGGACACGCCCACGCGGGCGTCTCGGTCGCTGAGCAGCTCTGCCTGGGCCTGACCGTCGTCGGTGAAGCCCATCATCAGCTGAGGAATGCCGAAGGGGAAGTCGTCGCGGTCGTACTGCCAAGTATGGAAGGTCTTCCCATAGGTGGAGACGAGGTCCTCGAAGTAGGAGCGCTCGGCGAGCTTGGGCACGCCGGGAGCCGTGAGAATGCCCGATTTCACCTCATAGTGGTGACTGTGCCACAGTCGCTTCTCTTCGGCGGGCAGTGCGTCGAACCGTTCTGCACTGATGATGTACTCGATGCCGATGAGTCGGGCGTCGGGTTCATTGCGATCGAAGATGACGCACTGGTGCAGCTCGTGGCGCAGGTGAATGCAGAAGTGTGCCGCTTCGACCTGCCGACCCATGTCATCTGCGTACATGTGCAGGCCGTCGAGATAGGTGCTCATGGCCTCGAGCGGATACTTCGTCTGCAGAGCTTGCGATGACACGTCGAGCAGCCGATGCTTGAGCGGATGCCCCTTGCCGATCTTGGCCCACGTCGCCACCTTGCGCGACCCGATTGCCGCGAGTCCGGCAGCCACGGCTGTGGCTGCCCCGAGACTGAACGATTGCAGTCGTGATGTGCTCATCCATTCACGTTAGCCGCCGCCTGCGGATCTGGTAAGCCCCCTCGGATCGGGGAACGTCCCGCGCCCGCGGACGGGTCTTCCCGAGCCTCGCAAGAAGGTCGCGGGGGTGTTCGGTGAGGCGTTGATGCCAAGGGCCCGGGGTCTTGACAGCAGCCATATCGAGGGCAAGCCTGGAGGGCCAGGTCGGCGCACCGCGACGACCGCATCACATCTGCGACTCGAGACATCTGAGGAGAGTGCCATGGCGACGTCCGTGAGCGACTTCATCATCGATCGACTCATCGCCTGGGATCTGCGCCGGTGGTACGGATACCCCGGCGACGGCATCGGCGGTTTCGACGGGGCCATGGGCCGAGCTCAGGACGAGGGCAAGGACTTCACCTATGTGCGCCCCACCCATGAAGAGGAGGCCGCGTTCATGGCCACCGCCCACGCGAAGTTCACCGGGAACGTGGGCGTGTGCGTCTCGACTTCAGGCCCCGGAGCCATCCACCTCATGAACGGCCTCTACGACGCCAGGGGCGACAACGCCCCAGTCGTGGCCATCGTCGGACAGCAGGCGCGAGTGTCGTTGGGTTCCGAATTCCAACAGGAGATCAACCTCGAACGGCTCTTCGCCGACGCCGCGATGTTCGTGCAGACAGTGGCCGCGCCGATGCACGCGCAGCTCGTCGTCGACAAAGCCGTCCGCATGGCTAAGGCCTACCGCGGTCCGGCCGTCGTCGTCCTGCCCGCCGACGTACAGACGATGGACATGGAAGAGCCGGCGGTCGAGCATTTCGTCTCCCGTACCGGCATCGGCTACGCCGAGGACCGCCTGCGACCCGACGACGACGCGCTCGCCCGCGCGGCCGAAGTCCTCAACAGCGGTGAGAAGGTCGCCATGCTCGTCGGACAGGGCGCGATCGGAGCGACCGATGAGGTCATCAGCGTCGCCGAGCGCCTCGGTGCCGGTGTCATCACCACCCTCCTGGGCAAACAGGTCGTGCCGGGGGACGTCGGCTACCACACCCAGCAGCTGGGTCTGCTGGGATCGCGGCCGAGCTACGACATGATGCAGAAATGCGACACCCTGCTCATGGTCGGCACGAACTACCCCTACGGCGAGTTCATGCCACCGACCGGGCGGGCCCGAGCCGTGCAGATCGACCTGTCACCACGTCACTTGGGCCTGCGCTACCCCACCGAGGTCAACCTGTGGGGTGATGCGAAGACCACTCTGGCGGCCCTGCAGCCGCATCTGACCCAGCACGCGACCGAGTGGCAGGAGAAGATCGCCGAGGAGAACCGGGCGTGGGCGAAGGAGAACACGCGGGTCGCGCAGACCGAAGCCGATCCGATCAACCCCCGCCGGGTCTTCGTCTCCCTCAACGAACGTCTGCCCGAGAACGCGATCATCACCTGCGACGCCGGGAGCACGGCCGACTGGTACGGCTTCCATATCGAACTGGGGCCGAACCAGATGGGCAGCCTCTCGGGTCGGATGGCCTCGATGCTCGCCGCGATGCCCTATGCGCTGGCCGGCAAGTTCGCGCATCCCGATCGTCCGGTGGTGTGCACCATCGGCGACGGAGCCTTCCAGATGATGGGTATGAACGGTCTGCTCACCGTCAAACGTCACTGGCGGGAATGGTCGGACTCCACCTTCGTCGTCCTCGTCATCAACAACGGCGACCTCAACCAGGTGTCCTGGGAGATGCGGGAGGCCGGTGACCCGAGGTGGGACACGGCCCAGCTGGTCGAGTCGATGGACTACGCGGGCTATGCGGAGCTGCTCGGGCTCAGAGGCATCACCGTCGACGATCCGGAGGACATCGACGCGGCCTTCGACCAAGCATTCGCCGCCGACCGGCCGGTCGTCCTCGACGTCCGCTGCGACCGCAACACGCCGCCGCTGCCCGCGCACATCGCCTTCGCACAGGCAAAAGGCCTCGCGGAATCCCTGCTGGGCGGGGATCCAGAGCTCGGGCAGGTAGTCAAACAGAGCTATCGCGCCACCGCCGCGCGACTGTTCGCGCGCATGGGTCTGACCTCGGATGACTGATGACGGCTCGTCGAGCTGCTCCATCACGCGGTGCAGCAGGACCCCTCAACCACGACCGCGCACACCGGTGATCCGGTGTCCGCGGTGGCAGCTGCTCTGAGTGAGCGCTGGTTCGAGGTCAGTCCTCGGGAGCCTCGTCGAGGTCTTCGAGCTCTTCTTCGGTCAGCGGCCGCGTCTTCGTGCCGTTGCCGAATTCGTCGAGGTAGATGATGTGTTTGACCATCTCGCCGGTCTCTTCGTCCTCGACTTCGATGATGTCGCCAGGCTGGGTCGCTGGCTGGTAGAAATCCTCATTGACTCCGGTCATCGTGACCACCTCCTATAGGTATTCCGACCATACGTCACTGTGACACGAGTCTCAACGACTCCCCTTGCTACCTGACGGGGGCCCAGCAACCTCGCGCCAGGTTGCTGGGCCCCCGTCAGGTAGCAATAAGGATGTGTGGGGGCTGGTATCGGTAGTCTGAGTTCATGGAACGCCAGAGATTTCACTTGACCGGGGGCCGCGATCGCAATGTCGCCGAGGAGGCCCGCCCGGGAGAGGACGAGTTCCGCGTCGATATCGAACGGATCCGTTTCTCCCCGTTCTTCTCCCGCCTGGCCTCGGTCACGCAGGTCATTCCGCAGGCCGGGTCCGGCACGGTCATCCACAACCGGCTGACGCATTCGCTCAAGGTCTCTGCGGTGGCCCGGTCGATCGCGATCACGTTGAATAACGCGGACGAGGCGACCCGGGACGCGGTCAGCCGCCTCGGCGGGTGTGACCCTGTTGTCGTCCAGGCGGCCGCAGCCGCCCACGATCTGGGGCACCCACCGTTCGGCCACCTCGGCGAGAAGGAGCTCGACCGGGTGTCGCGGCAGGTGCTGCGCCTCGAGGACGGATTCGAAGGCAACGCGCAGACGTTTCGGATCCTCACTGCCCTCGACAGCTGCGAGGCCACGGCGCGCGGTCTCAACCTCACCCGAGCGATTCGGGCCGCGGTGCTCAAATACCCGTGGGAGCGCGGGGAATGGATCGGCGATCGGGCGTCGTCGGCGGCCAGGATGCCGCGCGGGGTCGGTGATGATGTCAGCGAGGGGGCGATGAAGTTCTCCGCCTATGCCACCGAGGTCGAGGAGATGGCCGACGTGCTCTCGGCGTTCCCGGCGATCGGGACGTATCAGCAGACGCTCGAGTGCGCGGTCATGGACGTCGCCGACGATATTGCGTATGCGGTGCACGACCTGGACGACTTCTACCGGTCGAACGTGCTCCAGTACACGGCTGTGTCCGCCGAACTCGGGCGCTGGCTGCGCGATCATCGGGAGTTGGCGGCCCTGGATTCTGCGGAATTGGATCGGCGCCGGCCCGGGCATGCGCTCGAGGCGATTCGCCGGCACATCGGGCAGAAGGATCCGTGGATCGCCTCGGAGGAGGCGTTCCGGGAGTCGGTGGAGCGGGTCAACCGGGATCTCGTCGAGGGGCTGCTCGGCGTTCCCTACGACGGGGGACTGGAGGCGGACCGGGCGGTCACCGGGTTCACGCGGCGGTGGATCGATCGGCTGCAGGCCTCGATCGTCGTCGACCCGGATCCGCATATCCGCAGCGGTCACGTGCGACTGAGCCAGGAGGCTTGGCACGATGTCGTGGTGCTCAAATTCGTGCATGCGCGATTCGTGCTCGAACGGTCTGACCTGGCGGTGTATCAGCGTGGGCAGACGCGGATCATCGCGTCCCTGGTCGAGGGATTCCATGAGTGGCTGCTCGACCCGGATGAGGCGACGCGGATTCCCCGGCGTCTGGTCGATTCCGTCGAGGCGGCCACGCAGGAGTATTCGGATCTGTATGCACGCAACCCTCAAGCGCTGGGGGAGGAGGGCGCGGCCGGGATCGTGCGGCGGGGCCGGGCACGGGCGGTCGTGGACTATATCGCCTCGTTCACCGATGCGCAGGCGATGTCGGTCAACGCCCTGATCACCGGTGCCTCGGAAGAGCCGTGGGAGGCTGGGCGCGGGTTGTAGGTCTTCGCTGGGGCGGCGTCGGGCGGATGCGTCCGTCGAGTCAATGACGAACGACGGGGGAACAGCCGAACGGCGAGACCGAAGATTTCTCTTCGATCCCGCCGTTCGCGGTTTCAGCTCAGTGCCTGAGCTGGGTCACCTTAGTGCCTGCCGGCTTCAGTGCTTACCAGCCGAGGCGCGGTAGCGGCGGGTTGCCCACACCGCTGCTGCACCGCCGGCGATGAGCAGAGCGGCGAATCCGGCCATGGCCGGGACGCCGTCGGCACCCGTCCGCGGCAGGTCGCCACCGGCGTTGCCCGAGGCGTTCGTGCTCGAACCCGCCGAGGCGTTGGCCGCGGATCCGGCGTTCGCTGCCGAACCTGCGTCCGACGACGCCGAGGAGTTCGCCGAGGCGGCCTTCTCAGAATCGCTCGAAGCGCTGGCGTTTGCCTCGTCACCGTCGGCATTGGCCGCGGCTTCTGCCGAGGCTGCGCTCGACGCTTCGGCGTTGGCGGCCGCGGTTGCGGCTGCCGCCGTGTCAGCGTCTGCTGCTGCAGTGGTGTCAGCGCTTGCCGAGGCCTCATCGGTGGCATCAGCCGCTGCGGTAGCGGCTGCCTGTGCCGATGCGTTGGCCTCGTCGGTGGCATCTGCCGATGCTGTGGTCGAGGCTTCCTCTTCGGCTGCTGCTTCTGCTGCGGCTTCAGCGTTTTCGTTGGCTGCTGCGGATGCGGTGTCGTTCGCGTCAGCGTCGGCGGCGGCTACTGCCGCTGCCTCGGCTGCTGCGTTGTTGTCCTCATCAGCATCAGCCGATGCTGCTGCGGAGGCCGACGCGTTGGTGTTCGTGTCAGCTTCCTCGGCTGCCGAAGCATCCGGATCAGCTGCTGCGTCCGGATCGGCCGAAGCATCTGCTTCCGCTGCTGCTTCAGCTGACGCTTCAGCAGAGGAGTCCGCGTTCGCCGCAACCGATGCGGCTGCTGCCGCGTCGGCATTGGCCGCCGCTGTGGTGTCAGCGTTGGTCTCATCCGAGTTGTCCGCGTTTGCTGCTGCAGAGGCCGATGCGTTGGTGTTCGTATCGGCTTCGTCAGCTGTTGTTCCGTCAGGATCGGTCGAGGCATCCGCGGTTGCGGCTGCTTCGACTGATGCTTCCGAGGAGGAGTCGGCCGTCGATGCCGCTTCGGCGGCGGATCCGGAATCGGAGTCCGCTGCTGCGGAGGCTTCTGCGTTGGTGTTATCTTCGGCATTTGCGTCGGCAGCGGCCTGCGAAGCGACCGTCGACGAAGCGTTCGTCTCAGTGGTCGCGTCACTCGAAGCAGTTGTCGAGGCATCGGCTGTTGCGGCCTTTTCAGCTGCGGCCTCAGCAGTGGCGTCCGCGGCAGCAGATGCCGTTGTCGTGGCATCCGCAAGCGCTGCTGCCTGTGATGCTGCCTGGGCTGCCTCGTTGCCGTCGTCATCGGCGGTCGCCGATGCGGCAGCAGAAGCGGCTGCGTTGGTGTTCACATCGTCATCGCCCGGGTCCGGTGCGTCTGCGGTCGCACGGACCGAGGACGACGCGAGGTTGACGTCGGCGAGCGGGCCACCTGCCAATTCCGGCAACAGCTCTAGACTGACTGCGTTTACGGTGAAACCAGGTCCGTTGTCCCCGTCGACTTCGCTCGAATCCAGTGAGGACTGCGCGCTGGCGCCGGTTGATGATGGATTCGGAGATTGCTCGTTAACCGTGAGGTCGACAACTTGGTTGAGTCCCTCCAGGACGGGCGAAAGCTCGTCAAGGATCGGGCTTGTGACTCCTTCCAGGGCTGCAGACAACTGGTCAGTTGTTGCAGTGAGAATCGGACCGATGGCACCCTTGATCGGCGTGAGCAGCAGAGGCACCAGTCGGTCGGTCAGCGGATCGAGCAATGCGTCAATCGATAGCCCAAGAAGATCGCCAGACGCGTCTACCTCGGGCTCGCCGTCTGCAGTGCCTGCGAACTGGCCCAATGTTCCATTGACTGTGATGGTGATGTCGGATGTGCTCCCTATAGGTGGCAGTCCGACCGTGAGCTTAGCCTTGATCCACCGATGTAAATAGGCTCTTCATAGATAGGGCGGTGGGGAAGAGTTGAATCCGGCGTCGATGACAACGGGACCCTGGGTGCAATGATGTAGGTGTTCAAGACTCCATCACGACCCAAGGTCCCTCGTGTACGACTTTACCCCGCCCTGCCTCGATACCACACTCTCCCTGCCGGAACTCGGACTCACCGCGATCGGGCAACACCACACTGGTCGGCATCTGACCGTGCTGTGCCTGATCACCGACAACGACAGGTCCTGCCCTGTCTGCCGTCAACGCGGACTCGTCCGGGCCACCAGGATCCGCAAACTCGTTCATCCCCCGATCGGCCTGACCGCGGTGACCTTGGCTATTCGCATCCGCACCTACACCTGCCCTTCCTGCCACCAGCGCTGGTCCCAAACACCCCAGCGAGCCTGCGCCGGCAGATCGAAACTCTCCACGACAGCACGCTTGTGGGCATTGAAGTCCGTGGTCATCGACAAGATGAGCATCCACGTCATCGCTAAGAACCTCTCCACCTCCTGGAACACTGTGTGCACGGCTGTACTCAACCTCGGCCGATCTCTGCTCATCGCTGATGCCACCCGGTTCGAGGGTGTATCCACAATCGGGGGCGTGAACCCCTGGAAGTGGACACATCAATGTGTACTATCAGGCGGCAATGTCCATCATAAATGTGTAATCGACCTCGAAGTCAACCGGTGCTCGATAACCCAGACTCGAATGTCTCCGCCTCG
>NZ_FXYY01000012.1 GCF_900169165.1 Brevibacterium linens ATCC 9172
GCTAAGACTCGGTCCCAGGTGCCGTCGGCGGCGTAGCGGCGGTGACGTTTCCATACTGTCTGCCACGGCCCGAAATGCTCGCGCGGCAGGTCACGCCAGGCGATGCCAGCGCGGTAGCGGTAGACGATTCCTTCGACGATTCGCCGGTTGTTCTCAAACGGTCGGGCTCTTTTGCCGACGTTTGAGGGCAGAAGTGGTTCGATCTTCTCCCACTGCTCATCAGTGAAGACTCGGTGTCGTTGCTGTGTAGTCACGTCTCCACCGTGCCAGTCCTGGAATGGTCAATAAAGGAGACACGCCCTAGACGCCAGCCTGCTCTCCGAGCCCGGCACGGATGCGGCGGACGGCGTCGTCGAAGGATTCGTCGGTCACCTCGGCGGCGACTGCGGGGTCTCCGGCATCGACGGCGTCCATGAGTCGGCGCTGGTGCTTGAGCAGCGGCGCCTTGGCATCGGCCGCGATCTCCCGCCTCGCGCCGACGAGTTTGTACGCCCGGCAGCGCAGCCACAGGGTCCGGATCGCCTCGACGAGGACGGGGTTGCCCGAGGCGGAGTAGATCGTCGCGAGCAGCTCCTCGTCGTGGTCGAGGTACTCCGAGGCATCGCCGGAGTCGAGCGCCGACTCCATCGCCGCGAACTCCTCGTCCAGGCGCGCCCGGCCCGCCTCATCGAGCTTCTGCGCGCCCCGGACCGTCGCTTCGACTTCGAGGATGCGGCGCACGGAATAGATCTGAAGCAGCTCCTCGGCGGTGAATTGCTTGACCACAGCCCCACGATGCGGACTGGTCTCGACGAGCCCGACCTCCTCGAGCCTGGCCAGTGACTCCCGTACGGGCATGACGCTCGTTCCGAGCGACGCCGCCAGCTGACGGATCCGCAATCGGTCTCCACTGCGATACTCGCCGGAGAGGATGCTCGCCTGCAGCGCCTCGAACACCCGGTCCCCGATGCGCGGTCCGATCTCGGTCTGGGTCTCGCTCATAGTCGACAGTCTATCCACGCCGAGGCGGCATGCAGTGAGCCTGTGGACTCCGTCCCCCGGCGCGGTGAATATACCCCGACCGCTCAGGTTGCCGTCGACCGCTCACCGCATAACGCGGTACAGCGACGGCAACCTGAGCGGTCGGTGAGGAAGAAGGCTCAGCGCAGGACGATGGTCCTCTTGCCCGAGAGGAACACGCGGCCGTCGCAGTGCCACTTCACGGCGTTGGACAGCGCCTTGCACTCGGCATCGCGGCCGGCCGCGACGAGGTCCTCGGGAGTGAAGGCATGGTCGACCTCGACGAGCTGCTGGGCGATGATCGGACCCTCGTCGAGTTCGGAGTTGACGAAGTGCGCGGTCGCCCCGACGGTCTTGACCCCGCGCTCCCACGCCTGGTGGTAGGGCTTCGCCCCCTTGAACGACGGCAGGAACGAGTGGTGGATGTTGATGGCCCGTCCGGTGAGTTCGCGGGCGAGGTCGTCGGAGAGGATCTGCATATAGCGGGCGAGCACCACGAGGTCGACCTCGAAACGGTCGACGAGTTCGAGCAGCTTCGCTTCGGCCTCGGGCTTCGACTCCTTCGTCACGGGGATCCGGAAGAAGGGGATGTGGTGCCATTCGACGAGCTCCCGATGGTCGGGGTGGTTCGACACGACCGCGGCGATCTCGATCGGCAGCTCGCCGACCCGGGCCCGGAAGAGCAGGTCGTTGAGGCAGTGCTCGAACTTCGAGACCATGATGAACACCCGTCGCTTCTGACCCTGCGGCCACAGCTGCCAGGTCGCACCGAACTCCTCGCCGAGGGCCTCGAAGTCGCTGCGCAGCGCTTCGATCCCGTTGCCGGGCTCGTCGGAGACGCTGAAGTCGATGCGCAGGAACAGCTGCTGGGTCGACTGGTCATCGAACTGTTTGAGTTCCTTGATATCGCCGCCGTGGGTGAGCAGAGCGCCGGTCACCGAGTGGAGGATGCCGGGGCGCTCAGCGCATTCGAGGGTGAAGATGTAGTCCTGCATGTCTGAATCTTCCTGTTCAGTAGTGCCGAGTCCGGGGTGGTGCAATATCTGCAGGCGGCGCGAAAACTGGGAATCGTGCCGATCAGCATTCGATGACATTGACGGCGAGTCCGCCGCGCGATGTCTCCTTGTACTTCGATTTCATATCGGCTCCAGTCTGCCGCATGGTCTCGATCGCCTGGTCGAGACTCACCCGATGGGAGCCGTCACCGTGCATGGCCAGCCGAGCCGCATTGATCGCCTTCACCGAGGCGATGGCGTTGCGTTCGATGCACGGCACCTGCACAAGGCCGCCGACCGGATCGCAGGTCAGCCCGAGGTTGTGCTCGAGTCCGATCTCGGCGGCGTTCTCCACCTGCTCCGGTGTTCCGCCGAGCACGGCGCACAGTCCTGCGGCAGCCATCGCGCAGGCCGATCCGACCTCCCCCTGGCAGCCCACCTCGGCGCCGGAGATCGAAGCATTGCGCTTGAACAGGATTCCGATGGCCCCGGCAGTGAGCAGGAATCGCACGACGGCATCGTCCGACACGCTCGCATCGCCCACGCCGTCGCTCCCGCCGATGACGAACCGGTCCATATAGTGCAGCACCGCGGGAATGATGCCCGCGGCCCCGTTCGTCGGTGCGGTGACGATGCGTCCGCCCGAGGCGTTCTCCTCGTTGACGGCCAGCGCGTAGAGGTTGACCCATTCGAGGGCGTCGAGGGAGCCCGATGCCCGATAGTCCGCGGCTTCGAGCTTTGCCTTCAGTTCCGGGGCGCGGCGGCTCACCTTGAGTCCGCCGGGCAGCGTCGTCTCGGCGCGGGTGCAGCCGTTGTGCACGCATTCGCGCATCACCGCCCAGATCTCGAGCAGTCGGGCCCGCAGGGTCTCATCAGTCTGGCGGGCTCGTTCGTTGACCGCCATGAGATCGGCGATGGACAGTCCGTGCGCCCGGCACTGTGCAAGCAGCTCATCGGCGGTGGAGAATTCGATGACGTCACCGTCCCGCGCTGATCCCCGCGCACTGTCCTCGCCGGATCCGGGACCGCTCGCGGCCGCGTCGATCGCCTCGGCGGCGTCCTTCTCCGCGGCGAGCTCCTCGGCGGTGACGACGAAGCCCCCGCCCACCGAGTAGTACTCGCGCTCGATGAGCTCACCGGCCGCCTCGGCGCTGATGCGCATCCCATTGGGATGGCCGGGCAGGGATTCACGCAGGTGCAGCGTGAGGTCCGATCGAACATCGAAGGGCACATCCCTTCGCCCGCCGAGGTTGAGCGTCCCTTCCTCGCGGACCCTGGCGACCAGCGGGCCCACGGAATCCGGGTCGAGCGTCTCCGGTTCCTTCCCGCTCAGTCCGGCCAGCACGGCGGAGTCCGAGCCGTGCCCGATTCCCGTCGCCCCCAGCGACCCGAAGAGACCGACCCGGATCGCGTCGACGCGATCGAGCAGACCCTCTGCGGCGAGTTCGTCGACGAAGCGCACCGCCGCACGCATCGGTCCCACCGTGTGCGAGGAGGAGGGCCCGATGCCGATCGAGAACAGATCGAGGACCCCGAGTGCCATCAGCCGGCGCCCCCTTCAGAACCCGCCGACGAGCCGTCCGCACCGGCCGCCGCCGCATCCTCATCGAGGAATTCGGCCATTCCGTCGAGCAGCCAGCGGACCGTGAAGTCTGCGAAGCTCGCTCGCGGGTAGACACGGTATTCGAGCACCGAGGAGTGATGGAGGATGACCGGCACCGGGCCGAGCGAGGTCACGATCGCCGTGCCGACGCCGAAGGCCCGCGGGTGGAGGTCGGCGCGGCAGCTCTTCTCGAGCACCTCGCGAGCCTTGGACCCGCTCAGCTGCAGGATGGTGCGGTTGGCCGAGAGGTCGAGGGCCTGCCCGGGCAGTCCTGCGAGTCCCGCCTCGGCGACGAGGGTCTCTCCCGGCTGCTGCTGGCGGGAGACGTCGACGGCGAGGAACTCGTCGGGGCTCAGCCACAGGACGTGCAGACCTGCCTGGTCCCCGGTGACCTCGCCGACGCGGCGCGGCAGGGGCAGACCGAAGGTGTCCTCGAGGGACTTCCACGATGCGGAGTCCGGTTCGGCGCGCAGCCCGAGCTGCACGGAGAACGGCAGTTCGCGCAGGGCCACTGCCTTGCCGCCGGCCTGGCTGGCCGCGGCCATCTCACGGCTGAGGTGGGCGGCCGGGGAGACACGCAGATCGTCGAGGCCCGCGGTCGACTTCGCAGGTGAAGTGGTGTAGGTGGTGTCAGCCATCGCGGCGGTTTCCTTCCGGATCGTAGAAGACGGGCGAGGTGATCTCGACATCGATCAAGGTGTCTCCCAGCGGGGACTGAACGATCTCACCTTCACGGTTGCGGCCGTTCTCGACGAGCGCGAGACCGAACGGACGGTCGAGGCTCGGCGAGATATAGGACGAGGTGACGTGGCCGATCATCGGCACCGGTCCGTTCTCCGGTGTGACGGGAGTGCCCGCAGCGATGAGCTGGGCGCCCTCGGCCAGGCGGGTCGTGCCGTCGACGGGCAGCACTCCGACGAGGTGCTTGCGGTCCTCACGGGCCGTGTCGACCCGGGAGTAGGAGCGTTTGCCGATGAAGTCCTTGACCTTCGACACGATCCACTCCATGCCCGCGTCGGCAGGCGTCACGGTGCCGTCGGTGTCCTGACCGACGATGATGAAGCCCTTCTCGGCACGCAGCACGTGCATGACCTCGGTGCCGTACGGGGTGATGTCGAACTCGGCCCCCGCCTCGGCGACGGCCTCCCAGACGGTCAGCCCGTAGAACGTGTCGACGTTGATCTCGAAGGCGAGCTCACCGGAGAACGAGATCCGGCAGATACGGGCGGGAATGCCGCTCGCCAGCGTCGTCTCACGGAAGCCCATGAACTCGAAGGCGTCGTTGGAGACGTCGAGGTTCGGGGCGACCTTCGCGATGACGTCGCGCGACCGGGGGCCGGCCACGGCGACGGTCGACCACTGTTCGGTCACCGAGGTGAAGACGACGTCGAGGTCCGGCCATTCGGTCTGATGCCATTCCTCGAGCCATTCGAGGACGGTCGCCGCTCCGCCGGTGGTCGTCGTCATGTAGTAGCGGTCCTCGGCCACGCGCAGGGTCACCCCGTCGTCGAAGATCATGCCGTCGGGCTTGCACATCAGCCCGTAGCGACCCTTGCCGACCTTGAGCTTCTTGAAGCCATTCGTGTAGATCTGGCCGAGGAACTCTCCGGCGTCGGCCCCGCGGATCTCGATCTTGCCGAGCGTCGAGGCGTCCTGGAAGCCGACGGATTCGCGCACGGCCTTGCCCTCGCGCAGCACCGCCGCCTCCATGTCCTCACCCGGCTTCGGGTAGTACCAGGGCCGCTTCCACTGACCGACGTCTTCGAACTCGGCGCCGTGGGCGACGTGCCAAGGGTGGATCGAGGTGACGCGGGCGGGATCGAAGAGTTCGCCCTTACGCCGTCCGGCCAGTGCCGCGAAGGGCACCGGGGCGAAGGGGGCGCGGAAGGTCGTGTGCCCGACCTGACCGAGGTCGTCGGCCTCCCCCAGCACCGAGGCGATCGCGCCGATCGCGTTGACCGCGGAGGTCTTGCCCTGATCGTTCGCCGTCGAGATCGAGGTGTAGCGCTTGATGTGTTCGACCGAACGCATGCCTGCGCCCATCGCCCGCTGCACATCGGCGACGGTCTGGTCACGCTGGAAGTCGATGAAATGCGTGGTCAGGTTCGGATCGTCCTGCGCGGAGGTGACCAGCCACAGCGGACGGGCCGGAGCATACGCCGTCGGCGAGGCGGCGGGGACGGCGAGGGCGGCCGGGAAACCGGTGCGGTTCGCCGCCTGGCTGCCTGCCTCGGCGCCCTGCCGCAGAGCCGCCTCGAGGGAATAGTCCCCGGTCACTGCTCCGACCGTGAACTGGTCACGCACGGGCGTCGTCGGCACGAAGGCCGCGATGTCGACATTCCAGTGGATTGCGCCCTTGCGCTGACCGTGCAGGTGGATGACCGGTGAATGCCCGCCGGATACGGCGAGCAGGTCGACGGCGATGCTCTCACCGTTCTCGGCTGCGACGGCGTCGGCGTCGAGCTCGGCGACGGTGAGGGAGCTGATGCGTCCGGAGGGCCCATCACCGGCGGTGCCGGTGACGGCGGAACCGAGGATGAGCCGGGTGCCCGTGGCTGCGGTGACGGATTCTGCGATCGCCGAGGCGGTCGGACGGGAATCGATGACCGCGGGGACGGTGATGCCTGCCGCGTGGAGGTCGGTGACGAGGTCATAGGCGGAGTCGTTCGTCGTCGCCACGGCCACGTTCTGCCCTGCGGCGACCCCGTAGCGGCCAAGGTAGGTGCGCACGGCCGAGGCCAGCATGATGCCGGGGCGGTCGTTGTCGGCGAAGACGATCGGACGGTCGTGAGAGCCGGTGGCGAGCACGACCTGACCGGCGCGAATGTGCCAGACCTTCTGCCGCACTCCGTGGCCGCCGGCGGCGGCAACCGCGTCGGTGCGGTCTTCGAGGGCGACGAAGTAGTTCGAGTCGTAGCTGCCGAAGACCGTGGTGTTCGGGACATAGGTGAGTTCTTCGTGCTCGGCGAATCCGGCGACGGTGGACTCGACCCACTCCAGGGCGTCGACGTCGTCGATGGTCTCGGCCGTGGCCGGTCCCGCCGCCAGCAGCGAGCCGCCGGGCAGCGACTGGTCGTCGAGGAGCAGGGTACGGGCACCGGACTTGCCGGCCTCACGTGCGGCGGCGAGTCCGGCGGGGCCAGCGCCGACGATGAGGACGTCGGTGTGCACATGCTTGTGCTCGTAGGTCAGTTCGTCCTGGCCGGGGTCGAGGATGCCGAGTCCGGCGAGGTAGTCGGCCTCGAGCCCTTCGGCGATGGCGACGCGGGTGGCGGGCAGCATCGACTCGGAGACGTCTCCGGAGAACCGGGAGTGCACGCGCACGAGCGCATTGGACTCCTCGACGCCGGCGCCGAGGATGCCGCGGGCGCGTCCGAGGTAGGTCGAATTGCCGCAGTCGATGCGGCCGGAGGCGATCAGCGCGCTGGCGATCGTGTCACCGGCGAAGCCCGAGTAGGCCTGTCCGTCGACGGTGAAGTCGATCGGGCGGGTGGTGTCGATGCCGGTGGCAGAGGGCAGACGAGACGCGGAGTGCAGACGGGTGGTGTTCGTCATCGAACCTCTCCTTGTGTGTCGGGACGGGGCGAGCCGATCGGGTAGATCGCGGTGAAGTCGTAGGTGGCCGTGTCGCGGACGGCATTGAACCACTTCCGGCAGCCGGCGCTGTGGCTCCACATCTCGGCGAAGGCACCGCGGCTGTTCTCACGGTAGAAGAGGTACTCGGCCCATTCCCTGTCGGTCAGGGCGTACGGGTCGTCGGGGTAGGCAACGTGGGCCTGTCCGCCGTAGTGGAATTCGGTTTCGTCGCGTGGCCCGCAGTTCGGGCAGTGGATGAGCAGCATGTCGGTGTCTCTTTCCTTCCGCTCAGTGGGCCACGGCTGCGGCGCCGTGTTCGTCGATGAGGTGACCGGTTTCGAAGCGGTCGAGGGCGAATGGGGCGTTGAGCGGGTGGGGTTCGTCGTTCGCGATGGTGTGGGCGTAGGTGAAGCCCGCCGCCGGTGTTCCCTTGAAGCCGCCGGTGCCCCAGCCGCAGTTGGCGTAGAGTCCGTCGACCTCGGTCTTCGACACGATCGGTGAGGCGTCGAGGGTGACGTCGACGTTGCCGCCCCAGGTGCGCAGCACATGGGCGCGGGCGAAGATCGGGAAGAGCTCGACCGCGGCGGCCAGCTGTTCCTCGATGACGTGGAAGCCGCCTCGTTGGCCGTATCCGTTGTAGGAGTCGACGCCGGCGCCCATGACGAGTTCGCCCTTGTGCGCCTGGGAGACGTAGACGTGGACGTGGTTGGACATGACCACGGTCGGGTGCACGGGTTCGAAGAGTTCGGAGACCAGCGCCTGCAGCGGGTGGGTCTGGATCGGCAGGCGGATCCCGGCCATGTCGGCGAGCACCGAGGAGTCCCCGGCCACGGCCAACGCGACCTTCTCGGTGGCGATCGGTCCGCGGTTCGTCTGCACGCCGACGACCTGATCGCCGATGCGTTCGATGCCGGTGACTTCGCAGTTCTGGATGATGTCGACACCCATTTCGTCGGCCTTGCGGGCGAAGGCCCAGGCGACGTGATCGTGCTTGGCGATGCCGGCACGCGGCTGATAGGTGCCGCCCATCACGGGGTAGCGGAGGTCGTCGCCGATGTTGATGATCGGGCAGACTTCCTTGACTTGGCTTGCATCGAGCCATTCGGCGTCGACGCCGTTGAGCGTGTTCGCATTCACCCGTCGCTGGGATTCGCGGACATCCTGGAGGGTGTGGGCGAGGTTGAGCACACCGCGCTGGGAGAAGAGGAAGTCGTAGTCGAGCTCTTCGGGCAGCTGCTCCCAGAGCTTGAGGGACTTCTCGTAGATCGCGGCGGATTCGTCCCATAGGTAGTTCGAGCGGATGATCGTCGTGTTGCGGGCCATGTTGCCCCCGGCGAGCCAGCCGCGTTCGAGAATGGCGATGTTCGTCATTCCGTGGTTCTTCGCCAGGTAGTAGGCGGTGGCCAGGCCGTGTCCGCCGCCGCCGACGATGACGGCTTCATAGGACTTCTTCGGCTCCGGGTTGCGCCACAGGAAGTCGGGGTGTTCGGGAAGCTGGTCAGCCATCAGCGTGCTCCGATCTCGGTGAGGGTGGGGTACAGGGGGTGGTCGTTCGCCAGTCGGGTGACGCTTGCGCTCAGTTCGGCGATGATCTCCGGGCTTGCGCCGTTGTCGTCGGTGCCGGCCTTGAGCGCTTGCGCGATGATGTCGGCGACCTCGACGAAGGCTGCGGAACCGAAGCCGCGGCTGGCCAGTGCCGGGGTGCCGATCCGCAGTCCGGAGGTGACCATCGGCGGTCGGGGGTCATCGGGGACGGCGTTGCGGTTGACGGTGATGCCGATCTGGGCGAGCAGATCTTCGGCCTGGGCTCCGTCGAGGGTCGAGTTGCGCAGATCGACGAGGACGAGGTGGACGTCGGTGCCGCCGGTGAGGACGGAGATCCCGCGCTCGGCGACATCGCTTTCGGTCAGGCGGCGGGCGAGTTCAGAAGCCCCGGCCAGGGTCCGCTTCTGCTTGTCGACGAACGTGTCGGTGGCGGCCAGGCCGAAGGCCACGGCCTTGCCGGCGATCACGTGTTCGAGGGGTCCGCCCTGCTGACCGGGGAAGACGGCGGAGTTGATCTTCTTTGCGATGTCCGCGTCATTGGTGAGGATGATGCCGCCTCGGGGGCCGCCGAGGGTCTTGTGCGTCGTCGAGGACACGACGTGGGCGTGCGGGACCGGTGAGGGGTGGAGTCCGGCGGCGACGAGTCCGGCGAAGTGGGCCATGTCGACCATGAGGTAGGCACCGACGGAGTCGGCGATGCGGCGGAACTCGGCGAAGTCGAGCTGCCGGGTGTAGGCCGACCAGCCGGCGACGATGAGCTTCGGCTGGTGTTCCTGAGCGAGGCGTTCGACTTCGGCCATGTCGACGCGTCCGGTGTCGTCGAGACCGTAGGGGACGATCGAGTAGAGGCGGCCGGAGAAGTTGATCTTCATTCCGTGGGTGAGGTGGCCGCCGTGAGCGAGGTTGAGTCCGAGGACGGTGTCGCCGGGACGGATGAGGGCGTGCATGACCGAGGCGTTGGCCTGAGCACCGGAGTGCGGCTGGACGTTGGCGTATGCGGCGCCGAAGAGGGCCTTGACGCGGTCGATGGCGATGCGTTCGATCTCATCGACGTGTTCGCAGCCACCGTAGTAGCGGCGGCCCGGGTAGCCCTCGGCGTACTTGTTCGTGAGCACCGATCCTTGAGCCTCCATGACTGCCGCGGCGGTGTGGTTCTCCGAGGCGATCATCTCCAGGCCCTCGCGCTGCCGGGCCAGTTCGGCGTCGATGAAGCCGGCGATGGAGGGATCGAGTTCGGCGATCGGAGTGCTCAGTTCGACGGGTTCACGGCTGGGGAACGTCTCGGCGGAAGCGCCCGCCGAGGCATCGGGCGTGGCGGTGTCATCGACGGCGGGAGCCGCGAGCTGCTCTGTCATGGATCTCCTTCGATCGGTGCCGATCAGCCGACCTCGTCTGATCAGCAACTAATATATCAGATGCGTTCCTGTAGTGTAGGCAGAGAGATCCAGCCGACGCAATACGTTGTCCGCAAAGAGTTCGAGGAGTCTTCTCATGAGCACATCCGCCGATGCGACGTCACCGACGACGTCCTTGGCGAATCACGCCTATGAGATCCTGCGGCACCGGCTCATCATGCTCGACATCGCTCCCGGCGATCCGATCAACGAGGCGGCCCTGAGCTCCGAGCTCGACGTCGGGCGAACCCCCATCCGAGAGGCCCTCAAACGCCTCGAGCGCGATCACCTCGTCGTGTCGTATCCGCGGCGCGGGACCTTCGCCACGAATGTCGACCTCACCGATCTGTCGACGATCTCGGAGATGCGCGAGGCTCTCGAACCGATCGCCGCCAGGCGCGCGGCGCGCAACCTCACCCCGGAGCGGCGCATGGACTTCACGGCCGCCATCGCCGACCTCAGGGCGCTCGAGGCGACCGACGAGCAGCGCACTCTCATGGAGCGCGACCTCGACGTCCATCGCCTCATCTACAGCTCTGTGGACAACCCGCACCTGTCGGAGACCCTCATCCGCCTCGACGATCTGGCCACCCGCATCTGGTGTCTGGTCATCCCGGGGATCCCGGATCTCGTCACCCACATCCGCGAGCACATCGATCTGCTCGAGGCGATCCTCGACGGCGATGAGGAGGCCGTCGCCGCCCGCGCCGCCGAGCACGTCCGCGAGTTCGACAAGACCGTCCGCTCCACCTTGCGCTGAGCGCCGGCAGTCACATCTCAGTGACCGCCGAGCCGCTGCGACACCCGTTTGGCAGCTTGGACGCAATGTTCGCCGAGTTCGGCGACTCGGTCGGCATCGGTGCGGAATTTCGGTGCGGCGATGAGGATCGCTGCGGTGACCTCTCCGCGATGATCGCGCACCGGCGCGGCGATGCCGACCTCGTGCGGTGAGGTCTCTGCATCGTTGAGGGCATAGGCGAAACCGTCGGCGTGTCCTGTTCCGGCCGCGGCGTTGAGGAACACCTTCACCGAGGCGCTGCCCTCCGTTCGGTACCTCGACCCCAGACTGGAGGTGTGCTTGACCGGCTGGGGACTCGGTATCTGCTCGACCGTGATCGCCTCCGCCCCGTCCCAGACCATCAGCGCACTCGTCTCCGTGGTCGTGCGCGTGAGCGTCTGCAGGATCGGGTAGGCGGCACGTCGGACGTCGAGGTCGGCCAGCAGCGGCCCGGCGATCGCAATGATCCCGAGGCCGAGGCGATACCGTTTGGACGGCACCTGCTCGACGATACCCTCCTGCTCGAGTGAGGCGAGGATGCGTGACACCGAACTCTTGTGCAACCCCACACGCGGTGCGATTTCAGTGACTCCGAGTTCCTGTCGATCGGGTGAGAAGCATCGGAGGATGGCCACGGTGTTCTCGATGACCGAGGCGCCGCGTCGTGACTGGTCGGAAGAGTGTGGGGACATGTGGTGATTATATTCGCAGGCGATCGCGCCGGCCGGTGCTACGAGACGATGTGCGCTCGCAGAACCGGCCGACGCCCAGGTTCTCGGTCGATTCGAACGGACTGCCGATCAGGCCGGAATGATGTTGTGTTCGGGGCCGAAGGGGAACTTCGTGATGTCCTCGGATTCGTCCTCCCCGACGACGACGATGTCGTGTTCGCGGTATCCGCCGGCGCCCGGCTGCCCCTCGGGAATGGTGATCATCGGTTCCATGGAGATGACCATGCCCGGCTCGATGACGGTGTCGATGTCCTCGCGCAGTTCGAGCCCGGCCTCGCGCCCGTAGTAGTGGCTGAGCACGCCGAAGGAATGCCCGTAGCCGAAAGTGCGGTTGGCGAAGAGCCCGTTCTCGAGATAGATCTCGTTGAGCTCGGCCGCGATGTCCTGGCACACGGCGCCCGGCTTGATGAGTTCGATGCCGCGCTTATGCACCTCGACGTTGACATTCCACAGCTCGAGCGAATGCTCATCGGGCTGACCGTAGAAGAGTGTGCGCTCCAGTGCCGTGTAGTAGCCGGTCGGCATCGGGAAGCAGTTGAGGCTGAGGATGTCACCCTTGCGGACCTTGCGCGTGGTCGCCCAGTTGTGGGCGCCGTCGGTGTTGATCCCCGACTGGAACCACACCCACGTGTCTCGAACCTCCTGGTCGGGGAAGGTCTTCGCGATCTCGTGAACCATCGCCTCGGTGCCGATGAGAGCGACCTCGTACTCGCTGATCCCTTCGGTGATCGCCTCTCTGATCGCCTCGCCGCCGAGGTCGCCGATCCTAGCGCTGTGCTTGATCACCTCGATCTCCTCGGCCGACTTGATCATCCGCTGGCGCATGGCCTCGTGGGAGACGTCGACGAGCGTTGCGTCCGGGAATGCACCCTGGATCCGATTGCGGTTCTCCAGCGGCAGATTGTCGTCCTCGACGCCGAGGCGGCGGGGATTGCCGATCCCACGTTGACGCAATCCCTCTTGGATCGCGAAGTAGTAGTTGTCCCGACGCCAATCGGTGTAGACGATGTTTTCGCCGTAGCTGGTCCGCCAGGGCATGCCGGCGTCGATGTTCGCGGTGATGGTGACCGTGTCGTCGGGCGTGACGACCATGGCATAGGACCTGCCGAAGTAGGTGAAGAGGAAGTCAGAGTAGTACTTGATGTTGTGGTACGAGGTGAGGATCACGGCGTCGAGCTCCTTCTCGGCCATGATCGAACGCAGTCCGGTCAGCCTGCGCTCCATCTCCGCGTCGGAGAACGTCAGTGGTGTCTTCGACCCGTTGTGCAGGACCTTGATTCGCTCCAGGTCGGCGACGGATGCGTTGTCGGCGAAGGTGGTCATCGTTTTCTCCTATTCGTTCGGCACGGCTGCGCGTCGGGCACAGCCGCGTGTGATTGACAGCTGCGCGTCCGGCGAGCTGCGAGAGTGGCGGCTGCGCTCGTCAGACTTCGCGCAGGGGTTTGTGGAAGGTCTCCTTGGCGCAGATGACAGCGCCCAAGCAGACGGCCGCGGCGGCCATGAGGTACCAGCCGGGAGCCAGGTTCGAGTTGGTCACCCCGATGAGCAGAGTGGCCATGAACGGCGCCGTACCGCCGAACAGCGCGTTGGAGACGTTGAAGCTCACGGCAAATCCGGTGTAGCGGATCCGGGTCGGGAACATCTCTGCAAGGAAGCTCGGCAGGGTGCCGTCGTTGAGCGTGAGCATGGCCCCGAGGGCGATCTCAATGAGGACGACGACAGCGAAGCTTCCGGTATCGAGGAGCATGAAGGCAGGCACCGTGAGGACGATGAAGCAGATGGAGGCGATGGTGAGCATCCGTTTGCGCCCGAACCGGTCGGAGGCCAGACCGGTGAGCAGGATGAAGCCGATGTAGGTCGCAAGAGCAATGGTCGTGGCGATGAATGATTCCGTCGCCCCGTAGCCGAGTTCCGTGGTGAGATACGTGGGCATGTAGGTGAGGACGACGTAGAAGCCGACAGCATTGAGCAGGACCGCGCACATCGCGATGAGCAGCGGACGCCAGTGATCACGGAACATCGCGAACACCGGGGCCTTGATGACCTCGTCCTGCTGCGCGAGCTCACGGAAGGCCGGGGTGTCCTCGAGCCGGGTGCGGATGTAACGGCCGATGAGTCCCATGGGCGCGGCGAGGAAGAACGGGAGCCTCCAACCCCAGGTCTCCAGCTGAACGTCGGTGAGGGCAGCGGACAGCACTGCGGCCAGCACGGAGCCCAGCAGCAGGCCGGTCGCCGTGCTGGCGGGAACCACTGCCGCGTACAGTCCGCGTCGCCGCGGTGGTGCGTATTCGACGAGGAACGCCGAGGCGCCCGCATATTCGCCTGCCGCGGAGAATCCTTGGACGAGGCGGACGACGAGCAGCAGCACCGGTGCGAGGAAGCCGGCGACGGCGAAGCTCGGCAGCAGACCGATCGCAAAGGTCGAGACCGACATGATGAGGATCGACACGGACAGTGCTGAGCGGCGTCCGATCTTGTCCCCGATATGTCCCCAGATGAAGCCGCCGATGGGACGGACGACGAAGGACACGGCAAAGACCGCGAAGGTCGACAGGAGAGCGAGATTGCCTTCGGACCTGGGAAAGAAGACGAGCGAGATCGTGGTGGCGAAATAGCCGTATACCCCGTAGTCGAACCATTCGACGAAGTTGCCGACGAAGCTGGCCGAGACGACACGTCGCAGCGTCCGCTTATGTTCGAGTGTGGGGTGCTCGGACGATGACGGCCTCGTCTTCGCTGCGTCATTGTCCTCTGGAGCCAGGTCCGACTTCATTGTCTTCTCCGATGTGGTGGGCGGCTGAGATTCCCAAAGTTGCATTTATTGCAACTAGGTTGCATTCAACACTAAGATCATCGCATTCCCCGGTCAAGAGATTTCTGTCGGGAATGCGAAAGGACGGCGATCAGGCCCTGCCGGATTCAATATCCGACAGGGCCTGATCGCCGTCCATCTCGGCCTGACCGGCCGAGTGATGAGTGTCTGTCCTACCTGCTCGAAACGCGTCCGAAGAGATTCGCGATCGGAGCCAGCAGCAACGGCCTGGCCGCGAACCACCCGGCCACGACCACGACCATCGCGACGAGGAACCAGATGAGCCCGGCCCAACCGAGCACATTCGTACCCGCGAACATGTACCCGAGATTCTGCCGCAGTCCGGTCGTGAACACGAGGAACACGTGGACGAGGATGAAGAACACGAAGAACAGCATCGTCGGGAAATGGATCGCACGAGCCAACGGCGCCGGGTAGAACTTGTTCAGCCTCGCAGCATCCTTCGGCCACCACTCGCTCATCCGCACACCCGTGATCGCCGCCAACGGAGCCGCGATGAACACGACGATGAAGTACATCAGCTGCTGGAGAGCGTTGTAGTTGACCCACGCCTCTTCCATCGGCCATTCCATCGTCGCGTACTGCAGCATCGCCGAGACCGCGTTCGGGAACACTTCCCAACTGGTCGGCACGATCCGCGCCCAATGCCCGGACACGAACAGCAGCACGACGAAGACCACACCATTGGCCAGCCACAGCAGATCGAGGCTCGTGTGCAGCCAGAGGTTGATGCTGACCTTCTTCCCACCCTTCTTCGGGGTGTAGAACGCCGGCGGCTTCTGCTGGTGACGCACCTGCAGACCCGACCGGATGATGAGCACCATGAAGAAGAGGTTGAGGAAGTGCGTCCACCGCACCCAGCCCGGGAACCCGGGATCGACGAATTCCGGGATGTGATACTCGCCCGGGTAGCGCTCGAGGAACTCCGGCACACCCGGCAGGGTCGTGACACCGCGGGCGGCGAGGATGAGGATCCCGGCCGCGACGATGAGTCCGCCGAGTCCCAGTCCGACGAGCTTCGACCACTGTCCCAGCGACTTCGAACCGATCATGACCGGTTCCTTCGTCGCTGCAGGCTTCGCCGAGGCAGTACTGCCCGAACCCGACGATGTGGCCTTCGCAGCCGGTGCCGTCTTCGCGGCCGGCTTGTCCGCGGTGCGTGCCGCAGCCTTGTCGTCGGCCTTCGCGGCGGGCTTGGCCATCGGCTTTCGCTGGGCAGGCTTGTCCGTGGTCTTCGCCGCGGGCTTGCCCATCGGCTTGCGCTGAGCGGGCTTCTTCTCGGCTCCGTCGGAGGACTTGTCCGACGCCGAGGCGGCTCCCGCTGCCACAGCACCTGCACCGGCAGCGGCTCCCGCACCTGCGGCTGCCGCACCGGCACCGACACCACCGATTCCGGTGCGTCGACCCTGGGGCTTCTTCTCACCGGATCCGTCGGCTGCCGCCGGCGTCGCATCCTGCTTCGCCTCGGCCGTCGACTGTGCATCATCGGCAGGCTTACCGGCCTCGGCAGATGCGGCATCGGTCGACGTGGTCTCAGCGGCCTTCTCCTCGGTCGGAGCCGAAGCGGCAGCCGAGCCTGCGGCAGGTTTGGCAGCGTGTGCGGGGGCGAACCCTTCCGGTGGCCAGGGGTCTCCCCCGGCGGTGCGGGGAAGTCCACGGCGCAGCGGAACATCGGAGAGTTCGCCGGCACCCGAGCCGCCAGCAGCAGCTGCGGCCACACCGGCACCGGCAGCACCGGCGCCAGCTGCGGCGGCAGCGGGAGCAGCGGACGACGATTCAGACGTGGAATCGACTGACGTATCAGCCAAGGCGGTTTCGGCAGAGTCGGCCTGAGCAGCGGATTCCTGCGCGGTGCTCTCGGCGGGCGCGGATACAGCCGCTGCCGGAGCAGCGTCGGCAGCCGAACCCCCAGCAGCCTTGACTCCGGCGGGCGCGAAGCCTTCCGGCGGCCAGGGGTCTCCGCCGGCGACGCGCGGCAGACCACGGCGCAACGGAACCTCGGCGGCGGGAGCAGATTCAGAGGCGGCAACGGCAGCGCCAGCCGCAGCTCCGGCACCGGCCGTTGCAGCGGCGGCAGCCGGGGCAGCCGACGACTGTTCGTCCGACTCGACGGACGCCGCGTCCTCGGTCGAATCCTCGACAGCGACATCCTCTTCGACTGCAGGCTCCTCGGAAGCAGGCACTTCGGCCGACGCAGCGGGAGCGGCCGAAGCACCGGTGGCCTTCACCCCGGCAGGAGCGAGACCTTCCGGCGGCCACGGCTCTCCACCTTCAACGCGCGGCAGACCGCGGCGCAGCGGAACCTCGGCCGCAGTAACTGCCTCAACGGGCTCCTCGACCAATTCCTCAACGGGCTCTTCGGCTTCGGCGGAAGCCACGGTCCCCGTCGAATCCTCGGTCTCGGTCACATCGGACTCGGCCGCCTCGGCGGGGGAACCTTCATCCAGTTCCTCCGTCTCGGCAGTCTCCGGCAGCCACGACGCGCCCTCTTCCAAGGGTTCGCCGATGGTGCCGTCCGGGGGCCAGGGGTCTCCGCCTTCGACCCGGGGCAGACCCGAGCGCAGCGAACTGGAATAGGTGGCCATATCAGGACTTGTTCTCGCTCAGTGATTCGATGGCCTGGGGAACGACCTTGAACAGGTCGCCGACAACACCGAAATCGGCGATGTCGAAGATCGGAGCTTCGGCGTCCTTGTTGACCGCGACGATGGTCTTCGAGGTCTGCATACCCGCCTTGTGCTGAATCGCACCGGAGATGCCGAGAGCCACATAGAGCTGCGGGGACACCGACACACCGGTCTGGCCGACCTGGTGCGACTGGGCGATGTAACCGGCATCGACGGCCGCACGGGAGGCACCGACGGCAGCACCGAGGGTATCGGCGAACTCGCCGACGAGCTCGAAGGACTCCTCCGAACCGACGCCGCGACCACCCGAGACGACCTTCTGCGCACCGCGCAGCTCGGGACGCGAGGAGGTTTCGACAACAGCTTCGAACGAATCGATCGCAGCCGAGCGCTTACCGGAATCGGCAACCTCGAGGGCCTGCGTGTTCGCGGACTGTGCCTCGGCGCGGGCTTCGATCGAACCCAGACGCACGGTGACGATGGGCGCACCGAAGGTCGGGGCCGAGGAGGCGGTGTAGCCGCCGCCGTACACGGAGTGGTTGGCCACGATGCCCTCGGAGTCGCGTTCGAGTCCGATGGCGTCGACGGACACGGCTGACCCGCTGCGCACGGCGTAGCGACCGGCGATGTCACGACCATCGAGGGTATTGGGCACAAGCACGGCGTCGGGCGCGGTGAGCTCCGCAGCTGCGGCCACGGCGTCGACGGCCGCGGTGCCGAGGTTGCCCTCGGCGGCTGCGGCGGTCAGGGTCGACACGGCACCGAGTTCGGCGGCCTTCTCGGCAGCGGCGTCGGCGCTGCCGGCGGCGAGCACGAGGGCGACGGGCGAGCCGATCTCAGCGGCACCGCCGAGCAGTTCGGCGGCCGGCTTCTCCAGCTGGCCTTCGGCATCGGCGGTGAGGACGACGAGAACGGAATCCTGCGGGAATTCTGACATGACGATTCTCCTTAGGCCAGACGGTTCTTGGTGAGGTATTCGGCGAGTTCGACTCCGCCATTGCCTTCGTCGACGACCTTCTCGCCGGCTTCGCGCGGCGGCTTCTCGGCGACGGTGACCATGATCGAACGCGCGGTCGACTGATCTTCGGCGTCGATGTCGAGATCGGCCAGGCTGATGACCTCGAAGGGCTTCTTCTTCGCTGCCATGATGCCCTTGAAGTTCGGGAATCGGGCCTCGGGAAGCGCCTCGGTGATGGAGATGACGGCGGGCAGTTCGGCCGAGACCTGCTGCTTGCCGCCTTCGATGGCGCGGCTGCCGGAGACCTTGCCGCCTTCCAGTTCGACAGTCGTCAGGCCGGTCACGTGCGGGTAGTCGAGATGCTCGGCGAGCATCGCCGGCATCATGCCGCCGTTGCCGTCGGTGGAGACGTTGCCGGTGACGACGAGGTCGTACTCACCGCGGCGCAGAGCAGCGGCGAGCACCTCGGCGGTCAGCCCGAGATCGGCACCGCCCAGCGACTCGTCGGCCACGTGCACGGCATTGTCGGCGCCCATGGCCAGACCCTTGCGGATCGTGGCGGTCGCGGTATCGGGCGCCATCGAGATGACGGTCACCTCGGTGTCGCCGTCGGAGTCCTTCTGCGTCAGCGCGACCTCGAGGGCACGCTCACCGATCTCGTCGAGGACGGCTTCCGAGGCGCCGCGATCGGCAAGCCCGGTTTCCAAGTTCAACTTGCGGTCGCCGTAGGTATCCGGGACCTCTTTGACCAACACCGCGATCTTCAAGGATGACTCCTTAGGTTCGTGAAGCAGTTCCAGCTGCGTGAGACTTTCGTCTCATAATCTACAGGTGGCTGATTTCCGTCCGTTGACCGGGTCCAGGTAAGAACCGGCCATGTCCATCACCCATGGTACGTGGTAGGCACCACAGATATCTCCGTTACTGTACGAACGATCGACAGAATTTGTCCAGCGCGTCGGACTCCGCAACCATGCGGACTTTCCTCGCCGAGGCGGGGCCCCTGTCGTCGACGACGGGACCTCGACGCAGGGTCATCCCCTCGCCGAGGCGGGGCCCTAGAATGGGAAGGAGACCGACCAGTCCTCCCGGTGCCCACCGCCGCCTCTCCGCGCGAGTGCATCAGGGCAGGTTGAACGCAGAGGTCGCAGGCAAGACGCAGACATCAACGGTGAAGGAGCGCCCGTGGCATTCGACCTCGACGACATCGACCGCAGCATCATCGCCGCCCTCGTCGAGGACTCGCGCCTGAGCGTGCGCCAGCTGGCCGAACGCGTCCACATCTCCCGCTCTGCCGCGCACAAGCGCTTCACCACCCTCATCGAATCGGGGGCGATCAGGAGATTCACCGCCGAGGTGGACCGCGAGGCCCTCGGCATGACAGTCACCGCAGTTGTCGTCGTCAAGATCGGCGACCGCCCCTGGCCGCAGGTCCGCGAGGACTTGGCCGCTCTGCCCTTCGTCGAGAAGGTCCAAGCCGTCAGCGGTGACATCGACGCCCTGGTCACCGTGAACGCCCCGGACAACACGGCCCTGTCACAGGTGATCCTGCGCCGGATCCACGAAGTCCCGGGCGTCGCATCCTCCCGCTCACTCCTCATCCTCGACGAGGCGGAGGGACATCGCCCCGGCGCGGGGTGAGGGCCGCGATTTTCCCGCCCGACAGGGCACCTACTTCTGACAGCGCGAAGCCCCCGGCGCCGGAATTTGCGCCGAGGGCTTGATGACGTGAAACAGAGAGAATCGCGCACGCCGCATCCACCACTTCAAGCCAGCGTGTCAACCGCCTTAGGAAAGACCAGCGTTGCGTAATTCTCATAGGCTAGCCTAACCCGGGGATCGGGTGTGCACAACAGTCTGGTGCCGATTTCTCCGCCGTTGCACGGAATCGGCGCAGGCGCCGTCACAGTGGAATCGGGGCGCCTGCCTCGTTCTAATCCCTCGGCCCCGCGAGCAGCATGAGCGCGGCACTGGCGACGATGCGTCGGTACACCGGCTCCACGGAGATCGCGCCATCGGTCTTCGTGAGGAGCCCGAGTTCGATGAGTTCCTGCAGCTCGTCAGCCAGCAATGCGGAGAGCCGCTCCGCACGCTCCTCGTCGATGTCGAGTTCGGGGCGTTCGGGCGCGGCGTCGGGAGTGATGATCTCGATGAGACGCTGGGCGATCGTGATCGCCGGGGCTGCGAAGTCTTCTCCGGGGACGAGGTTGACCACATCGAGGAGCCGTTCGTAGATGAACGCACCGATGACCGGCAGCGCTGTATCCGCGCTGACCTCGCCTGAGCGCCACTGGTCGGCAGCGCCGGCGGGGCGGACCTTCGTCCCGGTGATTTCGATGATCTCCGCACTCTGCATAACGGCCCACATCGCTTCGAGGACGGGCACCTCATCGGCGCTGCGCGCATAGTTCACGCCGTCTTCGTACCGGGCGTTCGAGGCCACACCGACGGCGTCGATGCCGAACTTTCCGGCCGCCTCGGCGATATCTGCGCGCTTCACCCGCCCTGTTCCGGTCACCTGTCGGAAGTCGCCGATCCATTCGAGCATGCTGGCCACACCTGTGACGAGGTTGTTGTTCGGCAAGGGCTGCGCGAGCTGCTCCTCGTTCAGGGCATTGGCTTCGACGGCGGCCATCAGAGCCGAGGGCAGCGGGTCTGTGCGCATGCTCGCGGCCTCGGCGCGGGCACGGGCGGAGTTCCAGCGTTCGGGGGATTCGTCGGTGTCCATGCGGAAGCGGAGATAGTTGTCGAGAGCTTCGAGGCTGTCGAGGAAGATCACTGTCGAAGGCGATTCGCCATCGGTCTTCTCGGCTTCCTCCTGTCCGTCGACGGCGAAGCTTTCGAGGACGTCGAGGAGGTCGTCGATTCCCTCCGGCTCATCGATATCTGCGCGGGAGGACACGGCGATGCAGAACAGGAGGTGGGCGATGTCGAAGACCTCTGAGTCCTCGTCGACATCATCGTAGGTCTCGGCCAGCCAGTCGCGGAAGCGCTGGTAGAGCGGCATCTCGTAAACGGTCTTCTCGACCTCGTCCATTCGTTCATCGGCGCCCCGCCGGTCACCGTTGGGATTCGCCTGCGCAGTCGCCTCGGCACTCGATCCGCCGAGCCACTCCGGCAGCTCCTGTGCTGCGGCAGGGCCGTCCTGGGCTTCCTGGACATCGTGGTTCACGTGGCCGGTGGAGCCGTAGGTGCCGGCAACCGGTTCCGGATAGCCGTCGAGCGGCATGAGCTCGTCGACGACCTGTTCGGCTGAGACCTTGTCCCGCTTGGTCAGTCGTACGACCGCAGCGGCCACGGCGAGCATGGACCCTTCGAGGACCGGACGTCCGCTGTTGCTGGTGATGAGGCGGTCGAGACTGTCGACGACGCGTCCCTTATGCGCCAGGGCCAGGATGTCGCGGGCTGCGTTTCGGGACTTCTTCACCGGCCACTTCGGCGCCATCACTCCGCCGAGCTTCGGTCCGTGGGCATCATCGGTGAACCATTCGTCGACCAGACCCATCGCCGCCCCGGTCACCTGTGCGACGCTCGGCTTGAAATCCTCGGGGTCGGAGGGCAGGGAGGCCACAACAGCCTCGGCGCGCATGATATCGCCGTCGGCGAAGGCAAGGGAGAAGGACCGCAGCGCCCCCAGAGCCAGTCCGCGGTGAGCACCGACCGGGTTGAACAGACGGCGGTTGTACTCCCCCTGCGCCTTCTCCATAGCTGCGTGGAATTCGGCTTCGGTGAAGTCCGCATTCGGATCGTCGATGTCGACGCCTTCGGCCTTGAGGAACGGCGCCAGTTCCCGCATCATCCGATCGCCCATGCCGGGGTCGTGGCTGATTTTGCCGCCCGCTGCCATACCGTGGAATTCGGGACCGTCGAAGAAAGTAGACACGCATTGCTCCTGCCGAGGATGAACTGAAGCAATAACGGTAACAAGTCAGACCTCGTCCGCCCCAGAACCGACCCGGCATGGCTCCGCGGCTTTATCGAGATCACACTCCGGGCCCAACCGACCCGGGATCCACTCAGCCAAACGTCCACTCGGCCGGCCGGAACCGGCCCCTTCGTCCCGAGTTCGCGACACGTTTGGCCGCCCGTCCTCACCTGCACGTTGGCCATGGAATCGTGACTCGGCTCACGCCACCATGGGGCCATGACCATTGACGTTCCCACCACAGGCCGCTCACTGCCCCAGCTGCAGCCGATCAGCTTCATCGGCGCAGATGGCCGGCTCACCAACACTCCGACCGAAGGGCTGCGGATCCCCAGCGATGCCACCCTCACCGGTCTCTACCGGCAGATGGTCCTCGTCCGCCGGTTCGAAGCACAGGTCACGCACCTGACCCGGCAGGGTCGGCTCGCGACCTATCCCTCCGCGGCAGGTCAGGAAGCCGCCGAGGTGGGGGCCACCACCGCACTGGCGCCGAACGACTGGCTCTTCCCCACCTACCGTGACTCGGCAGCGCTGCTGACCCGCGGGGTGCCCGTCGCCGAGATCCTCGCCGCCTTCCGTGGGGACTGGCACTGCGGTTTCGATCCGCACGAATATCACACCTCACCTGCGGCGACACCGCTGGCGACGCAGACCCTGCATGCCACGGGCTTCGCGATGGCCGCGAAGCTCAAAGGCGAGGATGCCGCGACTCTGACCTTCCTCGGCGATGGCGCCAGTAGCGAAGGCGATACCCACGAGGCGTTCAACTTCGCCTCCGTATGGCAGACCCCGACGGTCTTCGTCCTGCAGAACAACCAGTACGCGATCTCCACTCCCCTGCGGGAGCAGACGAATGCGACGATGCTCGCCGACCGGGCCGCCGGCTACGGAATGCCGGGCCTGCGCGTCGACGGCAATGACGTCGCCGCCGTATTCGCCGCCGTCTCCGCGGCGCTGGCGCGCGGTCGCAACGGAGATGGTCCGACCCTCATCGAGTGCCTCACCTACCGGATGGAGTCGCACACGAACTCCGACGATCCGACGAAGTACCGTGACACCGAGGAGGTCGAGCACTGGAAGCAGTTCGATCCCATCGACCGTCTCGAGAAGTACCTGCGACAGACCGGTGCCCTCGACGATGCCACGATCGAACAGATCGCCGAGGAGGCAGAGACCCTGGCTGCGTCCGTCCGCGATGCCATGAACCAAGAGGCCGAGATCGACCCGCGCGAGCTCTTCGCGCACGTCTACGCGACCCCGCGCACTGCCCTGGCCGAGCAGCAGCAGGTCCTCGAAGCCGAACTCGCAGCGGCGGGTCACGCATGAGCGTCGAAACGGGCACCGATCCGACCGTGGTGAACGGCGAAACGACCACAGCCGCCTCGGCGACAGCACCCACCCCGTCGTCGGTGACGATGACGAAGGCACTCAATCAGGCGCTGCGCGATTCTCTGGCCGACGACGACACAGTGCTCGTCTTCGGCGAGGATGTCGGTCGCCTCGGCGGGGTCTTCCGGGTCACCGAAGGTCTGCGAGCCGAATTCGGGTCGAACCGCGTCTGGGATTCTCCGCTTGCGGAGTCGGGCATCATCGGCACGGCGATCGGCATGGCGATGAACGGCATGCGGCCCGTTGTCGAGATGCAGTTCGACGCCTACGCCTACCCTGCTTTCGAGCAGATCGTCTCGCACGTGGCGAAGATGCGGAACCGGACGAAGGGCCGGGTCAGCCTGCCGATCACGATCCGGATTCCCTATGCCGGCGACATCGGCGGAGTCGAGCATCACTCCGATTCCTCGGAAGTCTATTGGACGTCGACGCCGGGGCTGACCGTCGTCACGCCGTCGAATCCGGCCGATGCGTACTCCCTGCTGCGCGAATCGATCGCCTCCGACGACCCGGTCGTGTTCATGGAGCCGAAGTCGCGGTACTGGATGAAGGAGACGCTGTCCCTGCCCGTGACGACGGCACCGATGAATCGGGCGCAGGTCATCCGCGAGGGCACCGACGCCACCCTACTCGCCTACGGCCCGACCGTGCGCACGGCACTCGATTCTGCCGAGACCGGAGCCGAACACGGATTGTCCATCGAGGTCATCGACCTGCGTACACTCTCGCCGTTCGACGATGAGACTGTGTCCGCATCGGTGCGCAAGACCTCGCGTGCGGCGATCATCCACGAGGCCGCGCAGTTCGGCGGCTACGGCGCCGAGGTGGCCGCTCGCCTCACCGAACGCAACTTCACTCATCTGTCGGCCCCGATCCTGCGGGTCGCCGGGTTCGATGTGCCCTATCCGTCGCCGAAGCTCGAGGAGTTCTACTTGCCGACCGTCGAACGCGTACTCGATGCGCTCGAGTCCTGGGATTGGGAGCTGTGATGAGTGCTGACGTGAATACGGGTACGCGCGAGTTCATCCTTCCCGACCTCGGCGAAGGCCTCACCGAGGCGGAGCTGATCTCGTGGAAGGTCGAGATCGGAGACGAGGTCCACGTCGATCAGATGGTCGTCGAGGTCGAGTCCGCGAAGTCCGTCGTCGAGCTCCCCTGCCCGTACGCCGGGCAGGTCGTCAGCCTTCACGCGAACGCAGGGGACACCGTCAGCGCAGGCCAGGCCCTGCTCACCGTCGCCGAGGCGGGGGTCGAGGCAGGCGCGGGTCCTGGGGCAGGCACGGGTGCTGAGTCGGCGGACAGCGAATCGGGCGGCGCGAACCTCATCGGCTACGGCACTTCGGAACCGAAGACCCGTTCGGCGAAGAAGCGCTCGTTCGGCGGCAAGAACGCGGCGGCGCCCGCTGTTCCGACCGTCATCCCGGATGCCCCGTCGCAGCCCCCGGCCGAAACCCCGGCTTCCCCCAGCAACTCATCGACGACTGCGAACGACCGTGTCTCCCCCGTGTCCTCGCCACTGGTGCGCAAGCTCGCAAAGGATCACGGCATCAGTGCCAAGAGCCTGCCCGGCACGGGCCCCGGCGGGGTCGTGACCAGGGCTGATGTCATGGCCGCGATCGAGTCCGGGGCAGGTGCCGCTGCCCACGTCCCCGCGGGGACGTCACCGGCGAAGGCATCTTCGCCTGCTGCGAGCTCCGACCAGAGCGACCGCGATACCCGCACCCCGATCACGGGACTGCGCAAGGTCGTGTCCGAACGCCTGACGAAGTCGCGGCAGGAGATCCCCGAGGCCACAATCTGGCTCGACGTCGACGCCACCGAGCTGCTGGCGACGAAGAAGGCGCTCGAGGCCCGCACGGGTGAGAAGTATTCGCTGCTCTCGCTCGTCGCCCGCTTCGTCGTGGCCGGTCTGAAGAAGTACCCGATCATCAACTCGTCAATCGATACGGCCGCCGGTGAGATCGTCACCCACGGCGAAATCAACCTCGGCCTGGCCGCGCAGACCCCGCGCGGGCTCATGGTCCCCGTCGTCCACGGGGCCGGCGAGATGAGCCTGCGGCAGCTGCGCGACTCCGTGTCCGGAACCGTCGGGAAGGCCGCCTCGGGGAAGTTCGATCCGTCCGAACTGACCGGCGGCACGTTCACCCTGAACAACTACGGGGTGTTCGGCGTCGACGGTTCGGCCCCGATCATCAACCTCCCCGAGGTGGCGATGCTCGGCCTCGGCCGGATCAAGGACCGCCCGTGGGTCGTTGACGGCGAGTTGACCGTGCGCAAGGTGATGTACCTGTCGTTCGTCTTCGACCACCGGGCGTGCGATGGTCAGGAGCCGAGTGAGTTCCTCACCTTCGTCGCCGACTGCATCGAGAATCCGATCTCGCTGCTGCCCGAGCTCTGAGGCCATCCGGCGAGGGTCGCCTCGGTGTCGTTCAAGCGTCAGCGCACTTTTCGTGGGGTACACCTTTCGACAAGTGCGCTTCGCCTTGAACGAGCGGCGGACCGAACTCCCTACCCGTCGAGCAGCGCAGCCGCGTACATCGGACGGGCCGCATCCGCGCTCGGCGGGTGGAAGAGCCCGGCCGTGGCATCGCGGAAGAGGCGGGAGAGTTCGTGCTTGTTGCCGAACCCGCTGCCGCTCGTGCACATCAGGGCCGTCTCCGCACAGTTTCGGGCCGCCTCGGCGGACTTGATCCTCGCCCCCACCAGACGCAGCGGCCAGCCGGCACCGTGGTCGATGAGGTCATCGAAGTCCCGGGCGTAGGCGTCGATCATCGCCGTCACGGGCATGAAGTCGAGGTGCGCATCGGCCAGGCGCGTCCGGGCCTCGGGCACCTCGGCGAAGGTGGTCCCGGCCTTCGCGGACTTCCGCTTGTGCAGTCCGGCGGCGCCCAGCTCGAGCGCCCGCGCCGCGACTCCGGCGTAGACGGCGGCGATGAGCAGCTGGAAGTTGCTCGTGATCGCAAAGGTGAGCAGGTCGGGGTGCTTGCCGGCGGGGATGACGCGTGAGACCCGTTCGGGCTTCATCGGCACGTGGTCGAGGATCGTCGCCCGCGACTGCGAGGCTCGCATTCCCAGCACATCCCAGTCATCGGAGACCGTGATCCCGGGCGCATTCCGTTCGATGAAGCCGTAGACGAGCCGCCCCTCGGCGGGCTCCTCGGCATCGGGACCGGCGATCCCGTCGTCGTCGGCCGCCACGGCACCGTGGACGATGAGCCTCGTCCACACGGGCGAGAGCGAGGTGAAGATCTTCACCCCGGTCAGCTCAAATCCGCCGTCGGTCGTCGGCACCGCCTCGGTGGTCGAACCCTGCAGGACCCAATCGTTCGACGGCTCGGAGATGCCGAAGGCGAAGATCTCACCGGCCATGGCCTCGTCGAACACCCAGTTCAGCGAGTCGTCGCCGCGGTCGGCCAGTGCCTTGACCACTCCGGTGGTCATGAGGTGCATATTGATCGCCAGGGCCGTTCCGGGCGCCGCCGCTGCCAGCCGCTGCTGCAGTCGGCTGACCTCGAACAGGCTCAAGCCGGGCCCGCCATGGGACTCGGGCACGAAGAGGGTGAGGTAGCCGAGATCCCTCAGTTCGGCGAGATCCTCGTCGAAGAATCGGTTCTCCCGGTCATAGACGTCGGCTCGTGCGCGGAAACGATCACACACATCATCGGGCAGGTACCGCGCGGCGAGTTCGCTCACGCGTGTCTCACGGTCGGTCATCGTCTCTCCTCTGTTCCGGTGTCGTCAGGACGTCGGTTCGCCTGTTCTACAGGGCGTCAGCCCGACGCAGAATGATCGCCCCGTTGTGCCCGCCGAATCCGAACGACGTTGACAGCACGGTGTCGACGACCACCTCGGCGAGATCCTGCCCACCGCTCATGTCACGGGCGTGACCTGCGACGATATCCCATGCGGGGAATTCATTGTCAACGAGGTTGAGCGTCGGGGGCAGCGTCTGATCCCGCAGCGTCAGAGTCGCGATGATCGCCTCGACGACCCCCGATGCGCCGAGGAGGTGCCCCGTCGTCGACTTCGTGGCCGAGATCGGGATCGTCCGTCCGACCTCCCCCAGGGCTGCGTCGAAGGCGGCGAGTTCGGCTCGGTCGCCGGCCGGTGTGCCCGTCGCGTGGGCGTTGATGTGGTCGATATCGCCGGGTTCCAGCCCTGCGTCGCTCACAGCCTGGACCACCGCCGAGGCGGCTCCCCGTCCGCCCGGATGCGGGTTCGTCGGGTGGTGGGCATCGCTGGCGGCGCCGAATCCGGCAAGCTCGGCCAGCGGCGTCGCCCCACGTGAGGCCGCCGAGTCGGCGGGTTCGAGGAGGATCGCGGCCGCACCCTGGCTCATGACGAAGCCGTTGCGGCCCCGGTCGAAGGGACGGCTGGCGGCGGTCGGATCGTCTTCGTATCCGGCGGCGAGCGCGCGCATGTTCGCATTCGAGGCGAGATTGACCGGACCGAGGCAGTCCTCCATGCCGACGGCGAGCACGGCGTCGGCGTAGCCGTGGCGGATGCGACGCATCGCCTCGCCGAGGCCGATCGCCCCTGAAGCACAGGTCGCCGAGACTCCCTGACCGGGTCCGCGCAGGTCGAAGCGCTGGCTGATGAGCGCTGCCGCGGAGTCCGGTGCTCCGTGGAGGGCGAGCGTCAGCGGCACGGATCTGGGACCGTCCGCGTCGAGGCTGCGCGTGGCCTCCTGCATGGCGTCGACGGGCCCGGAACCGGTGGCGGCGATGACGGCCACGCGGTCGCGGTCCCAGGGCAGGTCCTCGGCCGCCGACTCGATGCCGCCTGAGCGCAGCGCCTGGTCGGCCGCGGCGATCGCCCAGTGCTGGACGGGGCTGAGTCGGCGGGCGAGCGCCCGGGGCAGAACCGCCTCGGCGTCGAAGTCCGTGATCTGCCCGCCGATCCGCACCGCCAGGTCGTCGAACCGTTCACCTGCGAGGACGTCGATGGCACTGGTCCCGGTGCGCACGGAGTCCCAGAGGGTCTCTGGGTCCTGACCGCTCGGCGTGATGGCGCCGAGTCCGGTGATGACGACGTCGCGCGCGCCGTCCGTCCGGTACCGATTGTTCCGGGAGGCGTTCACAGCCGCTGTGCCTTTCCGCTCATGACCAGGTCAACGGTTTCGTGGCGTCGAATCTTCCCGCCGACGGTCCGCGGCAGCCGGTCGAGTACGTAGAACCGCCTAGGCACGAACTGCGGGGCCAGCTTCGCCCGGGCATGGTCGAGCAGTGCTGCTTTGTCGGGCGTGCCCGAAGTGCCGACTCCACCTCCGGAGTCGGAGTCCGGTTCGATGACGAGGGCGACGATGCTGCCGAGACCGTCGTCGGGCAACGCGACCGCGCAGACCTCGCCGTCGAATCCTTCGAAGGCCCGCTCCACCTCGGGCAGGGACACCTTGTGCCCTCCGGTGATCGCGATGTCACCTGCTCGCCCGGCGAGCTGGAGGAGTCCGTTCTCGATCCGTCCCTGGTCACCGACCGTGGCCCAGCCGTCGGGGAAGCGCAGCTGAGCGTCGGTGGTGCCGGTGACATAGCCATCCGAGCAGGCGGCGGCACTGATCCAGACCGTGCCGATCTCTCCGTCCGGCAGCCGGGCACCGGATCCGTCACGGACCTCGACGCCGATGGTGTCGTAGATCGAGATCCAGGTGCCGTCACCGTCACGACTGTCGCCGATGAACCCGATCTCGGCGGCACCGTAGTAGCTGATCAGACGGGTGTCGGGGAGGACCTCGGCGAGTGCCGAACGGATGGATGCCGGCAGATTCGCTCCCCCGGTGACGACGAGGTCGAGACCGTGGAAGCGGGCCGGCGTTCGGCGGGCCGCCTCGGCGATGGCACGCACCACGGCGGGCACGGCGACGATTCGGGTGATGGCTTCGCCGGTGATGCGCGACCCCATGGTGAAGGGGTCGAAGTCGTCGGCGACGTGGACGCTGCCGCCGGTGGCGAGGCTTTCGACGACGGCGTAGAGGGTAAGGCTGTAGGACACGGGGCCAGGCGCCAGGGTGGCCACTCCGGCGAAGGGTTCGAGGTGGGCCGAGGACACAGCCACGTTGTCGCGGTACTGCTGGCGGGTCTTGATGAAGGCCTTCGGATTGCTCGTCGTGCCCGACGAGAAGAGCATGAGGAACGGCTCGGACGCTTCGCGGACGGTCGGCGGGGTCGTGTCGGCGGGATCGACGGCGGCCTCGCGGGCCTGGAAGTCGGCGGCGGTGATGACGGTTCCGGTCCAGCCGGCGGCGGCGAGCGCCTCGGCGAGGTGGGTCGAGTCGCTGATGACAAGCCCGATGCCGGTGGTCGTGATGACTCCGACCTGGTGGCTCAGCGGCCAGCGGGGATCGATCGTGGCCGAGAGCGCGCGGAAGCCGGCGAGGCCGGCGATGATGCGGGAAGTCTCGAACGCCGAGGTGAGACTCACCGCCGTGATCGGGATGCCGTGGGTTTCGGGAGCAGGATTCGGCGGGTCGGTCTGGGCTCCGTGGAGGGCGTCGACGGCGGCGAACATCGTCCGCGAGCCTTCGGCGAGCTGCGAGTAGGTCAGCTGTCCGTCACCACCGACGATGGCAAGCCGATCGGGGTCGACGACGGCGACCTCGAGGATCCTCGCAGTGATCGGCATGCTTCCCTCCGCAGTCTCGCTCCACGGCCGTCCGTCCGAGCCGCCTGGCACCAGTATAGGAGTCGGTCGACTCCGCCAATTGAGCGACTGTACGCGTCCGCGTCGATCGTGCTTCATCACCCGGTCATCTGCAGCGCCGAGGATGACTGCTGGCGGACGCCGTCCGACTTCTCCTGGGACGGACCCGCGCATACCCCTCCCGCACCCGCACACAGGAACACACGATGACGAACGACACCCTCGCAGATTCCTCCCCGCGATTGACGCCCCGACCGCGCTTCCTCGGCCCCGACCGCTGGTGGCACATCTGCTTCGGCCTCATGCTGGCGGCGACCCTGGTCTCGTTCACGCTGTGGTCGTTCGACTTCGTCGGAGCCGGGTCCAACCGGCTCGTCCTCATCACGACGATCGTCTTCGGCACGTTCATGGCCTTCAACATCGGCGGCAACGACGTGGCGAACTCCTTCGGCACCTCGGTGGGCGCCGGAACGCTGAGCATGAAGCAGGCGCTCATGGTCGCCGCGGTCTTCGAGGTCAGCGGAGCCGTCCTCGCCGGCGGCGAGGTCACCGACACCGTCCGCAGCGGCATCGTCGATCTCGGCGCGATCGACGTCGATCCCCTCGATTTCGTCTTCATCATGACGTCCGCCCTCCTCGGCGCCGCGATCTGGCTGCTCATCGCCACGAAGATGGGGTGGCCGGTCTCGACCACCCATTCGATCATCGGAGGCATCGTCGGTGCCGCCCTCACCTTGGGATTCGTCACCGGCACAGGTGGGTTCGGGATGGTCCAGTGGGGCGGGATCGGCACGATCGCGATCTCCTGGGTGCTCTCCCCGGCGTTGGGCGGCGCAGTCGCCTTCGTGCTCTTCGGCGCGATCAGACGACACATCCTCGTCTACAACGATGAAGCCGATGCGAAGCTGCGCGAGATCAAGACCGCGAAGGCGGAGCTGCGACAGGAACACAAGAAGGCCTTCGAACGCCTCGACGAGATCCAGCAGATCTCCTACACCAATGCGATGACCAGGGACGCCGTCCTCATCAACGAACCCGACTATGACCCCGACGAACTCGAATCGGACTACTTCCGCCGCATGGCGGCCATCGAGACCGAGCGCTCGGGGTTGAACTCCCACCGCGCGCTCGAGACCTGGGTGCCGCTGCTGGCGGCGTTCGGCTCGATCGTCATCTCATCGATGCTGCTGTTCAAGGGACTGAAGAACCTCGAACTCGGCATCAGCTCCGTCGGCAACTTCCTCATCATGGCGATGATCGGCGCGGGCGTGTGGATGGCGGTCTTCATCTTCACGAAGACGCTGAAGAAGCAGACCCCGTCACGATCGACCTTCCTCCTCTTCTCATGGATGCAGGTCTTCACGGCATCGGCGTTCGCATTCAGCCATGGCAGCAATGACATCGCCAATGCGATCGGCCCGTTCGCGGCGATCCTCGACGTGCTGCGGACGAACGAGATCAACGCCGAGGCGGGGGTGCCCGCCGCCGCCATGATCACCTGCGGCATCGCCCTCGTCGCGGGCCTGTGGTTCATCGGCCGCAATGTCATCAAGACGGTCGGCACGGGGCTGACGAAGATCCATCCTGCCTCGGGCTTCGCCGCCGAACTCTCCGCCGCGGGCGTCGTCATGGCCGCCTCGGTGCTCGGACTTCCGGTGTCGAGCACCCACATCCTCATCGGCGCCATCCTCGGTGTCGGGCTCGTCAACCGCGCCGCGAACTGGAATCTCATGAAGCCGATCGCCCTCGCCTGGGTGATCACGCTGCCCGCCGCCGCAGCCATCGGGGCGATCGGACTCGTGTCCCTGCGCGCGATCTTCGGCTGAGCCGCCCCCGCACCATTGCGCGAGAAACGGGCTGAGTGTCGAAAAACGCATGCGCACACACGTTTCTCGACACCCAGCCCGTTTCTCGACGACCGCTGAGGGCGTCAGTCAGCCACGTAGTACATGCGCTTGTTGACGAATTCGTCCATGCCGTAGGGGCCGAGCTCGCGGCCGAAGCCCGAGCGCTTGGTGCCGCCGAACGGGATCTCCGCGCCTTCACCGGCAGGGGTGTTGACATTCGACATGCCGACGTCGAGGCGCTGAGCGAGCTTCGCGGCACGCTCGGAATCCTTGGCGAACACGGCGCCGCCGAGGCCGAAGCGCGAGTCATTGGCCAGGGCCAGTGCCTCGTCATCGCTGGTGACCTTGTAGACGGTGGCCACAGGTCCGAAGAGCTCCTCGCGGTAGGCGTCCATCTCCGAGGTGACTCCGGTGAGCACGGCCGGCGAGACATAGGCCGAACCGTCGCTGGCGAGCTCGCCGCCGACGAGGGTCGCACCCTGCTCGACGGCGCGGTCGAGCTGCTTGCGCAGGTTCTCGGCGGCCGAACGCGAGGACAGGGGCGAGTATTTGCCGTCGCCCGCCTCGGCGGGGGTGCCCTTCTCCCAGGACTGGGCACGCTCGGTCAGACCGGACACGAAGTCGTCGTAGATGTCGTCCATGACGATCATCCGCTTGTTCGCGTTGCAGACCTGGCCGGTGTTGTACAGGCGGGTGCCCCACGCGGTATCGACGGCCTCGTTCATGTCATCGGTGTCGAGGACGATGTAGGGGTCGGATCCGCCGAGCTCGAGCACGGCCTTCTTCAGGTACTTGCCCGCGGTCGCGGCCACGGCGGACCCGGCGCGCTCGGAACCGGTCAGGGACACACCTTCGACGCGGTCGTCGGCGATGATCGTCTCGATCTGCTCATGGGTGGCGTAGATGTTGGAGTACACGCCTTCGGGGATGCCGGCTTCCTTCATGATCTCGGCGATCTTCGCCGAGGAGCGGGGGCAGATCTCCGCGTGCTTGAGGATGATCGTGTTGCCGAGCACGAGGTTCGGTGCGGCGAAGCGGGCGACCTGGTAGTAGGGGAAGTTCCAGGGCATGATACCCAGCAGCGGGCCGACGGGGCGACGCTGGATGAAGGCCTTTCCGCCCGACATCGATTCGATCGGCTCATCGGCGGCGAACTTCGGTCCGTTGTTCGCATAGTAGTTGAAGATCTCTTCGCAGAACTCGGCCTCTTCCTCACCTTCGGCGGTGGGCTTGCCCATCTCCTCGGCGATGATCTCCGCGAGCTCGGCCTTGCGCTCTCCGAAGAGAGCGGCAACCTTGTTGACGATCGCGGCACGTTCTTCGATCGTCTTCTCGCGCCAGCTCAGGTAGCCCGTGTGTGCGGATTCGAGGACCTGTTGGACCTCTTCGTCGGTGGCATTGTCGAACTTCTCGACGACCTCGCCCGTGGCCGGGTTCTCGACACGGTAACCGCCTGCAGCACTGCCTACGTTGCTCATTCCAGACTCCTTCGACTTCGGGCACCTGTTGGCGCCGTTTAAGCAATCGCATACCTGTTCGCCGTCGGAATCGACGGATTGCGTATGCCTGTCTCACACGCTATCAACACGTGACCCGCGCAACAAGTGCCGGAACCTGGGGGAATCCTCAGTCCCGTATCGCCCCCGACCTCCACGCCGAGGCGATGCGGATTCCGAATCAACCACGACGAAATCCGAACCGTCCTCGGCTTGGATCGAACAGTCGCCTCGGCACGCTCACGGATCAGCCGCCTCGGTGTGGGGATCGGCTCCGGTACGAGGCGCCGGACCCGGTCGCCCACCCGCAGCAGACCTCACCGCCGCAGCAGACCTCACCGCCCCACGAGGTCGAGCGCCGCAGAGACGATCGAGTCCGTGTCGATTCCGTGGAGCGCATGTGCCTGACTCACCGAGGAGGCCTGACCGAATTCCGTGACGCCGAGGTTGCGGGTGCGATCCCCGCGCACTCCGGCGAGGAAGGCCAGCGTGTGCGGGTGTCCGTCGAGGACGGTCACCAGGGGCGCGGGATGCGCGGCCGGGAACAGTTCGTCGGCGATGGCCGATCGGCGGCTCTGCCCCACCCGTCCGCGCTCCTGCACGGAGCGGAAGACCTTCGACGCCGAGCTGAGGCAGACGATTCCGGCCCGCACGCCCAGGGATTCCAGTCGGGCCGCAGCCGTGATGACCTCGGTCATGATCGCGCCGGCGCCGACGAGCGTGACCTCGTCCTCGGCAGCGGGACGGGCCGAGAGCCGGTAGCCTCCGGCGATGACCTGTTCGCGGCGGCGTTCGCGCAGCAGCGGATCCTCGGGCACTGCGGCGAGCTCCTGGGCCACGGGCCTGGTGGTCAGGCGGAAGTACGCCGAATCCCCGTGCGGGTCGGCGAGTTCGCGCAGCGCCTCGAGCAGGGTCCACTCGAGGTCCTGGGCGAAGGCCGGCTCCCAGCTCGTCAAGCCCGGGATCTCCAGAGTAACCGAGGGCGTGTTGAACGACTGGTGCGCCCCGCCCCGCCCTCGGGCGCGAGCGTGACTCCCGACGGCGTGCCGACCATGATCGAGCGCCCACCGGCGTAGAGGCTGAACGTCCACGGTTCGAGGGCGCGGTTGATGAACGGATCGTAGATCGTCGCGATCGGCAGCAGCGGCTGTCCCCACCGGCTCCCGGTCGTCCCGAGCTCACCGGCCAGGGAGACGAGGTTGACCTCGGCGATGCCCATCTCGATGTGCTGACCGCGCGAGCCCTCCTGCCATTTGAGGACTCGTTCCCGGTCATCGGAGAACCAGTCCTCCCGCCCGGCCGGGGACCAGATCCCGGTCTTGTTGATCCACCCGCCGAGGTTGGTCGACGTGGCCACGTCCGGTGAGACGGTGACGACGCGGCGGGCCACCTCGGGGGCGACGTGCTTGAGGTCGGAGAGGAACCGACCCAGCGTGGCCTGGGTGGAGATCGTCGGCCGCGGGGAGAAACCCAGCTCAGCGGGCACCTCGGCGACGGTGTGGGTCTCATGGCCCTCGCGGCGCAGGCGCTCGGCGGTCTGGGCGCAGAGCCTCCCGGCCGGGGTGTCGGGGTCGAAGCGGACCCACGGATCGTCGAGGTCCACCCCCGAGGCGGCCGCGAGGTCGCGCATCTGCGCCTCGGTGAGCTGGGCGGCGTGGTTGCCCGGGTGGCCCTCGGTGGCGAGCCCCTTGCCCTTGATCGTGTACGCGAAGACGACGGTGGGTCGGTCGTCGTCGATGGCCTCGAAGGCCTCGACGAGCTGCCCGAGGTCGTGTCCGCCGAGGTCGCGGATGAGGGAGGCGATCTCATCGGGTGAGAACGGGTCGATGACCGCGCGCAGCGCCGTGGCCGCGGACTCGTCGAGGCCGGCGAGCAGACGGTCGTGGACCTCGGTGGGGTGAGCGCGCAGGAGCCGCTGGTATTCGGGGTTGGGCATCGACACGAGCCGGTCTTTGAGCGCCTGCCCGCCCGGGGCGGCGAAGACGGCCTCGAGGCGGCGCCCCCACGGGCAGGTGAGGACCTGCCAGCCGGCGGCGGCGAACATGCCCTGGAGGCGCTTGATCTGCACGTCGGGGATGACCCGGTCGAGGGACTGCCGGTTGAGGTCGACGATCCACACGATCTCGCCGAGGGTGCGCACCTCGGGGTCGATGATGGCCTCCCATACCGCGCCTTCGTCCATCTCGGCATCCCCGAGCAGCGAATAGAAGCGCCCGGCCCGTGGGGTGTCGGGGAACCGGTCGGAGACGTAGCGGTGGGACAGTGCGGCCCAGATCGGGGCGGTCGCGCCGATGCCCACCGACCCCGTGGAGAAGTCGACGGTGTCGGGGTCCTTCGTCCGGGAGGGGTAGGGCTGGAGTCCTCCGCGGCTGCGCAGCGTGTCCAGATGGTGTTCGGCGAGATCGCCGAGGAGGTAGTTGATCGCGTGGAGGACCGGTGAGGCGTGGGGCTTGACCGAGACCCTGTCGATCGAGCGCAGGCGGGCGAACCACAGGGCGGTCATGATGCCCGCCATCGAGGCCGAGGACGACTGGTGGCCGCCGACCTTGACCCCATCGGGGTTCTCCCGTCCCCGATTGGCCCGGTCGATGATCGACGTGGCCAGCCAGAGCACGCGCTGGGCGATCTCGTCGAGGACCCGGTCCTCCCCCGAGGCCGAGGCCCGCAGCGGTCTGTCGTTCGTGCCGGGCGGGCTGACCTGGATCGAGGTCTCGAACTGGTGGCGATCCTGCTCGTGGTCGCCGTCGTGCGGGGGCTGAGATCCGTGTGCGGCCGTCATCTCATCGATCCTTCCTCAAGGGGGTGGCTGTGTCGTGGGATGGGCGTCGTCCCGATCAGAAGATCGAGGAGTAGGCGTTGAGGGCCAGCTGCCCGCCGAGGTGGGCGTAGAGGACGGTCGAATCCGATCCGATCGTGCCTTCAGCAACGAGGTCGAGGAGCCCGGCCATCGACTTGCCTTCGTAGACGGGGTCGAGGATGACGCCTTCGAGCTGGGCGGTGGTGCGGATCGCCTCGACGGTCGAATCGTCGGGGATGCCGTAGGCGGGTCCTTCCCAACCCGAGCGGATGTCGACCTCGTCGGCGGTGATCTCACGCCCGAGGCCGATGAGTTCGGCAGTGGTGTTCGCGATCCTCTTCACCTGATCGCGGGTCTTGACGATCGTGGCCGATGCGTCGATGCCGATGACCTTGCGCTTGGGTCCTCCGGCGGCTTCGAGAGCGGCGAATCCGGCGATCATTCCGGCATGCGTCGACCCGGTCACGGTGCACACGACGATGGTGTCGAAGAAGACGCCGAGCTCCTTTTCCTGTGCGGCGACCTCATACGCCCAGTTCGCGAAGCCCAGCCCGCCGAACCTGTGCTCCGAGGCTCCGGCCGGGATCGGGTAGGGCCTGCCGCCGGACTCTTCGACCTCGTGCAGGGCGTTCTCCCAGCTCGAGCGGATGCCGATGTCGAATCCGGCGGAGTCGAGGCGGACGTCGGCGCCCATGATGCGGGAGAGCTCGATGTTGCCGACCTTGTCGTTGACCGGGTCCTCCCAGTCGACCCAGCGCTCCTGCACGAGGCGCGCCTTCAGTCCCAGGTGGGCAGCGACCGCGGCGACCTGGCGGGTGTGGTTGGACTGGTAGCCGCCGATGGACACGAGCGTGTCCGCACCCGAGGCGAGGATGTCGGGGACGATGTACTCGAGTTTGCGGGTCTTGTTGCCGCCGAAGGCGAGTCCCGAATTGACGTCCTCGCGTTTGGCCCAGACCCTGGCCCCGCCGAGGTGGTCGCTCAGTCTCGGGAGTTCGTGCACGGGGCTGGGGCCGAAGGTCAGTGGGTAGCGTTCGAAATCGGTGATGGCCATGGTGTCCTCTGTTCTCTGGGCGGTGGGGGATCTCCGGGCGACGGTGCTCGACGGCTCCCCGACGGCGCCGGTGCGAACCGCGGCCGCGGTGGCGGCCGCCCGACTCCGGGCGGACGGGGTGTGTCCGGTGACGAGGCGTGCCGGATGAGGCATGCCCTGCGTCGGTGTGTCCTGGATCGCAACGTGCAATATGCAATATATTGCATTCTGGACGTGCATACAATGAGCACAGACCATTCGCGTCGCCCAGCTCGGCCGATGGCACCGATCAGAGGCCTCCACCGACGAGCTGCGACGAGAGCGAACTCCGAGAACGAAAGGGCCGAGCGTGCCGATCCCCACGGACTCACCGGTGGCGCACCGCACTCTGCTGCGCGATGACGTCTACCGTTCGATCCGCGATGCCATCGTCCGCGGTCAGCTCGCCCCGGACGAGCAGCTGCGCGACCAGGAGCTCGGCGCCTGGCTGCAGGTCTCCCGGACGCCCGTGCGGGAGGCGCTGCAGCGCCTGGCCCAGGCCGGGCTCGTCGTGGCAGAGCCGGGCCGGATGACGCGCGTGGCCCCTGAGGATCCGGAGCGCATCCTCGCGGCCCGGCAGATCGCCGCTGAACTCCACGGTCTGGCGATCGACCTCGCCTTCCCAACTCTCGACGAGGCAGCTCTGAATGAGATGGGGCAGGCGAACGATCGTTTGAGTGCGGCCCTCGCAGCCGGCGAGGCCGAGGCGGCGATCGCCGCCGATGATGACTTCCACGAAGTGGCCCTCACCCGATCCTCCAACCCCCTCATTCCCGATCACCTCGAGGTCGTCACCGCCACTCTGCGCCGAGCGGAGTTCCTGCACTTCGAATCGGTGAAGGGATCGGCCTCACCGGAGCAGCACACCGAGATCATCGCCGCCGTCCGTGCCGGTGAACATGCGCATGCCGTCGCACTGACGAAGGCGAACTGGTCAACCATCGAAGGGGATTCGCCGCAGACGGCCTGAGTCGAACACCTTCCGACTGCGGATCCCGAATCGGCAACACCACTGCCTCCTCGACGACGCCACCGTCATAGCCAATTCATTTAGTCATCTGATGACTTGTGCTAGAGTCCTCACCACGATCACCGACGATCAAAGGACTGACGATGTCATCGACGAGAGGACCATCTCTACACCAGGCGGGGAGCGCAGCTACCGGATCAACATTCCCCGCGACTACGAGATCGCGACTCCCCTGCCGCTCGTCCTCGGGTTCCACGGCAACGGTTCCGACGGTGCCGAATTCCAGAACCACACGGGGCTGCCGACCCTGCCCGCGATCACCGTGTTCCCCGACGGTGACCTCAGCGACGGCAAACGCTCCTGGCAGGGAGCCCCGTACGCCAGCGGTGCCGATGACGTCGCGTTCGTCGCCGATCTGCTCGATTCGATCGAATCCGAGCACTGCATCGACCTCAATCGGGTCTATGCCACCGGCAAGTCGAACGGCGGCGGATTCGTCTCCGTCCTCGCTTGTCACCTGCGCGATCGCTTCTCCGCATTCGCTCCCGTCGCCGGTGCCTACTATCCGCAGTCGACACAGGGCTGCGATTATTCGACGCCGACGCCGATGCTCGCGATCCACGGCACGGGGGACGCGACGATGCACTACGAGGGCGGTCACCGCCAAGGCGAGGACTACCCCGGTGTGCGCGAATGGATCCAGCCCTGGGCGGGGGCCTCCGGCTGCACGAAGTCCGCTGACCGCCAGGTCGGCCGCAAGGGCGAAGATGTCGTGCGCACCCAATGGACGCAATGCGATGCCCAAGTCGAGCTCTACTCCGTCGCCGACGGCGGCCACGTCTGGCCGGGTGAGGTCGTCTACAGCGGCGGCGGATACGTCACGAAGGACTTCTCGGCCACCGACACCGTCTGGGAGTTCTTCCGCAGCCATCCGGGCGCAACGCATGGGCCCACCCAGAACTGACCGACCAGGGCCACCTCAAAAGTGACCGTTGACACACTCTGACCCAAAGTGATTAGATGACTTAAACACTTGAAGGAGAGCACCATGACGTCCACCGTCGGACTCGTCGAACGCCTCACTCGCGACATCGTCGACACCATCCGCACCGAACACCTCCAACCCGGGCAGACCCTGCCCTCGGCCAAGGTCCTCGCCGCACGCTTCGAGGTCACCGTGCCCACCGTCCGAGAGGCCCTGCGCCGACTCGAAGCCACGGGCTCGGTCGAACTCAAGCACGGCTCGGGCACCTACGTCCGCGAAGCGATCAACCGCCGCATCCTCGACAACCCGCACTATGTGCCCGTCGACCTCGCAGCGGCCATCGAACTCCTCGATGCCCGCATCGCCATCGAACCCGGCATCGCCGAGCTCGCAGCGACGGTCCAGGCGGCGGATGCCGTGGCTTCCATGGAGTCCGCGCTCGACAATGCCCTCCAGGTCGAGACCGCGGTCCCGGCCGGTCACTTCCACGTCGAACTCGCTCGCGCTTCGGGCAACCGCGCTCTGCACGAGATGCTGGTGTCCCTGCTGGCCATCCATTCGCGGACCCAGCAGGCGGCACGCACGAGCTACGACCGCCTGCGCGACCACGACGAACACGCGGACATCCTCGATGCGATCCGTCGCGGCGACGGCTTCGAAGCCTCCCACCGCACCCGCAAGCACCTCGAGGCGATCAAGACCGCCGTCCTCGCCGACTGGACCGACGACACCATCAAGGACGGCAGTGCCGACACCATCGCAGGACCCCAGCGATGAGCCGCCCGGTGATCTCCGAGATCCGCCCGCATATCCGCGACTACGCCGAACTGACCTCGCTGGAGGTCGAACTCGCGAAGGACCGAAACAGCTTGCTCGTCCTTCCCGTCGGCGCCTGCGAACAGCACGGGGACGGACTTCCCCTGGGCACCGACACCATCCGCGCCGCTCACGTCGCCCGCGCCGTCGTCGACCGGCTCCGCGACAGCGCCGACGGCGGTCGGGTTCGGGCGGGCAGCGCCTTCGTCCTGCCGAGCATCGACTACGGCGTCTCCCCGCATCACCGGTTCCTGCCCGGCACGATCAACATCGGCCCGCAGCTGTTCGTCGACCTCGTCACCTCGATCGTGGGCCAGCTCGCCGATGCCGGATTCGACCGGCTCCTCGTCATCACCGGACACGGCGGCAACCTCTCAGCCCTCGGCGTGGTCCAGCAGGACCTGCTCGCCACCCACCCCGACTTCGTCTTCGCCTACGCCCCGGTCTCCGGCTTGGCCACCGAGGCGACTGCCGCCCTTCCCCGTACCGAGGTCAGCGGCCACTGCGGAGAGTCCGAGACCTCGCAGATGCTCGCCATAGACGAATCCCTCGTCGATTCTGGCCATCTCAACCCCGGCGCCACCCGGCTCGACGATCTCGACCCGCGCGCCCGACTCTCGCGAACGAAGTCACCGTCAACAGCGGTGACGTTCGATCGCTATGCCGACAACGGCGTCCTCGGCGATCCACGCACCGCCACGGCCGCGGCCGGGGAGGACATCCTCGGCGAGGTCATCGACCGACTCGTCGCCTACTGTCAGGAGCTGCAGAAACTGTGACACCTGCTTCTCACTGACCGGCCGACCGGCCGACACCCCACCACAGATCACCCGATTCCAGCGCCGGAATCACCGTGCCCTGGTGGACCCTGCCCGAAAATCCCGCCTGAACTCTCAGGAGCTCACGATGAAACCGACCCAGACCACCGATACCGTGCAGACCGACGAGCAGGAGAAGCTGCCGCTGGTCATCCGCGCCCTCAACGTCATCGAAGTCGTCGGCAACAAGCTGCCGAACCCCTTCTGGCTGTTCTGGATCCTCGCGGCGATCCTCGCCGTACTCAGCCTCGTCCTCTCCCTCGCCGGCGCGGGAGTCGAGGATCCCGGCACCGGGGAATGGACCCCGGTGAAGAATCTGCTCAGCGGCAGCGGCATCGCCATGGCCGTGAGCACCGCACTCGACGCCTATCGGACCTTCCCACCGCTGATCACGATCATGGTCGTCATCATGGGTGTGGCCCTGGCCGAGCGCACCGGCCTGCTCTCGACGGCGATGAAGGTCTCGATCGCCCGTGTCCCGGCCGGACTCATCGTCTTCACGGTCGCGTTCATGGGCACGATCTCCCACGTCGCCTCGGCGGCGGCCTACGTCATCCTCGTGCCGCTCGGCGGGATGGTGTTCAAGGCCGTGGGCCGCTCCCCAGTCCTCGGCGTCATCGTCGCCTACACCTCGATCGCCTCCGGTTATGATGCCAGCCCGATCCCGACTCCCAACGACGCGATCTTCGCGGACATCACGACCGCCGCGGCGAACATCATCGACCCCGACTACATCGTCGCCCCGATCGGCAACTGGTACTTCAACATCGCCAGCTCCTTCCTCCTGGCCATCGTCATCACGATCGTCACCGAGCTCGTGCTCATGAAGCGCGACAACCTCGAAGCCGACGAGGATGCCGAGCACGAAGACCTCGTCATCACCGACACGGAGCGGAAGGCTCTGCGCTGGTCGATGTTCGCCGTCATCGCCGCGATCATCGCCATCGTCGTGCTCGTCGTCCCCAAGGGAGCGCCTCTGCGCGGCGACGGACCCTTCGGCGAGTCCCCGTTCCTCACCGGAATCGCGTTCCTCATCGCTCTGCTCTTCGGCATCGGCGGCATCGTCTACGGCTTCCGCGAGGGCACGATCGAGACCTGGTCCGACGTGCCGAAGCTCATGGGGCAGGGCCTCGCATCGATCGCCGGGGTCCTCGTCCTCTTCTTCGCCATCGCCCAGTTCCTCGAGTACTTCGAGTGGACGAACATCGGCATGCTCGTCTCGGTGTCCGTGTCCGAACTGTTCACCGGCCTCGGCCTGCCGACCTGGGTGGTGTTCATCCTCGTCCTGCTCGTGCTCTCCGTCGTCAACGTGCTCATCACCTCCGGCTCGGCGATGTGGGCAATCATGGCTCCGGTCATCGTGCCGCTGCTCATGCTGCTCGAGGTGCCGCCGGAGACCTCCCAGGCGATCTTCCGCATCGCCGACTCGGGGTCGACGGCGATCACCCCGATGAGCCCGTACTTCATTCTCGCGCTCGGCTTCATGCAGAAGTATCAGAAGAGTGCCGGCATCGGCACGCTCGCGTCGCACACCCTGCCCTTGGCCGTGTGCATGACGATCAGCTGGAGCCTGCTGTTCTTCCTGTGGTGGGGTCTGGGCATTCCGCTCGGCCCCGACGCCCCGGTGCGCTGAGAGCGTCGACTCCGGTATCCGCCGCCGAGGTGTGAAAGCTGAGTTTTGAAAGTTTTGTTCACGCCCCGACCCGGGCCGGTTCCCATCATCCGGGCGCGTGTTTCAGTGCCATCGAGTGCGGGCTCGACCATCACCTCGGAAATCCCAAGCACATCGCCTGATCTGGGAACATACCATGTCATTCGATCTGACAGGTCGGCTTTGCCCAGCGGTGTGCGGCCACCCGAACTCTGCCCCGCGAGGATGCCGTCGGCAAAAGCCGTTGACGCTCAAACTTCACCCGCGATACTGTCGGGTAACACCCCGTAGTAACTTACATCACACGCTGATGCCGACCGTGCTGTCGGTGGTCAAGGAGGATCAATGAAGTTCCGCAATCCCAGCCTCATCCGCAGGCTCGTCTCATCTCACGCCGGTCGCATCGCCATGGTCGCGATTCCCACAGGCGTCGTCTCAGCGATGCTCATGGGCGGGGTGGCCCAGGGTGCAGTCCCGGTCTCATTCGCCGTCTCGGGTACACAGTTCAAGATCTCGTCGTCGCAGCTCGAGGGCACCGGCTTCTCCCAGTACAGCGGAGTCGCCAAGGACGCCGAGGGCGGCAAGCACGCCGTCGTCACCGCGAACATCAAGGATGCGACCCTGGAGAACCTCTGCCAGTCGGCCGTCCAGGAGACTCCTCTGGGCAAGGTCGGCGTCCTCATCAAGGCGGGCGGAAAGGGCACCCCCGCCTCGGCGAAGGATCTGCAGATCGGCATGACCGGCCTCAAGGGAGACGCGGAGTTCGAGAACATCCGCATCGGCGTCGATGCCTCCGACGTCAACACGAAGGCCAAGGGAAGCAAGGGCGACTTCGCCCAGGACTCCGACACCATCTCCATCAAGGACCTCAAGCAGGACTCCTGGTCGACCACGGCCTCGGTCTTCACGCTCAAGGACATGTCGCTGAAGCTCACCGACGGATCTGAGCAGTGCGACTGATGAGGAACTCAGCAGCCAACGGGCAGCCGACCGATGAACGGGAGGCCGCCGAACAGGAGGCAACCGTGCAGAAGACGAGCCTGCTTGCGCTGTCCCGTCGGAGCCGACGCGCCGAAGAGCACAGCGGCTCCTCCGATTCCGGCGTCGAGACGGCAGAATTCGCCGTCCCGACGCCGGAGGCGGGGGAGGCCGACCGAAGCGAGGAAGTGCAGATGACCGACGATGCCGCGAAGCGTCAGGGATTCAAGCACTGGCGTCGGCAGCGCCCCTTCATCGGAGGTGTGATGGCCGTCCTCGGCGGAATCGAACTGTTCTTCTCCGGCCAGCTGGACCTCGGCAACATGCAGATCCAATTCGGCATCGAGGGACTGCAGGCGACCGTCGTTCCGATCACCATCGTCGTGCTCGCTCTGCTATCGATCTTCCGACCCGCGCACCATGTGTTCTACGGGATCATCGCCCTCGTCCTCGCAGTCTATTCACTCATCGGAGTGAACCTCGGCGGGTTCATCATCGGCATGCTGCTGTCCACCATCGGGGCGATTCTCGTGGTCGCATGGATGGGACCGCGCGGGCCGAAGGAGTCCGAAGGAGTCCGAAGCCGCTGAGGGGGAGACTGCATGAGGGTATCCAGCCGCCGCACGGCCTCACTCCTGGCGGCAGCTGTCCTGATCCTCCCGACGACGCTCGGGGCGGGATCGGTTGCAGCCGCCCACTCGTCGCCGCTGTGCTCGCTCGTGGGCACCTGTGATGACGATGATTCCGCCAAGTCAGAGGACCAGGACCCCGCACCTGCGGGAAGCCTGTCGCCCGGAATGCCGGTGAAACCGAGCGATCCACCGACGGCGGACCCGTCGCTGCCCGCGCCGGGCCCCACGGATGAGCCGAGCGATGAACCGAGCGAGGAGCCGACGGAGGAACCCTCCGACGATCCCACGGACCCTGGTGGTCTGGGACTCGATGAGCCCAGCGACGACCCGACCGAGGATGAAGACTCGGAAGAGGGCAACGGCGAGTTCCCGTCCGATGCACAGATGGACACGAAGGCGCCGATCTTCACGAAGACTCCGGCTGCCATGGGCTCCGAGGGCCTGTCGTTCAAGGGGCTCAAGGGAATCTCGTTCGTCTCGGTGCCCACCGCTGACGGTGGGTCCATCGTCGTGCTGAAGATCCAAGCCGATGAGATCAAGATCACCGGCTTCTCACTCACGGTGAGGCCTCCCAAGGAGCACGAAGGGCTGGTGACGAAGGCCGACACGATGACGCTCAGTGGCGATGTCACTGTCTACATCGGGTCGATCACCGCCACGACGAAGGACGGAAAGTCGCTGACCATCGGGCCGGAGACCCCTCCGCCCATGGACGACGTCGAACCCGGACTGCTGCGCGTGACGATGGGGCTCGTCGGATCCACCGCCGATTCGATCGCCTACACGAACACCGATCAGAAGCTCAAGAAGGCCGAAGACTGACCTGCCCTCACCGAGGCGGTGCTCCTTCACCGTGGAGAGGGACCACCCGATGGGGTCGGGCTCAGCCCAGACGGAAAGGCCCGAAGGCCGCGGACTCAGTCCGCGGCCTTCTTGCGTTCCTGCTTCTTCCGACGCAGGGTGTCACGGACGTCGCGCAGCTTGTCGCGTTTGCGCCTGCGTCCCGCCTCGGCGGCCCTGATCTGCTCCGGTGTGGGTTCGTGATCGCCCATTCCGACTTGGAGTTCGACAGGGGTGATCTCCTTCATCACACCGGCGTCGATCTTCTTACGCAGCCGCAGGATCTCGAGGCGGAGGATGCGGGCAAGGAAGTAGATGCCGAGCAGGTTCGGGAAGGCCATGAGGAAGAAGATCGCGTCGGAGAAGGCGATGACCGAGTCCAGCGACATCGAGGCGCCGACGATGACGGCGAGGATCCAGAAGATCTGGTAGGCCTTGTCAGCGGCCTTCGAGTTCTTCGTCAGGTAACCCAGCGCCTGCTGCCCGTAGTAGCCGTAGGCGAGGATCGTCGAGAACGCGAAGAACACGACGGCGATCGTGAGCAGATAGGGGAACCAGCTCGACACCTCACCGAAGGCCTGCGCGGTCAAGCCGATTCCGTCCTCGGTGCTTTCGGTGTAGAGACCGGTGGTGATGATGGCCAGCGAGGTCAGGGTGCAGATGATGACGGAGTCGATGAGCGGCTCCCACATCGCCACGAATCCTTCGGTGGCCGGCTTTGTCGTCTTCGAGGCGGCGTGGGCCATGCCTGCCGAGCCGATTCCGGCGGCGTTGGAGAACAGCGCACGCTGGATACCGACGATCGCCACACCCACGGCGCCACCGGCGACTCCGCTGGAGCTGAAGGCCCCGGTGAACATGAGTGCGAAGGCGTGTGGGATCTGCCCGGCGTTGAGGATGAGGATGACGATGATCGAGACGAAATAGAGGATCGCCATGAGCGGAGTCAGCCTCGACGTCCACTGTCCGATCTTCTTGATCCCGCCGAGGATGACCAGGGCGGTGAGCGCAGCGATGATCGCACCGATGAGCCAGAGTTTGTCAGCGAAGAAGCTGTCGTCGCTGCCGGTGGCCTGAACGATGATCGCGGCCGCCTGGTTCGCCTGGAACAGGTTGCCGGCGCCGATGACGCCGAGCACGGCAGTGAGAGCATAGAACCCGGCGAGGAACTTCCCGAGCTTGGGCCGACCGACCTCGGCCAGCCCGGCCCGCAGGTAGTACATGGGACCGCCGGAGACGGTGCCGTCCTCGTTGATCTGCCGGTATTTCACGCCGAGGGTCGCCTCGGCCATCTTCACGGTCATGGCGAAGAAGCCGAAGATGATGATCCACAGGGCGGCACCGGGGCCGCCGATGGTGATCGCCACGGCCACGCCTGCGATATTGCCCAACCCGACGGTGCCCGAGAGCTCGGTGGCGAGCGCTTGGAAGCTCGAGACCTGGCCCGGGTCGGTCTTGCGCGTGAAGCGACCGCGGATGATGCCGACGGAGTAGCGGAGTCCGGTGATCGGTTGGAAGCGGAGGTAGACGGTGAGGAAGACGGCCGCGGCCATGAGCCAGACGACGATGAGCGGGATGCCGATCGAGCCGATCTGGAGCTCGAAGAAGACGATGCTGCTGAAGGCCTGTGCCGCGGGACCGAGGAAGGATTCGATGGCCTCGTCGACGCCGGCGGCGGCAATGTCGACCCCGGTGGCGGCCTGGGCGAGATGTTCGGTTAGTGAAGTCATATCTGCGGGCGCGAAGTTGCGTTTCGTCCGGAGGATTGGTCCGGGACCGGCACCCGTGATCAACGTAACAATCGCCGGACTGATTTTCAGCTTTCGCTCAGATAAAACCTCTTGTTCACATGCTTCTCACATGCTGAAGGGCGCATCTGGCCTGGACGTCTCGGCCGCACGTCGGCCTTCGAGAAATGCGAGGAACGACCGAGCCAGCCGCTTCCCGTTGTCGACGAGAGCGGAATCGTGAGCCTCGACCTCGGCGATGATCGAGTCGTCGGTCTTGCCGGCCGGCAGGGCCAGGTCGTTGCCGTTCAGCCACCGGGAGATCTGCGTGGCATCGGTTTCCGGATGGAACTGGGTGCCCCACGCGAATTCGCCGAGACGGAAGGCCTGGACCGGGGCGTCGGAGCCGGTGATGAGGAGTTCGGCTCCGGTCGGCAGCGCCATCTCCTCCTGGTGGAAGAGCACGGACGGCAGCGACTCCCTTTCGGTCGACGCGGCACCCGCCGATCCGACACCGGCCAGTGCGCCGAAGACAGGGTCGGTCTCCCCCGCCGAGGTGGCACCCAGTTCGTAGAACCCGATCTGCGGGTGCGCCCGCCGGGTGATCGGAGCATCGCCTGCCACGGCAAGCATCTCCCCGCCGAGGCAGATGTTGAGGCTCGGGAACTCCCCGCCGATCGAGCGGCGAAGCAGGTCCCTGACCTGCGGGAACCAGGGGTTCTCGGCGTCCTCGGTGGGTCCCGCGGACCCGCCGAGGACGATGAGGGCGTCGAAAGCACCGAGCGCCGGGATCACCTCGCCGAGGTAGGGCCGGGTCACCACCACCTCGGCGCCGGCTTCTTCCAGCCACTGCCCGAACCGCTCGGGCCCGGTGCCGCGTTCGTGCTCGATGGCGAGGATGCGCACCCGGCGCTGGGACTCACTGCTCATGGCACCATTGTCACCCGGCGGATCAGTCGGCCACGCCCCTCTTCCGCAGGGCGAGGAAGAACAGGACGAGGCTGACGGACAGGGCGATGTGGCCGAGGCCGGCGATTCCGGCGATCATGGCATTCGAGTCTTCACCGAGGACGGTGAGCGAGCCGTGCCAGACCATCATTCCGGCCGTGAGGATCACGCCGACGTTGTAGAGCCAGAAGAACCACGAGAACAGCTTCGTGCCGGAGAGTCCGAACACCTTGTCGAGGGCGAGGATGATGAGGAGGACGATGAAGCCGAGTGTCAGCAGGTGCGTGTGGACGAGGCCGAGCTGCGTGAACTCACCGGAGGGGAAGTCGTTGGCCTTGGTGAACTCGCGGTAGAACAGCCCCGAGAGGACGCCGATGATCATGTACGTGAACGCTGCGTTGAATATCTTCTTCATGCTTCCACTTCATCAGCGCGCGGGCGCGGTTTCCTGACCCACAGGATTGAACTGGACCCCCAACTTTCGATTGATGTTCCATCGCACAGGACCCTGAGGCCCCGAAAATCGGCTCCGGAGCCGACAATCCCGCTAGCCTGGTGGCATGGCCCTGGAGAACCTGCTTGCGAAGATCGACCGCCTCGCCGGCGGCAGGAAGGCCGGCATCATCGTGCCCGCGGACGGTCTCGAGCAACCGAAGACGAAACGCGCCTTCGCGTGGATCACACGGCTGCTCGTGTTCGAACTCGTGCTCGGCTTCGGTGCCGTGGTCTACGCAGTGCTCATCGCCAGGGCCGGCGAACCGGTGCCGTTCGGCGTGTGGATGCGCACCCTCGTCGTCCTCGGCATGACCGTGACACTCTTCTACTTCTTCTGGCGCGCAACGAAGGGCTTCTACTGGGGGTACCAGCGCCTGCGCCTGTTCACCCAGATCTTCCCCGTCATCACCCTCGTCATGGCCGCGATCCCGGGCCTCTATCCGGTCTGGATGATCACCGAGCAGATCGTGTTCAGCCTGGTCATGATCGGCGTCGGCGACTTCCTCACCGGCGACCACCTGCGCGAGGTGTTCCGCAGACCTCAGGACTGAGGGACCGCCGAGGAGGCCGCCTCCTCCCGCTCAGCCGCCGCCCACTCAGCCGCCGCGGACCTCACCCCGCGACGAGGCGGCGCGCCTCCTCCTGATGCGCGGCGATGAGGGCCTCCTTGTCGAGCGCGTGCCCGTCCGCGCCGATCGCGTGGCCGTCGACGACCCGCCACTGACCGCCGACCATCACACGGTCCGCCTTCTCCGCACCGCAGAGGACGAGCGCGGGGATCGGGTCGTGCGAACCGGAGAATGCGAGGCCGTCGAGGCGGAACATCGCGAGGTCGGCCCGCTTGCCGACGGCGATGGTGCCGAGGTCGTCGCGGCCGAGTGCCGCCGCCGATCCCTTCGTCGCCCAGTCGAGGACGCGATCGCAGGTGACCGCCTCGGCGCCGTAGCGCAGGCGTTGGATGTAGAGGGCCTGCCGGACCTCACGGATGAGGTTCGAGGCGTCGTTCGACGCGGATCCGTCGACGCCGAGTCCGACGTTGACCCCGGCATCTTCGAGTTCGACGGCGCGAGCGATGCCCGAGGCCAGCCGCATGTTCGAGGTCGGACAGTGAGCAACGGAGACCCCGGCCGCGCCGAGGCGGCCGATCTCCGAATCGTCGAAGTGCACACCGTGCGCCAACCAGGTCCGCTCCCCCAGCCAGCCGACGGATTCGAGGTAGTCGACGGTGCGCAGGCCGAATGTCTCGCGGCAGAAGTCCTCTTCGTCGATGGTCTCGGCCAGGTGGGTGTGAAGGCGGACATCGAGTTCGGCAGCGAGTGCGGCGGACTCGCGCATGAGCTCGGTGGTCACGGAGAACGGCGAGCAGGGAGCGAAGCTGATCTGGATCTGTGCGCCGGGCCCTCGCTGATGGTAGGTCTCGACGAGTCGGCGGGAATCGTCGAGGATGACTTCCGAATCCTGGACGGTCTGCTGCGGGGGCAGTCCGCCGTCCTCCTCGCCCAGGGACATCGATCCGCGAGTGAGCATGGCACGCATGCCGAGTCTCCGGACGACGTCGACCTGGATGTCGATGGCCTCGTCCATGCCGGTCGGGAACAGGTAGTGGTGGTCGGCCGCGGTCGTGCAGCCGGATTCGAGGAGTTCGGCCATCGCCACGGTCGTGGCGAGTTCGAGCGCACGCGGGGTCAGCCTGGCCCACACCGGGTAGAGGTTCTGCAGCCACCCGAACAGCGGCAGGTCGGCGACGGGCGCCCACGCACGGGTCAGCGTCTGATAGAAGTGGTGATGCGTATTGATCAGTCCGGGAGTGATGACGTGCGCGGAGGCGTCGATGATGTCGAGGTCGGTCGCATCACCAGCGGTCCCGCCGGCACTGGGGGTCCCTTCGGCGCCGCATGTCGTGGGTTCGCCCCCAGCGGGGACGAGTTCGATGATGGTCCCGGTGGCCCGATCGACGACGATTCCCCGCGCGGCCCGGTTCGGATCGACACCGGCGCCGAGGTGGACGGCCAGCGGATCGCGCAGCCACAGTCCGTCTGCCGGAGGGTTCTCGCCAGAAGGTGTGCCGGTTCCATTGCTGTCGATCATCGCGTCGCCTTTCACTCTTGAACCGTGCGCGTCGAGCGCGCACCATTGGTCAGTGGCGACAGAACTGGGGCCGACGCCACCAGCTCAGGTTTTCCGGCGTCTGCTGCTCCGCCGGTCGGTATCCCATCGGGGGTCCCCAACTGTACCCACTGGTCGGTGAAGCGGTACGATGGCTCAAGACCATCGAACTGAGCGAACGATCAGTAGATTGTCGAGGGATGAGTACACGACTGCCGTGAACTCTAGCATGTGCCACGGGTCACTAAAATGGCTTGCGGGCCAAATGGTATTCCTTTAGAGTTTTACGATAAGGAAGTTTCCTTTCGCATAACGGAATTATGCAACCGATCCCTCGGTCGAATCGATGCCTGCTCGCACGCCAAACCGGCCACTGAGGTCGGTCAGTCACAGAGAGGTCTTCGCCCCGAGGACGTACTCAATGGAGAGATAAATGTCGGTATCCCATCAATCACCCAGCGGCGACCGCAAGACCGCGGTCAAAGGCAAGCAGGCCCGCCCGGAGGACGAACGGCTCTCCGTCGGCAGCTCCTTCGCCTACGGGTTGCAGCACGTGCTCACCATGTACGGCGGAATCATCGCGGTCCCCCTCATCATCGGCAATGCGGCCGGCCTCGACGGCAACGGCATCAGCCTCCTCATAGCCTCCTGTCTGTTCATGGGCGGTCTGGCGACGATCCTGCAGTCGGTCGGAGTGCCGTTCTTCGGCTCGCAGCTGCCGCTGGTTCAGGGTGTCTCGTTCGCCGGCGTCGCGACGATGACGTCCATTCTGGCCGGCGGCGGAGGCCTGCCCGCGGTGTTCGGGTCAGTCCTGGTCGCCTCGGTGATCGGACTGATCGTGGCCCCGGCATTTGCGCTCATCGTGAAGTTCTTCCCGCCGGTCGTCACCGGCACCGTCATCACCACGATCGGTCTGTCACTCATGCCGGTCGCCGCGGGCTGGGCCATGGGCGGGGACGCGGAGGCCGCTGACTACGGCAGCATGCGCAATATCCTCATCGCCGTGGCCACCCTGACCATCGTTCTCATCCTCAGCCGGATTCCCGTGGCCGCGATCTCGCAGCTGTCGATTCTGCTGGCCATCGTGCTCGGCACCATCGGATGCCTGATCTTCGGGTGGGCGGACTTCTCCCATGTGCTCGATCGAGGCGTCTTCGCGTTCCCTGAGCCGTTCGCCTTCGGTATGCCGACTTTCTCTGCCGCAGCGATCATTTCGATGTTCATCGTCATCATCGTCACGTTCGCCGAGACGACTGCGGACATCATCGCCGTCGGAGAGATCGTCGACACTAAGGTCGATTCCAAGCGCATCGCTTCGGGTCTGCGTGCTGACATGCTGTCATCGGCAGTGTCGCCGGTCTTCAACTCCTTCACTCAGTCGGCATTCGCACAGAACGTCGGACTGGTCGCCATCACGGGCGTGAAGTCACGCTTCGTCGTCACAGCCGGTGGTGCGATCCTCGTGGTCCTCGGTCTGCTGCCCGTGATGGGCGGAGTCGTTGCCGCCGTTCCGACTCCGGTACTCGGCGGAGCGGGAATCGTCCTGTTCGGCACGGTCGCCGCGTCGGGCATTCGCACGCTGTCAAAGGTCGAGTACGAGGGCAACCTCAATATGATCATCGTGGCGGTCTCGCTGGCCTTCGGCATCATCCCGGTCGTCGAGCCCGATTTCTACAACGCCTTCCCGAATTGGGTCGGCATCATCCTCCACTCGGGAATCTCGTCGGCCACCCTCATGGCAGTGCTGCTCAATCTCGTCTTCAACCACATCGGCGTGAAGACGAAAGATCGTTCGGACCGGTCGGTCTTCGTGGCCGGCACCGGGCGCGTCATCCGCAAGGAAGAGCTGCAGCGACTCCTCGACAACGAACCCGTTCTCGCTGAGGGCGACACCGTCAAGGACGGCAAGATCATCGACTGCAACGGAGAAGAGGTTCCCGTCGTCACCGAACAGCAGCACAAGAAGGTCATCGACGCCGCACAGAAAGGTAAGGTCCGCAGCCAGGACGACGTACGCCGCCTCATCGCCGAGGACGGCAACTGAGGTCGGACACGAGGACGAGAGCTGGAACCGCAAAGACCGTTCGGACCCCGGTCGCCGTCTGCGAAGGCGCGCGGCCGGGGCCTCTTGCGTAACTGGCTGCCGTCATAGCCCGGCTGCCGTCAGAACGGTGGCGGATCCTTGGAGTCCCAGTAGTTGTTCCACTCCACTCCTCGGCCGGGCTTCGATTTCTGCGACCGGCGAGGCGCTTCGTCGGTTTCGGTACTCGAGACTCCCCCTGCTCCAGGCGTCGGGACACACCCGTCCCCTGGTCCGGAGTCCCCTGGCTCGGAGTGGCGGGATGGCCCCGAGTCCTCGACCCGTGCCGCCGGACTCGGATGGCCGTTGTCACGAAGCTGTTCCGTGGTGCCGGGGTTCCGGTCGTCAAGCCGATTCGGCAGGTGGTCATAGTTCTCCACCTGACGGGCATGCTCGGCGTTGATCGGGTTGTCCGGCGGATACATTCGTCCGACGACACCACGAGTGAAGGAATACTCCACCGCCCCGTCCTCGGTCATTCGGACCGAGAACCGGCGGTCGGTCTTCGCCTGGTGGTCGGGTTTGCACAGCGGGTGGAGGTTCTCGAACGTCGTCTGACCGCCCCGGGCCGGATCGGCATGGTCGAAGGGGATGATGTGGTCGACTTCCGACGTCTCTGCCCTGCGAGTGCAGCCCGGAGCAGAACAGGACTGCCATTTGCCGACCAAGGGCGCGCGCACGTCCGCAGGGATGTGGTAGCTGCGTGAGCGAGCATCGATCGGCGTCCCGGTAGCGGGATCGGTGAGGATCCGGTGCCAAGTGGGGCTCTCACCTGCGAGTGCCCGTGCCGCGTCGGGCGGCACCGGTGTGCCGTCCGAGAATGTTCCGGGCAGCTCCGACTTTCCCACCGCGGTGAGATACGGAACCGTCACCATCATCTTGGCCTGCTCTCGGACCCACTGTCCGTGGGTGGGCATGACGAGTTTGATGGTGGTCTTCACGTCGGCGCCGGTGCCCGCCGCCTCTTCGGCTTCTCGCTGCGCTGCCTGCGCGGTGCGGTCGACCGCGGCTGCAGTGATCGGAGCTGCGGGGTCCGCGTCGTCGGCGGTCTCGAGCGCGACTTCCTTGGTGGTGGTCTCACCGGTTGTGGTGTCGTGGGCCGTCACGGCGATGGTCATCTGCGGGGTTGCCCGAGTGGCGATATCGAACATGAGGGCGGCAATGCTGTCCTGATCGGCGACTTCGAGGCCGGCGATGTTCTCATCGGTGAGTGCCGAGATGTTGCCGTTGCGGATCGCTCGGGCGAAAGCTTCGATGCGCAGGTAGAAGGCATTGAGTTCCACGGCAGGTCCGGACAGAGTCACCGAGGCGGTGCCGTCGGGGTAGGTCATGATGTCGACTCGGCGGCGCTTCTCGGCCAGTTCGGTCCTGTCGTCGACCGGCACGATCGCCGCGATCTTGAGATTGAGCGACTTCCTGAAGGTCTCCAGGGTGATATCGGCACGGCGGTCACCCAGGTAGGCATCAAGGCGCGGCAGATACTCGAAGGCAACGTCCTTGATGGCACGGGTCGCTGCAAGCACGTGCTCGATCGTGAACTCACCGGCCAGGCAGCGCTGCAGGAACTTCGGCAGTCCGAATGCCAGTGTGACGGCGTTCGTGATCTCGTTGTAGGCACCGTCGCTCGACGAGCCGAGGACCGTGGTCAGCTCGGCGATCTCCTCGCGCGTGGCGAGGTCGTGGACCCAACTGTTGAAAGATTTGTGCAACCCGAACTTGGGGAAGTTCGGAAGCGAACTCGCCGACGGAGGCTGCGACTGCTCTCCGGTGCTCGCCTCGGTTGTGGAAGCATCATCGGTGCTTCCATCGGTGCTTCCATCGACGCCCAGTTCAGCGGCTCCGTCCGATTCATCGGCCGCGGCGGCAGCGGCCGCGTCGGCAGCGACGTCGGCACCACCGTCGGAAGCATCGTCCGCTTCGGCGCCATCGTCGGCGGCAGCACCTGCGGAGGCGGCGGCGTCATCAGACTCGTCGAGAGGGCGGCCCTCGAGGACGAAACCGGTGGACGTCCAGGGGTCCACGAAGTCATCCCTTTCGGGCAGCAGCCCATCACGTGCCGTGATGAAGCGGCCGACTGTCTCGGTGAATGTCGCGTGGTAGTAGATCTCGTCGCCGAAGGCATAGCGGAGCTTCTCGAGTGCATCGGACAGGAACAGCCCGGCAACGGCTTGGAGCTCAGCGAGACGAACGCCCGTACTCAAGTGAGTCAGGCTGACGACCACAGCCATCGGCGAATCAGGGTCGACGTCGAGACGACGGGGTGAGTCGGGGCCGACCAGAGGCACCTGAGGCGACGAAGCAGGGTCCGCCGAAGTCGCGGGCGAACCGGAGACTGATTCATTCGAGGCATGCTCGAGGCCGCTGTTGCCCGGATCCTGAGGATCCTTCATCGGTCTCGCCGCCTTTCACGTCGACGTGAATGCCTTGCAACAATTCTACCTCCAACGAGAAGAAATGAATGTTACAGTTCGATTACAAAAGGATTCTTTCTAATCTTGAATGATATTTGTTGTTCTTTGATGAGGCACTCGACGCCCTGAACGGCATTGGTCGGGTCGGGCGAATACCGGCCCCACCCCAATCGGCGGGCCGGATACCTATTCAGCCAGCAGACCGGGCAGCTGCTCCATCTCGCTGAAGGTCTCGGCAGCACCCGCAGCCAACAGCGTGTCCGCACTCTGATGCACCGAAGAATCCGGGCAGAACCCGAGCACATGGGATCCGGCCGCAGCGCCGGCGATCACCCCGGTGGGGGAATCTTCGATCACGGCCGCCTCGGCGGGGTCGATGCCCCGGGAAGCAGCCGCCGCGAGATAGACGTCGGGGGCGGGCTTCGACTTCGGCTGCTCCATGCCGGAGAAGATCCGACCCTCGAAGGCATCGAAGAGGCCGATCTTGCGCAGCTGCAGCTCGATCTTCGGACGATCCGCTCCCGACGCGCAGGCGATCCGGCCCGGGTAGATCTCGGCAACGCGCTCAACGGCATCAACGACTCCCGGAATCGCCTGGAGAGAGGCCTCGAGCTGGGCATTGCGCCGCCGCCGGAACTCGGTCATCCACTCCTCGTCGATGCGGAATCCGGTGTGCTCTTCGATGACGTCAGCCTCGTCGCGGAGCATCTTGCCGACGAAGCGCGCAATGCATTCGTCGGCGCTCAGCTGCCAGCCGAGCTCCTGCAGCATCTGATGGAGGACACCGTTCGTGATGCTTTCGGAGTCGACGAGGACTCCATCACAGTCGAACAGGATCGCAGAGTATTTCGGAAGTGGGGCCATACTCCGATTCTGCCAGCCGGCACTGACGCACAATCACACCGCGCCGACCGACACCGCTGTATACAGCACCCGCGCGTTGGCGAGCGCGCAGACGATGATGACCAGCGCAAACAGCGTCAGCCAGGCACCGGAGGGCAGAGCCGAGCCCTGCGCGAGGATATAGGCATCGGACTGCTGCACATGGCGCCGGCGCGTGTGGACGCGGATGACCTTGACGAGGTCCTTGAGCGAACCAATCGTCAGCGCCGTGCCGAGTGCGGCGACGAAGACCGAGATCCATTCCAGAGGCAGGAACACGACGACGAGCTGCGCCGCGATCGCCGTGATCACGGCGATGACCGCGCCCGCGAAGTTCCGGATGAAGATGAGCGCGACCAACAGGATCAGCGCGCCCACCGACAGGGCCAAGGGGGCCCAACCGAAGACCGCCGAGGTGGCCAGGACGAGTCCGAGCACGCCCGGTGCCGGATATCCCCAGAACCCCGCCCATGTGGCGGAGAAGCCGACTCGGCCGAAGGAGTTCATCTGTCCCGAATGGTCGAAGTTCAGCGAGATCCCCTTGACCACGCGTCCCGTCATGAGGGCGGCGAAAGCATGACCGAGCTCGTGGACGAAGGTCACGAACAGTCCGAAGAACCTCCAGATCCCTGGAGTCAGCGTCACGACCAGCGGGATCCCGATGACGAACACGAGTCCGAGGACGTCGAGTTCGAGTCCATCCTGCCGCCCGAAGCCCGAGGTGATGGCGTCCCACCACGTCGCCGTTGCCTGCTTGAAGTCCATAGCGGCCCAGTGTACGAATCGCTCCTGAGCGGGACCCTCAGGACCTCCTCAGCGATTCGGGAGGTCACGATGCCCATGGTTCGGAAAGTCGGTGCGCCCATGGTTCGGGAGGTCGGTGCGCCCAGACTGACAGTTACTCGACGTCGACCCAGGAGCGTTGCCGCACCGACCGGAGCACGGCCTCCGTCACAAGCACGGCTCGCACCCCGTCTCGCAGCGTCGGCAGCCCCTCCGGTCGCTCGCCGGCGAAGTAGGCATAGGAATCGGCGACGAATGCGTTGAACGCATCCTGGTAGCCCTGCGGGTGCCCGGCCGGAACCATGCACAGTCGCGCGGCATCGGCAGACAGGGAGTCGGGATCGCGGACGAGGAGGCGGCTGTCGGCTCGCCGACCGAACCACAGCTGTTCGGGCCGCTCCTGCTCGAAGCGCATGCTCGCCTCGGTGCCGGCGATCTCCACGGTCAGTCCGTTCTTGCGTCCGGGAGCCAGCTGGGACACCAACAGGGAACCGATGGCACCGCCGGAGAACTCGATCGTCACGGCCACGGTGTCCTCCGTGGTCACCGCGGTGCCGCCTCGGCGGGGGTGAACGGTTCTCGTCGTCGCCACCAGGGACGATATCCGGTCGTCGACGATGAACTCGATGAGGTCGACGAGGTGGGAGCCGATATCGGCGAATGCCCGCGAGGGGCCGCCGCGCCCTGATTCGACGCGCCAGTTCTCGTCGCCGGCTCCGAGCAGCCAGTCCTGGAGGTATCCGGCGTCGACGGTCAGCAGCGTTCCGGCCTGGCCCTCGCGGAACCGGGCGCGGGCTTCCCGCACCATCGGGTGGTAGCGGTAGACGAACGGAACGGTCCCCAGCAGACCAGCTTCCTCGGCGCGGGCCAGTACGGCACGCGCAGCAACCGAATCAGTGGCCAAGGGCTTCTCGCAGATGATGTTCGATCCCGCGTCCAGCGCCTGCAGGGACTGCGCGGCGTGGGCGTCGTTGGGGGTGCAGATGTGGACCGCATCGAAGGTGCGACCGAGAAGTTCGTCGGCCGTCGCCGAGGTCTCGAATCCCAGTTCGGCCGCCGCTTGTGCCGATCTGTCCGGCCGTGACGATGCGACCGAGTCGAGCACGGCTCCGGTCGAGCGTGCGGCACGACTGTGGACGCGGCCTATGAACCCGCCGCCGAGCATTGCGATGCGCAGATCCCGTCCCCGCGCTGAGTCACCTGAGAGCATGCCTCATTATGCAATCACCCTGACCGCCGAGTCGACCGAACTGCAGCCCTCCGCAGCTGACACCCCCGCGCCGCCGGGAGTCAATCCACGAACGCTCCGGCCTGGGCCTTTACACTGTGAGAAGCGCCCGCGCAATCCCCCGCTCGCCGCGTGGTCCGCATCTTGCGAAGGAGTGTCATTGTCACAGCACCGCCGATTCGCCCAGGTCGATGTCTTCTCTGCCGTGCCCTTCCAGGGCAACCCCGTCGCGGTCATCGTCGATGCCGATGGCCTCGATGAGTCGCAGATGGCTCGCATCGCGAACTGGACGAACCTGTCCGAGACCACCTTCGTCCTCCCGCCCGACGACCCCACCGCCGACTACCGCCTGCGCATCTTCACCCCGCACCGGGAGTTGCCCTTCGCCGGCCACCCCACCCTCGGTTCGGCCGCGGCCTGGCTCGACGCCGGAGGCGCCCCGAAACACGAGGACCGCATCGTCCAGGAATGCGGTGCCGGGCTCGTCGACATCCGCAGAACCCCTCGCCGAGGCGGCCCGACCGACCCGAGCGCCGATTCCCTGACCACGGCGACCGCCGAACCCTCCGAAACTCTCGCCTTCGCCGCCCCCGACCGCCTGCGCTCGGGTCCGCTCGACGACGCGTATGTCGATCAGATCGCGGTCGCCCTCGGCGTCGACCGCTCCGAGATCCTCGGCCACCAGTGGGCCGACAACGGCCCGGGCTGGGCGGCCGTGCGGCTGGCCGGCGCCGAGCAGGTGCTCGCGCTGACTCCCGACTTCTCGGCGATTCCCGATGCGAAGCTCGGCGTCCTCGGCGCCCACCCGGAAGGGTCGGAGCACGAGTACGAGATCCGTGCCTTCGTGCCCGGAGTCGGCGTCGCCGAGGATCCGGTGACCGGCAGCCTCAACGCCTCCGTCGCCCAATGGCTCATCGGTGAGAACCTGGCCCCGAACAGCTACACCGCAGCCCAGGGAACCGCCCTCGGTCGTTCCGGAGTCGTCTCCATCACGGCCGAGGACGACGAGATCTGGGTCGGCGGAGCCACGTCCGTCTGCATCCGCGGGGCGGTGCACACATGAATCGACATCTCACCGAAGTGAACAGACCGAAGAAACGACTGCGCATCTTCCACGGCCGCATGTACTTCGCCCTCCAGGCCCTCGCCGGAGCGGCGTGGTGGCTGGGCACCGCGATGATCCCCGGAGTGGCGACAGCGACGCTCGGCGGCATCAATCCGGTGCTCATCGCGATCGTCGACATCCCGCTCTTCGTCATCGCCTCCGCCCTGGCCGCGCTCAACTTCCGCTGGGCGGTGTGGATCGCCACCGGCTGGACCGTGCTCGTGGCGCTGGCCATGGTCATCTATGCCACCGCCACCACCGAGGCGGGACTCGGCGCCGTCCTCATGATCCTCGCCGCGCTCGGCAGCCTCCTTGCCGGGGTGCTCATGATCGTCGGCCGCATTCCGTCCGAGAAGCTCCTCATCGGGCCTTTTGCGTTCCACAGCTCCCACACGCGGGTGCGTTCCCGCCTACTCGTGCACACCACGGTTCAGATCGTCGTCTTCTGGGGCGTCTTCCTCATCATCATCCCGGTCATCATCAATGCCTTCGAAGACCGGTGGAACCTCGCCTACAAGTTCCCGATCCTACTGGTCGTCGTCGGCTTCGCCCTGCTCGCCGTCTCCAGCGTCATCGGCGTGTGGTCGGCGCGGGCGATCGCGAACTTCGGCTCCGGCACCCCGCTGCCCTCGCAGATGGCCCACCACCTCGTCGCCCGCGGCCCCTACGCCTTCGTCCGCAATCCGATGGCCATCGCCGGCGTCGTCCAAGGCATGGCGATGGGTCTGCTCATCGGTTCGTGGCTCGTCATCGTGTACGCGCTCATCGGCTCACTGCTGTGGAACTGGCTCATCCGCCCCCACGAGGAGACCGACCTGATCGAGCGCTTCGGCGACGAATACCGCGACTACGCCAAGCGGGTGCGCTGCTGGTGGCCGACCTTCTCGACCGCCGAATCGTCGCCCGACCTTGTCGACGAGGACTGATCGGCCTACGCTCGGTCAAGACCATCCACTCACCGAGGAGGCCGCATGGTCACGTTCACCACTGAACTCCTGACACTCGGCAACAACGTCGACATCGAAGTTCCCGAAGACATCGTCACGATCGAAGGCTGTTCCTATCCCTCCACGACCGCGGTGATGGGTGGGAAGTACCTGCTCCCGCTCGCCACGTAACACCGGGAGCAAATCGGCGTCGCCGGCGGTGAGACCCGTGACCGCCGGATTAAGAAGATCGTCGATTCGCTGCGCTGATCACCCCGCGTCGTGGAACGTCACCGCATAACCGTCGGGATCGGCGATCGCGAAGGTCAGCCCGAAGGGGCTGGGAGCGGGCGGCCGGAGGATCTCCACCCCCGCCTCGGCGAGGGAATCATGCAGTGCCTGCGCATCATCGCACCTCAGCCACAGTGCCACCCCGTTTCCCGGACGGTCACCGGAGTCGAGGTCGACGCCGGGCAGCGGCTCGCGCACGGCGAAGGGGATCGGTGAGGTCGTGAACACGACCGCTCCGGGAGGAGCAGCCGGGGCACGGGTGAGTCCGAGCCTGGTTTCGTAGAACTGTGCGGCCGCTTCCACGTCTCGGACCTGCAAGGCGACGAAGTCCGGTCCGCTCACGGTGCCGGTCTCCTCGGTGTCGGCGTTCGCGGCATCTGTATTCACAGTGTCGGTCGTCGATGCACTCATGTTCGTTCCTTTCTCTCGACGCCTCTCCACCTCATAGAGAGTCCGTCCTTCGAATGTGTCAGTATCCTGACATAGGCGAATGTATGTCAGAATACTTACATGAGTCAAGGGTCGAAGGATCACACTGCGGGAACCGGCGATGGACCGGTGGAACTCGAGTCGCTGCTGGGCTATCAGCTCAAGCATCTGCAGACGGCGCTGCGATCGACGATGGACGAGACGCTGCGGCCGCTGCAGCTGACCACCCCTCAGTACAACTGCCTCGAACAGCTGCGCAGGCGGCCGGGGGCCTCGAATTCCGAGCTCGCGCGCGGCGCCTTCGTCACCCGGCAGACGATGAATACGCTGCTGCGCGGACTGCAGGACCGGGGACTGATCACGAGGCCGGCCACGGCCGAATCCGGTCGCGTCCTGCCCACACGTCTCACCTCGGCCGGCGTTGAGCTGCTCGCTCGGGCCGTCTCCCGCGTCGAAGTGGTCACGACCCGAATGGTCTCACCGCTCGACGATGAGACTCGGACGATGGTCACCGAGGCGCTCGGCCGGTGCATCGCGGCCCTCGAAGAGCCTGAGAACCGCTGAGGACTGGAAGGTCGGGCCGTCAGCGACAGGACGCCTGGAAAGCCAACGGACAATCGGGGACCGGGACTGTCGTGATCGGACCTACACCAGCGCGAGCTCGTTTTCGGAGTCTCTCCTCGTCGACCGTTTCGGCCATGCGGCCAGGCAGCACAGGCCGAGGAGCGCCCCGATGCCGGCGCCGAGAGTGTTCGTGACGAGGTCGCTGAGCGTGGCGAAGCGGGTCTGTGTGAGCACAGCGCCTTGGAAGATCTCGATGACGGCGCTGAAACCCGCGCCGACGAGGAATCCGAGCCACCACCGTCGGCGTCCGAAGTGCAGGGCGGCGAGGAAGCCGAAGGGAATGAACATCGCCACATTGCCGAGCTTCTCGACCCGCTCATAGGTCAGCCACGCTGTCTCCCGATGAGCCGCGAAGAGGTCGAGCGCGTGCCCGATGAGAGTATCCGGGCCGGTGCCCATCTGCTGCGGGGTCAGCGTGATGGCGGCGATGAAGAGGGTGTAGAGGACGAGAAGGGCCAGCGGCGCACCGACTGTGCGCTGATCACGATCGGTCATCACCGCCAAATCTACGGCCGAATCCTGGGCACATCCTCAGATGCGGACCTGGCCCGCTCTCACCAAACCCCAGGATCCCTCACCGAACCTCATGGTCGATGGGGACTCTGTCCATCCTCGGCGGCCAGATCCTCATCACGATGAGTCCGACCACCGCTCCGATGCCGGCACCGAGGCTGTTCGTCACGAGGTCGCTGATCGTGGCGTAACGCGTCGGTGAGAGCAGGGTCGCCTGCGTGCCCTCGATGAGGCAGGTGAAGGCGATGCCCGCGACCCAGCCGACCCACCAGCGGTGAGGTCCGCACTGGAGGGCCACAAGCAGGCCGAAGGGAATGAACATTCCGACGTTCGCGAGCTTCTCGAGGATGACGTAGTCGATCCACGCGGTCGCTCGGTGGGAGGCGAGGAACTCGAGCAGTCCGGCGATGAACGACCCGGGGCCCGTGTCCAGCTGATTCGGTGTGAGCGTGACGAGGCCGATGAAGATCGTGTAGAGGATGAGCAGCGCCAAGGGCACCGTCCGCAGCTGTCGCCTCGCACCCGTCATCGTTCCCCTGTCCCTCGGCCTCCTTGTCCCTCGGCCCGGTCTCATTGTGCCCGCCTGCCGCATGAGGGTCGAGGGATTCCCGCATCGATTGCGGGAATCACCCCGACCATTGCGGATTCGCGCGGCATCACGCCGACGCATGTCAGCGGAGGCGGATCAGGCGATGGCCTCGACGTCATCGAAGCTCGCGGTGTCGATGACGACGCGGAAGCGCACGTCTCCGGCCACGACCCGATCGTAGGCGGCGTCCGCCTCGGTGACGGGGATCGTCTCGATCTGCGCGGCGATGCCGTGTTCGGCGCAGAAGTCGAGCATCCCCTGGGTCTCGGCGATGCCGCCGATGTTCGATCCGGCGATCGCCTTCGCCCCGCCGATGACGGCGCCGAACGAGAACTCCTGCTTCTCGGGCGGGAGGCCGACGACGGCCATGACCCCGCGCGGCTTGAGCAGACGCAGGTAGCGGTTGACGGGAATGTCGGCGCTGATCGTGTTGAGGATGAGGTCGAACTCGCCGGCGTGGTCGGAGAAGAAGTTCTCCTCGGTGGTGGCGAGCATCCGCGTCGCCCCGAGCTCCAGGGCCGACGCTTCCTTCTTCAGCGTGCGGGAGAGCACGGTGACCTCTGCGCCCATGGCCGCGGCGATCTGCACGCCCATATGGCCGAGCCCGCCGAGCCCGAGCACGGCGACCTGCTTGGGAGCGCCGTTCTTCTGCTCACCGGCACCCCAGCGGTTGAGCGGCGCGTAGGTGGTGATTCCCGCGCACAGCAGCGGGGCCGCGACGTCGAAGTCGAAGACGTCGGGGATCCGGCAGACGAAGCGTTCGTTGACGACGACCTTCTGCGAATACCCGCCCTGGGTGATCGTGCCGTCGACGTCTTCGACGTTGTAGGTGCCGACGCTGCCGTTCAGGCAGTTCTGTTCCTGACCGGCCCGGCATTCCTCGCACTCGCCGCACGAGTTCACCATGCAGCCCACGCCCACGCGGTCGCCGACCTTCCAATCAGTGACATCGGAGCCGACGGCCTCGACGACGCCGGCGATCTCGTGGCCGACGGTGAGCGGGAAGTGCGCCTCGCCCCATTCGTTGCGGATGGTGTGGATGTCGCTGTGGCAGATACCTGCGGCCTTGATGTCGATGACGACGTCATCGGGTCGGGGATCCCGGCGGTCGATCGTGGCCACGCGGAACGGCTGGTCCGGTCCCGTCTTCTGCAGTGCCTTGACGCTGATGCTCATGTGATCTCCTTGGACTTGCGTATCCGTTGCTGGGCCACGTCGTCCAGCGCTTGCGGCTGGCAGTCTATTCCATGCACATGGACTTATTCTTTGAGCGCCCGCTCACCGATGCTCAGGTCGAGAGGGAAATCGACGGGGGCATCCCCGAACAGCAGTCGACCCGCCGAGGCGGACGCCGCCCTGATCGCCTCCGCCGCCTGGTCGGCCTGCTCGGCCGGGGCATGGACGATGACCTCGTCGTGGAGGAAGAACGCGAGGTGGGCTCGGCGGGAGAAGACCGGCCCCGAGGCGGCCGCCGGGTGAGAGCCCGCCCCACCGTCTGGTGCCGCATCGATCTCCGGCAGCCGCGCCAGGCGCAGCCGCAGATCGGCCAGCCAGGCCAGCGCCCATTCGGCCGCTGTGCCCTGAACGACGAAGTTGCGGGTGAATCGTCCCTGGTCACCGGCGGCCCGCCGGGCCCGCTGCTCATCGGCACCGGTGGCATCGAAGCGGTTCGCCGCCCTCTGCAGTCTCTGCCACCCCTCGCCGGGCGGTGGGGAGGTCCGTCCCAACCAGGTGGACACGACTCCTCCCGCTCGTCCCGCCTCGGCGGCGGAATCGACGAGGTTCATCGCGGCGGGGAAATTCTGCCGCAGACGCGGCACCAAGGCCCCGGCCTCCCCGGTCGTCGATCCGTACATCGCCCCGAGCACGGCGATCTTCGCCTCCTGCCGGGTCGCGACGATCCCGGCGTCGACGAGCCCTGAGTAGAGGTCGCGGCCACGACCGGCCTCCGCCATCGCCCGGTCTCCGGACATGGCGGCGAGCGCACGGGGTTCGAGCTGGGCGACATCGGCGGAGACGAGCCGCCACCCGTCGTCGGCACGCAGGGCCGGACGCAGGTGCCGGGGGATCTGCAGGGCCCCTCCCCCGCTGGCCGCCCAGCGCCCGGTGACGACTCCGCCGGGCACATACACCGGCCTGTACCGCCCCTCGTCGACCCATTCATCGAGCCAATGCCAGCCGTTGGCACTCAGCAGCCGCGCCATCTTCTTGTACTCGAGCAGGGGCGCGATCGCCGGATGGTCGCTCGTCTGCAGCTCCCATTTCGAGGTCGAGGCGACGTTGATGCCGGCATTGCGCAGGGACGCGAGCAGCCGGTTCGGCGAATCGAGGTTGACCCGCGGATCGTCGAGTGCGGCTCGGACTTCCTCGGCCTTGGCCAGCATCTTCTGGGGCTTCCCGTCGCGGATCGGTCGGGGACCGAGCAGCTCGGTCAGGATCCGATCATGTTCGGCCTCGTCCCACGGCACTCCAGCCGCGCGCATCTCCGCGGCGACGAGCCCTCCGGCCGATTCCGCGGCCAGCAGCAGCCGCAGCCGCCCCGGATCGCTCGCGGAGTCCACGGCCGCCGTCTGCCGGGCGTATTCGGCCAGGGCCGCCTCGAGGTCGTGCGGAACCTGTGGGATGAATCCGCGTCCGGCGTCGACGTCGAAGAGAGCGGCCGCCCGTTCGGGTGCGGCGGCGTCGGCGGGCGCGGCATCCCAGTCGACGGCGGCACGCACCGCCTCCGGTGCAGTGACGAGTTCGGAGCGGGCGAGGATCGCATGGGCCAAGCGCAGATCGTGGCAGCGCTCAATGCTCACCCCGGCCTCCAACAGCGGCGGACACCACTTCGGGGTGTCGCTGACGACCCAGCGGGTCGGGGGTGCCGGAGCGCGATCCACGGTCCCACCGGCTCCGTTCTGCCCTCCCCCGGCCGCGTCCTCTCGGCCACGGACGAACTCGGGCAGGGCCGCCTCGGCGAGGTCGATCCGGCCGATCTCCGCTCCTGTCGCATCGAGATCGACGAGCCCGATCCGAGGCCCCTCGAATCCGTCGCCGGGCAGCGTCCCGAGCACGCAGGCCGCGGGGAGCCGATCGGGGGTGAGGGTCATGGGTTCAGCCTACGCCGCGACGACCTGCGGCTCGGTCCGCCGCGACGCTGTGCGGCACCGGGCGAGCGCGCCCTGTCCGCGCCCCGAGCCGACCGCCGCGGGCGACCGTGATCCTGGTAACGTCGAGAGCGGAATCCGGGTGCCGAACTCCGCTCGAAAGGCCGATACGCAACATGGACGTTGTCTCCGCTCTCACCTCCGCCCTGCCGGCCACGGCCGTCATCACCGATCCCGATTCGATGGACGCCTACCGCTGGGACCGCGCGAACGACCCCGACGCCGGAGTGCCGGTCGCGGTCGTCCGAGCCACCTCCACCGCGGAGGTGCAGACGGTCGTGCGCATCGCCGCCGAGGCGAAGGTCCCGATCGTGCCCCGCGGCGCCGGATCCGGGCTGTCGGGCGGCAGCTCCGCGATCGCCGGCGGGATCGTGCTGTCCCTGGATACGATGCGCGAGATCAGCATCGATCCCGTCACCCGCATGGCCACGGTCCAGCCCGGTGCCTTCAACGCCGAGGTCAAGGCCGCCGCGGCCGAACACGGCCTGTGGTACCCGCCGGACCCCTCGTCCTTCGAGTTCTGCTCCATCGGCGGCAACATCGCCACGAACGCCGGCGGCCTGTGCTGCGTGAAATACGGCGTGACCACCGATTACGTCCTCGGGATGACCGTCGTCCTCGCCGACGGTCGGGCCGTCAAGCTCGGCGGGCCGCGGCTCAAGGACGTCGCCGGTCTGCCGTTGACGAAGCTCTTCGTCGGCTCCGAGGGGACCTTGGGCGTGATCACCGAAGTGACCCTGCGCCTCATTCCCGCCCAGCTGCCCCCGACGACCGTCGTCGCGATGTTCCCCGAACTCGCCGACGCCACGAACGCCGTGCTCGACATCGCGAAGGCCATGCGCCCCTCGATGCTCGAGTTCATGGACAAACCCTCGATCAACGCCGTCGAGGACGAGCTGAAGATGGGCCTCGACCGAGAGGCCGAGGGCATGCTCGTCATCCAGTCCGACGAACCCGGGGAGCATTCGAGTGTGCAGGCGAAGATCATCGAGGAGATCTGCAACAACAACTCGGCCTCCGAGTGCTATCTCACTGCCGACCCGGATGAGGGCGAAGCCTTCGTCACGGCCCGCCGGATCGCAATTCCGGCCGTGGAGAAGAAGGGGGCACTGCTGCTCGAGGACGTCGGCGTGCCGCTGCCGAAGCTCGGCGATCTGGTGCTCGGGATTGAGAAGATCGCTGCCGACCGCCAGGTGACGATCGCCGTCATCGCCCACGCCGGCGACGGCAACACGCATCCGCTGCTCGTCCTCGACCCCAAGGATGAGGACCAGCAGAAGCGCGCGCAGATCGCCTACGGCGAGGTCATGGATCTGGCCACCGGGCTGGGCGGGACGATCACCGGTGAGCACGGCGTCGGCCGACTCAAGGCACCGTGGCTCGCGCCCTACCTCGGCGAGGACGTCATGGAACTCAACCACCGGATCAAGCAGGCCCTCGATCCGGACAACATCTTCAACCCGGGATCGGTCTACACCGGGCTCGTGTGAAGTTTCTGCCGTCGGGACTGGCTCGGTTAGTTCGGGACCGCGTCGGCGAAAGGGATTCCGTGGAAGAATCCCAGGCATGCTGTCGAATCGACGTCGATTCGATCGTCTTGTCTGTGAGCGGTCGAAATCCGGCCGCCGCACACAGAACGGAGCAGAACAATGCGCTATGCACTCGTCTTCCACGCGCCGGAACTCACCCCCGACGGCCCTCAACCCAGCGAAGAAGGCATCCAGGAGATGATGCGGCTCATGGACGACTACGCGGCAGCGCTCAACTCCGCGGGAGTCTTCGTCGCCTGGGAGATGCTCGCACCCCACTCCGAGACGAAGACCGTGACCCGGCGGACCGGAGAGGTCGTCATCGAGGATGGGCCCTTCGCCGCGGCGAAGGAGGCCCTGGCCGGGGTCGTCGTCATCGACGTTCCCGACGTCGAGGCGGCCCTGGCCTGGGCCGAGAAGTTCCCCGGCACGAGCTACGGCACCATCGAGGTCCGACCCGCGGCGACCTCGTTCGTCGACGGCACCTGGACCCGACCGGGTGACGGGCCGACCCGATCGGGCGACTGCCCGTCCCACCCGGACGGCTCCTCCTGATCGCCCGCCGATGACCGAATCTGCAGAGCCTGCCGAGCGCGCGATGATCCTGACCCAGGATGGTTGGGGCACGATCATCGCGCTCATCGCGGCTGCCGACGGTGACATCTCCGGCGCCGAGGATGCGCTGTCGGCCGCGCTCGAACGTGCCGTGAGCGCCTGGCGGGAACAAGGTCCACCGGCCAATCCCGAAGGCTGGCTCTACCGGGTGGCGCTCAACGCCCGCCGGGACGTGTGGAAATCGGCGGCGGCACGAACCGCGACCGCCCTCGACGAGGAGATGATCGACCGCATCGACGGCAGCAGCGGCTCCGGCGCCGATCCAGCCGACCACGATCCCGACGCCCTGCCCGACCGCCGGCTCGAACTCCTCGCCGCCTGCGCGCATCCGGACATCGACCCTCCCGCCCGGCCGGTGCTCATGCTCTCGGCGGTGATGGGGATGACGGCAAGGCAGATCGCGGCCGCCATGGCTCTGCCCGCCGCCACCGTCTCTGCCCGTCTGACGAGGGCGAAGAAACGCATTGCCGGTCTCGGTGTCGACTTCGGCAGTCCCGACCGTCTCGACCTCGAGTCCCGGCTGCCCGATGTGCACGAGACGATCTACGGGGCCTTCGCCATCGAATGGGCTCAGGCGGCCGCGCAGCCACGCGAGGGCATGATCGGCGAAGCCCTGTACCTGTCGCGCCTCGTGGCGCAGCTGTGCCCCGGCGACGGCGAATCCCACGGACTGGCCGCCCTCATCCACCTCTCAGCCGCCCGATTCCCCGCTCGTCGCAGCGGCGACGGCCGATTCGTCCCCCTGTCCGCCCAGGACCCGAACCGCTGGGACGGACCCCTCACCGAGGCGGGCGAGCGCCACCTCGTCGAGGTCCACCGCTGCGGTCACGTCGGTCGCTTCGGGCTCGAGGCGGCCATCCAACTCCTCCATATGGCCGGAATCCGCACCGGATCCACGGATTGGCCGATGCTGCTGCGCCTCCACGACGATCTCGGGCAGATCGCACCGAGCCTCGGCGGCTCGGTCTCCCGAGCCGCCGTCCTCGCCGAGGTCAACGGTCCCGCGGCGGGGCTGGCAGCGCTCGACGCACTCGATGCCGACTCACCACGCCCCTCGGCCTTCCAACCGGCCTGGGCGCTCCGGGCTCATCTGCTCACCCGCCTCGGCCGCACCGAGGACGCGGCCACCGCCCGTCAGCGCGCCCTCGACCTGACCACCGACCCGGCCGAACGCGCCTACCTCGCCGGACTCACCTGAGACGGACGTCACCTCGCCTTCGGGATGGGCGGGGGTACGGCATATGATGGTGAAATCAATCCACAGACTCCGAAACCATCCTGCATGCACAATTCCTCTCAGACCGAACCCGCCCAGGGCACGTCCCAGGGCTTCGCCCACGCAAAGGCGATCCTGTTCGGCGAACACGCGGTTGTCTACGGCTCTCCGGCCGTCGCAGTGCCATTGCACGGGCTCGGAGTCCAGACCGACATCCGCCAGTCCCCGCATCAGGAGACCCGGATCGAGAGCCAGCTGTTCTCCGGCAATGCGCAGACCGCTCCGGAGCCGATGGGCCCCGTCGTCGCCGGTCTCAACGCCGCCTTGACAGCCGTGGGGAACCCCGACGCCGAGGTGGAGCTGCTCATCCGTTCGGCGATCCCCCACAGCCGCGGCCTGGGTTCGAGTGCAGCCGTGGCCACCTCCGTGGCCCGCGCCGTCGCGAACCTGCATGCGACGGTCTTCGACGAGAACACCCTCCACGAGATCGTGCAGGCGGCCGAAACCGTCGCCCATGGCCGACCCAGCGGAATCGACGCCTGGGCCGTGGCCAAACCTGCCCCCATCCGCTTCCAGACCGGGTGCGCCCAGACCATCGACGTCGGTCAGCGCCTCGTCTTCGTCCTCGCGGACTCCGGTCATCACGGGTCCACCGCCGAGGCGGTCGGAGGGGTCCGTGCCCGCCGTGACGCCGATCCCGTGCGCATCGGGGGAATGATCGACCGTCTTGCCGAAATCACCGACGCCGCCGTCGACACCATCCGCTCCGGTGACCGTGAGACGATCGGCACGCTGATGAACGAAGCCCATGGACTGCTCGGCAGCCTCGGCGTATCGACCCCGACCCTCGATTCCCTCGTCGCTGCCGCCACCGCGGCCGGAGCCCGGGGAGCCAAACTCACCGGCGGCGGACTCGGCGGCTGCGTGCTGGCCCTGGCCGATGACGATGATTCGGCCGAAGAGCTCGCCGAGGCTCTGCGCAAGGCGGGAGCACCCCGCACCTGGACGACGGAGGTCAGACCGACATGAGAACGACGACGGCGCGGGCCTACCCGAACATCGCCCTGGTCAAGTACTGGGGCAAGGCCGATGAGGAACTCATCCTGCCCGCCGCGGGCAGCCTGTCGCTGACGCTGAACCACTTCGAGACCACGACCACCGTGGTGCCCGCTCCGGACGCCGAGACCGATGTCCTCGAACTCGACGGCGCACTCGCCGATCCCGGTCAGACCGACCGCATCTCGACCTTCCTCGACCATGTCCGCGCTCTGGCCGGACGCGATGACCGGGTCCTCGTCCGGTCCCGCAACTCCGTGCCCACGGGGGCCGGTCTGGCCTCCTCGGCGTCGGGCTTCGCCGCTCTGGCCACGGCCGCCGCAGCGGCCTTCGACCTCGACCTCGCACCGCGCGATCTCAGCCGGCTGGCCCGCCGCGGATCGGGGTCGGCCTGCCGCTCGATTCCCGACGGCATCGCCGTCTGGCACGCCGGCGACGACGCAGCCTCCTTCGCCGAGACCGTGCCCGCCCCGGATATGCGGATGATCATCGTCACCGTCAACCGGGCCAGGAAGGCCGTGTCCTCCCGCGAGGCGATGCGCCTGACCGCCGCCACCTCACCCTTCTACTCCGGCTGGGTGACCTCGACCGAGGACTATCTCGAGCAGATGGTCGCCGCGTGCGCGTCCGGGGACTTCACCCGTATCGGTGAGATCACCGAATCCCACGCCCTGCGCATGCACGGACTCATCCAATCCACCGTGCCGCCGATCCGGTTCCTCAATCCGACCAGCCACGCGATCTTCGACGCCGTGGCCGAAGCCCGCGAGTCGGGGATCGAAGCCTATTCGACCGCCGATGCCGGCCCGAACGTCGCCGTCATCGTCCGCCCCGCAGACGCAGAAGCACTGGCCGAGAAGCTCTCCGGCTTCGGCGACGTCCGCGTCGTCGGACCGGGCCCGGGAGCCCACCTGCTCACCGCCGATGACGCAGTCCCGCCCGCAGACGCAGTGAACCCGGCTGCGGGTGAGGGCAGCCGGGCATGATCGAGACCCGGGCGCCCGGCAAGCTGTTCATCGCCGGCGAATACGCCGTCGTCGAACCCGGACAGCCTGCCGTGCTCATCGCCGTCGACCGGTGCATCACCGTCCGGCTGACCGAGAGCGAGGGTGCCGGCCGCATCCACTCGAGCGAATACGGTCAGGCCCCCGTCGTGTGGCGGCGCGAAGACGATGGTGGGCACATCATCGTCGATGAGCGCCCCTTCGACTATGTGCTCTCGGCGATCTCCACCGTCGAAGAGCTGCGCTCCGGCCGGGGTGCCAGCCCCCGCTACTTCGATCTCGAGATCTCCAGCGAGCTCAATGACTCCGATGGCCGGAAGTTCGGTCTCGGTTCCTCGGCGGCGGTGACGGTGGCGACGATCGCCGCTCTCGATGAGTTCTATCGCCTCGGGCTGACCCTGACCGAACGCTTCAAACTCGCGGTCCTTGCGACCATCGCGATCTCCACGAAGGCCTCCGGCGGTGATCTGGCCGCGAGCACCTTCGGCGGCTGGATCCGCTACTCCTCCCCCGACCGTGCGGCCCTGCACGCTCACCGCGAGGCCCACGGAGTCGTCTCCGCCATGAGCTGCCCGGAGTGGGCGGGCTGTTCGGCCAGGCGGGTCACTCCACCGAGCTCGCTCGACCTCCTCGTCGGCTGGACCGGATCACCGGCGTCGACCGAGCATCTCGTCACACGCGTGCACACTCCGGCACCGGAGAGGCACCGCCCGCTGAAGTCCTTCGCGGCCGAATCGCACACCCTCGTCGACGATCTCGTGGCGGCCTTCGACGCCGACGACGCCGAGGCGAGCCTGGCCACGATCCGCTCCGTGCGCGCCCTGCTGCGGCGGCTGAGCGACTCCACGGGCAGCCTCATCGAAACCGAGGCCCTGCACGATCTGTGCGAGATCGCCGAAACCCACGGGGCCGCCGCGAAGCCCTCGGGAGCCGGCGGCGGCGACTGCGGAATCGCCCTCGCCCGAACACAGCCCGAAGCACGAACCGAAGCACACACCATTCTCAGCGGCTGGAAAGCCGCCGGAATCCGACCCCTGGACCTCGGTGCCCACCGAGAGGAAGGCGAGATCGATGAGTTCTGAGACCCCGGCATCAGCAGAGACCCCGGAGACCAAGGCCTCACGGGCCTCCCGCAAGGACGACCACGTACGCCTCGCCTCGGCGCAGCAGACCGAAGGCCCGCGACGCACCGACTTCGACGACCTCGAATTCGTCCACCATGCCCTGTCGGGAACGAACCCCGAGAGCGTCGACCTCACGGTGAACCTAGGCGATTGGACGTGGCCGACGCCCTTCTACGTCAACGGCATGACCGGCGGCACGGAGACCACGGCGAAGATCAACCGCGACCTGGCCATCGCCGCCGCCGAGACCGGCCTGCCCATGGCCTGCGGATCGATGAGCGTGGCCCTCGACGATGCCGAGGCAGCGAAGGGCTTCACCGTCATCCGCGAGGAGAACCCGGACGGCTTCGTCATGGGCAACCTCGGTGCCGGTCGCAGTGCCGATGATGCCCGCCGCGCCGTCGAACTGTTGGGTGCCGATGCCCTCCAACTGCACATCAACCCCGTGCAGGAGACCGCGATGCCCGAAGGCACCCGCGACTTCTCCACCTGGCTGTCCGGCCTCGAGGACATCGTCGCCGCCTGCCCCGTGCCCGTCGTCGTCAAAGAGGTCGGATTCGGCCTCAGCCGCCGCACCCTGAGACTGCTCGCCGATATCGGGGTCCAGTACGCCGATGTCTCCGGCGCCGGGGGCACGGACTTCCTGCGCATCGAGAACGATCGCGCACCGGCTTCGGACTTCTCCATGCTCACCGGCTTCGGCCAGTCGGCCCTGGCCTGCCTGCTCGACGCCCCGGCCGAGTGGACGACCGAGACGACGATGGACGACGGCGTCTCGAACCGCGTGCTCCTGGCCTCCGGCGGCGTGCGCAACCCCTATGATGTCGTGAAAGCACTGGCCTGCGGTGCTCGCGCCGTCGGCGTCGCCGGCACGTTCCTGCAGACCGTGCTCGACCACGGTCCGGACGGGCTCGTCGATCTCGTACGCACCTGGCAGACTCAGACCTCGGCTCTGTTCGCCCTGCTCGGGGCGCAGCGGTCCACGGACCTCACGGCCACGGACCTGCTCACGCGGGGCCGCCTCGGCGAGTTCGCCCGCCTGCGCGGAATCGACGTCACCGCGCTCTCGCACCGATCCGACGTCCTTTCGAGGAGGAATCAGCTGTGAATCAGCAGACCACGATCACCGGGATCCCCACCACGTGGGTCGGTCCCCTGCGGGTCAGCGGCGAAGCGCTGGCTCCCGAAGGCACCCACACCGAGGTGGCCGTGCCCCTGGCAACGTACGAGACCCCGCTGTGGCCCTCCGTCGGTCGCGGGGCGTCGATCTCCCGGGAGATCGAGGGTGGGATCCGCACCGTCATCGTCGATGAGCGGATGACCCGGTCCGTGCTGTTCGTGGCCGAATCCGCGATCGGCGCCGAGGCTGCCGCCCAGGCCATCCGTCACCGCACCCGCGAACTCGAATCCGTCGTCGAAGCCGGGTCCGGCCACTGCCGGCTCATCGAGATCCATCCGGAGATCGTCGGGAACCTGCTCTTCGTCCGCTTCGCCTTCCGCACGAACGACGCCTCGGGCCACAATATGGTCACCCAGGCCTCGGATTCGCTCATGGACACCATCCTGTCCTGGCAGCTGGGCCTCGACTACGGCTCGGTGTCCGGCAACTTCTGCTCGGACAAGAAGGCCACCGCGGTCAACGGAATCCTCGGTCGCGGACGCAATGTCGTCGCCGAGATCGTCCTGCCCCACGAAGTCGTCGAACGTCGCCTGCGCACGAGCGCGGAGAAGATCGTCGAACTCGTCGTGCGCAAGAACCTCGTCGGGTCGACGATCGCCGGAGCCCTGCGCTCGGCGAACGCCCACTATGCGAACATGCTGCTCGCCTTCTACCTGGCCACCGGTCAGGATGCGGCGAACATCGTCGAAGGATCGCAGGGCATCACCTATGCGGAGAACCGCCCCGAAGGCCTGTACTTCTCGACGACGCTGCCGCACCTCATCGTCGGCACCGTCGGCAACGGCAAGGATCTGCCGCATGTCGATGAGGCGCTCGAGCGTCTCGGCTGCCGTGAGGATCGTGAGCCGGGAGCGAATTCGCGTCGCCTGGCCGCGCTCATGGCCGCGACCGTGCTGTGCGGTGAGCTCTCACTGCTCGCCGCGCAGACGAACCCGGGTGAGCTGATGGACACTCACCGTCAGATGGAACGCAAGGCTGAGGAAGAGCGGGATTCCGCCGCTCAGCGAGAGGACGGCGAGGCCGCATGACATCACACACGGCTGCGGGCACTGCACCGATCGGCATCGATGACATCGAACTGGCCACCAGCCATCATGTCGTCAGTCTCGATGACTTCGCCGCGGCGAACGGAACCGATCCGAACAAGTTCCGCCTCGGCCTCGGCCAGGACGAGTTCAGCTTCCCGGCCCCCGATGAGGATGTCGTGACCATGGCGGCCGCGGCCGCCGCGCCGATCATCCGGCGCAGCGGTTCCGAGGGCATCCGCACCCTGCTGTTCGCCACCGAATCGGGTATCGACCAGTCGAAGGCCGCCGGTATGGCCGTGCACTCGCTGCTCGACCTGCCGTCGCAGATGCGCGTCGTCGAGGTCAAGGAAGCGTGCTATTCGGCGACGGCGGCCTTGCAGGCCGCCGTCGGCATCGTCACCCGGTCTCCCGGACAGCGGGTACTCGTCATCGCCTCGGATGTCGCGCGCTACGAGATCGACACCCCCGGTGAGCCCACTCAGGGCGCCGGTGCCGTGGCGATGCTCGTCTCCGCGGATCCGAAGCTGCTCGAGATCGAACCGGTCTCGGGTCTCAACTCGGCCGAGGTCGATGACTTCTGGCGCCCGAACGATTCGACGACCGCGATCGTCGACGGAGCACTGTCCGTGACCGCGTACCTCGACTCGCTCACCGGAGCGTGGACCGATCTGGCCGCGCAGGGCGGACCGGCGATGGCCGAGATCGACCGCGTGCTCTACCACCAGCCGTTCACGAAGATGGCGAAGAAGGCGCAGGTCCACCTCGCCGAACTCACCGGTGAGGATCTCGAGACGGAGATCGTCGCGGTTACCGGCGCGGGCGCTGATGCAGCCGGCGCGGGCGCTGCCACCGCCGCGGGCGCAGATGCTGTCGGCGCCTCGGATGCGGGCCCCACCGGCCCGCGCGATACCGGGCTGGCCACGAGCACCCTGTACAACCGTCGCCTCGGCAACTCCTATACCGCTTCGCTCTATGCGGGACTGTGCTCACTGCTCGACCACGATGAGGATCTCGCGGGCAAGCGCATCGGATTCTTCAGCTACGGATCGGGCAGCGTCGGCGAGTTCTTCACCACCCGCGTCGTCCCCGGCTACGAGCAGCATTCACGCCGCCAGGCCGTCACGGACGCGCTCGACGCCCGAGTGCCGCTGTCCATCGACGCCTATCGCGCGCTCCATGCGACCGAACTCTCCAGCGCCGACGACGTCACGACCCCGAAAGTGACCGCGGGACCGTTCCGCTTCGCCGGGATCAAGGGCGGTGCCCGCCTCTACGAGCGCGCCTAGGCGGCCCACCCGACGCCCCACGCATTGCGTAAGGCCCAGTTTGAGTTGAACAGCCCATGTTTGAAACAGGGCTGTTCAACTCAAACTGGGCCTTTCGCGAGTTTTCAATCGACCGCAGACACGACGAAGCCCCTCACCCTGACCCTGTCGGGACCCGGTGAGGGGCTTGTCATTCGCTGTGCGCGAGGGGGGACTTGAACCCCCACGACCTTGCGGCCACTGGCACCTGAAGCCAGCGCGTCTACCAATTCCGCCACTCGCGCGAACAAGGTAAAACTCTAGCATCGGAGACGGCGAAACTGAAAACCGAGGAAGCCGAAACCGCCCAAACGTGTCCACCTTCACATTCTCGCCGGTCGCCGCGTCGGCGACTCACCCCGCGGCGAAGGCCCCACTCGCTCCGCGGCTGCTGCGGTGACTCGCCCTGCGCAGCGACCGGCGCGCACGGTCTGCACTCCCTCGATCTTCCCAGGACGCGCGCAGGGAATCACGGCACAGCTTCGCCCTGCGAACACGCGTGACGTGAGTTGAGAGCCTCACCGCGTTAGGATTGGGTGTTGATGTGCCCAGAGTGCACGTGATCAGGACCACCTGGTCAGAGCACTCGGAGCCGCTTGGCGAAGAGTTCGTCCGGCAACGGCAACACCTGATGAGGAGGTGCCATGGGGTTACTCGATCGCTTCGAGAAGGGGCTGGAGAACGTCGTCAACGGCGCCTTCGCGAAGGCCTTCCGATCCCAGGTCGAACCCGTCGAGCTCGCCGGAGCCCTGCGCCGTGAGGCCGACAACAAGGCCGCCGTGGTCTCCCGCGGTCGCACCCTGACCGCCAACCACTACGTCATCGAGCTCTCGCAGACCGACCACGACCGGCTCTCCGGCCTCGAGTCCGAGCTGCGCTCCGATCTGCGCCAGGTCGTCGGCGATCACGCCGTCGAACAGGCCTACAGCTTCGTCGGCCCCGTCTCCGTCGAATTCGCTCTCGCCGACGACCTCGACACGGGAATGTACCGCGTCGTGTCCTCGACCCAGCGTCCCGACGGCTCTCCTGCCGCCCAGCCGGCCAACCGCGGCGGCTACGACCCGATCTCGCGGGCGAATCCGATCGTCGGCGAGTCCCCGAACTCCGGCTCTCGGCCCGTGACCCCGTGCCGCTCCCCGGAACCCGCCCGTTCGACCCCGGCCGCGGCACCCCGGCAGAACTCCGCCGCCCGTCCCGCACCGGCACCGGCACCCGCTCGCAGCATCGAAGCCAGCGTGACCATCGACGGTCGCACGCAGATGCTGCGCCAGGGCACGAACACCTTCGGCCGCTCCTCGTCGAGCTCCGATTTCGTCATCGACGATCCCGGCGTCTCGCGCCGTCACTTCGAGATCGTCGTCGAGGGTGACCGCGCCGTGGCCAACGACCTCGGTTCGACTAACGGCACACTGCTGCACGGACGCAAACTGACATCGGCGACCCTGTCCGACGGCGATGTCCTCCTCGCCGGAGAGGCCGAGGTCCACTACAACGAGCGGGACGCCCAGTGAGCGAATTCACCGTCACCGTCTTCCGGTTGGCATTCTTCATCATCCTCTGGCTCTTCGTCCTCGGAGTCGCCGGAGTCCTCCGTCGCGACATCTTCGGCCCCCGGAAAGCCCGCGCCGGACGGAAATCTCGCCGAGGCGGCTCCAAGTCCGCCCCACCACCACCGTCCCGTCCGGCTCCCGCACCTCGCCCGGCTGCCGCTCCGGCCGCCCACGCCCATCCGGGCACCATCCGCATCACCGACGGTCCCTTGGCCGGGCAGACGCTCATGCTCTCGGGGGCGCCTGTGACCTTCGGGCGGGCTCCCGACAACACGATCATCATCAATGACGACTTCGCCTCCAGCCATCACGCTCGGATCTCTGCGAAGAACGGGGCCTGGATGCTCGAAGACCTCGGATCGACGAACGGCACCATCGTCGACGGCTCACGCATGACCGGACCCATCCAGCTGGCTATCGGCACCCGGATCACCATCGGACATACGACCCTGGAGACCCAATCGTGACGACCGGCGGTACCATCACTCTCCGTTCGGCAGCCCGGTCTCACACCGGGCTGGTGCGTAAGAACAACCAGGACTCCGGCTATGCGGGACCCAATCTCCTGCTCATCGCCGACGGAATGGGCGGTCACGCTGGCGGAGATGTCGCCTCGGCGATCACCGTGTCCCGCCTGGCCGAACTCGACCGCGAACCCGGAGGCGAGGACGCCCTCGAACTCCTCCGCACCTCGATCCTCGAAGCCAATGACCGCATCTGCCGTGGTGTCGGTGAACAGCCCGAACTCGCCGGAATGGGCACCACCGTCACCGCTGTTCTGCGCGCGACCGGCAACCGCTTCGCTCTCGCCCATATCGGCGACTCGCGCGGCTATGTGCTGCGCGACGACAAGCTCCAGCCGATCACCCACGACCACACGTTCGTGCAGATGCTCGTCGACGAGGGCCGGATCACCCCCGAGGAGGCCGAGACCCATCCCCAGCGCTCGGTGGTGATGAAGGTCCTCGGCGATGTCGGGGCCTCTCCCGACCTCGATCTGTCCCTGCGCGAGGCCCAGGTCGGCGACCGCTGGATGCTGTGCTCGGACGGTCTGACCGGATTCGTCGATATCGACGACATCACCCGCGTGCTCAAAGAGGTGGCCGACCCCGACGAGGCCTGCCGTCAGCTCATCGACCTGGCATTGGCAGGAGGCGGCGCCGACAATGTCACCGTCGTCGTCGGCGATGTCCTCGAGGGTGAGGTCGAGACCACCGCAGGCGTGTCCGTGGGCTCCGTCCACCTCAACCCCCGCTACGCCGCGATCGGTGCGAACCCCGACGCCGAGGCGGCCGTGGACACCGAAGCCCATGCGACCTTCGCCGACGACGACGTGTCCGCCGACACCGCACCGATCCAGACCGTGGACGGCGAGGACCTCGAAGCTCGCGACGGCACTACTCAGCAGCTGCGAACGAACACCGCTGCAGACGAGGAGGCCGACCTCGACGATGAGGTCGAGAAAAGGTCCTACCTCGGATGGATCATCACCGCCATCGTGATCGTCGCGCTGGCCGTCGGCGGATTCTTCGCGTACAACTACGTCAGCCACCAGTATTATGTCGCCGATGACGACGGCAAGGTCTCCCTCTACCGCGGCCTCGACACGACGCTCGGGCCCATCGAGCTCAGCCGCCTCGTCGACACCACGGACATCGAGGTCGACAGCCTCAACAGCTACTCCCAGGACCGTCTGCGCGGATCGATTCCCGCCGGTTCACGTGATGAGGCCGATCGCATCATCGACAATCTGCGCAAGGAATCCGATCGCTCCTCCGGCATATCCGGCGATGTCGAGGACTCCACGAGTCCGAGCGACCCGGCCCCCTCACCTCCGGATTCGAAGTCCGCGGACCCCAGTGACGCCATCACCCGGGAGTCGCAGTGATGAACCAGGCTCCCTCGCAGACCGCGCGCCCCAGAACCTACCGGCTGGCCGAGCTCGGTCTCCTGATCCTGGCAATCGCCGTCGCCACCAGTGCCTACGCTCTCGTCGGCCTCGGTGTCGAAGACACCATCCCGGCCAATGTCTACGGCTATGCCGCATGGCTGGCCGCACTCGGCGTCATCCTCCACCTCATCGTGTGGATCAAGGCGAAATACGCCGATCCCGTGCTCGTGCCGATCGCGGTGCTGCTCAACGGACTCGGCCTGGCCATGATCTACCGCGTCGACCTCGGCCGCGACGAATACCTCGGTTCGGCGATGACCCAGCTGGTGTGGATGACACTCGGCGTGGGCCTGGCCATCGCCGTGATCTTCGTCGTCCGCGACCACCGCTGGCTGCGCCGCTACACCTATGTCTCGGGCTTCGCCGCCCTGGTCTTCCTCGTGCTTCCGCTCATCCCGGGCATCGGCAAGACCATCAACGGCGCCCGCATCTGGATCGGCGTCGGACCCCTGTCCTTCCAGCCCGGTGAGATCGCGAAGATCCTGCTGGCCATCTTCTTCGCCGGCTACCTCGTCACCTACAAGGACCAGCTCGTCGCCGCCGGACCGAAGATCCTCGGCATCCGCTTCCCCCGTCTGCGCGACTTCGGACCTATCGTCGTCGCCTGGGTCGCCAGCGTCGGCGTCCTCGTCTTCGAACGCGACCTCGGCACCTCGCTGCTCTTCTTCGGCCTCTTCGTCGCCATGCTCTACGTGGCCACCTCGAAGGTCTCGTGGATCATCCTCGGCCTCGGATTCTTCTCCATCGGTGCGGTTGCTGCGACGTTCCTCTTCTCCCATGTGGACCAGCGTGTGTCCGGGTGGCTCAATGCGCTGACCCCCGAGGAGTACAACAAGACTCCCGGTGGTTCCTACCAGCTCGTGCAGGGTCTGTTCGGCATGTCCAACGGCGGACTCATCGGCACCGGCTTCGGCGAAGGCCGACCGAATATGGTCCCCTACGCCGAATCCGATTTCATCTACGCCAGCTTCGGTGAGGAGATCGGCCTGGCCGGACTCTTCGTCATTCTGCTGTGCTACCTCTTCATCTTCCAGCGCGGAATCCGCACCGCTCAGCAGCTGCGCGACGGCTTCGGCACTCTGCTGGCCACGGGTCTGTCGTTCACGATCGCCCTGCAGGTCTTCGTCGTCGTCGGCGGCGTCACACGTCTCATCCCGCTGACGGGTCTGACCACGCCGTTCCTCGCTCAGGGCGGTTCCTCGCTCATTGCGAACTGGATGATCATCGGCCTGCTGCTGCGGATCTCGGACAATGCCAGGCGCCCCGTCGAGGAATTCCACACCGGAGTCCTCAGAATCACCGAGGATCCGCAGCCCGTTCGGGCAGGCGCCCCTGCCGAGGACACGGCCGCCTCGGCGCGCACCGTCGACGAGGATGCCCCCACGACGAACCTGCCGCCGGCGGACTCCCGCGTGTTCGACGACGAAGCCCCGACCACGAATCTGCCGTCCGCGGGCGAACGGGCCCGCGGCCAGGCACCGAACGACACCGATGCCGCCGACCAACGACCCACCGGAGGTGAACGATGAAGAAGCCATTGACGCATATCGCCGTCGTCGGATTCGTCATGTTCGCGCTCCTGTTCGGGTCGACGAGCTGGGTGCAGTACGTGACTGCGGATTCGCTGAACAACAATCCGCTGAACAACCGCCGGATCCTCGACCAGCTGGCCCGTGACCGCGGTCCGATCCTCGTCGACGGCACCCCGATCGCGTATTCGGAACCGGTCGACGACAAGTACAAGTACCAGCGCAAATACGGCTCGGACAACCTCGATCCGCGCGCCTACGCCTCCCTGACCGGCTACTACTCCATCGTGTCCGGGGCCTCCGGCATGGAGCGCGCCGCCGGTGACTACCTCTCCGGCGATTCCGACGCCCTCTTCTACGACAAGGTCGGCAGCTTCTTCACCGGTGAGCAGCCTCGCGGCGCCGCCGTCGAGCTGACGATCGACCCGAAGGTCCAGCAGGCGGCGTGGGACGGACTGGGCAACCAGAACGGTGCCGCCGTGGCTCTCGACCCGAAGACCGGGAAGATCCTGGCCATGGCCTCGACCCCGGGCTGGGACCCCAATGCCCTGGCCAGCCACGACGCGACCGAAGCCAGCCAGGCCTATAAGAACCTAGAAGCCGCCGACGGCAAACCCGCCTACAACCGCGCGATCGGCGGCAACCTCTACCCGCCCGGCTCGACATTTAAGGTCCTCGTCGCAGCGGCCGCCCTGGAATCCGGGGACTACGAGCCCGATTCGCAGCTCAACGGACCCGCCACGCTCGATCTGCCGCAGACCACGGCGACGATCGGCAACTCGCATCCCGGTGCCTGCCGCAACGGGGGCAAGCCGACCCTGGCCGATTCGCTCGCCGAATCCTGCAACACCTCATTCGCCTCCCTGGGCATGGACCTCGGAGAAGACGCGATCGCGAAGCAGGCCGAGAAGTTCGGATTCGGCGAGGATCTCGAGATCCCTCTCAATGTCACCCCGTCCTCCTTCCCGTCCGACCTCAATCCGCCGCAGCTGGCTCAGTCCTCGCTCGGTCAGTACGAGGTCAGGTCGACTCCGCTGCAGATGGCGATGATGACAGCGGGAATCGCCAACGGCGGAAAGATGATGAAGCCCCAGCTCGTCGACAGGGTGCTCAATGCGAACACCCTCGAGCCGATCTCCGAGACCCGACCGAGCCAGATGTCCCGCCCCGTGTCCGGAGATACGGCCGACAAGCTCACCGACATGATGACCGGTGTGGTCGAGAACGGCACCGCCTCGGTGGCGAAGATGGGCGACACGAAGGTCGCAGCGAAGACCGGCACCGCCCAGCACGCCACGGGCGCGGCACCCCATGCCTGGTTCATCTCCTTCGCCCCCGCCGACGACCCTCAGGTCGCGGTCGCAGTCGTGGTCGAGAACGGCGGAAACGCGGGCAACGAAGCTTATGGTGCGACGGTCGCAGGACCGATCGCGAAGAACATGATGGAAGCGGTGGTCGAGAAATGAGACCCGTCGAAGGCACCCTGTTGGGCAACCGTTACAAGCTCACCTCCCGCATCGCCGTCGGCGGCATGGGAGAGGTCTGGAAGGGTGTGGACTCCGTGCTCGGCCGCGAGGTCGCGGCGAAGATCCTCAAGGACGAGTACCTCTCCGAATCGACCTTCCTCGCCCGGTTCCGAGCCGAGGCCCAGAACATGGGTCGGGTCTCCGATCCGGGAATCGCCGGCGTCTACGACTACGGCGAGGAGCAGGGTTCGCCCTATCTCGTCATGGAATACGTGCCGGGCGAGGCCCTGTCGGCCATCATCGAACGCAGCGCGCCCCTGTCAGAGGCCGATACGCTCTCCATCGTCACCCAGGCCGCTGCCGCCCTCGGCGCCGCCCACAAGGTGGGCGTCATCCACCGTGACATCAAGCCCGGCAACATCCTCATGACTCCGGACTTCCGGGTCAAGATCACGGACTTCGGCATCGCCCGGGTCACCGATCAGGCCCCGTTGACGAAGACCGGGCAGGTCATGGGCACCGCCCAGTATCTCGCTCCCGAACAGGCCACCGGCAAGGGGTCGGGGCCCGGTTCCGACCTCTATGCACTGGGCATCATCGCCTATGAGGCCCTGGCCGGTCAGCGTCCTTTCACCGGAGACTCGCAGGTGGCCATCGCCATCGCCCAGGTCAACCAACAGCACCCGCCGCTGCCGGACACGGTCTCCGAACCGCTGCGCCGCTTCGTCGACTGCCTGCTGGAGAAGAAACCCGAACGTCGTCCCTCCGATGCCTTCAAGGTCGCCAAGGCCGCCGAGGCGCTCTCGGCCGGGGACATCGCCGGAGCCGAGGAGCTCGTGCCGCAGATGCGGCACGGGGCCGCAGCGTCCGAAGCCCTGACCCAGGTCTTCAACAACCCGGAGCCGGCAGCCACGACGAAGACCCTGCCCGTCACCTCGGCGAACGATGCGACCCAGGTGTACCCGAACGGGGCCGCCGCCGGATTCGCCGGGGCCGGGGCCGTCGGAGCCGGAGCTGCCGGTGCCGGAGCCGCCGCGGCGAATACGGGACAGATCGATCCCAACGATCCGCAGAGTCAGGATCTGGAGAAGGACACGCCCTCGAACAAGGGCCGCGTCCTCATCTGGATCCTCGCGATCATCGCCCTCATCGCCGTCGGCTCCCTGCTGTGGTTCTTCCTCGGCGGAGGCAATGCTGAACCCGAACCGGAACCGTCCACCTCGGCGCCGACGTCGGAGGCGGCGAAGACGATCGAGATCGATAAGAACGATTACATCGGACTCAGCGAATCCTCGGCGACGCAGAACCTCGAGAACAAGGGACTCGAGGTCGAGACCACGGACATCAACTCGGAGCGCACCGCCGGAACGGTCGCCGATGTGGGCGAGGGCGACAACGGATACACCTTCGAAGAAGGCGACACCGTGACCCTCTACATCTCCGCCGGTCCCGCCGAGGCTCCGGAAGAGCCGGCCTCGGATTCCGGTTCCGATCCGGGTCTGGGCAATGGCTCCGAGACGAACTCGGACTCCGGTTCCTCATCCGATTCGCAGGATCAGGGTTCGAACTCCGGTGACAACGGCTCGACCTCCGATCAGGAGTCCTCGAGCTCGTCGAGTTCGTCGTCGGACTCCGAGACCTCGACCGACTCGGGCTCCGAAGGGTCCTCGGAGACGTCGGGCGAGTCGGACTCATCGACTTCCGGGGATTCGGCCGACACCTCGGGAGGTTCGACCTCGTCCGGCACCGGGTCCGGAAGCGATTCGACGTCGTCGGGCAACGCGAACAGTGGTGAGGCCAGCGGCAACTCGGGCGGGAACAATGGCAATGAGTAGACATTGAACGATACCGAGCAGCGAGTACGAGAAACGAAGAGTTTGAGATACTGAAACTCGACCCGGTTCGGATGAGAACGAACCCACCGAACGGGTGAGACTAGCGGAGGACATACATGAGTGAACCCAAGGTTCTGTCGGGGCGTTACGAAGTTCGTGCGCTCCTCGGCCGTGGGGGCATGGCAGAAGTGCATGAGGGCGTCGACAACCGGCTGGGACGTCGCGTGGCCATCAAACTTCTGCGTTCCGATCTCGCCCGCGATCCGTCGTTCCATACCCGGCTCAAGCGCGAGGCCCAGTCGGCAGCCGGTCTCAACCATCCCGGAATCGTCTCCGTCTACGACTCCGGTGAAGAGGAATTCGTCGAATCCGGCGGCTCATCCGTGTCCGTGCCGTTCATCGTCATGGAATACGTCGAGGGTCAGACCCTGCGCGAAGTCCTCAACGAGCACGGCACACTCACCGTCGACGAGGCCCTCAACGTCATCGCCGGAGTCCTCGCCCCGCTCGAGTACTCCCACCGCAACGGCATCGTCCACCGCGACATCAAACCCGCGAACGTCATGCTCACCCCCGGGGGCGACATCAAGGTCATGGACTTCGGCATCGCCCGAGCGCTCAAGGACAATTCGGGGCTGACACAGACCCAGTCGGTCGTCGGCACCGCCCAGTACCTCTCCCCCGAGCAGGCCCGCGGCGAAGTCGTCGACGCCCGCTCCGACCTGTACTCGACCGCCTGCCTGCTCTACGAGCTGCTGGCCGGCCGTCCCCCGTTCGTCGGCGACTCCCAGCTGGCCGTGGCCTACCAGCATGTCGGGGAGACCCCGCAGCCGCCGAGCTTCTTCAATTCGGACATCCCACCGGCCGTCGACCGGCTCCTCCTCCACGCGCTGCTCAAGGACCGTGACGCCCGGTATCAGGATGCCTACACCTTCCGTGAGGACGTGCTCGCCGCCCGCGACGGCCGCCCCATGAGCTTCGAAGACGATGTCGAAGCCACTCAGGCGTACCCGATGATGGCCCCGCCCATGACCGCCCCGATGGCCCATGCCAACGAGGCCGATACCGCTCCCGAGACCGGACCGGTGTCGACGATCATGACCAACCAGGAGGAGCGTCCGCCGCAGAAGCGCTCCCGCGCCTGGGTCTGGATCGGCAGCATCTTCGTGCTCCTCGCCCTCGCCGCCGTGGCCCTGTGGGTGTACGAGATCAACAAGCCCGAACCGATCGTCCAGGTCGAAGTCACGGATGTGGCCAATATGGATGCCGACGAGGCCGAGGCGGCCCTCATGCAACAGGGCCTGCGAGTGAACACGGACGAGAAGTACAGCTCGGAAGTCGACAAGGGCAAGGCCATCGAAACCGATCCTCCGGGCGGTCAGAGGGTCGACAAGGACAGCGTGGTCAAGCTGATCATCTCCTCCGGCCCCGAGTCCGTGACGATCCCCGACGTCTCCGGAAAGACCGAGGAGGCGGCGCGGAAGATCCTCAACGATGCGGGGCTGCAGGCCGGCACCCATATCTCCCAGAATTCCCCGGATGTGGAGAAGGGCGTGGTCATCGAGACCAAGCCCGGTGACGGTCAGGAGGTCGATGTCGATTCGAATGTCGATCTCGTCGTGTCCTCAGGTCTCGTCGAGGTCCCCGATGTCACCGGCCAGACCGCCGAGAAGGCCTGCAAGACCCTCGAAGGCGATGAGTACCAGCTCACGTGCAAGACCGAAGAGGTCGAGACCGACGAACACGATGAGAAGAAGGTCTTCGAACAGTCCGCGACCGGCGGCAGCGAGGTCAAACAGGGCTCGGAGATCACGGTGAAGGTGGCCAAGAAACCGCCGGAGCCGTCGCCTTCGATTCCCTCGATCCCCGGAGGAATCCCGACCTCACCCGGCGGCGACAACGGCGGAGACGACGGCGGCGGAGATGACGAAGACAAGGACAAGGACAAGGACAAGGACAAGGATTCGATGGGCGGAGGGCTCTTCGACAACTGGACCGAAGGCATCATCGGCAACTGAAGCTCTCGGTCCTCGCAGCGCACAGCGGCCGGGTCAGTCATCGACTGGCCCGGCCGCTGTCTCTCACTCCAGGGTGAGGAACAGGTCGGTGCGCATATCGGCGGGATCCGCCTCGGGGCTTGGTTCGGTGACATAGAGCTCGATGAACGGCAGTCCCGGACGATGCCCGGCCGCCACCGCGTCCTTGAGCAGCTGTGCCCAGGATTCCCCGAGCCCGTCATATCCGCCGAGGTGGCTGCGCACGGCCATGGAGCCGCCGGGCAGCTGAGCGGGGATGACGATATGACCGCCGGCGATCGGCTCCGCGCTCTTCAGTCCCGCCGAGGTGGAGATCCCCACCTGCAGATCCACCGTTTCGCTCGGCTGCCGGGTGTAGAGGGCGAAGGCCGGTCCTGCGGGTTCGATTCCCGCCTCGGAGAGCACGGGGAAGAGCCCGTTGAACGTGGAATCGAAGAGTTCCGGCAGGTCCGACATGGGCACTTCGCGGGCCTCGACGACCGCCGCCGGAGTGGCCGGGACCTCGATGACGGTGAGTTCGGTGAACGGTTCCTCGCGCAGATAGGTCGGTTCTGACATCGTCGCTGTCTCCTGTTCGTCGCTCGTGCACGACCACTGTGTGCGTGCACGGCCCCCGACGCACATGCGGATCATCTGCGCACAGGGATCGCTGTGCTCACGATCATAACGATCGGCCACCTCGGCGAGAACCCTGAGACCCGGGATCGGCGGGAATTCTCAGGCGATCGCGGTCGCCAACGGGGACATGCCCGCCGCCGCCTGGGCGGCACCGTCGAGACCGCACACCTCGAGCCAGTTGCCGAGCATGAGGTACCCGCATTCGGTGAGCACGGATTCGGGGTGGAACTGGACGCCGAACAGGGGCTTCTCCCGGTGTTCGATGGCCATGACGATGCCGTCGTCGGTGCGGGCGGTGACGGCGAACTTCTCAAGATCGAGGGTCTCGTCGACGATCGCCAGCGAATGGTAGCGGGTGACGGTCAGCGGACTCGGGCAGCCGAAGAAGATGCCTTCGCCGTCGTGGGTGATGGTCGAGGTCTTGCCGTGCATGAGCACGGGAGAGTGGGTCACCTCGGCGCCGAACACCTCGCCGAGGGCCTGATGGCCCAGGCAGACGCCGAACACGGGCATGCCTGACGTCTCCGCCCAGGACAGCAGGGGCGGGCAGACTCCGGACTCGGCGGGCACGCCGGGACCCGGGGACAGGAGGACGCCGTCATAGGCGGCCACGGTGGCGGCCACCTCGGCGGCGGGGATGTCGTCGTTGCGGACGACATCGACGTCTGCGCCGAGCTCACGCAGATAGGACACGAGCGTATAGACGAAGCTGTCGTAGTTGTCGATGACGAGGATTGAGGTCATTGTTGTCCGGTCTCCGTCACGGTGGCGTTGTTGAAGGGCATGTACGGGGCGATCACGGGGAAGACGTACTGCATGAGCAGAAACACGACCGCCGCGATGAGGATGAGGGCGAAGATGAGTTTGACGACCCAGTTGCCCGGGAGGATCCGCCAGATGAATGCGTACATATCAGGCACCGCCGTTCTTGCTGACCTTGTCGTAGGCCTTCGAGTCCTTGATATTGTCCGGTGCTCCGTCGGTGGCCGGCGTCCAGTCCGTGAGTTCGGCATAGGCGACGTAGCGTTCCCTGGCGGAGAACATCGGGTTGCATGCCGTCATCGTCAGGATCCGGTCCTTGCCCTTGAAGTCGGGTGCGTCCGGCACGGGTGAGAGCACTTCGACGGCATCGGGGAGGATGATGTCGAAGTTGCGGAAGGTGTAGGTGTAGAAGCCGTCCTTCGTCTGGACGATGATCTCGTCGCCAGGGCGCAGGTTCGCGATCTGGTTGAGCGGCTTGCCGTAGGTCACGCGGTGGCCGGCGATGGAGAAGTTGCCGACCTCGCCGGGCATCGCCGAGTTCGGATAGCGGCCCACGCCCATCCGGTTGAGCACGGGTTCGAGGTCGACGCCCTCGGCGACGGTGCGGTAGTAGTCGTCGCCGAAGCGCGGGATGTAGAAGATGCCGAAGGCCTCGTTCTTGCCCGCGGGTTCGGCGACCACGGGTTCGTCCGGATCGTCGGACAGTTCGTTCGGGTCCTGATTCGCCCAGTCCTGAGTGAGTTCGTCGGCGAGCACTTCGTTGTCGCGGTTGGCCTGGATGTCCGTCCACCACAGCTGCCAGACGACGAAGAGGATGAGGACGAGGCCGGCCGTGATGCACAGTTCGCCGAAAGTGCGCACGGTCCCGCGGATCGGGCCGAGCGGTTCCTTCGCCGTGGGCTGACGCCGACGCCGCTGTCGGGTTGGGGGAAGCTGGGGCTGGTCCTCGCCGAGGCGGCCCTGCGGGGATTGTCCGCCGTGACCCTGCGGGACCGCGGGCGGGGCTTGAGTGGCCTGGGCGTGCGTGGGCTGAGACTGTTCGAAGACGGGCGGGACGTCGGAGTATACGGCGGTCGGTTCGCCCTGGACTGCGGCGGCCTCGGCTTCCCTGCGCCGCAGCTCGCGTCGGCTGGGCAGCGGCTGGTCACCGGCGGCAACGGAGCCGCCCGCGGACCGAGCGGATGAGTGACCGACCGGCTGATCGGCAGAGTGGGAGGTGGACATCCGTCTCTGAGCAGGACGGATAGTGGGTCGCGAGGGCGGATTCACGCCCGGTTCGTTACCCGAGGAGGAACTATTCACCACTTCTGCTCCGTGACTGTCACTGCATTGTCGGGGGCCGTCGAAGAAGACAGGCGGGGACACCCCTATGCACCTTATCCTATGGGAATCTTCGTTCGGGGCGCGCTCGGGGCGCTTTCAGGGTAGTCGGAGTTTTTCACTGTGACCCCCGCCCCGAGTAGACTGGTCTGCGATCGTCCCCAACCATTCATTCGGCGACCCCAACGACGGTCGACCGACAAAGGAGTACTTGTGGCCAAGTCCAAAGGACGCCCCCAGCGCACTTCTCGCACTTCGTCGGCGGCCAAGGCGAAGCAGGCCGAGTCCGCTGAAGCGGTCGAGGCCGCCGAGGTCGAGGAGCTCGAGACCGATTCGCTCGACACCGATGTCACCGATGCTGCGGACGAAGAATCGGCTGCGACCGAATCCGCTGCGGACGATCTGACGGACGATTCCGCGGACGAGGACGCTGAGAGCGACGAGGACACTGAGGGCAAGGCCTCCGACAAGGATTCCGCGAAGGACTCCGAGACCGCGGCTGCCGGGAAGAAGGACGCGGCGGCCAAGGGTGCGAAGTCGTCGAAGACCTCGGACTCGAAGACCTCGGACTCGAAGGCCTCCGGTTCCACATCATCGGCCTCCAAGGCAACCGGTTCGAAGGGTGCGGCTGCCAAGCGCACCTCCCGTTCGGGCAATCCGGCCAAGCGGTCCCAGGGACGCAAGACCGCGAGCTACACCTCGACCTCGGGCCAGCAGACGATCAAGCCGAACCCGAGCTGGTTCCTGCCGGTGCTCATCGGCCTGCTGCTCGTCGGCCTGATCTGGCTCGTCACCTTCTACATCACTCAGGGTGCTTTCCCCGTCGAAGCCTGGGGCAACTGGAACATCCTCATCGGCTTCGCCTTCTTCGTGGCGGGTCTGATCATGTCCACACGCTGGCGGTAGCCGGTCCCGGCCGCAATCGCTTCGATTGTCTGGTCGGTCCGCGGTGATTCTCACGCTCAGAACACCGCGGATCGACCAGACATTCTGCATTCACCAGGACTTTCGCGCACCCCGCCAGCCGCTGCCCCGTATCAACAATCCACAAGCGCCGAGTTATACCCAAGCCGGGTTCGTCACTTGTGGAAAACTTATTTTGGCTCTCTGACCAGGTTAAACACACACGTGTAAGTTATCCACGTTGTGGATAGAGCTTGTGGACAAAGATTTTTCCACCGAAGAGTGCACACAGATCGGCTTTTGTCTGGTAAAAGCCTGACAACGCCGAGGAGGCTCTCCGCACCTGCCGATCGTCTCGAACTCAGAGGCCGAACCCGGGAGCGGAGCCCGGACCGCGCTCACAGCCCGAGGCCGGCCATCTTCCACGCCCCGCCGACCGCCATGAGCACCACCAGGCCGACCGAGCTCGCCGTGAACACGAACGTCCGGGACCGCTGTGGTCCCAGCAGCCCAGCACAGCCGAGCACGAAGCCGGTGATCAGACCGCCGAGGTGGGACTCCCAGGACACCCCCGGAACGAGGAGTCCATAGCCGAAGTTGAGCGCGACGAATACGAGAACCCCGGTGATGTTCCGGTCGAGGCGGCGTGTCGGGGCCAAGAGGACGCCGATGATCGCGAACACCGCGCCCGACGCACCGATGTGGTTCGTCACCCAATCGACGCTGAAGGGGTCTGCCAGCAGGAGCACCATGGCCGAACCACCGGCGGTGCCGATGATGTAGACGGTCAGGAACGTCCAATGCCCCAGGGCTCGTTCGACGAAGGATCCGAAGAAGAACAGCCCGATCATGTTCGCCAGCAGGTGGAACGGTGAGGGCTCCTCGTGGACGAGGGCGACCGAGAGCACCCGCCACGGCTGGTCGAGCGTGAGCGCGGGAACGAAGCTCAGCCGCCGCAGCAGGTCGAGGCCGGGTATGAGCTCCGCGAGAAAAGCCACGATGGTGACGATGAGGAGCGTGCGGGTGATCAGCGGCGGGGATGCAGAGAGGGCCCGGCCGGTTTCCCGTGCCGAGCCCTCCTCAGGTGTGTCCATCACACCATGGTACTCAGTGTCCTCTGCGGACGGTGACTCACTTCGCGGTGATGTCGACCTTCTCGATGACGACCGGTTCGACCGGCTTGTCCATCGCAGCGGTGCGCACACCCTCGATCTCGTCGACGACCTTCTGGCTGGCTTCATCGGCGACCTCGCCGAAGATGGTGTGCTTGCCGTTGAGCCAGGGGGTCTCGGCGGTGGTGATGAAGAACTGCGAGCCGTTGGTGCCGCGTCCCATCTGCTTGCCGGCGTTGGCCATGGCCAGCAGGTATTTGCGGTCGAACTGCAGTTCGGGGTGGATCTCGTCGTCGAAGGTGTAGCCGGGTCCGCCGGTGCCGGTGCCCAGCGGGCAGCCGCCCTGGATCATGAAGTTCGAGATGATGCGGTGGAAGCCGAGTCCGTCGAAGAAGGGACGCTTGGTCGGCTCGCCGGTCGAGGGATCGGTGAACTCACGCTCGCCCTGGGCCAGTTCGACGAAGTTGGCCACGGTCTTCGGAGCATGGTTGCCGAAGAGGTTGATGGTGATGTCACCGTGGTTGGTGTGCAGGACTGCGGTATGCGTTGAGGATGTAGTCATGACTTCATTCTTCCACGCCGAGGCGGCGAATGCAGTTTCGCACCATGCCCGTTGCCCAACCTGTCAGGCGATCCGCAGACAATTCGATGACATCCGCTGTCCCCAGGTTTGCCCCGAGGCCGTAGACTGGTCGGTGATCACCTTGACCACCGACATCTAAGGATTGGGAACAGTTTATGTCGAAGAAGCCCACTCGAGATCAGCTCACTTCGAAGCTCGATTCCGCGAAGCAGACGTCCCTCCGAGTCCTGGCAGATGCCAGCGAGACCGCAGCCCCGAAGCTGCGTGAGGCCGCCGACAAGGCCCGCCCCCAGGTCGAGGCACTGGCAGGCAAGGCCGAAGAGTTCGCCGAGAAGGCACGTCCGCAGGTCGAAGCTCTGGCCGACAAGGCCAATGATCAGGTCCACAACTGGGCCGACAAGCTCGAGTCCTACCGTCCCGAAGCGACCGAACGCGCAGGCAAGTTCGCATCGAACGCCGCATCGTCGCTGTCCGCGGTCGAGACCCCGAAGCTCATCGATGATCTGGCTGTCCGCCTCACCGGTGATAAGAAGGCCATGAAGAAGGCTCGCAAGGCCCTCGCCAATGCCGGCAAGCGCATCGAGAAGGACACCGCTCGCAAGTCCGGTGGCGGAAAGGCCGCACTCGTGTGGACTCTCGTCATCGGTTCGGCCGCCGGAATCGGCTACTACGTGTGGAAGAAGGCCCAGCCGGTCGAGGATCCCTGGTCGACCCCGCTGCCGAACAACCGTCCCGCCGATGCCCGTCCGGTCGGTTCGACCCCGGCTTCGCGTCAGGCCGCCGCCACCGAGGTCTCGCAGACCGCCGTGCCGTCGACCAAGGCCGAGGCCGCGGACGAGGTTCCCGCTCCGAAGCCGGCTTCGAAGTCCGCTGAAGGCTCGGACGTCAAGCACTGAGTCACGACCGTCACCGAGGCGGCCCACCAATACGGTGGGCCGCCTCGTCGTTTCTACGGGTATTGAGCCCTTATTGCTACCTGACGGCGGCTCAGCAACCTCGCGCGAGGTTGCTGAGCCGCCGTCAGGTAGCAATTGCTTATTCGGGGTCGAGGACCTCGCGCCCGTTGCGAGGGAGTCCGCCGGCTCGGCGGGCGGCCACGAGCCCTGTGATCGTGAACGCGAGGGTGGCGGCGAGGATGAGCAGCAGCGTGGCCGTCCATCCGGCGGTGGCGGTGTTGAGCCAACCGGCGAACGGCGGGGCCAGGGTCGCGGCGAGGTAGCCGCCGAACTGCACACGCGCCGAAGCGGACGCGGTCTGGGCGTCGCTGCCGGCGGTGCGGGCGATGATCGAGAAGATCGCCGTGAACCCGCCGCCCTGGGCGATGCCGCCGGTGGTCGCCCACAGCCAGTAGGCGCCGGGTGCCGCCAGCAGTCCCACGGGCAGGGACAGCCAGAGGACCGCGACGATCGCCACGGGCACCCACGGCTTCGACTTCACGGCCAGCAGCGGCACTCCGAAGGCACCGAGGATCGCCGCGATCTGGAACAGGGACGCCGTGCCTCCGGCGGCGGTCGGGGCGAGCCCGATCGTGTCACTGAGGTAGCTCGGCAGCCACGTCGTCGTCGTGTAGTAGGCGGTCGACTGGCCGGAGAACGTGATGATGAGCAGGGTGATGATCAACCGGAAAGAGGCCGGAGCCTCGGCCCACGAGGGCTTCACGACGGGGGCGGCCGCCTCGGTGATGGACGCGTCGTCAGCGGAATCGACGGCCTCCGCGGCAGCGCGGGCAGCCTCACCCTCGCGGCGCACGCGCACGCGGATGAGCACCATCCAGAAACCGAGGCCTGCGAAAGCGAGACCGCCCCATGCGGCCAGCGCCCAGCGCCAGCCGAAGGCCGCGGCCAGCGGGCCGGTGCCGATGAGAGTGGCCATCGACCCGACGTTCATCATCGCCGAATACAGGCCGGTGACCAAGGACACCTGTTCCCACGGGACCTCGCGGCGGATGATCACGGGCACGACGATATTGCCCAAGGTGATCGCCAGGCCGATGATGCCGGTGCCCGCGAGCACCAGCCAGGACGGGCCGACCGAACGCAGAACGGTACCCAGCAGGACACCCGACAGGCACGCGAGAACCGTGGCTTCGGCCCCGAGGCGGGTGATGAACTTCCCCGCCAGCGGCGTGGCCAGAGCGAACAGCAGGACCGGCAGGCCGGTGAGCAGACCGAGTCCGGCCGCGCTGAACCCCGTGCCCTCCTGGATGTCGGGCAGGATCGCGGTCGGCGCGATGATCGGGGTGCGCAGATTGAGGGCGAGGATGACGATGCCCAGAACGATCCAGGGCAGCATCCTCTTTGCGGTCGGCCGCTGAGGCGAACTCACATCCGCTCGGGCACGCGGATGCCGAGCACCCCGAGACCGGCCTGGAGGACCTCGAGCACGATCGCCGAGAGCCGCAGGCGGGAGTCGCGCAGCTCAGGGGTCTCGGCGATGAGCACCGGGCACTGCTCGTAGAACGAGGTGAATGCCTGGGCGAGATCGAACAGGTAGGTGCACAGTCGGTGGGGCGTCGACCCGGCGGCCACCTCGGTGACCACATCGGCGAAGCCGAGGATCGACAGCGCGAGCTCGCGTTCGGCAGCCTCGCCGAGGCTGATCGCGGCGTTCGCGACCTGGGAGGCGTCGACGCCTTCGGCTTCGGCTTTGCGGCCGATGGAGCGGATGCGGGCGCCGGCGTACTGGAGGTACGGGGCGGTGTTGCCGATGGGGGCGAGCATCCGATCGAGATCGAAGGTGTAGGAGGTGTCGTGCGCGACGGACAGATCGGCGTACTTCACCGCACCGATGCCGACGATGCGGGCGACCTCGTCGGCTTCCGCAGGCTCGAAGTCCACACTCGACTCCGCCAGTGTCGCCTTCGCCCGGGTCACTGCCTCTTCGAGGAGCTCGGCCAGGCGCAGCGGGGCGCCGGAGCGGGTGCGCAGGATCTTGCCGTCGGAACCGAGCACATTGCCGATCTTCACGTGTTCGGGACTGAAGGTCTCCGGCAGCCAGCCGGCTGCGCGGGCGACGGTGAAGACCATGTCGAAGTGCATGGCCTGCGGGGTGCCGACGACGTAGAGGGCACGGTTCACACCGAGGTTGACCGCCCGGTTGCGCACGGCGGCGAGGTCCGTCGTGGCGTAGCCGTAGCCGCCGTCGGATTTGCGGATGATGAGCGGCAGGGGTTCGCCCTCACGGCCGGTGAAGCCTTCGGGGAACACGCACAGCGCACCATCGGAGATCGTCGCCAGGCCTTTGGCTTCGAGCTCGTCGCAGACCTCGGCCAGCACATCGTTGTAAGTGGACTCGCCGGCGAGGTCGTCGTCGGTGAGGGTGACGTCGAGGAGCGAGTAGATGCGGTTGAAGTATTCGCGGGAGTAGCCGACGAGCGTCGTCCACAGACCCAGGGTCTCTTCGTCGCCGCCCTGGAGCTTGACGACGCGGGCCCGCGAACGCGTGGCGAAGGCCTCGTCGGAATCGAACTTCGCCCGGGCAGCCTGGTAGAAGGCGTTCGGGTTCTCGGACACCTCGGAGGCCTCGGCCGAGTCGACGCCGACGTCGAGGAGGTGCTCGATGAGCATGCCGAACGGTGTGCCCCAGTCGCCGATGTGGTTCTGGCGGATGACCGTGTTGCCGAGGAATTCGTGGGTGCGGGCCAGGGCGTCACCGACGACGGTGGTGCGCAGGTGGCCGACGTGCATCTCCTTGGCCACATTCGGGGCCGAATAGTCGATGGCGATGGTCTGCGGATCGGTGTTCTCCGGGGCGGCGGCGACTCCGCCTGCGGTCAGGGTGGAGGCGAGGAATTCGGGGGTGAACGTGAGGTTGATGAACCCGGGTCCCGAGATCTCCGGGGTCTCGCAGACGCCCTCGAGGTCGAGATTCTCGACGATCTGCGCGGCGATATCGCGCGGCTTCGACTTCAGTTCCTTGGCCAGCGGCAGGGCCACATTGGCCTGGAAGTCTGCAAACTGGCTGCTGCGGATGACGGGATCGCGCCTGGCGAAGTCCTCACCGAAGGCCTGGATGAGGGCGGCGGCGAAACGGTCCGTGAGCACAGAAGTCAGAGATGGCATATGGCCATTCTATTGCCGGGTGCAAGTTGCCTGGACATCGGTTCCGGCCCTCGGTCGCCGCACAGTCGAGCTTGTAATGTGGGTCACGTGACTTATCTTCGCTATCCCCATATCCAGTCCGATCTCATCACCTTCACCGCCGACGACGATGTCTGGCTCGTGCCCTCCGCCGGCGGCCGCGCCTGGCGCCTGACCTCCGATCATGCGCCGGTCCGATCACCGAGGATCTCGCCCGACGGAGCGCATGTCGCGTTCGTGTCCTTCCGCACCGGCCAGCCGGAGCTCATGGTCGCCGAGGTGGCCACCGGGGCCCTGCGCCGGCTCACCTGGATGGGTTCGACGGCGTTGACGATGCTCGGCTGGGCCGATGTGACCCATGTCCTCGTCGGTGCGAATGCCGGGGAGTTCGAGGTCCGCAACCATGTCGTGAAGTCAGTGAGCCTGAACGGTGACGTCGATCGGCTGTCGTTCGGTCGCGCTTCGGGTCTGGCCCGGCACCATACGGGAGTGACGGCGCTGTCGACCCCGTTCTCCCGTCCGCCGGCACACTGGAAGCGCTACCGCGGAGGCACCGCGCCGAGGCTGTGGCTCGATCGGGTCGGAGGCTCGAATGCCGACGGCATCGGCGATGGGTCCGGGGCCCGGTGGCAGCGCCTGCTGCGCGAGGACGAGGCCTCGCTGACGGATCCGCTGTGGGTCGGCGATTCGCTCGTCTTCGCCTCGGACCGGGCCGCGACCTTCCCTCACCATGCCGATGAGCAGGCGAACCTGTGGATCATCGACGGTCTGGCCACCTCGGCGAATGTGGGTGGGGCCGCCTCGACGAACCCGGACGCCGCGATCGAACCGCGCCAGCTCACTCACCAGACCGAGGCCGACGGCTATGTCCGTGACGCCACGACCGACGGCACCCGCATCGTCTGGCACTCCCGTGGGCAGATCAAGATCCTCGATAGCCTCGATGCGGCCGTCCGCACCCTCGCAGTGACTCTGCCGGGCACTCAGGTGCAGCCGCTGAGCCTCGATCCGAAGACCGGGCTCAACAGCATCAGCCCTGACCAGGCAGGCAATGCCTCGGTCGTGGAATGGCGCGGCAAGACCTTCTGGCTCGCCCACCGCGAAGGTCCGGCCCGGGCACTGTGCGCGGATTCGTCGATCCGCACCCGCGAACCCCTCGTCCTCGGGGACACGGGTTACGCCGCATACATCACGGATGTCGAAGGGGAGGACGCGATCGAGGTCGCGTCCGTGACCGGGGACAAGCCGCCTCGGCGAATCGGGGCCGGAGCCCTGGGACGGGTCCTTCACCTGCAGGCGGATCCGGCGGGGAAGATGCTCGCCACGATCTCCCACGACGGATCGATTCGGACCGTCGAGGTGGGCAACGGGCGGACGCGGCTGGTCGGGCATTCGAGTCATGGCGAGGCGCGGGATCCGCGGTTCTCACCCGATGGGAAGTACCTCGTGTGGTCGCAGCCGACGCAGGGTGAGGAGCTGCTCGCGCAGCTGATGATCGCCGAGGTGAAGTCGGATCGTCAGGCCCAGCCGCTGACGACGGGCAAGTTCAACGACTTCTCACCGACCTTCACCCGCGATGGGAAGTTCGTCGCGTTCCTCTCCGATCGCACCTTCGATCCCTCGTACAACCAGCATTCCTTCGACCTGTCGTTCAACGGCGTCACCCGACCGTGGCTGCTGCCCTTGGCCGCCGATGAGCCCGCACCGTTCGGACCGAGCGCCGGCGGGTGGGCGATCAGCGAGGTCACCGAGGAGGCCAAATCCGAGCGTGGACGCGGGGACAAGACCGTCGCCACCGTCGAGGTCGAACTCGAGGGCGCGGAGGAACGCATCGTGCCGTTCCCCGTCGCCTCGGGGGTCTTCCGTGATCTCGACTCCGCCGAGGGCGGCCTCGTCTGGCTGCGCACCGGCGACGTCGAGGCCGGTGAGCTCGGCACACAGAGGGCCGGAGATACCGGTGACAAACCCGCCGAGGTGGTCCAGTACTTCGACTTCGCCAAGCGGAAGATCACCACCGTCGTCGACAAGGCCGACGAGTACGAGATCTCAGGAGACGGCAAGCTGCTCGTCGTGCGCAGCGACGATGCGATCAGCGTGGTGCCTGCGAACCGGAAGGTCGAGGCCGACGATGATGAGTTCGTCTCCGTCGACCTGTCGCGTCTGCGGTTCGAACTCGACCGTCGGGCCGAGTGGCTGCAGATGTTCGAGGAGAACTCGCGGATCATGCGCGACCACTATTGGCGCGAAGACATGAACGGGGTCGATTGGGAGTCGGTCACGCTGCGCTGGCGTGCCGTGGCCGCGAAGGCCCTGACTCACGACGATCTCGTGGACGTGCTGTGGGAGACCGTGGGTGAGCTCAACACCTCGCATGCTTATGTCAGCCCGCCGTCGGGGCTCGGCGATGGGTCGAAGAAGCTCGGCTTCCTCGGTGCGGATCTCGCCAAGACGGCGGATGGATGGACGATTGAGCGCATCCTTCCCGGTGAGAGCAGTGAACCGGATGCCAGGTCGCCGCTTCGGCAGGCTGGCGTCGGGGCCCAGCCCGGCGATGTCATCGTCGCCGTGAATGGTCAGCCCGTCGACGAGGCGGCCGGTCCCGCCGCTCATCTGCAGGGCGCCGCGGACACGATCGTCGAGCTCACTCTGCGCCGCGGTCGCAAGGACCGCACGGTCGCGGTCATTCCGCTGGCCAGTGAGGAGAAGCTGCGCTACCAGGATTGGGTGCGTTCGCGCCGGGAGTATGTGGCCGAGAAGTCCGCCGGCCGCATCGGCTACGTCCATGTCCCGGACATGACCTCCTACGGTTGGGCGCAGCTTCACCGGGATCTGCGACAGGCCATGGGCTGCGAGGGTGTCATCGCCGATGTGCGTTTCAACCGCGGCGGGCACACGAGCGCGCTCGTGGCCGAACGCTTCGCCGACCAAGTGGTTGCCTGGGGTGCGGCTCGCAGCTATGACCAGATGGACCGGGACCCCGAGGATGCTCCGCGCGGCCCCGTCGTCTTCGTGGCCAATGAGTTCTCCGGATCCGACGGCGACATCATCAACGCGCGGGTGCAGGCCAGGGGCATCGGCCCGGTCGTCGGTGTGCGCACGTGGGGCGGAGTCGTCGGCATCGACGGTCGCTACGACCTCGTCGACGGCACCGGTGTGACCCAGCCGCGCTACTCCTTCTGGATCGAGGGCAAGGGCTGGGACGTGGAGAACTACGGCGTCGAACCCGATATCGAGGTCGAGCACGATCCCGGTCAGCTCTTCGCCGCCGACGATCCGCAGCTCGATCGCGCCATCGCCGAGGTGTTCGCCGGCCTGGAGGACCGTCCCGCCGCTCAGGCACCGGAGTTCCCACCCCCGCGCGTGCAGCCGCTGAAGAAGGACGGATCCGGCGTCCCCGAGGCTCCTGCCGAGGACTGATCTCCCGCCACCGAGTGGCCGCCAGCGCACGCGAAGCGACGTGAGGGGCCGCCCGGTCCGGCCATGTCGTGGGGAGTCATCGGGTTCTGATCCAGTCATCGAGTTTTCTCCCGATGACTGGATCAGAACTCGATGTGCAACCGTACAAAACCCGATGCGTTCCAGGCTCTACCGTTCGGCCGGGATAAGGGCCCATATGGCGAAGGCGAGCAGCACGAAGCCCGAGATGACGCCGCTGATGACGGGGATGAACGCCGGAGCCGCCGCGAAGAAGGCGATGAACCCGCCGATTCCGCAGAGGGTGACGACGGTGGCGAGCACATGGAAGCGGTCGAGCCCGAACACGCGGCCGAGCGCGTAGAAATGAGTGCCGACGACCACGGCCACCCATGCCACTCCGAGTCCGGGGTGGCCGAGGCTCGAGAGCACCCGGGCCCCGGCGAAGAGTGCGATCGCCTCGATGAGGACGATGATCCAATACGCTCGGCCGAACGGCGGCTCGCGGCGGCGCCCGGGTTCACGATCCTCCGCTGACATCGTCTGCCTGCGTTCGGCCCGGAGACGCACGAGGGACCGCACCGCGACGACCGCAATGGTTCCGAAGGCGATGATTCCCGTGGCCATGACCAGCGTCCGGCCCAGCGAGGAGAACGATGAGCTGTTGATGATGAGGAACAGCAGTCCGAATGCCCCTCCGATCAGGGCGCCGATCTCGGCTCCTTCGGCGGTGCGGGGTCGGGTGGCGGGGGATTCGGGCATCGTCGTCCTGTCATGGTGAGCGCGTCGACCCTGTTGACCGACACAAGTGTGGCGCTCGTGCACGCTCCATTCTTACACCGCTTCGACCCCCTGGACGGGGAATTGCCGCGATTGATTGCCATCAGCCTCTGCATCCGGGTCCCAGTGCATCCGCTCACGCCGCCGGCCAGACGGTCCGTCGATCCGAGAGCCAGACGGACCGAGGCCACGCAACGGCGCACTCAGATGCCGTAGAACTCGACGAGGTCGTCGGTGGTGACATTGGCACCGCTCGCCGCGGGAATGATGTCGGCGGCAAGGACACGTGTCGCGGCATCGCCGCTCGGATGCCCTTCGACCCGGACGAACGCCGTGTCCGTTCCGGGCTGGTCCACATAGGTTCGGATGATCGTCTCCAGGACCGCATGCAGGGAGTCAGCCACCTCGTAGGAGCTGCTGCCGGCGAGCGTGAGCACCCCGCCGATCGTGGTCCCGGCGGAGAAGCTGTCCTGGAACTGCACCTCGCCGTCCAGATGCTCCGGCATGGCTGTGACCGCGGAACGGAGGACATCGGCGACCGCGGCCGGGTCGGTCTGGGCCTGCCGAAAGCATCCGGAGAGGGCGATGCCCGCGACTCCGAGTGAGGCGGCAAAGAATCCGCGGCGTCCAAATCGTCCCATGCGGTCATTGTGGCATGGGCGAGCGCCCGGCCGCGGTCACACGACCGTCTCCGGGTCACTTACGCACCTTTTGCCATTGGGCAAGACCTGCCCGCCCCACCTCAGACGCTCATCAGCCGCTCATCAGAGGCTCAAAGGCACACTGGATTCGTCGGTCAGCGCGAGGAATCCGAAGGTCTCCTGCAGATAGAGTTCGACGGTCTCGCTGTCGTGGCTGTAGTAACCGATCGACAGGTCCTGGCCGAGGTGGAGCTCGTAGTCACCCCCGCGCGTGGAGACGAGCAGCGCCCCTTCGAGCGCGGGCGCCCAGATGATCTCTCCGGCGCCGAGCTGCCGGGAGAGGTGCTCGCGGATCGGGTAGCCGTGGTCGGTGGACTCGGAGACCTTGGTGTACTCCGCGGAGGAGAGCAACAGGCTGTAGGGCCCGTCGACTCCCACCGTGCGCAGCACACTCAGCGCCTGGGCGACGGCGTCCGCGAAGTCCTCGACGGCGTCGGGGATGGCCACTGCGGCATTCGAGCTGCCGGGAACGATTCCGCCGATCCCGGCCGCATCGAGCCCGTGGAGAATGGCCCGATCTTCAGCCATCGCGATCGTCGTGGCCGCATCCTTGACGGGCTGCCAGTCCGAGTCACCGGACCCGCGGGCCACGTCATCGATGGCCTGCCGAGTCACGGTGAATGGGGTCCGCAGCTCGATGTATTCCTGCACGATGCGCTGCTTAACCTGCAGTCCGCTCGTCTCCGACTGGACGTCTCGGATGTGGCCAGTGGTCACCGCGGAGGTCTCGAAGCCCGTGGGCCCTGCGACATCGACGATCCGGCGGCCGGCGATATTGCGTTTGAATGTCCGTCGAGCCTCCTCCTCGATCTCCGCCCAGGCCGGGCCGGGGATGGGGGCAAGCTCGCGATAGAGGTTATTCACTGGTCTCTCCTTCTCAGGCTGCCGATGCCGAGGCTGTCGTCGGCCGGTGCGGGGTCGTCGGCTGATGCGGGATTGGGTGGGTCTGTTTCCTCGACCCTCGCCGAGGCGGAGGCCGGGTCGTCGTTCTGCGCATCGGATGGCTCGGCGGCGGCGAGCTCTCCGTCGGGATCGTCGAGGAAATCCTGGGAGGGGACGAAGAAGAGGCCGCCGGTCTGCGCGGTCGAGAAGTCGAGGATCCGATCGTAGGTGCCGCGGGGGTTGCCGATGAACATGTTCTCGAGCATCTGTTCGGTCACGCTGACGTCGGCGGCGTAGCCGATGAAGTAGGTCCCGAACTCGCCGGACTCGACCGATCCGAAGACCATATTGTCACGCACAATCTTGTGCTCGGTCCCGTCTTCGTCCTCGATCGTGTTGAGGATGAGATGGGAGTTCGGCGCCTTGTCCTCGTCGGGGAACTCCATATCGGAGAGTTTGTGCCGACCGAAGGCCGCCTCCTGGTCCTCGACGCTCAGCGCCTCCCATGCGGCCATGTCGTGGGTATACTTCTGCACGATCACATAGGTGCTGCTCGCCGGGTCATCTCCACCGGTCGGCGTGAACACCGAGTCCACGGCCTCCTGATCCTCGGGGTTCTCGGTGCCGTCGACGAAGCCCATGATGTCGCGTTCGTCGAAGTAGCGGAAACCGTGCACCTCGTCGACGACGGACACGGCGTCACCGAGTTCGCCGACGAGCTGGCGGGCGAGTTCGAAGCAGAGGTCCATCCGCCGGGCCCGGATGTGGAAGAGCAGATCACCGGGGGTCGACGGCGCGGTGTGGACGTCTCCGCGCTGTTCGATGAAGGGGTGCAGCCCGGCCGGGCGCGGGGCGTCGAACATCCGGTCCCAGAGCTCGGCGCCGATGCCGGTCACGCAGCTGAGGTGATCCTCGCGAGCGCGAAAGCCCACGGACCTGACCACCCCCGCAATGTCGCCGAGGAAGTCCTTGGCCTCCGCCTCGGCGCCGGATCTCACGGTGAGGACGAGGAACACGGCGGCCGGAGCCGGCGGACCCAGCACATGCTGCGGCGTCTTTCCGTTCGGAAAGGCCTCGGTCATGACCGTCACTGCATCATCTCCTCGCGAAGTGAGTTCGCCGTCGACGTGCCCTGCATCATCACAACGGCGCTTGGCTCACCAGTATACGCTTCGAGCGCGAACATGGAATGACCGTCGAACTTGCTTCTTCTCACCGGTGCTGACCTGCGCTTCTGTCCGCTCCTTGCATCGCCGGAGACGCGTCATAGACTGAAGACGACCACAGAACGGAGGTCACTGATGGCCGCACAGAAGAACGCCCGGGTCCGCCGCATCTACGATGACCCGGAGAACTCCGACGGCACCCGCGTCCTCGTCGACCGGGTCTGGCCGCGCGGAGTCAGCAAGGACAAAGCCGAGCTCGACGACTGGGCGAAGGCCGTCGCCCCATCGACCGAACTGCGCAAGTGGTACTCCCACGACCCGGAGAAGTTCGAGGAATTCTCACGTCGATACCGAGAGGAGCTCAAAGCCGAGGAACCCGCCGAGGCGCTCGAGAGCCTGCGGGGATACGCGAAGAAGGGCAGGCTGACCCTGCTCACGGCCGCGAAGCGCGATGACATCAGCCAGGCCACGGTGCTCGCGACGATCATCAACGGTGGATGACACCGCGCCGAGGTGGGAGCCACCTCGGCGCCGGTGGGAATCCAAGCTTCAGGGAAGGACACGACCATGGACGAGATCACCCCGGATACGCGTGACTGGGCCGAGGTCATCGACGGCGGGTGCGCCGAATGCGGCTTCACCGGAGTCGAGGACGTCAGCACCGCCCCGGATGAGATCCTCTCCGCCGCCCAGTCATGGGAGGCGGTGCTCAGTCGCGCCGATGCCGGCCAGCGCGCGGATCCGCATCGGTGGTCGGCGCTCGAATACGGGGCACATATGCGCGACGTCCTCGACCTCTTCCGCGAGCGCACCCGGCTGATGATCGCCGAGGAGGGGCCCACCCTGCCGAACTTCGACGGGGATTCGGTCGCCCTCGAATCCGACTACGCCCATGCCGACCCCGCTGAGGTGTTCGCCGGCCTCCGCTCGGCCGCCCAGGGATACTCGGCGCAGCTCGCCGACGTCGCCAACGACGAATGGAATCGCACGGGATACCGGGCCGATGGTCGCGAGTTCACGATCACCTCGCTGACCAGGTACGGTCTCCACGAGGTCAAGCACCACCTCCAGGATGTGGGTGCCTGAGCCTCGGGGCTGCGCTCAGGAGAAGATGCCCCACACCACGGCCCCCACGACAGCCGCGACGAAGAGCAGCGACCACGGACTGCCGAAGTTGACCGTCCATCCGGTTCAATCCGTCCACGGACGGGCTCACCCGATGGTCACCCCTGTTCTTCCGGCTCCCACAGCTCGATCCGATTCCCTTCGGGATCGGTCACCCAGCCGAAGCGTCCGATTCCGTCCATCTGCTGGGTCTGGTCATCCACCTCGGCGCCGGCAACGCGGAGCTGCGCGATCATCGCGTCGAGGTCGGCGACACGGAAATTCAGCATCGTCTGCTGCCGATCCTGGCCTTCCGGCCGCGTCCCGAAGTAGTCGGTGTCGGCTTCGAAGAGCCCGATCACGGTCGGTCCCGCCGGCTGCTGCCACAGTCCGTGATCGCCGAAGTCGACCCCGAGTACGTCGCGGTACCACGTCGTCATCGCCTCGGGGTCGGAGGCCCGCAGGAAGTATCCGCCGATTCCAGTCACTCTCTCCATGCCCGAATCCTATTCCCGATTCCCAATCCCAGGGATGGACTCAAGTGTCGCGGAATGTCGGGAGACTGTAGTTTGTTACAGGGCACAGATCGTCAACCCGTGAAAGGACGTTCCATGAGCAAGTTCGCTGTCACCAATGCCAACACCGGCGAAGTCGAGGAGGAGTTCGCCTCCGTACCCGTCGATGAGATTCCCGCCTACATCGATCGTGCCCATGAGGCGCACCTGGCATGGAAGGAGACGCCGCTGCATGAGCGCGCGGCAATCCTGCGGAAATTCGCCGATCTCGTCGATGAGAACGCCGATGAGATGACCGACATCATCGGACGCGAGATGGGCAAGATCAAGAAGCAGGGACTCGGCGAGGTCGACAAGGTCGCCCGCACCGCCCGCTGGATGGCCGACAACGCCGCCACTCATCTGTCCACCACTCACCTGGCCGCTGCCGGCGCCGCCAGCAGCTATGTCGAGCACCAGCCGCTGGGCGTGCTGCTGGGCATCATGCCGTGGAACTTCCCATACAACCAGATCGCCCGCTTCGTGCTGCCCAACCTCATGGTCGGCAACTCGATCATGATGAAGCAGGCGTCGATCTGCCCGAAGTCCTCGCAGTACTTCGAAGACCTCCTCACCGAGGCGGGTCTGCCGAAGGGCGTGTACCAGAACATCTACCTCGACTCCTCCCACGCCGAGGAGGTCCTCAAGGACTTCCGCGTCAAGGGCTTCTCGCTCACCGGGTCGGAGGGTGCTGGTGCCTCGGTGGCTGCGATCGCCGCGAAGTACTACAAGCGCGCCGTCCTCGAACTCGGCGGCAACGATCCAGCGGTCGTCCTCGACTCGAAGGACGTGGCGTCGGTGGCACAGAAGCTCGTCGGCCTGCGCCTGGCAAACGCCGGTCAGGTCTGCACCTCGCCCAAGCGCATGATCGTCGTCGATGATCTCTACGACGAATTCCTCGCCGAGGCGGTCAAGGCCGCCGAGGCGACGAAGGTCTCGGACTTCGACGACCCCGAGGTCGGCATGGGCCCGGTCTCCTCCGAGGGTGCTCTCAACGAGATCGTCGAGATGATCGACAAGGCCGTGTCCGACGGCGCCACGCTGCACACCGGCGGCAAGAAGCTCGACCGTCCGGGCTGGTTCATGTCCCCGGCCGTGATCTCCGACATCGACCCGAAATCGGACCTCGGCTGCAACGAGCTCTTCGGACCCGCCGTCATGGTCTACCGGGCCAAGGACGAAGAGGATGCTCTGCGTCTGGCCAATGACACCGAATACGGCCTGATGAGCTCGGTGTGGACCGATGACCTGGAGAAGGGTCAGGAGTTCGGCAAGAAGATCAACGCCGGCATGACGCTGATCAACTCCCACATGGAGTCGGGACCGGAGTACCCGTTCGGCGGCATCAACCGTTCGGGCTACGGCCGCGAGAACGCCCAGTGGGCCTTCCAGGCGTTCACCAACGAACACCTCATCCGCGTGCACGCCTGATCTGTTCGCTGCCGGGCCTGAGCCCCGCGCAATAGTCGACGCCCGGTCTGCTGCAAGTCATTCGCAGCCGACCGGGCGTTGTCGTATCTGTCGCAGTTGTCGTATCTGTCGTAAGCGGACGAGGCGGGGAGACTCTCGCCCCGATGTCCGCACTGATGCCGATCTGCAGGCGTCTGACAGGCGGTCGTCCAGCCCTCAGCTGGGTCGGGGTCCGACGTGGATCGCGTCGGCGGCGTCGAGGGCGAGCTCGATGCTCTCGTCGCCGATGCTGACCGCGATCGCCGAGGCGGCCGAGCTGATCGATCTCACCTGCAGCTTCGTACCGATGACGATTCCGCGTTCGGTGAGGTACCGCAGCAGCTCGGGCGAACGGTCGGAGACGCGCACGACTTCGACCTCGACGCCCGAGACGGTCTCCCTCAGCCGCCTGCTCGGGAATTCAGCCGTATGCCCGTCGACATCGGGGATCGGGTCACCGTGCGGGCCTCGCTCCGGATTCCCCAGCGCCGCGTTCATCCGCTCGAGCACCAGGTCGGAAACCGCATGTTCGAGCCGGTCCGCCTCATCGTGGACCTGGTCCCAGGTCAGGCCCAGAGCCTCGACGAGGTAGGACTCGACGATGCGGTGGCGCCTGACGATCTCGACGGCGATCTGCCGGCCCACATCCGTGAGCACGATCTGTCCGTAGGGTTCGTAGTCGATGTAGCCGTCGCGGGCGAGCTTCTTGAGATTCGCCGAAACGGTCGAGGCGGTGACTCCCAGCTGCTCGGCCATCTCGGTGGTGGCGGGGCGACCGCCCGGGCATTCGTAGGCTTTCCAGATGAGGGTGACGTAGTCCTCGACCATGCGAGTGACAGCGGGGCGCGGCATGATCGTCATTCTACGCGCGGCGGGCACCGGGCGAATTCGGGTCGGAGGACGCCGTGGCGATCGATTCGCGGTTGGGTTCGGCCGCCTCGGTGATGTCCGACCCACCGAAATCGGCCTGAGGCCTGCGGAACGGGGCCGCGAGGGTGGGGAGGATGTCAGCCCGGTGGAGGATGAGGAAGACGATCGCCAGCACCGCCTGGATCGCGGAGAGGATGCAGCGTCCAGACGTGTCCGTGACGAAGAACTGCACCCCGAACAGAGCCGCCAGCCCGAGCGCCGGTGCCCAGTGGAAGCGCAGGGCCAGGATGATGGCAACGCCGAGGATGGTCTGCGTGGCCGTGAGTGTGAATTCCTCGATCTGGCGGCCGTCCAGGGGCAGCCCGAGGCCGCCGCCACCGGCGAAGTGGGCGATCGGCAGGGAGCCGACAAGCAGGCTCCATTGGTTGACCTTCGAGGCGATGAGCGTGCCGATGGCCGCTCCGCCCATGCCGCGCAGGGCGAACATCGCGGCGATGATGAACTCGGGCGCCTCGGAGGCCAACGGGGCGAACCACTGGACGAGGAAGTAGCTGTCGAGGCCGAGGCTCTCACCCGAGGCCACGAGCGCCTCGGCGAACGGTTCGGCAGACAGCAGGATGATCGCGGCCGAGACGACGAACATCGTGACCACCGTGGTCCGGCGGGCCTTCTTGGGCATGGCGACGATGAGGGCCGCGGCGCCGACGAACTCCTCATCGTCATCGCCTGCCACCTGGCCGGCCCGCCACAGGTAGGCCGCGAAGATGAGGACGAGGCCGATGCCGAACCACATGGGGATGCTGCCGATCAGCGGGATGGCGAAGGCGATCACGCCGAGGATGACGAGGAAGCCGATGTCCATCCGGCTGCCCGCATCCAGGCGCAGGGAATGCTGGACGGGGGACTTCGTCCGTTTGGCCAGGCGACGGGCGACGAAGAGGGCGATGATGACGACGAGCGGCCAGCCGAAGCCGAGGAGCAGACGGTTCGATCCGGTCATGTTCGCCGCCGCGAAGTGCAGGTAGTCCGGATCCGATCCGGAGCGGAACGCATAGTAGAGGTCCACGGCGTATTCGGGGAGGACCGCGATGAGGGCGAGCAGGGCGATCGCGAGGGCTCCCGAGATGTCCTTCTGCGCCGCCTCGGCTGCCCAGGCCAGCAGGAAGGCGGCAGCGACGATTGCGGCGCCGTAGGAGAGGAGCTCGAGGACCGGGGCGAGTTCGACGCCGGTGACGCGAAGCACCACTGCGGGTGCGGCGATGAGCAGGCAGATCGCGATGCGGCGAAGAATTGCTGTGGGCATGTCTCAAGACTTCCCACCGCAGATTGGGTGTGTCTACGGACAACTGAGACTTAGACGTCTCCAACAATTCTGGCAGGTCCCGGGATCGGCATGTTTCTGCGGATCTCGCAGCCTGCCGGGATCAGGGCGTGTGCCTCAGATCACCCGTGTTCGGACAGTGCTGCGGTGAGGTATTTCGCCGAAGGACCCGCACCTGCCGCGGCAACGTCAGCGGGTGCGCCTGCAGCGACGAGCCGTCCGCCGGCGTCACCGGCACCTGGGCCGAGTTCGATGACGTGATCGGCGACGGCCACGACGCGCATATCGAGTTCGACCATGACGACGGTGTTGCCGGCATCGACGAGTGACTGCAGGTGGGCGACGAGGCGGTCGGCATCGGCGCAGTGCAGTCCTGACGTGGGTTCATCGAGCACGTAGAGGGTGTCGCCGCGCCCGGAGCGCTGCAGTTCGCTCGCGAGCTTGACCCGCTGTGCTTCGCCGCCGGAGAGTTCGGTGGCGGGCTGGCCGAGACGCAGATAGCCGAGGCCGACGTCGATGAGCGCAGTCAGCGAACGGATGATGTCGAACTCGCCGGTGAAGAAGTCGTGGGCGTCTTCGACGCTCATCCCTAAGATCTCGGCGATGTTGCGTCCGCGCCACAGGATCTCGAGCGTGCTCGACTGGAAGCGGGTGCCGTGGCAGTCCGGGCACTCGGTATAGACCGACGGAAGGAAGAGCAGCTCGACCATGACGGAGCCTTCTCCTTCGCAGGTCGGGCACCGTCCGCCGGAGACGTTGAAGGAGAACCGTCCGGGTTTGTATCCGCGTTCTTTCGCCTCGGGAGTCTCGGCGAAGCGGCGGCGGACATGGTCGAACAGACCGGTGTAGGTCGCCACATTGGACCGGGGCGTCCGGCCGATGGGGTTCTGGTCGATGCTCACGACCCGACGGAATCCCGTGAGGTCTCCGGTGACGGTTCCGCGCAGCTCTTCGGTATCGTCGACGAGCAGCAGATCATCGCCCTCGGGAGCGGGGTCGTCAGTGGAGGTGGACGTTCCCAACCGGTCGCCGACGATTGCCGGCAGCGCCTGGCTGACGAGGCTGGACTTGCCCGACCCCGATACTCCGGTCACAGCGGTCAGCGCGCCGAGAGGCAGGTCGAGGCTGACATCGTGGAGGTTGTTGCGGCGGATGTTCTCCAGCCGCATCCACCCGTGGGGCTGACGTGGTTCGTGGGGTTCGAGTCCGCGGTTGCCGAATACATAGCCGCGGGTCACCGAGTCCTCGACCTCGGCAAGACCGGCAGCGGGGCCGCTGTAGAGGACGTGCCCGCCGCGTTCGCCGGCTCCGGGTCCGATGTCGACGAGCCAGTCGGCATGGCGCATGATGTCGACCGAATGTTCGACGACGAAGAGACTGTTGCCCCGCGCCTTCAGTCCGTCGAGGATGCCCATGAGTGCATCGACGTCCTGCGGGTGGAGACCGGCCGAGGGTTCGTCGAGCACATAGACGACCCCGAAGAGGTCGGAGGTCAGCTGTGTGGCCAGCCGCAGTCGCTGCAGCTCTCCACCGGAGAGCGTCGGCGTGGTCCGATCGAGCGAGAGGTACCCGAGCCCGAGATCGCTGATGGGCTTCAATCGGTCGATGAGGCCCTCGCCGAGGCGGACGAACGCGACGAGCTTCTCCGCCGAGGGATGATCGTCAACGGAGGAGTGATCCTCGGCGGCAGACTGGCGCCCAGGTGACGACGGCGCGTGATCGCCCGCGTCCATGGATGTTCTCGACTCCGCGACGGCATCGCTGAGGATCTGCATGAGTTCATGCAGCGGCAGGGCGGAGAATTCGGCGATATCGAGACCGGCGATCGTCACTGACAGTGCCTCGGGTCTGAGCTTCTTTCCCTGGCAGATCGGGCAGGGCGCAACGGTGAGGAACTCGGAGACCCGCCGCTTCATCGCAGCACTCTTCGTGTTCGCGAACGTATCGAGCACGTATTTGCGGGCTCCGACGAAGGTTCCCGAATAGGTCGGTTCGGCACCTGCTGCGATCGCTTCGCGCGCCTCGGCCAATGTCAGCCGGGAGTGGACGGGAAGGTGCGGGGTCTCCTCAGTGTAGAGGATCCAGTCGCGGTGCTCTCGCGGCAGATCCTGCCACGGAACGTCGACGTCGAAGCCGAGGGCCACGGCGGTATCGCGCAGCTGGTGGCCGTGCCAGGCGGTCGGCCAGGCAGCGATGGCGCGCTCCCGGATCGTCAGCGTCGGATCCGGGACCATCTTGTCCTCGGGCACCTCGTAGACGCGGCCGATTCCATGGCATTCGGGGCAGGCTCCTTCGACTGTATTCGTGGAGAACTCCTCGGCCAGCAGCATCGGCTGATCATCGGGGTAGTGGCCGGCACGGGAGAAGAGCATGCGCACGAGGCTGGACACCGTGGTGACGCTGCCGACGCTCGAACGTGCGCTGCGCCCGCCGCGCTGCTGCTGCAGGGCGACGGCCGGCGGCATTCCGGTGATCGAATCAACGTCGGGGACCCCTGCCTGGTCGATGAGCCTGCGGGCATACGGTGCCACGGATTCGAGGTAGCGGCGTTGGGACTCGGCAAAGAGGGTGCCGAAGGCCAAGGAGGACTTGCCCGATCCGGACACTCCGGTGAAGACGACGAGCGCATCCCGAGGCACTGTGAGATCGACGTTGCGCAGGTTGTGTTCCCTGGCACCGCGGACCCTCACGTCCGACTGGATCTCGGTCGAGGATGTCGGATCTGAGGGCACAGAGGAGGTCATGAGGCCACCGTACCAAGGTCGGGACCCCCGTTCACCTGGGCGCCCGACGACAGAACCCCTCGTTCCGGGAATTTCGGAACGAGGGGTTCGATGTGCCTCAGTCGGCCGCTGTCATGGGCCGACCGTCATTCGGCGGGGCTGGCCTCGGTTGGTTCGACCACCTCGGCGGGATAGTCTTCCTGATCCTCTGGCTTGCGGATGAAGAACGCGAGGACGACGGGGACGATCGCGATGACCGTCGCCAGCAGGAACGCGGCGTGGCCGCCGGGGGCTCCCGCCTCGGGGACGGACTTGCCGTCGGCCTGGCCGGCGTGCAATGCAGCGGAGTAGATCGAGATGAGCAGCGCGGTACCGGCGGCTCCCGCAACCTGCTGCAGGGTGTTGAGCGCGGCCGAACCGTGCGAGTACAGGTGACGGTCCAACGACCCCAGTGACGCGGAGAAGAGCGGAGTGAACGAACCCGCCAGGCCCAGGGACATGACGATCTGGATGATGATGAGCAGCCAGATCGGCGTGCCCACCCCGGCCGTCGAGTACGCGAACATCGAGGACGCGATCATGATCGTGCCGGGAACGAGCAGCGTCTTGGGTCCGCGAGCGTCATAAATCCGACCCATCACAGGGCCGAGCAGGCCCATGAGCACCGACCCCGGCAGGAGCACGAGACCCGACTGGGTGGCGCCGAGGCCGACGACGCTCTGCAGGTACAGCGGCAGCAGAGAGAAGGTGCCGAACATCGACAGTGCGACGACGGCCATGATGACGACCGAGAAGACGTAGTTGCGCGACTTGAACACGCGCAGGTCGAGCAGGGCGCGATCGCCCTTCTGCAGGACGAGCTGACGCCACACGAAGAGAGCGAGGAAGACGACTCCGCCGCCGATCGTCGCCCATGCCAGGGTGCTCGTCGATCCGCCGCCTGCCTCACCGCCGTGGCCGCCGCCGAACCGGCTGAGGCCGTAGACTATGCCGCCGAAGGCGAACACGGACAGGATGATGGAGACGATGTCGATGGGGGCGTGAGTCGACTCGCCGAGGTTGGTCATCCACTTCGCGCCGAGTGCCAGTGCGATGAGCGCGATGGGCAGGATGATTCCGAAGAGCCAGCGCCAGCCGAGCGAATCGAGGACGATGCCGGACATCGTCGGTCCGATGGCCGGGGCCAGAGAGATGACGAGACCGACTCGACCCATCATCCGACCCCGTGAGTGTGCCGGGACGACGTTCATCATCGTCGTCATCAGCAGCGGCATCATGATGCCGGTTCCCGCGGCTTGGACGATGCGTCCGATGAGAAGCAGGACGAACCCCTGCGAGACGAGGCAGATGAGCGTGCCCGCAGAGAACAGGATCATCGCGGCCAAGAAGATCTGGCGGGTGGCGAAACGCTGCAGGAGGAAACCGGTCGTCGGAATGACGACGGCCATGGTGAGCATGAACGCGCTGGTCAGCCACTGGCCGAGCTCCGGAGGGATGCCGAGGGCCTTGTTGAGCTCGGGGATGGCGATGGCCATCGTCGTCTCATTGAGAATGGCTACGAAGGCAGCCACGAGCAGCAGCCAGATGACTCGCATGCCGGCCGGGTCGATGGTGTCGCTATGCTGTGTCTGCGCCTGTGCGGGTGAGCTGTCGCTGGACAAGACGGTGCTCCGTTCGGATGTGTCTGAGGGTCCCGGGGCGTGGGCGGAAGTCGCACGCAGATGCCGAATCGACGCGCAGACGAAAGTGTCAACAGCATCTCAGACTAACGTATTCCCGTTTCGCGCCGACAGTGGGGAGAACCCTATTCTGTCCACCGTCCGGTCCTCATCTCCTCCGAATGTCTGGTTGCTGTCGATTCGCCGCCGATCTGCTCGGCGACAACGTCGAGACTGCGGGTGAGTTCGCTGATCCTGTCCTCGAGTCGGCGAACGTGGGCGACCGTCGCCGCTTGGTTCTCGTCGACGTTCGTCGAGACCTTCTCAACGATCCATGAGGCGAGCGTTCCCGTGACGACACCGAGCAGCGCGATGCCTCCGAGCATGAGGCACACCGCCAGCGTCCTTCCCACTCCGGTGACAGGTGTCATATCGCCGTAGCCGACAGTCGTGATGGTCACGAACGACCACCAGATGGCGTCTCCCATCGTGTTGATCGCAGAGTCCGTGTGCCGTTCGGCATCGAGCACGGCCAGCGAGGCGGCATAGACGAGCAGCGCCGAAGCCGAGGCGGTGTAGATGAGGATCCGGCCACGAACCGCAGTCCCGATCGTCCGATTGAGAACGTGCAGAACGGTAATCGCTCTGAGCACGCGCAGGGGACGCAGCAGCGGGAGGACGATGACGACGAGTTCGAAGAGGTGATGGACGAACCACTCCCACCGTCGCTGCGCGAGGATGAGATTGACGGCGTAGTCGACGATGAAGACGAGCCAGGAGGCGAACACTATCCCGTAGGCGATGTCTCCGGCTCGCCCGGTCGGCTCTCCGATGACCTGCCAGCTGTACGCGGCGAGAAAGATCACCGCCGTGGTGATGAGCGGCCATTCCATGATGTCCTGCCAACGTTGCGATGTCACGCGTCGACTCTAGCAGTGCCTTCCGGACATCGACGATGACACGTTCCATGACCGATGAGCCGGCGTTCTCTGCCGACCCTTCGGTACCGCTCATAGCCGGCGCAGACGACGAAGGCTCCGAACCGCAATCGGTTCGGAGCCTTCGTTCTACGAGTGCTGTCTCAAAACTACTCGAGTGGAGGTAAGGGGACTCGAACCCCTAACCCTCTGCTTGCAAAGCAGATGCGCTACCAATTGCGCCATACCCCCGAAATGGGTTCACACCCTCACACCGAGTCGGTGTGTTCGGACCATTCGGCCTGGGCACCCTGGTTGCGGTGCCGCCACCCGAAGAACACTCCCAGTCCCACTACAGTGAGACCGCTGAGAATCCATCTTCTCATGATCCTCCTCGAAAGGAAATCCTGTTGTGACAGGACGTGGGCCTACCTGGACTTGAACCAGGGACCTCTTCGTTATCAGCGAAGCGCTCTAACCGCCTGAGCTATAGGCCCTTATCGGGTGAACCCGAAGTAAAACAATACCCATCGACCGCAGCCAAACACAAATCGGCGACGTGCCTCAGCTATTTTGAGCGCGTAGAACCTGGTGGTGCCTCAAGCACTTTGAGCGCGAACTCCCAACAAACGGGAGCAGGCTTGCCCTATGGAAGGCAAGATCCCGATGACCGCCAGACGCC
>NZ_FXYY01000037.1 GCF_900169165.1 Brevibacterium linens ATCC 9172
GGGGATCTGGTCGTACTGAACCAGGAAAGACCGGATCTCTGCCACGCTGTATCCAGTAGTGATGGTCATGGTTAGTGTTCCTCTCAGTGTCAGACTGAGTGACTCACAACCAGCCTGACAGAGAGGGACGCATGCACTTCGAACACGCGGTTGTGGATACCGCAGCGTTGTGGCCGCGTCGTGACCGCCTCGGCGCACGCATCCTTGCGCTGAGAACTCGGCTGTAATCGAGCACCACGCGGGTCCGGAAGCACCGGTGACTCGAGCGCCGTGGACTGTTGACAGCCGGCGGACTCGGACGTCCCATGGGTGTGGATGCCGAGGGCGAGTCCACAGGCGGTTGAGGAGGCCTTGTCAGAGTCCCATGCGCAGCGACAGTCTTGCCGCATGTACAACGTGGTCCGCACCAGTGAACTCAGGGCGCGTGGGGTGCAGAGCAGATGCATCCGTGACGCCAAAGACTGCTGCCTTTTGGCACTCACTCAAGGGATGTATTCGGTCATCGCCCGCTGTGCGAATCCCAGACATGGTGCGATAGCGGAGTTCATCACGGATGAAGCGTGGATTCACAGAGTCGTCGAGCAGACCGACCCGGAGTCGGGGAGGCCTCGTTTCGAACTCCTCGACATGTTCGAGAAGCTGCGAGTGGCTTCGTACCCGCACTACCGATTCGACGACGTGATCTGGGGAGTCTCCGCCGCATTCGTCCATGACCTTCCGCTGCATCGACCGCCTCGGGGGAAGGTCTTCATCGCTCATCCGACGAGGCGGCACAGCAGTGCCGATGTGTCGAGGACCTCCAAGACCATTCCTGATGAGGGCGTCGTCCGCATCGGCAAGATGGCGCTCACCTCGCCCATTCGCACTGCATTCGACCTCATCGGCCAACTCGGTGAACCGGAGGGCTTCGCCGCGCTGGAGTCGTGTCTGCGCAGATCGACATTCGGTTCCGACGCAGGAGCGGACGCAGCGGCCAGGTTCGGTTACCCACCGGACACGCTGGCATTGGCCGAGCGCCGAATCGCCGAGGAATTCCTGCCCGTGCTGGGCCGACTCTCAAAAGGCCAGGTGAGAGCGCAGCGCTTGCTGTCGGCGATCGGTCCGCTGTCGGAGAGCTACGGAGAGAGTCGCTTCGCGTACATCCTCACGCAGCTGAGGCTGACCGGATTCAGTCAGCAGGCCAGGATCTGGGATGGTCACACAGTCATCGCTCGTGTGGACTTTCTGCACAGAGAATCGCGGACGATCGTTCTCGTCGACGGCTTCTCCAAATATGCCGACAACGGAGTTCAGCTGATGCGCAAAGAGGTTCGTCAGTACAATCGGCTGCTGGAGCTGGGGTACCGAATCGTCCGTCTCAACTTCACCGAGGTGACTCACCTTGAAGAATGCGCAACCAAACTCTTCGGGCAGGCACCGCACCTGAGGAAGTTCATTGCTCCACGAGTGCGTTCCCGAGCTCGCACCCAACCACGGCACCAACTGCTTGAAAATGCAGATGCCCCGATCGAAGTCACTGCTTTCACACTTTGAACCCGCGAATGTCGGATGCGCCTCGGGCGACACGCTGTAGACTGGTCCGAGTCGCTGACCACGGCATGATCGCACCGGGCCCTGCCTGGGCGAACAGTTCGAATTCGGTGGCGACGTGCGGGCGTAGCTTAATGGTAAAGCTTCGGCTTCCCAAGCCGACGACGCGGGTTCGATTCCCGTCGCCCGCTCTCATACTGCGCAATCACACTTCCTGTGCCAGCGATCCGAGACCCACGTTGCGGGGCGATCGCCGCTCGCAGCGCGTGCCGCCGCGGTGGTGTCGGACCTGACCGGTGCACCAACTGCTTCGAAATGCAGATGCACCGCTCGAAGTCACTGCTTTCACACTTTGAACCCGCGGTTATCTCTGGCACCGCCCCGCAGCCTACGGGCGCCCGGCGAACCGACCCAGCAGCTCGACGTGCCCGGCGACGATGAGCAGGTCCTGTTTGCCCACCCGCGTCGTCGGGTCGGCGTAGGTGAAGTCGCGGCCGGGACTCTTGATGCCGACGATTGTCACACCGTATTTGTCGCGAACACCGGACTCGCTGAGGGTGAAGCCCTGGATCTCTCGCGGCGGACGCATCTTCACCACGGCGAAATGGCCCTCGTCGAACTCGATGTACTCCATCATCCGCGAACTGACCAGGTGAGCGACGCGGCGGCCGGCATCCGACTCCGGATAGAGCACGTGGTGGGCGCCGATGCGGTGGAGGATCTTGCCGTGCGACGGCGAGATCGCCTTCGCCCACACCTGCGTCACGCCCAGGTCGACGAGGTTGGCCGTGGTCAGCACGCTGTCCTCGATCGAGGTTCCGATGCCGACGACGGCGGTAGAGAAGTCACCGGCACCCACCTGGCGCAGAGCGTCGATGTTCGTCGAGTCGGCCTCGACGACGTGCGTGAGTTTGCCGCTCCAGTCCTTGACGAGTTCGGGATTGTGCTCGATGGCCATCACCTCGCGACCGAGTTTGGCCAGAGTCGCCGCGGTCGAGGATCCGAAGCGTCCCAGTCCGATGACCAGGATTGAGGTGTGTTCGTTAGCCAACGACCGGCCTTTCCTCGGGGTAGCGGTAGAGACGGGCGGAGTCCTGCATGGACAGAGCAGCCGCAAGTGTAATCGTACCGAGTCGGCCGATGAGCATGATCACCGCCAGCACATAGAGGCCGAGATTCGGTGAGGATGCCGATACTCCGGAGCTCAGCCCGACGGTGCCGAAGGCCGAGATCACCTCGAACAGGACCCGATCGAGCGGTTCGGAGCTGATCTGAAGCATTGCGAGCGTGCCGACGAAGACGATCATCGCACCCGTGAGCAGGATCGAGATCGACAGTTTGATCGTCGAGGAGGTCAGCCGCCGACCGAATACGTGGACGTCTTGCAGGCCCCTGGCCTCGGCGAATGCTGCCAAAATGAGCACTGCCACTGTTGTCACCTTGATTCCGCCGGCCGTCGAGGACGATCCGCCGCCGATGAACATCATGAGGTCCATGAGCAGGTGCGACGCCTGACTCATGTCCGCGATCTCCATCGTCGAGAACCCTCCCGATCGCGGCATCACGGCCATGAACAGGACTTCGATGAATGTGTGACCGGCGTTCTTATCGCCGAGCGTCGCCGGGTTCGCCGACTCGAACAGCGCCAGCAGCAGCAGCCCGACGGCCAGGACCGCCGTCGTGGTCGTCAGAGTCAGCTTCGTATGCAGATCCCAGCGGCTCGGCCGATTCCAGAACATCGTGACCATGAGCACGACGGGAAAGCCCAGCGACCCGACGAACACGCCGACCATGATCAGCGACAGGATCCATGGATCGGAGGCGAAGTACGCCGCCCCGCCTTCGTGGATGGTGAAACCGGCGTTGTTGAAGGCCGAGATCGAATAGAACACCGAGTACCAGATCGAGTCGCCGAGCGATTCCCCGCGGATGAGAAACCGTGGGAACAGCAGCACCGCGAGGATCGATTCGGCGGTGAAGATGGTGATGACCACGGCCTTGAGCAGCGAGCCGACCTGACCCAGATTGAGCGCCGAGGTGGCCTGCTGAGCGATCAGTCGCTGCCGGACTCCCAGCCTCCTGGAGACAGCCATGCCCAGCACCGAGGCGAGGGTGAGGATTCCGAGACCGCCGACCTGGATGCCGGCGGTGATGATCGAGATCCCGAAGTCTGACCAGTACTCCTCCGTGACGACCGGGGTCAGCCCGGTCACGCACACGGCGGAGACCGCCACGAACACCGAGTTCGCGATGTGTGTGGCCTGGTCGACTGAACCGGGGTCGCGCATGCTCGCCGGCAGCATCAGCAGGATCGCGAACGCCGCGACGACGGCGACGAAGGACCCGATCGCCAGTTGTGCCGGTGAGGCCACGGCGAGGTCGTCGACGAAGTCACGGACCCACCGGCCCGGCTTCAGCAGCCAATCGAGGCGCGGCGAGGAATTCTTGGACACAATCACCATGGTAGAGCCGGTGGCCCCGGAATCGGCGCAAGTGAGCTGCGCCATATAGCATGGTGGGCATGGCCGAAAATGATGTGTATGTCGTTTGGGACGACGAGGTGACCGGTTACAACTTCGGTCCCAGCCACCCCATGCACCCTCTCAGGCTCGACCTGACAGCGAAGCTCGCCGAGGACTTCGGGCTCTTCGACGCGGACAACGTCCACGTCAATCCCATCGGAGAGATCGATGAGGCCAAGCTCGCCCGCCTCCACGACCCCGACTACATCGCCGCCGTCAAACAGGCCGGCACCGCTGAGGGCCTCGATGAGCAGGATGCGAACAGGTTCGGAATCGGCACCGAGGATGTTCCCGGGTTCGAGAATATGCACACCGCCTCGGCGCTGCTGTTCCAAGGCAGCGTCAACGCCGCGAACGCTATCATCTCCGGTGACTTTCGCCGGGCGGTGAATTTCTGTGGTGGAATGCACCACGCGATGCCGGGCAAGGCCAGCGGGTTCTGCGTCTACAACGACGCAGCCGGAGCGATCACCCAATTCCTCGAAGCCGGATACGAGCGCATCGTCTATCTCGATGTCGACGCCCACCACGGTGACGGTGTCGAGGCGTTCTTCTGGGACGACCCTCGAGTGCTCACGATCTCGATCCACGAATCGGGGAAGTTCCTCTTCCCCGGCACCGGGTACCCCGCCGATATCGGCGGACTCAAGGCGGCCGCCTCGGCGGTGAATATCGCACTGCCCCCGCGCACGGGCGACGCGGACTGGCTGCGCGCCTTCGACGCCACCGTCCCGCAGATCGTCGCCGCCTTCGAACCCCAGGTCATCGTCTCCCAGCACGGCTGCGACGGTCACAGGGAGGACCCGCTGACCCATATGCGCCTGAGCGTCGACGCCATGCGCACCGCTGCCGAACGCATCCGCGATCTCGCCGTCGACCACGCCGACGGGCGGTGGCTGTCGGTCGGGGGAGGGGGATACGCGATCATCGACGTCGTGCCCCGCGCCTGGACGAATCTCCTGGCGGTCGCCGCCGGACTCGATATCGATCCCGGAGCACGGATTCCCGGACGCTGGGCCTCCTACGCCCAGACGAAGACCGGAAGGGAGGCGCCGCTGTCGATGACCGACGGATTCGACGGAGCCTTCGAACCCTGGTCGAAGGGATTCGATCCCGAAGCGGAACTCGACCGTGCCGTGATGGGCACCCGGAAGAACACCTTCCCCTTCTTCGCCCTCGACCCCTACTTCGACTGAGCGGCGCCGGTCGAGAGGTGCCGCCCCGGTCGGAACCGAGTCCCGCGTCGCCCGCACTCGTCTTGTGCTTTGCTGCTCACATCATCTGAGTCGAACCCGATCCCCGCTGTCGCGCGGATCGTCTGGCTCGGCCGTTGTGGATCTGGACACAGTTTTGGGAAAGCAGGCGGCCAAGCGATAGAATTGCACGGTTAGTTCAATGGGTGGGCACCTGAAGTTCACCCTCCACCGACAAGCACAAGGGGTACCCGAGTGGGCTCAGTCATCAAGAAGCGCCGCAAGCGTATGTCGAAGAAGAAGCACCGCAAGCAGCTTCGCAAGACACGTCACCAGCGTCGCAACAAGAAGTAAGACCCAACGGTCCTACGCCCCCGCTCGAGTGATTTCTCGGCGGGGTTTGTTGCACCCGATGAGGAGTGAGCCATGGTCGACCTGACCTTTCTCACGCGTGTCGACTGCCATCTGTGCGCTGAAGCGCTGCAGACCGTCACCGAGGTGGCCGCGGGCAGAGACGTGACCGTGACCGAGATCGACATCGACACCGATGACGATCTGGCCGCGCAGTACGGCTGGGACGTTCCGGTCGTTCTCCTCAACGGGCGACAACACAGTTTTCATCGAGTCGATGAGGATCGGCTGTCCAAGGCGCTCGACGCCTTGGGCGCATGAGATCGATTGAAATTGAAGGAGTGAGGCGGATTCGTGGGCGAGATTCTGTCCGCCAACAGGATTGAGGGTGTCGTTCGCAAGGACGTCCCCGAGCGCGTGATATCCCGGCTCCCGATCTATCTGCAGACCGTCGAGACGGTCGCCGCCACCGGCCAGGACACAATTTCGTCGGAGGACCTCGCCGCGCGCAGCGGTGTGTCCCCGTCGATTCTGCGCAAGGACCTGTCTCAGCTGGGGCGATCGGGAACCCGCGGGGTCGGCTACTCCTGTCCGGAGCTGACCGCGACCCTGCGGACGTTCCTCGGCCTCGACCGCGACCGGCGCGTCGCCATCATCGGCGCCGGACGCCTCGGTTCGGCGTTGGCCGACTATGCCGGATTCCGGCGCCGCGGTCTGGAACTCACCGCCGTGTTCGACATCGACGAGGAGAAGATCGGCACCTCCATCGGTGCCCTGACCGTCTCCTCCCTGGACGACCTGCCCGCCTGGTCCGAGCACATCGACCTGGTGGTCATGGCCGTCCCCGCAGCCGCGGCATCCGCGGCGGCCCAGAAGGCCGTCGAAGCAGGTGTGCGCGGCATTCTCAATTTCTCACCCACCGTGCTCGACGCACCGGATACCGTCCGTGTCCATCAGGTCGACTTGGCCAGTGAGCTGCAAGTACTCGCATACTATTCGGCGCTGGACACGGCACCGCTCAACCCTGGTTTTGAGGAGCACAGGAATTGACTCTCTTGGTTCTCGGCATTTCACATCAGTCGGCTCCGATCGACATGCTCGATCGCATGGCCTTCGGCGCCGGTGAGGTCGGCACTCTGCGCCGCGACGCCCTGGCCGGAGAGAATGTCGAAGGACTCGCGGTGCTCTCGACGTGCAATCGTCTCGAACTCATCGCCGATGTCTCCGCCTTCCACGGGGGACTGGCCGACCTCGGCAATGCACTCGTGTCCTCGATCGACAAAGAGTGGTCCGATATCGCCGGGCACTTCTACGCGCACTACGACCATCAGGCCATGGAGCACCTGCTCAGGGTCGCCTGCGGGCTGGACTCCATGGCCATCGGCGAAGCTCAGATCCTCGGTCAGCTGCGCTCGTCGTTCACGGAATCGCAGTCGGACAAGGCGCTGACGTCCGAACTCTCCCAGGCTCTGCAGCAGGCGCTGCGGGTCGGCAAGCGCGCCCATTCGGAGACCGACCTCGGCGACGTCGCGCGGTCCCTGTTCGGCGCCGGCATCGAAGCCTCGGCCGCGCATATCGGATCCCTGCGCGCCGCCAATGCCCTGGTCATCGGTGCCGGAGCCATGTCGGGCCTCGTGGTGTCCGGACTGCACAAGGAAGGCGTCGCCCACATCACCGTGCTCAACCGCACGCTGGACAAGGCCGAACGCCTCGTCGCCGAGGTGGGCGGACGCGCCCGTGAACTCACCCCGCGGATCATGGCCGAAGAGATCGCCGACGCCGACCTCATCGTCTCCTGCACCGGTGCTCGCGGAGTCGTGGTCAGCCGTGACGACATCGTCGCCGGGCTCTCACAGAACCCCAAGGGTGCCGCGAACAAGGCCTTCATCGATCTCGCCCTTCCGCACGACATCGACCCCAGCGTCCGCGAGTTCGAACATGTCGCCCTCTTCGGCCTCGGCGAGATCCGCGAACTCCTGCGCGGGTCCGACAAGGAACGCGACGCGAAGGTCGTGAGCACTGTCGAAGAGGTGCGCTCCATCATCGCCGCCGAGCTCGAGAACATCGCCACCGGCTACAGGGAGCGTTCGGTCGCTCCGACCGTGACCGCGCTGCGCTCCCACGCCAAAGATGTGCTCGCCTCCGAGACTCAGCGCCTGGAGAAGAAGCTCGGTGACTCGGTCGACGAGAAGTCATTCGCAGAGATCCGAAAGTCCCTGCATCGGGTGGCGGAGAAGCTCATCCACACCCCGACCGTGAAGGTCAAGGAACTCGCTGTGACCGAATCCGAGGTCGACTACGCTCAGGCGCTCATGCAGCTCTTCGACCTGCCGGTCAACAAGGTCGCCCATGCCAAGACCGCTCCGGAGACGAAGGTCGCGACGGCCGCCAGTGCACACCATGTCGAGGCCGACGGCGTCCGTCCGGTCGCCGATCACACCCTCGACATCGTCGAACCCGAACACTTCACCGGTCGCACCGTGCGTCTGGGCACCCGCCGGTCCCAGCTGGCCCGTTCTCAGTCCACGGCGATCGCTCACCAGATCGCGGCGCTGACCGGTTGGCGCGTCGAGATCGTCGAGGTCGTCACCGAGGGCGATGTCAACATGTCGCCGCTGGCCGGTTTCGGCGGCACCGGAGTCTTCGTCTCCGCCGTCCGGCAGGCCCTTCACCAGGGCAAGATCGATCTGGCCGTGCACTCGCTCAAGGACCTGCCCACCACCCCCGAGGCGGGAATCCAGATGGCAGCCATCCCGCCGCGCGTCGACCCGGCCGATGTCCTCATCGGCCGTGACGGGCTCGGTCTGGCTGACCTTCCCGCCGGGTCCGTCATCGGCACCGGCTCGCCGCGTCGTGCCGTGCAGCTGCGTGCGGCACGTCCCGATATCGAGGTCCGGGGTGTGCGCGGAAACGTCGACACCCGCATCGCCCACGTCCGCGACGGTCGCCTCGACGCAGTCGTCCTCGCCGCCGCCGGGGTGCGTCGCATCGGTCGGCTCGCCGAGGCCACCGACTCGCTGGGCTTCGACGTCATGCTTCCGGCGCCCGGCCAGGGAGCACTGGCGGTGGAGACACGCAGCGCCGACAGTCCCTTCGCCACCACCGCGGACATCCTCGACGGCGACGCCGAGGTCCGGGCCGCTCTGCGTCGGATCCACGACCAGACGACCGACCTCGCCGTGACCTGCGAACGGGCGATCCTCTCCCGCGCCGAAGCCGGCTGCTCGGCTCCCATCGGCGCGCTGGCGAAGATCCAAGGCACCGAATTCATCGTCGACGCCGTCATGGCCGATGATGACGGCAAGCTCGCCCGTACCCGTCAGAGCGCCGAACTGCCTGCTCTCCTCGACGTCGACTGGAGCACCGCCGGCGAGCAGCAGCTGTCGGTGACCGAGAAGGAACTGGCCCGAGTCGCGGACGAACTCGGCACCGCCGCCGCCGAGGACCTCCTGGGCAGGCTCGGCATCGATCCGGCAGCCAGCGCCGATCACCTCACCCCAGTCAAGGTTCAGGAGCAGGGATGAACAGCCAACCGACAACGGGCCAGGTGCAGCCGCGCCGACTCCTGCCGGCAGCCCCGCGCGTCGTCTTCATCGGCAGCGGACCCGGCGAATCGGGTCTGATGACGATGCGCGGCGCCGAAATCCTCGCCACCGCCGAAACCGTCGTCTACGACGCCGATGTCCACTCCGAGATCGTCACCGCTTACGTGCCGCAGGCCGCCACGCTCATCGATGCCGCCGACCTCGGAGTCGCCGCCTCGACCCGCGGCCGGCGCATGGCCGAACTCGCCCGCCCGGACAAGACCGTGGTGCGGCTGAGCTCGGACGACGGAATCATCTTCACCACCACGACCGCGGAAGCCGGAGTCTGCCGCAGGGAACAGGTCGAGGTCGAGATCGTGCCCGGAGTCGGACTCTCCGCCTCGACCGCGGCCTACACCGGAACCGCGCTGACGACCAACCGCGTCCGATCCGTGCGTTTCATCGAAGCCGGACCGCAGACCCACGTCGACGTCTCTCGCCACCGCAACACCACCCATGTCCTCACCGGCAGCGCCGCCGCTCACGAACAGGCCATCGAGGCACTGCTCGCCGATGGCTGGGACGAGGATACGAAAGTCCTCCTCGGGTGGGGCATCTCCACGGTCGAGCAGACAAGCGTGGAGACGACCTTGAGACAGGCGCTGTCCATGGCGCAGACAGGTTCGGATCGTATGGTGGTGATCATGGGACAGGGAGTGGAATCCAGAGGAGAACTCAGCTGGTTCGAATCCAAACCGCTCTTCGGCTGGCAGGTGCTCATCCCACGAACGAAGGAACAGGGGACCTCCACGGCAGAAGCCCTGGCCGAACTCGGTGCAGTCGGCACCGTCGTGCCCACCATCGCCGTCCAGCCGCCGCGCACACCGACCCAGATGGAGAAGGCGATCCGCGGCCTCGTCGACGGATCCTACGAATGGGTCGGATTCACCTCCGTCAACGCCGTGCGCGCGGTGCGCATGTGGTTCGAAGACTTCGGGCTCGACTCCCGGTCGATGGCCGGAGTCAAGGTCGCAGCCGTCGGAGGCCGTACCGCCGCAGCGCTGGTCGACTGGGGAATCACCCCCGACCTCGTCCCCGATGGGGAGCACTCCGCACGTGGCCTGGCCGCAGCCTGGCCGGACTTCGTCGATGACATCGACCCGATGAACACGGTTCTGCTGCCCCGCGCCGACATCGCCACCGAGGTGCTCGTGGCCGGGCTGCTGGAGAAGGGCTGGGACCCCGACGACGTCACCGCCTACCGCACGGTCCGCGCGTCCCCGCCGCCGGCGCCGATCCGCGAATCGATCAAGGCCGGCGACTTCGACGCCTTCCTGTTCACCTCCTCATCGACGGTGCGCAACCTCGTCGGCATCGCCGGCAAACCCGCACCCACCTCGGTGATCTGCTGCATCGGCCCGGCGACAGCGAACACCGCGGCCGAACACGGGCTGCGCGTCGACGTCCTCGCCGAGGAAGCCAACCTCACCTCGCTCATCGACGGACTCGTCGATTTCGCACTCACCCAGCGCGCCGACGACGTGGAAGCCGGGATCTCCCCGCAGCGTCCGAGTCAGAAGCGCCGCAGAAGGAAGGCCTGACATGTCATTGGTTCCCGGAACCGTCCGTCCCCGCCGACTGCGGTCGAGCCCGGCACTGCGCCGGCTCGTCTCCGAGGTGCGCGTCCATCCCTCCGACCTCATCCTGCCGATGTTCGTCAAGGAGGGGCTGAGCGAACCGCTGCCGCTGAGCGGTATGCCCGGAGTCGTCCAGCACACGCTGGACTCCCTGCTCGAGGCCGCCCGGGAAGCGGTGGCGGCCGGAGTCGGCGGACTCATGCTCTTCGGCATCCCCGAATACAAGGATGAGATCGGCTCACAGGCCGATGACCCCGACGGCATCCTCAACCGGGCGCTGTCGCTGCTGGCCGACGAATTCGGCGATGACACCGTGATCATGGCGGACCTGTGCCTCGACGAATTCACCTCCCACGGCCACTGCGGAGTCCTCGACGAGGACGGTGCGGTCGATAACGACGCCACCCTCGACCGCTACGCCTCGATGGCGCTGGCCCAGGCCCGCGCGGGAGCTCACGTGCTCGGCCTGTCCGGCATGATGGACGGTCAGGTCGCCTACTGCCGCGAAGCTCTCGACGCCGCCGGATTCACCGACGTCGTCGTCATGGGCTACACCGCGAAGTACGCCTCCGCCTTCTACGGTCCCTTCCGCGAAGCCGTCGATTCCGAACTCCAGGGCGATCGGAAGACCTACCAGCAGGATCCCGCCAACGGCCGTGAGGCGATGCGCGAACTCGGCCTCGACCTCGCCGAAGGCGCCGACATCGTCATGGTCAAGCCGGGGCTGCCGTATCTCGACGTACTCGCCGAGGTGGCTCAGGAGTCCATAGTGCCAGTGTGGACCTACCAGGTGTCCGGAGAGTACGCGATGATCGAATTCGCGGCCGCCGCCGGAGCCATCGACCGGGAGAAGGCGATCGAGGAATCTCTCATCGCCTTCAAACGTGCCGGATCCGATGCGATCCTCACCTACTGGGCCACCGAGGTCGCCCAGCGCCTCCAGGTGGAGGCCGCCGGCCACATGTCCGACCGCGACGCCCGCGGAGGCCGGTGATGACCGAGCCTCGCTGGCTCTCGGCGGTCGACCAGAGAGCCTGGCGCAGCTACCTCAACGGCTCTCAGCTGCTCAGCACACAGCTGGACAAGGAGCTGCGTGAGAAGCACGGCATCGGCCTGCCCGAATACGAAATCCTCGTACGTCTGTCCGAACACGACGACCGGACGATGCGAATGGCGCTGCTCGCCACCGACACGACCATGTCCCGATCCCGGCTGACCCACTGCGTCGCCCGAATGGAGAAGCGCGGACTGCTCGAGCGTTCCGCCATCCCCGAGGATGGCCGTGGGGTCAACTGCGTGATGACCGAGGCCGGATGGCAGCTGCTGCGGGCCGCGGCACCCGATCACGTCGCCGGAGTCCGCAGCCACCTCGTCGATCTTCTCGACCCCGAGGAGATGGAGACCCTGGGGCGGATCTTCACCAAAGTCTTCGACCATATGACAGACATCGACGGCTCCTGAACCGTCCCCACGCATAACTGAGAACGTTCCCGGGACGAAACCCCAACCGCCAAGAATCAGAGGAGAACCATGACGACAGCAGAGACGAACGGTCACACCACCGATCGGTCCGCCGCCCTCTTCACCCGCGCCGAGGCGGTCATCCCCGGCGGAGTGAACTCCCCGGTCCGCGCGTTCAAGGCCGTCGGCGGCACCCCCCGTTTCATCACCGAGGCGACCGGTGCGTGGCTGCGCGACGCCGACGGCAACGACTACATCGACCTCATCGGGTCCTGGGGCCCGATGATCATGGGCCACTCTCGCCCCGAGGTCGTCGCCGCCGTCCAAGAAGCCGCCGTCAAGGGATTCTCCTTCGGCACGCCTTCGACCGGTGAGGTCGAACTCGCCGAGGAGATCGTTCGCCGCGTCGATCCCGTCGACCAGGTCCGTCTCGTGTCCTCGGGCACCGAGGCCACCATGTCGGCGATCCGTCTGGCCCGCGGTTACACGGGACGGTCCAAGGTCGTGAAGTTCGCCGGCTGCTACCACGGTCACGTCGACTCGCTGCTGGCCCAGGCCGGCTCCGGACTGGCCACGTTCTCTCTGCCCGACACCCCCGGAGTCACCGGCGCCCAGGCACAGGACACGATCGTCGTCGACTACAACGACGCCGCCGGTCTCGAAGCCGTATTCGCCGAACACGGGGCGGACATCGCCTGCGTCATCACCGAGGCCAGCCCCGGCAATATGGGCGTAGTGCCTCCCCGCGACGGTTTCACGAACACCATCCGTCGGCTGACCAAGGAACACGGTGCGCTGATGATCAGCGACGAAGTGATGACCGGTTTCCGCGTCTCCGCCGCCGGTTGGTACGGCTATGAGTCCGAGACTCTCGGCTACCCAGAGGGCCCGGCCGACCTGTTCACCTTCGGCAAGGTCATGGGCGGCGGCTTCCCGGCAGCGGCCTTCGGCGGTCGCGCCGAGATCATGGCCCACCTCGCCCCATCCGGCCCCGTCTACCAGGCTGGGACGCTCTCGGGCAATCCGGTGGCCACCGCTGCCGGACTGGCCACGCTCAAGCTGACGACCGAACTCGACGTGTACTCGCACATCGGTCGTGCCGCGGACGCTCTGCGCCCGGCCGTCGTTGCCAGCCTGGAAGCCGAGGGCGTCGCCCACGCCATCCAGTCGGCGAACTCGATGTTCTCCGTGTTCTTCACCGATACCGACGTGACGAACTACGAGCAGGCACGGGCTCAGAACGTCGGCCGCTACACCGCCTTCTTCAACGCCATGCTCGATCAGGGCATCCATATGCCCCCGAGCGCGTTCGAAGCCTGGTTCCTGTCCTACGCCCACACCGATGAGATCCTCGATCGGATCATCAGCGCCCTGCCGGCGGCGGCCAAGGCTGCGGCCGCGGTTCCGGAGGCCGGGAAGGCGCAGTGATGACCACCATCCACCTCGTCCGCCACGGCGAAGTCGACAATCCCGACGGCATCCTCTACGGACGTCTGCCCCATTTCGGTCTCACCGAGCGCGGACACGAGATGGCTGTGCGCGTGGCCGAGCACTTCCATGCCGCGCCCACTCGTCCCGTCGAACTCGTCGCCTCCCCGCTGCTGCGGGCCCAGCAGACGATTCGTCCGCTGTCGAAGTCCCTCGACCTGCCGGTGTTCGACGACGATCGGGTCATCGAGGCGGCGAATTCCTTCGAGGGACAGAAGCTGGGCGTGCGTCGGTTGGCGGAGCCGAAGAACCTGGTGCGCCTCTACAACCCGCTCACCCCGTCCTGGGGAGAGCCGTACAAGCAGATCGTGCTGCGCATGCGGGCCGCGATGGCCAGTCTGAGAGCCAAGCTCGACCGCCACGGTCCGGACGCCGAAGGAGTCATCGTCTCCCACCAGCTGCCGATCTGGATGAGCCGCCTGTCGGGGGAGGGACGCTCACTCGTCCACGACCCGCGCAGACGCGAATGTGACCTGGCTTCTATCACCAGTTTCACATTCGATTCCTCCACACTGGTGTCCGTGAGTTATGAGAGCATCTGTGCCGATCTGCAGCCGGGCACCGCGGTGGCGGGAGCATGAGTTTCGGACGCCATTCCCTCAACCGTCGGGCCCTCTTCACCTCGGCGCTCGCCGCCGGAACGGCCCTGGCGCTCAGCGCCTGCAGCGAGAACGATGAGCTGGCCGATCAGGCCGGATCCGACCAGGGGTACGTCTCCGGCTCGGGAGTCGTCTCGCAGGTGGCGGCCGAGGACCGCGGCGAACCCCTCGATCTGAGCTTCGAGACCCTCGACGGGAAGTCCATGTCTCTGGCCGATCTGCGTCCCACCCCGGTGGTCGTCAACCTCTGGTACGCGGCATGCCCGCCGTGCCGGAAAGAAGCCCCGGACCTGAAGTCCGTGTCCGAGGAATTCGGGGACAAGGCCCAGTTCATCGGCGTCAACGTCCGCGACCAAGAGGCTGCGGCCAACGCGTTCATCCAGAACTACCAGGTGCCGTACCCGAACATGCTCGATTCGAACGGTGAGATGGTGTCTCTGCTCTCCGGAGTCCTGCCCCCGCAGGCCACCCCGTCGACGGTGGTCCTCGACGCGAAGGGCCGGGCCGCGGCCAGAGTCGTCGGTGAGATCGATGCCTCGACTCTCAAGGGACTCATCGAGGACGTGCTGGCCGAGTGAGTGGACTCGGGGCGGACTTCGCCCAGACCGTCCTCTCCGGCCCGCTGCTGATGGCTGCCGGCGCAGCGGCCCTGGCCGGACTCGTCTCGTTCGCCTCCCCGTGCGTGCTGCCCCTGGTTCCCGGCTATGTCGGGTACGTCACCGGTCTGTCCGGTTCTTCGCTGAGGGACAAGCAGACGTGGCGAGTGGTCGTGGGCATCAGCCTGTTCGTCCTCGGCTTCACCGTCGTCTTCGTGCTGCTGGGGACCAGCTTCTCCGCGCTGGGAGCGCTGTTCTCCCAATGGCAGTCGGTCATCCTCCGCGTCCTCGGCGTCATCGTCATCCTCGCCGGTTTCGTGTTCATGGGCGGATTCGGTCTGCTGCAGAACGAACGTCGCATTCGTGCCAGACCGAAGGCCGGACTCTGGGGCGCACCTGTGCTCGGAGCGACCTTCGCCCTCGGGTGGGCGCCCTGTGTGGGACCGACCCTGTCGGCGGTGCTGAGCATGTCGGTGAGCTTCGGCGGTGACGGGATGATCTGGCGCGGAGCGCTGTTGGCCTTCGTCTACTGTCTGGGCCTGGGCATCCCGTTCATCCTCCTGGCGCTGGCGATTCACAAGGGCGCGGGGCGACTCGTCTGGGTGCGGAAGCATCAGACCGCGATCGTGCGGGCCGGGGGCATCATGCTCATCATCCTCGGTGTGCTCATGGCCAGCGGCGTATGGAACATGTGGATGACCTCTCTGCAAGGTCTCATCAATGGATTCGAAGTGGTGATCTAGTGGCGGGCTCAACCGAAGGCTCGGAGAAGACACAGCCGAAATCGGGTGCGAAGACGACGGCGAAGCAGGGAGACAAGCCTGCCGCGAAGTCGACCGTGACGCAGCCGCAGCTCGGGTTCATCGGCATGTGCCGGTGGGCCTGGACCCAGCTGACGACGATGCGTGTGGCACTGATCCTCCTGCTCATCCTCGCCCTCGCCGCGATCCCCGGATCTCTGCTGCCGCAGCGGATCCAGGACCCGGGCCGGGTGAACACCTTCCTGGAGAACAATGGTGCCTGGGGGCAGTTCCTCGACACGATCCAGATGTTCGATGTCTACTCCTCGGTCTGGTTCTCCGCGATCTACCTCCTGCTGATGATCTCCCTCGTCGGCTGCATCATCCCGCGGACGAAGCAGCACTGGAAGGCGATGCGCTCGTCCCCGCCCAAAGCACCGAGGCGGCTGTCCCGGATGCCCGGATACGCCGCCTTCACCTCGGCGCAGGCAGACGCAGAGGCCCGTGAGGATGCGGATGAGGCGTTCCTCGACGCAGCGGAGGCTCGGCTGAAGAAGTCGGGGTACCGCATCAACCGGCAGTCCGATCACATCGCCGCCGAACGCGGCTATCTCCGCGAGACCGGCAACCTCGTCTTCCACATCGCGCTGCTCATGGCAACCCTGACGATGGCGATCGGATCGCTGTTCGGCTATGAAGGTCAGCGCATCCTCGTCGAGGGGGAGACGTTCTCGAATTCGCTGGTCTCCTACGATTCCTTCGAACCCGGCTCCTACTACGATGCCGACAATCTGCCGGACTTCCGGCTCAAGCTCGATTCCTTCACCTCCACCTTCGACGATCAGGCGGCGGGCAACCAGTTCGGTCAGCCGCGCACCTTCGATGCGAAGGTGACGACGTCGGCGGACGGGACGACCGAATCGCACGTCCTCAAGGTCAACGAGCCGGTGCGCGTGGGCGGCGTCGGCGTTTATCTCACCGGCAACGGCTACGCCCCCGAGGTGACCGTGCGTGATGCGAAGGGCGATATCGTCCAGTCGGGTCCGCAGGTGTTCATCCCGGACGGCGGAGACCCCGGCTACACCTCCGAAGGCGTCATCAAGGTCCCGGACTCGGCCGGCACGCAGATGGGCTTCGTCGGGGTGTTCCTGCCGACGGCTGCGCAGAATGAGGACGGGGAGCTGATCTCGAGCTTCGCAGAGCTGCGCAACCCCTACCTCGTGATGAGCGGGTACACCGGTGACCTCGGCCTCGATTCTGGAGTCCCGCAGTCCGTGTACTCCCTCGACGCGGAGAACATGACGGAGATGACCGATGAGTCGGGCAACCCGCTCGTCATCCAGCTTGCCGAGGGGGAGACGCAGAAGCTGCCGAACGGCGGTTCGGTGACCTTCGACGGAGTCAAGAAGTACATCGCCGTCGACATCTCCCAGGACCCGACACAGGCCCTCATGCTCATCAGCGCGATCCTCGTCTTGGCTGGGCTCGGCCTGTCCCTGTTCATTCCCCGCCGACGCGTATGGGTGCGGATCAAGAACGGCGACGCCGAGGTGGCCGCTCTGGCCCGCGGTGAGGATCCGATGGTCGAACGCGCCGTCGACGGCCTGGTCAAGGACCTGCGTGATCCGGAACCCGATGAAGGTCAGCACGGTGACGATGACGAAAGATGAACCCGAAGTACTACGCGGAGTAGAATAGCCGCGGAGTGCGCGTCGCCGGTGGCTTCGTCACGGAGTCGGCAGGGCGCGCACCGACATATGGTCAGACAGAGAGTCTGGCAGCAGCAACCTGCGACAGAAGAGCACTTCAGCGGTGCGGAGGATGAATGGACGTCAACACTGACCTCGCAATGTGGTCGAACCAGCTGATCATCTCGGCGATGATCGTCTACGCCGTCGCCATGATCTTCTACGCCTTCGATCTCTTCGGCGCGCGTGAGCTCAAGACCTCCGAAACCGAGGTCGCCACCTCGGCCAAGGCCACCACGGTGCGGCGGACGAACCGGAAGACGGCGACAACTGCCGTCCTCGACCGGCCCGGCGACGACGACTCCGCGACGGTGAAGTCGTCCCGGAAGAACATGCACCGCGGAGCCCGCATCGGCACCTCGCTGCTCGTGCTCGCCATGCTGCTGCACGTCGGCGGGGTTCTCACCCGGGCCCTGTCTGTCTCCCGTGTGCCGTGGGGCAACATGATGGAGTACGTCCTCACCGCCACCGCGATCACCGTCATCGTCTTCCTCGTCGTGCTGACGAAGAAGGACGTGCGCTACCTGGGAACGTTCGTCTCCGGGGGAGTGCTGCTGTGCCTGGGACTGGCGATCACCGTCTTCTACACGCCTGCCGCGAAGCTCATCCCGGCGCTGGATTCGTACTGGATCGCCATCCACGTGCCGATCGCGATCCTCTCGACCTCACTCCTCTACATCTCTGCGATCCTCGCAGTCTTCCAGATTCTGAAGAGCGTACACGAGACCAAGGACCCGAAGTGGCTGCGGTTCCTGCACCGTCTGCCCTCGAGCACCGACCTCGAGCGGATCTCCTACCGGATCGCGGCAGTCGGCTTCATCACCTGGACGTTCACACTCATCGCCGGTGCCATCTGGGCGGAAGTGGCCTGGAGCCGTTACTGGGGCTGGGATTCGAAGGAGATCTGGACGTTCGTCGTCTGGGTCATCTACGCCGCGTACCTGCACGCACGTGCGACTCGCGGTTGGGGCCCGACGAAGGTGGCCGTGCTCAACCTCATCGGCATCGCCTCGGTGATCTTCAACTTCACCGTCGTGAACATGTACTTCAACGGCCTGCACTCGTACTCCGGGCTCGACTGAAGCGCTGGGCCGCTCTCAAGGCCGCTCTGACGTCCAGCACCGGGAGCCACCGCCTGCACCGGGCGCCATAACTGCTGTCGGCCCAGTCTGAGGCGAACAGCCCATGTTTGAAACTGGGCTCTCCGCCTCAGACTGGGCCGTCTGCGTGCTGGTTCGATGCCGTGATCAGGCGGCGGACGACAGTTTCGGCTCGGGCTGCTCTGAAATCACCACGTTCCTCGGTGAGCCGTTCAGAGAAAAGTGTGCCTTCTCGCTGGATCGCAGAGTGGCAACGCACCTGCGGTGTCGATGCCGTCGTCGAACAGCGGCGGTGCGAAAGGGGAAATCAGTTCGGACGGCCGCGGCCGTCGCCCTTGGTGCCCCGGTCGTCGGAGTCGGCTGACGTATCAGCGGAGGAATCCGCGGGATCGCTGTCATCATCCGGCTTGGCAGAATCATCGCGCGGAGGCTTCTTCTCGTCGTTGTCCTGAGCCGGAGGCGCATGCTTGCCGAGCTTGAGTTCGCGATCGACCTGTCGCAGATAGTCTGGATCATCATCAGGGGCGGCCTGACCGCGAAGGCGGGTGCCGCGGGTGGGCTTGTCTTCCGAACCGCGTCCGAACAGATACCAGAGGATGAACCCGAGGACGGGAATGAAGAGGATGATGAGTGCCCATACAGGTTTGGGCAGGACCCGAATCAGACCCCGATCGCGCAACAGGCAATCGAAGAGTCCGTACAGTGTCACCGCTGCCGCCAGGACGATCGCGGCAATGAGTAGTCGAGCCATGCAACAAGGATAGTCCACCAACCTGAGCGCGGCCTCCAGCGAGCGGTGACAAGACTGTCACGATCGGAGGCTAAAATGAGTTCAATGCGCACCTTCTGGCTCTACACACTCGCTCGCTTCGGCCTCATCATCGCCGCTGGCCTCGTTCTGTTCCCGTTCCTCGGCTTCAATCTCGTCATGGCGATCGCCGCCATCATCATCGGCGCGCTGCTGAGCTACCTCTTGCTCGGTAAGATGCGCGCCCAAGCAGCGACCGAGATCGAAGCAAAGGTCGCCAAGCGAGCCTCCAAGCCCAAGCGCGTCGGCGCCGATGAAGCTGCAGAAGATGAGATCGTCGAGGAGCGCCTCGGAGAAGACGGCGACCAGTCCAAATGAACTTGTGGCTCAGCCTAATGAGCTGCGGCTCGGCTGAGGCGGCCCAGATCCGAATGAGCCGGGGCCTTTCAGCGCGCTGAGCCTTGGAACGCCAGGCGACTGAGCCTTGGAACACCAGGCGTCAGCACTGAAATGCCTCAGAGCGCCAGACCGAGACCCATCAGTGCGGAGAAGGCCAAACCGGTCAATCCGGTGGATTTGATCGGCGGAATCAGGCCAGGGCCCGTTGTGCCGCTGAGTACCGTCTTGAGTGGGTTGAGTGCTGGGACGAGGGCGAGGATCGCCAAGGCCACGGCCGGATGTCCGTCGAGGATCGCCAGCGCCAGCAGCGCGAACGGCAGCAGCACGAGCACCGCATAGGCGATGCGTGCGGCATTGTCGCCCATCCTCACGGCCAGAGTGATCTTGCCTGCCTCGATGTCTGTCGGGATATCGCGGAGGTTGTTGACCATGAGCACAGCCGAGGCCAGAGAGCCGATTGCCACGGCACCGGCCCAGCCGCTGAGGCTGAGATGACCGACCTGCATCCACATCGTGCCCAAGGTCGCCACGAGTCCGAAGAACACGAACACGAAGACCTCGCCGAGGCCCATATAGCCATAGGGCCGTCTGCCACCGGTGTAGAACCAGGCGGCGGCGACGGCTGCGGCTCCGACGATGAGGAACCACCAGGCCTGTGAGATGAGGATGAGCACGATGCCCGCGACCCCGGCCAGGCCGAAGAAGATGAAGGCGGCCCGTTTGACCTCGTGAGGTTCGGCCAGCCCGGTTGCGGTCAGCCGGACCGGTCCGACACGTTCGTCATCTGTCCCGCGGGTGCCGTCGGAGTAGTCGTTGGCGTAGTTCGAGCCGATCTGCAGGCACAGGGAGACGAGGAGAGCGAGGAATCCGCGCAGCAGGATCTGTCCGAAGCTGACGTGGTCGTCCTTGCCCGAGATGTCGTCGAGGATGAATGCGGTGAATCCGCCGAGCGATCCGATCGCGGCGCCGGTTCCGATGAGGACGGGTGCGAGAGCCAGGGGCAGAGTTCGCAGTCGAGCTCCAGAAATCCACTGGGCGGCATCAGCCATAGTCCTCGCTCACCTTCCTGTCGAATTGTGGAGCCGTCTCATGTTACCGGTAGTTCGCCGGTATGGGTATTCGCATCACGCGCGATGAGATCGGCGGCGATGCGGGCCGCCGCCTGGCGATCGGGTTTGCCGATCGACCGGTTCGGAATCTCGGCCACCGGGAAGACGAGCTGCGGCAGCAGCTGCCCCGTCATCCCGTGATCGAGGGCGTTGAGCCTCTGTGCCGATGCTCGCGGATCCTCGGCTCCGACACCACCTCCGCCGTCGGCGAGGCGGACGAGCGCGACGATCCGTCTGCCCCATTCCTCGTCGGGCACCCAGGTCACGAGCATCTCCTCGATTCCCGCCTTCTGCCAGCTCGGCAGCAGGCCGGTCTCCAGGGCGTGCGGGGAGACGTTCGTGCCCCCGGAGACGATGATGTCATCGGCTCGACCGAGCACGCTGAGCACACCGGAATCGATCCGACCCAGATCGCTGGTGTGCATGATCCGCCGTCCCGCCTCGTCGACGGTGAGAGCGGGGGAGTCGACCGGTGTGATCGCTCCGTCGGCGCCGATCTCGACGTAGCCGGCGGCCACGACGGGCCCGGTCAGGTCGATCGTCCCCGCGTCGGTGATGGTCACCTCGACCCCGTCGAAGGGCACCCCGTCATAGACGCAGCCGCCCGCCGTCTCGCTCATCCCGTAGGTCCGCACGATCGCCAGTCCCGCGGCCTCGGCGCGGTCGAGCAGTGACGGTGAGATCGCCGCTCCGCCGAGGAGGATGTGCGAGATCCGTCCGGCTGCCTCGGTGGCGAGGCCGTCCTCGAGGATCCGGTGGAGTTGGGTGGGCACGATCGAGGTGTACGTCGGTCGGTCGCCCGCCCGTTCCACCAGGGCGGTCACCTCGGTGGCGAAGGACTGGGCGGTGAACCTCGCCGAGGCGGCCCTGACCGGGGCGCGGCCCGCCAAGCGGGCGCGCAGCTCGACTTGGAGCCCGGCGATGTGGTTGACCGGCAGGCACAGGTGCCAGTCGCCGGGCCCGGAAAGGAACCGTTCGGTCGCCCGCGCCGAGGCGGTCAGCGCATCAGCTGACAAGGCCACTGCCTTCGCCGTCCCGGTCGATCCGGAGGTGAAGAGGATGAGGGCCGGGGCTGGACCCTGCCCTGCCCACAGACTGGGTGCCGCCTCGGTGACGGCACCGTCCCGATCCGATGGAAGGATGAGGATCGAGGTCCCGGCGAGTGCCCGGTCGATGGCCTCGGGCAGCTCGGCGGCTCTGAGCTGACGCCCGTTGACGATCGTCTCGGACACTCAGCTGTACCTGCGGACAGTCTTGCAAGGCGCAGACTGGTGTTGATCGTGTTCGAGCGGTTGAGCTGACCAGGGATTGTGGTCCTGGTTGCGTTTGCAGAGATTGATCACTTAAAGCTCTTTTGCGGACTCTGTGCGGACTGGCCGGAGGTACTCGATTCTATCGCAATGGGCGCCCCGCGTTGTCAGCGCGGTGGAAGACATGCAACCGGCAGCCATGTGCGGAGTCGTGACTTCCGCGCCGCGTGGATCAAGGCAGCAGATGAAGCGTCGATAGATCCCCACCTCCGGGATGGCTATTGACAAACGATAGATATCTATCGAAAATCGATGTATGACTTCCTTTTTACCACGTCCGCCCTTGTCCCTCATCGTCGCGACAGAGGCTCTCCTGGGCGTAATGTTCGTTGTCGGCCTCGGAGCGGTGTCCTTGTTGCCAGGATTCGCGACAGCTCTCGGGGCAGAGTTTCCGGAGTTCGCGGGCCTTCGTGGTCCACTGCTTGCCCTGGGGATCACGTTCATGGTGGTCGGTCTCATTGCCTTGGCCATGCTGGCGTTGCTCGTCTGCCGTATCTATACCGGTTCCGTGCTCGAGCGCCGGTCGCTTGTCTGGGTCGATGTGCTTGTGGGTGCGTTCGTATTCGCGGCTGTGCTGATCGTTGTGGGATTCGTTGTGATCAGCATCGGACAGGCGGGAAGTCTGTTCCTGGCGATCATCCAGGTTCTGACGTGCTTGAGTTTCGTGGTGGTTGCCTGCGTCACTCTTGTGCTCAGAACGCTTTTGAACAGTGCGATCGGGATGCGTGCTGAGTTGGCCGCGGTGGTGTGATGGCCATCCACATCACTATCGACCGAATGTTGGTTGAGCGGAGGATGAGCGTCGGCGAGTTCGCGGACGCGATCGGTATCACCCCGGCCAACGTGGCAGTGTTGAAGAATGGGCGCGCGAAAGCGGTGCGTTTGTCGACATTGGACGCGATGTGTCGTGTCCTTGAATGCCAGCCTGCTGACTTGCTCCGATACGAGCACGACTGAACCGGGCGAGGATTTGCAACGGGCGACGCATCTGCCAGCAGAGGACCGGGAAAGCTGACGGGCTCAACCGTCGCTCGCCTGTTCTGAAGAGAGGTTTCGACCTGTTCTCAGTAGTACCAGGGGAACGCCTGGACTGGCGTTGACTGGTGTTGGGAGTGTTTGAACACTAGAGCTGACCAGGGGTTATAGCGTTGGCTATGTTGACTGAAGTTGGTCATTTCCGACTCTCTTGCGGACTCTATGCGGACTGTGAAGATGCTGTGGGGCCAGTGGTTCCATTGTCGCACCCTCCAAGCCGGATGTGCCCAGGGGGCAGTGTCTTTCGAGCCTGATGCTCATCCACGTCGTGGGCGGCGACTTGTTATGAGATCGTGGTTTTTACTGACGAAAAGGCCTTTCAAAGCAGGCATAATCGTTTATATGACGGCTATGGCTTTTGATGAGGTGTTTGACCGCCTCTACTTCTCAGCAACGAGCGAGCACGACAAGGGATCAAAGTTCGAAGAACTCCTTGAGTCTTACCTCCAAACGGAACCGAAGTACGCCGACCAGTTTTCGAAGGTCTGGCGATGGCAGCACTGGCCAGGCCGTGAAGGGCGGGTCGACACCGGTATCGATCTTGTCGCCGAGGACCGTTATACGGGTGAGCTCGTCGCGATTCAAGCAAAGTTCTACGATCCCGAGCGAAAGCTTGAGAAACACCACATCGATTCGTTCTTCACCGAACTCGGTAAGGAACCATTCGCTCGGGGCATGATCGTGTCATCGACCGATCAGTGGTCATCACATGCAGAGGCCGCTCTCGCCGGTCAGACGAAGGAAGTTCAACGCATCCGGTTGCGAGACTTCGCTGAATCCACCATTGACTGGTCGGTCTTTGACCTTGACCGACCCCACGAGCTGACAGCCAAGCCAGGCAAGCAACCGCGCAAGTATCAGCGCGAAGCCATTGATGACGTCATCGACGGCTTCACCGAAAATGATCGTGGAAAACTGATTATGGCTTGCGGCACAGGAAAAACCTTCACAGCGCTTTCATTGGTCGAGCAATATGTCCCAGCGGGAGGCAGTGTTCTCTTCCTCGTACCGTCTATTGCGTTGTTGCAGCAGTCGCTGAATGAGTGGACGGCGCAAGCGAACGTTCATCTGCGGCCTTTCGCTGTTTGTTCCGATACTTCGGTGGGGCGGAAGCAATCTGAAGATGTGTCCGTCCACGATCTTGGATTCCCTGCCACTACTGACCCGAAGAAGTTGGCGGCACGTTTCAATATTTCGACCGGTGACGAGTCGGTCAGCGTGGTGTTCTCCACTTACCAGTCCATCGATGTCATCCATCAGGCTCAGCAGGCAGGTACCCAGCGCGGCGAAGCCGGGTTGCCCGGGATGGGTGCATTCGACAAGGGGTTGCCTGACTTCGACCTGGTCATCTGCGATGAAGCCCACCGCACTACTGGACCTGGACGGGCACGTCTACGTCGACGGCGCGATGGGCGAGGACGGTGGAATCGCGCTGAGCCAAGCCCAGCGCGAGGGTTTCGAGAAGTTCGTCATCGTGCTCACGCAGGAACGCTCGTACCGGAAGGTGCCGCAGCGTTTCCCCTCGGTCTACCGCCAGGTCTTTCGCCGGTACCCGGCGCTGGGGGAGGCGCTGCTGACCCGGTGGGCAAGGTACAACGAGACACGTGAACGCATCTTCGCCCTCGAGGAGGAGGGTAAGGCACATGTCTTCGCCCCTGAGCGCATGCCGGTCGACAACGGCACCCGCGATCTGCGCCGCCTCGCTGCTGCGCACCGGATGGGGCTCTCTCAATCGCGTCGTGAGTTGCCGGCGATGTGCGAGTTCCTCGGGGTGAAGCAGGCGTAACGAGATGGTAGTTCGACCTGCTGGCCTGGCCGATCTGACCGGATCTAGTCCTCAGGTGTTGCGGCCTGATCGCTGAGAATGACACTTGTTCGCAATAGAACTTCCAACTGCGTGAGATTATATAGATCCGCGACGGCGACTTGGAGCGCTTGTTGGCCGAAGCGCTGGCCTCGTGCCGACGCGAATGTCGGTGAAGCCAGCTCGGGTGCCTCGGCGTGCAGTTGGTGCACCACCGCTGCAAGCCTATCCGGCAGGTCGGTCAGCTCATCGGGATTCGCGTCTTCCGTCAGTTGGCTGAATTCCACCAGTGCCTGATGGCCGGGAACCTGTTCGCGCAGTGTATTCCACGCCGAGAGGGACTCATCGGAGAGTATTCGCGAGGCCACTGTCATGAATTCCTCGTCAGCCGGCCCCAGCCCGTCCAGTGATCTGGATCCGTGCTGAGGGTGCACAGCGAGTTCGTGTGAGATTTGGGCGCGAATGGCATGCAGGCGTCTGATCGCTGCCTCGGCTTCTTCGTCCAACTCGCGCAGCTTATCTGTGTATTCGTCTGATTCCTGGTGCTGCATGTCGGCGAGATCCAAGTGGCGAATTTCTGACAGGGGGGCACCGAGCTCGACGAGTCGCCGAATTCTAAGCCTTGATCCACCGATGTAAATAGCCGGATCAAGCCGTTCGTGGAATGGAAATGCCCCTCCTGAGCTGGGAAAATGGTGATGTTCTAAGTCAACATTCCCGTTCAAGAAAGGGGCACCTCTCAGGT
>NZ_FXYY01000011.1 GCF_900169165.1 Brevibacterium linens ATCC 9172
GCGCAGCATCCGGAACGGTTCGCGAAACCACCGACGACCCCGGCACCAGCCGAGGTCGTCGGGATCAACCATCGAGAGATAGACACGCTAGCAGCGTGAGTGACTCCAAACAGCTTGACAGGGCGCGGCGCTCACACTTCGAACCCGCGGGCGCAGCGCGGTCAGTCGGCGGCAGGGATCTTGCCGAAGCGGAACGCCGACCAGAAGTCACCGCGCACGTAGCCGTGCTCCGGCTCCGGGTCGAAGTCCCAGTGGCGGACACGGCCGACCTTGAGCGCATCGGCGACAAGCTGACGGCTGCGCTGCGAACCGAGCACATGCTCCTCGAGATGCTCGAGATCGTAGCGGGACTCGAGTTCGGCGCGCATCGACTCCCGCGCCTGGGCATAGGCCGGATCCTCGGCCCGATTGACCAACTCGTCGGGGTCGGCGGCCAGGTCGAAGAGCAGCTCCGGGTCGCCCGGGCACACGGTGAGCTTGAGATCCCCACGCACCAGCGTGACCTGCGGCCGGTAGGTGCCTTCGGCGAAGTACTCGATGACGACGTCGCGGTCCTCGGACTCGAACTCGCCGGCGGCCTCCCGCCGGGCGGACTCGAGCAGCGAGGTTCCGCTCAGACCGTCATCGATCGCCGAGGCGGCCCCGGAGTTCGCATCGCCGGCACCCACCCGTGCTTCTCCCGTGGACTCGGAAGAGCCGGAGGCCTGGCCCGTGCCCTGGGCGATGTCGAGCAGGGTCGGCGCGAGGTCGACGAGGCTGACCGGGTTCGCATACCGGCCCGGGGCGATCACCTCGGCGGGTCCGTTGATGATGAGCGGGACCCGGGAGGACTGTTCGTACGGGGACATCTTGAACCACAGCCCCTTCTCCCCCAACATGTCGCCGTGGTCGCTCGTGACGATGATGACGGTGTTGTCCGTCAGGTCGAGTTCGGCCAGCCGGCGTCGGATGGCTCCGACGTGGTCGTCGATGTAGTTGACCGCCGCGTAGTAGGCCCGACGTGCCCGCCGCACATCCTCGATGCCCGGTTCGCGTTCGTCGAAGCCGCACATCGTGCGCAGGCGGTGACTGTGCGGGTCCACGGCCGGATCGGGAACCTCGGGGTGGGCTGGATCCGGGATGGGCACCTCGGCGAATCGGTCCCAGTTGGCCTTCGGCGGCTCGTACGGGTCGTGGGGATGGATGAACGAGGTGACCATCAGGAACGGCTGGTCGGTCCCGGCGGCCTGATTCGCGCGTTTGCGATCGTTGAGGTGACGCAGGGTCTTGAAGATCACCTCGTCGTCGAAGTCCTGCTGGACGTTCGCGGTCGCCGCACCGGCGGTGAACACGGGGTCGGCCTCGTGATACCACTGCAGCTTCTGCTCCAGGGGACGGTTCCAGTCGGGCACCATATCGAGGTCGGCCGGGTACACGTCCGTGGTCAGCCGCTCTTCGAAACCGTGGTGCTGGTCAGGACCGATGAAGTGCATCCGCCCGATCAGCGCCGTGTGATAGCCGAGCTTGCGCAGGCGGTGCGCGAAGGTTGGCACCGAGGCTGCGAAGTCATCGCCGTTGTCGAGGCAGTCGATCTCCGAGGGCATCCGCCCGGTCATCATCGACGCCCGCGACGGCGAGCACAGCGGAGTATTGCAGTACGCACGGTCGAAGACGGCTCCATCGGCGGCCAGGGCGTCCATGTTCGGCGTCAGCGCGGCCGCATCTCCGTAGGCGCCGAGGGCCTGGGCGGCCATCTGATCGGCTTGGATGACGACGATGTTCGGGGTGGTCATGAGTGGTCCTCTCTGCGGTCGGAGCCGAGGTCGGCTGCGGAATCGGTCACCGAATCCGGGTCGGATTCCGTCGCCGAGGCGGCCCCGGAGTCCGCATCGGTCGTGGAGGCGGCGTTCCCGTCCGTCGCGTCCGTCGTCGAGGCGGCGTCCGCCTCGGCGTGGGCGGTACCGTCATCCGGAGTCCATCCGTCGGCCCACTCCCCCGTCTCGTAGTCGAATCCGACGGGTTCGCCGTTCTCGTCCGTGCGCTGGTACCAGCCGGTGTAGTCCTCGTGCTCGGAGTCGATGCCGCAGTTCGCGCCGTCTCCCGGTTCGGTGGGCACGACCTGCAGGGCGAAGTCGTCACCATAGGATTCGGCACCGGCGACCACCGCATTGTCCACGGCGTTCTGCGCGTACTTCCGGCGCAGTGCCATCGGGTCGGTGCGCAGCTCCCTCACCCAGGCGATGATGATGAAGAGCATGATGACCGCGAACGGCACGGCCGTGACGATGACGAGCTGCTGGAGGCCCTCGAGGGCGTTCGCGTTGCCGAGCAGGAGCATGACCACGGAGATGCCCGACATCACCAGGCCCCAGAACACGACCACCCACTTCTTCGGCTCCTGGTCGCCGCGGCTGGCGAGCATGCCCATGACCACGGAGGCGGAGTCCGCCGAGGTGATGAAGAAGATCGCGAGCACGACGATCGCCACGAACGGCAGCCATTCGACGTAGGGAAGGTTGTCGACGAGGGCGAAGAAGACCTCGGGTGCGGCCATGCTGTCGGAGAACCCGGCGGCGCCGTCCCGGTACATCGAGATCGAGGTTCCGCCCATGATCCCGTAGGCGACGAAGAGCAGCGTCGAGGGGATGAAGATCGTGCCGAGGAGGAACTGGCGGATGCTGCGCCCGCGCGAGATGCGGGCGATGAAGGTGCCGACGAAAGGCGACCAGGAGATCCACCAGGCCCAGTAGTAGACGGTCCACACCGACTGGAACTCCTGGGTATCGGAGCCCCAGGACAGGGACTTGCCCATGAGGTCGAACATCGACCCGAGGTACTCCATGAGCGCCGAGGGCAGCAGGTTGAGCAGGAACAGGGTCGGCCCGAGGAAGAGGACGATGCCGACGATGCCGATCGTGAGCACGATGTTGATGCTCGACAGGTAGCGGATGCCCTTCGACACACCCGAGACCGCGGAGATGATGAAGCCGATGGTGAGGACGAGGATGATGATGACGAGCATATTGTTCGTCATCGGTCCCGCACCGGAGACGATGCTCACTCCGGTGCCGATCTGCATGGCTGCGATGCCGAGCGCGGCGGCCGTGCCGAACAGTGTGGCGACGATGGCGAAGATGTCGACGAGTTTGCCGGCGAAGCCCTCCGACTGTCGTTTGCCGAAGAGGCCGACGAAGATCGAGGACAGCAGCAGGGACCTGCCGCGGCGATAGGCGGCGTACGCGATCGCGCCGCCCACCAGGGCGTACATCGCCCAAGCGTGGAATCCCCAGTGGTAGTAGGTCTGCGCCATCGCGCCGTGGAGCGCTTCGATCGACTCCGGATCATTCGTCAGCGGGGGTGGAGTGATGAAGTAGGTCAGCGGCTCGGAGGGGCCGAAGAAGAGGACTCCGATGCCGATGCCCGCAGCGAAGAGCATCGCCACCCAGGCGAACGTGGAGAACTCGGCCTTCTCCCCGTCCTTTCCGAGCGGGATCTTTCCGTACGGGGAGAACGCGAGGATGAGCATCGCGACGAGGATGACGAGGGCGACGAGGTTGAACAGCCAGCCCACATTCATCGTCGACCAGTCGAATGCGGCCTGCGCCACCGAGGCGACGCTGCCGGAATCGGCGATGCCCCAGATGACGAAGGCGACCGTGAGGGTTCCGGCGATCGCGAAGATCACTTTGTCGAGGGAGTACCGGCGTCGCTGTTCGTCGATGGCGATGCCGGGCACGAGGATCGGGTGGGTGTCGTGCGGGTAGTGGCCGTGTGTGTCTTCGAGATCGGCCTTCACGGGACCGCGCGGGCGGCGGTAGTCGAATTGGCCGAGGTTGCGCCCGGTCTCGCGACCGACGCGTTTGGCGTCAGCCCCCATCCGGCGGGCATCGGCCATGATCCGTTCGCGAGATGCGCGGCGGGCCGCCTCGGTGGGGGCATCGGACCGCTTTTCCGGACCCGGATCCTGTTCGTCGGTGCGTTTTGAGTCATCTGTCATGTGTCGGTTCACACTCTTTCGATTGTTGCGGAAACTGCCGAGATCGATCGGTGCCGCGCACGGAGACGAACGCGTCAGGAGCCGATGGCATGAACGCCCATCGGGTCAGAGTCGGAGATCAGGTGCTGCGACCGGCCGGCGGTCGTCGATCCGGCAGATGGTCTGCGGATCGGCGATCAGCGACTAGGGCTCTCCGCCCCACCAGCCGATGGCCACGGGTTCCCAGGAATCATTGGCGAAGCCGTAGCTCGGGCGTTCTCGATTCGGGGTCGACCATCCCCAGCGGTGGTGGTCGTCGAATCTGAGAGGGGTCATGCCTTCGGACGATAACAACTTGCGTGAGGCTTCACAATAAATCCTCAGCAGCGAATGGGCGCCGCCCTCGCCGAGGATGCACCGAGCTGAGCCCTCGCCGAGGATGCACCGGGCGTAGCCGCTCGGACCTGCCCCGCGCGGGAACGGTCAATCGGGCAGTCCTGGTCGATTCGGCAGTCCCGGTCGATTCGGCAGACCTGGGTCAGCCGATTTCGACGAGCACGACGCCGATGGCGATGAATCCGATGCCCAGCAGCGCCTTGCGCGTGAGCGGATCCTTCCAGATGACCCGGGAGAGCAGGCAGACCAGCGCGACTCCGCAGGCCGCCCACAGACCATAGGCGACGCCGAGCGGCATGCCCTCGGCGAGCGTGCGACCGAGGAAGAAGAAGGCCGCGGTGTAGCTGATGGCCACGGGAATGAACCAGATCCTGCGCTGCAGTCCGGCGCTCGCACGCAGGCACAGGGTGCCGGCGACCTCGCTGAGGATCGACAGGGCCAACCACATCCAGCTCATTCGGTCACCTCCGTCTCCACGGTCGCGGATTCTTCGGGAGTGCCGGATTCGACGAGGATGACGCCGATGATGATGAGGGCGATGCCGATGATGGCGCCGACGCTCAGGAGCTCACCGAAGAACACGACACCGAGCACGGCGACGAGGGCGACCCCGCTGGCCGACCACGTCGCGTAGACGGCGCCCAGCGGCATGCCCAGCCGCTGGGTGAGGCCGAGGATGAAGAAGGCCGCGGCGTAGAGGACGACGACCCCGGGAATCCACACGGGATCGGCGACCGCGGCACGCAGCATCAGGGTGGCGGCCACCTCGGCGAGGATGGCGGTGACGAGCAGCAGCAGACGTGTCGAGTTCATCCTGTCACCTCCGCTCCGGCGTCGTCGGACGCTTCCGCTCCGGCATCGTCGGACGCTCCCACAGCGACTCCCGCAGCGGCATCGATGGCTGCCTCAGCGCCATCGATGAGCGCGAGCGCGTGTGTGCGCACGGCCGCGAGATCACTGGAGGGGAACACTCCGGTGGCTTCGGACATCCATGCGCCGTCGGCACAGAATCGGGCTGCGGTGAGCAGAGACACGGCACGATCATCGAGCCCGGCGGTGTCGAACCACGGGCCGAGATGCTCGCTCCACGCCCGCGACAGCTTCGGGTGGTAGAGCGCATCGGAGAAGATCCAATAGTCGGCGCGCGAGACCTCGGCGGTGGTGGCCACGGTGACGTAGGCCCGGTGCCGGTCGAAGCTCGTCAGCTCCTGACTCGAATGTCCGGTGTGCTCGCGCAGCCGCTGCGCCCAGTCCTTCGCGGCATGGTCGACGAGCCCGAGCATGAGCGCTTCCTTGGACGGGAAGTGATACATCAGGCCCGGCTTCGTCAGTCCCGCCTGCTGCGCGACCGATTCGAGCGAGATCGTCACACCCTGCACCGAATCGTGCGATTCGGCCAGAGCCTTCGCCGCCTCGAGAATCCGCGTCCGTCCGTCATTCGCCATACCGCAACTTTACCAACCGGTTGGTAAAGTCCACCAGCGCGGAAGAGAGGGTGGTCCGCACCACGCGGTGTGAACCACCCTCTTATGCGCCTCGGCCGGGTGTCATGCGCGCGGCTGCTCTCCAGCGAGCCCGGCACCCTTGCGCTTCAGCGGCTGTCGAGTCTCGGCTCAGTTGAGCAGTGCCCGGTCGCCGAGCGTCGCTCCCTTGAGTTTCGAGAATTCGCCGAGCAGGGTCTCGACGGTCAGGTCCTTCTTCTCCTCGGCCGAAGCCTGGTAGATGATCCGCCCCTCGTGCATCATGATCAGCCGGTTGCCCAGCGCGATCGCCTGCTCCATATTGTGGGTGACCATGAGGGTGGTCAGCCCGTCGGCCTCGACGATCTTCTTCGTCAGGGTCGACACGAGGGCTGCACGCTGCGGGTCGAGAGCGGCGGTGTGCTCGTCGAGCAGCAGGATCCGCGGCTGGGTGAATCCGGCCATGAGCAGGCTCAGTGCCTGCCGCTGTCCGCCGGAGAGCAGTCCGACCTTCGTCTTCAGCCGGTTCTCGAGGCCGAGTTCGAGAGTCGCCAGCTCCTCTTTGAAGTGCTCGCGCCGTTCCGAGGTGGTCCCCCGCCCCAGCCCGCGCGGCTTTCCGCGTTTGAGCGCAAGGGAGAGGTTCTGTTCGATCGTGAGGTCCGGAGCGGTTCCGGCCATCGGATCCTGGAAGACTCGGCCCAGGTATCCCGCTCGCTTGTATTCGGGCATCCGCGACACCTCGGCACCGTCGATGGTGATCGACCCGGAGTCGATGGGCAGGCGGCCGGAGATGGTGTTGAGCAGGGTCGATTTTCCGGCACCGTTGGAACCGATGACGGTGACGAAGTCGGATTCGTCGAGTTCGAGCGAAAGCCCCTGCAGTGCCTTGCGTTCGTTGACGGTGCCGGGGAAGAAGGTCTTGGAGATGTTGTCGATCGTGAGCATGGGTCTCAGATCTCCTTCCCTGCTCGGGCGCCGGTCGCGCCGGCGGGGGTGTCGGCGACCTCGCCGGGGTCTTTCATCTCGGTCGTTCCCGCCGGCACCGAGGCGGTCGCGCGGTTGCCGCGCCCGCGCAGCGAGGGGATCCGTTTGAGGAACCCCCATCTGGGCAGCAGCAGTGCGATGACGACGAGCAGCGCGGTCGTCAGCTTCATATCGTTCGTATCCAGGCCCGCGCGCAGGGCGAGGAAGATGATGAGCCGGTAGAAGACCGACCCGAGGAGTGCGCCGAGGCTGGCCATGACGATGTTGCGGCCGCCGAACACGGCCTGGCCGAGGATCACCGAGGCGAGCCCGACGAGGATGAGGCCGATGCCCATGCTGATATCGGAGAACCCCTGGTACTGGGCGACGAGCGCTCCGCAGAGCGCGACGAATCCGTTCGACAGCGCCAGGGTGAGCATCGTCGAGTTGTCGGTGTTGACGCCGAGGCTGCGGATCATCTCCTTGTTGTTGCCGGTGGCCTGGATGGCCAGTCCGAGGTCGGTGGTGAGGAACCAGTCGATGGCGAACTTGAGGATGAGGGCGAAGGCCAGCAGGATCGCAATCGACACCCAGGTGCCCAAGAGCATGTTCTCGCGCAGCGGGGTGAACACGGTGTCTTCTCGCAGGAGCGGCAGGTTCGCCTTCCCCATGATCCGCAGGTTGATCGACCACAGGCCGATCATCGTGAGGATTCCGGCGAGCAGTCCGTCGATGCCGCCCTTCGTGTGGAGCAGGCCGGTGATGTAGCCGGCGATGAGTCCGGCGCCGATCGCCGCGAGCGTGGCCAGGAAAGGGTTGACCCCGGCGATGATGAGGGAGGCTGCGGTGGCGCCGCCCGTGGTGAAGCTTCCGTCGACGGTGAGGTCGGGGAAGTTGAGGACCTTGAAGGTCAGATAGACCCCGAGCGCCATCGCGCCGTAGATGAGCCCGAGCTCCAATGCTCCGAACATGGGTTTCCGTTCATTTCTGGTGTGTGGTTCGTGGTGGCCCCGAGGTCGTCGGCGTCGGTGCCGACGACCTCGGGGCCGGTGACGGCGGTGCAGTCGAGGAGTTCAGGACTCTCTGCACCGGGTCACGGGGTGTTGCGTGCGTCGATCACTCGATGACGTTGTCGGCTTCGTCGATGAGCTTCTGCGGAATCTCGGCACCCTGGGCCTCGGCGGCCTTCGGGTTGACGACGAGCTCGAGGTTCGAGCTGGTCTCGACGGGCATTTCGGCGGGCTTCTTTCCGTCCTGGAGGATCTTCAGAGCCATTTCGCCGGTCTGTTCGCCGAGCTTCGTGTAGTCGATGCCGCGGGTGATCGCCGCGCCGGATTCGACCTGACCGGCCTCCGACCCGACGAGCAGAGCCTTGTTCTTCTCTGCCGCCTGGACCATGGTCGACACGGCCGAGACGACGTTGTTGTCGGTGGGCACGTAGTAGGCGTCGACCTTGCCGAGCGAGTCCACGGCCTGAGCGAGCTCGCCCGAATTCGCGATCGTCGCTTCCTTGATCTCCACACCGAGGCCTTCTGCCGCCTTCTTCGCGAGATCGACCTGCACCTGCGAGTTGACCTCACCGGAGCTGTAGACGATGCCGACGGTCTTCGCATCGGGTTTGACATCCTTGACCAGCTTCAGCTGCTCTTCGACCGGGTTGAGGTCGGAGGTGCCGGTGACGTTGCCGCCGGGGCTGTCATTGGAATCGACGAGTCCGGCTTCTTCGGCGTCGGTGACGGCGGTGAAGAGCACGGGCTTGTCGGTGATCGCCTGGGCTGCGGCCTGAGCGGCCGGGGTGGCCACGGCGAGGACGAGGTCGAGGTCGTCGCTGGCGAACTGCTGAGCGATCGAGGTCGCATTGGCCTGTTCGCCCTGGGCGTTCTGCACGTCCCATTCGACGTCGACGCCGGCATCCTCGAACGACTTCTTGAAGCCTTCGGTGGCGGCGTCGAGCGCCGGGTGCTGCACGAGCTGCGAGACGCCGATGGAGAACGAATCGCCTTCGCCGCCACCGCTCTCACCGCCGCCGCAGGCCGAAACCGCAAGAATCGAACCGACCGCCACCATCGCTGTGGCCATTTTACTGAGACGCATTCTTCTCCCTTTCGGAATTTCGGTCCGCCGGTGCGGATCCGTCACGAATTCTGCATTCGACACCGCCGCTCCTCGCGGGCAAGGACCCTGACGGCAATGCAGATGAATGATGCGCCGCCGTCACTCAGACCGTCCTGAGTTCATGACGCGCATCACGTCGAATGTGATGATATCCACTCTATGGCCCGGCACTGACACCGGGTGCCGAATCCAGGTTTTGGAGACAATCGTCCCAGTATCGTTATCTGCGGCGACAGTCGTCCCCTCAGGCCTCTGTTTCGACGTCCGACCGTCCCAGCACGTCGAGGATCCAGGCGTATTCGAAGGCGATCTCCTTCCAGGCGTCATACCGTCCGGAGGCTCCTCCGTGACCGGCGACCATTTCGGTCTTGAGCAGAGCGTTCGCACCGACCTCGCGGAGTCGGGCGACCCATTTCGCGGGTTCGACGTAGAGGACTCGGGTGTCGTTGAGCGAGGTCACGGCCAAGATCTGCGGGTAGGCCGCCTCGGTGACGTTTTCGTAGGGAGAGTACGAGCGCATGTACTCGTAGACTTCCGGATCATGCAGCGGGTCGCCCCATTCCTCCCATTCGATGACGGTCAGGGGCAGCTCGGGCATGAGGATCGAGGTGAGCGCGTCGACGAAGGGCACGTCGGCGCTGATGCCGGCGAAGAGCTCGGGCGCCATGTTCGCAATCGCGCCCATGAGCAGGCCCCCGGCCGATCCGCCGCTGGCCACGAGCCGATCCGGACTCGTCCATCCGGTGTCGATGAGGTGGCGGGCGACGTCGATGAAGTCGGTGAACGTGTTCTTCTTCGCCGTGGTCTTGCCCTGGTCGTACCAGTATCGGCCCATTTCGCCGCCGCCGCGCACGTGCGCGATGGCGAAGACGACGCCGCGGTCGAGCAGCGACAGCCGCGAGACCGAGAAGTACGGGTCCATGCTCGCCTCGTACGAGCCGTATCCGTAGAGGAGCAGCGGTTTCGCCGAGGCGGCGCTGCCGTTCGCCTCGGCCGCGCCGACTCCGTCCGCTGCGCCCTCCGGCGAGGCGGGATCGCCGTGTCCGCCGTGTCCGTCGTGTTCGTCGGACTGGTGCAGGTCCTTGCGGAAGACCACCGAGATCGGGATGTCGGTGCCATCGCCGGCCTTCGCCCACAGGAGGGTTTCGCTGTAGGCGTCGAGGTCGACGGATCCGAGAACGGGCTGACGCTTGAGGACCGTGTCAGTGCCGTCTGCGACGCTGTGCGAATAGAGCACCGCGGGCGTCGACATGGAGGTGAAATGCAGTCGGACGCTCGTCTGCGCGAATTCGGGATTGCCGCCCAGTGACAGGGTTCCGGTCTCCCGGTCGAAGGGCAGCTCCTGCAGCGGCCCGAAGGGAGAGGAGGCATCGCCGAGGCGGATGATGCCGACGCGGGCGAAGCCGCCGCGACGGTAGCTGAGCACGATGAAGTCGGCGAAGGCGTCGACATCTTCGATGCGCAGGTCATCGACCCGCAGTTCGCCGTTGTGCGTTTCGCCGCTGCGCAGTTCGCCGTTGCGCAGCTCTCCGCTGCCGCCTGCGGCTTCGGTGACGATGACGTCGCGACCGGGCGCTGTCGGGTCGGCTGCGGGGACGTCGACGAGCTCGAAATCGGCGCGATTGCGGTTGTGGGTGATGAGGAATCGGTCCTCACCGCCGATGACGGCGTGCTCGACGGTGTATTCGACGCCGTCGACGCGGGGCCAGATCTCCTGGGGTTCTGCTTCGAGGTCGTCGACGCTGACGCCCCAGTACCCGGTGGTCGTCTTCGACCCGGTGACGACGAACATCATCCGGCCCGATCGTGAGAATCCCGATCCGACGAAGAAGCGCTCATCGGGTTCGTGGAAGATGCACACGTCGTCGCTGCTGTCGGTGCCGACCACGTGGCGCCACACCTTCTCCGGCCGCCAGGCGTCGTCGACAGTGGTGTAGAAGACGAAGCGACCGCTCGGGTCGAGGGAGGCTCCGGCGAAGGTGCCCTCGATCGTGTCGGCGAGGTCGTCTCCTGCGGCCAGGTCGCGGAGTCGGAGGGTGTAGCGTTCGTCGCCGGTGGTGTCGACACCGTAGAGGAGTCTGCTGCCGTCGTCCGAGAGTGAGAAGGAGCCGAGGGAGAAGAACTCCTGACCGGCGGCGGCGATGTTCGAGTCGAAGACGACTTCTTCACCGGGCAGAGGTTCTTCTCCGACCTCGGGCGGCGTCCAGTCATCGGGCCCGGAGATGGGGATCCGGACGCTGATGCCGTAGTCGAGCCCGGCCTTCGTGCGGGAGAAGTACCAATAGTTCCCGCGCCGGTTGGGCACGGACATATCGGTCTCTTTGATGCGCGTCTTGATCTCGGTGAAGATCGAATCTCGGAGCCCTTCGAGGTGAGCAGTCTGTGCGCTCGTCCAGGCGTTCTCTGCTTCGAGGTGGGCGATGACTTCGGGCGACTCCTTCTGGCGCATCCACTCGTAGTCGTCGATGAAGGTATGGCCGTGATGGGTGCGCTCGAAGGGAACTTTCTTCGCCACCGGTGCGGAAGCGGGGGTGGTCGCTGTCGAGGTCCCGGTCTCGGACTTGGTCCCAACCGCGGCCCCGGACGGGGTCTGTGCTGAAGGAACGGTGGCAGGAGAATCGGCATCAGTCATGGTCCCACCCTAGTCACTCCGCCCGCCCACCTCGTCTGCGGTCAGTCGGCCGAGGCGTTTCCGCGATTTTCGCTGTTATGCCTCGGGGAATGACCACGAACAGACGGGCCGCGACGGCCAGGCACCGGCGCGCAGCGATGACCCGCCGTGAGCAGAATGCACTCAACGCGCTCAATGAGCAGAAAGCGCAGAGCGAGCACAAGCTCGCAGTCGACACTCAGCAAGCTCTAAGGTGAGTCTCGCATCACACTCGCCTTCAAAGGAGAAGACCGTGCCACAGGCGCCACCTCCCGAGGATTCGACGGTCGAATCCTCCCATCCCTCACGACGCACCTTCGGACGCATCGCCTACGGGGCGATCGCCTTGGCGGCGATCGGAACGGCGACGACCTACTCGGTCAGGGCCGCCTCAGCGAAGGGCGACCTGTCGTCGAATCTCACCCTCATCGCTCCGGCCGGCGCCGGCGGCGGCTGGGACGGCTTTGCCCGCGAGACCCAGCAGGCCATGCGCGTCGACCGACTGGCCAACAACGCCCAGGTCGTCAACATCCCCGGAGCCGGCGGCACGATCGGCCTCGGCAAGTTCTCGACGATGCATGGTCGGGCGGACACGATCCTGGCCACGGGCACCGCCATGGTCGGCGGGATCGCACTGAACGAGTCGCCGGTCGGATTCGACAACACCACCCTGATGGCCCGCGTGGCCGAGGACTACGACGTCCTCATCGCCGCCGCCGATTCCCCGCACAATACGCTCGACGATGTCATCGGCGCATGGAAGAAGGATCCGCAAGGATTCGTGTGGACGGGCGGTTCGGCGGGTTCGGTCGACCATCTCACGATCGCGCAGCTCGCGCTCCTCGGCGGGATCGCCGCGTCCGACATCACCTATATCCCGAAGTCCGGCGGCGGCGAAGCGATCCAGACGCTGCTCTCGGGGACGACCGATTTCGCCTCCTGCGGCTTCAACGAGGTCTCCGACCAGATCGAGGCCGGACGCGTCAAGGCCATCGGCGTTGCCGCCCCGAAGCGGATCGAGGGCTTCGACGAGGTGCCGACGATGTCCGAACAGGGCTATGAGGTCACGCTGACGAACTGGCGCGGCTGGCTCGGAGCGCCGGACATCACCGGCGAGGAATCCGGCCAGCTGCTCGACATCCTTCAGAAGACCCGCGACAGCGCGGCCTGGAAGGACGCCCTCGAACGGAACAAATGGACCGACGTGTGGCTGACCGGCGACGAATTCGCCGAGTTCATCAAGGAGGACTCGTCACGGGTGGAGAAGCTGCTGAAGGAGTTGGGACTGTGAGCACACAGACGACGAAACGCACGGGCCACCTCGGCGCGGGAACCTGGTGGCAGGGACGGTCAGGACTCATCGTTCCCCTCATCATGGGAGCATTCTCGACGTATCTGCTCGTCGGCATCCTCACGATGGACGTGCCTGCGGATGCCGACAGACCGGGACCGCAGTTCTTCCCGACGATCATCATGCTCGTCGGCTACGCGCTGACGATCCTGCTGGTCATTGCCTATATCCGCAATCCCGAACCCGTCGATGTCGACGATGCGGTCCCGGCCCAGGTCGAAGAGGACAAGGCGTTCTCGACTCCGGTCACCTCGGCGGTCGCGGCCTCTCGACTCTCCCCTCATGAGGAAGACGAACCCGAGGACGACCGTGCCGCCCTGGCCGCGGCCCGCAAGGCCGATTCGACGCACCGCACTCACAGTGACTTCGTGTCCCTGGCTTGGGGCGCCGGCGGTTTCGCGGCGTTCGCCCTCATCCTCGAATTCGCCGGGTGGATCATCGCCGCAGCGCTGCTGTTCTGGTGTGTGGCCCGGTCGATGGGATCGAAGAAGCCGCTGTTCGACCTCACTCTGGCACTGACGTTCTCGTCCCTGGTCTACATCGCCTTCGCGGTGATGCTGGGACTCAACCTTCCTTCGGGGATTCTGGGAGGTGGCTTCTGATATGGACGCTCTCATGTCCCTCTTCGAAGGCTTCGCACACGCTCTGACCCCGATGAACCTGCTGTGGGTGTTCGTCGGCTGCTTCCTCGGCACCGCCGTCGGCGTGCTGCCGGGCCTCGGGTCGTCGATGGCGGTGGCTCTGCTGCTGCCGATGACCTTTGCACTCGACCCCACAGGCGCGTTCATCATGTTCGCCGGCGTCTACTTCGGTGGGCTCTTCGGCGACTCAACGATGGCCATCCTCATGAACACCCCGGGGCAGGCCTCTGCGATCGCCTCGACGTTCGAAGGCCACAAGATGGCCAAATCCGGGCGGGCCCCGCAGGCTCTGGCCACCGCTGCGATCGGCGCATTCATCGGCGGGTTCATCTCCTGCTTCCTCGTCGTCTTCGTCGCTCCCGCGTTGGCGGATCTGTCGACGAGCTTCGGTCCGGCGGAGTTCTTCGCCCTTGCCCTGTTCGCCTTCGTCGCCACCTCCTCGGTGGTCGCCGATTCGGTGCTCAAGGGGCTCACGGCTCTGGTGCTGGGCATCGGCTTCACCGTCATCGGCATCGACTCGGTTTCGGGCACGGAGCGGTTCACTCTCGGCGTCCCCGAACTCTTCGACGGTGTTTCGCTGGTCACGGTGACGGTCGGTGTGCTGGCGCTGGGCGAAGTGTTCTTCATCGCCTCCCGGATCCGCCGCCAGGCCACGGACAACACAGTCAGCTCCTCGGGCCGCCCGTTCCTCTCCCGCAAGGAGGTCGGTGAAGCTCTGCCGGCGTGGCTGCGCGGTACGGCGATCGGTCTGCCTTTCGGCGTCATCCCCGTCGGCGGTGCCGATGTTCCGACGTTCATGGCCTACGGCCTGGAGCGCAAGCTCGATTCCCGGCGGAAGGATCCGCAGTTCGGACAGGGCGCGATCCGTGGTCTTGCCGCCCCCGAGGCGGCCGGATCGGCGACGACGGGCATCGCGATGGGTGCGCTGTTGGCTCTGGGTCTGCCGATCTCGGCGACGGCGGCGATCATGTTGGCTGCCTTCCGTCAGTACGGCATCCAGCCCGGTCCGCTGCTCTTCGACCGCTCCCCCGAGCTCGTCTGGGGTCTGCTGGCGAGCTTCTTCGTCGCGATGATCGTCCTGCTCATCATCAACCTGCCGTTCGCTCCGCTGTGGGCGAAGCTGCTGAAGATCCCGGACCCGTACCTCTACGGCGGCATCGCGGTCTTCTGCGGCCTGGGCATCTATGCAACGTCCGCCTCGACGTTCGAGCTGCTCATCCTGCTGGGCATCGGCGTGCTGAGCTTCGTGCTCAAGCGCTACGGTGTGCCGTTGGCGCCGCTGATGATCGGCATGGTGCTCGGGCCTCTGGCCGAGTCGAACCTGCGTGATGCCCTGTTGGCGGCCGGCGGAGATGCGTCGACTTTGGTGTCCTCGCCGATCACGATCGTCATCTACGTCGTGCTCATCGCCGCTCTGGTCTACACCGGCATCGGCCGAGTGCTCGCCCGCAAGCGGCAGAAGCTGGCGACGCAGGAGGTGCTCACTCCGGCGAACTCGTCGCAGGGCTGATCCCAGCGGCCGCGGCGTAGGCCGCCGTCTCCCCCGTCCTTTGTCGTAAACGGCGCCGAACATAGGTCAGCACCGGATACTTTCCACCCCCAAGAAGTATCCGGTGCTGACCTATTTTCGTGGGGAGTCCACTGCCCGCGCCCACTGCCGGTGAAGCGGGCTCAGCGGTCGGAATCAGATCGGGAGGCTGGTCTCGGCAGGAGTCGCCCGGCCCCCTTGAGGCCAAAGCTCGTGAGCACGGCGGCCACGAGGACGAGGACGACGGCCGCACCGGCGGCCCACTGCACGCCGAAGTCGAAGGCAGACACGGCCGCCTCGGTGATTCGTTCACCGGCTGCACCACTCAGCCCGGACGCGTATTCGAGCGCGGAGCCGAGCGTATCGAACTGAGCTCTGTCCGCTTTGTCCCCGATCGCGGACTGCAGCGCGGATCCGTACATGAAGGTCGAGAGTCCACCGAGCACGGTCGTTCCCATGACGGACCCGAATTCGTACGCGGTTTCCGAAATCGCCGAGGCAGCTCCGGCCTTGTGAGCGGGGACCGCGGCGAGGATGAGGTCGTTCGTGATGACCTCGGCGGTGCCGAGTCCGATGCCGAGGATGAGGAAGGCCAGCAGCATTCCCATCACGGAGTGTTCGGAGGTGAAGGCGATGATGCCCATGCCGACCGCGTTGAGCGCGAGCGCGCAGGGCACGACGACGCGCGGTTCGAAGCGGGCGATGAGCGGCACTGCCAGATAGCCGGCCGCGACCGAGGTGATCAGCCCAGGGATGAGCACGAGGGCGTCGTCGATCGGAGAGAGCCCGAGCACGAGCTGGAGCAGCTGGGTGCCGAAGTAGAGGAACCCGGCCAGCCCCATGAGGCTCAGCAGGTTCGACACCACCGCCGAGGTGAACACGGAGTTCGCGAACAGACGGACGTCGAGCATCGGGTTCGGTGTGGCGAGCTGGCGGAGGCCGAAGCTGGCGCCGGCGACGATCGCCACGGACAGGGTGAACCAGAAGAGGAGGTCGGCGCCAGAAGCCATGCTGTGTTTGATGGCGAAGACGAGCGGGGCCAGGGCGAGCATCGACAGGATGATGGAGAACGGGTCGAAGCGGCCGGGGTTCGGATCGCGCGATTCGGGCAGCAGGATGGCGGCCGCGGGGATGAAGAGCGCGATGAGCGGCAGGTTGATGAAGAAGACCGAGCTCCAGTGGAAGTGCTCGAGCAGAAAGCCGCCGACGATCGGACCCAGAGCGGCACCGCCGGAGAACATCGCGGCCCAGGTGGCGATCGCGATGCGGCGGTCCTTGTCGTGGTCGAAGATGTTGCGGATGAGCGACAGTGTCGAGGGCATGAGGGTAGCGCCGAAAATGCCGAGCAGGGCGCGGGCGAGGATGAGCATCTCGGCCGAGGTGGAGAACGCCGCGAGCAGCGAGGCCGCACCAAAGCCGACAGACCCGATGATGAGCAGCTTGCGACGTCCGACCCGATCACCGAGGCTGCCCATGGCCACCAGCAGACCGGCGAGCATGAGCGCGTAGATGTCGACGATCCACAGCAGCTGCGTGCCCGTCGGATGCAGGCCGGTGCTGATCGCCGGGATCGCGAAGCCGAGGACCGTGTTGTCGATCGAGATCAGCAGCACGGGGATCATGAGCACCGCGAGACCGGCCCATTCGCGCCGACCGGCACGCAGCTGTGGAGTCAGTGTCGTTGTCATGCCATCAACTGTACCGTCTGGACGGTACAGTTGGGAAGCAGGCTGCGATCTCTAGATCATCCTGCCGCGGAATACAGGTCGCAGTAGCGCATCCTCAGGAGATGCACGGAGTGCTCGACAGCCTCGGCGATGACGTGCCCCCATCGGCACAGCCGCTTGGCACCGTCGGCTCGTCCCCTCACCGCCTCGGCCCGGTTCCGGGCGCACCGTCCGTCTCATGGGCCCCGCCATCGATTAGGCTCAGGGTCATGGCACGCAATCCGACCGCAACCAAGGAGAAGCTCCTCGACGCTTTCGATACGCTCCTCGACGAACACGGCACCGCCGGAGCGACTCTGGACGCAGTAGCGGCGAAGGCAGGAGTCTCCAAGGGCGGTCTGCTCTACCATTTCGGGTCGAAGGCGGCACTCATCGACGGCAGCCTGGAACGGCTCGACCAGCTGGTCGGCGAAGACATCGAAGCGATGAAAGCCGCCGGCAAGCGCCTCCATTACTACTACCTCGAGACCTCGGCCGAGGTCGGCACTCCCCTGGACCGCAGCCTCATCGCCGCCGGTTGCCTCGCACTCGAGAACGAGGAGGCCAAGGCAGCTCTGCGTAGGACTAGGGAAGCGTGGTTCAACCTACTCAACGACCACCTCGGCGATGCTGACCTGGCGATGACGATCCAGCTCATCGGCGACGGCATGTATTTCAATCAGAACTTCGGACTCTCACAGGATGAAGCCCTCGACCACGTGAAGCGGGTGCTCACGCGCCTCGGGCTCTGAGGCACCCCCATGGAGTTCCGGACGTCTCGTGCGGGATATTGCCTCAGCTTTCCGCACAGATCGTCCGGAAGTCGGCCCACCACCGCGGCGTCACTCGCACACAGCTGACTGTGGATGGCGATTCTCTATCCACAGGCTGGTTTCGCGCCATTTCTTTTCAGTGACCGGAAGGCGAAGCTGGCTCCTATGTACGCTGACTCTCGCTGGGTGATGCACGATTTTCCGGAGGTATTCCGAACCCGGGACTACATCGAACGCGGCATCACACGGCACAGTCTCTATCATTCGAAGCGCTTTCAGCAGGTACTGCCCGGCGTACGGATGGACCTCGAACGGTTCGACCGTCGCCCGGTACCGGCGTGGGCCGATACTGACTGGCTGTTTGATGCGCAGAGGCTCAGAGCCGCGCTCCTCCACTACCCGGACATTGCTGCCAGCCACGCACTTGCCGCGCGGCTCTACGGCTGGCCGCTTCCCTCCAACTGGCTGACGTCGCAACTCCATGTCTCAGTCACGGAGCCCAATTGTCGGATCAGGCTCCCTGGGATCACTCTGCGCCGAATGACGACCATGACGGTCAGGCAATGGTTCAGCTTGCCCATTCTCGCTCCAGCAGAGGTCATCATCGGAATCGCAGGCGACCTGATGCAACGCGACCTCGTGAAAATCTGCGACGCGGTCGTCGGCAACTGGCACGGACCACCCCAGATCGGGCTCGACGAACTGCGTGACTGCATTCGCACACGTCCATTCCTCCGCGGACGACAGCACCTCGTGGAGGCGGCCAGCCTCGCCCGCCCGACTGTCGATTCGCCACCCGAGACAGACCTGCGGCTGTGGGCCGTCGAAGTCGGTCTGCCCGAACCTGTCGTGCATCCTCATGTTCGCAGCCGCCTCCTTGGGCGCATAGTCGAACCTGACCTCGGCTATCCCGACGCGCGGCTCGCTCTGGAGTATGAAGGCGGCCACCACTTCGAATCGAAGCGGCAGAGAGAAAGCGACCTCAGACGCGACGAAGCGCTCCGTGCAGAAGGCTGGACAGTTCTCCATGTGACCAACAACGCCGACTACATCCTGCTGGAGGCACAGATTCGTGACCATCTGGGTCTCGAGCTACGCGTTCGGCCGGGGCGCGGCAGGGGTGGCGGCTGTTGACCATGCGGCGACTGACTGGAATGTCGCTCGTCTCAGGCGGGATTCAGCCAAAAGATGGGAAGTTCCGGACGATCTGTGCGGAAAACTGAGGCCCAAATCAGCACAGATCGTCCGGAACTCCGCATAATACGCCTCCACCCGCAGCGAAGATGACCGGTTCGGGCGAGAGTCAGCTCAGGTGATGAACCTCCTGCAGTCCGTACACCGGGGTGTCGATTCCCTCGTGGCGAGCCTTGAGCTGGAGCGCCAGGTACAGCGAGTAGTGGCGGGCCTGATGCAGATTGCCGCCCATGAACCACAGGTTCTCCTGCTGGGTGGGCTTCCACATATTGCGCTGCTCACCCTCCCACGGGCCCGGGTCCTTCGTCGTCTCCGACCCCAAGCCCCAGCACTTGCCGACCTTGTCCGCGGTCTCCTGGTCGACGAGGTCGGCGACCCAACCGTTCATCGAACCGTAGCCGGTGGCATAGACGACGAGGTCGGCCGGCAGCTCGGTGCCATCCGCCAACACAACCGTGTCGGAGGTGAGGTGGTCGACCTGCCCCTTGGCCAGCTTCACTTTGCCGTCGGCGACGAGCTCGGCGGATCCGACGTCGATGTAGTAGCCCGACCCTCGACGCAGGTACTTGAGGAACAGCCCGGACTCGTCGTCACCGAAGTCGAGGTCGAATCCGGCATCCTCCATCCGCTGGTAGAAGTCCTTGTCCGCTTCCTTGATCTGGTCGTAGAGCGGGATCTGGAACTCGTGCATGATCCGGTACGGCAGTGACGCGAAGATGAGATCCGCCTTCTCCGTCGTCACACCATTGGCCAGCGCGCGTTCGGAGTACAGGTCGCCCATCGCGATCTCCACGAGCGAGTCGCTCTTGACGATGTGCGTGCTCGAGCGCTGCACCATCGTGACGTCGGCCCCGTTCTCATACAGGGCGCCGCAGATGTCGAAGGCCGAGTTGTTGCTGCCGATGACGACGACCTTCTTACCTGCATAGGCATCGGGACCCGGGTGCTGCGAGGAGTGCTGCTGCTCACCTTCGAAGATGTCCGAGCCCGGGAACGTGGGGATGCCCGGCTTGCCCGACATGCCCGTGGCCATCACCAGATGGGTCGGGTGCAGAGTGACTTTCTCTCCGTTCCGGTCGACGTCGACCGTCCACCGGCCTTCTGCTTCGTCATAGGTCGCCGAGGCGGCGGTCGTCGATGACCAGTACGGAATCTCCATCACCTTCGTGTAGAACTCCAACCAGTCCGCGATCTTGTCCTTCGGTGCGAACACCGGCCAATTGTCGGGGAACTTCAGGTACGGCAGGTGGTCGTACCAGACCGGATCGTGCAGGCACAGCGACTTGTACCGCGACCGCCACTGGTCACCCGGCCGCTCCCACCGATCGATGACCAGGGAGGGCACCCCGAGTTGGCGGAGGCGAGCGCCGAGGGCGATCCCGCCCTGCCCGCCACCGACGACGAGGATGTACGGGTCGGCGGTCTTACCCCAGGCGGCGTCCTCCTCGGCGAGTTTCTCCGACCAGCTCTTCCGCTCGGGATCGACGCCGTGTTCTGCACCCTTGACCCGGCGATTGCCGCGCGGCTCCTCGTGTCCGGCGATCTCCTGCAGCGAGGTGAGCATGGTCCAGGCCTTGATGCCGTCTTCGTCGATGAGGCGGACCAGCCCTTTGCCGCGCCCCACCGAGGTGGTGAAGGTGAACCATGCTTCCGTCACTCCGTCGGCGGTTGCTGCCGGTTCGCTGAGTTCGAACTCCTCCGGCGAGACGCGGTCGAGGTTATGGGTGAGCAGGTCGGTGACCCCATCGGGATTCTCCACCGTCTTGAGATTCCAAGTGAAGGACACAAGGTCTCTCCAATAGCTGTCCGTGGCGAACAGTCCGGCGGCGGCCGGAATATCCCGGCGGCTCAGGGCCGATTCAAAGTCCTGCAGCCACCTCATTGCGATGTCATCGGCAGTCAGCTGGGGACGGTCGAGCGTCGTTGTCATCTTTCCTCCTCGTTGAGTTCAGTGACTCCAAACTAGGACGGACGCTCACGGCTCGGAAGAGTTGCATCGGATTGCATGGCTCGCACCGAGGCGGGATTCTCACAGACGCTTCGACCCCATGGTCAGGGGTGCGTTCCCGTCTTATACTCAAGGCATGCTTCAGCCGGATCTGGCGCATCTCGCCAGGGATCTGACACGCATTCACGATGCTGTGATCACCGGGGCGTCTCCCCCGGTGCAACCGCGCGCGCTGGTCAGGCGCTCGTGGGATCGAATGCTGCGCTTGGGGCTGGACCCGGATGGCGCGAATGCGCGGGTCGTCGCCGATGAGACTGAGTTGGAGACTCGGAGAAGGAATTCGCGGCTGCGCTTGGTCGTCGAGGAGATGCGGTCGGTGCTGCTGCGGGCTCCGGATGCGGCTCCGTTCATCCTCGTCGTCACCGATGCCGATGGCGTCATTCTGTGGCGTGATGGTGCGGCGTCCGCGAGGCGCCAAGCCGATGAGCTCGGATTCGTCGTTGGAGCGCATTGGTCCGAAGCCAAGGTCGGCACGAATGCCATCGGCACGGCGCTGACGGAGGAGGCACCCGTCCAGCTCTTCTCCGCCGAGCACTTCGAAGCGTCTCAGCATCCCTGGTACTGCAGTGCCGTGCCCGTCCACGACCCGCATGACGGGACCCTGTTGGGAGTCGTCGATATCAGCGGCCCGGCGATGACGCTTCATCCGGCCGTGCAGTCCTTGGTGACGACGGCGGTGCGTCTGGCCGAGGCCCGGCTGATGATCGCGCAACAGGAAGCCCTGAACTCCCTGCGCGATCGGATGTCGGCGATGCTCGCCGGCACGGCCGGTCCGGCACTCGTCGTCGACGATGCCGGATGGGTGGCCTACCAGCAGGGAGTGCGCAGCCGCGACCGCATCGAGGCCCCCGCCGCCGACCGTTCGATCCTCATTCCCGGTGCCGGTCTGTGCCTGCCGGAGAAGATCACCGGCGGGTGGCTGCTGCGGCCCACCGGCGACCGTCGTGCCTCGGTGACTCTGCGTTTGAGACAGGACCCACCCGTGCTCGACATCCATTCCGGCACCGACCCCCTCGTCGTTCCGCTCACGCCGCGGAGGGCGCAGATTCTGGCGGCGGTCACCTCGGCGGGGGTTGCAGGGATCAGTGCCGCCGATCTCAGCCAGCGACTCTACGGGGACGGCGACCATGTGGTCACCGTCCGCGCTGAGGTCTCGCGTCTGCGCCGATCGGTCGGAGCCCTGCTCGCCACCCGTCCCTATCGGTGGGCCGACGGCGTCGACGCGCGGGTGGAATGACTCTCGGACCGACGCGGACCAGTCCGAGCCGTCACCTGCCCGCCCCGCGGTAGCTGCCGACCGACCACAGCACGCCCTCGGGGTCCTGGATGGCGAAGTCGAGCGATCCGTAGTCCTGCTCGGTCAGTCCCATGACCTCGGTGGCACCGGCGGCGAGCGCACGCTGGTGGAGCTCACGGACGTTGCCGGAGGCCAGATACACCGACCCCGAGGCGACTCCCGTCTTGGTCATGACCCCGCCTTCGTCGCGGACGGACCCGAGCATCACTCCCCCACCCTCGGGCCAGGCGAGTTCGGCATGATCGACGCGATCCGGATCGTCGGCGTTCGTGTACTCGGCGACGACGTCGAAGCCGAGCGCCTCCTGCAGGAAGGCGATCGCGGCTTTGGCATCGCGGTAGCGGAAGGTGGGCCAGACGTTGGCATGGTTCTCGGACATGGTCACTCCTGAGGTCGTCGCAGTTGGAATTCCATCATCGACGCACACCCACCTATACGTCTTGGACAAATCGGAACAGGTCAGCCCCTCGCCGAGGCTGCCCCCACCGAATCTGTTCCCTCAGTCCGGGTCCGGGCCACGTCATCGGCGGCCAGCCACCGACTGGGGCTGAGACCGACGAAATCCTGGAAGTCCCGGTTGAGGTGCGCTTGGTCGGCATAGCCGCAGCTCACAGCGATCTCCGCCAGACTGCCCCGGCCTTCCGGGATGAGCCTCCGCGCCCGATCGAAGCGGACGATGCGGGCGGCGTCCTTGGGTCCGATCCCGTATTCGGATCGGAACTGGCTGCCCAGATGGCGCCTGCTCCATCCGACGTGATCGGCGACGAGGGAGACGGGCAGACCGCCATGGCTGTCGGCGATCCGATGCCAGGCGGCGGCCACCTCGGTGCGCGGACGATTCGCGTCATCGATCGTGCGCATGAGCACGTCGTCGATGGCGGCGAAGCGGGCGGACCATTCGGTCTCCCGGTTGACCCGCTCGTGCAGTTCCGCGGCCAGCGGCCGGGAGATCCGCGCAAGGTCGACGCTGTGGTGGGCGAATTCTGCGGCGGGGATTCCGAAGAACGCCCGTGGAGCCGACGGGCTGAAATTGATCTGGATTCCCGACATCGCACCGGGGTGGGCGATGAGCGTCGAGCGCAGGTGAAGGCCGGCGAGCAGCACGTCGAAATGCTCACGGCTGCCGGTGAGGGCATCGACCTGGCACAGTGGTTCGGCGATCGAGACGATGAAAGTCAGAGTTCCCGATGGCAGTCCGAGGTGCGTCCCCGCGGGGACGCCGGAGATGTCGTAGCCGACGTAGTCACCCACGAACGGCCGCAGACTCGGGTGAGGCCGGCCGATCAGGCCGTCAGTGCGCGACGCGGACATGGCGCCAGTGTAGACCCGCAAGTGCGTGCGGGTAGGCGTAATCGGCCCGGCCCGTCACGATCGTTCGACCACGCTCCAGATCGGGTCGGTGAAAGTCCGGTCGAGATCGAGCCCGAATTCTCCACGGAGAACGGCGGCGAAGTCGGCGGCATCGGTCACCGTCCGCTCAATGCGTTCGGGCTCGTCACCGGGGCGGAGGCTGCGCAGCTCGCCACCTTCGAGCGACACTTTTCCGCCGCTGTCGAGCGTCTTGGCCACCACCGGTGCGCCGGTGAAGCGCGTGCCGGGTTTCGTCGCGGTGAACCAGTTCGACACCTCGAGGTCGGATTGTTCACGTGGGACATCCGCGAAGGCATAGACGGTGCGGAACTCCTGGTCAGCACTGGTCCGCGACTGCAGCGCCCAGTCGGCTTCCGCTCGCATCGCCGGTGCCAGCACGGTGTCGGCCGGGACGATCCTGTGCTCTCCGTGCTCTGTCGTCCGCGGTTTCGACTCCGCCTCGAGCGCGAGTGCAGACTGCGGCGTCCCACCGCCGAACCCCGGGTCGACGACGAAACGCCGACCCTTGATCTCGACGATCGTCGCCTGGTGGGTCAGCGGTCCGGGCGCGGACCTCCCGTCGCCGAGGTGAACGCGGGCGAGGATCGGGTGCGCGCTCAGCCCGAGCTCTCGGAGCACGGCGCGGATGAGTGTCGCGTGTTCGTGGCAGTAGCCGCCGCGGCCGGCGTCCAAGAGCTTCGCCGTCAGTGAGTCGAGGTCGGTGGGAATGCCACGCGATTCTCCTGCCGCGCGTGCGGCGATGACGTCGAGGTTCTCGAAGCAGATCGACCGGACGTGGGCGGTCAGCAGCTCGTCGATGAGGTCGACGATGTCGTCGATCGTCCCGAGCGCCCGACGGCGCAATCCGTCCTCCGAGCTTTCGAGTCCGAGCCGGTCGGCATACCGGGCTGCAAGCGATGACGGTGTCATTGCCGGTGCTTCCATTCCGGGCGCGAATTCACGCCCACGGTTGGGGTCGGAGTCCGTGGGCTCCGCGATAGTTCGGCGACGTCGGCTGCTCCCACTCGCCGAGGAGGTCCTCGGGGAGCCGACAGACCGTGACCTGCAGTGGGTGGCAGTTCTCCACCGGATCGGACGAGCCGTCACCGAACATCGGTGCGGACAGATCCCCGCCGGGGCAGGTGGACAGGGCCGCGAGCAGGTCTTGTTCGGCGAAGAACTCGAAGTAGTCGCCCGGGCGTGCCGGGCAGGTCTTCATGAAGTATTCGTCGTTGCTGTTCAACCCCGTGCACTGGAAGACGTTGAGCACATCGTGGACGTCGAATTCGGTGAGACCGTACGGCAGGATGGCGCGGACGAGGTTCGAATGGCAGTGGTAGTCGAAGTCGACGCCGCTCAGCATCTGCGACACATAAGGGTCGCATCGGGTGCCCAAAGTGTCGTGCACGCGGCCGCCTTCCGGGTCGATGCCGTAGTCGGACAGTGTGTCGCCGACGATGGTGGCCATCGGCCGCAGAAACGGCAGGGTCGACCACAGGCGATCGAAAGTGGACACGTGTGCCGCCTGGAGCTGTCGGGTCCGTGCGGCCCAGAACCGTTCTCTGGGATCGTGGCGATTCCACAGATTGAGGTCGCCGACCTGCGGGCCGTCGACGGTGGAGATGCGGCAGACGTGGCCGGCAGGGATGTCCCACGCCTGTCCGGAGCGGATGGGGATGGTGAACTCGTCGATGATTTCCCGGGAGTCGGTGTCCTCACCGATCTGTGAGTAGAAGTCACTGTCGACCTCGAGCGCGGGGCCCTGATAGGCGGCTTCCTGCAGACGGCTCTGAGCCATTGGACGCATCCTCCTCCGTAGTCATGTTGCCTGCAACGATGCCAGCTTCTGACCGGCTGTCCAAGACGGTGGTCGTCGGGTCTATGCTGAAATCAGAGAGCCGACGCAGGTGAATGAGCCGCGTCGTCGCATGCACCGAACCGCGTGCACCGAGCAGTGGGAGGTCGGAATGGCTGAAGAGATCGACGTGGAGATGCAGGACACGGGGGAGTTCCTGGCCAGCATCCGCTCAACGACGGGAACCGACGAGATCGTTCTGATGTTCGACGATGCCGAAGAGGTCTCCGACGGAGTCTTGGGCAATGACGAAGCCTCTGTCCGCGCGACCGTGGAATTCCTTCTCAGCCATCAGCCTCCTGGGGACCTGCCGGACCGGATCGACCTCGTCGACATCGCCGCTGCCTACGACGGCGCCGTCGAGTCCATCCGGAAGCTGCGGGGTTAGCAACCCACAGCACTGTGCTGGCGGGCCCATGCCGAAGGGCGGAACCGACTCAGTGTCGATTCCGCCCTTCGGCATGTGACGAGTTCCGGAAGTTCCCCGGGCGCCTGCTCAGTCCAGCAGGTCGTGGCGCACGATCGACTGTTCGCGATCAGGGCCGACGCCGATGACCGACATCCGGCAGCCCGAGAGCTCCTCGAGGGCGAGCACGTACTTCTGCGCATTCTCGGGAAGGTCGTCGAAGGTGCGGGCCTTCGTGATGTCCTCGCTCCAGCCGTCGAAGTACTCGAAGATCGGCTTCGCGTGGTGGAACTCGGTCTGGGACACCGGCATCTCGTCCTGGCGCACTCCGTCGACGTCGTAGGCGACGCAGACGGGGATCCGGTCGATGCCGGTGAGCACATCGAGCTTCGTGAGCACATAGTCGGTGAAGCCGTTGGTGCGTGCGGCGTAGCGGGCGATGACCGCGTCGTACCAGCCGCAGCGGCGCGGACGTCCGGTGTTGACTCCGAATTCTCCACCGGCCTTCTGCAGGTATTCGCCCATCTCGTCGAACAGTTCGGTCGGGAACGGTCCGGCGCCTACACGAGTGGTGTAGGCCTTGACGATGCCGACGACGCGGTTGATCCGCGTCGGTCCGATGCCCGTTCCGACGCAGGATCCGCCGGCGGTCGGGTTCGACGAGGTGACGAACGGGTAGGTGCCGTGGTCGACGTCGAGCATCGTCGCCTGGCCGCCCTCCATGACGACGACCTCACCGCGGTCGAGCGCCTCGTTGAGCATGAGCTCGGTCTCGGCGACGTAGGGGCGCAGCCGTTCGATGAAGGGTTCGAAGTATTCGACGATCTCCTCGACGGACACAGCGCGCCGATTGTAGACCTTGACGAGCAGTTCGTTCTTCTGCCGCAGGGACCCTTCGATCTTCTGCCGCAGGATGGATTCGTCGAAGACATCCTGGACGCGGATGCCCAGGCGCCCGATCTTGTCCATGTACGCCGGGCCGATGCCGCGGCCGGTGGTGCCGATGGCGCGCTTGCCGAGGAACCGCTCCGTCACCTTGTCCAGCGTCTGGTGGTACGGCGCCACGAGGTGGGCGTTCGCGGAGATCCGCAGCTTCGAGGTGTCCGCGCCGCGGGACTCGAGCGCATCGATCTCCTCGAAGATCGCCTCGAGGTTGACGACGACGCCGTTGCCGATGACCGGGGTGACGTTGGGTGAGAGGATACCGGCGGGCAGAAGCTTGAGTTCGTACTTCTCTCCTCCGACGACAACCGTGTGGCCGGCATTATTCCCACCATTGGGCTTGACCACGTAGTCGACGCTGGTGCCGAGGATGTCGGTGGTCTTACCTTTACCTTCGTCGCCCCACTGAGCGCCGACGACAACGATTGCTGGCATGAGAGTGCTTCACCTCGAAGTGAAAAGGGGATGTCATTACTCGCTAAGTCTACTGGGTCACACTGACGCAGCCGCCATCGGGCGCATCATATCGCCGAGGTGGTGCCCCGTCGGGCACCGCCCCGAACCACCGAGGCAGCCTTCCCCCTAACGCGCAGAGCTCAGCCGCGTCTCTCCCGCTCGGCGAGGATCTGCTCGCGGAGGATATCCGCGTGCCCGCAGTGTTGGGCGAGCTCCCGCAGGACATGGAGGAGCACCCAGCGGAGCGGCATCGGCCCAGCCCGATGACCGGTGAGCACGGTGTCGAGATCCATCCCCTCGATCGCGGAATGCGACCGCTCCACGGCAGCCCGGTAGTCAGCTGAGACGCTGGCGATCGTGTCCGAGGAGTCGAGGAGGAATGAGTCCTTGGAATCGTGCGGAAGCCCGTAGTCGACGCGGCTGCGACCGGTGACCGCCTCGCCGAACCAGACGGTTTCGACGAACACCGCGTGTTTGAGCAGGGACAGCAGGCGGGTTCTGCTCGGCACGAGGGATCGCCTCGCCTCCTCCTCGCTCAGGTCGTCGAGACTCCCGAGCAGGTGCTGTCGGTGTTCGTCGATGAACGCTGTGAACTGCGCGCCGAGGTCGGACTCACGCACGTCGAAGGGTCGGATCGTCGGACTGCCGCCATCGGCACCTGCACCTGTCATGTCCCCACTGTAGGGCCGCCTCGGCGAGGGAGGGCAGATCCGATCGCCGACTCGCCCGAAATCGCAGGCGATCAGCATCCTTGTCCGGCGAGTCACCCGGACCTATGCTGAAGTGACCCACGTAACCCGTCGTTCGGGCAGGAGCCTTGGCATTGTCGCCGGAGCCGTCGACTTCAGGGCATCACCGCTCAGAGGAGGTCGCTCATGTCCACCACATCAATGCATCCGGCCACGAGTGCTTCGCAGAACCAGCCCGACAATCAGGCACAGTCCCCCGCGCTGCCCTACGCACGCCGTCACGACCAACTCGTCGGCTCCGTCATCGATGCCTCCACCACGGTGCTGGCCCAATACGACCACGACATCGTCAAGTTCGGCATGGGGGCGCCGGCCCCGGATATGCTTCCGGCCGCAGATTTCGCCCGGATCGCCGCGCAAGTCTTCTCCCCGGAGAACTTCACGTACGGGGAGACGAAGGGCGAGCCCATCCTCATCGAGGCCCTCCACGACTATCTCGCCACCACCGATCAGATCCCGCCCGAACAGCAGGGAAACCGTGACCGCCTCCTCATCACCTCCGGAGGAATGCAGGGACTCGACCTCGGATTTAAACTCTTCGTCACCCCGGGTGACCTCGTCGCCTGTGAGTCGCCGACCTATACGAACGGTTCGGCGACGGCCATGAGCTATGAGGCGGAGATCCTCGAGATCCCCGTCGACGAAGAAGGCATGCAGATCGACGCGCTCGAGGAGCACACGAAGCGCACCGGGCGCGCCCCGAAGGTCATCTACACCGTCCCGACCTTCCAGAACCCGGCCGGAGTGACGATGTCGCTGCCGCGTCGCGAGCGCCTGCTCGAGGTCGCTCACCGCCACCGGTCGGTGATCATCGAGGACAATCCGTACGGCATGCTGCGCTTCGAAGGTCAGTCCCTGCCGGCGCTGAGCGACCTCAGCCCGAACGATCCCCTCATCTTCGGAGTTCGCACGTTCTCGAAGTTCGTCGCCCCGGGCCTGCGGGTCGGGTGGATCGACGTCGACCCAGAGGTCCGTGAGCTCGCCGTCAACGCCAAACAGACGATGGACTCCTGCGCCCCCGTTCCCAACCAGCACCTCATCGCCCGCTGGCTGATCGAAGGCGGTGCCGACTCCCACGTCGAGGTCCTGCGCAAGGCCTACCGCGACCGGAAGATCGCGATGTCAGAGGGCTTGGCCCGCCTCTTCCCCGGCGAGATCCGAGCCACCGATCCCGACGGCGGATTCTTCCTGTGGGTGACCTTCGAGGACGAATCCATCGACACCGAAGACCTCATGACCACCGCACTCGAGGAGGGGGTCGCCTACATCCCCGGTCCCGCGTTCTCCCCGGCCGGGAACTTCTCGAATGCGCTGCGCCTGTGCTTCGCCTCGGCGGCCCCCGACCGCATCGACGACGGCCTCGAACGTCTCCGCCGTGCCGTCGATCGGTACCGCGCAGAGCGCTGATCACCACGACGACTCCTTCGCCGAGGCGGCCCTGACCTCGCCCGACCGCGACGTCGGAGCGCTCCCGCACTGAGGGTCGCCTCGGCGCTCGTACGCGGCCGTGCCCGCCGGCGGCACGATGCCTGTCCGCCGCCCGCGACCGCGTCTGCCCCCTGTGGCACAATGAAGAGGTCGCGCATGCGCGACACGGCGGTGGGGCTCGCCGTACCCAACCTCGGTGCAGGACTCGTGCAGACGCTCGAGACTCCGCAGTCGACAACAGTCCCTACCTCGACCGGCTTCAGCATGCCCGAAAGGTAGGAGAGACCATGACCACCGGCCCCGAACCGAGACATCGCGATCCGAAACATGACGGGCCGCCGCGCGCCCGCATCATCCTCGGCATCGTTCCCGATCAGCCCGCCGAGGTGATCGCCGCCGCCGCGGACTACGCCGCCCACTTCGACGCCGAGCTCGTCTGTGCCCATGTCGACGACTCCCGCTACACCATTGAGACCCGCCCCGACGGCTCCGCACATTCGATGCCCATCGATCCGGACACCACCGACGAGGCGGCCACCGAGTTCGACCCCGATCTCGAGCGCCGCATCGCTGCCGCCCTGGCAGGGACGAACGTGGCCTGGTCGACCCGCGCGCTGGCCGGGTCGCCGGCACAGGAACTCGACCGGCTCGCCGAGGCGCTCGATGCCCGCATGATCATCCTCGGCGTCCGTCGCGCAGGTGTTCGTGGTTCATTGCATGAGTTCTTCAACGGCTCGGTCGCGATCCAGCTGTCGAGGCGCCAGCATCGCCCGCTCGTCGTCCATGCCGCTGGCGGCAGGCACCGGCGGCATGGACGACCCCGAAGCTCCTGCGACGTCGCCGACACCAGGCGCCTCCCCCGCTGCTGAACCTCAGACCGACGAGGCCGGGCAGTGACCCGGCCGGTCCATCTGCGCCTGTCCTATCTGGGACTCGCGTTCCTCGGCGGCACGCTCGGAACCGCGGCACGCGAGGCGGTCAGTCTAAGCCTGCCGACCTTCGGCGATGTGCCGTGGGCGATCCTCACGGTCAACATCCTCGGCGCGTTCGCCCTCGGTCTTCTCTTGGATTCCCTGGCGCGCAGCGGACCCGATGAGGGGTGGCGCCGGAGAATGCGGATCCTCGTGGGCACCGGTTTCATGGGCGGTTTCACCACGTACAGTGCACTGGCCGCGGATACGGTGGGCCTCCTCGGCGCTGGTCCAGGCGGTGCGGATAATCCCGGTGTCGGTCTGGCCTACGGGGTGGGCACGGTGCTCATCGGCGGTCTCGCCACGTTCGTCGGCATCGCCACGGCGACGGCGCTGCGTCGAGGCGGCAGTGGGGTCGATGAGGGGGCCGACGATCCGCCGATCGACCCCGATGTCTGGGACGAGGGCGCCGCGGATGCCGGTCGGGATGTCTCCACGGACCCTCGCCCCGGAGGTGCCCGATGACCCCGCTGGTCTTCATCGCCCTTGCCGCCGCCGGCGGACTCGGCGCCTCATCACGAATGCTGATCGACGGACTCATCAAGTCCCGCATGAGCACGGCCCTGCCGTGGGGAACGATCGTCATCAATGTCTCGGGATCGCTCGTGCTCGGACTGCTGACCGGGCTGGCCGGAGCGAACCTGCTGCCGGAAGCCTGGCACATGGTGCTCGGCACGGGATTCCTCGGCGGCTATACGACGTTTTCGACGGCGAGCTTCGAGACTGTTCGGCTTCTCCAAGAACGTCGCTGGGTCGCCGGTCTGGTCAATGGTTTTGGCACCCTCGTCTTCGCCACGGCGACCGCGGCGATCGGAATGTGGCTCGGCGGCCTGGCTTAGCTGCGACCGAAAGCTCAGCCGCATCTCCACACGCCTCCCCCTCAGCGAGGCGCTGTCCGCGCAGACGCCGAACGGCCCAGTTGAAGTCGAAGAGCACACATTTGAACATGTGCTGTGCGACTTCAACTGGGCCGTCAGCGTATGAGCGCCGAGCCGCTCCAGCGAATTGAGCTCAGCTCACTTATACGCGCGGTGGTACTGAGCCGGGCGGTAGTCGATATCGAAGCGCAGGGCGTCGGCGGCCCGGAGCGCGAAGTTCGGGTCACGCAGGTGTTCGCGGCCCACGAGGACCGCATCGGCCTGACCGGTGGCCAGAATGTGCTCGCCCTGGAACGGTTCGCTGATCAGTCCCACTGCCGCGGTCGGCAGCCCCGACCCTTGACGCACGCCGGCGGCCAGGGTCGTCTGGTAGCCGGGACCGACGGGAATCGACGCCATCACATTGCCGCCGGAGGAGACGTCAATGAGGTCGGCGCCGTGGTCCTTGAGCCAGCCGGCGACCTCGACGGTGTCCTCGAGCGTGACCCCGCCCTCGGTCCAGTCCGTCGCGGACAGGCGCACGAACACGGGAACGTCCTCGCCCACCTCGGCGCGGGTGGCATCGACGATCTCGAGCAGCAGCCGGGCCCGGTGTTCCAAGGTTCCGCCGTAGGAGTCGGTGCGCGTATTGCTCAGCGGCGACAGGAACTCATGGAGGAGGTATCCGTGCGCGGCGTGGATCTCGACGAAGTCGAACCCGGCATCGATCGCCCGGCGGGCCGAGGACCGGAAGGCCGCGACCACCTCGGCGATCTCCGTCTCAGTCAGGGCACGCGGTTCGGCGAGGCCGTCGAAGGCCAGTGCGGACGGAGCCACGGTCTGCCAACCACCTTCGTCGACGGGCAGGCTGCCGTCGTGGTCGGTCCCCCACTCCGGATAGGTCGAGGCCTTGCGGCCGGCGTGGGCGAGCTGGATGCCCGCGGCGGCGCCCTGCGAGTGGAGGAAGTCGACGATGGGGGCGAAGGCGTCGCGCTGCGCGTCGTTCCACAGCCCCAGGTCCTTCGCCGAGATCCGCCCTTCGGGAGTAACGCCGGTGGCTTCGACGATGACAGCGCCGGCTCCTCCCCTGGCCATGGCGCCGTAGTGGACGGTGTGCCAAGGAGCGGGGACCCCGTCAAGAGTCTCGACGGAGTACTGGCACATGGGCGGAACCCAGATGCGGTTGCGGAAGGTCAGTCCGCGCAGAGTGAGCGGTTCGAACAGCAGATGAGACATGACACCTCGTGATCTCGTCGAAAGTAGTCGATTGGAAGTATGAGGTTTTTCGTACTTCGAGTTCGCACACTACTACGATGAATTTCGTACTACCAAATATTTCGTACAATGGGAGAGATACGGCGCTACCTGTGATCGGTGGCTGTTCAGATGACATCCACCGACACTGATCGACGCGATGGCGAGATGGGAGGATCCAGATGCGCACACTTGACCACCCCAGCAGGGACGAGATGAGACTCGACACCGTCCTGGCCGCCCTCGCCGACCCGGTCCGCCGCACCGTCGCCTGCAAGCTCAACGACGCATTCGGCGATCATGCGTGCGCGACCTTCGAGTTGCCGGTGTCGAAGTCCACGGCGACCTATCACTTCCGCACTCTGCGCGAAGCCGGCGTGATCCGACAGGAATATGAGGGCACGAAGATCATGAATACCCTGCGCAAGGACGATCTCGATGCCCGCTTCCCCGGCCTCCTCGACGCCGTGTTCGCCGCCCAGAACATCGAACGCGCCGAGGCGACCGCCCCCGATCCTCAAGCCTGACCCGGCCGACTCGCCCCCGAGCAGACGTGACCGAAACGGTCGGGCGACGCTCTCCCCGCGCGAGCAAGCCTCCTCCCCACTGACGAAACTTAAGTGGGGCCAGATTGCCCGCCACGAGTAGACGAGCAATCTAGCCCCACTTAAGTCGCAATCGGGACGTCCGCGTCGTTCTGATTGAGCACCTCGATGCGGACGTCGACGATGCCGTCAGACCGGGCCTCAGTTCCTGACCGGCGGCCCCTCCTGCCGGGCCTTGGCCCGACCACGGGCGAGATCGACCAGTCCGATGATTCCGGCGAAGACGATGACGAGCGCAATGAACCCGAAGCCCGCAACGATGGCGGCGCCGTAGCCGGCCATCGGCTGCACGACGAAGAACACGGCGGTGACGATCGCGATGCCGATGGCCGTACCCACCCGCTGCCCGGTCTGCATCACACCGCCGGAGCTGCCCGCATACTCGACGGGCACCTCGGCCAGAGTGAGGGTCTGATTCGGGCTGATCGCCATACCCTGCCCGAGGCCGGTGATCCCGAGCGTCAGCAGCAGCCACCAGATGCTGATCCCCCAGGCCTCATGTGCCAGTACGAGCAGCGCCGAGGCGACGACCCCGGTCAGACCGATTGCGACCCCGAGGACGACCATCTTCCGACCGAAGGTGAGCACGACACGGCCGGCCGCCTGTGCGGCGATGGCCGAGAGCAGCGCCGAGGGCAGACCGACGAGGCCAGCGTGGAGGGCGGGGAACCCGAGACCGTTCTGCAGGTAGAGCGCCACGATGACCCAGATGCCGGGCATGCCGACGAAATACATGGACGTCAGCGACGCCCCGTAGGCGAAGCTGCGCGTCCGGAACAGCTGCATGTCGACCATCGGTGATCCGCCTCGGCGAGAGTAGCGGTTCTCCCATCGCACCCACAGCCAGACGACGGCGACGCCGACGGGGACGAGGGCATAGATCCACGCCCCTGCGCTGCGCTCGAGGAAGGGCAGCATGACCAGCAGCGTGCCCACGCCGAGCAGCACGAGTCCGACCGGGTCGAAGTCGGCCCGACGTCGGCCGTGCGAGGCGGACTCGGTGCCGGTGCCGAGCCAGGCGCTCTTCGGCAGCCAGAACCGGCCGAGGATGATCGCAGCCAAGGCGATCGGCACATTGATGAGGAACGCCGATCGCCATCCCCACTCGTCGCCGAGGACAGCGATGAGCCCACCGCCGAGAACGGGGCCGATGCCCACGGAGACGCCGACGATCGTGCCGAACATCCCGTAGGCGCGACCGCGCACCTGACCGTGGAAGTACTGCTGGAGCATCCCCACGCCCTGGGGGCTGAGCAGGCCGGAGCCCAGCCCCATGACGACACGGGCGATGTTGAGCACGAGCGGGTCCGGGGACAGTCCCGAGATGAGGGACCCGAGGGCGAAGACGGCCACGCCGATGACGAAGAGCCGACCACGGCCGAAGAGGTCGCCGGCTCGACCGGCGGCGACGAGGAGTACGCCGAAGGCGAGCGTATAGCCCGAGAGCACCCATTGGATCGCGGAGTTCGAGGCGCCGATCGAGCGCTGCATGCCGGGGAAAATGACGTTGACGATCGACACACTCAGCAGCGACATGAACATCGGGACGAGCATCACCGCAAGGATCTTGCGCTGTTCGGCAGTCATGACCGGCTCGGAAGCATTACCCATTCATATAGTTCTACGCCGCCGCACTGACAAGCACAATCGACCTCCGTGGTGCGTTTGCTCACGCAGGGGCGATCGCCCTCGCCTCCATGCGGTCATCGCCTCCGCGTTGACCGGTCCGCCTTCCCTCTGTGTTCTTCGCCCTCGACGCCACGTTGAATGGATGGAACGGCGCAGCGAACGCCCGGCAGAGGTACCCGCAGATTGAGATGACAATCGGCCGCTGCCGACGGCGGCAGTCACGACCGGCCTCTGCGGTGACGAATTCGAGCCGGGCCTCGCCGGAAGACTTGTCCCCCACAGCGATCGAGCCCAGCCTCCGGGCATTCGACGTCCCGAACTCGCTCAGGCGTCCCCGACCCGATCCTCGAGGCCCTGCGGGTCGACCAGGCTCACCACCTCACCGTCGACGGCGATGAGTCCGTCGGCGGTCAGTCGGGCCAGCGCGCGGCTGAACGACTCCGGCGTCGTTCCCAGCAGTGAGGCGATGTCCTTCTTGCTCAGCGGCAGCAGGACCTGCAGCGGCCCCACGCCCGCGGCCCGAGAGCCCGCGGCTGTCTCACCTGCCCCTGCAGTATCCGTAGAGGCGTCGCGGCGGATCGGCTGCTGGAGGAGGAAGTCGGCCAGCCGGACATCGACGCCCAGCCCGGACAGTCCCAGATTGCGTTCGGCCTGCGCCAGCCGATCGCCGAGGCTGTGCATCATCCGCACGGCGATGTCCGGATACCGGCCCATCAGCTCATCGAGGTCGGCATGGGCGAAGACGCACAACTGGGCATCGCTGAGGGCCACGGCCTCATCGTGGGTCGTGCTGCCGGCGACATACGCCAGTTCGCCCACCGTGTCCCCCGTTCTCGCCACACGCAGCAGCCTGGTCCGCCCGCTCGGCATGGTGCGGCTCAGCGCGATCTCGCCCTGGTGGACCACCCCCATCGCCCCCGGCTGGTCACCGGCCACATGGAGGACTTCGCCGCGGGCCATGCGAACCGGCCGCGCCCTCTGCTTGACCAGGCCCTGCTGCTCGACCGTCAGGCCCGAGAAGATCGGCACCAGCCGCACGCAGTTCGGCTCCGAACGGTGGGCCTCGGTGAGCGGAAGTGTGCGCATACTCCAGATCATATCGGTCGCTGACCGACGACTTCACGGGTGCCGGGCCGATGACCTCACAGGTGCCGGAGAAGAAGACCTCGGTACGTCTTGACCGATGTCAAGGACACCTCGGCGAGGGTTCCATAATCTGGAATCACCTTCTTCACCAAGAAGAAGGACACCATCCCACCCCTGGAAGGAACGATCATGGCCGCCACCACCTCAACCCACACCCTGCTTCGCGCAGAAGGCTTCTCCTGCCCCTCGTGCGTGAAGAAGATCGAGAAGCAGGTCGGCAAGCTCGCCGGTGTCGAATCCGTGACGGTGCACTTCGCCACGGCACGCATCGAAGTCGACCACGACGAGTCGAAGACTTCTGTCGACGACATCGTCGCCGCCATCGCCAAAGCCGGATACACGGCGACCCCCTCGGCATTCTGAAAGTCCCCTCTCCCTCCTCCGGGCCCGCGCCAGGCAGCCCACTCGGGGCAGCACACGCGCCCGACGTCCAGAAAGGTCAGCAGCAATGAATCGGCTCCGCAGATGGTGGTTCGGAAACTGGTCCGTCCCAGTTCTCGCCGGGATCCTCATCCTTCTCTCCTTCGGAGTGGAGAAACTCCTCGGCGGTGCGTGGAACCTCACCATCGGACCACAATGGTGGATCGATGCAGGTGAACACGCCCACGGATCAGGACACGTCTTCACACTGGCGAATCTGCTCATGCTCGCGGCGGCGATCGTCGCCGGGTACAATATCGCCGTCAATGCCTTCCGCGCCCTGATGACGAAGTTCATCAGCATCGACCTGCTGGTGTCGATCGCAACGATCGGCGCGGTGCTCATCGGCAACTTCTGGGAGGCGGCCGCTGTCACGGCACTCTTCGCGGTCGGGCACGCTCTCGAGGCCGCGACGATGAACAAGACCCGGTCGGCCCTGGCCGAACTCGTGGCCGTGGCCCCGGACTCCGCGATCGTCCTGCGCGATGGGAATCAGGTCGAGATCGCCGCCGCCGAGGTGCGCATGGGTGAGGTCGTCATCGTCAAGAACGGTGCGAAGGTCCCCGTCGACGGTCAGATCGTCGCGGGCACCGGCGCAGTCGACGAAGCATCAATCACCGGAGAGTCCATTCCGGTGGAGAAGACCGTCAAGGACCAGGTGTTCGCCGGGACGGTCTCTCGCGGAGGCTTCCTCCAGGTTCTCGCGACCGGAGTCGGAGCCGACACCACGCTGGCCCGGATCATCCACCGGGTCGAAGAGGCCCAGGATGCGAAGGCGAAGACCCAGGCCTTCATCGATCGGTTCTCGATCTGGTACACACCGGCCGTGATGGTCCTGGCCCTGGTGGCCGGCCTCCTCACCGGCGATGTGGTGCTGGCGCTGACTCTGCTCGTCATCGGCTGCCCCGGCGCGCTGGTCATCTCCATCCCGGTCGCGATCGTCGCCGGCATCGGGCGTTCCGCACGCAACGGCATCCTCATCAAGGGCGGGGAGTACCTCGAGACCTCGGCGAAGATCTCCGCCGTGGCCGTCGACAAGACCGGAACGCTGACCGAGGGACGACCGCAGCTCACCGACATCATCGTCCTCGACCGGAACCTGGATGCGAAGGCGGTGCTCAAGTGGGCGGCCGCGGCGGAAGCCGGTTCAGAACATCCCCTGGCCCGCCCGATTCTCGACACCGCCAGGGACGAGGATGTGGCACCGACGGGTGTGCCCGGTGACGTCACTCCGGTCCCGGGCAAGGGCATCGTCTCCGACGTCGACGGGAGGCGGGTGCTCGTCGGCAACGCGCCGCTGCTCGAACAGTACGGCATCGCCGACGACCGCGGCTCGGCCGCAGAGGCCGAATCGTTGGCCGGTCAGGGACGGACACCGATGATCATCGCCGTCGACGAGTCCGTGATCGGAGTCATCGGCGTCGCCGACCAGGTCCGCGAGGACGCCGGTCGGATGGTGGCCCGGCTCCACGACGCGGGAGTCACGAAGGTCGTCATGCTCACCGGCGACACCCACCTCGTGGCCGAGGCCATCGGTCGGGCGTCGGGCATCGACGAAATCCATGCTTCGCTGCTTCCCGAGGACAAGCTCGACGCGGTCGCGGGTCTGCAGCGTGAGGGGCACACGGTCGCGATGGTCGGCGACGGCGTCAACGACGCCCCGGCCCTGGCGACCGCAGACATCGGGGTCGCCATGGGTGCGGCGGGATCGGCCGTCGCCGTCGAAACCGCGGACATCGCGCTCATGGGAGACGATCTCCTGAAGCTGCCGGAGGCCGTCGGTCTCGCCAAGCGCACGGTGCGGGTGATGAAGCAGAACATCGTCATCGCCCTCGCCACGGTCGTCATCCTCCTCATCGCCGTCTTCGCGGGCGGCGTGACGATGTCGGCGGGCATGCTCGTCCACGAGGGGTCCGTCCTCGTCGTCATCCTCAATGCGATGCGACTGCTGCGCAATGGCCGGGATGCCACCCCGACGGCCACGACCGAACCCGCCACCACGACGACGATCAACACGACCACTGAGACAGATCGGAGCACTGCATCATCATGACTGACACCAATTTCACCGTCGCAGGCAATATCGAGCACTTCACGATCGCGGACATCGCCCAGGCCAACCCGGATTTCCGAAAGGTCATCTGGACCGGGCGCCACGCACAGATCGTCCTCATGACGATTCCCGTGGGAAGCGAGATCGGCGACGAGGTCCACCCGGACACCGATCAGATCCTCACCTTCGTTTCGGGAACCGGTCATGCCGACCTGGCCGGGCACACGCACGCGGTCGAAGCCGGTGACCAGTGTGCCGTCCCGGCCGGGACGCAGCACAATTTCCGCAACACCGGGGATGAGCCTTTGGTCCTCTACACGACCTATTCGCCACCGGAACATGCGGCCGAGGCCGCGTACGCTACGAAGGACGAGGCCGATGCCGCCGAGGCAGCCGGGCAGGACGTGCCACCGCGCGGCTGATCACGGCACCGACCAGGCAGGGCCATCGGGTGACGGACACGGCGCCACCCGATGGCCCGGACACGACCAGAACGATTTCGAAGGAGTCCACGATGACGAAGACGTTGGTATTCACCCAGTACGGAGGCCCGGAGAACCAGGAGCTCAACGATCGCGAGCTGCCGGAGCCGGGTCCCAAACAGATCGCGATCGAGGTGAAGGCGGCAGGAGTCAATCCTGCCGATGCGAAGATCCGCGCGGGCCTGATGGGCGACCACTGGAGCCTGCCGGCTCCGATGGGACGCGAGGCCTCCGGCATCGTCACCGCGCTCGGCAGCGAGGTCGAGGACTTCGCCGTCGGCGACGCGGTGACCGGACTGGTCGCCAAGGGCAACGGAGCCTTCGCCGAGGCCACCCTGCTGCGCGCCTCGCAGACAGTGGCCAAACCCGAGGAGCTGACGTTCGTCGATGCTGCGGCCCTGCCGGTGGCCGGCGGCACCGCCTATGATGTCACCCACCAGATCGAGTTGGAGCCCGGGCAGACGATGCTCATCCTCGGTGCCGGAGGAGGTGTCGGACTGATCGCCGCTCAGATCGGCCGGGTCCACGAATTCTCCGTCATCGGAGTCGCCAGCGCAGCGAAGAGGCCGCTCATCGAATCGACGGGGGCGACTTTTGTCGAATCTGGTTCCGGGGCGGCCGAACGAGTGCGGACGATCGCTCCCGAGGGTGTGGATCTCGTCATCGACCTCGTGGGCGGTCAAGCGCTGCGGGAGATCGCCGAGGCGGCTTCGGCCCCCGGAAGGATCGTCTCGACGGCGGACCCGGACACCGCGGCCGAACTCGGCGGGGCAGGCGTGCAGCGCACCAAAGAGGGGCTGGCGAAGATCGTCGAGGTCGCCGAGTACGGACTCATCGACGCGATGGTCGCGGGGACCTACCCGCTGGCCGAGGTCGAGCAGGCGATCGCCATCGTCGAGGACGGTCACGCGGGCGGAAAGATCGTCGTCGTCCCCTGAGCCCTGGCCCGTCCACCTCGCCAGGGAACGAGCACCCCTGCTGTGCCCTACTCCCCGCGGCCGATGGCCTCGACGGCGCTCGGGTCGGACGAACGGAGGAAGTCTTCGATGCGCGCGGCCTCTTCGCCCTCGCCGATCGCACCGGCGGCACGGCCGAGGGCGTAGAGCGCGCGAAGGAAACCGCGGTTGACCTCATGCGAGTACGGGATCGGGCCGGCTCCGCGCCAGCCGGCGGCGCGCAGGGCGTCGAGTCCGCGGTGGTAGCCGACGCGGGCGTAGGCATAGGCGTCGACGAGGCGGCCTTCCTCGTGCGCCTCATCGGCGAGTTCCGCCCACGCCAGGGACGAAGCCGGCAGTGCTGCGGCGACGTCGATGGGCTCTTCACCCGCGTCGATGCGCGTGCGGGCCTCGACGTCCGGGTGATCCTCGGGCAGGTAGGTCGGCTGCGGGCCGAGCTGGCTGGCATCCAGGTTGCCGATGTGCGATGGGTTGCCGATGGGCTGAGTCATGATATCTCCTGAATCGTTGTCGGGGGCGTCTTCGTCATCGTCTCGCCGAGGCGGCTGCTCGCCCCGGCACCATGGTCAATCGGTCTTCACTTCGGAGGGCAGGACCTTGTACGGGTTCGTGCTCAGCGCGCCGACGACACCGGCGTCGGCAAGCGTCTCGAGCTGCTTCTCGTCCTTGACGTCGGTGGCCCAGACGGCCAGGTCCACTCCGGTCCACTTCTCGGCAGCATCGGCCTCGACGGCCAGGGCCGTGTATCCGCTACCGGAAAGCGACTCGTTCCTGGTCGCCGTCACGTCCCCGGTGAACATGGCGCCGACGCCGGCATCGGCGGCGGCACGGGCCACTTCGGGGTCATCGGTGCGCACGAGCGTCGAATCCTCGAGCCCCGCCTCGGTGATGGTCTTCAATGCGGGGGTGGCCACCTCGGTGGAGTCGATGGCGGGCATGGACACGGTGTCTCCGCCGAACTCGTCGACGATCTGGTCCCAGGTGATGGGATCGCCGGGACTCGTGTTCTTGCGGGCCGGTTTGATGGTCTGGTCGAGGAATTCGTCGGCGTCGAGCTCGTCGAGGCTCGTCTTCAGGCCCATGTCCTCGGCGGCGGTCTCCGGGTTCGCGGCCACGATCGTACCGTCGCCCAGCGCGGTGAGCGTGGGTGCCGGCAGGTAGCCGAACTTCACGTTCTCGGTGAAGGCGAGCTTCGAGTTCGCCGGGTACACCGAAGATCCGCCGTCGAGGGCGCCCACGGCCGGTGGGTTGAGCGAATCGACGGTCAGCTGGTCGTCGGAGCCGAAGAGGTTCATCGCGAACACGCCCGCGACGAGGACGACGACGATGATTCCGGCCCACAGGGGTGCGTTGAACTTCTTCGGCTCGGGACGATCGGGCACGGGAATGCGTTCGCGGGATTCGGGATCGACGCTCGGCAGCGGATCAGTGGTGCCGCGGCCGTAGCGGTCCCGGTGGGCCCGGTTCGGCTTCTTCTTGCTCATCGGCTGCTGTCCTTCGTCGTTCCGGCCCCGGTGACGAGTCCCCGGAGGAACCCGGCACCCCAGCACAGGTGCATGGTCGGCAGGACGATGCCGAACCAGAACCGCTCCCGTCGTCCGCAGTCCTTCGCCGCCGAGGCGGTCGCCAGGATTCCGGCGATGTAGCCGAAGCTCGGCACGTGGATGAGCGAGGTGAACCGGCGGAGGAACTTCGGCCACCGCTTCGTCGTGCCCGTCAGCTGGAGCACGGTCTCGATCACGGCCGCGCTCATGCCGAGCACGAGCAGCGGCGGGGCGAAGTAGCGCAGCGAGTTCTGGGATCCGTAGCGGCGGATGAGTTCGGCCCGCCAGATTCCGGTGGCCCAGAACTGTTGGGCGATCTTCGCCCAGGTGCCGCGCGGCCAATAGGTGACTTCCATGTCGGGGTTGAACCAGATGCGGCCGCCGGCGGTGCGGATGCGCAGGTTGAGCTCCCAGTCCTGACCGCGTTTGATGCCTTCGTCGAACCCGCCGAGGTGGTCGAACACTTCCCGACGGTAGACGCCGAGGTAGGCCGATTCGGCTTCCTGCGCCTCGTCGCCGGAGTGGTAGGCGGGGCCGCCGAGGCCGACCGGGGACATATAGGCCCGCGCCACGGCTCTCTGGAAGGAGGTCCTGCCGCGGGCGAGCATGAGTCCCCCGCAGTTCGCGGCCTTCGTCTCACGCAGAGTGTCGATGGCCTGTCTGGTGTAGTCGGGCCTGAGTCCGGAGTGCGCGTCGACGCGGATGATCACCGGGTGTCGGGTCGCGGCGATGGCGAGGTTGAGCCCGATCGGGGTCGCGGCCTGCGGATTGTCGACCGTCTGGATCCGCGGATCACGCGCAGCCATCGACTCGATGATGGCGTTCGTATCGTCAGTCGACGGGCCGAGGGCGAGGACGACTTCTTTGTCCCCGTCGTACTCCTGACCGAGGATCGTGGTGATCGCCTGCTCGATGTGTTCGGCCTCGTTGAGCACCGGCATGATGAAGGAGACACCGGGCTTCTCGTTCAGCGGCGGAAGGCCCTCCGGGGTCAGGATCTCAAGTACTTTCGACACGCCCTCAATCTTCCCATACCCGCGCGCACCCGGTCTTGAGGGGGCATACAGGTGGGGCCTGCACGCTCCGGACGCCCGGTTGGCGCCGGACGCCTCGTTGGCGCCGGACGCCTCGTTGGCGCCGGGGCCCGGCTCACAGACCCCGAGCGATGAGCTCCTTCATGATCTCGTTCGTACCGTCGTAGATCTTCTGCACCCGGGCATCGGCGTAGAGGCGAGCAATCGGGTATTCGACCATGTATCCGTAGCCGCCGAATACCTGCAGGCAGCGATCGACGATCCGGTTCTGAGCATCCGTGGCCCAGTACTTCCCTGCGGACGCCTGCTCTGTCGTCAGCGTTCCCTTGATGTGTTCGCTGGTGAGGTGGTCGATGAAGGTGCGGACGGACAATGCCTCGGTGGCACATTCGGCGAGGACGAACTTCGTGTTCTGGAAACCGAGGATGGGCCTGCCGAAGGCCTCCCGCTCCTTCGCATAGGCGACGGTCTCCCGGACGGCGAATTCCGCGGTCGCGGCACCGCCGACGGCGATGGCCAGTCGTTCCTGAGGCAGCTGCTGCATGAGCTGGATGAATCCGCGGCCTTCGGCTCCGCCGAGGACGTTCTCGGCCGGGACGCGCATATCCTCGAAGAACAGCTCCCGCGTGTCCTGCCCGTGCAGTCCGACCTTCTCCAGCACACGTCCGCGCGAGAACCCCGACAGATCATTCACCTCGGCCACGATGAGCGAGACACCCTTCGCACCGGGCTCGTCGCTGGTGCGGGCCACGATGATGACGAGGTCGGCGTGGGAGCCGTTGGTGATGAACGTCTTGGCGCCGTTGATGACATATTCGTCGCCGTCACGCACCGCCCGGGTCGTGATGTTCTGCAGGTCCGATCCGGTGCCCGGTTCGGTCATGGCGATCGCCGACACGAGCTCGCCGGTGGCCATGCGGGGCAGCCACCTGCGCTTCTGCTCTTCGGTGCCGAAGGCGTTGATGTAGTGGGCGTTGATCGTCGAGTGGACGCTGTTGCCCCAGGCGGTGTCGCCGACGAACCCCTGTTCCTGCAGGAGCACCGCCTCGTGGGCGAAGGTGCCGCCACCGCCGCCGTACTCTTCGGGGATCGAGATGCACAGCAGACCGGCGTCGCCGGCCCGGGTCCACGTGTCACGATCGACCTGTTTCGCCTCGGCGAAGCGGGCCTCGTGCGGCACGATCTCCTTGGCGAAGAATCCGCGTGCCAGATCACGCAGGTCGTCGGTCTCCGGGGTTTCCCAGGCGCCGCGGTATCCGTCGAGAATCATTGTGATGTCTCCTGAATCTGCTCGTCGTGTTGGTTCCGAAGGGCCGTGCCGGCCCCAGAGAAGTCAGTGGTGGGAGGTGCTGATGAGGGGGATGCGGGGTGCTGGTGCGGGGATGCGCTCCGGGTGATCATGTGGGGGGGGGTATTCGTGTGCGCGATGTTCAGCCGAGAGCGACTCGCTCGATGGGCAGATCATGTTCGGCTGCGAAGTCGATCCAGTACGCCGTCGGCTCGGCGGCGAAGGCCTTCTCGAGTTCCTCGTGTTCGGACCCGACGAGGGAGGCCAGCGCCTTCGCGAAATGAGACTCGAGGCAGGCGACGGCAATATGACCGTCAGCCGTCGAGTAGGTCCGATAGAAAGGCGTTCCCCCGCCGAGGGGACCTCCCGGTGTGCTCATTTTGTGCCGTGCCGGTCCCGCCGCCCATTCGGCCGCCTGGTCGAGGACGACGCGACGGACGATTCTGCCGCTGTGCTGACCGTTCGCGTCCTGATCACCGGCACCCTGGGCAGCAGTGCGTCGGGTCTCGAGTTCGTGCAGCCCTGCCAGAGCCTGGAGTGCCGCGTTCTCGCCGCCGAGGACATCGGCGACGGGCACTGTGGGCATGGTTCCGGGGAGGAGGGTGGAGTGCGCTGCCTGATAGGTGAGGTCGTGGCCGGGGACGTCGGCGCGGTCGCCGGCAAAGCCGACGATCTCGACGTGGACCAGCCCGTGTTCGTCGACGAGTTCCGGCAGGCCGAGAGCGGCGGCTGCGCGGGGACGCATCGAGGTGAGCAGCAGGTCGGCCCCGGCCAAGAGCGTCCGGAGCTGTTCGATTCCCTCATCATCTTTGAGGTCGATGGTGCGGATCTCCTGGCCGTCGGTGAGCTCCTGGTAGTAGGCGGGGAACATCAGGTTGAGGGGATCGCCGATGGGCGGTTCGACCTTGATGACCCGGGCACCGAGAGCATGCAGGCGCGCTGCCGCCAGCGGTCCCGGCAGATTGACGGCAAGAGAGATCACCGTAACTCCGCTGAGCGGTTGAGAGGCGGTCATTCGCGGATCCCCCGGTCGAGTCGAATCAACTTTCCTGAATGAATGTATAGGATACTGAAAGAACGTTCAATATTATGACGAGAAGTTTCCGGTTTCCAGGTGAGAACACCGACACGATCACGAGCATCGGCAGGAGAAAGGGCAACAGCATCGGTCTGAGAGAATAGCCGCGGACGACAGAGGTGAGGACATGGATGTGCCGATGAATGCGGAGCGCAAGAGCAGGAACGCCGACGCCGGCGAGTCCTCGTCGACAGATCTCACGAGCCGTGCCCGGATTCGCAATGCCGGTCTCCATCAGTTCGCCACGACCGGATTCGCCGGCACTCCCCTGCGCGCGATCGCCTCCGAGGCGGGAGTGGCCATCGGCCTGATCTCACACCACTTCGGCTCGAAGGACGGACTGCGGGCGGCTGTCGAGAGTTGGATAGTCGACCAATTCGCCGCAGCGATCACCGAAGCCGATGCCGCAGCTCCGGACTCCGTCGCGGATACCGCCGGGCGTGATGCCGCGGTGGCTCAGATGCTCAAGGCGAACCCGCTCATAGTCGGCTACCTGCGCCGCGAACTCCTCGAAGGCTCTGCCGGTCGCACTCTCATCACACGCCTGGCCAGGCTCTCCCTGCAGAGCGTGGATTCCATGCGCTCGGGAGGCGTCGCCTCGACGGACAGGAGTCGCGTCGATCAGGTCGTCACAGTCATGATCCGGCAGCTGGGCAAGCTGTTCCTCCAGCCGCTCGTCGATCAGGTCGTCGATTCGTTTTCCGCTGATGAACTCCCGGCGGCGAAGCCGGAGCTGACGATCACCGTGCGCACACCGCAGAATTGATCCAGCTCAACTGCACCCGCCCTCGCCTGCGCGGATATCACGCCGGCCGCCCTCCGGGTGGTAAGGAGGGAGCATGGACGCTCCGGGACACTCCGACCGTCCAACACGCCTTCGCGGCAGCTCTGGCCGGATCCCACATCGTCACCCTCGACGGAACACGGCGTGAACGACCCGACGGAACGAGCCTGGCCAGACGGTCGAGGGCTGCGAGCTCCCTGTGGGCGAGGCCCTCAGAGGCTCTGCCACTCCGGCTTGTTCTCGTACGCGTGGCGGTAGTAGTCGCCGAGTTGCAGCCTCGACGCCGCAGCATCGTCGAGCATGACCGTGACATGCGGGTGCATCTGGAGCACGGTCGCCGGCCACATCGCGGAGATCGGCCCTTCGACCATCTGATGCACTGCCTCGGCCTTGTTGCCTCCGGTCGCGACGAGCACGAGATGCTTCGCCTCCATGATCGTGCCCAACCCTTGGGTCAGGCACAGTTTCGGCACCTGCTCGACGTCGCCGTCGAAGAACCGCGCATTGTCGAGCCGCGTCTGGTGCGTCAGGGACTTCACTCGCGTCCGCGAGGCCAGGGATGATCCGGGTTCGTTGAACGCGATGTGACCGTCGCTGCCGATCCCGAGGATCTGCAGGTCGATCCCACCCGCCTCGGCGATCTTGTGTTCATAGTCCGCCGAGGCGGCCGCCAGGTCATCGGCGGACCCGTCGGGTCCGTGGACGGCCCCCTCGGCGAAGTCGACGCGCGTGGCGATCTCGGTGTCGATGACGTTGCGATAACGCTGCGGATGGTCGTCGGCGATGCCGACGTATTCGTCGAGCATGAACGCCTGCGCGTGAGCGAAGGACAGACCCTCGTTCTTGTGGCGGGTGGTCAGCTCATCGTAGATGCGCAGCGGGCTCGACCCGGTGGCCAGGCCGAGGACGGGTGAGGCTTCGGTGCGCAGCAACCGCTCGATCGCGTCGGCGGCGAGCTCCGCCAGCGTGTACTCATCGGCGATGACAACTTCCATCAGTTCTCCTTCTGCGTTCAGTCAATCATTTCTGTTCGAAGGCGCATGATCGGCTCATAGTGGATGGTGATCGCGGCGCGGAAAGCCTCGACACGCCGGATTCCGCCGCTTCGAGCATGAGGCCCTGGGCACGTGCGGTCTGCTCCAGGTCGGAGGCCACGGCTACATTGAGTTTGGGCAGGACGGCAGTGTGCACTGACCATCGGAGAGAATGAGAGCCTTGATTCTGTCGGAGGTCGTCACTTTCCGTCCGGTCTCTGTCGGATCCGCCATGATCACCTGCCGGTGGTCGTTCCACGCTGAGTCTCCAGTCTACGTCTGACATCAGATGTATCGGTGATGAGCTCCCTCTTCGAGACAAGAACCAGCATCCTTGTCATATACGCGGCGCTCGATGACTACTAGAGTGATAGGAGTCAGCGGTCGTCGCACGGCCGACAACCACGACCCATTGGAGTAGTCATGAGTGGAGTGGCGGTCACCATCGCCGTTGTCATCATCATCCTCGTCGTCGCCGTCCTGCTGTTCGGGAAGCTGCGCACGAGCGTGTTCTTCACGGTGAAGACGCAGGAGAACGTCGTCGTCGAACGGTTCGGCAAGTTCAAGAAGGTCGCGCGGCCGGGACTGAACACGAAGGTGCCGTTCATCGAGACGACGAGCAGGCCGATCTCGCTGCGCGTCCAGCAGCTCGAGGTCAACATCGAGTCGAAGACGAAGGACAACGTCTTCGTCACGGTTCCGGTTGCGGTCCAGTACGTGGTCGAAGAGGACAACGTCGCCGATGCCTATTACCGTCTGGCGAATTCCGAGGAGCAGATCCGCTCCTATGTCTTCGACACCGTCCGTTCGGCACTGTCGGGACTGACGCTCGACACCGCGTTCGAGTCGAAGGACGACATCGCCGAAAACGTCGAGCGCCGACTGTCGGAGTCGATGAAGCGCTACGGCTTCAAGATCGTGAGCACTCTGGTCACGGACATCACCCCTGATCAGCGCGTGCGGGATTCGATGAACTCGATCAACGCCGCGCAGCGTGACAAAGTCGCCGCGCAGTCGCTGGCCGAGGCCGACAAGATCAAGCGCGTGACTCAGGCGCAGGCCGAATCCGAGGCGATGCGCCTGCACGGTGAAGGCGTGGCCGCTCAGCGGAAGGCGATCGCGACCGGCATCGCCGAGCAGTACGCGAAGCTGCAGGAGGTGGGCATCGACAAGACGGCCGAGCAGCTGCTGATGATGACCCAGTACTTCGACACGATGCAGAACGTCGCGCAGGAGGGCCGGTCGAACGTGCTGTTCATGCCGTCGAACCCGGGAGGTCTGGGCGAGATGGGGCAGGAGATCCGCAACGCCCTGTTCGCCGCGAATGCCGCCGACGAAGGCTCGCATCTGCCCGCTCCGCAGGGCCGCGATGATGCGGGCGATGACTCCAGGCGCAGCTCCGGCGGCACCGGCGGCACGAACGTCCCGCCGCAGCCGACGACTCCGCCGGCAGATCGGTCCGGGCAGTATGCCGGCGGACAGAACCAGGGCGGCTCCCGACAGGGAGCAGGCGGACAGGGCCGCCCGGGGCAGGGCCAAAGTCAGCACGGCGGGCAGGGGCACTCGGATCCGCGCTCCGCGGCCCAGTCGGCCGTTCGCGCCGCCGCCGAGCAGTGGCGCAACCGCCGCGGCGGCAACCAGGGCTGAGCTGGCATCGTTGGGCCGGCCGGCAGTGCTGGACCGGCATCGCTGGGCCGGCCAGAGTTGAGCCGGCAGGCACAGCTCAGCGCACACCGCCGAGGGGCGGGTGAAGAGTGATCTTCACCCGCCCCTCATCCGTCTGCACACCCGCAACTCCACGTGGGAACTCCCCCACCGGCGGGGTCCTCCCCGCAGGAACTCGCCGCCACCTGGGAACTCCTCTTCCTAGAAACTCGCCGCCACCTGAGAACTCCTCCTCCTGGGAAGTCGACGCCATCCGTGAACTGACTGACTCCTGAGAACTCGCCGCCTCCCGGAATTATTAGTTGTGCACAATTGCATTGTGTGCAACCATTTTCATATGAACGCGCTCGATCTCGACCGGCAGCTCTGCTTCGCTCTCTATTCGGCGTCACGAGCGATGACGGCGTCGTACAAAGATCTGCTTGCCGAACTCGGCATCACCTATCCGCAGTATCTGGTGATGCTCGTGCTGTGGGAGGAGGGCTCCGACGACGAGGGCGTGACGGTCAAGCGCCTCGGCGAGCGTCTGCAGCTCGACTCGGGCACGCTCTCCCCTCTGCTGTCACGACTCGAATCGCTCAGCTTCGTCACCCGCCATCGCTCCGCCGAGGATTCGCGCAGAGTTCTCGTCCGCGCCACCGCCGAGGGCGCAGCGGCCAAAGAACGCGCCGAATGCGTGCCGGCCCGGATCGGCGAGCGCACGAATCTTGCCCCCGCGACGATGCCCGAGCTGCTGGAGACTCTGCGCGCGCTGACGAGGAACCTGCGCGCGGAACCCGCGCCCATCGAGTCCCCCGACCCCCTACCGCACCATTGAACTCACACCCCACCTCTGCATTCTCAGCGCGCCACTGACCCAGTGCTGCACCGCTGACCCCACATTTCACCACCGACCCCACTGATCACCACTGATCCGACAATGCACCACCAACGGAAGGAAACATCATGAAGGCTCTCTACACAGCAGAAGCACTGGCCACAGGCGAAGGCCGTGACGGCCACGGACGCACGAGCGACGGAAAAGTCGATGTCGATCTCGCGACTCCGACCGAGATGGGCGGCAGCGGCAATGGCACGAATCCCGAACAGCTCTTCGCCGTCGGCTACGCGGCCTGCTATCACTCAGCGCTGCGCCTCGTGGCCGGTCAGGCCAAGGCGAACGTCGACGATTCCACGGTCGGCTCACGCGTGAGCATCGGCAAGAACAATGAGGGCGGGTTCCAGCTCGCCGTCGAACTCGAGGTCACACTCCCGTACCTCGACAGGGCCGAGGCCCAGGCGCTGGCCGACAAGGCCCACAAGGTGTGCCCGTACTCCAACGCCACCCGCGGCAACATCGACGTCACCATCACCGTCACCGACGACTGAGCGGCAACTCGGCTGCCGGGAGTCGGCGGCACCCCTCCGGCGGGTGACCAATACCGGCGCGCCGGCACGGGCCACGACCTCCGGCCGCAACAACAACTGAGGGGCGGGTGAAGATCTCTCTTCACCCGCCCCTCAGTGCCGTTCGGATTCAGCAGCCGGCCCGCAGACCCTGCCCCACCCAAACCCCAGCTGACATCAGCGGACGCATGCGACTATCAGCTCGACGCTCTCAGCTCAGCGCTTGGCCATGGCTTCCAGCGCGGACTTCTCGACCGCCTCGGCGACGGCCGGGGCAACACGGGAATCGAGCGCGCCGGGCACGATGTAGCCGGGCTCGAGGTCATCGCCGACGAGATCGGCGATCGCACGAGCGGCGACGAGCTTCATATCGTCGGTGATCTCGGATGCATCAGCGTCGAGCGCACCGCGGAAGATTCCGGGGAATGCGAGGACGTTGTTGATCTGGTTCGGGAAGTCGCTGCGCCCGGTGGCCACCACGGTGGCGTACTTGGCGGCGACGTCGGGGACCACCTCGGGGTTGGGGTTCGACAGAGCGAAGATGATCGCGTCGTCGGCCATGTTGGCCAGGTGCGCCTCGTCGATGGTGCCGCCGGAGACGCCGATGAAGGCATCGGCACCGTCGAGGGCCTCGCCGATCCCACCGGCGATTCCGCGCGGATTCGTCGACTCGGCGAGGAACTGCTTGGTCTCGGTCAGATCGGAGCGACCGGACTCGACGACGCCCTTGGAATCGAGGACGACGATGTCGTTGACACCCGCGTCGGCGAGGATCTTCACCACGGCCACACCGGCAGCACCGGCACCGGAGACGACGACGCGGACGGATTCGAAGGACTTCTTCACCACGCGCAGAGCGTTGGTCAGCGCGGCGAGGACGACGACGGCGGTGCCGTGCTGGTCGTCGTGCATGACGGGAATGTCGAGGGCTTCCTTGACCCGGTCTTCGATCTCGAAGCAGCGCGGGGCGGCGATGTCCTCGAGGTTGATCGCACCGAAAGTCGGGGCCATGCGGACGATGGTTTCGACGATCTCGTCCGTGTCATTGGTGTCGAGTACGATCGGAATCGCATTCAGCCCGGAGAAGGACTTGAACAGGGCGCACTTGCCCTCCATCACCGGCAGCGAGGCGGCCGGACCGATGTCACCGAGGCCGAGCACAGCCGACCCGTCGGAGATGACCGCGACGAGCCGGCCGGTCCACGTGTGCGTGCGCGCCAGCTGCGGTTCGTTCTTGATCGCGGTGCAGACCTTGGCTACGCCGGGGGTGTACGCGATCGAGAGGTCGCGCTGGGTCTGGAGCGGCGAGGTGAGCTCGGCGGAGAGCTTGCCGCCTTCGTGTGCCTCGAAGATCTCGGCGTCGGTGATCGGGCCCTGCGAGCCCTGGTCGGAGGCGGCTGAGTTGTGAGCGGTGGTCGTCATGGTTGATCCTCATGGTTGATGCGGCGGCGGTCCGTGAGCGTGAGGAGCTCGCGCGCACTCGGCTGGGCAAGCACTCTGCTCGATGATCGGATCATCGGTGCAGCCGGCAGTGATCGTCTGGCCACCGGTCGGCGCCGACACGGTCAGCCGTGAGCACCGGCGATGGCCTGGGCGAAGAACTGGTCACCAGTGAAGGATGGTGCGGTGACGTCGACGCGGCCCGCGACGTGGCCCTAGGTGAAGAGCGACGCGGTTGCGCGCAGTGCGGATACGGCTCGCATGTGGCGAGTACCGACCTCATGGGTCGAATCCGGCAACCCGATCATCATAACCGATGCTGTGACCCGTTTCACCCGAAAATCCCGCCCTCACCGAGGCTGTCCCGCCGTTTCGGTGGCACGTTCTCCAGACCTTTGGACCCCGCGGGAGGGCCGTGGCCTTCAGCCTCACCGAGGCGGCGCGCCCTTGATGCGCCCGCCCATTTCGAAACTGCGACGGGTCAGCGCCGAGGAGGCACGTCCCGATGGCCGACTCATTCCGCGGCAGCGACGGGTCAGCGCCGAGGAGGCGCATCCTCCCCCGAAATCGCAGCAGATCTTCCCCCGCAATCCTCACCCAGGTGCCGCACTCACGCAGAAACCGCGCCTGACCTGCATGGATGAAATCCAAAACTCTCACGTCAGCGCCGAACGCAAAGATGATGGGGTAAACAAAGTTTCCTCGACCTCTCATCGAAACCTATTCGAATCTTTTCTTTTGTTTCTATTGTCAATGCCCGTTTGAACGCTTACCATAGAGTTAACAGCTTTTCCAATCAGCACCACTCCCGACAACGAAGTCCGAGGCAGGTGAAAAGGCAATGAAGGGCACCACTAACAGTTCGACCCCGGGTCGGGCCGAAGAGCCGGGCGCAGCACAGACGTCGCCGTCACCGCGATTCGCCGTCCGCTTCGAATCCAGCATGTCTCGCTTCGCCGAGAATGCCGTCGCTTCCGATCGTGCGCATTTCTCGCTCCTCGAGTCGGTCTCTTCTGTCGTACTCGAACAGGTTTTCATCGAGTTCGAGCTCCCCATGCCCGAGGGGTCCGAGCCTTTCCGCTGCGAGACGATTGCTGCAACCTTCGAGCGTCGAGCCGAAGAGTCCGAACAGACCACCGGCTTCGGCTCGGCGGAGGCGTTCGGGACCGCACCCAAGGAAGCACCGTCATCGACCGACGCGTCTACCTCCTCAGCAGTAGTGCCTTATGATGCCGACTTCGCCAGAGCGCAGGCGGAAAAGGCGTCTGAGTCCGAGAAGAAGGTGCTGCCCGAATTCCCCGAGCTCGATGAAGGCATCTGCTTCTCGAAGTGGGTCTATGACTATGTCGACGCGGAGGACCTCGTTGAGATCTCGACGGTGCTGGGGACCAATACTGCGCGCACCTACCGTCAGCTGACCGGCGCGATGACGATCTTCTATGGTCTTCCCCGCTTCGCCGACCGGGTCCGCGCAGGAGAGTTCACCCAAGCCCATGTCGACGTGGTTGCCCGCCAGTGTGCCGACGTCGCGTTCGCCTTCCTGCCGAAACTCGATATCTTCCTGGCGGCCCGGCGCGCCGATATCACCTGCGAGACTCTGCGCCGTGATCTGGCCAAAATGATCGCCCTGCTCATTCCGCCGGTCGACAACACCGAGCTCGCCACCAAGCGTCGTCGCATCGATGTCGACGGCTACAAGGACGGCTCGGCCTGCCTGACCGTCAGCGGACCCTCGGCGGAGATCTTCGCCTGCTACAACCGGATCCAAGGCATGGCTCTTGCCGTGCATGGCAAGAACAAGTCGGCATTCAACCTGCCCGTGGGCGTTGAGATCAGCGATGACCGCTCCATCTCTCAGCTCGAGTACGATCTGTTCATCCGGCCTGTCCCGGAGCTCAAGGTCAAGGTCGTGTCGGTCGATCCGATCACGGGAATCCAAACAGCCAAAGACACGTCGCTGCTCGACGCCGACGGCGAGCTCATTCCCGATATGGACTCCGACGATGCCGTCGCCGACTTTGCGAAGCATGTTGCTTCGGGCTCGGTCGGCGACGCCAAGGAGTCGTCCGACGGGTGTTCAGCCGGCGGCACCGAGGAACCGTCCGACGCTTGCTCTGCTGCCGACCGGTCCGTCGGTTCGGCATTCTGCCCCGACAGTGAGGACGCTGACGGACCCGTTGAGTATTTCGTCAAGCTGCGTATGCCCACCAATGCGTGGTGGCTGTCGCATCAGGCCGCCACCGTGGTGACCGTTCCTTTCCTCACCCTCACTGAAGATTCGGACCTGCCCGGCACTTTTGCCGACGGCTCGCCTGTGCCCGCCGAGGTGGCCCGCACTATCGCCGGCCGCTCGAAGAGCATCCAACGGATCCTCACCGACCCCGGCACCGGCACTCCCGTCGACGCCAAAGCGACGACTTACCAAGTCCCCAGAGATCTTCGGAAGACCCTGGTCGAGCAGTGGACGGTGTGCACCGTTCCCGGCTGCTCGCGTCGGGCCGAGAAGTCGGAGATCGACCACGTCGTTCCGTTCTTCCACCTGAATCCGCTCAAGGGCGGTCTCACTCGGTTCGGAAACCTGCATCCTCTGTGCAAGAAGCACCATGCACTGAAGACCGCCGGCCGCCTTCGGGTCACTATGCCCAAATCCGGTGAGCTCGACTACGAGTTCAGGCACGGGATCACGACTACTGTGTCGGCGCCCGGCCAGCCGATCAATGTGGCCCAAGCGCTCGAATTCGATGCCTTGGGACGACTGGGTCTCAAGCGGTGGAAACTGCCCTGGTCGATGGTCCCGCCAGCACCGAGGGTGCTCGAACTCATGCCCGGTGAGTCGACGATCCGCCAGCGCGACGAAGAGAAGCGCCGGCGCGACGAGGAGAGGCGTCAGCGAGAGGAACGGGAAGCCCGACAGCGGCGACTGTCGGAGGCGTATCGGGAGCAGCGGGCAGAAATCAGGCGGCTGCGGCTTGCACGCTGCCTCGATTGGGAGAACTCTGTCTTCCAGCCGTGCCTCCCCGCCGGCACCGACCCAGCTGCAATGAAGCAGCTGACTGGGAACGCCAAGTATGCCCGAGCCGTCAAATGGGCGCGTCTCGCGGGTCTCGCCATCGACGCCATCACCGTCGACCCGAACGGGCTCGACAAACCCAGCGCTCGTACCAACACTGGCTCGAGCATCAGCGACTCGGAGGTCAAGGCGCAGTCTGAGGACGCTTCCGGCTCCAAGGACGCTGGAGCCGACGATCCCTGGGACCACCGTTTCGTCTCCAAGACGGTGAACTGGGAACACGACCTCGAAGTCGATCCCCCACCATTCTGATGACGCGCCGCGGAGCCTCTGACGTCACTGCAGGTGGGGCCGCTGCAGTTCAATCGGATGGAAGGCACCCAACCGTCCGGGCACGTAGACTCATGACAATTGAACGATCGCTCAGAGGCAGGTGGAGATCGGACACGTTTCCGCCGACGCCTGGAGAAAGAGGAATAGATGAGTGTGCTCTATCTGGTACGGCACGGACAGGCTTCGTTCGGCACCGATGACTATGATCGACTGTCCGACCTCGGCAAGGAGCAGAGCCGCATCACCGGTCGCTTCCTCGCCTCACAAGGGCTCGAACCCGATCGCATCATCCACGGTGAGATGCTGCGGCAGCGCCAGACAGCCGAAGGCCTCCTCGCAGGACTCGGCCGCGATGTGGACGCCCACGTCGACGCTGGCTGGAACGAATATGCCGCTTGGGAACTCACCGGCGTACTCACGGATCTCGACCCGCGCGCTCAGCACGATTCGAAGATCTTCCAGGGCGAACTCGAACGCGGTGCCGCCCGGTGGGCCTCGGGTGAACACGACGAGGACTACACGGAGACCTACAACCAGTTCACGTCACGCGTCGAACGCGCTCTCGCTGATGCGGTCGCGGCCATGGAGTCAGGACAGTCAGCGATCGTGGTCTCGAGCGCCGGTGCCATCGCGTGGACCGCGGCCCGACTGATCGGCGGCGGTTTCGACCAATGGATGGCCTTCAACCGAGTGACCATCAACACCGGCATCACGAAGATCATCACCGGCCGAGGCGGCACCAGCCTCATCTCGTTCAACGACCACGGCCACCAGGATCCGAAGAACGCCACCTACCGCTAAGGCGGCGAAAGCCGAACTCGCGAGTCAGCCGTGGCGACGTATGCCGAACCGGCGAGTCAGCCCTCCGTGGCGGCGAAGGCCGAACCGGCATAGGCCGAGCCCGCGAGTCAGCCGTTCCTGCTCTCTCCTGATCGCCCGTGTTCTGTCCCCGTAGGAATCCCGATCACAACCGGCTCCGCGGAACCGCAGCATCCGCCGGCCTCCGGTGCACCAGCGACGTCGACGGTGTCGGCTGCGCCCGGTGAGCCCGGTGTGCCAGCTGCGCCCGCTGCGCCAGCTAGGTCCGGCGCGCCAGCTGCGTCCGGTGCGCCAGCTGCGTCCGGTGCGCCTGCCGCGGGCAAGTCGACGAAACCAGGCTTGCCGGACGGAGCATCACACGAAGATCCGATGTCAGTCGAACACACGCCGGTCTCCGGCAGGACGAGCTCGACTCGGTCTGCAGCTTCCAGGTCCCCTGCGATCGCTGCGACGACGGAACGGACCTGCTCATAGCCGGTGTACATGAGGAACGTCGGGGCTCGCCCGTAGGACTTCATGCCCACAATGTAGAAATTCGGCTCCGGATGCCCCAGCACCCGGGCACCATGCGGCGAGACGGTTCCGCAGCTGTGATATTCGGGATCGATGAGCGGCCCCAACTGCTGCGGAGCTTCGACAACCGGGTCGAGGTCCAGCCGGATCTCGCGCAGGAATCCCAGGTCGGGACGGAAGCCGGTGGCCGGGACGACCCGATCGGCGTGGAGCGTCACCGGCTCACCGCCGGTCTCGGCAGTCACGGTGCCACCACCGTCGGTGGCGAACCCGGTGATCCTCGTAGAGGCATGCACGTCGATGGCCCCGTCTTCGACTAGACGGCGGAGCCGGGCGCCCAGGGCTCCGCGAGCCGGCAGACCGTCCTGGTCCTCCCCGCCGTAGACGGATGCCGGGTCTGCGCGCCTGAGCACCCAGCCGATTCGCGTGCCCGGCACTTCCGCACGCAGCTTCGCCAGAGCCATGAGCGTGTTCGCCGCCGAATGCCCTCCACCGACGACAAGAGTCCGCCGTCCGGCGAACTGCTCACGGTCACGGCCGGTCACATCGGGCAGAGGCGAAGTGATGAACCCGCTGCGACGAGCCTCGACTTCGCCGGGCGCCGCGAGCCCGGACTGCCCGATCGGGTTCGGACTCCCCCATGTCCCCGAAGCGTCGACGACCGCCCTGACCTGGAAGTCCGCCGTAGTTCCATCGGAGTTCTGCGTGCGAACAAGGAAAGGAGTCGACTCACGCTGCGCGGTGCCCGTCCGGTCCAGTCCGACCCGGCTCACTGCCACAACCCGGGTATCGGTGAGGATGGATTCTCGGAGTTCAACTGTCTCGGCCAGCGGATTGAGATAGTCCCGGATGAGCTCGTCACCGGTGGGCAGGTGCTCGCCGTCGGGCTCCTGCCAACCGGTGGGCGCCAGCAGGCCGCAGGCCGCGACTTCGATGTTGTACTTCCACGGTGAGAACAACCCGATATGACCCCACTCGGCCACTGCCGCCGCGACGGAGGATCCCACCTCGAAGACGAGCGGTCGGATCCCACGTCGGACCAACTGGGCCGCGGCCGCGAGGCCGACGGGACCGGAACCGATCACGGCGACCGGCAGATCTGCGAGCGCGATATCAGTCATTGGCAGCCGCCTCGGTGATGGGGGTCGACGTGATCGTCGGCTCTGTGGATTTCGTCCCTGCGTCGGGGGCGAGATCGACGATGAGGGCTTCGACTCGGGTCCGGATCTCATCACGGATTCGGCGCACCGATTCCGGGCTCTGACCTGCGGGATCGTCGAGAACCCAGTCTTCGTATCGTTTGCCGGGGAAGATCGGGCACGCATCGCCGCAGCCCATCGTGATCACGACGTCCGAGGTGCGCACGGTATCTGCGTCGAGCAGAGTGGGGCTGTTGCGGGTGATGTCGATGCCGAGCTCCCGCATGGCATCGATGGCGACGGGGTTGATCGTCTCGGCCGGTGCGCTGCCGGCGGACCGCACTTCGACTGATCCCCCGGCCAGTCCGCGGAGGAGCCCGGCCGCCATCTGGGATCTGCCGGCATTGTGCACACAGACGAAGAGGACACTCGGCTTAGGCGTTGGTGTGGGACTCATGCTCGATTCGCTCCTTGAACAGAGTTTGAGGGGAAGAAACGGGGTCGCGCCCAGAGCGCGACGTAGACGAGGGCGACGAGGATGGGCACCTCGATGAGCGGGCCGACGACTCCGGCGAGCGCCTGCCCCGAGGCGACGCCGTACGTCCCGATCGCCACTGCGATGGCGAGTTCGAAGTTGTTGCCGGCAGCGGTGAATGCCAGGGTCGTCGTCTTCTCATAGCCCAGGTTCAAGGCCTTGCCGATGACCATCCCGACAGCGAAGACGACGACGAAGTAGACGAGCAGAGGCAGGGCGATGCGGGCGACGTTGCCCGGGTGAGAGGTGATCTCGTCACCCTGGAAGGCGAAGAGCACGACGATGGTGAACAGCAGTCCGTAGAGCGCCCACGGCCCGACTTTCGGGAGGAATCGATCTTCGTACCACTGACGTCCCTTCGCCTTCTCCCCCACGGTGCGTGTGAGGAAGCCGGCGAGAAGCGGGATTCCGAGGAAGACGAGGACGCTCGCGGTGATTGCCCAGAAGGAGAATTCGCTGCTCGTCGTCGGCAGCCCCAGCAGGTTCGGCAGCCACTGCAGATAGAACCAGCCGAGGAGACCGAATGCGAGAACCTGGAACACGGAGTTGATGGCCACGAGCACGACGGCGGCCTCGCGGTCGCCGCACGCCAGGTCGTTCCAGATGAGGACCATGGCGATGCACCTGGCCAACCCGACGATGATCAGTCCGGTGCGGTACTCGGGCAGGTCGGGAAGGAAGAGCCAGGCGAGCGCGAACATGAACGCCGGAGCGGCCAACCAGTTGATGACCAGCGAGGTGATCATGAGCTTCTTGTCGGCCAGCACGTGTCCGGTCTCGTTGTACCGGACCTTGGCGAGCACGGGAAACATCATCACCAGGAGGCCGATGGCGATCGGCAGGGAGACGTCGGCGACCTTGACCGAGTCCAGAGCCTCGGCGAGACCGGGCACGAGCCTGCCCAACACCAGGCCCAGGGCCATGGCACCGATGATCCACAGCGGCAGGAATCGGTCCAGCGTCGACATCTTCGCCGCCACCGGCGATTCAGCGTTGGCAGTCGCCGTGGAATGCATGGTCCCCCTCGAGGTGCGAATCGTGCCGGCACCATCGTCATGTGTCGGCATATTGAAGTTCATCGATACGATAGGACCACAAGACATCGACAAATGTCAATGTATGGGCATAATGGAAGAGTGACCACACAACCCGCGCCCCCTCCGACCAATACGGACGTCTGCTGCCCGTCGCTGACCGTCTCGCCGTTGAGTCTCGATGACGCCCAGGATTTCGCGCGCATCCTCAAAGCAGTGGCCGATCCGACCCGGCTGCGGCTGGTCTCCCTCGTCGCCGCGCACGAGCAGCAGGAAGCGTGCGTCTGCGATCTCACCGAACCCGTCGGTCTCGGCCAGCCGACCGTCTCGCACCATCTGAAGATCCTCGTCGATGCCGGGGTCCTGCACCGTGAGAAGCGCGGAGTCTGGTCGTACTATTCGCTCGAGGCCACCACGTTGAACCGCCTCTCCGAATTCCTCTCCCCCACCTCGACCGCGCACGGGTAGGGTTCTTTCGCCGAGGCGACCTGGCCCTACTGCTGCCGGTGGACGTGCGCCACCGCCTCGGCGCGACTGCGCACGCCGAGCTTGCGGTACAGCGCGGACAACCGGTTCTTCAACGTCCCGGACACCACTCCGAACTCGCGGGCGATCTGCGCGATCGACTTCGATGAGTCGATCGCGAACAGCAGCGACTGCTCGGCCGGGGTGAGATCGGTCTGGAAGTCCGGCGCCACCGGTGAGGTCTCCGGCAGCTCGAGCAGTCGCTGCTGCAGAACGTCTGCTGTGATGTCCGCCGAATGGAACGACCTGGCCACGGCTTCCCACTCGGCGAAATCGGCCGATGCGGGAATGAGTGCCTCGCGAGCAGCCTTCGACAGCTGCGCCACGGCGAACACCGAAGCCGCGATCGCGCAGTAGTCGAGCATGTGCACAAAGGTCTCCAACGCCTGGTCGGCCTGTCCCTCATGGTGGAGGATGTCGGCGCGCAGGGCCATGGCACAGCTCTTGAGCCTGGGCCCCTGATCACTGCTGAGTGCCTGCCCGGTCGCCGTCCACAGGCGATCATGCTGCCCGAAGACGAGCGCCTGCCGAGCCTTGACGATCGCGTCACCGGGGTTGGCCGAACTCATGCGATCGCTCATGTCCTGCAGCGTCTTCGTCTCCCCCGCCGCAGCGAGCACGAACCCGACGACGTTGACGATTCCGGAGAATCGAGCACTCGCATCGCCGGCCGCCGTCGGCCGGATCTGCACCGTCGAGCTCTCCGTCACGAGCTTCGCAGCAATCGACGCCCGCCCGCGGTACACGTAGTACAGCGCCTTGGCACAGTCCGGCATCGGCCCCAGAGATTGAGTCGGCTTCGCCTGGTCCAGGGCACCGAGGATGTCCTCCGCCGCGTTGAGGTCGAGCCGGTCGAGGCTGCGCATCAGCTCAATGCTCAGCGCTGTCCGCTCGTCCGGCAGCGTGTCCATCCCGAATCGGCGAGCGTTCTCTCGCGCCCGCTCAAGGCAGCGGTCCATGTCCGATCCGTGCCCGTGCCCCAGCCCGGCCAACGCGGATTCGACCAGTCCCGCCAGCAGGGGATGCGGCGAGTTCGGAGTATAGATCCCCGCGAAGTGCACGACGCTCTGCAGTACCGGTGTCGCCTCGGTGAAGCGACCGGCCGCAACGAGGTTCCGTCCGCGCTCAAGATTGAGCTCGGCCTGCAGCATCAGTGTGGGTCCCGGTTCCCCGTCACCGAGGCTGAGCATGCGTTTCCGTCCGACCTCGATGACGTCGAGCGCCGCATCGTACTTCCGGTTCAACCGGTGGCGGCGCGCCTCCAGCATGGTCAGCACGGCCACCTCGTCGCCGGAGAGGGGGAGGCTCGGATCGGTCAGCCGGCCGTGCAGCTCCGGCACTACGATGCTGTCGAAGTCGGTCGCCGACATCAGCTGCCATGGGTCATCGGTACCGAGCACGTGCCGGGTCGAATCGATGCGTCGAGCCGCGCTGCGAGCCAGGGTGAGGATCGGGTTCTTCGCGATCACTGCCTCGGGGACGCTGAGAAGGGCCTCGATCGAAGTCGGCACATCGATGAAGACGTTGACCGACCGTCGTGCCCACCCGCGCTCGAGGATCTTCCAGTCCCTGATCTCCAGGACGAGGTCGAGCAGCTCGGGCAGTCCTTCACGGCGGTCCGCGCGCTGGCGGCCGATCACGTCGGCGACGGCCATGCCGAGAGCTTCGCGCGGAGTCCTCTTCGCGATGCCATCATCGACGGCGGTGATGCGTCGCATGAGTATGCGGATGAAGGTGGGAACGGTGAAGACCTCGTCGCCGGGGGCAACAGCGAGCAGCCCTGCCGAGGTCAGCAGCGGAGTGAGGTCATCGGGGGTGGAATCGTTCGCGACTTTCCCTGCGGCGTAGGCGGCGTGGACGAGGTCGACCATGCTCGAGGTGATCGTCGGCGTCCAGGCGAAGAGCGCGAGCAGGTAGAGTGCTGCGGATTCACGGGAGGAGTCGGCGAGAGTCGGATTCAACGACGGGGACAGCATGGCGACGGTCCGGTCTGGGGCGGTGTCACCGGCAGGCAGTCCCGCTTCGACTCGGGCCTGAACAAGTGAGGCGGCGATGCGGACACGTCCGCCGCTGGCGCGGAAGATCCGCTCGAGGTCGGACTCGGAGAGGGTGCCGTACGGCTCGAGCGCCGATGCGAAGTCATTCGCCGAGGCGGCTCGCGGTCCGAATTGCGCATCGAAGACCGACGGGGATCCGTCGGAGTCCGACGGGCGGTTCACATTTTCGACTCGCTTGATCTGTTGAGGTGGCACGGATGGGGAACCTTCTTTTCGGCTCGACTCACGCCGAGGCGCAGCCGGGGAAGCTGCTGAGTAGTGAGGGGTGCGTTCACGAGTATGACAGACAACTGCGAGTCAACAACGTTCCCGAACCTGACCATCTTCTTGGAACCGTCCATCCCCTGTTTGCTCCCCCGATCAACCGCCCCGCCGAAGCGGAGGACTCCGACAAGTAGATTTGTTATCCAATCGAGACAACACCTGGCGTACTTGGTTGAAATTTTAACTTAAAGTTGAACGTGCAACTATCCCCTCTCTCTGAATATCCGGAAGTGATAATGACACAGCAACCTCCAGTGCCGGTCGACAACTCGAACCAGTGGACCCCCGCTCAGCCGTCATTCGGGCAGAATCAGCCCCTCGTCGGGCAGAAGTCGTTCCTCGCTACGTGGCTGCTGTCGTGGCTGCTCGGCGGACTCGGCGTCGACCGTTTCTACCTGGGCAAGATCGGCACCGGCATCCTCAAACTCACCACCATCGGCGGTTTCGGTATCTGGTACCTCGTCGACTTGATCATCACCCTCGCCGGCAAACAGAAGGACAAGCAGGGTCTGCTCCTCATGGGGTACGACGACCACAAGAAGGTCGCCTGGATCGTGACCGGCATTTTCATCGTCCTCGGCCTCATCTTCGGCGGAGTCTCTGTGGGCTCGGCATCGAATGCCACCGACGACAATGCGCCGATCGTCTCCGACGAGGAAGCTCCTGCCGAGGAAGCTCCCGCAGCCGAAGCAGTCGAAGAACCCGTCGACGCAGAACCTGCCGTCGAGGAGGAACCTGCTGAGGAACCGGCCGAAGAGCCGGCGGAAGAACCCGCTGCTCAGGAGCCTGTCGAGGAAGAACCCGCCGTCGAGGAGCCCGCTGCACCGGCGGAAGAAGAGGACGACTCCAGCGTTCCCGCCGAGTACAACTCAGCCCTGACAAAGGCCGAGACCTACTCGGACATGATGCACATGAGCAAGAAGGGCATCTTTGATCAGCTGACAAGCGAGTACGGTGGCCAGTTCTCCGACGACGCGGCCCAATACGCTGTCGACAACGTTCAGGCCGACTGGAAGGAGAACGCATTGGAGTCGGCGCGAACCTACCAGAATGATATGGCGATGTCACCGAACGCGATCCACGATCAGCTCACCAGCGAGTACGGCGGCCAGTTCACCCAAGCTGAAGCAGACTACGCGATCGAGAACCTCAACAACTGACGACGGTCGACAACTGACGAACGTCAGCGAACAGCTCCAAGGCGGGCGAAGGAATCTCTTCCTTCGCCCGCCTTCGTTCGCTGAGCTCGCATAAATACACCGGCCCCTCACACCCACCGATACTCGTACTCCGGCCGCCCCGGAGTCCCGTGCCGGGGCTGCTTGATCGCCTGTTTCGTCGCGACGAGGTGCTCCAGGTACCGGCGGACGGTGACCCGGGACAGGTCGAGCCGACGCCCCACCTCGGTGGCGGAGACCGGAACTGCGGAATCGCGGACGAATGCGGACACGGCGTCCAAGGTCTCGGCGATGAGCCCCTTGGGCAGGGTCGTCGACGACACAGACCGCAGGGCCGAGAGCGCATTGTCCACCGAGGCCTGAGTCGCCAAGGACCCCGACCCGGTGAGCCCACGCCGGAACTCCCGCTGGTTCTCCAACTTCTCCCTGAACGCCGCGAAGGTGAAGGGTTTGATGAGGTATTGGGTGATGCCCGACGAGATCGCCGACCGGATGACCTGCAGGTGCCGCACCGCGGTGATCGCGATGGTGTCGACGTCCTGACCGCGCGAGTTCAGGCGCCCGGCGACTTCGAGACCGTGCGAATCCGTGAGATTCATATCGAGGAGGACGATGTCGACCGGGGTGCCGGCCGCAGCGAGTTCGTCGAAGCGCTCGATCGCCTCGTGTCCGCCCAGGCACGTTGCGACGACGTCGAAACCGGGCACCCGAGCCACGAAATCCGCGTGCGCCTGCGCCGTCATCGGGTCGTCTTCGACGATGAGGACACGCAGCGCGGCATCATCGCTCACGTGAGTCTCCTTCCGCCCGATCCCGGCTCGCACCCTCACCATCCGTGGTGGGCTCCCTGGCAGAATCGTAGTCGCCGGCCCCGTCCGTGTCCCCCAGCGGGAGCGTGACCGTGAAGATCGCCCCGCCATCGGAATCGACGTCGATATGCCCGCCGAGGCGGCTCACCGCCTGCCGAACCAGGACGAGCCCGAATCCGTGTCGTCCCACTCCCCCGGGCTCGGGTTTCGCCGAGGCACCGAGGTGGAAGAGCGCGTCGATGTCTTCGCCCGCGACCCCGGCGCCGGAGTCGGCGATGGTGATGATGAGCTCCCCGTCGGCGGCGACGAAGTCCGCCCATACGTGCTTCTCGTCCGTGTCAGCGACGGCGTCGAAGGCATTGTCGAGAAGATTGCCGGCGACGGTGACGAGGTCGCGGGCGTCGAGTCGTTCGGGCGGCAGTTCGCCGGTGGCTGTGACGGTGAGTTCGATGCCGCGTTCATTGGCCTGAGCGGCCTTGCCGATCATGAGCGCGGTGATGAATGGTTCGTCGAGGGAAGCGACGAAGGAATCCGTCAGCCGCTGCGACTCCTGCTCATCTTTGACCGCGAAGTCCAACGCCTCCTGCACCCGACCGAGCTCGATGAGCGTGGAGACCGTGTGCAGCCGGTTGGCATGTTCGTGGGTCTGGGCACGCAAAGCTTCGGACAGCGTCGTCATCGTCGCCAGCTCACCGGTGAGCTCCTGGATGTCAGTGCGATCACGCAGGGTTGCGACCGTACCGCCTTCATCGCGCCCGCCGCGCGGCTGTCGAGCCTGCTTCTGACTGATGACGAGGACACGCTCCTCGGTGAAGTGGATTTCGTCGACCGCGACCCGACCGGTCGCAAGAAGGTCACGGACAGATTCGGGCAGGGCCACCTCGGCGAGGGAGAGCGGCGTCGATTCCTCCACCGTGGGCAGGCCCAGCAGGGACGCGGCCTCATCGTTGTAGAGGACGAGCCGACCGGAATCGTCGGCGAGGATGAGGCCCTCGCGCAGGGAATGCAGGGCCGAATCGTAGAACGCGAACGGTCGGCGCAGCTCCTCGGGACCGTAGCCGAGGGTGACTCGGCGCAGGTAGCGGGCGAGCAGCCAGGAACCGAGTCCGCCGAGAGCGAGCGCGGCGAGGCCGACGAGGATGATCTGCGGCAGGGAAGCCGCCTGCGCGACGGACAGCGTTTCCAGGGTCACGCCCACGGCGACCATGGCGGTGACCTCGCCGGCGGCGTCCTTGATCGGCACGATCGCGCGCACCGACGGTCCGAGCGTGCCTACGTATTCCTCGGTCTCGGTCTGTCCGGCGCGGGCTTTCGCGGTGCTGCCGATGTACTTCTTGCCCAGCTGATCGGGGTCGGGGTGGGTGTAGCGCGTGCCGTCGCGGTCCATGATCGTCACGAAATCCACCTCGGCGAAATCGATGACGGTCAGCGCGAAGGGCTGCAGCCGGGCGGAGGGATCGTCCTCGGTCACAGCCTCGGTGACGAAGGGGTCGTGGGCGAGGGTTTCGGCGATGGACAGCACCCGTTCGCCGGCGGCCTCGCGGATGTTGTTGAGCGTCGTCACGTAGCTCGTCACCGACAGCGCGGTGCAGACGATGACGATGAGGACGAGCTGGACGAGGAAGAGTCGCCTGGCCAGGGTTCCGCCTCGGCGAGCCCGGAATCGCCCCCGGCCCCGCCATAGAGGGGCCGGGAGGGACGCCATTACTTCTTAACGCTCTTCTTTTTCTTCTTGCTGCCGCCGGAGATGAGGAGGGCCAGGCCGATGGCGGCCAGCCAGGTGTCCTTGGCGACGGCGGTGCCGTCCTCGGACGGGCGGATGCCGTCGTCCTTGGTCATCGAGTCGATGGAGAAGTAGTTCGCGACGAGGCCTGCGGCGAAGGTCGTCAGTGCGGCACCGGCGATGCGGGTGGGCACGAACGGCAGCAGCAGGGCGGAGCCGACGGCGATCTCACCGTAGGACAGGAACTTCCCGAATTGGGCGGGGGTCATGTTCTCGACCATGGGCACACCGTTGGCGGCCATCTGCTGGAGTCCGGCCGAGGATTCCTCGTCGAGACCGAGCTTGCCGATGCCCGAGTTGAGGATGAATGCGCCGGGAACTGCGCGCAAAAGTGCGGTGCTGAGTTTCATATCCTGCTCCTTTGTAATCGGATCGTCACTGAGCCAAGACTATCCGTGAGGGCGCAGGCACGCCACAGCTCAAGGGCTCTCGGACCCATCTGCCGAGATTCTCAGCCCTGCGTGCTGGTGCGGATCCGCTCGATGAGATCGTCGAGGGCATCATCGAACTCGCGCTGACCATGGTCTTCCATGAGCAGGTCCTGCAATCGCCGCACCGTGGGGTACTCGCTGAGGTCGTCGCCGGCGGAGGACTCCTCCTCATCTCCGAGGACCTCCGGGGTCAGGGAGGCCGCTTGGAGCAGAAGCGCGCCGACGAGGAAGCTCGTGAAGGCCTTGTATGCCGCCACCGCCTCGGCGTCGGCAAATCCGAAGCGCTGCAGCGAGGACAGGAAGTCCTCGACCCAGCGCACGCTTCGCAGCGGCGGACGGAGCCAGGGCGCCTGAGGTGGCTGGGTGGCGATGAGAGGGAAGATCCGCGGATGCTTGAGGGCCAGATTCCGCGTGGCATTGGCGACACGCTGCAGATACTCCTCCCACGAATGGGAGTCCTCTGTCATGAGATCGTCGTCGAAGAGGCCGTCGATGAGCTCGTCGACCATGGCCTCGAGGAGGTCCCCCCGCCCCGAAACATGCCGATACAGTGCCATCGCCTCTACGTCCAAGGCCGTTCCGAGGCGACGCATCGTGAGCTCGCTGAGACCGCAGGCATCGACGAAGGCGATCGCCGACTCGACGACCTGTGCACGATCAAGTCGCTGCTGAACCACGCGCGCCTCCCTTTCCTCGTCGGAGATGCCGCAGACCGGGCGGCTTTCACCGCCAGTCTACTCGCTTGCTTCAACGCGTCGAGAGATCCCCTGATAACGCGATTACACCGTAAACTCCTCATGGATGACCAAGCTATCACCCTCCATCGACCACCCGACTCGCCGGATCTATTGCGCAGCGAAAACGCGGTCTGCTAGGTTGATTACACCGTAAACATGAATAGCGCTCGGCAGAGCAGTACGTCCAGACCGATCCACACGAAAGGACGAATCATGAATTCCCACGACAAGGCCGACAAGACCTCAGACAAAGCAGAGGAGCTCAAGGGCAAAGCGAAGACCGCTGCCGGCAAGGCCACCGATGACAAGAGCCTCGAGGCCGAGGGCAAGACCGACGCGGCCAAGGGCAAGATCAAGCAGGTCGGCGACGACACCAAGGACTCGCTGAAGGGCGTCAAGGACTCGCTCAAGGACTCACCGAAGGACTGAGGGACGCGGCTGGAGGGCGGAGGCACTGTCCGCCTCCGCCCTTCGGCCATGCTTTCAGATCTCATGCCCCAGAAGTCGGCGTGCCGGTACGATCCGTCCCGGCGGCACGAGAAGAAGAGACGATGATGGGAACTGACCGCCATGCTTTCGTCGTGGTGGCCAATCGCCTCCCCGTCGACCGCATCGACGGGGCGTGGGAAACCTCGCCCGGCGGGCTGGTCTCAGCCGTGGCTCCCGTGGTGCGCGAGCACGCCGGAGCCTGGGTCGGCTGGGCGGGCACGCACGACGACAGCCTGGAGCCCTTCGATGTCGATGGGATGAGCCTTGTCCCCGTGCCTCTCAGCCACGACGAACATCAGCAGTACTATGAGGGATTCTGCAACGCCACCCTGTGGCCGCTGCACCACGACCTCATCGTCGCGCCGCAGTACCACCGCTCGTGGTGGCGGGCCTATCGGGCAGTCAACGCCCGATTCGCACAGGCCGCGATCGCGACAGCCGAGATCGGGGCGACGATCTGGGTACATGACTACCACCTCCAGCTCGTGCCGGCGATGATCCGAGCCCAACGACCGGACCTCAGGATCGGATACTTCTGCCACATCCCGTTCCCTCCCGTCGAGCAGATGGCCCAGCTGCCCTGGCGCGACGAGATCCTGCGCGGCCTGCTCGGAGCCGATGTCATCGGTCTCCAGCGAGAGGCCGATGCCGCGAAAGTCCGCCAGGCCATGCAGAAGCTGTTGGGCATAGACCCCGAGGAACTTCGCGGCCGCGTCGGCTCGTACCCGATCTCGATCGACGTCGAGGAGATCCGAGCCGCGGCCGAATCCCCGGCCGTACAGGAGATGGCCCGCTGCTTCCGCCGTGATCTGGGCGATCCCACCACCCTCATGATCGGGGTCGATCGCCTCGACTATTCGAAGGGGATCCTGCACCGGCTGTGGTCCTTCGAGGAGCTGATCGATGACGGACTGCTCGATGCGCGGGGAACCTGTCTCGCACAGATCGCAGTCCCGTCCCGCGAAGGCGTGCGCGCCTACCAAGACCTGCGCGACGAGGTCGAACATACGGTCGGGCGCATCAACGGGAGATTCTCCACTCTCGGCCGCGATGTCATCCACTACTCCCACCACTCGTATTCGACAGAGGAAGCCGTCGCCCTGTACCTGGCCGCCGACATCCTGCTCGTCACCTCTTTGCGGGACGGGATGAACCTCGTGGCCAAGGAATTCGCCACTGCCCGCCGAGGCAGGGGCGGTGCACTCGTCCTCTCCGAATTCGCCGGGGCCGCCGAAGAACTCGACCAAGCCATCGTCGTCAATCCCCACGACCGGGCCGCCCTGAAGGCGGCCAGCCATCACGCGACCACGCTCAGCGAAGACGAGGCCCGGAGGCGCATGGATGCGATGGCCGACACCGTCGCCGCCTTCGACGTCCGCCACTGGGCGCAAGCTTTCCTCCACGACCTACGAGACCCAGCATCCGCGGCGGCTCTGTCGCCCAGCGACTGGTGACACCGCCGATTCTGACCGACCCACCCCAGGAGACCACTATGTACACGATGCTCAACAACCAGGAATCCTCGAAGTACGACCTCTACCTTCCCGGCAAGCTCGTCGCCGCGCTGCACTACAAACTCGAGCCCGACGCCAATGAGGTCATGTTCATCTACTGTGAGGCGATCGAGCCCACACAGGCCGACCGCCACCGGTGGGAGCTCATGCGACGGGCCGTCGAAGACGCGAAGGGCCGACGCCTCAAGCTCACCATCACCTGCCCCATCGGTCTCAAGGCCCTCGAACGGCAGGAACCGCCTGTCGATGTCGGTCCCCGGCAGGCAGAGGGCCCACGGGCCTGACCCTACCCCGGCCGGTTCCTCCCCGGCCTGGTCCTCCCGGGCCTGGTCCTCCCAGGCCGACCCTCCCCGGCCGAGCCCCCGCCTCGGCGGGCGCCTCGTTCCTCCTGTGAACACTATGAACGCAACCGAGACACCCGTCACACTTCGCTGGCACAGTTGTCGGGTACATCACCACCGCGGCCAATCGTCGCGTGCGATCCCACCCACCGACGGGTGAGGTCGCGAACATCATCTGGAGGAAACATGGCAACGTCGCCACGACAGCAAGGCGGATCCTTCGACAAGGAGATCGCCGCCGCAGCAAACGCTCCCGAACCGGGCGCCCCGCAGCGGAAGAAGGATCGCACTCACTGGCTCTACATCATGGTCATCGTGGCCGTGTTCGCCGGTGCCGCCATCGGGCTCATCGCCCCCGAGGCGGGAATCGCACTCGAACCCCTGGGCAAGGCGTTCGTCGCGCTCATCAAGATGATCATCGCCCCAGTCATCTTCTGCACCATCGTCCTCGGCGTCGGCTCCGTGGCGAAGGCGGCCACCGTCGGCAAGGTCGGCGGACTCGCCCTCATCTACTTCCTCATCATGGCGACCTTCGCACTGGTCATCGGCCTCGTCGTCGGCAACTTCATCCACCCCGGCGACGGCCTGCACCTCCAGCCGTACGAAGCGGCCGCCGGTGGTGAGGAAGGCGGAATGATCGCCTTCCTCATGAGCCTCATCCCCGGTGACATCCCGGTGCTGCCGACCCTCGTGCTCGCACTCCTCGTCGGATTCGCGCTGCAGTCGATGGGCAAGGCCGGCGAGCCCGTGCTCACCGGAATCAAGCACATCCAGGCCGTGGTCTTCAAGCTCATGATGATGATCATGTGGGCCGCTCCCGTCGGCGCCTTCGGTGCGATCGCTGCGGTCGTCGGCAAGACCGGCTGGGCCGCAATCGGAGCGATGGCGACCCTCATGGGCGCCTTCTACCTCACCTGTGCGCTGTTCATCGTCATCGTCCTCGGCGGTCTGCTCAAGATCGTCACCGGGCTCAACATCTTCCTGCTGCTGAAGTACCTGGCCCGTGAGTTCCTGCTCATCTTCTCCACCTCGTCGTCCGAGTCGGCTCTGCCGCGCCTCATAGCGAAGATGGAGCATGCCGGAGTCTCGAAGCCGGTCGTGGGCATCACGGTGCCCACTGGCTACTCGTTCAACCTCGACGGCACCGCCATCTACCTGACCATGGCTTCGCTGTTCGTGTCCTCGGCCATGGGCATGCCGATGTCGATCCCCGAGCAGATCTCGCTGCTCGTGTTCATGATCATCGCGTCCAAGGGTGCCGCCGGAGTCACCGGTGCGGGCCTGGCCACCCTGGCCGCGGGTCTGCAGTCGCACCGCCCTGAGCTGCTCGACGGCATGGGCGTCATCGTCGGCATCGACAAGTTCATGTCCGAGTGCCGTGCACTGACGAACTTCACCGGCAACGCCGTCGCCACCCTGCTCATCGGCAAGTGGACGAACGAGATCGACCTCGACGTCGCCCGCGCCACCCTGTCGGGTCAGAACCCGTTCGACGAACTCTCGCTCGAACCGGATGCACACGGTGCGTCGACCAGCACCGAGGCGGCTCGCCCCGCCGAAGGCGAAAAGGTCGCCGTAAGCTGACCTCCGGTCGCTCCCGCTCGACCACCACGGGTGCCGATGTCCTCATCGTGAGGACGTCGGCACCCGTGGTGTTTCGTCTGCCCTCGCCGAGGCGGGGCGCCTAAGTCGAGAACCCCTCCCAATCACTGAGCGACGGGGACTGATGCAAGGAGAGGTGACAATTAGGGTGTCACGCTGCGACTGCAGGTGACTCAATAATTGCTTCGTACTCAACAGGTGTCAAACGACCCAACCGAGCTTGCCGTCGACGCCGATGATACGTCCGCTCAACCCACGTCACGATCGCGATCCTCAACTGATCCCTGGAGGCCCACCGGCGACGGTCGAGAACGTTCTTCTGCAACAGTGCGAAGAACGACTCCATCGCGGCGTTATCGCCGGCAGCACCGACCCTGCCCATGGACCCGGCAATGCCGTGGCGGGCCAGAGCCCGAGTGAACTTCTTCGACCTGAATTGACTGCCGCGATCGCTATGCGTCACGCATCCAGCGACGTCACCGCCGCGACGGATCACGGCCATCTCGAGGGCATCGACAGCCAAACGCGCCTTCATCCTCGAGCCGATCGAGTAGCCAACGATGCGCGCCGAGCAGGCGTCCTTGATTGCGCACAAGTACAGCTTGCCCTCATCGGTGTGGTGCTCCGAGTAGGGTCGGACCGGGGCGCTCTGCCAGCCTCACGACTGGTAAGTTTCCCCGGCCCGCCCTCCGAACCGGACGTGCCCATTCCTGAGCATCCAGCTCTCCATGCCAATCAAGCCGCAGCACTGTCCCATGGCGTGGGAATACGAGTTCCCCGGAACCGATAGCGAGTCACTGGAACCCGACAGGCCCGGAAGAACTCGACTCCTTCCGTCCGTATCTCCCATCCAGGGAGGAAACGACGCACCACAGTATGCTTATTCAGCTTGGGGTGACGCTTATTCAACCAATTGACGATCCGCCAGAACGCGTAATGGTCAACGTAACTGAATGTCGCTTTCGACACCTGGTTCGATCTTCTCCCACTGCTCATCAGTGAAGACTCGGTGTCGTTGCTGTGTAGTCACGTCTCCACCGTGCCAGTCCTGGAATGGTCAATAAAGGAGACACGCCCTAGTTCATGTCCGAGTGCCGCACGCTGACGAACTTCACCGGCAACGCCGTGGCCACCCTGCTCATCGGCAAGTGGACGAACGAAATCGACCTCGACGTCGCCCGCGCCACCCTGTCGGGCCAGAACCGGTTCGACGAGCTCGCACTCGAACCGGATGTCCACGGCACGTCGACCAGTACCGATGCGGCCCGCCCCGCTGACGGCGACAAGGTCGCCGTGATCTGACGGTCGGTCGCTCCCGCACTACAACCACTACGGGTGCCGATGTCCTCATCGTGTGGGCCTCGGACCCGTGCTCACACGAACGGTGGTTCCCGCATGTTCGGCCGGCCTTCCGACACGAAGCCGATCGAGCTCGGTCATGAGGCGAGCGCCGATGGTCGTTGACGTCTCTATATGTTCGCTGATTCCGCCGATCCTCAGTCCCAGGATTCGCCCATCGCCGAACTCTGCAGCTTCCTCGCCGAGGATCCGAACTCCCTGGTACTCCGCCACACTCCGGCAGGAGCCGACCTGGGTGCCGACTTCGATGTGCGCGCTGTCTTCCAGCAGGGACACCGACATCTTCACCCGCCGCGACATCGACCGCGACCGCGGCGCAATCGTCGTCATCCGACCCAGACCAGTACGTCGCGAGTGTACTGCCGGTCGCCGCCTATGCACGGTTGGCCGAGTTCTCACGACGATTATGCTCCCTCAGCGCTGAGCTCACCCCTGCGACATCGCGTTCACCGTCACCGAGGTACGGGTACTGGCACTCCCTCGAAGGGGGAATGCCGGCACCGCCGCAGCTGTGACGATATGGCCGGTGTCCGTCACCGCCCACCGCCCAGCGACCTCGACGAAGGCACGAGCAGCTGCCCACTCGTCATCTCCGGCGTACACACCGGTGAAACTGCCCGTTGATGGATGGATATCGACGACGAATTCGTCGAAGTCGATCCACACCTTCGCCAAGGGGAACCATGCTTTGAAGATGCTCTCCTTCGCGGAGAACACCAACCTGTCCCACGCCGGTTCCGGCCATCGTCTGGACCTCGAATGCGCCAGTTGGTCGAGCATCGCACGCTCCGAACCCTGGATGACAGACCCGCACACGTCGCGCGGCAGCGCGTGGTTGGGCTCTGCGTCGATGCCGATGGCAGCGTAGTCGACCGCGTAGCCGAGGGACGCGGCATACAGACCTCGACAGTGGGTCATGCTTCCTACTGAGCCCTGCGGCCAGATGGGCTCACGTTGAGGTGTGGTCAAGATCGGACCGGGCACGAAGCCCAGCCGTGTGAGACACACTCGTGCACACTTGCGCACCTGTGCGAACTCTGCACGACGGGAGGGAACAGCTCCAGCGACGAGAGCGGCCTCCTCAGGCAGAATTCCTGTCGAAGCGGCCTCTGAGGTCCATTCACATTCAATTCCTGGAGGCAGTGCGGACCTCATCGCGACATCCGGCGGCGACGTCCGCGACGTCGTGCCCTGATGATGACATCAGAAACGCCTGTGTCCCCGTCGCCGGCTTCTTCGCAGTCGCCGGACGGTGGATGAGAATCGAGCTGCGTCCGCCTCGCCGCTTCGGCCCAGGTGTCTCCCAGATGCGCGCTCGTCTGCGCGGGTGTGGGATGGGCGAAAAGATCGACGACGCTGATCTCACAGCCGCGCTCAGCGAGAAGACGCTGCGCAGAGACGAGAGTGACGGAGGTAGCGCCCTGTTCGAACCATGAGACGTTCCAGTCGAGAGTGTTCAACCCGAGAAGGTCGGTGAAAACCTCCTCGATGGGCTCTTCGGCGGTGGAGATAGGGCTGGAGACGGTATCAGACGGATACGTGGCCTCTGCCGGTGCAGACTCGATCCGAGCCGGCTGATTCGACGAACTCATGGCAGGGAGGTCGTCATGTTCCGATGATGAGGCGCAGTCGCGCAGAGCCCCGGAGAATGCACTCACCACGGTGTCGACCCACGTGAGATCGACGAGTGATTCGTCGACATCGACATTGCACACGAAGCGTCCACGAACATCGAACATCTGCACATCGCACGTCACATGTGGAGTCTGGCTGATCGCGTACTCGGTGGAACCGAACATCTCCAAGAGCGCAGAGGGGTCGATGTCGGATGGATCGAGCGCACACGAGACCGCTACCGGTATGCTCGCAGGGCGCCGAGCGGCGCGCAGCATGCGCAGCACCTCATTGCCATGAACGCCATGGTCACCACCACTTTGATCGAGCACCTCGATGACGTGAGCATGTGTGGCGGACAAGCTGTCAGACACGCCCAGACCTGATGGCGCACCTCCGACACCGAGTGGAGCGGTCGACGTGTAATCGCCGACCACTCCAGTCTGTGAAGCAGGACGCTGGGACAGAGTGAGCATGACTGTCTTCTGGGTGTGCGGGGTCAGGGCGTTCCCGAGCAGATGGAGCATGAGAGACCCGATCGTCACCTGGTGTCGACGAGCGAATGCGCGCACATACAGCCAGCTGTCTTCGTCGAGCTCGAACCGGCGCCGAGTGAAATGACTCGCAGAGGAAACCCGCGGCGTCGGCGGCGTCAGCGGAGGCGGCAGTTCGTCGAGGTGGTCGCTCCACCAGTCGATCGATTCGGCGCTCGGTGCCTTTCCTCTGCGAGCCCACGTGGAGAATGTGTCGGCCGTGTGTGAGAGATGCGCGTGCGGATCGTGATACAGCGTGCTGAGATCTCGCATGAGTCGGACCGCGCTTCCGGCATCGCAGAAGAGCAGGTCGACATCGAATGCGAGGAGACAGCGCTGGTCATCGAGCAGTGTGACGTGGAGTTCGGCCATCGGAGCGGTGTTCGTGGGCAGTTGTCGATCGGCACGCTGCGCACGCATCATTGTCCGTCGACGCGACTGCTCTGCCGATGACAGGTGCCGTTGGTCATCGATTCCGATGTCGACATGGACGCGACTGAGGATCTGCTGCCTCGTATCGGGTGTGACAACCGCGCGCATCATCGGGTGCTGCGCGATGACTGTCCGCCAGGCTTCACGCAGACGGTCCGGATCGAGGCCTTCGACGATCGCTTCGGTGTAGAAGTGCGGTGCCAGGCGTCTGCCGTGTTCGTCAGGAGCTCGTCCGAGGAGATAAGCCAGTTGCATCTCGGTGAGGTCGAAGGTGTCTCCGTCCGGCGTATCCTCACCGCCTGCTCGGGGCACATCCCCGAGCAGCGCTCTGGGCAGCTGCACTCCCACTGCCTCCAGCTCAGTTCCGACTTCGTCGAGCAGATCTGCGACTCTGCGCAGACGGTTTGCGATTCCACGGATCTCTCCTCGTCCGTGTTTTCCGAGCGCAGCGCTGTCTGAGGCCCACGCCGGCATGTGGTGGAGAGGTGCGGAGCCGCCATTCGGGGTGGTGCCCTCCGAATCGAGTCGAGCGGATCTCGGCGCCTCCGGAGATGGGTGTGTGCCCGAGCTGTCGTTGGTGCGGCTGCTGCCGGTGCTCCATCGGTCGATCAGAGAATTCACGGATTGTGCTGAGAGCAGCGTCTGCACAGAAGTGCGTGCGGCCCCCTGGTCTTCGACGAGATTCGCCAGTCGCACCGCCTGGACACTCGTGAGCCCATTGTCGATGAGGGAACGTGCGAAATCGACGTCATCACCGAGCACACTGCCGATGATGCGTTGGAGTCCTGCAGGCGGTTCGCCTTCCATCGGCTCGGAGTCCTTCGACGAAGGGGCGGCCCTTCCGCCGTCGATGAGGCTGTTGTCCGTGTCCGACCTGCGCGGTACTCGGAACGGGTTGGGCAGCGCCTTGTAATCGATCTTCCCGTTCTCAGTCGTCGGCAGCTGAGGGAGGAGGAGGAAGCGGGAGGGGACCATCGATGCGGGCAGTCGTTCGGAGACAGCCTCGGCCAGATGCGCATTGACCTTCCGCTGTTGGCTCTCTGGCAATGAGTGCCAGAGTTGGTCTTCGTCGCTGACGTAGGCAACGAGGCGGGGGCGGCCGTCGGGACCTGGTGCGGCTGCCGCTGAAGCCTGTCGCACATCGGGCAGACGCAGGAGCGCTGCTTCCACTTCACCGAGTTCGATGCGATGCCCTCCGATCTTGACCTGCCGGTCCGTCCGACCGAGGAACTCGATCTGTCCGTCAGGGCGCCACCGTCCGAGATCTCCGGTGCGATAGAGGCGTGTTCCGAGGTCGGCTCGATCAATGAACCTCTCAGCGGTGAGTTCGGGAGCACCGATGTATCCGCGTGCGACGCCCCCTCCGCCGATGTGCAGCTCACCTGCGGCGCCGACCGGTGTGGGTTGTCCCTCGGAGTCCAAGATCTCGAACGACTGTCCAGGCAGTGCCCTGCCGTACGGAATCGAGGACCAGGAGGGATCCACTTCTCCGATCGAGTAGGTGATCGACCAGATCGATGCCTCCGTTGCCCCACCCAGACTGTGCAGAGCGACGTCGGGGGCCAGAGCCCGCAAGCGCTCCGGCAGCGTCACCGGGATCCAGTCACCGGAGAGCAAGACGTGGCGGAGGTTCGCAAACGCCTGCCGCGCCAGCTCGGGCACGGTCCGGGCGTATTCCAGCAGCATCTCCATCAGGGCAGGAGCCGAGTTCCACACCGTCACACGGTGCTCGGCCATCTGCTCCAACCAATGGTGTGGGTCGCGCAGCCTGTCGTTGTCTGGCAGCACGATGCTGCCGCCTGTGCCGAGGACCCCGAAGAGATCGTAGACGGACAGATCGAACGACAATGCTGAGATGGCGAAGACGCGATCGGCGGAAGTGATTGCGAACCGATGGTTGATCTCGTCGATCGTTGTGCGCGCCTGCGCATGCTCGATGGCGACGCCTTTCGGCGCCCCCGTTGATCCGGAGGTGAAGATCACGTAGGCGAGTTCATGTGCGGTCGCGGTCCGGTCTCGGCGCTCAGAGGCCTGTTGACTGCGGTCGAGGGCTGCACGTTCGACTCCTGGAGGCAGGATGAGGGATTCATCGGCGAAGGCGATTGTGAGACCGGTGCGCTCACAGATCGTTTCGAGCCTCGTGGTCGGCCAGGCTGGATCAGCAGGGACATAGCCTGCTCCGGTAAGCATCGTGGCGAGGACCGCGACAATCTGGTCAACTCCCTTGGGCAGAGCGATGAGGACCAATGAGCCGGGGCCCACTCCTTGGGCGCGCAGTGCGCGAGAGAGGGCTTCAGCCTTCTCGGCGAGTGCATCATGGCCGACGACTGTCGTTGATGTGAGGAGGGCAGGGGCGCTTCCCCGCCGTGGGCCCGTCACCGTCCACGGATCGTGCAGGAGCGGCCCGCAGTCTAGGCGTGCAGTCGGTTCATCCGTCGGCCGTGCGGTGGGATCCCATCCAGGTGCCGGACGTTCCCACCCGTCCTCGTTGACCAGGGCTTCCAGAAGCGCAGTCTCCATGCCGCGAATACCGTCGATCGTTGCAGCGTCGAAAGCACTGGTGACGACATCGTGAGTGAGCACAAGAGCGCCGTCTTCCTCCCACACCAGGTGATCCCACAGAACCTGCGGGGTCTGCGAGACACCGAAGACGCGATCCCCGAGCCACCGATCATCCGTGCCCGCCGATTGGCCGATTCCAGAGGTGAACACGATCGGCCATGGTCCTTCTCCCGGGCGATCGCGAGCGACTTCGATGCCGTCGTAGGTGCTGTGGTCGACGACGTCCCAGAAACGCCGATTGACCGCCTCCGCGGTGGTGGCGAACGAATCGGACGAATCCGGACGGAATCCGTGTTCCGGCGAGAGCGGCAGCAGCGCTGTCGAGGAGTAGTCACCGACGACGGCGGCATCAGCATCGGGCCGGTCGTAGACGGTCAGAGTCATCGTCAGACCAGCTGCAGTCTCTTCGGTCTCGGGCGGTCTCCACCGATGGCAGGCGAGAGCGAAAGCAGTGAGAACGACCGAGGACGTAGACAGGCCTCGAGCCTGCGCCCGCTTGACGATCTGTGTCCAGACTCCAGCTTCGATGACCGTGCGCCGGCGGGCGAAACGTGTGGCGGTCTGTGGGAACTCTGCTGGGGCGAGCGCCGTACGGGGAATACGCTGCTGGGCCCACCACTGGCGGTCGCGTGCGCGTTGCCGCTGTCGAAGAGGATTCAGGGAGCGCTCTTCGATCGCTTGAGCGAAAGTCCGCTCGGGTGGGCCGATCTGCGTGTGGGGCCTGGCGTAGAGCTCACCCCATTGGCGCATGATGAGCCCCCATGACGCGAAGTCGACGAGTAGAGCGTCGAAGCCGATGCACATGCGCAACAGCCCGCCGGGAAGGAGAATCGCGGTCATATCGACGACCGGCCACACGTCGGTTGGTCGACATTGATGTGAGAGGCGCTCGCGCAGCTCATCTGCCCGCGCCCGCGCGGCTTCGGGTTCCTCGTGTCGCAGGTCGATTCTCGGTATCGTCCAGGCACGCAGATCGTGGACCGCGATCTGCGGCCTACCTGCACGGTCGATGATCGTCCGCAGCATCGGATGGGCAGCTGCGATGCGCTTCCACGCCGTTTCGATCCTTGCGAGTTCGGCTTCGACTCCGTCGTCCGAAGCTCGCTTCGCGGTGCGTTCGTACTCGTGATACCAGAACGTCGAAACGCCACCTCCGGTGAAATCGTCCCCGCGCCCACTCCAGTACGCCTCCTGGACGACGGTGAGCTCACACGGCTCCGCCGGCACCGCGCAGTCCGCAGACGACTGTGATGCCGTGAGCGCCTCTCCCGCGTCCGGATGCGCCTCGACCGCAGCCTCGACCTGATCGATCACTTCTCCCACGGTCTCGGTGCCCAGCAGGTACGTCATCGGAAGACGAATGCCGAGGGCACGTTCAAGATCGCCGCGCCAGCGCAATGTCGTCAGTGAGTCGAGACCGAGCTCCGCCAGAGTCGTCTCCTGTTGGATCTCGAAGTCTTCACCCGCGCATCGGTCCTGCAGTGTCTCGACAACGATCTCCGCAGAGTCGGTGGAGCTGCCCGTCATCTCATTCCTCCGTCGATGGTGACATGTCATCCGTTAATGATACTCATTCTTAGTATCGTGATAGTGTGATCGGGTACTGTTTCCCGACCTCCTCGACTCCCGGTGCCGATGTCTTCGACAGCTCTCCTTCTGCGCACGCTGCACCCAGCAGCGCGCCCGCTCGTACGCTCAGGCCTCTGGGAAGGACTCGCCGCTACAGCACGGACGGGGTTCGGGTTCGCTCTCGCCTGCATCGTCCTCATTGCAGTGACCGGTCAGGTCAGCGACAGTCGCAGTCCCTCAATGGTTCTCCTGCTGACCATGTGTCTGCTGCTGAGCATGCTCGCGTGGTGGGGACAGTGGCGTGGCTCGGTGTGTGCGCACAGGGCCGACTCGCAGCTGCAGCGTCACCTGCGCTCGCGCTCATTGACGGCGATCGAGGCTCGCCCGCTGTCGTGGGTCGACGAGAATGGCGGGGTCGGACTCAAACGGCTCGTCGATGATGACATCGGCACCCTCCACCACCTTGTCGCGCACGCATACGGTTATCTCATCTCCGCAGCCGTCCAGACTCTCCTCGGTCTCGCGATGCTCATCGCACTCGCCCCACTCGCCACAGTGCTGGCGCTGGTGCCCGCTGCCCTCGCCCTCATCCTCGCGACCCGGCAGCGCCGGAGCATGCCGGCTCAGATGCGTCGGCTGGAGGCAGCCGCCGCAGGGGTTGATCGAGCCGCTGTCGAATTCGCCTCAGGCACAGCCGAACTGAAGATGTTCGGCCGCACCGAAGAGGGCCTGGCCCGATTCACCCGAGCATCCGATCACTACGGGACTTTCGTCCGAGCGTGGGCGCGGACGGTCACGCCGACGATGACCGCCCAGTCCGTGCTGCTGTCCACCCTGGCAGTCTGGGCTGTCCTCGCCGGAGGCATCAGCGTGGGTCTATTCACGCTCGCAGAACTCGTCATCGTCGCGATCGTCCTTCCCCTCCTCCTCAGCCCGGCCGAAGCACTTGCCTTTGCCGGACAGCAGGTCGCCGACGCCCGCGAGGCTGCCGCACGCATCGACGCACTTCTGGCTCCTCCACTCGCACCTTTGCACGAACAGCCGGCAGCGGAACCACCATTTGCCGATGCAGAGAAGCTCGAGATCAGTGACTTGACAGTCAAGATCGGCAGCACTGAGATACTCTCACGCATCACCGCCGAACTGCCCGTCGGCGGTCTCACGGTCCTCACCGGGGCCAGTGGTGCAGGCAAATCCACTCTGCTTGAGACGCTCGCGGGCCTCCTGACGCCGACGGAAGGACACATCACCGGTGTGGAGGGCGCAAGGATTGCGGCATTGTGGCAGACACCGTTCCTGCTTCGGAGCACTGTTGTCGAGAACCTGCGTCTGGCTCGCCCAGAGGCGAGTGAAGCCGACTGCAGGCAGGCAGCGATGGCAGCAGGCATTCACGACGTGCTCGCGGCCCTGCCCCAGGGCTATCAGACGGTTCTCGGCGGTAACCGTTCGCTGTCAGGAGGAGAAAGGCAGCGGTTGTGTCTGGCTCGCTGCTTGGTCGCCTGTCCTGACGTGCTCCTGCTCGATGAGCCCACGGCCTCACTCGACGCGGCTTCAGCCCGCATCATCGATGACGCGGTGCATTCTCTGAGAGGAAAGTGCACCATCATCCGCGCCGACCACCGGCAAGAAGCGTTGGAGAAGGCCGATCTCATCATCACGCTCGAATCGGGTCGGCTCGCCGCCGCACACGAACCGAAAGACCTCGTGTCATCGCCCGGCGACGAGGAGAAAGGCAGCGACCGTTGACGACCCGTGCACGTGGGTTCCTTGTCCTCTGTGTGGCCGGGGCAGCCGTGGCGGCTGTGGCAGAGGTCTGCGCACTCGCGGCCATCGGTCACCTCACGGCAGCTCTGCTGGCTGCCGACGACCCCGCACCGCCAGCCAGAGCCATGATCATCTGCACCATCGTGTGGGTGTGCGCCTCCGCGGCAGCCATCATCGGGGGCCGCAGCTGTGGCTACAGTCTGTCGAACGTCATTCACGAGAGCTTGGCCCATCATCTGCTGCGACTGCCGCTTGCCTGGTTCGGTCCGCGCAGACACGGACAGATCAGCCGACTCTTCGGTCCTGACGTTATGTCCGTGATGAGCATCCCCGCCCATCTGCTCATTCCTCTGCTGCGCACAGTCTTGACCGTGAGCAGTCTGGCAGTTCTGATCATGACCATTGACGTAGTGGCTGGTGCCGTCATGATCGGATGGCTGCCCGTACTCGCAGGACTGCAGGTGTTCAGTGCACGGCGGGCAGGAACCAGCGAGGCCGCTTTGGCCCATGCTCGTGGCGAAGCAGCCGATCGGCTCATCGAATTCGCAGAGGCCCAACGCAGCATCCGGCTGCTCCCGAGCACAAGCAGGACAACCGCCGTCAGCCGCTCCCTCGATGCGGTTGGTGATCGCACTCAGGAGCAGGTCGAGGCCGTCCTCACGGTGCTCAGCGTGTTCGGCGCGGCGGTGCAGCTGATGACCGTGACAGTCATCGCCGCACCTCTGCTGCGAGGTGCCGACCTCGCCCCGGCAGATCTCTTCGTCATCGTGCTCGCCGTCTCATCAGCGGCAGCACTGCTTCACTCGGCAGCCGGGCTCTCGGCGACCATCCGTGCAGCTCTCGGCTCCTGGCGAGAGATACGCACCTTCCTCAGCCTGCCGTCCCTGGCCGAACCGGTCTGTCCTGCAAAGCAGACCATTCCCGGAGACGTCCGCGTTGAGAATGTCGATGTCGACGTCGACGCAGTCAGCTCCGACATTCATTCTCAGCCGTCGGCCCGCATCCTCTCAGACGTCACCCTTCACGCGCCCGCTGGCACTCTCACCGTGCTCCTGGGGCCGTCGGGCTCGGGCAAGTCGACAGTTCTGTGCCTGCTCGCCCGCTTCTTCGACCCGACCTCCGGCACCGTCCGCATAGGAGGTGCTGAGAGTCGTCTCCTCGGTTCTGAGGGCGTTCATTCCACCGTGGCCATGGTGTTCCAGGATGTCGAGATCTTCTCCGGTTCGATCGCAGAGAACATTCGGTTGGGCAATCCGCATGCCTCTGAGGATGACCTCACAGCGGCGATCGAAGCCTCGGGCCTCAGCGATCTCATCAGCACACTCCCCCACGGAGCAGACTCTGTGATCGGCGAACACGGCAGCGGTCTTTCCGGTGGTCAGAAGCAGCGACTGTCACTGGCGCGCGCATTCATCTCCGAGGCGCCCATTCTGCTGCTCGATGAACCGACTTCTCACCTCGATGCGCACCACCGTGACATCGTGCTCTCGGCAATCGCCGACATGCGCGGTTCCCGCACCGTCATCCTCAGCACCCATGACACCGTCGCCGCTCGCACCGCCGACAACGTCATCGTCCTCGAGCAGGGGCGCATCACGGGCCAGGGCACATGGGCGCAGCTGACCAGTGCGGACGGCCCATTCGCCGACGGCCCCGAGCATGGACTGCCTGAAGCGCATTCACACATGCCACCGATACAGAGCACATATGCCACCACCACAGGGAAGGACAGGGATTCACTATGACCACCTCGAAGACGACTGACGTCGACATCCTCATCGTCGGCGCCGGACCGGCCGGGCTCTCGGCTGCGCTCGTTCTGGGCCGACAACAGCGCAGGGTGCTGCTCGTCGACGACGGCCGGCCGCGAAACGCCTCGGTGACGGAGATGCACATGTATCTCAGCCGCGACGGGGACGATCCGGCTCACCTGCGCACTCTTGCGTATGGCGAGGTCGCGGGCCACCCGAACGTCACTGTCCGCAGCGGCGAGGTCACTGCCATCACTGGAAGTGCGGGCGGCTTCCATGCCCGAGTCGTCCCTTCCGGCGACCGGTCCAGCGCGGAAGACGTGGACTCGAGGATCGTACTCCTTGCCGGAGGGATCACCGATGACGTGTCCGGTCTTCCCGGGTTGGCGGAGCGCTGGGGCCGGGATGTCCACCACTGCGCGTACTGCCACGGCTTCGAAAGCCTTGCCCGGCAGGTAGGTGTTCTCGCCCGCACACCCGCTGAAATCATGCTCTCCCGCTATATCGCCGACCGCTTCTCTTCGGACGTCACCGTCTTCACCGGCGGTCTCGGCAGTGACGATGACACAGCAGCGATGATCAGCGAGACGCGCGCACGCGGTGTGCGAATTCATCCCCGAACCCCGGTGGGTCTGGAGGGGCGTCCGGGTCGACCCAGCATCCGAGTCGCCGAGGAGGGCACCGACGGTGGTCAGGACCGCGAATTCGAGATCGTGTTCCACCGCCCGCCAGAGCGACAGTCGAACACATTGGCCGAGCAGCTCGGGTGTGCCTTGACCGATGACGGCCTCATCGCTGTGACCCCGACGATGACGACCTCCGTACCTGGTGTGTTCGCCGCCGGAGATGCTGCGCGCAACCCTGATTCTCCCGCTCCTATGCAGTTCGTCGCCTCGGCAGTCGCCGACGGTCAACGCGCGTCCGTGTGGATCGAACAGGATCTCTTCTTGAAGCAGTGATTCCTCACGCGGTTGGGGCCGGGGCTCCCTGCGTCGGAGAGCGTGAGTGTCGGAGAGTGTGAGTCCAGGCGAAGGTCTACTTCGAGTGGGGACTCGTTGAGTCTGCCCAGGCGATCACAGTGTCTGCGCTGGCCGCGAGTTCCTCATCGTGGGTCGCGACGAGGATGCCCTTCCCTTTCCGCGCCTCCTCACGCAACAAGGCAGCGACCGCCCGACGCATCCGTGGGTCAAGGGCGGAAGTCGGCTCATCGAGCAGGACCAATGGTGCGCTGGTGAGTAGTGCGCGGGCAAGTCCTGCGCGTTGCCGTTCTCCTCCGGAGCATTGCCCTGGTCTGCGAGCGGCGACGGACGGACCGATCTCCAGCCGCGCCAGCATGTGTGCGGCCCGTTCGCGTGCCTGCGCACCGTCGATGCCCTCGCTCAGACGCACGTGGTCGATGATCTGTGAGAGGAGTCGACGTCCGGGGTTGAAGGCTGTGGCACTGTCTTGGATCATGAGCGAGGTTCCACGGGGAGTCACGCCTCCCGTACTCGGCAGCCCATTGCCCGAGACTTCGACCTCTGCAGGCGGAGCCTCGGCAGCCAACCTGCGCAGAAGGCTGCTCTTGCCTGTACCTGACGCCGCCAGCAGCGCGACGACCTCGCGCTCGCGGACCACGAGGTCCAGTGGGCCCAGAGTCGTCGATGTCGCTCGAGGCCCGGCGATGGCGCCGCTTCGGTCATCTCTCTCGGGTTCTGCGACGGCCACGGTCACGGAAGTCCACTGCCCGAGGAGACTGCCTGCATCCCGGTCTTGTCGCCGCGCGGCAGAACCTCCCGGTGGAGGCAGAGTCCTCACGGGCTGTCCGGAGTTCTGCAGAGGGTGGGCGAACGTGACCACACCGTCCGAGACTTCGGCGACAGCGGTCGCAATGGTGTCCAACCACGAGCGCTGGTGGCTGACGATGATGGCCGCTCCCCCGCCGGCTGTGAATCGCGCGAGTTCGTCCGTGACGACGGCTGCCGTTGTCGGATCAAGCCCCGCGGTGGGTTCGTCGAGGACGAGCAGTCGGGGCTGGCCGGCAAGTGCGCGCGCAAGGGAGACTCGGGCCGCCTGTCCGCCGGAGATCTGCCCTGCCTGCCTCCCGGCCAAATGCGGGCTGAGGCCCAAACGGCTCAGGAGCGCAATGCTGTCGATGTCGCGACGCCCGTCTGCGATGACTCTCGACACACTCAGCCGAGCGTCGATGGTGCGTTTCGGGTCCTGTTCCGACCAGCCGATCGACTTCCGCCGTGCTCGTGCCCTGCCGCCTTCGGTCGCTGGCGGATCGGCCCCCAGGAATCTGAATGTTCGGGCGGATACAGGCGTGCCCAGAGGCGGTGCCAGTGCCAGGGTTTCGATCAGTGTCGTCTTCCCTGCTCCACTCGGCCCATGGATTCCGATGATCTCTCCTGGATTCAGCCGCAGCCTGTCCACTCGCAGAAACGGCTCTGACGCGGCCCCTATGACGAGTTCTTCGACGTCGAGGACGGGCTCGTACCCATTGCCGTGTTCGGCTTCTCCGGTGTGACCATCCACACGCAGATGGCTGTGACCGCCTCGCGCTCCGGCGCTGGGGGCCAGAGCTCTGGCGTAGGTGTCGAATCCCATCAGAAGGGAGGCGCTGACCAAGGCCAGCGCTGCGGCCGGCAATGCAACGGACTGCGGTGCGAGCAGGATGCCCGGCAGGTTCTCTCGCACCATGACCGCCCAATCCGGAGTCGGTGGCGGTGGTCCGAATCCGAGGACGTGGAGACCGGCGAGGAGCTGAAGACTCGCCAGCACTCGGACGGCCATATCCGCAAGCACCGTGGAACTGAGCGCTGGGATGAGCTCGACGATGCCGATGCGCGCCGCACTGTCTCCACGTCGCTGTGCCAGACGGATGAACTCGGCATCATGCAGCCGCCCTGCGGAGGCGCGGACGATCCTTGCAGACAGGGGCGCGCCGAGGACCAGCATGCCGACCGCCACCGCTGCGATCGACGGCAGGAAGGTCGCGGCACAGAGGACGACGACGGTGCCGGGAAGCGCCATGGCAGTTGCCGTGACAGTGCCGAGGGCACGGTCGATCCAGCGCACTCGGAAGGCAAGCAATCCGAGGACGACCCCACACGCGGAAGCCGTGATGCCGATGGGGATGCTGCCGAGCACCAGCTGCCGTCCACCGGCGATTGTGCGTGAGAACACGTCACGGCCGAGAGCATCAGTGCCGACCAGGGTGCCCGGTGCCGGGGACCACGGAGCGCCGATGACCGCGCTGGTTGACACAGGAGCGAAGGCAGGACCGATGACGGCGATCACCATGACGAGGCACACGAGCATTGTGGGTGCGCCATAGCGGGTGCAGACACGAGCGAATGACAGCAGTGTGCCGCGCCGCAGTGGTCCGATCCTGAATGCAGTCATCGCAGCCGCGTCCGTGACGTGAGCAGATCGGCAATCAGCAGCACAGCCAGGGAGATTCCGACGATGACGAGGCCGAGCCCCTGCACCATCGGAGTGTCCCTGGCTGAAACCGCTGCGACAAGCGCCTGTCCCGCGCCCGGGTAGGCGAGCAGCGATTCGACGATGGCAGTTCCGCCGAGCACCCCGACGCTGAGGAGTGCGGCCACTTGGGTCACAGGTTCAAGCCATCGAGGGAGGACGTGGGCCGTGAGAATGTGGAACGCCGGGGCTCCTCTACGACGTGCTGCGACGACGAGATCGGTCGAGAGCAGATCGTCGGCACTTCCCCGCAGCATTCTCGCACCCCATGCCGCGTTCGGCAGAGCCAGGCACAGGACCGGCAGCAGAAGGATCGATGGGTCAGCCCAGACCGGCTGCCCTGGTTCGGGCAGCGATACTGGGGGCACAAGCTGTGCAGCTGCAGACAGCAGCAGCACAAGCCCCACGATGAGGACGATCTCGGGAAGACCGGTGAGCAGAGAGACGAGGACGGAGACCTGTGTGCCGACAATGCGACCGCGCCACCATGCCAGGATCAGCGCTGTGACAGCAGCCAAGGCGACGGCCAGGACTGCGGCAGGGATCGCCGCCGCCAAGGTCAGTGCCGTTCGGCTGAGCACGCGCGGCAGCACCGGTGTCTCATCGATGAGGCTGGTCCCCAAATCTCCGTGGAACACCCCCGCCCACCATGACACGAGGCGCAGGAGGATCGGCGCATCGAGGCCCCGTTGTGTCCGGAGTGCTTCGGCTCGCTGCTGGTCGGGACCGGCTGCGGAGTCGGCGAAGTCTCCTGGCAGCACCTCAGTGAGCAGGTACAGACCGGTGACGACGACGATCAGAGTGCCCGCCCACCGGGCGATCGGGCTGAGCACTCCCCGAGCGATCACGAGGAGATCGTGACCTTGCTGACGTCGTATCGGCTGCCGCTCTTGGGCAGGTCGGAGACCTTCTTGCTCTTGAGACTGATGCTGTCGCCGAAGCCCCAGACCACCCAGCCGCCTTCAGCGGCCATGCGCCGGTGGAGACTGCCGATGAGTTCTGCCCGCTTCGCCTCATCAGTGGCGGCCATGGCTTTCTCATAGACGGAGTCGAAGTCCTTGTCCTTCCAACCGGTCTCCGAGAACGAGGAGGTCGAGAGCACGGTGGCGCGCACCAGCGAGGAGAACGTTGTCGAATCGATCGCGTAGTATCCGACGGTGAACGGTTCGACCGTGTAGGCCTCACTCCAATAGGTGTCCGGTGCGTGCTCCTTGATCTCCACGGTGATTCCGACTTCGGACAGCTGCTCTTTGGCCAGTGCGGCCAGAGGCTTCATCGCCGGATATGACGAAGACGTGTGCAGGATGGTGTCGAATCCGTCCGGGTGGCCCGCTTCGGCCAGAAGCTTCTTCGCCTTCGGGATGTCCCGAGTGACGGCGGGGACATCGTTCGGGACATCGGGATCGTTGAGGCGGATGGTGTCGCGGCCGACAGTGCCGTAGCCGAGATAGATCTGGTCGACGAGCGCCTGACGGTCGAGGGCGAGTTTGATCGCGGTGCGCACCCGTTCGTCGTCGAACGGCTTCGTATCCACGCGCAGAAGGAGCGGCACGGCTTCGGCACCGGGGCGGGTGACGACATCAGCATCGTCAGCAGCGGATTTCGCTGCAGCCGGCACGATTCCGATGGCCACGTCGATTCTTCCGCCGGTGACGGCCTGGCTCATCGCCTGGGGGTCTGAGAAGCCTCGGATCTCGAGTGCGTCGACGCCGGGTGCACCGCCCCACCAGTCACCGTGGGCGGACAGTTTCGCTCCGGAGTCGTCGAGTGTCTGCAGGATGAAGGGCCCGGATCCGACCGGCTTGCTGAAATCCTCTGTTCCGTCTTGGACGATGAAGCTTCCGAGAGTGAGGGCCAGTGGAAGCTCCGAGTCGGGCGAGCTGGTGGCCAGCCGCAGTGTCGTGTCGTCGACCACAGAGCTCTTCTTGATGTCGATCGTTCCGATGCGCCCACCGTTCTCGTCTGCTTTGTCGACGATACGGCGGAGGCTGTAGAGGACATCCGCGGCTGTGACGGAATCACCGTTGCTGAACACGGCGTCATCGCGCAGCTTCAGCACCCACTCTGTCGCGTCGTCGTTGGCACTCCAGGAGGTGGCCAATGCGGGCGCTGGTGCACCCTCAGCGTCTTTGACTGCGAGCGTGTCGTAGATGGCGGTCAGGCGGGCCCAGTCGGATTCGGCGAAGAGCTCGCCGTGGGGATCGCTGACTGCGGAGGCGCCGCTGCTGATGGCACCCAAGCGCAGAGTGTCTCCGCCGGACCCGGCTGTCCCACCGCCGCTGTCGCAGGCGGCCAAGAGAAGCGGCAGGGATACTGCGGCGCTGAGGCCGAAGAAGCTCCGTCGGGTGTGGTCGGTCTGGTTGGTCATTGATTCTCCATTGTCGTATCTGCTGGGTGTGCTTCGGCGCCCGCGCGGACCTCCGAGACATCGGAGAGGAATGCCGCGATCGTGCTGGCGGCTTCCTGGATCGCGGGTGTGCGCACTATCGAGTAGTGATGAGCCGGGACATCGGTGATGCGGAAGGTTCCTGCCACCCATGGCGACCAGCCGAGGTCCGCATCGGTCGAGTCGTCGACTCCCATGCCTTCCGCTGAGTTTCGGGGTGATTCGTCGCCTGCACGGATGAGCAGGACGGGTACGTCGGCGTCGAGGCGGCGCGCACTTTGGCCCGCCAGTGCCTCCATATGACGTGCGAAGACGGCGAAGCGGTTGTCGAGAGCTTCGCCTCTCGGCAGCGCTCCATGATCGGCCAGCGACGCAGCAAGGCTTTCCCACTGGGTATGGGGGCCGAGATCCAGTCCCAGGTAGGCCTCGATCGACCGCAGCTGGCGCAGCTTCTGGACATCATCGGCATCAGCGTCGCTGAGTCCGCGCAGGGCGATGATCCGCTCCGGCGCGTTCGAGTCGAGCATGAGGACTGCATCGACGTCTCCGCCGTGATCGCGGATGCGGCAGGCGAGCTCATGGGCCATCGTGCCGCCCATGGACCACCCTCCAACTGTCCAGGGGCCGTCCGGTTGGATGCTGCTGATCATCGTCCGGTACGTCTCCACCATCTCCGGGATGGTGCGGGGCATCGGGTGCCCGTCGAGTCCGGGATCTGCGATCGCGATGACCGGTCTGGTCGTCTCGAGGTTGCGTGCGAGCTCGACATAGCAGAGGATGTCACCGCCTGAGGGATGGAGGAGGAATATGGGGCGTCCGGTTCCGGCTCGCAGTTCGAATATCGATTCCTCGGTGGGCAGGGGCGACTGTTGAGCCATCGCTTTCGCCAGGCCCGATGGTGTCGGTTCGGGGAGGAACTCACGTGGGCTGACTCGGGTTCCGAGCCTGTCGTGCACGGACGCGAGCATGCGCACTGCCATGAGCGAGTCCCCGCCGAGTGTGAAGAAGTCATCGGTGGGACCCGGATGCACAGGAAGGTCGAGCATAGTGGCCCACAGCTCGGCGATGCGTGGAAGCATCCGCCGATCCACCGCGTCGGAGCTGCAGACTTCCGGGGAGGCCGAGATGGGGGCGCGCTCATATGAGCCTTCGAGCGTCGTTGCTGAGGACAGCCGCACCTTCTCGACCCATGATGAAGGCTCCAGCAGTGTGCGGATGGCATCGGCGACATGATCGAGGATCTGGCCGGGCACACCCTCGGCGAGCATTTCATCGACCGAAGCCAGGGAGGCGATGAATTCTCCTTCGAGTTCGAAGACCCGCAGTTCGAGCTCAACCTGCGGCGTGCGGATGTCCTGGTGGAAGTCGGCAAGGTGAACGTGACCGAACGGCCCGAGGTCGGTGACCGGTTCCCCGCCGAGTGCTGAGTCCATTCCGAGTGTCGATTGGAACACCACTGGTGCGATCGGAGACGAGGAGCCTGTGCGTCGTGAGACTTCTCGACCGATGTCGACGGCAGTGATCTGGTCACGACGTGCGCACTCGTCGATCTGTCGCCCGACTGTGTGTATGAGCTCGGCGAGGGTCTCGTCGTCTTTCAGCCGCAGCGGCAGCAGCGCGGTGCGGGAGAACGCGCCGATGAGGCGGTCGACATCGGCATGCAGGGGGATCCGGTTGTGCTGCATCGAGTTCAGCAGGATCTCCTGTTGACCTGTCACCTGGTTGAGTGCGAGAGCGAAGACCGTGAGGACTGCGGTTGCTGGTGTGAGTTCGTGGCTCCGACAGTTTTCGCGCAGGTCTCGCCACGCATCCGGTGAGAGTCGGAACTCTCGCATCGTCATCCACTGAGCGGAAGCACTCTTCTCTTCGCTGCGGGGAAGACGGGGCGCGGCGGGCAGCTCGTCCAGCTGGGCGAACCACCACCGGCGGTGCTCTTCTCGCTGCGTGCTCGGTTCTCGCTCGAGCGCTTCCACATAGTCGCCGAAGTCGATGGCGAGCGGAGGCTCGGCTGCGCCCGGGTCGGCCAGCTGGGCGAAGAGCTCACGGTCGTAGAGGGATGCTGACCATCCGTCCATCGCGAGCAGGCTCGAGGACACGTGAAGGCGGGCGCGAGTGCCTCCGAGCAGGACGACTGCAACGTGGACAGCTCCGTCTGACAGAGGGTTGGGTCCGTTGAGGGCCCACTGGGTGCGCAGCTGATCGAGGGCCGCTGCGGGGTCGTCATCGTCACGCAGGTCGATGACATCGACGTGTGTGAGACCGGAGGAGTCTTCTGGTTCGCGCAGACGCTGAGTGCCGTTGGGCAGAACCTCAACGCAGAGCATCGGCTGATGAGCGGCCACCGCATCGGCGGCGTTCCTCAGGCGCGTACGCAGCTCATCCGTGTCCGGCGTTGCCGTCGGCAGGGTGAGTTCGACGTCGGTGGAGACGTGAGCGGTGCTGTAGGAATTCTCCCAGCCTCCTGTCTGCCCGACGAAATAGCCCTGCTGCAGCGGCAGCAGTCTGAAGGGCGCATGGGCGTCGGGCCGTCGCTCCAGTGCTGCCGACGGGCTGCTCACATCCTCACCTCCGTCCTGGACGGTCAGGAGCGTGGCGATCTCGTCGACTGTGAGATCCGCGCGGACTTGGTTGAGCGGCAGGCTCACTCCGGTGCTTTCACGCAGAGCGGAGGCCATGCGCACGGCCAGGAGAGAGTCTCCGCCGAGGCTGAGGAAGCTCTGCTCACTGATGTCATCCTCGTCGACCCCCAGCAGATCCGACCAGATCTCGACGATGGTGGCGGTGAGGTCCGTGGTCTCGGTGTCCGACGAGGCCGGTGAGGACTCCTCCGAGCTGCTGGCGGCGGTGAAGAGGTCGGTGTAGATCGTGAAGATTTCGCGTGCGCGAGCGAGGTCGATGACCGTATCGCAGACGTCCCACTGCAGGATGAGTTCGCCGCGATGGTCATAGGCCTGGTGGTCGAGCCACACCTGCGGTGTCTGGCTCACTCCGCAGACCTGCGTGCCCAACCACTCATGGTCATGGGGCTCGCGACCGCCGAGCTGATCGAGGCCGAGCATCGAGGTGAAGACGACCGGCACGTTCTGTGAGCGTCCTCGCTGCCTGCTCCATTCGGTGAGGACTTCGATTCCGCTGAAGGATCGGTGGTCGAGGTCATCGATCAGCGTGTCCTGCGTGCGGGAAGCGGATTCCCACAGGTCGTGGCGGCTCAGATCGTCAGCATCGTGGCCGTCCTGGCCTGTGGGTTCTGCGGCTTCGTGGATGAGCATCGTTGAGAATTCGCCGACGACAGCATCAACGCCGGGCAGATCAGGTCGGTCGAAGACGCTCATCGTGATGCTGAAGTGTTCAGCTCCGCTCCAGAGCGCGAGAGCTCTCCTGTAGAGGCTGAGAACGAAGGCAGTGGGGGTGACTCTGTGTCGGCCGCAGAGCTCCTGCAGCTGTGACCAGGTGGTTTCGGGGACTGCCGCGCTCAGACGTGTGAAGTGCGGGCGTGAGGTGTCCCCGGTCTTCGTGGTGATGGCTGGAGCGCCCGGCAGAGTGGGGATGCGTGCGGCCCAGTAGTCTCTGGCGGCGTCCCGCCCGCTGGTGTCGACGGGCTTGAGTGCGCGCAGACATTCGGCAAAGCTCGGCGGGGTCGGTCCCAGCTGGGCGTGTGGGTCGCGGTAGAGCGTTTTGACCTCTCGGTCGACGATCATCCAACTGGCCGAGTCGCAGACGAGCACATCGACGGAGAGCAGGATCCGCCACGATCCGTCCGGCAGGGATACGACCACCGGTTGGATGAGAGGCCACACGGCCGGGTCTGCGACACGAGTCGAGAACTTCTCTCGCAGCTGTGCCAGTTCGGCATCAGCGGTTCTGGTGTCATCGATGGTGATGTGAAGCGGTGTCCATGTCGGGTCGAGGTCGCAGATCTCGTGTCTGCCGTCATCGGAGATGACGGCGCGGAGCATGTCGTGGCGTTTGATGACCTCGCGCCAGGCGTGGTCATAGCGGTCGACGTCGATGTCTGGACAGGAGTATTCGAGATAGAAGTGGCAGCCCACACCCTCGCCGTCGGGTTTGGATGGGTCGAGCCCTCGAGTACGTCCCAGCCAATAGGCATACTGGACTCTTGTGAGCTCGAAACCTGACTCGTGTTGCGGATCGGCTCCATCGGACGTGATCTGAGCGACTGCCACTGCGGGAAGAGCGTCCGCTGGGTCGTTCTCCGTTCGATCAGAGGTGGGTGTCGAACTGAAGGGGAGCTGTGTCTCGAGGAGTGCGGCGCACCCGGCGACCGTGGGTGCCGCAAGCAGGTCTTTGAGACGCAAATTGATGTTGTGCTCGGTGCGGAATGCTGCCAGGACGCGCGTGGCGAGGAGAGAATGGCCCCCGAGCGCGAAGAAATCGGCCTCGGGTGAGGCGACTGTGCGTGAGAGGATGCGAGACCAGGTGTCAGCAACGATCTTCTGCCAGCCGTCGAGGTGGGCTGTGCTGTCGACGTCGATGGCCTCGACGATGGTTCGCTGTGTGTCGAGGTTGTTGGAGCGGGAGTTGAGCTCGTCAGGGGAGGCAGCGAGCATGCCGGGCGCCTCCAGCCTCATGACTCTGATGATCGTTGTGACGGCGTCATCGAGGTCGAGGGCGTGACGCATCGAAATCTCTGCTGCGCTGTCCTGCTCGGCGGCGGTGCCGAGGCGGAGCCGATCGAGGTCGAGTGTCGTCCAGCCGGTGCTGTGCGCCAGCCCGTCGAGGAATCGACCGGCCGCGACATAGGCGCCGAGACCGAATCCGCCGATCGTGCCGGCAGCTGACGACAGGAGCAGCACCGTCGGCGTGCAGGGCAGACTGTCCATGGCTTCGACTAGGCGACGGGCGCCGGTGACCTTCGGAGCGAATGCGGCATTGATGCTCGTGTCGTCGAGTTCGGCCAGCGGCGCGAGGTCGACGTGCACGGGAGCGTGGACGATGTGATCGATCGTCCCGTACTGTTCCATGATCGTGGTGAGGCAGTCGCTGTACGCTCCAGGTGCTGAGACATCTGCGATGAGCACCTCTGTGCGGGAGAGGTCGGTGAGAGCCTGCTCTCGATCTGACCCGGGGGCCGGTCGACTGCGGCTGATGAGGATGATGCGTGCCTGAGGGTTCTCGGCTTCGATGCGCCCTGCAAGAGCAAGTCCCACTGAACCGAGGCCACCGGAGATCACCCAGACTCTCGCCTCGACGGCAGCCTCGGGGGCGCGAGCGGGCTGCCAGGGCCGCCAGGTGCGCACCCAGGTGCGGTGATGGCGGAGAGCGCGGTGGGGTGAAGCTGCAGTGGACTGGCGGAAGCGTGTGAGCCCGGCAGCGACGCCCGCCCAATCCGGGTCGTCGGGGTCGAGGTCGATGGTGACCCAATCCAGGTCTTCGACCTCCTGGCCGAGTACACGGACAAATCCCGTGGTCGCTGTGGCGAAAGGATTGATCTCCTCGCCGCCGGTGACATCCTCGGCGCCGACAGTGAGGTGGACGACGCGTTTCAATCCGGAGTTCGGGAGCATCCGGGCGTAGTGGGAGAAGGTGCGGGCTTCGGCGCGCAGAGAGCTTTCGTCCTTAGGCTCGCTGAGGTGGATGAGCATGTGTGCACGCGAGGCGTCGTCGACGATCACGGCACCGAAGTTCCGGAGGTTCTTCCGCAGCTTTTCGGGAACGCTGTCGTTGACGAGGACGCGAGTCTCTTCTTCGATGCTGGGGGCTGACGTGGCCGGTTCGCGGCTCCACGTGGGCGTCTGGAGGGGTTCGTCGGCGCTCGGACTGGTGTGGTCTCCGTCGTGCTGGGCGGATCCGACGGTGTCCTCGGGACCGAGCCGATGGGCGATCCCCTCAGCGGTGCGCTGCCACGGGTACGGCGGCACCGTCACCGCTGCTCGGCGAGGCACCAGACGTTCGAGATCGACGTCGACTCCTCGTGACCACAGCTCAGCCAGGATGCGGTCGAAGGCCCTCTGCGCCCGCACCGACGACCCTGAGTCCTCGGGTGCCGTCCACGCCGTCAGGCAGTCGACCGAGCGCGAGGCGGCACCGGAGATCAGATTTCCGCCGGGGCCAGTCTGGACAAGCAGAGACCGGCGTGGGCCGCTGACCGCCGTGTCAAGGGCTTGGCTGAAGCGGACAGGGGCGCGCAGATGATCGGCCCAATGACCGGCAGGCAGCGGGTGGTCGACGATGGAGCCGTCGATGCCTGTGATCAGCGGCAGCCGTGGTCGGGGGCGAACGAAATCCTCGGTGAGCGCCCGGATCTGCGGGAGGATCGGGTCGACGACGCGCGAGTGGCTGGCCACAGAGACCTTGAGCGTGCGAGAGTCGATGCCTTCGGCTGAGAGGCGGGCGGAGAGTTCCTCGATTGCTCGGTTCGGTCCGGAGACGACACTGAGCATCGGACCGTTGACTGCGGCGAGGTCGACGTCCGGGTGGTCCGGCAGGAGCGCGAGGACATCATCGGCACTCAGCGGAAGGCTCAACATGGCTCCGGCGGGCAGCTCGGCGAACAGCCTGGCCCGCTCGACAACGAGGTGCAATGCGTCTCGGCGGTCCATGGCACCAGCGACGACCGCTGCGGAGTACTCACCGAGGCTGTGGCCGAGCACCGCATCCGGTCGTACGCCGAAGCTTTCGAGCAGGTCGAGGTAGGCGAGTTCGACCGCGGCGAGTGCGGGCAGCCCGACGCGCGTGTCTTCGCCGCCGCGAGCGTCACAGTCGAGTGCGAATCCACGGGGGTCGATGCCGCCGGCGGCCGCGATCATGTCTGCGCACTGATCGAAGCTGCGTGCAAAGACCGGCTGCGTTCGGTGAAGGCCCGCTGCCATTCCTGGATGCTGTGCTCCACCTCCCGGCATGACGGCGACGAGACTCGGTGCCGCAGTGTCGGCGTGTGCGGGCTCTGTGGTCTCTCCGCCGATGATGGCGCGCCGATGCGGGAGGCGGCGCAGCCCGTGCGCGAGGGTGCCGGCAATGTCCCCTGGCGACTCGATCGCAGTGAGTTCACGCACCTGGACGGTGCGCTCTTCGAGTGCTCCCGGATCGGCTGCGCTGATGAGCAGCGGCGGATCGATCGGCCGGGCCTGAGGTTTCTCACGGGCGGCGGCTGCTTCTGCCTGCAGTGACCTCACGAGCACATGGGCGTTGATTCCGCCGATGCCGAATGCGCTGACTCCTGCGATACGTGTCTGAGACTGCCAGGGCCGAGACTGTGTCGCCAAGGTCAACGGTGAGTGCGCCAATGGCAGTTCCGGGTTCGGTTCGTCCGCGTCGAGGGTCGCCGGAATCTGTGCATGGGAGACGGCGAGGACCGCTTTGATGAAGCCGGCGACCCCGGCGGCGGAATCGGTGTGCCCGATCGAGGACTTCACGGACCCGAGCGCGCACCACGGTGTGTCGGTGCGGCCGAACACCTCGTTGATGGCGCGGACTTCGATCGGATCACCGAGCATCGTTCCGGTGCCGTGGCCTTCGATGAGTTCAACCTCGTCGGGATCGATTTCAGCGGCCGCCAGTGCTTCAGCGATGACGCGCGCCTGCCCGCTGACGGAGGGCGCGGCGAAGCCGACCCGATCGAGTCCGTCATTGCCGATGGCGCTGCCGGCGACAACTGCGTGGATCGGGTCCGAGTCGGCGATCGCATCGCTGAGGCGCCGCAGGACAACTGCTCCCGCCCCCTGGGTGAAGACCGTGCCGCTCGCATCTCTGCCGTAGGCGCGAGTGCGCCCATCACGGGAGAAGGGGCCGTCCGGGACGCAGAGGTACCCGTGGTTCTGGGGCAGCCGCAGTGAGACCCCGCCGGCGATTGCGGTGTCGCACTGGTGGGACAGCAATGCTTCTGCAGCCAGATGGATCGCAACGAGAGATGTGGCGCACGTGGCTCCGAGGCTCACTGTTGGTCCGTCCAGGCCCAGCAGCCATGCGATGCGAGCAGGAAGGTAGTCGCCGACGTTGAGTCCGTGCAGGTGAAGGCTGTTGATGGGATCCGCTCCGCCGGTGGGATGGAAGCGATCGCCGAGGTTGTCGATGAGGTGATGCGAGAACGCCTGACCGGCATAGACACCGACTGTGCCGCGGTGTCCCGGCTGAGCCAAACCAGCGGCTTCCAGTGCTTCGATGCTGCATTCGATGAGGATCCTCTGCTGCGGGTCCATCAGCCGCGCTTCGGTCTCGGAGAGTCCGAGACCGGCGGTGTCGAACTGCGTGGGTGCTTCGAGGCGTCCGCTCACGGGCACGTAGTCGGGGTGAGAGATGAGACGATCAGGTACGCCTGCTGTACGCAGCTCCTCGGCGGTCAGTGTCTCGACTCCCCTGGCACCTGTGCGGATCAGATCCCAATAGGCGTCGAGGGAAGGCGCTGAGGGGAACCTGCAGCTCATGCCGACGACGGCGATGGTCTCGTCTGCCTGGTCGGGCTCAGAGGCTCCGAGGTGGTGGACGTGCTGTTGTTCCTTCACTGTGCTGGCTCCTGTCGGCGTCGGGTGTGCCACATATGCTGGTCATATCGGGCAATGGGGTGATCGCTGCCGGGCCCGGGCCAGACTTCGAGCACGGTCCACCCTGTGGCTTCGAGGGCTTGGGACCATTCGTGTGCGGTCAAGAGGATTCGCCCGGTCTCTGCGCGATCGCCGCCGATGCCCGGCCCCGGTGGCGGCGGTGACATGAGGAAGCGCATGGAGATGAGCAGTGGAAGGTGCTCCGTGCCGGTTTCGATGAGCGCGAATTCTGCATCGGTGCGGACGAGTTCTGTGATCGCAGACAGCGCCGACTGCACATTGCGAGCATTGTGCATGACATTGGCGGCGATGACGATGTCGATGTCTCCGACCAGTCCTGGCAGCTGGGCCTGCAGCTCGCTCAGCGGTGCGTTGATGTCGAGCACACCGCTGGTGAAGCCGCTGCGTCCAGCACACCGGCTGAGTGCTTCATGAGTGAATGCGTGTCCGATATCAGTGAAGTGATAGGTCAGAGGCAGATCATCGACGGCGTCGAGGATGATGTCGGTGGTGCCTCCGACTCCTGCCCCGATCTCGAGGATCGCGGGCGTGCGGGCCTCGTCGAGTATCTGCAGACAGCGCCGCCTGACTGCGGATGCGGTTTCCGCGTTGACGTGCTGACTGGCTGTGTTCGACTGGTAGATCTCTGCTGTGATGTCGTCTCCGTCGAAAAGGAGACTGTGCACGGTGATCTCGCCGGCGAGCAGTTCGGGCAGATGGCGCCAGCAGGAGGCGAAGAACTGCGTCAGGGCTGTTCCTGTGGGTTGATCGGCAGTCAGATCCAGTGCCTGAGACCACAGAGCGTCGACGTCGCCGCGCGAGGGAGGGGTGATGCGCCACTGCGAAGCGTCGTCGCTCAGGAAGCCCGCAGCGATGAGTTCGCTGATCCACCGGGCTGCGACAGACCGGTGTTCTGCGGCGATCCCGTCCGCCGCAGCAAACTGCTCAGGTGCGGCCGTGCCCAGTTCAGAGACCATGCAGGCCATGCTCGCCAGTGCCGCCTCGTCCCGCGCCCGATCAAGTCGAATCTCCCGATTCTCAGCGCTCGTTGAATGCTGCGGAGGCGCATCGCGATGCTCGATCATAGGCGACTCCCCCGGAAACGTTATTGATAATGCTTATTATTATTAACAGCCTTCCGAGAATGCAAGTTGATTCGATTGGAGCGCCCGTACTCCTCGCCTGGGCTCAAAAAGACTCCGGCACAGGGGCCAAGGCCCGACAGCAGGAGCGACGGCCCGACTGCAGCGGCCAGGATCAGATTGCGGGCGCAGGGCGGGAAGCGAGGGGCTCACAGTGGATCCGAGGGCCTCGCAGTTAGCCGGTGATCTTCAGCACCAGTGCCGGGTAGGCCAGAGACTCAGCTCCGATATCTCGTGCCGTTGGGCACTGAACGGGATCTACTTTTTCGTCATGACGAACACCGTGACGGAGCTTCCCGCGATGTCGATGTTCAGTTCGCTGCCGTCGGAACCCGCAGACGCGCTTGCCGTCGAAGTCTCGACCGCCCCACTGAACGGCACATCAGCCGGCAGCGGGTTCGCCGGCACCACCTGAGTCGCGTTCTTCACGTCGTTCGAGGCCCCATACACCTGCGAGGCCGAATCGACAGCAAACCCCGACGGCATCCCCAGCGTCACGGGATTCCCACCCACCGACGCCGCATCGTTCGCATTGATCACCGTCGTCACCAGAGTCTTGCCGTCGTTCTTCACCACGGTGTAGGCGCTCATATTCCCACCACCAGACACCGAAGTCTGAGTGAAATGCCCGCCGACGCTCGGCACCAACAGCCGCAGCCCCAACATATTCGGACGAACTTGAAACGCATTCGACCGGTCCCCGAGTTCGGCCGGATCGCAGATGAGCGACATCGGCGCTCCCCCATTGCACGCACCGAGCATCGAATGCATGGCCATGCGCTCGACGCCGAGCGTGGCCGCATACAGCGTGTAATCAGCCGCCCACAACGCCGAAGCGTTCGTCAGCGACGTGTCATTCGTCCCCGGGCAGCTCGTCGGCCCGGTCTCCTCCAGCCACAGCGGCACACCGGCCGCATCGGCCTTGGACTTCCCGATTCCGAGGTTCTTCTTCGCCGCCTCCTTCGCCAACGGGACGATGAGGTTCGGCGCCTGCGGACCGCGACCGGGCACCTTCGACGAATCACAGTCGTAGAGCTGATACCAATGCTGCGCAAGCGCGGTCTTGTTCTTGACATCAGAGTCCAAGAAAGCCGTCATCCACGCCCCGTCGTAGACATCGGGACCGATGATCGGCGCCTCGGGCCGTTTGGCATGGATCGCCTTGGCATACGCCTCGAGCTGACCCACGTACTTGTCTTCGTTCCAGCCATCCTCCCGGACGGCACCGTCGGGAACATCGTCGACGGTATAGCCATTGGGTTCATTCCCGATCCCCAGACCGATGAGCGAATCGCCGAGGATGTCGACCGCATGCGCGGCCATGTCGGCTCCCCGCTCCGGATCGTAAGTGCCGAGGGGCACGCCGAGGGTGACCGTCGACCCGGTGGCGTCGACGAGCTTCTTCAGTCTCTTGAGGTCATCAGGAGTGATCGTGGTCTTCTCGCCGTGCTTCGGCGCCTCCCCCTTCGACGTCCAGAACGTCCTCCGGTCGAGGGCATTGCCGGCGAACCGCAGCGCCGGAGACCCGAGCGCGTTCAGCTGCTCGTCGAGGTTGGACTTCGCCGGGTCGAGCCGCGGGTCGGCAAGGTCGGTGGCTTCGAAGGAGACTCCGATGTTGTCGGACCTGAAGCTCGGTCCCGTCTGTTCAGCGGTCGCGGTGATCGATGCGGCATCGCCCGAGGCGCTGTCAACATTCGCCTGCTCGAATTCGGTCGGCGTGGGGCTCGGCTCCGGGGACTGGTTCGAGGACGACGAACCGTCCGGATCGAACCATGAACATCCCGACAGCACGAGGGCCAGCGCCACCACGCTGCCCTGGATACTCCTTCTGAGGTTCACTCCGATAACTCTGCCCTGTCCCCGCAGAATCGACAACTTCCACAGTGCCTTCGAGAGGCCTCCTGTCCGAATCCCCACCCGCCGAGGCACCCGCCCCGCGCTCATGGCATCGTAAGGGTGGAGCCCACGCCACCTGAGCCCACCCGAGGAGAGGACCCGCCGTGCCCGATAGCATCGCCAGGCCCTCCTTCACCCCCGTCCGCGGGGCGCTCGGCCTCTCGGTGGCGATGGGCATGGGCCGCTTCTTCTACACGCCGGCCCTGCCGCTCATGGTCGCCGCCCTCCACTGGAGCTCGGCGCCCGGTGCATGGATCGCGACCCTGAACTACGTCGGCTACTTCATCGGCACCCTCGTCATCGCCCAGGGCTGGGTCGAGCCCAACCGCTTCGTCTACCGCCTCAGCCTCATCGTCTCCACGGTCGGCCTCGCCGCGGTCGCCCTGACCCCGAATCTCATCTGGCAGGGCGGCATCCGCACGATCGCCGGAATCGCCTCGGGGCTGATCTTCGTGTGCGTGACCCAACGCATTCCCGCGAACTCCCTGAAGCCCCGCGACGGCGGCATCTCCTACGGCGGAGTCGGCTTCGGCATCCTCGTCTCCGGAGCCATCGTGTTGATCGCCGGCAGCTTCGCCGATTGGCGGCAGCTATGGCTCATCTGCGCGGCCGTGTCCGCGATCTTCTCCATCATCGCCTGGACCTGGCCGATCCCGGCCCGGATCCCACAGAACCCCACCCCCACCGAGGCGGCCGCCCCGACCGAGACCGACACCGACGATCCCGCCGAGGCAGCCACCCGCTTCGACGCCAACCGTCGCCGAGCTATGGCGATCCTCTCCACAGGCTACTTCTTCCAAGGGGGCGGCTACATCATCATCGGCACCTACCTCGTCGTGCTCGCCGGTCCCGTTTTCGGAGCCACCGCGGCCGCCTCGACGTGGCTCATAGCCGGGATCGCCACCGCAGCCTCTCCCCTGACCTGGTCAGCGGTCGCGGCCCGCATCGGCACGGTCAAGGCACTGACGCTCTGCTACTGCCTCCAGGTCTTCGGAGCCCTGCTCGCGGTCTTCGGATCCTCACCGGTCGTCCTCATCATTGCCGCTGCCCTCTTCGGCTTCACCTTCATCGGTGTGGTCATGATGACGATCGGCGTCGGCACGCAGCTGGGTGTCGCGAACGCCTCGGCGAAGCTGACCTCGTGGTACAGCATCGGTCAGATCGTCGGGCCGGCCATCGTCGCAGCGGCTCTGAGCGAGCACATCGCCGCCGCCTTCATCGCCTCGGCGATCGCGTTGGCCATCGCCATGGCGCTGACCTTGGTCGGGGTCCTCGCCGGCAACGTCGATCGGTGATGCGACCCACCGCAGGACGCCGCCATCGCCTCACCAGCCCGCACCGAAGTGGCACACACCCGACCGCCCGTGTAAGACTACGTAGGCGATTGCTCATTCAATGATCACTTGATCAGCGAATGAGCACACCGACTACGACAGCCTCCCCTGCAGGAGCGCGGAGGAACCGAAGGAGCTATCCCCCATGACAGAAACTCCTGGGATCACAGGTCATTGGGACATCGATCCCTCACATTCTCGACTGGGATTCTCCACACGCCACGCCATGGTCTCGCGTGTGCGCGGAGCGTTCAATGATGTCTCCGGTTCGGCCGACATCGCCGAGGATCTCGCCGACTCGACTGCCGAGGTCATCGTCCAGACCGCGAGCGTCGACACCCGCAGCGCGGACCGGGACACCCACCTGCGCTCGGCTGACTTCTTCGACGTCGACGCCTACCCGGAGATCCGCTTCGTCTCCTCCGCCATCGACGAGGTGGACGAAGGCTCCTATATCGTCACCGGTGAGCTGACGATCCGCGACATGACGAAGACCGTGTCGGTTCCGCTCGAGCTCATCGGCGTCGAGACCGATCCCTTCGGCAACCTGCGCGCCGGCCTCGAGGGCTCGCGTCGCATCGACCGCAAGGACTGGGGCGTGACCTGGAATACGAAGCTCGATTCCGGCGGCGTGCTCGTCAGCGACAAGATCACGCTCGAGTTCGAGCTCTCCCTGATCAAGAACCTCGCCGAGGCGGCCCCCGCCGATTCGTCCGAGACTGCTGTCCAGGACGAGGCTCCCTCCGAGACACCGGAGCCCGTCACCGAGGCGACCCCGGCTCCGAAAGCCGACACCGCAGCCCCGCAGCCGGAAGCGCCGGAGTCGGTGACCCCGACCCCAGCCGCTGACGAGACCACCCCTCCCGTGCCGAAGGCGCCCGAAAGCGCAGCATCGGTGGACCCGAAGGCAGAACCTGCCGCCGAGGAGTTCCCTCCCCCGCCGCCGGTCAAGCCCGCCGAAACTCCAGCAGAGAGACCGGCCGAGAAAGCACCTGAGGTCAAGCAGCCGGATGCGCAGTCGTCCGGTGGCGGCCTCGGCAAACTCTTCGGCCTCCGCTGAGCTCAGTAGGCCCGGCCAGCAGCACACAGCAGTCCTCACCGCGGGTGGGATCGGTACGCGTACCGATCCCACCCGCGGCTATTATTGGGACCATCACCGTGTGACCTGACAGAGGAAGTGGGACTGCCATGGCCAAGCTGACGAAGATGGTCTCTGCCATCGGTTCTCTCAAGGACCTCAACGCCGCCCGCGCCGAGTTCGATGACGCGTCGAAGACCATCCCCGCCGAGGCGGCATTCCCGCCCGCCGAGATCCGCCCGCCAGTGGACAATTCCCGCACCCTGATGCTTCGGGTGACGAATCCCGGAAACCTCGCCGAGGTTGCCCCACAGCCATCGAGCCAAGGTGACACGTTCGCGGTCATCCACGTTCCCGCTACCGGAGATTTCGCCGCAGCTCTCGTTCTCAATCCCTCCACTCAGATCGAGGCAGGACAGACTTTCGCGACCATCGCCGACGAGGGCGGGTGGCCGGTTGTCGTCGCCATGGTTGAGGAGTTCCTCGGAGTCCGCATTGATCACATTGCGCAGCTGGATGCAGACGCACTCGGCCGCGTCATCGACGAGCTCGGTGGTCTGCAGGTCTATAGCCGCGCCGCGTTCAACGCGGACGGTACCGACTTCGTTGAGGGGACGAACAACCTCGACGGAGCGACCTCGGCGATTTTCACCGCGGCGGATCCAGTCGATGATGCCGGCCAGACGCGAACTCGCAATCAGCGTGCGGTCGTGCGTGCGCTCGTTCAGGGAATCAAGTCAGGCGGGTTGGTCAAGGACCCGAACAAGGGCGCAGCTGTGCTCGGCCACTACGCGTCGGGCATTCAGCACAATGCCGAGCTGACGACGGGCGAACTCGTCAAGATCGCCAATGGCCTCCGCGCCCTGCAAAATGACGACATCGCGGTGGTCACTGTACCTACGAACTCACGGCGCGAGGATGATGGAACGGTCATCATCGACTTCGATCCCGAGGCGATGCCAGCACTCAAGAACGCGTTGGCTGGCAATGACCTCGCAGACCTCTTCCGCTATCTGGGGTCCCTGGGGTACTGAGACCAGCTCTGCAGCTTGTCGTTGCTAACTTACTTATCGTTGGTCGACGATGTGTCCTGATTTTCTACCAGGTCGCGAATACTTTGCACGATAGACCTGTAGTCCTCGTCCCGATAGTGGAACGGTTGCGGTCCCCACTTGTGGTCTTTGCTGATCCGCACCTGATCACTCGTCCTTGTGATTGTTGAAGAGACCATCGATCTAGCAAATTCACGGTACCGAACATAGTCTGCGTTCGCGGCCGCTGCCCTATCAGCATATTCTTCTGCCTCCGTTGGACGAACTTGCCGGAGGTTAGTCAGTGCTTCGGCTACACCTTCTCCGCGTGACAGACTGCGGCTCATCTCGCGACTGCCCCGTTGCAAGCGGCGCCAACGTCTGCCCAGCTTCGCCAAGCTGTCGCTTTGAGGATGCTGAGCCCCGTCGACGGCGCCGGCCCACTCAATGTCGAGCAGAATCGTCTTCTCCCACAAGCCAGCACCTTTGAGACCATCGATGAGCTTGATGTATCCCGACTTCCAGGTAAAGAAATGTTCATCGGTACCGAATTCGACGAGTCGAGCACCGCCCCGACTTGCTGCACGGGCAGCACCGCAGAATTCAATTTCGATCGAATTCGTCATTGACGTGCCGTCCGTGAACTGCCAGAACCCCCGTCGTTCGTCAACCAGGTCAAGCAGAACAACATCGAGGTCGTTCGCCTCAGTGGCTATCCGCTCAAAACCGGAGCCGTTGAGATCACTCGTGACCATACGCGATTGAAAAGTTGAGCTCAGTTCGCTGAGATCAATTTCATCTGCGCCGTGCGGCGATTCAAGGCTGGACACAGAGTGCCTGGCAACGTAGACCACAACTTCCGCTTCAGGCATGAACTCTGCCGAATCACGGCTCACGCAGGAACCGAAAATTGCGACCTTCATCGGCTCGAGTCCTGGTGGGCAGCAGTGGCTTCGTCTTCCTGCCGCAATCGCTGTCGCTCCTCATATCGTTCATCGGCGATTTTGCGTGCGCGAGAAGCGAGTCTCCGGCCGGTGAAGTCATCCGCGGCAGCAACCGACGACGCACGGTCATCGGGGTTCGCTGCTCGCAGAACAACCCGCTTCCTACTGGGATTCAACCGCAATGGAGGAGCATCGGTGATTCGTGGTGCACTCACCGCCTGAGATGCAGGCTTAGGCAACGCCGGGAACTTGGCTTTTGGCACCTCACCGTCGAAGTTCTTTGGCCAAACTAGCTCTTCAGCTGCTGCCAGCATAGGAGCTTCAACCTCTTCGACTGCGCGTTGCCTATTCGCATGCCGTGCCACGGTAGCCTTCTTCTTGGACGGTCGCGCTGCGTGACGCGGGATGGGGTTCTTGATGAGTTCAGGTTCGAGGATGTTGATCTCTTCTTTGACTGCGTTACTCATCACATCAGCGAGGAGTTTGTCAGCGATATCCTCTTTACCCTTAGCCACGTTCCAGGCCCACCACCGGTATTTTTCGGCTACAGCTTCAGCTGGGCCATTCATGAGGATTTCGCCACGGTGCATCCACACAGCACGAGTGCACAGCTCCTGAATCACCTTAGCCGCATGATTAACGAGCAGAACAGTTCCAGTTTCGGCGAGCAACTCGTCCATCGCCCGTTCACTACGCTCAGCAAATGTCGCATCACCAGTCGACAGTGCCTCGTCGATCAGTAAAATCTTCGGTCGGGCGGCAAGCGCGATGGCAAATCGAAGTCTGGCACCCATGCCCGAGGAATAGGTACCCATCGGCCTGTGAATAGCCGTGCCCAATGCCGACAGCTCGACGACATAATCAAATGCCTCGACCGCCTCTTCAGGAGTAAGCCCCATTGCCAAACATCCGAGGCGGACGTTCTCGCTACCGGACAGCGATGGTTGAAGAGCAGCACTGACTCCCAAGAGAAGCGGCTGATAACGAACAAGGATACGACCTCGGTCAGGTTGCTCGACCCCGGCTACATTTCGCAGAAAGGTAGACTTACCGGAGCCATTCGCGCCGACTATGCCAACCATTTCACCTTCGCGTGCGACAAAATTGACTCCGCGTAGAGCGCGAACTGTTGTCTGCCCCTGACGACCTGATAATACATTGGTTAGACGACGGACACCCCTAGTTCGTTGGCTCGGATTATTAGTATTGACGGTATAGCGTACCTGCACATTCTCGGCAACAATGGTCGGATCCTGTATTTCAGAGTCGGCCATAATTCTCCTCCCCTCTCCAGAAGAACAGGAATCCGACGACGATGAGACCGAATGCCCACACCGTTCCGATAATCCAGGTCTTCGGTTCAGAGTCGACACCGTACAGCAGTGAATTGCGTACCAAGGATAGATATGCGTGCATCGGGTTGTATTGCATGGCGTTCAACAATGTGGGGTGATTCCTCAACACAGCTTCTATCGAGAAAAAGACTCCTGAACCGTAAAGCCAAAACCTGCTGACAATGGACATGAGGTGCGTAAGATCCGGAATTTTGTGACCAAGTCGCGCCAGGAAACAGACGAGGCCCACATTGAAAAGCGTCTGAAGAATGATGACCGGAATGACAAGGATGACTCGCCATGTAATGACTTCAAGTGGGGGCACAATCACGAGCACTATGATCATCACCAGCAAAGTCGGCATAAAGTCCAAGAAGCTGCGAACAACCGTAGAGATCGGCAAGGCGGCCCGCGGGAATTGGAATCCCTTGATCATTGACGCCCCCGCGCGGATCGCCCCGGTTCCTCCATTCATACATGTTGCTGTGTACCCGAAGAAGAACACACCGACGATAAGATACCCAAGAAAGTTCGGAACCCCTCTCGACGTCTGCAAGATAAAACCGAAAATAAACCAGAAAGCGAGCACTGAGAGCAGCGGATTGAGGAAGAGCCAACCGTAGCCGAGTAGGTTCTTCCTCGTCGAAGTGGACATCTTGGCACGAGATTCGGCAATGATGAAGTGTCGTCGATTCCACAACGCAGCCAAATAACTACGCAAACTCATCCTTCGACCCACAGGCACTAGACCGGCACTCGAAACTGACGGAATCGAACTTAGTCCGAGAGGATTCGTTGTCTTATCCGCCACTAGTCAGCCCCCTTGAGTTGAGAATAGACCTGCCCATATCGTCGCCCGATTTCCTTCCATCTGCGCGTCGCAAGAACGTATTCTCGTCCATACCGACCGTAATTCTCTCTCGCACTACTATCGCAAGCTAATTCTGCCAGCACGTGAGCCAAGTGCTGCGGATCTTCGGCAGGAGTCCGCACGCCCGCATTGCATGGCACTAGCTCACTCAATGCTGGCAAATCCGAAATAATGACCGGTCGCCCCAATCCCATCGCTTCGATCGGCTTGATCGGTGTTACCAGCCGACAGACCGGTTCATCTCTGCGCGGGACGACAATAGCATCAAGAGCAAGCTGATATTCGATGGCCTGAGCTTGTGACACGCGTCCGGTAAAGACTGCATTCTCGCCCAGAATGGCTGCACGTTCTCGCAATTCTGGCAGGGCGACTCCGTCGCCGGCGATCAGCAGCCGTAGGTCTGTTCCTTGGCCACGGGCAAGGATGACAGCGTCGACAAGGTCGCCGAGTCCTTCATATCCTACGATCGACGCTGCTGTGCCGACCCAGATTCCGGCTTCGGGAAGATCGAGGTTCCTTCTCACATTGGCCGGGTTACGAGTGACATCGGTGTTGACGACGGCTTCTGAGACGGAATTCGGGATGAGCGTGATGGTTTCGGCCGGCACGCCCCCTGCGATCAAGTGCTCACGCATCGTTTCGCCCAGAGTGATGACGGCATCGGCTGCCGACGCGACTTCAATCTCCTTAGCCCGCATGAGTGCGAAGCGTTGACTGTCCCTTCGTGCGGACCGCTCTTCCGGGGTGCTTCCTGCTGCGGCCCACGTCTCTTCCAAGACTCCGCGGACTTCGTAGACCCATGGCAGTCCTACTGCCGACGCGGCTGCTCCAGTAGCCAAGCCATTGACGTAGTGCGTTGTCGTGTGGAGGATCTGTGCTCCGCGTTTATACGCTTCAGCGGCGATGCGATTCGCCTGCTCACTCAACCGTTCGGATGTCGTGGGCAGTGGTCTCAGCGGCACGTCGCGGACGTATTCGACGCCGTCGACGAGTTCAACTGGCCCCTGGCTTAGCCGTCCGATGGTAACCGGATACGACGGTCGTGTGATCGCAGCTGTTTGATGCCCCGCTTCCCGCAAAGTGGTGAGGATCGCATGTGAGCGGTAGGCATAGCCGGAGCGAGTGTGCGGCAAGGAGTTCGTCAGCACATGAAGCACCGTCGGATGCTGACCTCGGGCATGTTCCTCATTGTTGCATGCGCGACGAGCCGTCACATGATGCGAAGCCTCCGGCCACCATTGAGGTTGCAGACTCTGTCGCTCATCGAGCAGTCGTGTACGACGCGCACCGTCTGGCAGAACGTCAATGGCTTTGTCGATGTATCCCTTGGTCCACTCGATACGCGATTTCAGAGCGCTTACGCCAGGAACGGCGGCTGCTATCGACTCAGCTTCGTCGAGGAGTCCGAGATTGAGAGCGACTTCTCCGAGCAGAAGGGAGGGCACAGGAGAACCTGAGACGAATGACTTCGCAATCGCCTCTTCTCCGAGCAGCCATGCGGAAGCGGCCCGTGCGGCGTTGCCCGGCAAACTCCCGAGCACCTGTCCGACGAAACGCGAGGCAGGGCCCGGCAGGCGACGTGCCAACTGCATGCCGAAGAACACGCGGTCGTCGTTGATGTGTCCGAGAGTCGTCACAAGGACGTTCGTCAGCTGCCGGGCGAGGAAGCGCAGGTTCACGAGACCACCTGTTCGAGGACGCGTTCGTAAGTGCGCCCCATTGCGGCTGCCGAAGCGTGTCGAATCACCCAGTCGCGCGGGTTCTCACCTGTAGGCGGATTCGATCCGAACTCCTCACCGACTTCGACTCGTTCTCGCATCCTCGACATTGCCGCGGCCACGGAATCGACATCACCGGGAACCGCGACTTCTCCCGCTTCGGTCTGTGTGATGATGTCGGCGGCCTCACCGGCGACGACGCCGAGGACAGGAATTCGACGGGCCATCAACGAATAGAGCTTCGACGGGACTGTGCATTCATAGGAATCGAGGCAACTGAGGCTGACCAGTCCGGCATCTGCCCATTCCCAATGGGCTGCGAGTTCGGCGCCTGCGATCTGGGGATGGAATTCCACCGGCACCCCATACGCTGCGGCTGTGGTTTTGAGCTCGTCGGTATCGACGCCGCCGCCGACGATCCGCAGTCGCACACCTTCGGCGCGGGCCAACGCTCGAATCGAGGTGCTGAGATCCTGGGATCGACCGACAGTGCCCACATACAGCAGGTTGAGCCCTCGACGATCGGCAGGAGCCCTGCCCTTGACGACGTCGGCGGCGGTGCCTGTCTCCTCTGCGGCAGGGACGAGGGGGATCGCTCCCGTGGCGGTCAGTCCGGATGCGCCTTCCAATTCCGCAGGTGAGACTCCGCTGCGAACGACCTCGGCGGTGACTCCACGCTGTTCCAGGCGACGTTTGAAACCTTCCGTGGTGACGACGACGACCGCCGCACGCCGTTGGGCACGAGTGAGCAGGTCCGGCAGCAGTCGATGCTCGAGGCCGCGCGTCAGCGTCCCTGGAAGATATCGCCCGACCGCTCCCGTCACCAGGTTCATTTCCGAAATGAGGTCAGGCCACGCATCGCGCACTTCAGCGACATGCGGGACTCGCAGCAGTCGCGACAAGGTGTCGCCGGCGAGCAGGAACGGCAGTGCCGGAGTCGTGGAGACGATGACATCGGGCTTCATTCTGCCCCGCAGCCGGTCGATGACCGCCGACATCGCGCCTGTTGCCGATACCGTCTGATCGAGCAGCTGACGAGCCATCGACGATCCGCTGTGCAGGTACGGCACGCGAAGGATCCGCTCACCGTCGACGCCGGTGTCCCAGGTGCCGCCGAGGCGCACGTCGACTCGACGACGGCCCCGCCCGACCTTCGATCCGAAGAACCCGTTGCGGTCGGAATACGGGTAATGGGGATGCGGTGCCACCGTGAGGACATCGTGTCCGGCAGCGCGCAGGTGGTCGACGAGGATCCGCCACCGCCGCTGCGGTGCACCGACCTCGGGATAGTAATAGTGGCTGAGCAGAACGATTCTCATGCGGTCGTCGCCTCCTTCAGCGCCCGTCGCCGCAGCCACAGCGGCAGCAGCGCATAAAGGGCGAGCAATCCGACCCAGAACACATGGGCCGGGTACGTCGTCGCCGTATTTCCGCTGATGAGAGTAGGGACGGCCATAATGCAGGCGAGGACACTCAATGCGGCGTGGAAGAGCGAAACGGAGCTGTGTGGCCAGCCCGCCTGCTGGATCCGCTGATAGATATGTTCACGATGAGGCAAGAGAATATTCTCTCCCCGGAAGAGCCGTAGGACCAAAGTGAGTCCGACGTCGAAGAAGACGAAGATCATCGGTGCGATGATGACGACGATCGGGACGCCTTGGACGAACAGCCAGACCGCGAGAGCGAATACGGCCGCTCCGATCCCGTAGCTTCCCGTGTCTCCGAGGAACGCCTTGGCCCGACCGAGGTTGAACGGGAGAAACCCGACAGCAGCGCCGGCCAGCGCCAGAGCAAGCAGTGCAATGTCGTTCTCTCCTACCCAGGAGCTGACGAAGGCGAACCATCCGGCAGTGACGATGGTCCACTCGGTGACATAGCCGTTGAGTCCGTCGACGAAGTTCACGGCGTTGACAGTGGTCACGCCGATGACCGCGAAGGCGATGACGTGAGCGATTCCCTGTGTTGAGAACATGGCGATGATCGCGCTGAACAGCAGAGCCAGGATCACCTGTCCGATCAGCCGCCCGGCGGGGCGCAGGGAGTCGAGATCGTCGCTCATCCCGATGGCCGAATAGCACCAGGTCAGGACCAGGAAACCGACCGGAAGCAGGATCCCGCCGAGGCCGAAGACGCCGTCTTCGCTGACGGTCCACACCATGGCCAGAATCGTGGCCACGGTGATGCCGCAGCCGATGGCGATTCCCCCGCCGCGTACGGTCGACAGCGTATGCGAGGAGCGATGAGAGGGGACATCGACGACCCCCGCTCGACGCAGCAGCGGAAAGGCGATGAGGGCGCTGAGAACCGTGACCACCGCGGCCACTACCAGGATCACCAGCGACTGCAGAGCCATCAGAGGCCGACTCCGGTGTCATGGGGGTCTTCTGCGCCTGGCTCGGGGGCTCTTGATGTTGTCGCTGCCGGCTCAATGGCCTCCGTCGCGTCACCGGTGGTCGGTGCCGTCTCGGAGTCGAGGAGACGCGTCAGGTGCTCTTCGAGGCCCGACCTGTGAGTGAAAACCTGTGGGTCACGTGATTCGGCGACCAGGGCACCGAGTTTCTCCAGATCGATCGGAGCGATCGGCACCTGGGTGATCAGCGGATGGTTGGGGCGGCTGTCGACCTCTCCGGGCGATAGAAGGGCTTCAGTCAGCTTCTCCCCCGGGCGCAGGCCCGTGTAGACGATCTGCGCATCACTGCGACCTGACAGTGCGATCACTCTCTTGGCGAGGGCGGCGATGCGGATCGGTTCGCCCATGTCGAGGACCAAGGTCTCTCCGGGGCCGCCGATCGCTGCGGCTTGAAGGACGAGTTCACAGGCCTCATCGGCGGTCATGAAGTATCGGGTGACCTCGGGATCGGTGACTGTGACGGGGTCGCCGGCCGCCACCTGGGCCACAAACGTCTCGAGTACGGAGCCCCGGGATCCGAGTACATTACCGAACCGCACCGACATATAACGTCGTCCGGTTGCCGCGGCCACAGAGGCGATCGCCCGTTCGATGGAGAACTTCGTCCGCCCCAGCACTGAGGTCGCACCGGCGGCCTTGTCGGTGGAGATGTGGACGAAGGAATCGACGTCGTGAGCCACGGCCGCGTTGAGCAGGTCGAGGCTGGCTCCGATGTTGGTGCGCACTGCCTGCTCCGGGAACCGCTCAAGGAAAGTCAGGTGTTTGAGGGCTGCGGCGTGGAAGATGATGTCCGGCTTCGCCTCAGCGACGAGGGAATCGATGAATGCCGGATCTCGCAGGTCTCCGAGGACGAGGTCATCACTGGTCAGAAGGGCTGAGCCCTCGAGGCCGAGCTCAGTGGCGTGCAGGCCGGATTCGTCCCGGTCGGTCATGATGAGTCGGGCCGGATCGAACCGGGCGACCTGACGGCACAGCTGTGAGCCGATGGAACCGCCTGCACCGGTGACGAGCACGACCTTGCCGGTGATCGCCGAGGCGATGTCGTCGATATTCGTTGAGATCGGTTTGCGTCCGATGAGGTCTTCGAGGCTGACATCCCGGAAGCTGCGGTGACGCAGGTCGGCGACGTCATGCGCGTCCGGTTCGGGACGGGCCAACGCGGAGTCCGAGAGTTTCGGCATGATCTTGATCTCGACCGGCCGGGATTCGAGATTCGACGCGATATGGGAGAGCTCTTCGGGCGGCAGGTCAGCGATCGCAATGATGACGGCCCCGGCTCCGGTGCGATCGACATGGGTGGCGATGTCGGCGATCGGTCCGAGTACGCGGATTCCGTTGTAGCGCAGATGCCGCTTTGCAGGGTCGTCGTCGAGGATGCCGACAGCAACGAATTCGTTGTGCGTGTCCTGAGCGATCATATCGAGGGCGAGCATGCCCTGGTTTCCCGCGCCGACGACGATTGTGGGCCGGGATGCACCGGACGTGGTGAGGCTGCGTTGCCTCAAGTTGCGACGAATCCAGTTCTCGAGGCTCTTGACCACGACCATGAGCGCTCCCGCCGTAATGGGGACGCTGGTCGGGATGAGCAGTCGACTGGCGAAGGCGAATTCGGCCACCCACATGATGCCGACACCCAGAGCAACCGTTCCCACGATTGCGGCGAACTGATCGGTCGAACCACGTCGGTAGCGACCGCGGTAGATCGCCAGGGGCCCGCCGATAAGGAAGACGATCAGACCGACCGCCGAACAGACGAGCATTCCCGGCACGTTTACCAGAGACGCATGGAAGTCGTACCTCACGAGCGTCATCGATACGACGAGGAACGCGAACACGAGACCATCGATGAGTGACAGCGCCATCGCTCTGCCGTGCCGTCTCATTGGGGTCCGTGAGGGAATGGGCCCTGTGTTGCTTCCCACTGTCCTCTTTTCCCTCGTCTTACTTGGCTTGGTTCTACCCAGTCTACGATTGCGCCGTGTACATCTCGCGGTAGCCGACCGAGCTTCTTGCAACCTCTTGATTGTACTATTGAGCTTGTCAGCTTCCACACAGGAAGACTGTTGAAAGCGCTAAGAAATGGTTTCATTTCGGTTGCCCCACTGCAAGTAGAGTGGGATAAATCCCGTTATGCTCGCGCCTACTTGAATCGGGTCGCTGCGAAACAGGCCTTTGCGCGATTCTGATCAGATCGAAAGGATCCGACTGTGCCTCAAACTCCTCTTCGCACATTCCGGACCGGTCTCTGGCATCTGCGCCACGGCGGCCCAGCTCAATTCTTGAAGTGGAGGCGCCGTCGAAATCTTCACCAAGGCGTTGCCGATGGACGGACGACCGATCAGCTCACTGCGGACAATCTGCTAGAGGCGTTTCCTGCAGCTCCGAAGTCCGATCGTCGGCCTGTCTTCGACGATCTCAGAGTCGGCACCATCCTCGACGAGTTCTCAGCGGAGAGCTTCGGTTACGAATGGACGACTGTCCCACTGAAACGCGATGGATGGACATCGCAGCTGGGCTCGGTCGACTTCGTCTTCATCGAGTCAGCGTGGAATGGCAACGGTGGGGACTGGAAGTTCAAGCTCACCGGCACGGCCGGCCCAAGTCCCGAAGTCGTCGAACTCCTGGCAGAGTGTCGTCATCGCAATATCCCAACAGTGTTCTGGAACAAGGAAGATCCTCCCCACTTCGAGGATTTCCTTCCGCTGGCCAAGCTGTTCGATGTCGTATTCACCAGCGATGTGCGACTTGTCCACCAGTACAGGGAACATCTCGGACATGACCGCATCGCCTCCTTGGCATTCGCCGCTCAACCGGCAATTCATTCTCCCGTCCGACCCGTGCACAATTACGCCGCACGCGATATCGCGTTCGCAGGGATGTATTTCACCCACAAATTTCCTGAACGTCGGGCCCAAATGGATTTGCTTCTGGGAGCTGCAGACACAGTGTCCTCGCGGATGGAGCACGGACTTGAAATCTTCTCCCGGTTCCTTGGCAACGATGAGCGGTACCAATTTCCCGGCAACCTTGCCGACAGGGTTGTCGGATCGTTGCCCTACCGGAATCTTCTGACTGCGTACAAAAACTACAAAGTATTCCTCAACGTGAACTCGGTCGTCGACTCACCAAGCATGTGTGCAAGGCGCATCTTTGAGATCACGGCGGCGGGAACGCCAGTGGTCTCAACTCCCAGCGAGGCCACGAAGCGTTTCTTCCCACTTTCAGAACTGCCACAGCCTGAAACCCAAGAAGAAGCCGAACTGACGCTCAGGGCGTACGTCAGGAGCAGCGAACTCCGCGACCGCACAGTTCATCTCGCGCAACGGCGCATCTGGAACGAACACACCTACACTCATCGCGCGATGTCGATCATGGACTCTATCGGAGTTGAGTACAGCGATCCGATTCCTCGTTCAGTGTCTGTCGTGGTATCCACGAATCGACCGGAATACCTAAATAGAGTCCTGGAGACTCACGCCGCGCAAACGTTTGAGAACCGCGAGCTCATCATCGTCCAGCACGGATTCGAGTCATCGTCGAAAGTACTGCGCTATGCAGCCGAGCTAGGCATCGAGAACTTCACCCTGCTCGACGCTCCTGGCACGGATTCCCTGGGTTCGTGTCTCAACCGCGGAATTGCAGCCGCTTCCGGAGACGTCATTGCCAAGATGGACGACGACGATGTCTACGGCGAGCACTATCTGACGGACCAGCTCGCGGCTCTGCGATACTCGAACGCGGATCTCGTCGGCAAACAAGCGCACTACCTGCACCTGCGCAGTCGTGACATTGTCATGTGCCGGTTCCCCGAACGCGAGCACAGATACACCGACCTGGTCATGGGGCCTACATTAATGGGCAGTAGAGAGGTATTCCGTCGAACTCCATTCGCAGATCGCACTCTGGGCGAAGATACCGACCTGCAACGTCGACTCGCCTCAAACGGTGCACGAATCTACTCAGCAGACCGATTCAACTTCGTCCAGGTACGTGCCTCACATAGTCATACTTGGAATGTCGATGATGATCTACTTCTAGCCAACAGCAATGTCCACAGTTTCGGCTTCAGCCGTGAACATTACTGCTTCTAAAATCTAGATCATCATTCGAAGACACGTTCATTTAGGCGGCTTGCAGCACATCCGCCGACGCTACCCCTGTCTTGCTTCACCTAGTCTGATTTTGGGTATCAGTTCAGCATCGCTCCTGGTGAGGCGGTTGCTTGGTGTAGAAACGGGACACTAAATGGGTCCGTAGAATGGGGATATGAGCCTGCGACTGAGGAAAGTCCCGACCGCGTCCGGGGCAACCGCGGTCCAGATCGTAACGAAACGCCACGGCAAACTCACCGTCATCGAACACCTCGGCTCCGCCCATACCCCGACCCAACTCGCAGCCCTCGAAGAAGCCGGCAGCGAGAAGATCAACGAGTCCACCGGACAGCTGTCCCTCGACCTCGACACAGGCAATAGTGTCTCAACCGCATCACGTCGGCGTGTGAAAAGGTCGGCATCACGCCTGCTCATCGACACAATCCGTACTGCCTACGACCGGCTCGGTTTCGATGTCGTCGATGACGAAGCGTTCTTCCAACTCGTCCTCGCCAGACTCGACGAACCCACGTCGAAGTCCGACAGTATCCGTGTCCTTGACGAGCTCGGTGCTGATACCAAACACCGCAGCACGTTCACCCGATGTCTGCAACGGATCAACACTGATGCCTACCAAGAGACCATCGCGGCCAAGTGCTTCGACCACTCAGTCGCGACGACCGGGATCTCCCTGATCCTCTACGACGTCACCACCTTATATTTTGAAGCAGAAAAGGAAGACGGGCTTCGCAAAGTGGGCTACTCGAAAGAACGCCGCGTCGATCCGCAGATCGTTGTCGGTCTCCTCGTCGATCGGACCGGGTTCCCGTTAGAGATCGGGTGCTTCGAAGGCAACAAGGCCGAGACTTACACGATGATCCCCATCGTCAAAGACTTCCAAGATCATCACGGTGTGACAGACATGGTCATCGTCGCTGACGCTGGAATGCTCTCTGCCGCGAACCTCAAGGAACTCGATGATGCCGGACTGCGGTTCATCGTGGGATCGCGACAGACGAAGGCACCGAACGATCTGGCAACGTTCTTCACCTGGAACGGTACGAACACTGATGACGACCAGCTTGCCGATACCCTGACCCCAAGGGCCACAGTGGCGTTGAATAAGAACCGGACGCTGACTCGGGTAGAACCCGTGTGGTCACCCGTCGAGCACCCGAAAGCATGGCGGGCGGTGTGGCAGTACCGACGTAAACGGGCAGACCGCGACAGGGAAACGCTCAACCTGCAGCGCAACAGGGCGATGCACATCATCGATGGGGAATCGAAGCCGGGGCGTGAACCCCTGGAAGTGGACACATCAATGTGTACTATCAGGCGGCAATGTCCATCATAAATGTGTAATCGACCTCGAAGTCAACCGGTGCTCGATAACCCAGACTCGAATGTCTCCGCCTCGA
>NZ_FXYY01000080.1 GCF_900169165.1 Brevibacterium linens ATCC 9172
ATCGGGGGCGCCGATTTTTCGATTCGCGCTACCCTCGCTATAGTAGTGGCTGGTCACGGGATATAGCGCAGCTTGGTAGCGCGCCTCATTCGGGACGAGGAGGTCGTGGGTTCGAATCCCGCTATCCCGACCGTTGTGATGTGTCGCGACGTCGTTCACTCGATGTCGCGGCACATTTCTCATTTCTGGCCCGGACCTGTCTCACGACATCGTGCACGTTTCACGTCTCTGTCGGATTCGACATCATCTCCCTGGTCGCTGTGCAGCGGGCGGACCGGATCCGTGCCGGAGGACTTCACATATCGACGACTTCTAGTGTCGCGTTTCTGAAGTTGTTTTAGGTTTCGCTTTCTCGAGTACCTGCTCTGGAGTCTTCGTCCACACGAACGGGTGCTTACGCTTGTTCCACCCCGTGATGAACTCTCGAATCTTTTTGTTGAGGTTCTTCACTGACGTGAACACACCCCGCTTAATCGCCTGGCGATCAATGATCCCGAACCACACCTCGACGAGGTTCAACCACGACCCCGACGTTGGTGTGAAGTGGACATGGAACCGGGGGCGGGCTTCCAACCAGTCCCGGACCTCGGCTGTCTTATGAGTCGCGTAGTTATCCATGACCAAATGCAGCTCCTGGTCCGGATACGCCCGATCGATCTGGCGCAGAAACGACAGGAACTCCTGACGCCGATGACGGGGTTTCACGGCTCCGGTGACCTGACCTGTAGCGACGTCCAAAGCTGCGAACAGTGTTGATGTTCCGTGCCGGTGGTAGTCATGAGTGCGCTTCTCGGCATCACCCATGCGCATCGGCAGCAACGGGGCCGTGCGATCGAGAGCCTGGATCTGAGATTTTTCATCAACGCTGAGCACAACGGCATTGTCCGGTGGTGCCAGGTAGAGGCCGATGACATCGGTGACTTTGGCTTCCAACTCGGGGTCGGTGGAGAACTTAAACGTCTCTGCCTTCCATGGCTGGATCCCATATTCGCGCCAGGCTCTGGCGA
>NZ_FXYY01000014.1 GCF_900169165.1 Brevibacterium linens ATCC 9172
CGACGGGACCAGCGAGTCAACGTCTGGTGTTCTTCATCGGTGAGGATCAGTTCAGCTTTCGGACGACCGGTGCGAGGCATACTCCATTCTACAACTTCTTACACGAATTTACGGCGCAGGACACTAGGCTGAAGACATGGCAGCTCTGTACGACCACCCCACACCCGATCGTTTCGTCGTCGGCACAATCGGACTTCCCGGCGAGAGGACGTTCCTCCTCCAAGCGAAATCCGGCACCGCGCTCACGACCGTGGTCGTCGAGAAGGAACAGGTCGAGATCCTCTCCGACCGGATCACCGAACTGCTCGACATGGTGATGATCAAGGACCCGGCCGCTCGGGTGCCGCAGACGGCGCTCGACGATCTCATCGACAACGCGGGACTCAACGTTCCCATCGAACCGGAGTTCCGTGTCGGCACGATGAGCCTGGGCTGGGATACCGTCAAACACGAACTCGTCATCGAGTGCTTCGAACTCACCGAGGCGGACGCCCAGGCCGGAACCTCTGCCGACCCCGATGACGACGAGGTCGAACGAGAGGTCCTGCGCATCGTCCTCGACGCCGCCGCCGCCCGCGAGTTCGCCCGGCGCGGCGAACAGGTCATCAGTGCCGGACGCGGAGACTGCCCGTTCTGCTCCCTCCCGCTCGAACCCGACGGCCACCTGTGCCCCCGGGCCAACGGGATCCCGCGCGCCTGATCGGTGATGGACCACGGGTTTGTCCTCGACGCACTGGCTGCGGGGGAGTGGACGGAGATGGGCGCGATCCCACGCGCCAGCAATGACACCCGGCTGCTCGTGCTCGAACACGCGGGCCGGGCGATCAAGGCCGTCTACAAACCGATCTCCGGCGAACGGCCCCTGATCGACTTCCCGGAGCAGACCCTGGCTCTGCGCGAGGTCGCTGCCTACCGGCTGTCGTCCGCGCTCGATCTGGGAGTGGTCCCGCCGACGGTGCTGCGCGACGATCTGCCGGCCGGCCGCGGATCCCTGCAGGCCTACGTCGAAGCCTCTGACGATGACGAAGCGGTGACCCTGTCGACGGTCAGCGCGATCCCCGTCGACCACACCCCGATCTTCGCCCTGCGCACCGAAGACGGCCGCGACCTCGTGCTCTCCCACTCCGTCGACGGTGCCCTGCGCACCATCGCCTTCTTCGACCTGCTGGCCAACAACGCCGACCGCAAAGCCGGCCATGTCATCACCGGCAGCACGCTGCCGAGCACCGCCGCGTCCGACATCGGCGTCTTCGGCATCGACAACGGGCTGACCTTCCACCGGGAGGAGAAGCTGCGCACCGTGCTGTGGGGTTTCTCTCGCACCTCGTTCTGCGCCGAAGAGATCGATGCTCTGCAGGAAGTCGCCGCCATGGGCGAAACGCTGCGGACGCAGCTGAACGACTGCCTGTCGGCCGACGAGATCCAGGCCCTGGAAGACCGGGCGAACCGGCTTCTCGCCGCCGAGTTCTTCCCCGAAGCACCTGACGATCGCACCGTCATTCCCTGGCCGCCGATCTGAAAGCGGTATCACGTCAACCCGGAAGTGCCGAACGCCTGCCTCTCGGTTAGGCTGGGTGCCGTGAAGTCATGGCCCGAACCTCAACTGCCCCGTCTGACCAGCACCGGCAAGGTGCCCACGGTGTTCGATACGAGCACCCGCAGCCCGCGCCGACTGCGCGGATCCGAGCAGACCGCTCGACTCTACGTCTGCGGCATCACCCCCTACGATGCGACGCACCTCGGGCACGCCGCCACCTATGTGGCCTTCGATCTGCTCAACCGGATCTGGCGCGACGCGGGCCTCGAGGTCGACTACGCCCAGAACACCACTGATGTCGACGACCCTCTGCTGGAGCGCGCCGACGCCACGGGAGCCGACTGGCGCGAACTCGCTGCCTCCCAGATCCAGCTCTTCCGTGAAGACATGGAAGCCCTGCGGGTGATCCCGCCGGCCAGCTTCATCGGCGTCGTCGAATCCGTCGACGAGATCGCCGCCGGAGTCCGCGACCTCGTGGACAGGGGAGCCGCCTACACCCTCGACAACGGTGACGTCTACTATCGGGTGTCGACACAGATCACTCCGCCGTTCGGCACCGTCAGCCATGATGATGCCGAGACCATGGCCGCACTGTCGGCCGAACGCGGCGGAGACCCCGAGACCCCGGGCAAAGAGGATCCCATCGACCCGCTGCTGTGGAGGGCCGAACGCGAAGGCGAACCGTCCTGGGACGGCGGAGCACTGGGCCGGGGACGTCCGGGTTGGCATATCGAATGCACAGTCATCGCCGATCGGTACCTCGGCTTCCCCGTCGATGTGCAGGGAGGCGGCAGCGACCTCATCTTCCCGCACCACGAGATGAGCGCCGCCCACGCCTCGGCTTGGCGGGACACGCCGATGGCGAAGACCTATATGCACACCGGGATGGTCGGCCTCGACGGCGAGAAGATGAGCAAGTCCAAGGGCAACCTCGTCCTCGTCTCGAAGCTGCGTGAACGCGGAGTCGACCCCATGGCCATCCGCACCGTGATCCTGTCCAACCACTATCGCAGCGACTGGAGCTTCACCGACGAGCAGCTGTCCATCGCCGAGGCGCGCCTGCGATCATGGAGGCATGCGGCCAAATGCGAATCCGAATGTCGCCAGGGTCTGCGCGAGCACATCATCGGTCTGCTGCGGGAAGCACTCACCGATGACCTCGACAGCCCGCGAGCTCTGGGGATCCTCGACGAATGGGCCGAACACTATGCGGACTCCGAACCCTCGGAGACCGCGGCGCTCAGCGGAGACCGCGTCGCCGACGCCGTCGATGCCCTCCTGGGCATCCGCCTGCTGGACTGATATCACTCGACCGACATCGCTCGGCCCTCACCGCCTGAACGCCGAATGAGCGTGGTTCACTTATCGCGGCCGCGTTTGCGCAGATAGCGTTCGAACTCGGCCGCGATGGCGTCTCCGCTGGCCTCCGGCAGGTCCGCCGAATCGTTCTGCTTCTCCAACGCCTTGACGAGCTCTGCCAGCCGCGGGTTGAAGGAGACGAGTTCGTCGGCACCGAGTTCCCAGGCCCGGCTCTCCTCCTCGAGCACATGGATGTCGATCTCGATGCCGACATAGCGTTCGACCGCCTTCGCCAGGGCGAGCTCGGCCTTCGGCGACGGAGACTCTGCGAGATAGTCCGGCACGCCCACCCACAGGTTGATCGCCCTGATTCCGCGCCAGCGGCAGGCGACTGCGAGAAGTCCGAGAATGCCGATGGGCCCCTCATAGCCGTTGACGTCGATGCCGAGCCCGGACGCGAGCTCAGCGTCCTCCGTGTTGGCCACGACTGGCAGGGGCCGCGTATGCGGAACCTCGGCATGGAGCCCACCGAGGAGGACGACGGTATCGTCGTCACCGACGTGCGCGAGAATGAGGGTGAGGAACTCCCGCCATTTCAGCCCCGGTTCGTGCCCCTGGATGACCGTGATCGGCAACTCGCCGAGGCGGCCCCGATGCACCGCGACACCCGGCCAGGCGATCGACGCCGTTCCGGCCTCATCGCGGATGATCTCGGGTTCGGAGAAACGGAATTCGTAGAACCCATCGGTGTCGAGGATTTCGGAATCGTCCAGGTGCCAGACCTCGATGAGATCCTTGGCCAGCGAACTCGCCGCTTCGGAAGCATCGGCATCCTGACCTTCGAAGGCGATGAAGACGAGTGCCCCGGACCCGGATGGAAGAATACTCATGGTTCCAGACTACGCTGGGCCTATGACGAACCACGCATCAGCCGACCCTTCCGCCGTCCTGTGGGACATGGACGGAACCCTCGTCGACACCGAGCCGTATTGGATCCGCGCCGAGACCGAACTCATGAACGCCCACGGGCTGTCCTGGTCGGAGGAGCAGGGGCTCGAATTCGTCGGCAACGAGCTGATCGTCTCCGCTCGAATGATGCGCGAGGCCGGTCTCGACCTGCCCGCCGAGGAGATCGTCGAGACCCTGATGGGCAACGTCATCGAACAGATCCGAGCATCCGTGCCGTTCCGGCCCGGTGCGCTGGAGCTGCTGGCCGAGCTCAAGGCCGAGGGCATCCCGAACGTCATGGTCACGATGTCTTACAGACCACTGGCCGAGGCGGTCATCTCCAGCTGTCCGCCGAACAGCTTCGCCGGTCTCGTCTCCGGCGATGAGGTCTCCGCCGGCAAACCGGATCCCGAGCCGTATCTGCGCGGAGCCGCCCTGCTCGGCCTCGACCCGGCCGACTGCGTGGCCCTGGAGGATTCGAAGCCGGGTCTGGCCAGTGCCGAGGCGGCGGGAACCATTGCCATCGGGATCCCGCATTTCGTCGACCTCGAGCCCCGTCCGGGCCGGATCCTGTGGGACAGCCTCGAAGGCCGCGGAGTCGCCGACCTGCGACGCCTGCATGCTCAGCAGAGCGCCTGAACCCTAAGCCCCGACGATCTTCGTGATCTCCGGGGTCGGGGGAGCGGTATTGCCCCAGGCCGGGCACAGCGGCTTGAACGTGCACCAATTGCACAGCGGTGACTTCTTCGGCCGCCACCGATCCGACTCGGCCGAGGCGATGATGTCGTTCCAGATGGCATCGATCTCGAACTGCGTCTGTTCGACCTCGGCCATCGTCGGGTGGGATTTCAGCACACTGCGCGAACCCAGGTACATCAGCTGCAGAGTGTGGACGAGTTCGCCGGAGAGGCGGTAGACGACGAGAGCGTAGAAGCCCATCTGAAACTTCGCCTCCCGCCCGTACTGAGGCTTCGGCTGCTTGCCCGTCTTGTAGTCGACGAGCCGCCGCTCGCCACCCGGGGCGACGTCGACCCGGTCGATGAAGCCGCGCAGTTCGAGACCGTTGTCGAGTGTCGTCCGCACGAACTTCTCCGTCTCCTCCGGTTCGAGATGTTCCGGATACTCGAGCACGAAGTAGGAATCGATGAGCCGACGCGCCGATGTGAAGAACGTCTCCTTCTCGGCGTCGTCCCCGAAGATCTCGAGCACCTCCGGATCCTTCTCGACGAGTTCCTCCCACGCCGGCACGAGCATCGTCTGCGCGAGTTCGGCCGTGCGTTCGCCTGCCGGTGCGGTGAAGAGTTTCTCGAGCACCGAATGGACGACCGTGCCGCGGAACGCCGCCTGCGAAGGCGGCTCCGGCAGCTTGTCGATGCTGCGGAAGCGGAACTTCAGAGGGCATTGGATGAAGTCGTTGGCCCGGGAGGGCGAGAGACTGATGAGCTCGGCCATAACTCCACTGTAACGACCTGCCCGGACACGACGTGGCGACCAGCGGTCGGAGCGTGGTCGCTGTTAGGCTGAGTAACCGACCCTCAGTGGTCCGCTGACCACGACATCGACCGGAGGAACCCCTTCAATGGCCGCGAAAAACCACCACCCCGGTGCGTCATCGGGTCTGCGCTTGGGCACCGTCCTCGGCGCTCCGGTGATTCTGGCGTGGTCGTGGTTCCTCGCCGCCATCGTGATCACCATCCTCTTCACACCGTGGCTCAACCAGGTCCGACCGGATCTGGGCATCGGGGCCTGGTTCGTCGCCTTCGCCTATGCCGTGCTCCTCTTCGCCTCCGTCTTCCTCCACGAACTCGCTCACGGCGTCGCCGGCCAGTTCTACGGGCAGAAGGTCGCCGCGATCGAGCTGAACATCTGGGGCGGGTTCACCCGGTTCGAACCGCAGATGGACAACCCGCGTGACAAAGCGGCGATGACGAGCTTCGTCATCTCGATCGTGGGCCCCATCGTCAACATCGTTCTGGCCCTGCTGGGATGGTGGTGCCTCAGTGCCGCCAGCCCCACCTCGGTGCCGTGGCTGCTGCTCATCGCCGTCACCTTCGCCAACGTCGCCCTCGGCGCCATCAACCTGCTGCCGGGCATCCCGCTCGACGGCGGCTGGGCGCTGCAGGCGATCATGTGGCGCATCACCGGGTCACAGTTTCTGGGCACGATCGTGGCCAGCTGGGTCGGCCGCATCATCGCCGTCGGCTTCATCGGCTGGTCGGTGATCACCCCGCTGCTGGCCGGCGAACGACCCGACCCGCTGACCGTCGCCTGGATGTCACTCATCGCGATCATGCTGTGGTTCTCCGCCGGAGATGCCGCGACCCACGCCAAACGGGCCCGGAAGATGGAGACCTACGACCTCTCCCAGGTCATCCAACCGGCGATCGCGGCCACCTGGGACGCCGACCTGGCCGACACCCTCGACTATGCGAACACGCTTGGGAACGCGAAGGAGCGCACACTCATCGTCGTCCTCGACCAGAAGGGCCTGCCGTACGGTCTCGTCGACCGACACGCCGCAGCGGGCCGGCTCGCCGAGACCCTGGACGCCGTTCCCGCCGGTGAGGTCGCCCGGCCCCTGGCCGGATGGATCGGCGTGCCCAAGGACATCACCGCCCCGCACCTGCTCGAATCGCTCACACATCGACCCAAGGCGCAGTTCAGCCTGGTCATGGACGGCAACACCCTGATCGGAGTCATCGACCTGCAGGAGTTCTTCGACGAGCTGCTCGCAGCCTGAACCGGTTGTGTGAGGCATTCCTTACCAGCGTAGAGTGGACACATCATGACTCAGCCACTCCATTCCCGGCCCCCGCGCGTTCTGGGCGCCGGAGAGAAGGTCCAACTCACCGACCCCAAGGGGCGGATGCACACCTTCGTGCTCGCCCCGGGTGAGCACTTCCACACGAACAAGGGGCTCATCAGCCACGACGACATCATCGGGCGCACAGAAGGAATCATCGTCGCGAACACCGGGGGAATCGACTTCCAGGTCTTCCGCCCACGCTACGAAGACTTCGTGCTCTCGATGCCCCGTGGCGCCGCAGTCGTCTACCCGAAGGATTCGGGACTCATCGTCACCCTCGGCGATATCTTTCCCGGGGCCACGGTCGTCGAAGCCGGCGTCGGATCCGGAGCCCTGTCGATGGCGCTGCTGCGAGCCGTGGGCCCGAACGGGTCCGTCCACTCGTTTGAACTGCGTGAGGAGTTCGCGACGATCGCGGCCGGCAACATCGCCGACTTCTTCGACGGCGAACCGGACAACTGGGCGGTCACCGTCGGCGATCTCGCGCAGACCCTGCCGCAGACGTTCGGCCCCGGCAGCGTCGACCGCGTCGTCCTCGACATGCTCACCCCCTGGAACACGCTCGAGGCGGTCAGCGAAGCCCTGACACCCGGGGGAATCGTCATCGCCTACGTCGCCACCGTCCCGCAGCTCTCCCGCTTCGTCGAAGCCCTGCGCGCCACCGGCAGGTTCGCCGAACCCGAGTCCATGGAGGCCATGGTCCGCGGTTGGCACGTCGACGGACTCGCCGTCCGCCCCGACCACCGGATGATCGCCCACACCGGGTTCCTCATCATGGCCCGCCGGATGGCCGACGGCATCAGCCCGCTGGAGAAGAAGAAACGTCCTCAGGGGGCCACCGCGGCCGCCGAGGATGTGGCGGCGTGGACGGAACCGGAAGTCACCGAGGCGGCCATCGGCACCCGCACCGCACACGGGAAGAAGCTGCGCCGGGTGATGCGAGAGGCCGGCAGACGCCTGCGCACCGAGCCCGGAGGCTCCGCAGAGGCGCAGCCCACAGATGTCACAGACAGCCCGACCGGCACCAGCACAGGGCCGAAGGAGGATCGATGACGGAGACCACGACCGAAGTGAGGAAGCTGCGCGAGGACACCGCGTCCCTGCGCCAGCAGCTCTACACAGCGGGAAAACGCAATGAGGCACTGTCGAAGACTCTGCGCACGGCCCGTGATGAGCTCGGCCGGATCAAGGAGGAGGCCAGGCGCCTGACTGAGCCGCCGAACAACTGGGGCACACTCATCGCGCTCGGCGAGAACGCGGTGACTGCCGATGTCATCGTCGGCGGCCGCCGGATGCGTGTGGCCGTCGCCCCCGAGATAGAGCCCGAGAGTCTGCGAGCCGGAGCCGACGTTCTGCTGTCCGAAGGTCTCGTCATCATCGGCACCGGCGACTTCCCACCCGTGGGATCGGTCGTCAACGTCCGCGAATTCGTCGATTCCCAGCGGATCCTCGTCGGAGCCCCCGGCGATGACGAACAGGTCTTCACCCTCGCCGCCGATCTCGTCGACGCAGGACTGCGCGTCGGCGACGCCGTCGTCGTCGACACCCGCACCCATTACGCCCTGCAGGTCGTCGAGAAGCCCGAGGTCTCCTCGCTGCTGCTCGAAGAGGTCCCCGACATCACCTACTCGGACATCGGCGGACTGGCAGACCAGATCGAGCAGATCAAGGATGCCGTCGAACTGCCCTTCGAACATCCCGAGCTCTACACCGAGCACGGACTCAAACCGCCCAAGGGCATCCTGCTCTACGGGCCGCCCGGCTGCGGAAAGACGCTCATCGCGAAGGCCGTGGCGAATTCCCTGGCCGATCGCACGGGGACGGTCCGCACGAGCAAGACCTACTTCCTCAACATCAAAGGTCCGGAGCTGCTGGACAAATACGTCGGCGAGACCGAACGCCAGCTGCGCCTGATCTTCGCCCGAGCGCGAGAGAAAGCCTCAGCCGGGTTCCCCGTCGTGGTGTTCTTCGATGAGATGGAATCACTGTTCCGCACACGCGGCACCGGCAAGTCCTCGGACGTGGAGACGACGATCGTCCCACAGCTGCTCACCGAGATCGACGGCGTCGAGCAGCTCGACAACGTCATCGTCATCGGCGCCTCGAACCGTGAGGATCTCATCGACCCCGCGATCCTGCGCCCTGGCCGACTCGATGTGAAGATCCGCATCGAACGCCCCGACGCCGAGGCGGCCCGCGACATCTTCGAGAAGTATCTGACCGCCGAGCTGCCGCTGCACTCGAGCGTGCTCGCCGGCCACGATACCCCCGCCGAGGCAGTCTCGGCACTCATCGACAGCTGCGTCGAACGGATGTTCGCCGAGACCCCGGAGAACGAGTTCGTCGAGGTCAGCTACGCCGACGGTTCGAAGGAAGTCCTTCACTTCTCTGCGTTCGCCTCCGGGGCGATGATCCACAACATCGTCGACCGGGCGAAGAAGGCGGCGATCAAGTCGCTGCTCGACACCGGCGAACGCGGTCTGCGCACCGGGCACTTCGAGGATGCGATCGCCGAAGAGTTCAGCGAACACGAAGACCTGCCGAACACGACGAACCCCGACGAATGGGCACGGATCTCCGGGCGAAAGGGAGAGCGCGTCACCCATCTGCGGATGATGCACCTCGACACGACGAGGGGAGCCCCGACCGTGCCGTACGAGACCGAGATCGCCGAGGTGCGGCCGAATTCCGATCTCGTCTGAATCGGGTAGAGCAGCGCTCAGCGGCCGCGTCTGCGGCGGCCGGAACCGCCGGAGACGGCCGTGGCGATGAGACGCCAGCCGACCAGGGTGATGAGATTGAGCGAGGTCGCGACGATCATGAAGCTCACCGGCACCGAACCCGGATCGCCGCCGGCACCGGTGATTCCGCGCAGAACGAGTCCGACGAGGACCGTGATCGCCCAGACGCCGGTGCCCGTGGCCAGCGGAGCGATCGGTCGATCCCAGACGGCCGTGAGCAGCCAGGCGATGACGAGGGCTGCCACGAACGGCCACGCTGTGGTCATCAGCCCCTGCGGATCGAAATTGTGAGAATGTGTGTAATGACCGACGATCGTGAACAGAACCACGAGAACGAGGTCGACGATCAGGGCGATGGGGAGATGAGATTTCTTCGTTGCCACGTCCCCGAGTCTAGACCGTGGAGGAGAAGCAGATGCTCAGAGTCGGACGCGTCATGGGAGCCGAGACGGAGTTCGGCCTCAGCCAGCCGGGCAACCCGCGGGCGAACCCGATGCGGGACTCGGCTCGTGTCGTCGACGCCTATGCCGGGCCGCGCGGACTGAAGTCGTCCCAGAACTTCTGGGACTTCGCCACCGAGTCTCCGCTGGCCGACGCTCGCGGCTTCTTCATGAACATCGCCGATGCGGACGTCTCGCAGCTGACCCATCTCCCGCAGGACGATGTCGAAGCCCAGTACCTGGCCAACGTCGTCACGGAGAACGGCGCCCGCTACTACGTCGACCACGCTCATCCCGAATACTCCTCCCCGGAAGTGCTCACCCCACGCGATATCGTCACCTTCGACCGGGCCGGCGACCTCGTCGCCCTCGAGTCGGTGCGGACCCTGGAGAAGAGCGCGGAACCGGTCAATCTGTACAAGAACAACACTGATTCCAAGGGAGCCTCCTACGGCACCCATGAGAACTACCTCGTCGACCGGTCCACCGACTTCGACGACCTCGTGGCCGGCCTCGTCCCCTTCTTCGTCACCCGGCAGATCCTGTGCGGATCGGGACGGGTCGGCATCGGCCGCGAGGGCGAGGGCAAGGGGTTTCAGATCTCATCCCGTGCGGACTTCTTCGAAGCCGAGGTGGGACTCGAGACGACCCTGCGGCGTCCGATCGTCAACACTCGTGACGAACCGCACGCCGATCCCGCGAAGTACCGTCGGCTGCACGTCATCATCGGCGACGCCACGTTGGCGGAGCCCGCCACGTTCGTCCGCTTCGGCTCGACCTCCCTCGTCCTCGGCCTCATCGAGGCGGGGCTGGCACCGCGGATCGAACTCGCCGATGCCCTGCAGTCGCTGTGGGACGTCAGCCACGACCTCAGCCTGACCACCCCGCTGCCGCTGACCGACGGGACGACGGCAACGGCGCTCGAGATCCAAGAGGCCTTCTACTCAGCCTGCCTCGAACACGCAGACCCCGACGATGCCGAGACGAGTCAGGTGCTCGCCGAGTGGCGCCGGTTCCTCGACGGACTCTCGACCGACCCGAAGACTCTCGCCGACTCCATCGACTGGGTCGCCAAGTGGGTGCTGCTCGAGAGCTACCGAACACGGGAGGACATCGACTGGGACCATCCGAAGCTGGCCCTCATCGACGTCCAGTACCACGATGTGCGCCCGGAGAAGGGGCTCTTCCACAAGCTCGAACGTGCCGGGCGCATCCGCCGGATGACCACCGACGCCGAGGTCGAAGCCGCCGTGGTCAACGCTCCCGACGGGACCCGGGCGTTCCTGCGCTCCGTGGCGGTCAGCCGCCTCGGGGAGGATCTCGTGGCCGCGAGCTGGGATTCGCTCGTGGTCAACGCGGAATCCTTCGGGGTAGTGCGTCTGCCCATGCACGAACCCCTCAAGGGCACCCGGGAGCTGCTCGCCGATCGGGTGGAGGGAATCGCGACCGCCGAGGGCCTGCTGAAGGCACTCGGAGTGGATAGACTGAATTCGAAGAACTTCTGAAGGAGTGTGAGATGAGCTCGCAGGAACAGGTCCAGAGAGACAAATCGTCCGGTGGGGGAGATGCCCCCGTCGATCCGCCGGAGGCCGTGCAAGGACAGATCAACACTCAGAACGTCGATTCCATCCTCGACGAGATCGACGGTGTGCTCGAGTCGAACGCGGAGGAGTTCGTCAAGAACTTCGTGCAGAAGGGCGGCCAATGAGATGGCAGGATTCCCTCCTGCATTCTTGAGTTCGACGAGCAACTCGTTCGTCGAACTCGCCCGCTCCCTGGCGCCCGAAGCGCTGCCGCATCCCGGAACCCGAGATCTGGCCGACCAGTCCCCGGAGGGCACGACGATCATCTGCTTCCGCACCGCCGGCGGAATCCTCATGGCCGGTGACCGGAGGGCGACGATCGGCAACCTCATCGCCTCGCATTCGATGGAGAAGGTCAAAGCCGCCGATGACTACTCCGTCATCGGCATCGCCGGCACTGCCGCTGTCGCCCTCGACCTCATCCGGCTTTTCCAACTCGAACTCGAACACTACGAGAAGATCGAAGGCGCCCGCCTGTCGCTCAACGGCAAAGCCAACCGACTCGCGGCGATGCTGCGCGGAAACCTCGGCCTGGCGATGCAGGGACTGACCGTCGTCCCGCTGTTCGCCGGAGTCGACGAATCGCGACCCCAGGGCCAGATCTTCAGCTTCGACGTCACCGGCGGAAAGTACGAAGAGCACCGGTTCCATTCCATCGGCTCCGGTTCCGGCTTCGCCCGCGGGGCACTGAAGAAGCTGTGGCGGGCCGATCTCGACCAGGAGCAGGCGATCTCCGTGGCCGTCGAAGCTCTCTTCGACGCCTCCGACGACGATTCGGCGACGGGCGGACCGGACTTCGTCCGCCAGATCGCCCCGACGATCGTCACCGTCGACCTCGAGAACGGGGTCACCGAGGTCGATTCGGCCACCGTCTTGGACACCGCCACCGAGGTCGTCGCCCGCCGCACGGCCACCGCTCGGTGATGAGTGCGGCACAGCCACCGCGAAAGGATCGTCGATGAGTCAGGCACCGTTCTACGTCTCGCCCGAACAGCTGATGAAGGATCGGGCGGACTTCGCCCGCAAGGGCATCGCCCGCGGCCGCTCCGTGGTCGTCATGCGCTTCGACGCCGGAATCCTGCTGCTGGCGGAGAACCCGTCACCGACGCTGCACAAGATCGCTGAGATCTACGACCGGATCGGCTTCGCCGCCGTCGGCAAGTACAACGAATTCGAGACCCTCCGTCAGGCCGGAGTCCGCTATGCCGATCTGCGCGGATACTCCTATGACCGCACCGACGTCACCGCTCGTGGACTGAGCAACGCGTACGCGCAGACGCTGGCAGGAGTCTTCACGACCGAGTCGAAGCCCTTCGAGGTCGAACTGGTCGTCGCCGAACTCGGACTCACCCCCGAGACCGACCAGCTCTACAGGCTCAGCTACGACGGCTCCGTCATCGACGAGACCGAACATGTGGCCATCGGCGGTCAGGCCGATGCGATCACGGCATCTCTGGCAGGGGTGCGCAGCTCGCAGATGAGTCTGTGCGAGGTGTTCAACCACGGTGCCGCCGCTTTGGCCGCCGCAACCCAGGCGAGCCTGGCCACCGACGCACTCGAGGCCGCCGTCCTCGATCGCACGACGTCGAAGCAGCGGACGTTCCGCCGCCTCGACGATGCGGCGATGAGCGAACTGCGGGAGGACTGAATGGCACGCATCTACGGGCTCGAAACCGAATACGGACTCGCCCACACCGCCGATCCCGAGGGGCGGCGCATCGGCCCTGAGGAGATCGCCCGCTACCTCTTCCGCCCCGTCGTCGAATGGGGTCGGTCGTCGAACGTGTTCCTGCCCAACGGGTCGCGCCTCTACCTCGACGTCGGCTCCCACCCGGAGTACGCGACGGCCGAGTGCGATGACTTGGGCGACCTGCTCGCCCAGGATCGGGCCGGCGAAGGTCTGATGATCGACCTGCTGGACAAGGCGCAGGCCGCCCTCGACGCCGACGGCATCGGCGGACGTGTGCACATGGTCAAGAACAACACGGATGCGGCAGGGAACTCCTACGGCTCGCACGAGAACTTCCTCATCCGCCGCACCCTCGACTTCAACCGTCTGACCACGGTGCTGCTGCCCTTCCTCGTCACCCGGCAGCTGCTCGTCGGTGCCGGAGCCGTGATCCCGCGCCGTTCGGCCTTCACCCCCGATGAGGAAGCCGACCGGTCGGAGATGATGTTCGGTCTCTCCGCCCGATCCGATGTCATGTGGGAGGGACTGTCGTCGGCGACGACGCGGTCGCGTCCGATCATCAACGCCCGCGACGAACCGCACGCCGATGCGGAGAAGTACCGGCGGCTGCACGTCATCGTCGGTGATTCCTCGATGTCGACAGCCACCTCGGCGCTCAAGATCGGTTCCGCCGTTCTTATGCTCGACCTCATCGAACAGGGGGCGCGGATCCCGGAAAACGGGCTGCGCCACCCGGTGCGCGATATCCGCCTCGTCGCCCGCGATCTCACGGGACGGGTCGTGCTCGAACGCACGGACGGAACCACGACGACGCCGCTGGGACTGCTCGCCGACTACCGGGACCGGGCACAGCGGATCGTGGAATCCGGGGAGCACAGCCTCGGCGACGACGAACTCGCCCACTACATCATCGACCTGTGGACGCGGATGCTCACCGCCGTCGAATCGCAGGACTTCTCGACCGTGGACACGGAGATCGACTGGGTGATGAAACGCACCCTCATCGAACGGTCCATGCAGCGCGGAATCACCGATATCACCGATGCACGCATCCATCGCCTCGACATCGCCTTCCACGACATCACACCCGCAACGGGACTGTTTCCCAAGCTCGAAGCCGCCGGAATGGCGAAGATCCTCGTCCCCGCCGAGGCGGCCGAACGGGCGAAGGACACACCGCCTGCGAGCACACGGGCGGCGATCCGCGGTGAATTCGTCCGCGCGGCCCATGCCGCCCGACGCGACTACACCGTCGACTGGGTGCACCTGCGTCTCAACGACGAATCCGGTCGAGCAGTCGCACTCAAGGACCCGTTCGCCACGACGCACCCGCAGGCGGAAACACTCATCGCAGGCCTGTAAGATCGCCCTGTGATCCGGTCTGGCCCCTATCCGGGCACGGCCTCGGCGTGACGAAAGGAAACCAGTGCGCACCAAAGTGCTCAGCGCCATCGCGGCGGGCCTGTTGCTGCTCTCGGCCTGCGGGCAGGGTGATGAGTCCGAGGACTCGACCACACCTCCGCCGTCGGTGGCCGCTCAGGATGCGAAGTCGACCAGCCTCGACGACATCACCGTCGACGGCAAGATCGGGAAGAAGCCCGAGGTCAGCTTTGAGGCACCGCTGGTCATGGACAAGACCGAGAAGAAGGTGCTCGAACAGGGCACCGGCGACAAGATCGCCGACGGCGAACAGGTCACGGCACAGATGACGCTGGTCTCCGGCACGACCGGCAAAACCGTCGAATCCAGCTACGACTCGGACGCCGCGGCAGGTTTCCCCATGGACAAGTCGCAGATCTCCGAAGACCTCTACAACGCACTCATCGACGTTAAGGTCGGATCACGCGTGATGATGTCGCTCAACGGCAGTGCCCAGCAGGGCGAAGCCTCCCAGACGCTCGTCTACGTCATCGACATCGAGGACGCGAAGAAGCCGTTGACCCGCGCCGAGGGTGAGAAGGCCGATCAGTCGGACAACCCCGTGACCGTGAAGTGGGGCGACGACGGTGCCCCGTCGATCTCGAAGCCGAAAGGCAAGAAACCGACCGAGCTTGAGACCTACACGACGATCGAAGGCGACGGCGACGAGGTCAAGAAGGGTCAGAGCGTCGCCGTGAAGTACTCCGGCTGGCTCTGGGACGACACCTCGAAGACCTTCGACTCGAACTGGAAGAAGGACGGACAGCCCTTCGTCGTCGCCCCGGTCGGCGAGGCTCAGGTCATCGACGGCTGGAACGAGGGACTCGTCGGTCAGAAGGTCGGCGACCAGGTCGTCCTCGTCGTCCCGCCGGACAAGGGCTACGGCGAACAGGGCAGCGAACCGTCCATCCCGGGGGATGCGACCCTGATCTTCGTCGTCGACATCCTCTCGGCCCAGGGCTGAGACCCGATCCGATCACTCAACAGAACCGACACCAGGAGGAACACATGAGCAAGCAGAAGCCCGAAGTCGACTTCCCCGGCGGAGACGCCCCGACCGAGCTCATCATCACCGATGATGTCATCGGCACCGGCGCCGAGGCGGGACCCGGCGACACCGTGAGCGTGCACTACGTCGGAGTGGCCCATTCCACGGGCGAGGAGTTCGACGCCTCGTACAACCGCGGCACCCCGCTGGAGTTCCGTCTCGGCTCCGGAATGGTCATCTCCGGCTGGGACCAGGGCATCCAGGGTATGAAGGTCGGTGGACGCCGCACCCTGCAGATCCCGCCGCACCTGGCGTACGGCGATCAGGGCGCCGGCGGAGTCATCCAGCCCGGAGAGTCGCTCATCTTCGTCTGCGACCTCGAGAACGTGCGCTGAGCATCAGCACGATGATCAGCACGCGCTGATCCTGCCAGACGACTGTGGCCGGGTTCTTCGGACCCCGGCCACATCTGTCTTCTCTGTCTTCGCCGACACGGAGGGGGATTCTGCGGAGATGAGGCGGTGACCTGTGTTCGACGCGGTCAGCGGCGGACGAGCCCGGCGGCGCAGCGTCCCGCGGCGGCCGCGGCGAGGAACGATGCCGCATCGGCCGGCAGCTTCCTGCCCATCGTCGACAGACGCACCGGTGAGGCACGCAGCGCATCCCACAGTCCCATCAGATCGACGTCGACGAGATCATGCATCTCAAGCCGGGACAGCTGCTCGGCCACCGTCGCGGTCACGACTTCGGGATCCGGGTCCATCTCGGTTCGCTCCGCCTCGGTGAGGGTGGAGAAGTCGGGCACCGGCACGGTCATCCCCGGTCGAGCGATCTCACTCAACGGCGTCAGCGAATGATGGGAGATGCCGAAATGACGGCCGCGGGCATCGGCATTCGACATCCGCAGCAGGCCGACAGGACGCCCGTCGAGCAGGGCTGCGGCGTTGAGGTGCTCTCCGGTGACCAGACCCGAATAGCCGTACTTCGTGCCGGTGCCGAGGTTCCCGGGTCCCTGCGCGACGATGGCGATGTCGGCGTCCATCACATGCTTGGCCGCGAGCAGTCCCGTATGGACCGTCACCGCTTCGAGGTCTCCGCCCCAGGCCTGCCCGGTGCTGATCACGCCCTTAAGCCAGCCGGCCTCCTTGAGCCCGGCGACGGCCTGCGAGAACGGAGACGGCAGAGCCGCGCCGTCACTGAGCACATACGCCACCGACAGCGACGGGTCGACGGCGCGGATTCCGGCGATCGCCGCGGGCAGAGCCGAATGCAGATCGGCGACGATCACGGGCATGCCGTCGAGGTGCTCCGCCTCGGCGAGGGTGGAATGATGCTGCGATTCCTGATCGTCGACGCCGAGGACCATCGTCTGCAACGGGGAATAGCGGTCCTTGACGAGATGGCCGGGACCCTCCGGAGGATCGGTCGGCAGCGCATCGGGCAGGGCGACGATGAGCCCGAAGCCGCCGGTGCCCAGCCTCTTCGCCAGAGCCGAGACATTGACGATGACGGTGTCCTGGCTCTGCGGTTGTCCTACGGCATCGGTGTAGGCGATCGCCCGGATGGATCTCACATCGGTTCCCGGCACAGTCTCGTCCAGGTCGACGTCGAGCTCTGTGTATCCTGGCCGGGTGGAGCGAATCGCTGCGACGATTCCTTTGCGCCAATGAATCATGGTCCCAAGACTATCGCCCGGCCTAGGTTACGGTGGAATCGTGAATACACCTCGCACCAGCAGACAGAGACAGCAGACCGAACGGCTGATGAATCTGCTGATCGCCCTGCGCGCTTCCCGCGGCTGGGTGTCGCGCAAGACGCTGATGAGCGCCATCGACGGCTATTCCGGGCTCGATGAGGTCGCCTTCGATCGCAAATTCTCCCGCGACAAGGAGCTGCTGCGACACATGGGCATCACCATCGCAACGCGAGCCGAACACGATGTCTACGGTGATGCGGGGGAGACGGGGTATCGGATCTCCACCGCCGACTATGCGATGGGCGACGTCGACCTCACTCCCGCAGAGGTGGCCGCTGTGACCGTGGCCGCCGCGTTCTGGTCCGAGACCGAGCTCGGGGAGTCCTCGTCTCAGGCGCTGACGAAGCTGCGCGCACTCGGCATCGACCTCGACCAGTCCGCCGACGGGCCGGGAAACGTCGATCCGGGTACCGCCGCACACCGGCTGGCCAGCGCGAACTTCGCCACCGCCCTCCACCACATCAACGCCCGCGAAGCCATCGGCTTCCGGTATCACAAGCCCGGTCAGAGCGTGCGGAAGGTGAAGCTGGAACCCTATGCGCTGCTCAGCCGCGGCGACCGTGTCTACCTCTTCGGCTTCGACCTCGACCGCGAGGCCCGACGCACCTTCCGGCTCTCCCGCGTCGAGGGTGGGATCGCGAAGCTCAGCGGCCGCGAACCCGGAGACTATGAGATCCCCGAGGACTTCTCCCCGCAGCTGGCGCTGCAGTCGAGTTCCGAGATGGCCGTCGTCGCCGAGGCGACGCTGCACATCCGCGCTCACCGGGCCGATCCGCTGCGCCGTCGACGGATCCGCAGCGACGGCGACGAGGTGGTCATCGGCTATTCCGATGTCGATGCCCTCGCCGCCGAGATCGTCGGCTTCGGGGACGCCGTGGACGTGGTCGATCCGCCCGAACTCGTGCGCGCCGTCGACCGCAGACGCGAAACGATTCGCCGATCGCTCAACCGTTTGGGAGGCACCAGTGTCCTCAGCGCGTGAACGCCTCACCCGATTGCTCAGCCTCGTCCCGTACCTCGATGCCCATCCGGGCGCGGATCTCGAAGAGACCGCTGCCTATTTCGGCATCGACTCCGCCACCCTCATCGACGATCTTCAGCTGCTCTTCGTCACCGGTCGACCCGGCCATATGCCCGATGACCTCATCGATGCGTCGTGGGAGGGCGGGCAGATCTTCATCTCCAACGCCGAAGAGGTCTCCATGCCCGTGCGGCTCAGCGCCGAGGAGGCCGGAATCCTCGTGCTCGCTCTCGACATGCTCTCGTCCCTGCCAGGGCTCGATTCCGCGGCGGTGGCCACCGCCGCGGCCAAGTTGCGCGCAGCGGCAGGAGAGAACCTGCGCACGGCGGTCGACGTCAGCCCCATCGACGCCGACGAAGAGCTTCTGGCCGCTCTGCGAAAAGCGGTGGAAGACGGCACTGCGCTGCGGATCGACTACTATGTGGGCTCCCGTGACGAACTCACCACGCGGACCATCGCCCCGACCCGGCTGGTCCCCGGTGCTGACTGGTACGTCGATGCGTGGTGCTATTCGGCCGGAGCGCCTCGCCGTTTCGCGCTGGGTCGCATCCGGTCCTGGGAGTCGGCCGCGCATCCGCCGATGGCGGTCAGCGTTGCCACAACGAACTCCTATGAGGTCACCCTCGGCCTCGCAGCCGCGGGAGCATGGCTGGCAGATGAACTCGACGTGACGAATCGGGAGTACCTCGACGATGGAGACACGAGCGTGCGCATCCGCCTGCTCGTGCATTCTGTGGATTGGCTCAGCCGGTTCCTGCTCTGTCATGCCGATGTCATCACCGAGATCGACGACACCGAAGCCGTTGCGGGCGCCCTGAACAGGCTCGGCTGAGACGAAGACGCCGTCCGGAAGTGGATGAAAGGCTCAGCCGCAGCGCGTAGACTCTTCCACAGCATCAACAATCCAAGGAGCTCCCCATGAGACCAAGTTTCGTGCAGATCGCGATCGTGATCCTCATCATCGTGATCATCTTCGGCGCACCCAAACTGCCGCAGCTGGCCCGAAGCCTGGGACAGTCGATGAAGATCTTCAAGTCCGAGGTCAAGGATCTGCGCGGCGACGAGGACGAATCCGGCAAGAGCACCGAGCCGGGAGCGCTCAACCAGAACTCCTCGACCGATTCCTCCACGTCCGCCGGTGAGACCACCGGCACCGAGGAGTCGCGGCGAGAGAAGCAGGACCCGCAGTCTCACGAGAAGTGAAAGAGAACAGTCAGCGGAAGCCCTCTCGATCACGGAAGAACAATCCTGAGAAGAAGATGCCCGTCGTCGGGCACCTCGTCGAGTTGCGCAACCGCGTCATCATCTCCGCCAGCGCCATCGCTCTGGGTGCGGTGGCAGGCTGGTTCCTCTACGACCCCGTCCTCGACATCCTCCAAGAGCCGATCCGCACGATCCGCGACAACGGCGGACGGATGGCCGAGATCAACTTCGCCGGAGTCGCCTCACCCTTCGATCTGAAGATCAAACTCTCGTTCTTCATCGGGCTCTTCCTTTCCTGCCCGATCTGGCTCTACGAGGTCTGGGCCTTCATCGTCCCGGGGCTGAAGCGCAAGGAGAAGCTGTACTCCCTCGGTTTCCTCGGGGCAGCGATTCCGCTGTTCCTGGCGGGGTCGACGATGGCGTTCTTCGCATTGCCCAATGCCGTGACGGCTCTGACCTCGTTCACTCCCGAGGGCGGCACGAACATCATCCCGGCGCAGGACTACCTGAGCTTCGTGATGATCATCATCGTGGTCTTCGGGCTCGCCTTCGTCCTGCCAGTGCTCATGGTGGGACTGAACATGCTCGGAATCCTGTCGGCGGAGAGGATCATGAAGTCATGGCGGATCATCGTCTTGCTCGTGTTCCTGTTCGCCGCGATCGCCACCCCGACTCCGGACGCAATGTCCATGTTCTTCCTCGTCATCCCCATGATGACCCTGTTCTGCCTGGCCTGGGTGATCTGTGTGCTCAATGATCGCCGACGTAAGAAGCGCCTCATCGCGCAGGGTCTGTGGGTCGACGAGGACGAACTGACCGACGAAGAGAAGAATGACTGACCCCACACCGCTTTCGACCGAGACTCCTGCGGCGGAGTCACTGAGTCCCTCCGCCGCCTATGCCGACTTCAAGGCGCGTGCGGATTTCGCCCGCACCCCCTTGGGACAGTTCATGGAGCGCACCGAGTTCGCCCTCGACGACTTCCAGGTCGAAGCCTGCAGTCACCTGCAGGAAGGGGAGGACGTGCTGGTCACGGCGCCGACCGGCGCAGGCAAGACGCTCATCGCGGAGTTCGCCGTGGAACTGGCCCGGGGCGAGGGCAAACGGGTCTTCTACACCACGCCGATCAAGGCGCTGAGCAATCAGAAATTCAACGACCTCGCCGAGGTCCATGGGGCAGACAATGTCGGGCTGCTCACCGGTGACACGTCGATCCGCCGCGATGCGCCGATCATCGTCATGACCACCGAAGTGCTGCGCAATATGCTCTACAATGACGTGGCGGGTCTGTCGGATCTCGGCTTCGTCGTCCTCGACGAAGTTCACTACCTCGCCGACCGGTTCCGTGGGCCGGTGTGGGAAGAGGTCATCATCCATCTTCCCGACCGTGTGCAGATGGTGTCGCTGTCGGCGACGGTGTCCAATGTCGAAGAGTTCGGAGCCTGGCTGCGTGAGGTCAGAGGACCGACGACGATCGTCTCGACGAGTCACCGGCCGGTGCCGCTGGTCAACCATGTCCTGGTCGGCCACCGGATGTACGACCTATTCACGCACAGCGATTCCGACCGGATCGACCCGGCTCTCAACCACGCCACCCGCACGCACGGGGGCCCACGGTCGAAACGGGCACGTGCCACCCGGGCGCGTTTCCGCCGCCCCAGCCGCACCCAGGTGGTGGCATCACTCGCCGAGGCGGCGATGCTGCCGGCGATCATGTTCATCTTCTCCCGCAACGGCTGCGATGAAGCCGTCGAACAGTATCTGAGCACGGGCACCGACCTCAACTCCCGCGAAGAGAAGACGATCGTCAACGCCGCTCTCGAGTCGCTGCGCGATGATCTCGCCGACGAGGATCTCGGCATCCTCGGCTATCACACCTTCCGGGAAGGTCTGCTGCTCGGAGTGGCCGCGCACCATGCGGGGATGATCCCGCAGTTCAAACAGCTCGTCGAAGAGCTGTTCTCGCAGGGAATCATCAAGGTCGTCTTCGCCACCGAGACCCTGGCGTTGGGCATCAACATGCCCGCTCGCACCGTCGTGCTCGAGAAGCTCGTGAAATTCAACGGCGAAGCGCATGTGATGATCACTCCGGGGGAGTACACCCAGCTGACCGGACGTGCCGGTCGCCGCGGAATCGACCGCATCGGCCATTCCGTCGTGGTGTGGCACCCGACCATCGAGGTCAGCGAGCTGGCGGCCCTGGCGTCGAACCGTTCCTACGCGCTGAACTCGGCGTTCGGACCGACGTACAACATGACGGCGAATCTGCTGTCGCGGATGAGCTCCGAGGAAGCGGCCAAGGTGCTCGAGACCTCGTTCGCCCAGTTCCAGGCCGATAAGGCCGTGGTCGGCCTGGCGCGAAAGGTGCGCAAGAACGAAGCCACGATCGAGGCGTATGAGAAGTCGATGCACTGCGACCTGGGTGACTTCTCGGAATACGCCGGGCTGCGTCGGGCGATCTCGGACACGCAGAAGCAGGAGACCAGGACGAAATCGCGGAACAGGCAGCGCGATATCGTCGAGTCCCTCACCGCGCTCAAGATCGGCGATGTGGTGACGATGCCGGCCAAGCGGGTCGGTGGTCGCGCGGTCATCATCGCTCCGATGAGCAACAAAGACGGTGTCTCCCGACTTCCCACCGTCCTCACCGAACAGGGCAAGGTGTGGCACCTGCGCCCGCACGAGGTGACAGAACCCGTCGCCTCGCAGGGGCGAGTCCGGGTGCCGAAGAAATTCAACCATCGGCAGGCAGGCGACCGCAGGCAGCTGCTGTCCATCCTCGAGGCCGCCATTCACGATGGCCGAGTGGATTCCGAAGCCCACTGGGAATCGAGCCGACAGCATCAGGGCGAGAGCACCACAGTGGCCGAGCTCCAGGCGCAGATGCGGGCACACCCGTGCCACGACTGCCCGGATCGGGAGCTCCACGCCCGTTGGGCCAACCGCGCGGACAAGCTCATCCGGGAGAACGAATCGCTCATCGCCCGCATCGAAGGACGCACCACCTCGATCGCTCTGGTCTTCGACCGGGTCCAGGACGTGCTGCGGGGACTCGGGTTCGACCCCGAGCATTCGACGATGCTGCGTCGGATCTACGGCGAACGGGATCTTCTGGTGGCGCTGACGATCCGGGCCGGGCTGTGGGACAGACTCAATGAGCCGGAGCTCGCAGCGTTCGCATCGATCTTCGTCTTCCAATCGCGCAGAGACACCCTGACCGCGCATCGGGCGCCGAGCGCCGATCTCAAGGCCGTCTGCGATGAGTCCGAGACGATCTGGCGTCGACTCTTCCACCTGGAAGAGCAGCACGCACTGAATACGACGGACGAACCGGATCGCGGGCTGATCAGACCGATGTACCGGTGGACCGAAGGCAAAACGCTGTCGGAGTCACTGCGGGGCAGCGATATCGCCGCCGGAGACTTCGTCAGATGGGCCAAGCAGAGTCTCGATCTCCTCGGTCAGGTCGCTGAGGTCATCGACCCGCAGACCGCGGTGCGCGTGCGTCGTACGGTCGAAGCGATCCGGCGCGGAGTCGTCGCCGACTCCTGAGCGTCATCGTCTCAGCGACGGACCTTCTTGACGATGTTCTCGATATCGGAGCCGAAGGCGTTCTCCGTCGTCAGGTAGGTCCACGTCGACGACGGACGCTTCAGCCCGTGCGATTCGAGGTCGATTCCCTCCTCGGTGATCGTCGCCTCCTTGATCGTCGCCGTCGAATCGTCGATGACATCGGACCAGAAGGATGAGAAGACGCGGATCGATTCGGTGTTGAACGCTTCGTGCGGCTTCTCTCTGGCGAAGGTGCGCAGGTGGATGCCCTCTCGCAGGTCGTTGAGGAAGGCGAGGTGATCGACCCAGCGTGCGTCAAGGTGGAAGAGCATGACCTCGCGGAGAACCGAGTCGAGCAGCTCCTCCGAGTGCTCCTGCGCGATCTCATCGGCACGGTCGCCGAGTTCCTTGCGCAGCTGTTCGACGGGTTCGTCGGCCTTGCGGATCTCGGCTCGGCGTTCGAGGACGAGCTCACGCTGTTTGGCCATGAGCTCATTGAAGCGCCAGGTGTCACGATGCAGAGCGGTGTTCTGGCCTTCGGCGATGCGCTGAGCGTGTTCGACGAGGCCGAGTGCGCGCTTGGATTCGATGAGCCCGGTCTCATCACCCTCGGAGACGAAGCGTTGGATCTCGGGAACCCTGGTGACCAGTTCGTCTTCGAGGCTGGTGAAGAACACAGACGTGCCGGGATCGCCCTGACGACCCGCGCGCCCGCGCAGCTGGTCGTCGAGTCGGGATGACGGATAGCGACCGGCACCGATGACGAGGAGGCCCCCGGCCTCGGCGACGTCGTCATCGGCCAGTCGGATATCCGTGCCGCGACCGGCCATCTGCGTCGACACCGTCACGGCGCCCGGCGCGCCGGCCTTCGCGATGATCTCGGCTTCCCGGGAATCGTCCTTCGCATTGAGGACGGCGACGTCGATTCCGCGTTCGGTGAGCCGTTCGGCCAGGGACTCGCTCTCTGCCACCGATGAGGTGCCGATGAGTACGGGACGTCTGCGGGCGTGATTGTCGACGACTTCCTCGACGATCGCGCGTTCCTTCGACTCCTGATAAGTGAACAGGCGATCGGGTTCGTCGCTGCGGATCACTGGCAGATGTGTGTCGATGGGGACGATCTCCAGCCCATAGAATTCGCGCAGATCGTCACCGACGGCCAGCGCGGTGCCGGTCATACCGCACACGGTCTCATAGCCGTGGATGAGCTCTTCGACCGTCATCTGGTCGAGGATCTCCCCGCTGTCGGTGGCGTCGAGGCTCTCCTTGGCTTCGACTGCGGCCTGGAGCCCGTCGGGCCAGCGCTGGAGTTCGGCCACGCGGCCTCGGGAGGAGGAGATGAGTTTGACGCGTCCGTCGACGACGAGGTAATCGACATCGCGTTTGACCAGCGCCCGGGCGTGGAGAGCGAGATTGACGGCGGCGAGCGTCTCGGAATCCTCTTTGAAGAGTTCGACGTCGAGTTCGTCCTCGACCCTGTCGACTCCGGCATCGGTGAGTGAGACGGCATGTCGGTCGGCACTGACTTCGAAGTCGGTGTCCGGACTGAGTCGGGACACGAGCGCTGCGATCGCGGTATCGGTGTCCTGGACGCTGGCCGAACCGGCGAGGACCAGCGGCACACGTGCCTCATCGATGAGCACGGAATCGGCCTCGTCGACGATGACGACGTCGCGTTCGGGGACCCGCTGATCGGCATCCTCGGTGAGGAACCGGTCGCGGAGGACATCGAAACCGACCTCGGTCACCGACGCATAGACGACTTCGGCACGGTAGGCCCCACGTCGTTCATCGTCGGCCTGTGCGCCCGAGATCGAAGCGGATTTCACACCGAGGAGGTCGAACAGCGGTTTCATCCAATTGCGGTCTCGAACGGCGAGGTAGTCGTTGACGCTGACGACGTGCACGCGTCGTCCCTGCAGTGCGTAGCCGGCTGCCGCCAGCGCGCCGACGAGGGTCTTGCCCTCACCGGTGGCCATCTGCACGATGCTGCCCTGCAGGAGTCCGACGAGCCCTCGCAGCTGAGTGTCGTAGGCTCGTTCGTCGAGGACCCGCTTACCGGCTTCGCGTGCCAGAGCACAGTAGCGGATGAGCGTCTGCTGCTGGCTGCCCGATGCGAAGACCTCACCGGCGGCCTCCGTGAGTTCGGAATCGCTGAGTTCGGAGAATTCGCGCCCGGCCGCGTCCAGATCGTCGGCGGCGCGCTCGAACCAACCTGTCGTCTTCTCCGCATGAGAGCCGGGTCGGTTGAGCAGGCGAGAAAAGAATCCCATTGTCGTCCTTCGTCGTTGGTGCGTCGGTGTCGAGTCTAGCGTTCAGGACATGGGCCACGAACCGTCGACGACGGCCTCGGCGTTGCCCTTCTTCCGCAGCCAGGCCTGCAGTCCTGCCGCCTGTGAGCGCTTCCAATCGGCCTGTGCGGCCATGATCTCATCGTTGCTCAGCGAGGAGATTTCCGTGGACTTTTCGGCCAATGCTCGGGAAATGTCCAGAGCGGCCAGGGCGTCGGCGGCGGCATCGTGGGCGTCGAGGAGTTCGATGCGGTAGGTCTTCGCCGTCTCGATGAGCGTTCGTTTTCCCCTGCGATAGGGGTCGATCTGTTTGTCGACGACGAATGTGTCGACGATCGTCGGGATGATCGAGGCGAAATCGATGTCCGGTCGATGGCGGGCGACTTCCGCTGCCATCACACTGAGGTCGTAGACGACGTTGTGCCCGACGACGACGGCGCCTTCTTCTCGGAGTGCGGCGAATTCTGCACACAGTTCACTGACGACCTGGGCGGCGGCCGAACCGTTGGCGCGTGCGAATTCGGTGGTGATGCCGTGGACGGCACGCGCCGATTCCGGGATCTCGATGCCCGGATCCGCCAGCCATGTGCGCACCTGAGCAGGCGAGTCGACGAAGGCGGCGGTGACGATGCGGGCGGTGGCCGGTTCGACTCCGGTGGTCTCGAGGTCGAAGCCGACGAGCCGTGACTGCACCCATGAATCGGTCCCGGCCGACCGCGGCGCCGATTCGGCGGACTCGGGCGACTTGGGCTGCGCGACCGCGTCGGACTGTGCGGCCGCCTGGGAGGCGGCCTCGTGCGAGGCTGCGGCAGCGTCGGCTCCTGACACGGATTCGAGCGCACTGGTGAGGTTGTCGACGGAACGGCGGATGTTCTGTCCGTCAGCGGCGTCCACGACTGCGGCGCGGTCAAGGCCGTTCGGAACGCTGTCGAGGTCGATGCCGTGGTCGACGTCGGTCAGGCAGCGCATGACCTCGAGCGTCTTGTGCAGGGTCTCTTCGACCTCGATGATCGTTGCGGCCCGCTTCGGGCTGAGGCCACCGGTCTTCACGCCGGCTTTGGCGGCCTTGATGATCGATTCGAGGGAACCGAAGTTCTCCAGCAGGGTCGCCGCAGTCTTCTCCCCGATCCCGGGGGCTCCGGGCAGCCCGTCGGACGGGTCGCCGCGCAGAGCTGCCAGCTCACGGTAGCGGGTGCCGTCGGGCACTCCGTAGGCGTTCGGCAGACCCGCCTGGGTCAGGGCCTCCCACTCGCCGCCCTTGCGGGGGCGCAGAACACTGACATCGGCGGACGAGTCGAGCAGCGCCAGCAGGTCCCGATCGGGGGAGACGATGATCACGGGGGTCGTCGATTGGGCGGCCATCGTGGCGATGACGTCATCGGCTTCGGTTCCGGCCACCTCGGCGATGGGGATTCCGGCAGCGCTGAGGACGCGATTCATGATCGGCAGCTGCACTGCCAGCTCGGGAGGGATCTCCGTGCCGGCCTCCTCATCTTTGACGCGTGCGGCCTTGTATTCGGGCATGATCGCGGTACGGAAGGCCGGACGCCAATCGGCGTCCATCGTCGCAATGACACGATCGGTGTCGAAGCGGCGCACCATCTGGGCAACGGTGTCGAGCACCCCGCGCACGGCGTTGACCGGATGACCGTCGGCATTGACGATCGAATCCGGCACCGAATAGAAGGCGCGATAGTACAGAGCTGGCGTATCGAGCAGAACCAAGGGCTTCACATCAGGTGACGATACCCGACCCTCCTGACACAGGTGTAGCCGCCACGGCCGACGGTGTAGCCTGTCGGCTGTGACTATGTACTTTGGTGGAGATGTTTACAGCAGTGCCGACCCTTTCGCGACGGCACTGGGGCATGCGGACGGAAAGGTCTCGTTCATCGGTTCCGATGAAGCGGCCAAGGCCCTGGACCCGGAGGCGATCGACCTCGGTGAGGACTTCCTCACACCCGGATTCGTTCACGCCGGTCTGATCGTCGACGAATCAGTCCCGACGGCGGCCGATCTGTTCGCGCAGGGGTTCACGCATGTGCACGCGATCGGCAGCGCCGAGCAGATTGCGCAGTTCGCTGCCGACGCCCCGGACGGTCTGTCGATCGTCGACTACCCGCAGCTGGGCTCCGGTTCCGTCGAAGCCGGACGTGCTTCGATCTCCGCGGCCGATCTCCTCACGCTCGAGGATCTTCCGGCGCTGAGCCTGTTCATCCTCGTCGATTCGAACGACCAGCTCACCGCCGTGCTCGAGGTCCTGCGTGCCGATGCCGCTCATGCCCAGCGTCACGGTTACCGTCTGCGGCTGGACTTCGCCGTTTCGGACGAGCAGGTGCAGTCCCTCGGCCGCAGCGGAATCGCCATCACGCTCGACCCCGCGCAGCCGCAGCCCCTGGCTCAGCTGCTCTCGGCCGGGGCACAGGTGTCCTTCAGCCATTCCGAGACCTCACCCTGGGCAGGAGTGCGCAGCGCCGTCGTCGGCGACGGGGGCATCGGTGCCCGCGCTGCGTTCAACGCGGCGACCCGCTTCGCTCATCGCGCGGCCGGACACCCGGAAGGGGGAGTGCTCGCGCCCGGAGCCGATGCCGATATCGTGCGGTGGAAGGTCGACCGTCTCGTCGTCCAGGTCGCCGACCCGCGCGTCGCCGCCTGGAGCACCGATCCGCGGTCCGGGACTCCGGGACTGCCCGAGCTGTCTCCGGACGTGGCTCTGCCCACCCGGGTGGAACTCTGATCCGGACCTGCAGATGCGGGAGGGCCCGCTGACGCCTCAGCGGGGTCAGGCGTGTCCAGCCGACACACCGATAACTCGAAATTTTCGTTCTTCCGGTTGGGCCTGTGACCTGCGGTTTCAGGTATCAGCCCAGGTCACGGCGATTTTGCGAAGTCTCGATGGGCCACTAGATTCGACGTGAGCATTCCGCTTGGTGCGGGATGGAGTCGGCACTCCCGTCAATAGATAACTCGCCGCCACGGCAGCGTGGTCCGAAGGCGGGGGTGTCGACTCATTGTCTGAGGCGACGACCGCGTATCGTGGAGTGCGTGCTTTCCAAGATTCTTGTCGTCATCCCCACCTTCAACGAACGTCTCGCCCTCCCCGTGACTCTGGCCGGACTGTTCGATCAGCAGCCTGATATCGACGTTCTCATCGTCGATGACAGCTCCCCGGACGGAACGGGGGAGTGGGCCGATGAGCAGGCTGCGGCAGATCCCCGGATCAACGTCCTCCACCGCACCGAGAAGTCCGGACTCGGCATGGCCTATATCGCCGGATTCCAATGGGCGCTGGAACGCGACTACGAGATCATCTGCGAGTTCGACGCCGACGGCTCGCACCGTTCCCTCGACCTGGGGCAGCTGCTCGACGCTGCCGCGGAGGGGCGAGGAGACCTCATCATCGGATCCCGGTGGGTTCCGGGCGGAGAGATCGTCGACTGGCCCAGATCCCGGTTCTTCCTCTCCCGCGGCGCGAACGTCTATGTCAACGCGGTCATGGGATTGGGAGTCAAGGACGCAACGGCAGGATTCCGTGCCTACAGACGTCCCGTGCTCGAGGCGCTCGATCTCTCCGACGTCCAGTCGCAGGGATACTGCTTCCAGATCGACATGACCTACCGCACCGTCGAGGCCGGGTTCCGGGTCGCCGAGGTGCCCATCGTCTTCGTCGAACGCGAGCTCGGCGAATCGAAGATGAGCGGCTCGATCATCACCGAAGCGTTCACGAAGGTCGCCGGTTGGGGCCTGACTCGCCGTCGCAATCAGCTGCGTCGTCTCCTCACCCGCACCCCCTAACCCCCTCAATTACTACCTGACGGCGGCCTAGCAACCTCGCGCGAGGTTGCTAGGCCGCCGTCAGGTAGTAAGAAGGGGTGCAGGTCCGTTGACCTGCACCCCTTATGGCTCCCTGTTGCGGCTGGTTCAGCTTTGGGCCGGTACCTCACCGCGACGGATCGCGAGGCGTTCGTCGAGGAGCACCTGGAGTTCGTCGAAAGACCGGCGTTCCAGAAGCATGTCCCAGTGGGAACGCACATGCTTGACGGGATCGCCGTCGGGCTCGTTGACTCCGACGCGGACGCCGATGCCGTGCATTCCGGAATCCCAGGTCGAAGGGACTTCGGCTTCGATCGAGAACGGCACCTTGAAACGGGTCCCGTCTTCGCATTCGAATTCGACCATCTGGCGGGGTGCCGGCTCGACGCCCTCTTCGGTTTCGAGGCTGCGCGAGCCCAACTGTGTTCCGCGGAGACTGCGTTCGCTCATATCTAAGACCTTCCGACTCGACTGCACACCTTGGACGCAATGCAACAGTCTACCGTGCCCGGATATTCCTCGCCGACAGCCCCGGGGCGGCACGCGCGAATCGACGGGGAGGAAGGGGGCAGTCAACCCCGCCGATGCGCCAGAACCTCGAGGCCGAGTTCGACATCATCGGTGACGATTCCGTCGACTCCGAGGTCGAGCAGCGACTGCATCGTCGGCGCATCATTGATCGTCCAGACATGAACGAGCAGGCCCGTCCGGTGAGCTCGGGCGACGAAATCGGCAGTGACCACGGGAATCTTGTTGAACGACGCCGGCACTTGCAGCGCGTCGACTCCCGGAGGCAGGGCAGCGGCCCCGTGATCGGGGAGACCCGGCAGTCGACCGAGGGCGAACAACGCTGTCTCTGTCGTGCCTGTCGACGTGCGCACCCCAGGCAGGGCGGTGCGCAGCCGTCGCAGGGTTCCCGAGTCGAAGGACGCGAGGCGGATCCTGTCAGCGGCATGGAGACTATGCACCAACCGGATCATCGGACCGATGCTGTGAGCGGCCTTGACATCGATATTCCACTGCACCTCGGGCAGCGCGGCCAACAGAGCCTCGAGACGAGGGAGTCGGCCGCCTGCGAGTAGGTCGACCTCGTCGAGTTCGTCAGCAGGGAGTTCGCGGATGGAACTGGACATCCCGGCGATGCGGTTGAGGTCGGCGTCATGAGCGGCGAAGAGGATGCCGTCCGCGGAGGCGTGGACGTCGGTCTCCATCCACCGCACCCCGGCAGCGGCGGCCGCGGCGAATGCCTCGAGGGTGTTTTCGCTCATCCCGGGCCACAGTCCGCCTCGGTGCGCGATGATCTCTGGGTCTGCGATGACCTCCCGCTGGGAATTCATACTCCAATCCTAGTCAGGGTGTTGATTTCACCGAGGCGCTGTTCAAGGATGGAGTCATGAGCTCACACCGCGAACCCCTCGAACCCGACGATGTCATCGACGCAACCGCGAAGACTCCGACCGAACGCGCACGCCGGGTCGCCGGACGCGCGTACAGTGCAGCGAGCACCGGTGTGAGGAATGTGCGTGAAGCGACATCGACCTCTCGCCTCATCGAAGTCGGCGAGAACGGCGTCAACCGCGCATTGGGAAGTATTTCGCACGCCATCGATGACGCTGTGCGCAGCGGCAAGGTCGAACGGGCCTTCGACCGAGCACAGGAGACCGTGACGACCGGAGCCGACGGTGTCCGGAAACTGGTGACGCGCAAACCTCGTCGTCCCTGATCGGTTCCGTCCGCGAACCGGCTCGACGGATCAGCGAATCGGCAGTGGGCCGACGCTGCCCGTGAACAGAGTCTCAGCAATGTGGCACACCGAAACGGTGTGCCACATTGCTTTTGTAACAGTTCCTTAACTAGAATCTGTGGAGATAACGATCAGATAACTTGGAGCCAATCCTCAAGCGCACGGCTGCGAGAGGTCTTCCCCCTGCATCTCCGAGTTGCCGAGACACTCTGTGACGATGACGAGGAACACGACTGTGGGCAGACACTCAGCTCCGAACACCAAGAAGACCGGCTCGATCTTCTCCGCGCTGTCAGCGAAGAAGAAGACCGGACGCCACGCACCCGCCGACCGGCAGAACACCGCCGGGGGAGTGCTGGCAGCGGTCCGCACCCGCCCGGTGCTCTCCGCGTTCATCGTGCCGACCGCCGCAACGGCAGCCGTCGTCGCCTCGAGCCTCGCAATGGTTCCCAACGACTCTTCCACGAGCGGCCAGGTCGTGGCCGAAGCGCCGGCCGTCGCCGTCTCCGAGCCGACGCAGGCCACCGACGAATTCCTCGCCAAAGCGAAGAAACAGGCCAAGGAGAAGCCGGCAGAGGTCACGATCGACACTCATATCGAGACGCCGAGCCCCAAGCCGTCGAAGACTGCCGAGACGAAGGACGAAGGATCGCCCGGTGGCGGAGAGACGTCCGGTGGCGGGGAATCCTCTGGCGACGAGGGATCGTCCGGCGGAGCCGCGGACGAGAACGACGGACCGTCGAATTCCGGGAAGTCGACCGGCGTATCGGGCAGCTGCCCGATGTCCTACTACGGCGGCGGTGACGGATTCGACGGCAGGCAGACTGCCAACGGCGAGATCTTCGATGCCAATAAGCTCACCGCCGCCCACAAGACTCTGCCGTTCGGCTCCAAGGTGAAGATCACGAACACCGCCAATGGCAAGTCCGTGACCGTGCGCGTCAACGATCGCGGTCCGTACCACGGCAGCCGCTGCTTCGACCTGTCGAAGGCCGCCATGGAGGCAGTCGGCGGCGTCGGCGCCGGACAGATCAACGGCAAGTACGAAGTGCAGTGACGCCGTCTGCGGCAGCCGCTGATTGCGGAATCCGCAGGTTCAGCGACGCAAATGCGAGTTTCGAACTTTTCGACCCTATAGGCAAAGGTAATCAGTCGCTGATTCGAGCCTAGGGCTACGGATTGCTCTGTCGCTGCGAAATTCGTATTCGTCTCTTCGACCTTGGTTTTCGACTGTGGGGTAGCTAACCTGAAGCCACCATCACACAGTCTGTCGAGGAGTTCCACGTGTCCGAAGTAGCTCGTGACGTCGTCATCATCGGAGCAGGTCCATCGGGCCTGAGCGCGGCCCGTCGGCTGCGGAAGTCCGGACGCAGCGTCATCGTCCTCGAAGCTCGTGATCGTGTGGGCGGACGTACCTGGACCGAACACATCGACGGGCAGATGTTCGAACTCGGCGGACAGTGGGTCTCTCCAGATCAGACCGCGCTGCTGGCTCTCCTCGACGAACTCGGCAAAGAGACCTACCCCCGCTACCGCGACGGCGACAGCGTCTACATCGCACCCGACGGAGCCCGCACCGTCTACTCGGGCGAGATGTTCCCCGTGGGGGAGTCGACCCAGGCCGAGATGGAACGTCTCATCGGCCTCCTCGACGAGCTCGCCGCCCGAATCGGACCGAAGACCCCCTGGGATGCCGAGGACGCTGCCGAACTCGACTCGATCTCCTTCCACCACTGGCTGCGAGAGCAGTCCGAGGACGAACTCGCCTGCGAGAACATCGGACTGTTCGTCGCCGGCGGCATGCTGACCAAGCCCGCCACCACCTTCTCAACGCTCCAGGCCATCCTCATGGCCGCCTCGGCGGGATCATTCTCGAACCTCGTCGACGATCATTTCATCCTCGATCGTCGCGTCGTCGGCGGAATGCAGTCGGTCTCCGTGCAGATGGCCGAGCAACTCGGCGGGGACATCGTGCGCTTGCAGCAGCCGGTCCGCCGGATCGAATGGTCGGAGACCGGAGTCCACGTCTCGACCGACGATCTGAGCGTCAGCGCAGACCAGGCGATCGTCGCCGTTCCGCCGAACCTCTACTCGCGCATCAGCTACGACCCACCTCTGCCTCGGCTCCAGCAGATCTTCCACCAACACCAGTCCATGGGGCTCGTCATCAAGGTCCATGCCACCTACGACACTCCGTTCTGGCGCGAGGACGGACTGTGCGGAACCGGGTTCGGTGCCTCCCGTCTCGTGCAGGAGGTCTACGACAACACGAACCACGGCGAAGAGCAGGGCACCCTCGTCGGGTTCATCTCCGATGTCAACGCCGACGCCATGTGGGCCCTGGACGAGGAGACCCGCCGGGCGACGATCCTCGAGGCGCTGGCCGAATTCCTCGGCCCGAAGGCTCTCGACCCGCGCGTGTTCTACCTCTCCGACTTCGGTGCGGAGGAATGGACCCGCGGTGCCTATGCGACCAGCTACGACCTCGGCGGTCTGCACCGGTGGGGGCCGTTCCAGAACGACCCGGTCGGACCGATCCACTTCGCCAGCTCCGATATCGCCGCCGAAGGCTACCAGCACGTCGACGGAGCCGTGCGCATCGGCACCGCCACCGCCGAGAGGATCCTCGGCGAGATCTCCTGACCATGAGCAGCACACAGCCGTCACCGTCGACGAACACGAGCGGACTGAGCGCCAAGGGACTCTCCGCCGGCAAGATCGGAGCCATCGGGGGAGCCGTCATCGGCATCTCCTGCATCGCCCCGGCCTACACGCTGACCTCCGGATTGGGCCCGACGATCTCCGAAGTCGGGGTGCACACCCCGGCCGTGCTGCTCATCGGCTTCGTGCCGATGCTCCTGGTCGTCTTCGGCTACCGGGAACTGAACACGGCGATGCCGGACTCGGGAACCACCTTCACCTGGGCGACCAGAGCATTCGGGCCCTGGCTCGGATGGATGGGCGGCTGGGGACTCGTCGCTGCCACCGTCCTCGTGCTGTCCAATCTCGCGGCCGTGGCCGTCGACTTCCTCTTCCTCCTCCTGTCGCAGGTGTTCTCCGATCCGTCCATCGCCGAACTCACACGGGTTCTGTGGATCAACATCCCCGTCACGATCATTCTCACCGCCGCCGCAGCCTGGGTGTCGTATCGGGGAGTCGAAGCCACGGAGAAGCTGCAGGTGTGGCTGGTCGCCTTCCAAGTCCTGGCGCTGGGATGGTTCGTCATCGCCGCGATCGTGCAGGTGGCGAACGGCACCGCCTTCGACCCGACCCCGGTCTCACTCGATTGGTTCAACCCGCTGTCGGCCGGCGACTTCTCCACCGTCGCGGCAGCGGTGTCACTGTCGATCTTCCTCTTCTGGGGCTGGGACACGGTGATCACGATGAACGAGGAGGCGAAGGATCCGGAGAAGACCCCGGGCCGGGCCGCCATGCTCACGATCATCGCGATCGTCATCATCTACATCGCCTGCACGATCGCGGTCATCTCGTTCGCCGGCATCGGCACCGAGGGGCTCGGGGCAGGCAATCCGGACAACCAGGAATCGATCTTCGCCTCACTCGCCGGCCCTGTCATGGGTCCCTTCGCGGTTCTCGTATCCATTGCGGTGCTCTCCTCGTCTCTGTCGTCGCTGCAGGCGACGATGGTCTCGCCCTCTCGGACGATCCTGGCGATGGGCCACTACGGAGCGCTGCCGGAGAAGTACGGCCGCGTCTCCCCGCGGTACAAATCGCCGTCCGTGGCCACCGTCACCTCGGCGGGAGCGGCGATCATCTTCTACGTCGTCATGCGTCTGCTGTCGGAGAACGCCCTGTGGGACACGATCACCGCTCTGGGACTCATGGTCTGCTTCTACTACGGCATCACGGGTCTGGCCTGCATCTGGTATTTCCGCCGCAGCCTGTTCGCCTCGACCCGCACGTTCTTCTTCCGGTTCCTGTTCCCGCTCATCGGCGGAGTGACCCTGCTGGTCATCTTCGTCACCACCGCGATCGACTCCCTCGATCCCGACTACGGATCGGGGTCGTCCGTCTTCGGCATCGGACTCGTCTTCGTCCTCGGCATCGGAGTGCTGGCCCTGGGCGTGGTCATCATGATCATCCAATCTCTCCGCCATCCCGACTTCTTCCGCGGACGCACCCTGAAACAGGGAGTCGACGAGGGGTGAATGAGCAACTGGTGGCTCTGCGCCGAGTCCGGGACCGCATCGACCGCGAGTTCGACCAGCCCTTGAGTGTGGAGGCCCTGGCCGCAGGCGTGCACATGTCCGCCGGGCACCTCAGCCGTCAGTTCAGAGCGGCCTTCGGCGAATCGCCGTATTCGTATCTCATGACGCGCAGGATCGAACGCGCCATGGCCCTCATCCGTCGCGGTGATCTCACGATCACCGAGATCTGCTTCACCGTCGGCTTCTCCTCCCTGGGCACCTTCAGCACCCGCTTCAGTGAACTCGTCGGACTCTCACCGACGCGCTACCGCGACGGTGTCGCCGCAGGCGAGCACCGGCTTCCGACGATCGTGGTGAAGAATGCCCTGCGACCGGTCAGGAATCGAGAAGTCCCACCTGACTGAGCAGTCTACGATTGCTGACATGGACATCTCGATCAACGCCAGCTTCCTGCAGCACATCGATGCGGACGAATCCCTGACCTTCTACCGTGACATCCTCGGCTTCGAGCTGCGCCTCGACGTCGGTGCCGGACGCATGCGCTGGCTGACGGTGGGACCGGTCGGCCAGCCCGACACATCGATCGTGCTCACCCCGCCCGTGACCGACCCGACGATCAGCGACACCGAACGGGAGACCATCGAAGGTCTCATCGCCAAGGGCAGCTATGCCGCGATCGTGCTGGCGAGCCCGAACGTCGATGAGGCCTTCGCCGAGGTGGAGGCCAAGGGTGGCGATATCGTGCAGGAACCGATGGACCAGCCCTATGGTCTGCGCGACTGTGCCCTGCGGGATCCCGCCGGAAACATGATCCGCATCCAGCAGAGAGGCTGAGACCTGTGCACACCGCAGACAGCCATGACCTCATCCGCGTCAGCGGAGCCCGGGAGAACAATCTCAAGAACTTAAGCGTCGAGATCCCCAAACGTCGCCTGACGGTCTTCACCGGCGTTTCCGGTTCCGGCAAGAGTTCGCTGGTCTTCCACACCATCGCCGCCGAGTCCCAGCGGATGATCAATGAGACCTATTCCGCGTTCGTCCAAGGCTTCATGCCTGCGATGGCCCGACCCGAAGTCGATGTCCTCGAAGGACTGACGACGGCCATCCTCGTCGATCAGGAGCGGATCGGAGCGAACCCGCGATCCACCGTGGGTACGGTCTCGGACATCAATGCGAAGCTGCGCACCCTCTTCGCTCGTCTGGCAGAACCGAACCTCGGGTCGACCAACGCCTACTCCTTCAACGTGGCCACGCTGAGCGGGAAAGGCGCGGTGAGTATCGACAAGGGCGAGGGCGAGCAGGTCGAACGCAGGTCCTTCTCCGTCAACGGCGGAATGTGCCCGCAATGCGAGGGAATGGGCACCGCGACGGACATCTCCATCGCCGAGGTGGTCGATGAGTCGAAATCCTTGAACGACGGAGCCATCACGGTCCCCGGGTACAAACCCGGCGGTTGGTCCGTGCGCATGTTCTCCGAATCCGGCTACTTCGACCCGGACAAACCCATCGCCGACTTCGATGAGAAGGAGCGACACTACCTTCTCTACGCCGAAGGCGAGAAGGTCAGGATCAACGGCACGAACATCACCTTCGACGGGCTGATCCCGCGGATCCAACGGTCGTTCCTGTCCAAGGATCGTGACTCGATGCAGAAGCACATCCGGGAATTCGTGAACCGGGCCGTCGTCTTCACCACCTGTCCCGACTGCGAGGGCACTCGTCTCAATGCGGCCGCGCGGTCCTCCCTGATCGCCGGTCGGTCCATCGCCGATGTGTGTGCCCTGCAGATCTCGGACATCACGAAATGGCTCGATCAGATCACGCCGGGGGCCGCCTCGGCGCTGCTGAAGTCACTGCGTGCGGACGTGCGCGCCTTCAACGACATCGGCCTCGGATATCTGTCCCTGGACCGATCGGCGGGATCGCTGTCCGGGGGAGAGGCGCAGCGGATCAAACTGGTCCGCCACCTGGGCTCGTCGCTCACGGACGTCACCTATGTCTTCGACGAACCGACGATCGGCCTGCATCCGCACGACATCCGAGCGATGAACGACCTGCTGCTGGCGCTGCGGGACAAAGGCAACACGGTCCTCGTCGTCGAACACAAGCCCGAGACGATCCTCATCGCCGACCACATCGTCGACCTCGGTCCCGGCGCGGGCAGTACCGGGGGAGAGGTCACCTTCACCGGCACCGTCGACGGTCTCCGGGAATCGGATACTCTCACCGGTCGCCACCTCGGATACCGCACTCAAGGACACGGTGCGGGAGTCGGCGGGGGCACTGGAGATCCGGGGTGCCGGATCGCACAATCTGCGCGACGTCGATGTCGATGTGCCCCTCGGCGTGCTCACCGTCGTCACCGGAGTCGCCGGTTCGGGCAAGAGCAGCCTCATCGAAGGGTCCCTGCGGGGGCGCGATGGAGTCGTGATGATCGATCAGGCGCCGATCAAGGGATCCCGGCGCAGCAACCCGGCCACGTATACGGGGATGCTCGAGCCCATCCGGAAGGCGTTCGCGAAGGCCAATGGGGTCAGACCCGCCCTGTTCAGCGCGAATTCCGAAGGCGCGTGCCCGGTGTGCAACGGCGCCGGGATCATCTATTCGGATATGGCGCTCATGGGCGGTGTGTCGGCACCGTGCGACGAGTGTGAGGGCAAGGGGTTCCAAGCCGAGGTGCTCGAATTCACCTTGGGCGGACTGAATATCCGTGAGGTCCTCGACCTGCCGGTGGATTCGGCTATCGCGCATTTCGGTGCGGGGGAGTCGCGCATTCCGGCGGTCGTGAAGATTCTGAAGATCCTCGCCGAGGTGCGACTCGGCTATGTCAGTCTCGGCCAGCCGCTGACGACGCTGTCCGGGGGAGAGCGTCAGAGACTGAAACTGGCGGTGCACTTGTCGGCGAAGGTCGCCGAGGCGGCGCAGGTGATCATCCTCGATGAACCGACGACCGGACTGCACCTGGCAGATGTCGAGAACCTGCTGCGTCTGCTCGACGGACTTGTCGACTCAGGTCGGACCGTCATCGTCATCGAACACCACCAGGCCGTGATGGCTCATGCCGATCACATCATCGACCTCGGACCCGGTGCCGGACACGACGGAGGTTCCATCGTGTTCGAAGGCAGCCCAGCCGACCTGGTCGCAGGAGAGAAGACGAACGGTTCGCTGACCGCCGAACATCTGGCCGCATATGTGAATGCCTGACCGGCCTGACCGGGGGAGCCGCTGCTTTTCACACTTCGCTCAGAGAGCGCGGAGGCGATTCGGATGCTGATTTCACGGTCTCGGGTTCAAATGCGGCAGTTGATTCGTTACGGTGTATAACGGCTTGGTAACGACCGGGTTACAGAGCCGAAATGCAGTCGTACTTTGGAGAAGACACAGTGAACCTCTACAGCACAAGCCTCCGCAAGGCCGCCCTGCTCGTCGGCGCCGGCGCTGTCGCAGCCGCCGGGCTGACCGGAATGAGCGCAACGCAGCCGGCACAGGCATCTGAGAAGGGCGTCTGGGACAAGGTCGCCGAATGCGAATCCGGCGGTGACTGGCACATCAACACCGGAAACGGATACTACGGCGGACTGCAGTTCTCCAAGCAGACCTGGAATGCCTTCGGCGGTTCGGGCACTGCGGACGAGCACAGCAAGGAGTGGCAGATCCACATCGCTCAGAAGGTGCTCGAGGAACAGGGTCCGGGCGCATGGCCGGTCTGCGGCGAGAAGGCCGGACTGACGAAGTCCAACGGTGCCGCCGATGACGGCGACGGGTCCGGCGACGACGGCGGTTCGAGCGACAGCGGCAAGGTCGGACTCGGCGGAAATGTCATCGTCGGCAGCTGATCCCGCGCAATGATCTGACGATCAACGATCTGCAGGCGCGAACACGTGCGCTGTGATCGTGATCAGAAAATGCCCCTGAGTGACCCACGCGTCGCTCACGGGCATTTTCTGTCGGTGATCCGGCTCTGGATATAACGCCGATAATATACATTATGTTAAGTACAGACATGGAGCCGCTCCCCGGGGTGCCCGGATACAGTTGAATTCGACGGTTCGCGTTGGGATCCGTCAGTCCGACACGAGGAGGCGGAATGGCGACGAGGCAGCCGGCGATGTGACCGACCGGTGAAGGCGTTGGCGAGGTTCTCGACCGTGCCCGCGGTCCCAGGCGCGCCGAGGCCGATCGCCTGTGCGAGATCTTCGCAGGGATCTCCGGCGAAGTGCCTGTGGTGTGGGCTTCGCGCATCATCGGGTTCGGTGAGGTCGAGCATCGCTATGAGTCTGGACATGGCGGCACAGTGCCGGTGCTCGCCTACTCCCCTGTTGCGCGCCAACACGATCTATCTCACCGCGACTATGAAGAGCGCGGGCCGAATGGGGCGGATGCTAGTCTGTACTGAACAGTAACTCAGCTCACAGCAGAGGTGCACCCATGAACGCAGACACTACAGCCGCGCAGATCGCCGACTCGGCACCCACCTTCAAGCTCTGGAAGAAGATGCAGGAGATGCCGCTGGGCGGTCGCGTGGGCTCCTGGCTGTTCTCTCAGGCCATCTCCTTCAAGGCACCCTATTTCCGCACCGTGCGACCGCAGATCAGAGAGCTGCGCCCGGGGCTGTGCCGCGTCACTGCACCGAATCGTCGCGGAATGCACAACCACATCGGCACCTATCATGCGATCGCATCGTGCAATATGGCCGAGGTCGCCGCCGGTGTCATGACCGAAGCGACCGTGCCGCCCACACACCGCTGGATCCCTGCGGGAATGACCGTGGAGTACAACGCCAAGGCCAGCAAGGGAGAGATCACGGCCGTCACCCGCCTTGAGGCGATCCCTGAATTCGGCGACGAGAAGTTCGACATGGTCGTCCCCGTCGACGTCATCGACGCTGAGGGCACCGCATTCGTCACGGCACGCATCACCATGTACATCTCACCGAAGAAGCGCTGAGCCATCCCGTCTCCATCCGGTGACGGGTTTGAACCGGTCACCAACCCGACAGCAGCAGCACCCGCTGAGCGGCCGAGGCGCCCTTGTCGAGCGGGCGCGGCGGCCTGTATCCGCCCTCGGCACCGAGGGCGATGATGAGATCGCCGAGTTCCTCCGCGATGAACGCGGCCAGGCTCTCGTCGACCGGCCAATCGTGACCGGTGCCGCGTGAGAGATCCGCGGCATGGAGGGCTAGCTCGAGGATGCGCATCTGCACCAGCTGCGCGCCGGGAATGCTCCCGATCCGATGTGCGACCGGCACCTGCAGATCGCACTCCTCAGCGAGCGTTCTGAATGCTGTCTCGTGAGCCCAGAATGATTCGAGCCTGTCATTGCCGCGGTGATCGACTCCCCTGGTGGCTTCGACCTTCGCAGTGCTCGCCTGCCCCAGCAGCAGCGTGCAGCGGACTCCCCCGCCGATCAGGTGATTGATGAGCTCGGCATTCGTCCACTCTCCGGCACCGCTCGTTCGATTCAGATCGGAAGCACGGACTCGCCGCAGCGTCTCGGACAACGAGATCTTCCGGCCAAACGGTGGCCCTGACCGTTCGGTCAGTATATGTTGTCCCTGCGTCCCGCGTGATGGTATACCAATGTGACCTGCCACTCGGGCCCCTGCTGCTCGACGATGAAGTGAGGAGCTGACCATGACAGTGGCCAGCGGTTCGGCCGACTACATCGGCCTCGCAAATGCACCGATTCTCTGGATACTCGCGTTGGCGGTGATGGCTGTCGTCGTCGTCCAATCGCTCATCTACATGACCGCCGTGAAGAAGAACGCCGAGTCGGCGGGAATGAGCCAACAGGAGGTCAGGTCGGCCTTCCGCGCCGGTGGTGTCGCCGCAATCGGACCGTCACTGTCGGTGGTCCTCGTCGCCATCGCCCTGCTGCCGCTCTTCGGCACTCCCCCGGTCATCGTCAGGGTCGGGCTCATCGGCTCCGCCGCCACCGAGGTGGCCTCTGCGTCGCTGGCTGCAGGCACCATGGGCGCCAACCTCGGTGATGAGACCTTCACCCGCGGGGTCTTCATCGTGGCTCTCATGGCGATGAGCCTCTCGGGAGCCGGCTGGATGATCTCCACTCTCATCCTCACCCCGATCTTCAAGCGCAGCTCCCACAAACTCGAGAAGGTCAATCCGGCGCTCATGTCGATCATCCCGGGCGCGGCACTGCTCGCGGCCTTCGCGGCCCTGACCTTCCGTGAGCTGCCGAAATCGCCGGCGCACGTCATCGCCGTCATCGTCTCGGCAGTCGTGATGAGCATCTGCCTGCTGCTGGCCAAGACACTCAAACAGAACTGGCTGAAGGAATGGGGACTGGGATTCTCCCTGCTCATCGGCCTCGTCGCCGCGTATTTCGCCCACTATGCCGGTCTCGGACTGCCCGAAGCCTGAGGAGAGAACATGTCATCGATCATCACATCACCCTCGCACGCGGCGTTCGAGCGCACCACCAGCCGGTGGGGCTCGATCACGCTGTTCATCGGATTCCTCATCGCCACCTCGGTGCCGTTCTATCTGATCTTCGTCGCAGACGCGAACATCGACTTCGGTGAGATCCTCACGGGGTTCCTCGCCGTGTTCGCCGTCTACGGCGTCTTCTACATCGTCGAACCTCTCACCTACTTCCCGATCCTCGGACCCGCCGGAATGTACCAGGCCTTCATGATCGGCAACGTCTCAAACAAGCTGCTGCCCTCGGCCATCGTCGCTCAGGACGCGATCGGGGCGAAGCCCGGCACCCGCAAGGGCGAATATGCGGCGACGATGGCCATCTGCGGGGCGGCGATCATCCACGTCACCTCGATGGTCATCTTCGTCGGCATCCTCGGCACGTGGCTCGTCACCCTCATCCCCGAGTCGGCCACCCTCGTCGCGAAGCTCTACATCCTCCCGGCCATCCTCGGCGGTGTCACCGTCCAGCTCATCGCGTCCCTCAAGCAGCTCAAGTCGACGCTCATCGCCCTCGGTATGGCGGCTCTGGTCATCCTCGTCCTCGTCCGACTGGTTCCCGTGCTCGCGCCCGGCGACGTCGCGATCGTCGTGTTCCTGACCATCCTCATCACCTGGTTCACCCGCAACAAATCGGTCACGGACAAGAGGTCGGGCGGCGACGGCACCGATACCGTCGGCATCAACTGACGACACCATGCCCCTGTCGCTCAGTCTCCGAGACTGACCCCCGCATTCGAGAATTCCTGCCAAGATGGCACCACACCACTGCCGAAAGGACATCATGTCGCTCAAGCCCGCTCTCCGCGCGTCGATCAGCGCCGATCTCGACCAGACGATTGCCGACTACAAACACTTCCACCGCACTCCCGAGCTGTCGATGCAGGAGACGAACACCGCCGCCGAGATCGCCTCCCGCCTCCACGCCCTCGGACTGACCACCCGCACCTTCGGCGGAACCGGCGTCGTCGCCGTGATCGACAACGGCGACGGGCCCGTCATCGGCTACCGCGCCGACATCGACGGCCTGCCGATCAGCGAGGACACCGGACTCGACTACGCCTCCGCCGCAGAGGGCACTCTGCCCGACGGGGAGACCACGAAGGTCATGCACGGCTGCGGCCACGACACGCACATCACCGTCGGGCTCTACCTCGCCAAGCACCTCGTCACACACAAGGACCTGTGGTCGGGCACGGTCGTCATGATCTTCCAGCCGGGGGAAGAGACCGGCCAAGGTGCGCGGGCCATGCTCGACGACGGACTCTGGGATGAGATCGTGCGCCCCGAAGTCATCTTCGGTCAGCATGTGTGGCCCGGAACGGCCGGCCACATCTACGCCAGCAGCGGCACCGCCATGGCGATGTCCGACTGCCTGCGCGTGACCGTCAAGGGCAAACAGGCGCACGGATCCCAGCCGGAGAATGCGATCGACCCGATCGTCCTCGGCGCCTATATGATCACCCGGCTCCAGTCGGTCGTGTCCCGTGAGATCTCCGGCCGCGACATGTCCGTCGTCACCGTCGGCACGTTCCACGGCGGGCTCAAGGAGAACATCATCCCGGACTCCGCCGAGTTCAAACTCAATATCCGCACCTTCACCGAGGAGGTCCGCGCAGTCGTCCTCGACCGGGTCCGCCGGATCGTTCTCGCCGAGGCGCAGGCTTCCGGCGCCCCGGAACCGGAGATCGAGGAGATGTATCGGTTCCCGCGCTGCTTCAACGACCCCGACGAAACCGAGTCGTTCCTCACTCACGTCGGAGCCGAGCTCGGTGCCGAGCAGGTCCACCTGACCGAGCCTGCCACCGGCAGCGAGGATGTCGGAGCGTTCGGAGATGACATCGGTGTGCCGTACGTCTACTGGTTCTTCGGCGGCTACTCCCCTGCGAAATTCGAAGGCGGACAGACCCCGGCCGGCAACCACTCCCCGTTCTTCGCTCCTGACGATGTCGAAACCACGCTCGAGACGGGCATCCGAGCCGCGCTGTCAGCAGTGCTGAGCAAGGTCGGAAAGGACCGCGCATGAGTGAGGAGATGCTGTGGTGGTCGACCCGTGAACTGGCCGCCCGGATCGCCGCCAAAGAGGTCTCCGCCCGTGAAGCACTGCAGGTCCACCTCGACCGCATCGACGCAGTCAACCCCGTCCTCAATGCCGTCGTCACCCGTGACGACGAGGCCGCGTTCGCCCAGGCCGAGGCGGCGGACTCAGCGACCGCTCGCGGTGAGAGCTTCGGGCCCCTGCACGGGGTGCCGATGACGCACAAGGACACTCACGACACTGCGGGAATGCGCACGACTTGGGGATCGCCGCTCATGGCCGATCGGGTTCCCGAATCGGATGCGCTCATCATCGCCCGACTCAAAGCCGCCGGGATCACGACGACGGGCAAGACGAATGTCCCCGAGTTCGCCGCCGGTTCGCACACCTTCAACGAGGTGTTCGGCACGACGGTGAACCCCTACGACCGAACGAAATCGGCATCGGGGTCCTCCGGCGGAGTGGGGGCGGTGCTCGCGGCCGGGATCCAAGCCTCCGGGGACGGATCGGACATGGGCGGATCACTGCGTTCGCCCGCATCGTTCAACAACGTCGTCGGGCTGCGACCGAGCAACGGCCGCATCCCGCACACTGCCCCGGGCAACCCCTATGCGTGGCTTGGGCAGAGCGGGTTCATGGCACGCACGGTCTCGGATGTCGCACTGCTGATGTCGGTGGCCTCAGGGCCGCACCCCTCGGCGCCGGCATCGATCCTGGAATCGGGCAGAGTCTTCGACCTCCCGGAATTCGCTCGTGCCGCCGACCACTCCCCCGACCTCACCGGTCTTCGGGTCGGATTCAGCCCCGACCTGGACGGACTGCTGCCTGTCGAGGCCGAGGTGAAGGACATCGTCGCCTCCACGGCTCAGGTGTTCAGCGGTCTCGGCGCGCAGGTGGACGCGGAGATTCCGAATCTCACGGACGCCGATGAGGTATTCAATGTGCGCCGTGCCCTCGACTTCGTCGGGTCCTGGGGCGGGCTGTATGAAGCGCACCCGGAGCACATCAAGGAATCGGTCAGGTGGAATATCCGCATGGGCCTCGATCTCACCGGCGCCGAGGTGGTTGCGGCCGAATCCGCACGCACCCGCCTCCACGGTGAGATCGACCGATACTTCGCCGGACACGATGTCCTCGTGCTCACTACCTGCCAGGTCCTGCCGTTCGATGCCGACATCGAATATCCGACGCAGATCAACGGTGTGCAGTTGGAGAACTACCTCGATTGGATGCGGGCCCTGTGCCTGATCTCGGCGACCGGGTGCCCCGCGATCTCGGTGCCGGCAGGATTCTCGGCCTCCGGCCTGCCGGTGGGTGTGCAGATCGTGGCGAAACCGGGCGCTGACGTCGAACTGCTCCGAGTCGCTCATGCCTTCGAATCGGCGACCGGTCACCACCGTCGGCGGCCGGAGCTCTGAGCGGAACGTCGCGCCGGAGTCGGCGCAGCGCGGGACGGACGGGGACAGGTATGGCAAACCTGGGCAGAGTTTGCCGAGCCTTTCCACACTGGAACGGTTCTAGAAAAGGTGTCAGGATATTCTCTAAGCAGGCGGAATGGATCCGCCTCGAACAGCAAAGGAGTAACAGATGCACCTGAGCCCCGCTATGCAGAAGGTCCTCAACGAGCAGGTCACCCTCGAACTCGAAGCCTCGTTGGTCTACCTCCAGCTCTCCATCCAGCTCGACGATCAGGATCTGCCCGGAATGACGCGCTGGATGCGCGCCCAGTCCGAAGAAGAGCAGGTGCACGCCGCGAAGTTCACCCAGCACTGCCTCGACCGCGGATTCGCCCCTCAGATCGGTGATATCGCCGCTCCGAAGGTCTCCGGCTCGCAGCCGATCGACTTCTTCAAGGCCGCTCTGGCGCACGAGGAGAAGGTCTCGGAATCCATCCGCAATCTCTACCGCACCGCCCAGGACGAAGCCGACCTCGACGTGCTGCCGCTGCTCCACTGGTTCATCGACGAGCAGGTCGAGGAGGAGTCGAGCATCTCGGAGATCGTCGGTCGCCTCGAGCGTGTCGGCACCGACGGTGCCGGTGTCCTGCGCATCGATTCCGAGCTCGGCTCACGCCACCCCGATATCACCGCCGACGGCGAGTGATATCTGCAGACCGACCACTTGAGGCTCAGCGCTCATCTCGAGTCGCGTGAGTCGAGGGTGGACTCGAATCGAGTACTCAGCGGCCGATCCCAGTGCGGGGTCGGCCGCTGTGCTGTCGGCCCCTGTGACGTCGGCACCGGACTCCGTACTCAGCCGAGCACCGACTGGCCGATGAGGAGTACGACCGGCAGAGTGACGAGCATGATGACGGTCTGTCCGGCGATGAGTGCGGCCATGAGCTTCGCGTCTCCCCCGAGCTGCCTCGCCATGACGTAGCCCGAGCTCGCCGTCGCAATCGACTGGAAGACCAATCCGACCAGTGCAGGCACCGTCGGGACGCCGAAGAGGGCCAGGGCTGCCAGCGACAGGCCCGGCAGCAGAAGCAGCTTGATCGCCGTGGAGGCGATGATGGCCCGGGTATGGGAGCGCAGCGAGAATGTCTGCAAGCCGGCACCGACGCACAGCAGACCGATGGGCAGCGAGGCCGACGCCAGGGGATCGAGAACCGTGGACGCCACGTCGGGCAGGCCCAGCCCGCTGACGTTGGCAGCTGCTCCGGCGACGCAGCCGAGCACGAGAGGATTCGTCACGATCGCCCTCAGCAGCGCGAACAGCGAGCTCGGCCCGGTGCGGAGGAACTCGAAACCGAGACTCGAGACGACGTTGACCGTGGGGACGAGGATCGCTGCGACGATCGCGGCAACGGCGCTGCCCTCGGAGCCGAACAGGCTGCCCGCCAAGGACAGCCCGATATAGGTGTTGAAGCGGATGCCTCCCTGCAGAACAGAGGTGAAGGCGGGAAGATCACGAGCGATGACCCGACGGGTCACAATGATGCCCACGGAGACGACCGCGGTGGGAACGACGAGCGCCGCCGCCAACCGCACGAGCGGGACATGGGCCACATCCACCTCGGCGACGGAGGTGAAGAGCAGCACCGGAAGCAGACAGTAGTACGCGAGCTTCTCCGCGCCCGACCAGAACTCGGGACTCCGAAAACCCGGCAGTCTCTTCAGCACCAGGCCGAAGGCGATGAGCACCGTGACGGGAAGGAGGGCGAGGAGTATGGGAACCAGGCTCACAGACTGAGAATTTCATGAGTTCGGAATCAATTCAAAGTTGAGTGTGTTTGACTCAATGTAGGACCCGAACGAAAGGAAGCACATGGCTACACGTTTCGACCCCATCCGCGACCTCGACCGATTCTTCTCCGAGGTCACCCGCACCCCGAATGCCACCACTCTGCCGATGGACCTCTACCGTGACGGCGAAGTCTTCATCGCCCGCATCGACATGCCCGGAGTCGATCCGAGCAGCATCGACGTCGACGTCGAAGACCGCACGCTCACGGTCCGCGCCCGCCGCGAATCCGAGGTCGCCGACAAGGACGTGAAGTGGCTGACCAGGGAACGCACCAACGGCACCTACGCCCGCCAGCTCACGCTCGGCAACCGGGTGGCCCTGGATCGCATCCGCGCCGACTACAGCGACGGCGTCCTCACACTGACGATCCCCGTCGCCGAGGAGGCCCGTCCGCGGAAGATCTCCGTTTCGCACGCTTCCGGACAGACCGCCCCCGAAGTGGTCGAATCGTCCTCGGCGGACGAACCCCGCTCCCCCGGCGCCGGCAGCTGACTCCGTGAGCGCGGGCCCCACCCGAACGCGGGTGGGGCCCGCTTCGTGCATTCAGCGGCGCTGAAGGAGGTAGGCCAGACACATGTACGGCAGCTCCGCCCTGTCCGGGATCGGATGTTCGACACGGAGATATTCGCGCAGATTCGATTCGACTCTGTTCCGGGTCTTCTCGTCCGAGCGCAGCCAATAGGAGCGTGTGCGAGCGAGGTCGACGATTCCATCGACGGAGACCTCCGTTGCGAATTCGACGAGTCTGTTCTCGTTGAGAGTCAGACCGCTGCCGGGCTGAGGCCGGTACTGGGGCCGGTACACGTCTCCTGCGTGCATGATCCGGCTCAGGCGCAGCACCCAGTCGACACGGACATCGAGCTGGTTGATGAGGATGAGCAGTCGGCCTCCCGGACGGAGGATGCGGGCCACCTCGGCGGCGGCTCTCGACTCGTCGAACCAATGCCAGGCCTGTGCGACCGTGACGAGGTCGAAGCTCTCGGCTTCCAGGCCCGTGGCCTCGGCCGTGCCGACCATGGTGGGCGCAGGATTGCGCTCGAGCGCGGCCGTGTCGGGATCGACGGCGATGAGATCGGTGCCGAGGGCAAGCAGCCGACGGCTGAGGATCCCGGTGCCCGCACCGAGGTCGCAGACCTGCAGATCGGACCAACTCCGGTCCCAGCCGGTCAGCGCCAGATCCAGAGCCGTCTGCGGATAGCCGGGGCGCACCTCGTCATAGACTCCGGCCTGAGCACCGAAACGGCGCCCGTGTGCGGCCTGCGCGCGTGGTCGCACCATCTGCCCCTGCCTTTCACCGAACTTATGTCGGTCGTCCTGGCGACCGCTGCAGACCACTCTAGCGTCGTTGTCAGCCAGCGAGTCGATAGGATGGAGTCAACGGCCCGTTCCCAGCCCTGAGGAGTCAGCATGTCCGCACCGTCCGATCTCCAGTCCCGACTGGATGAGGCCTCCGCTGCCTATGAGGAATTCGCCTCACGCGGCCTCGACCTCGACATCACCCGCGGCAAGCCCGCACCCGAGCAGCTCGACCTCGCCGCCGATCTGCTCACCGCGGTCAGCGGTGACGACGTGTTCACCCCAGGTGGTGTCGACGCTCGCAACTACGGTGGGCTCGACGGGCTCATCGAACTGCGTGAGATCTTCGCCCCGCTGCTCAAGGTGCCGGCGAATCAGCTGCTGGCCGGAGGCAATGCGTCGCTGACCTTCATGGCCCAGGCCCTGACCTTCGCGCTCATGCACGGCACAGCAGTCGACGACCGCCCGTGGGGTCGGGGACCGCACAAACTGCTGTGCCCCGTGCCCGGCTACGACCGTCATTTCACCCTGGCCGAATCCCTCGGATTCGAGCTTCTGACCATCCCGATGGACAACGAGGGACCGGTCATCTCCGAGGCGCAGCGTCTGGCCGAGGACCCGGCGGTCAAAGGCATGTGGTTGGTGCCGATGTATTCCAATCCGACCGGAATCACCATCACCGAGGCGCGGGCACGGGAGCTCGCGGCCATGCCGACCGCGGCGGACGATTTCGCTCTGCTGTGGGACAACGCCTATGGGGTGCACCATCTGCGTGAGGACCATCCGGACAATCTCGACATCCTCTCTCTGTGCGCCGAGGCAGGCAATCCCGAACGAGCATGGATCTTCGCTTCGACATCGAAGATCACGCATGCCGGTGCCGGTGTGTCGTTCTTCGCAGGCGGCCCGGCCACGGTCGACTGGATGCGAGCGAACCTCGGGAAGGTCGCGATCGGCCCCGACAAGATCAACCAGCTGCGCCATGTCCGGTTCTTCTCCGAACCCGCCGGGGTCGAAGAGCATATGCGCAGGCATGCCGAAATCGTCGCCCCGAAGTTCGACGCCGTACTTGCGGCGCTGGAAGACGGCCTCGGATCAGATGAACTGGCACAGTGGACCTCACCGGACGGGGGCTACTTCATCACTCTGACGACGATGGAGGGCATCGCGGATCGAGTGGTCAAACTCGCCGGGGAGGCGGGTGTGAAACTGACGCCGGCCGGAGCCACTCACCCGTACGGACTCGACCCGCACAACAACACCATCCGCATCGCCCCGACGATGCCGACACTCGATGAGGTCGAACTCGCGGCTCAGGGTCTCGTGGCATGCGTGCGACTGGCCAGCTATGAGAAGCTGCTGGCCGGCTGAAAGACCTACGCTGCCTGCAGACTTAAAACAGGTCCGCCCCGAACCGAATGGTTCGGGGCGGACCTGTCTGGTCCATGGTCGCCGGCTCAGTAGTCGTAGAAGCCGCGTCCGGACTTCACACCGAGCAGACCGGCATCGACCATACGCGACAGCAGGATCGGCGGTTTCGCGGCCGGATCACCGGTCTCCTCATACATGCTCTGGGCAGCGTAGAGGCAGGTGTCGAGACCGACGAGGTCGGCGAGCTTGATCGGGCCCATCGGGTGGGCACAGCCGCCGACCATGCCTGCGTCGATGTCCTCCTTCGTCGCGAACCCGGATTCGAGCATCCTCACCGCGCTGAGCAGGTATGGGATGAGCAGGGCATTGACGATGAACCCGGGGCGGTCATCAGCCTGGATCGGGTTCTTCCCGAGCACCTCGGCGACGAACGAGGTCACGGTGTCACGGACGTCGTCGGCGGTGAGGACCGAGGAGACGATCTCCACCAGCGGCTGCACGGGTGCCGGGTTGAAGAAGTGGACGCCGAGTACGCGTTCGGGACGCGAGGTCGACTGCGCGAAGCGGATGATCGGCATCGACGAGGTGTTCGACGCGAGAATGGCCTCCGGGTCGGTGACGACCTGGTCGAGTTCGGCGAAGATCGACTTCTTGATGTCTTCGTTCTCGCTGGCTGCTTCGATGACAAGCTGACGGTCGGCGAGATCGCCGATGTCGGTGGTGAACCGCAGGCGGCCGAGGGTCTCGTCGCGGGCAGCGGCATCGAGCTTTCCCTTGTCCACGGCGCGGGCCAGGGACTTCTCGATGCGGGCCCGACCGGCGGCCGATGCCTCCTCGTTGATCTCACGGACGATGACGTCGAGACCGGACTTCGCCAGCACCTCGGCGATTCCGGCTCCCATGAGTCCGCTGCCGATGACGGCTGTGCGCTGAATGCTCAAGAACTTCTCCTTCTCAGGTCATTGTGGTCGATGGTGTGCGTATCGATGTGCTCAGGACATCCGCGCGAGGAACCAGTCGGCCGAGCGGATGGCCTTCATAGCTTCCCGCCGGCGCTCTCCGGGCAGAGTCTGGATGTAGACCTGCCCGTCGAGGTGACCCACCTCGTGCTGGAGCATCTGGGCGAAGACCTCCGTGCCCTCGATCTCGATCGGCTGATTCTGCGCATCCACCCCGCGCACCCGAGCGAACTCGTAGCGCGGGGTGGGGAAGAACAGTCCGGGCACGGACAGGCAGCCTTCTTCGATGTCACGCAGCTGCCCGCCGAGCTCGACGATCTCCGGGTTGATGACATAGCCGGTGCGACCGTCGAGGTCGTAGCCGAAAGCCCGCAGGCCGACCCCGATCTGCGGGGCGGCCACGGCCGCACGGCCCTCGGGCCGTGCGGTGTCGACGAGGTCGGCGGCCAGGGCTTCGACGTGATCGTCGAAGACGGTCACCGTCTCACACCTGCTGCGCAGCACGGGGTCGCCCCATAGCCGGATCTCGCGTTCAGGCATCGATCACCACGACGAGGTCTCCGCCTTCGAGCTGCTGGACATCAGCGATGGCCACGCGGGAGACGGTTCCGGCCGTCTGCGTGGTGATCGTCGCTTCCATCTTCATGGCTTCGATCGTGGCAATGGTGTCTCCGACAGCGACCGTGTCACCCTCGTGGACCTGCATGGTCACGACGCCGGCGAACGGGCTGCCGACATGACCGCGGTTGTTCGGGTCGGCCTTCTCCGCCGTCTTGACTTCGCTTTCGACGGACCGGTCGCGCACCTGCAGCGGACGCAGCTGTCCGTTGAGGGTGAACATGACCGAACGCATTCCGCGTTCGTCGGTTCCGCCGATGGCCTGGACGCCGATGAGCAGGTTCTTGCCCTTCGCCAGTTCGACGGCGTGTTCTTCGCCGCCGGTGAGGCCGTAGAGGTATTCGGAGGTCTCGACGACGGACAGGTCCCCGTAGTTCGAGCGCATCGTCCGGAATTCCTTCGTCGGTCCGGGGAACAGCAGCTCGTTGAGCTTGTCCTTCCGCTCCCGGCCCGGTGACTGCAGGGCTTGGGCATCCGCGGGTTCGAGGTGTTCGACGAGCGGCTTGGCGGAGCGGCCGGCGAGAGCCTTCGTGCGGAACGGCTCGGGCCATCCGCCCGGAGGGTCACCGAGGTCGCCGCTGAGGAAGCCGATCACCGAATCCGGGATATCGAACTTGTCCGGGTTCTCAGCGAATTCCTCCGGTGAGACGCCGGCACCGACGAGATGGAGCGCCAGATCGCCGACGACCTTCGACGACGGGGTGACCTTGACGAGGTGGCCGAGGATCGAATCGGCGGCCGCGTACATGTGTTCGATGTCTTCGAACCGCTCCCCCAGCCCGAGGGCCACGGCCTGCTGCCGCAGGTTCGACAGCTGACCGCCGGGGATCTCGTGGCGGTAGACGCGACCGGTCGGTCCGGCGAGACCGGATTCGAAGGGTGCGTAGAGTTTGCGCACCGACTCCCAGTAGGGCTCGAGATCGCTGACGGCGTCGAGACTGATGCCTGTGTCGCGGTCGGTGTTCTCGAACGCGGCGACGAGGGCGGAGAGACTCGGCTGGCTGGTCGTTCCGGCCATGGCCGCCGAAGCGGCATCGACGGCATCGGCCCCGGCAGCGGCCGCAGCATAGAGGGTGGCCAGCTGGCCGCCGGCGGTGTCGTGGGTGTGGACGTGGACGGGCAGATCGAAGTTCTCCCGCAGAGCCGTCACCAGCTTGGTCGTGGCAGCAGGGCGCAGCAGACCGGCCATGTCCTTGATGGCGAGAACATGGGCTCCGGCCTCGACGATCTGCTCGGCCAGGCGCAGGTAGTAGTCGAGCGTGTAGAGCTCTTCGGTCGGGTCGAGGATGTCCGAGGTGTAGCACAGAGCCACCTCGGCCAGCGCCGAGTTCGTTCCGCGCACGGCTTCGATCGCCGGGCGCATCTGCTCGACGTCGTTGAGCGCATCGAAGACGCGGAAGATGTCGATGCCCGTGCGAGCGGCCTCGTCGACGAAGGCGTCGGTGACCTCGGTCGGGTACGGGGTGTAGCCGACGGTGTTGCGGCCGCGCAGCAGCATCTGCAGATTGATGTTGGGCACCGCGGCGCGCAGAGCCTCGAGGCGTTCCCAGGGATCCTCACCGAGGAAGCGCAGAGCCACATCATAGGTGGCACCGCCCCAGGCCTCGATGCTCAGCAGCTCGGGCGTCATCCGGGACACGTGTGAGGCCACGGCCAGCAGATCGCGGGTGCGCACGCGGGTGGCGAGCAGTGACTGGTGAGCGTCACGGAACGTCGTATCGGTGACGCCCAGCGCGGTCTGCTCGCGCAGGGCACGCGCGAAGCCCTCCGGACCGAGCTCGGCGAGGCGGTCGCGGCTGCCGGGGGCGGGAGCCTGCGAGAGGTCGATGTTCGGGAGCTTGTCGCCCGGGCGGATGCGCAGCCCCGGTTCGCCATGGGGCCGATTGACGGTGACGTCGGCGAGGTAGTCGAGCAGCTTCGACCCGCGGTCGGCGCTCACGCGTGCGTCGAAGAGCTGCGGGCGCTCTTCGATGAAGGACGTGGAGAGGTCGCCGGCGACGAATGCGGGATCGTCGAGAACGGCCTGCAGGAAGCCGATGTTCGACGACACCCCGCGGATGCGGAACTCCGCCAGCGCCCGCTTGGCCCGGCCGACGGCCTGAGCGAAGTCCCGGCCGCGGCAGGAGAGCTTCACGAGCATCGAGTCGAAATGGGGGCTGACGGCGGCACCGGCGTGGACGGTTCCACCGTCGAGGCGCACGCCGGCACCGCCGGCCGAGCGGTAGGCAGTGATCGTTCCGGTGTCGGGACGGAACGAGTTGGCAGGATCCTCGGTGGTGATGCGGCACTGGAGGGCGGCACCCTTGATGCGCATCTCTTCCTGTCGCAGGCCGATCTCTTCGAGGCCGGCTCCGGCGGCGATGCGCATCTGAGATGCGACGATGTCGACATCGGTGATCTCTTCGGTCACGGTGTGTTCGACCTGAACGCGCGGGTTCATCTCGATGAACACATGCTTGCCTGCGCGCGGTCCGTCGGTCTCGAGGAGGAACTCCACGGTGCCGGCGTTCTGATAGCCCAGCGCCTTTGCGAACTTCAGGGCATCGGCGTGCAGGGCGGCCGCGATCTCGGGGTCGAGGTTCGGCGCCGGAGCGATCTCGACGACCTTCTGGTGGCGGCGCTGCACGGAGCAGTCGCGTTCGAAGAGGTGGATGGCGTTCGAATCGTTGTCGGCCAGCACCTGGACCTCGATGTGTCGGGGGCGCTGCACGGCCTGCTCGATGAAGACCGTGGGGTCGCCGAAGGCGCCTTCGGCCTCGCGCATGGCGGCCTTCAGCGCATCCTCGAGCTCGGTCGCCTGAGCCACGCGACGCATTCCGCGGCCGCCGCCGCCTGCGACGGCCTTGACGAAGAGCGGGTATTCCATCGATTCGGCATCGGCCAGCAGCTGCGCGATATCGGCCGAGGGTCGTGTCGAGTCGAGCACCGGAATGCCCGCATTGCGTGCGGCCGCCAGCGCCTGGACCTTGTTTCCCGCCAGTTCGAGCACATCGGCCTTGGGCCCGATGAAGGTGATGCCCGCGTCAGCGCAGGCACGTGCCAGATCGGGGTTCTCGGAGAGGAATCCGTACCCGGGGTAGATGGCGTCGGCGCCGCTCTCCTTCGCCACCCTCAGCATCTCTTCGACACTGAGGTACGCGCGGACGGGGTGGCCCTCCTCGCCGATCATGTAGGCTTCGTCGGCCTTCATCCGGTGTTCGGAGTTGCGATCCTCATACGGGAAGACTGCGACGGTGGAGGCTCCGAGCTCATAGGCGGCACGGAAAGCGCGGACGGCGATCTCTCCGCGGTTGGCCACGAGGACTTTGGAGAACATAGGTGTCTCTCACTTCTGTATCGGCCGCACTGGGCGACTGGTCGACAAGCTGTCGGAAACATACTCTACAAGTGACCTGGAACACCCCTGCGCCCGGGGGTCGACTTTGGACTGAGACGTGAGTCTCGGCGTGGTCGGCACGGCTCGGCAGCCGCCGATACGTTAACGTAGGAGCGTGCTTGTCCTCAGTATCAGCAGCCTCAAAGGCGGAGTCGGTAAGACATCCGTGACGCTCGGTCTGGCCTCGGCGGCCTACAACAGAGGAATTCCCACTCTGGTCGTCGACATGGACCCGCAGGCGGACTCGTCGACCGGCCTCGATGTGCCGACCTCGACGCGTGTCGACATCGCCGATGTGCTCGCTGCTCCGAAGTCCCAGAAGATCCTGTCCGAGGCGATCATCCCCTCCGGGTGGGTCGGAGACCGGCTCGGCCACCTCGACGTGATCTCCGGTTCTCCGCGCGCTGCGGAATTCGATCGGCCTTCACTGTCCGAGCGCTATCTGCGCCGACTCGAAGACGCCCTGACGCGGATCGCCAAAGGCTACCGGCTCGTCCTCATCGACTGTCCGCCCAGCCTCAACGGCCTGACCCGCACGGCGTGGACGGCGAGCAATCGCGTCGCGGTCGTGACCGAGCCCAGTCTGTTCTCCGTCGCGGCCGCCGATCGGGCCCTGCGCGCGACCGATGAGCTGCGGCAGCGCGGTGCCTCCGACCTGCAGCCTCTCGGACTCGTCGTCAACCGGGTGCGGGCCGGTTCGACCGAACACGACTATCGCATCCAGGAGATGCGTGAGATGTTCGGTCCGCTCGTGCTCAATCCCCCTCTGGCCGAACGCGCGGTCATGCAGCAGGCTCAGGGTTCGGCGCGACCGATCCACTCCTGGCCCGGCAAACCGGCTGAAGAGGTCGCCGGCTCGTTCGACGCTCTTTTGGAGCGTGCGCTGCGCTCGGAGAACATCCGGGGCCGACGCGGTGCGGCCCCGGCCAAGAACGGCGCTCAGCAGACCGAGAAGAAGTGAACGCTTGAGCCGCTGCTCCCCCAGCAGATCGTCGACTGCCGCCCCGAACCCAGGTTCGCGGCGGCAGTTCTGCAGTTGATGAGAACTCTCAGGTCGCGATCGGAGCGACCGCGTTCGGAACGACCCAGCCAAGAACCGAGGCGGCCCGCTCGATCTGAGCGGGCCGCCTCGGTGGTGGTGCAGAAACTCTGTCGGCTGTCAGCCGGACTTGCGTGCGCGTCGTGCTGCGAGTTCGTCCATGGCTTCGAGCGCCGCATCGTCTTCGGGAATGCGTTCGCTCGGGAATTCGGAGAGCGTTCCCTCGACTTCGTTCCAGACGCGCCCCACGGCGATCCCGAAGACGCCCTGACCACCCTGGAGGAGGTCGACGACCTCATCGGGTGACGTGCATTCGAAGACGCTCGCGCCGTCGGACATGAGAGTGATCTGGGAAAGATCCTCGACGCCGCGAGAGCGCAGGTGCTCAACCGCCGTGCGGATCGACTGCAGCCCGACGCCGGTGTCGAGGAGTCGCTTGACGATCTTGAGGACGAGGATGTCACGGAAGCTGTAGAGCCGCTGGCTGCCGGATCCGGTCGCATTGCGGATCGACGGGGTCACCAGATCGGTGCGCGCCCAGTAATCGAGACGACGATAGCTGATGCCGACGACCTTGCAGACGGTGGGACCACGGTAGCCGGCCTCTTCATCGAGCACGGGCAGATCATCATCGAACAGCAGGCCCTGGGCCGCTGACGGCATCGGCGTCATGTCGACGCTTTCATGACTTGAGCGGTTCACACCGACTCCTCCTTTAAGTCCCTGGGGGAAGCGAAGGTCGCTTGGAAGGACCGAGAACATAGTCATTCTAGCCCTCTTCCCAGCGAACCTACAGTGGGATTCAACAACTCCAAGTTATTCTGCCGTCCCGGCCAGGACAAACACCCCGAGGTAACAATTTCCGCGTGTCGCTGTTACCGCAGTATTCGAACATGTCACATGGATGTCATTCAGGCGGCTGAGGGTGGGCCGAGGCGAGGAATCAGGGAATCAGGCCGACGGCGACGGCTCGTCGCTGTCGGATTCGGGCGCGCCCCGGCCGGAGGATCCCTGCGTCTTCGCCTCTCCATTGCCTGTCGCGGCATCGCCGTCCTTGGACGCGCCCGTGGCCGCGTCCTTATCGGATTCCGACTTCTTCGGCTTCGCGCTCGTCAGCAGCTTGGTCTTGACCGTCGACGCATAGGTGTCGACGTATTCCTGACCCGACAGGCGCATGATCTCGTACATGATCTCATCGGTGACTGACCGCAGCATGAAACGGTCGACCGGCAGTCCCGCATACTTCGAGAAGTCCATCGGTGTGCCGAAGACGACGCCGACACGCCCGAGCTTGGGGACGAGGCGACCGGCCGGCTGCAGCTTGTCCGTGCCGATGATCGCCACCGGAACCACGGGAGCCCCCGACTCGAGGACGAGGCGTGCGATGCCGGTGCGTCCGCGGTAGAGCTTGCCGTCGGGCGAGCGGGTGCCTTCGGGGTAGATGCCCAGGGAATTGCCTTCGCGGAGGACCTTCAGCCCGGATTCGAGAGAGGCCTGCGATCCCGATCCGCCGCCGCGGTCCATGGGCAGCTGGTTGTTGAGCTTGAAGAACCAGCGCGTCACCGCGCCCTTGATTCCGCGACCGGTGAAGTAGTCCTTCTTCGCCAGGTAGACGACGGGGCGCGGAGCGAGCAGAGGAACGAAGATCGAGTCCATGAAGTGGTTGTGGTTTCCCGCGATGATCGCCGGGCCCTCGGCAGGAAGATTGTCCAGGCCGCGCACCCACGGACGGAAGAGAATACGCAGGATGGGTCCGGCGAGAATTCGCTTGAGAAACCAGTAGAACACGCGCACCCTTCCGACTACGACTCTTTGTCGTCCTCGGCAATCATATATCGACACGAACGGTGAACAGCGAAGTCCGCTGCGACACATCCGTGCCATGCTGGGACCATGGAGATCGATTTCACACTCAGAGCGGATCCGACGGCCGCCTACCGCAGCCGCGGCAACGGCTCGTCCACCGCGGTCCTGTTCCTGCACGGACTCACCGGCTCGCCGGTCTCCTGGGTGCCCATCGCCCGTGCGGTCGAGGGTCGGGGCATCGACGTCAGCGTTCCCCTGCTGCCCGGTCACGGCACCTCATGGCAGGACATGGACGCCACCGGGTGGTCCGGCTGGTTCGGCGCGGCGCGCACCGAGCTGGGTCGTCTGCAGGCCGACCATGACAGGGTCATCGTCGCCGGGCTGTCGATGGGCGGGTCCCTGGCATTGGCGCTCGGCGCCGCGGAGGGGCGCCCCGATGAGATCATCGTCGTCAATCCGGCCCTCTTCGTCGACTCCCCCTTCGCTCCCCTGCTGCCGGTCCTCCGGCATGTCGTGCGGACGATTCCGTCGATCGGCGGCGATATCGCCCACCCGGACCGCGACGAGTGCGCTTACGAGCGGACCCCTGTGGCTCCCCTGGCGACGTTCCATCGTGCGCTGAAGACGCTGCGCGACGATCTGTGGAAGGTCGACCGCCCCGTGACCGCAATGATCTCCGGTGAGGACAATGTCGTCGGCCCGCGGACGTTGCGTGTGCTGCGTTCGGACCTTCCGCAGCCGCCGAGGATCGTCGCCCTGCGGCGGTCCCGGCATGTCGCCACCCTCGACTTCGATGCGCACACCATCGCCGAGACGGTCCTGGAGTCAGCTCGCACCGGAGCGGCCGTGCCGTTCCCGTCGGAGACCGGGGAATAGCCGAGCTCACGGAATTGCTGATGCAGATATGAACGACGACGGCAGCGCTTCGACTCCCGACGACGAAGGTCGGGAGGATTGGCGAGGAGACGTTCCCGACCCGGAGAAGATCGGGCACGACCGATCGCGCATCAGCGACGAGGAGTGGGACGACCTCGTCCGGCAGATCGCCAAACCCTCCGCCGCCATGGGCGATATGCCCGCCGAGGATGTTCGCGACGCGCTCGAGGACACCGAGCACTGGGAACCCGAACCGGCGGAGCCCATCGGGTGGCGCACCGCGTCGCCCACTCTCGTGCTGTCCTGGGCCGCCGCCCTCGGAGCAGTCGTGCTCCTGCTCATCGGCGTCATCTTCTTCCGACCGTTGCCGGAATGGTACCTGCTCATCGGACTGGCCGTCGGCATCGGCGGAGCGGTCGGGCTGTTCTTCCACCTGCCGAGCCACCGGTCCGCCGACGACGGCGACGGATCCTCGGTGTGAATGGTGCTGATCGCTTCGCGTCAGCCGCACCTGAGAGACTGAGCGTCATGACCGTCCCCTTCGACCGCGCCCCCGGCGCATTGCACAACTCCCAGCTGTCGTTCGACAGCCTCGGCACTCCTCTGTCCGAGGTCACCTTCGTCATCGTCGACCTCGAGACGACCGGCACCCGGGCGGGGCAGTCGGAGATCACCGAGATCGGTGCGGTCAAGACCCGCGGCGGTGAGGTCATCGGCGAGTTCCAGACGCTGGTCAAGCCGGAACACTCCGTGATCAGCCCCTTCGTCGCCCGGCTCACCGGCATCACCCATGCGATGGTCGATGACGCCCCGCCGATCAGCTCGGTGCTGCCGAGCTTCCTCGAATTCTCCATCGGTGCGGTGCTGGTGGCCCACAACGCTCCCTTCGACATCGGCTTCCTCCGCTCGGCCTGTGAACGTCTCGACTATCACTGGCCGGCTCCGACGGTCCTCGACTCCGTTACGCTGGCCCGCCGCGTCGTCGGTCGTGACGAAGTGCGCAATCACAAGCTCTCGACCCTGGCCGCTCATTTCGGCACCCAGGTCGAACCCGACCACCGTGCGCTCTCCGATGCTCGCGCGACCGGTGAGCTCCTCCACCATCTGTTCGAACGCTTCGGCGGCTACGGTGTGACGACTCTCGAGGAGCTGTCCACCGTCAGGCAGTCGGGGTGGGCGAAGCGTCAGGCCAAATCCCATCTGGCCAAGGGCGTTCCCGCCGAACCCGGCGTGTATATGTTCCTCGACGGCACTCGCCGTGTGCTCTACATCGGCAAGTCCGGGAATATGGCCCGACGGGTCCGCGGGTATTTCAACGCCTCGGAGAACCGCGGACGCATGGCCGAGATGATCACCGCGGCACAGGAGGTCAGCTGCCTGGCCTGCGCGCACGCGCTGGAAGCCGAGGTCCGCGAGATCCGCCTCATCGGCGAGCTGGCGCCTCCGTACAACCGACGATCGAAGAATCCGGACCGCAATTCCTGGATCGTGCTCAGCGATGAGCTCTTCCCGCGATTGTCGGTGGTCCGGGCGAATTCGGCCCTGGAACGCTCCCCCGCGCCGCCGCTGGGACCATTCCGATCGCGGAAGTCCGCACAAGCCGTCAAGGAGCTCCTCGACACCCTCTACCCGGTCAAGAGGTGCACGACGACGATCAGGAAGCGCAGCCTCGGCGAGCATCGTCCGTGCGTGAGCGCCCAGGTCGGTCAGTGCGGCGGCCCATGTGCGGGGATCACGGACGTCGATGACTACCTGAGCTCCATCAGGGAGCTGTTCGAGCTCGTCGCCGGGGATCTGTCGTCTCTGCAGCGATTGGCCGCCGAACGGATGCGGCGACTGGCCGGTGAGGCTCGTTACGAAACGGCGGCCGAGGTCCGTGACGCGCTGCGCACGGCGGTGTCGATCGCTGCTCGGGCCGAGCAGGTGTCGGCTCTGCGCAGGATTCCCGAACTGGTTGCGGCGGCGCCCGGATCCGAGGCCGGCTGGGATCTGGCGATCATCCGGCACGGCAAACTCGCCGGTGCCGGCCATGTGTCGGCCAGACCGGCCATGGCAGATTCGCTGGCGGTGCTGGCCGCGACCGCGGAATGGGTGCCTGCTCCGGGCGCGCTGCCGCAGGAGACGGACTCTCTGCCGGAGGAGACGCGACTGCTGGCCGGCTGGTTGGAGACTGCCGAACTCATCTCCGTGACCCCCACAGACGACCGTGGCTGGTCGCTGCCTCGACAGGGAGCGACCAGCCACGCTCAGTCATCAGGAGCGGTTCGTCTCGGCAACCCGATGTGAGACGTCGATGAGCTGTTGGAGTTTGTCCGCACCGCCGCCGTTGTCGATCGTCTCCACCGCAGTCTCGAGCTTGAGCGCCAGGCGCTCGGTGAACGTGCCCACAGCCGATTCGTCGGCGGCCACGAGAGCCGCCGCGGCATTGATGGCCACGATGTCGCGCACGGCTGATCGCTCACCGTCGAGGACAGCCCGGGTGATGGCGGCATTCTCGTCCGGACCGCCTCCGCGCAGATCGTCCTTCGTCGCCCGCTCGATGCCGAGGTCGAGTGCGTCGAAGGTGGTGTGCTCTATCTCGCCGTGACGGACCTCCCACACATCGTTGACGGCAGTGTTGCTCAGCTCGTCGAGTCCGTCTTGAGACCGGAACACCACGGCCTGGTGACCGCGCTTGGCCAAGGTTCCGACGACGAGCGGGGCCATCTGGGCGTCGGCGACTCCGATGGCCGTATGCCGCGCCCGGGCGGGGTTCGTCAGGGGTCCGAGGATGTTGAACGCTGTGGGAACGTTGATCTGTCGCCGGACTGCCGCGACGAACTGCATCGAGGGATGGAAGACGTTGGCGAAGCAGAAGGCCAGCCCGACCTCTTGGGCGATCTGACCGGTCTGTTCGGGTGTGATGTCGAACCGCACCCCGAGTGCTTCGAGCACATCGGCGGAGCCGGACGCCGAGGACGTCGCACGGTTGCCGTGTTTGACGACGCGCTGCCCGGTCGCGGAGATGATCATGGCCGCGGTCGAGGAGATGTTCGCCGTCTTCGCACGGTCCCCGCCGGTGCCGACGATGTCGACGGAGTCTTCGAGCCCGGGAAGGGGCACAGCGTGGTCCATCATCGCCGCCACCAGCCCGGCGATCTCTTCGACCGTCTCGCCCTTTGTGTGGTGGGCGGCCAAGAATGCGGCCATTGTCACATCGGGGGTCTTGCCCGACATGATCTGGTCCATCGCCCACGCTGCCTGAACTCCGTCGAGGTCCTGCTGATGCATGAGTGCCATCAGCAGGTCGGGCCAGTTCTGAGTGGCTGCCGCGACCTCGCTGCGGGACTCCGACACGTGCGGCGCCGGGGTGGTCAGGGGCGTGGAATCAGTCATCCGTATGAACTCTCACTAGGCGTTCTCACCGTCCCGCAGAAGGGGACGTTCCTTACCTGCGGAATACTATCGCGACTTCGACACGCGGGCAGAAGCTGCCCCCGGAACGAGATTTCGGCACCAGATCGCGGTTTTTGCTACGTCGTGTAGAAATTTCTTTCCCGAAACCTGGGTAAAAGATGAAAACTCACCCCGAGACGGGTAATAATGGGGTTGTGTCAACTGCCACTGCATCTCAAACAGCGCCAGCACATCCGGTTGTCAATCGTCCGAATGTGACCACGGTGGGCTTCATCGTGTTCCTCGCGAGCGACCTGATGTTCTTTGCCGCGCTCTTCGCCATGTACTTCACCATCCGGTCCGTCGTTCCGGAGCTGTGGGAGACGAGGACCGAGATCCTCGACATCCCCTACGCTCTCGGCAACACGTTGATCCTGGTGTCGTCTTCGTTCACCTGCCAGCTCGGTGTGTTCGCAGCCGAGAGGTTCCGCCCCCGGCGGACCGGCTCGTTGTTCAACATCGCCAAATGGGGAATGGTCGAGTGGTTCTACCTCACCTTCGCCCTGGGCGCGATCTTCGTCTCCGGCCAGGTCATGGAGTACGCGACCCTCGTCAGCGAGGGCATCTCGATCAACACCGATGGCTACGGTTCCGTCTTCTACCTGACCACTGGTTTCCACGGCATCCATGTGACCATCGGTCTCATCTGCTTCCTGCTCGTCATCGGACGTGCCTACGGGGCGAAGAAGTTCGGTCACCACGAAGCCACATTCGCAATCTGCGTGTCCTACTACTGGCACTTCGTCGATGTCGTCTGGATCGGTCTGTTCGGCGTCATCTACCTCCTCCAATAGGCGGACTGAGATGCTCGGCCCCCAGGACTCACAACACTTCAAGCAAAGGACGATCAAGTGAAGCTTCTAGCAGATCGCCGCAGACATCCCATGGCGCTGGTCGCGCTGCTTCTGGTGGGACTGCTGCTGACCGGCGGAGCCTATGCACTCTTCACGCAGACTTCGAGCGCCAAGGCGGACACAGCCAGCGCCTCTGACATCGAAGAAGGCAAGAAACTCTTCGCAGCCAACTGCGCCACCTGTCACGGCATGAACGCCGAAGGCTCGAAGGCCGGCCCCGGGCTCATCGGAGTCGGCGCCGCTGCTGTTGACTTCCAGGTCGGCACCGGTCGCATGCCGCTACAGGCCAACGGCCCGCAGGCTCGTGTCAAGGAACCTCAGTTCGATGATGAGCAGACTGCTCAGCTCGCTGCCTATGTTGCTTCGCTCGGCCCAGGACCGGCAATCCCCGAGGACGAGTACCTCGATGCTTCGAAGGGCGACCCCGCTGCCGGCGGCGGTCTGTTCCGCACCAACTGCGCCATGTGCCACAACGTGGTCGGCTCCGGTGGTGCTCTGACCCGCGGCAAGTACGCACCGAACCTGTCCGAGGTCTCCGAGAAGCACCTCTACGAAGCGATGCAGACCGGCCCGCAGAACATGCCGATCTTCAACGACGCGAACCTGACTCCCGACGACAAGCGCGATGTCATCGCCTACGTCAAGGAAGTCTCGGACAATCCCTCCCCCGGCGGATTCAAGCTCGGATCCCTGGGACCAGTGGCTGAGGGTCTGTTCATCTGGTTCTTCGGTCTTGCTGCCGTCATCGGTCTGACAGTGTGGCTGTCTTCGAGGGCCAAGTGAGTCCGACTGTGTCGTTCACCATCAATTACGAGAAAAGACGGGGAATTCAATGACCTCGAAAGAGCACTCCGGCGGCGGCAGCCAGCTCGAGGAGTTGAACGGGTTCACGAACCCAGGTCTGCCCGAGCACAAACCGCGCCTGTCCGACACGGGCCCACGCGCCGAGAAAGTCGCCGAACGACAGGTAGCCGCCTGGTTCATCCTCTCGATGATCGGAACCATCTGGTTCATCGTGGCGTACTTCCTGTTCACTCCGGGCGAATCGATGCAGAGCATCCGCCTCCACAACATGTTCGTCGGCCTCGGTGCCGCTGTCGCGATGTTCTCCATCGGCTTCGGTGCTGTGCTCTGGGCCAAGAACCTCATGAGCGACCATGAGGGCATCGACGAACGTCATGACATCGGCGGCAGCGAAGAGGATCAGGCGATCGCGCTCGAGATCCTCCACCAGGCCAAGGAAGAGTCGGGCATCGCCCGTCGTCCCCTGCTTCGCAACACTCTCATCGCCGCACTGGCGATCGCACCGCTGCCTGCAGTCCTCGTCTTCCGCGACCTCGGACCGCTGCCGGGCGACAAGCTGTTCCACACGCTGTGGGAGAAGGGCACTCGCCTCATCCGCGATCCGGGCGGAATCCCCTCGGTGGATTCCGAGCGTCCGATCAAGGCCGACGAGGTCACGATCGGCTCGGCTTACCACGTCCTGCCTTCGGGCATCGGCGATCACGAGGCCAGCGACCACCCGATCAACGAGAAGGCCAAAGCGGCCGTGCTCCTCATGCGCATCGATCCCAAGGAACTCAAAGAGGATCCGGACCGCAAGGACTGGTCACACGACGGAATCGTCGCCTACTCCAAGATCTGCACCCACGTCGGCTGCCCCGTGGCGCTGTACGAGCACCAGACGCATCACCTGCTGTGCCCCTGCCACCAGTCGACCTTCGACGTGACGGAACACTGCAAGGTCATCTTCGGCCCGGCCAAACGACCGCTTCCTCAGCTGCCCATCACCGTGGACAGCGAAGGCTACCTGGTTGCCCAGTCGGACTTCCCTGAGCCTGTCGGACCTACGTTCTGGGAGATCAACCACCCATGAGTACTACACAGCCAACCACCACCATCGGGAAGGCGGCGAACTTCGCCGAAACCCGCGTCGGGGCATCCGTCCTCGTGCGCGAGTTCGGTCGCAAGATCTTCCCCTCCCACTGGTCGTTCATGCTCGGCGAGGTTGCTCTCTACAGCTTCATCATCGTCGTTCTGTCCGGAACGTTCCTCACGTTCTTCTTCCAGCCCGCCATGGGCGAACTGCACTACGACGGACCGTGGCTGCCCCTGCGCGGCGTCGAGATCTCCGAGGCGTACGACTCCACCCTGGCGATCTCCCTGGAGATCCGCGGGGGTCTGTTCATCCGACAGATGCACCACTGGGGCGCCCTGCTCTTCGTCGCTGCGCTGAGCGTGCACATGCTGCGCGTGTTCTTCACCGGCGCGTTCCGTCGCCCACGAGAGCTGAACTGGGTCGTCGGCGTCCTGCTCGTCATCATGGGCATGGCAGCCGGCTTCACCGGCTACTCGCTGCCGGATGACCTGCTGTCGGGCAACGGTCTGCGCATCATCGACGGCATCCTGAAGTCGCTGCCGTTGGTGGGAACCTACATCTCGTTCTTCCTCTTCGGAGGCGAGTTCCCGGGCATCGACATCGTGGCCCGTCTGTACACCCTGCACATCATGATCGTGCCGGCCCTGCTCATTGCGCTCATCGGCATCCACCTGATGTTCGTCGTCGTGCACAAGCACACCCAGTACCCGGGTGCCGGCAACACCGAGAAGAACGTCGTCGGAGAACCCGTTCTGCCGACCTTCGCGGCCAAGGGCGGAGGATTCTTCTTCCTCATCTTCGGACTGCTCTCGCTCATCTCGGCGCTGTTCACGATCAACCCGATCTGGAACTACGGTCCCTACGACCCGTCTCCCGTCTCGGCTGGTACACAGCCTGACTGGTACATCGGCTGGGCCGACGGATTCCTCCGCATCGTTCCGGGATGGTTCGAGTTCTACATCTTCGGATGGCCGATCTCGTTCAACATCAACAGTGCCGTGCTCGTCATGGGCGGCGTGTTCGCTGTCATGTTCATCTACCCCTTCTTCGAGGCGTGGCTGCAGAAGGACCATCGGGAACACCACATTCTCGACCGCCCCCGCAACAACCCGACTCGGACGGCCATCGGCGTTGCAGGAGTCATCTTCTACTGCAACATGTGGGCGGCTGCATCGGGTGACATCATCGCCGTGTTCTTCCAGATGTCGCTCAACGACATGATCTACATCTTCCGGTTCCTGTTCTTCTTCGGACCGATCATCGGCTACGTCATCACCAAACGCATGTGCCTGGCACTCCAGCGCAAGGACCGCGAGATCGCTCTGCACGGACGGGAGACGGCTCACATCATCCGTCTGCCCCACGGTGAGTTTCTCGAACGCCACGAGGCTCTTCCCCCGCACAAGCTGTGGAAGATCACCGCGTTCGAATCGCCTGCCTACGTGCCGGCTCAGCCGAATGCCGAGGGCAAGATCACGGGCATGGAGAAGCTGCGTGCGCGACTGTCACGCTTCTTCTTCGAAGATCGTGTGGCTCCAGTGTCGAAGCAGGAACTCGAAGCTTCGCACCACGAGCACGACGCGGTCGAGGGCTCGAACAGCAACCAGCTCGGTCACTGATTGATCTGAGCAGCCACAGCCGAGGGGCTCAGCAGTTCAACTGCTGGGCCCCTCGGTCTATTCATCCGAGGTGCTCATCGCCTTAGCATCGACTCACCGCCACTCCCCCTCGCTGTGCTGCTCGGCCGGCAGCAGTCGGCCGGCAGCAGTCGACTCTCCCTCAACAGTCAGCATCGGCAAGAGGCGTGCCTCACAGCGTCACCAGAGACATGCTGGCTGAACCCCAGCGGACGACCACTGTTGCAGAGAGTCTCGGCAAGCACCTGCAGTCGTCTCCCGGCGCGAGCGTCGGGCGTACGCTGAAGCAGTCCCCTGGCCGGGGCACCTGTCTGAAGGACGAGTCACCGACTCAGCTCTGGTGGACCAGTCACCGACCCAGCGTTCCTGCACGCACATCCGCAGCGTTCGGAGATCCCGGTTCTGCGACTGCGAAATGACACAGATGACCCAATTGCGGTCGCCCCATCTCCTCGCAGGGTCGCAGCGGCACGCAAAAGCTGCCGGCCGCCGCCATGTCAGGCAAGGCAAAAGGACCCACTTGAACCCGCTCACGCCCGTGTGGAGCCCCCGGTCCGGCCTGTGTTGGGCCCCGGGCCCGGCCTGTGTGGAGCCCTGGTATACGGCCTGTGTGGAGCCCGACAAAAACGCCCGAGGTCAAACCAAGGGGCTCAGACGCTGCCGAGTCGAACCGTGGTGGGCAAACGCGGCGCTTCGATAGCCGTCGATCAACACCGGTATCTGCGCCGTCGATCATCGCTTTTGGTACAAAGCATCGACTTTGAACCCGATGATCCGTCCAAAATGCGATCACTCTACGTCAGCGATGCTCCCACCGACGAATTCCTGCGCCTGCACCAGTGCAACTACACGCCCCTGAACTCCCGCATGGCCCAGACCCCGGCCCGGAGCTCCGGGGAAGACAGCGCCTATTCGAAAGTGTGGCGTCTGATGTCTTCACGGATCTCTGGGAACGGGAACCAGGGCGCCAAACAGCGTCCAGAACGCTAAGCAGCGACCGGGCCGGTATGCAGCGTCCAGGCCGGTAAACAGCGACTGATCGCCAAGCAGCGACCAGCTCGCTAAGCAGCGACTGATCGCCAAGCAGCGACCGCGTCGGTGCATCGCAACCGGTCCGGTGAATAGCACTGTGGCCCGGACTCGAAATGAGTCCGGGCCACAGTGGTGGGCGATCAGATCACCGCATCAGTGGGCGAAGTCGCCGCGATCATGTTCGTAGGTGAGACCGACGAGCGCGACGATGCCGAGCACGACACCGAACGGGAAGATCCACCAACCCATGGCGATGCCGTAGAACGCGACGGCAGCTGCAGCAGCAGAGGTGATCGGCCACCAGCTCCACGGGCTGAAGAACCCGTAGTCGGCGTCGGCCTCGGAGATCTCGGCGTCGTCGTTGTCCTGAGGCTGGCGCCCGACGCGACGGTCCGTCAACCAGAGGTAGACGCCGATCATCAGGGCCATCAGACCGACGAGGAGCAGCGCCGGGAATCCGACGAGCTCGGTGAAGTCGGTGAAGACGCCGTAGAAGATCCCGACCGCGATGAAGAACAGACCGCAGATGTTGAAGACGTAGATCGATGACTTCATTTGGCGTTGTCTCCTGTGAGCTGGGGTTCTGCATGACCGTGCCCGCTGTACTCAAGCAGCTCGGGGTGGTTGAGGTCGAACGCAGGACGTTCGGAACGGATCCGCGGCAGCGACGTGAAGTTGTGACGCGGGGGCGGACAGGAGGTGGCCCATTCGAGCGATCCTCCGTAGCCCCACGGGTCGTCGACCGTGACCTTCGGTGCGGTGCGGTGGGTGATCCACACGTTCCAGAAGAACGGAACCATGGACAGACCCAGCAGCAGCGAACCGACCGTCGACACCTGGTTCATCCAGGTGAAGCCGTCCTGGGGCAGGTAGTCGGCGTAACGACGCGGCATTCCGTCGACACCCAGCCAGTGCTGAACGAGGAAAGTTCCGTGGAAACCGATGAACAGTATCCAGAAGTGGATGTGTCCGAGCTTCTCGTTGAGCATCTTGCCCGTCCATTTCGGCCACCAGAAGTAGAATCCGGCGAACATCGCGAACACGACTGTACCGAAGATGACGTAGTGGAAGTGAGCGACGACGAAGTAGGTGTCGGAAACGTGCTGGTCGAGTGCGGGGCTGGCCAGGATGACTCCGGTCAGACCACCGAAGAGGAACGTGGCGAGGAAGCCGATCGACCACACGATGGGTGTCTCGAACGTGATCGAGCCTCTCCACATCGTGCCGATCCAGTTGAAGAATTTCACACCTGTCGGAATCGCGATGAGCATCGTCATGAAAGCGAAGAACGGCAGTGCGACGACGCCCGTGACGTACATATGGTGGGCCCACACGGTCACCGACAGAGCAGCGATGGCGACCGTCGCGAAGACGAGCTCCTTGTAGCCGAAGACCGGCTTGCGGCTGAACACCGGGAAGATCTCGGTGACGATTCCGAAGAACGGCAACGCAATGACGTAGACCTCCGGGTGACCGAAGAACCAGAACAAGTGCTGCCAGAGTATGGGTCCGCCGTTGCCCGGACTGAACACATGCGAACCGAGGACACGGTCGGAACCGAGGACCAGCAGCGCAGCAGCCAGGGGCTGGAAGGCCATGAGCACGAGGATGCCGGTGACCAGAACGTTCCAGGTGAAGATCGGCATCCGGAACATGGTCATGCCCGGCGCACGCATGGTGATCACAGTGGTGATGAAGTTGACGGAGCCGAGGATGGTTCCGAAGCCCTGCAGAGCGAGTCCGAGGACCCAGAGGTTTCCACCGGCGCCAGGAGTGAACGTCGTATTGCTCAATGGCGCGTAGGCCGTCCAACCGAAGGATGCCGCACCCTGCGGGGTGAGGAATCCGGAGATGGCCACGAGGCTGCCGAAGAGGTACATCCAGAACGCGAAGGCGTTCAGACGGGGGAACGCCACGTCCGGAGCACCGATCTGCAACGGCATGATGACGTTGGCGAAGCCGGCGAACAGCGGGGTGGCGAACATCAGCAGCATCAAAGTGCCGTGCATGGTGAACAGCTGGTTGTACTGTTCCTTCGTCTCGATGATCTGCATGCCGGGCTCGAAGAGCTCGAGGCGGATGATGAGCGCCATCACGCCGCCGACGCAGAAGAAGAAGAACGAGCCGATGAGGTACATGTACCCGATCGTCTTGTGGTCCGTCGACGTGATCCAGTCGACGATGATCTTGCCCTTGCTCCGTGGAACTACTGGAGCGTCAAGAGCCGCCTGATCCATCGTGGCGGTCATTTCTCAGCACCTTCTTTCGGGTACCAGTTGCGATCGTACTCCGGTCCCAGCTGGCCTGTGTTGCCCTGATCGGCAAGCGACTGCGTGTAATCCTGGAATTCTTCCTTGGACACGACCTTGACGTTGAACAGCATCTCCGAGTGGTATTCGCCGCACAGCTCGGCACACTTGCCCACGTACTCGCCTTCCTTCTCGGCACGCAGATGCAGGCTCTGGTCATGCCCGGGGATCATGTCGCGCTTCTCGAGGAAGGCGGGGACCCAGAAGGAGTGGATGACGTCACGGGCGTGCAACCGGATCTCCAGGTCGGTGTCGACGGGGAGGTAGAGGACGGGAGCGGTCTTCTCGGGCTCCGGGGTACCGTCGAGCGCGACCTGAGTCCCGGAGTAGTAGACGTCTTCGGTCTCGTAGTTGAAGTCCCAGGCCCACTGCTTGGCAGCGACCTCGATGACCTGCTCACCGGGGGTCGTGTCGTCAATCGTCTTCTCCATGACCTGGACGTTCTGGAAGAAGAACCCGAGGACGAGGACGACCGGAGTCACGGTGAAGAGGATTTCGATCGGCATGCTGTAGCGCATCTGCACCGGCAGTCCGCGATCGTTCTTGCGGCGGCGGTAGGCGACCATGGCCCACAGGATGAGGCCCCACACGATGAGGCCGACAATGAGAAGGGCGATCCAGCCGCCGTTCCACAGCGCTGTATAGGCATCCGTGTGGTTCGTCGCGCCCTGCGATTCGACGGGAAAAAATCCTGTGGCGATCTGCTCTTTCGTGCAACCCGTTAGCAACGCCGGTATCAACACGGCGCTCAGAATGCCGAGCCGCTTCGCCCAGGACCGCTGCGGTCCTGACTGATTCGGAGAATCCACGTGCAGCCTTTCACAACGTTCTGCGTCTCCAGGTCAGGCCGAGAGACGTGTACTTACTCTGTCACTCATAAGACTACCGCTACACGCGGTAGAAATTCACCTGCAGATGTTCATTTGTTGAGAATATGCTGACAGAGACTGCCCGTGAGCGCGGATTCTAGGTGCGCGGAGTATTCGAGGCCGCTGATCTCCGACACGCCGAGGCTCGCGAGATGTGATGTCTGCCACTGGGTGTCGATGAGCCAGTCCCTCTGTCCCGCTTCCGCCGAGGTGGACCGGCTTTCTCCGCTGAGAACGTCGGTTCCGTCGAAGAGTCCGACGAGGTGGGCCAACGCCGCCTTCGATGCATCCCGCTGAGTGTGGAACATCGATTCGCCGGCGAAGAATGAGCCGATGGCGACTCCGTAGAGCCCGCCCACGAGCTCATCGTCCTTCCAGACCTCGACGGAATGGGCCCAGCCGTCCTCGTGGAGACCCGTGTAGAGCTCGATCATCTCCTCGGTGATCCAGCTTCCCGTCCGTCGCGGGTCGGCACAGGAGCGCATGACGTGGATGAATGCGCGGTCGGTGGTGAAGGTGAAGTGCTTCATCGACTTGCGCAGGCTCTTCGTCACGCGCAGGTCACCGGGAAACAGGACACCGCGGCGTCGCGGCGCCCACCATCCCATCCGACCGGCACCGCCGTGGCCGACTCCCATCGGGAAGAGTCCGGCCCGATACGACAGAAGGACCTGGGACTGCGTGGCCGTGAACGACACGGCACGCAGATCTTCCAGGTCCATGAGAAGCGGTCCTCCTCAGCCGAGGCTGATCAGTGGAACGAGTCTCCGCAGGCGCAGGATCCGCCGGCGTTGGGATTGTCGATGGTGAAGCCCTGCTTCTCGATGGTGTCGGAGAAGTCGATGGTCGACCCGCTCAGGTAGGGAACACTCATCCGGTCGACGATGACCTCGACGCCGTCGAAGTCGCGGACGGCGTCCCCGTCGAGGAAGCGCTCATCGAAGTAGAGCTGGTAGATCAGTCCGGAGCATCCGCCGGGCTGGACAGCCACGCGCAGGCGCAGGTCGTCCCGACCTTCCTGCTCGAGCAGGCTGCGGACCTTGTCGGCAGCGGTCGACGACAGCTCCACCTCGTGGGTGGCTTCGGCTTTTTCGGTCACAGTCATGGTTTCTCCTTCTCGCGTTCCTGTCCCCAGGCTACACCGGGGACAACATCGGTGCTCGGGAACCTATTCCCCACATCTGTCATGATCGGTCGCCGAGGCGCTGCAGCAGCAGTGCTTCGGCGACGATCGCGGCCCTGAAATCGGGCAGGTAGAGCGATTCGTTGGCGCTGTGTGCCCGGGCGTCCGGGTCCTCGACGCCCGTGACGAGGATCGACGCGCCGGGGAACACGTCGAGCAGGTCTGCGATGAAGGGAATCGATCCGCCGATGCCCATCGTCACCGATTCGGTGCCCCAGGCATCGGTGAGCGCCTGACGCGCGGTCCGCACGACGGGGTCGTCCTCATCGGCCCGCCAGGGGCTGCCGCCCTCGGTCTCACCGATGCGCAGCTGTGCGCCGAAGGGCAGGTTCGCCCGCAGATGCTCTTCGACGGCCTTGACCGCAGAGGCGGGGGTGTCCCCGGGCGCGAGTCGGATCGAGAGCTTGGCCTTGAGCGAGGACTGCAGGGTGTTCGACGAGACCGCCACATCGGGGATGTCGAGGCCGATGACCGTGATCGACGGCTGGGTCCACAGGCGGGAGGCCAGGGTGCCCGTGCCGATGAGATCGGTGTCCGGGAGCACTCCGGAGTCGGTGCGCAGGGTCGCCTCGTCGTAGTCGATGGCCGTCTCCGTGTCCGCGTGCAGACCGGCGACCGCGACGGAGCCGTCGTCGTCATGGAGAGTGGCCAGCAGCTTCGTCATCGCGAGCATCGCATCCGGCGCCACTCCCCCGTACATTCCCGAATGCACGGCATGATCGAGAGTGGAGACCTCGAATTCGACGGCGCACATTCCGCGCAGGCTCGTCGTCAGGGCCGGGGTGCCCGCAGCCCAGTTGCCGGAGTCGGCGACGACGATGACATCGGCGCGCAGACGATCCCGGTAGGTCTCGAGGAAGTTGCGGAAGCTCGGGCTGCCGGCCTCTTCCTCGCCTTCGAAGAACAGTGTCACACCCACACCGAGGCGGTCGGCCAACAGCCGCAGAGCCGTGAGATGGACCATGATCCCGGCTTTGTCGTCGGCGGCTCCGCGTCCGAAGAGACGATCGCCCCGGCGAGTGGCGACGAACGGTTCGGTGTCCCAATCGTCGGCGCGTCCGGACGGCTGCACGTCGTGATGGGCATACAGAAGAACCGTCGGGGCACCCGCGGGGGCCGGCAGCGAGGCGACGACGGCCGGGTAGCCCGGCGTTCCGTCGGGCTGATCGGCGCTGAGGATGTCCACGTCGAGGCCGAGCTCGCGCGCCAAGTTCGCGACCGCCTCGGCGCTCGCGGTGACATTCGCGGCGTCGAAGCTCGGCCAGGCGACCGAGGGAATGGCGACGAGATCCGTGAGATTGCCGAGGACCTCCTCGAAAATGGTGTCCAGTTCGGCATGCAATTGTGCACTGTCAAGTGCTGAAGTCGATTCGCTCATTCTCCAAAGGTAGTATTCATCTCGTGTTCGGAAGCAAAAAATCTCGCGCGGAGGACGAAACCTCCGCCTCTCAGCCAGTCCATGACGACCTCTCCGCAGAAGCCGACGCCCGTCGCGAAGCGGAAGCGAAGAAGGGACGGCCCACGCCCAAGCGCAGCCAACAGGAGTCTGCACGCCGCCAGCCATTGGTGAACAAGGATCGCAAGGTTGCGAACCGACGAGCCAAGGAGCAGCAGAGGCAGGAGCGTGATCGCGCGCGCATCGGAATGATGAACGGTGAGGAGAAGTATCTCACCCGCCGCGACAAGGGACCTCAGCGCCGGTACATCCGTGACTACATCGATGCCCGCTTCTCGGTCGGGGAGATCTTCATCCCCGCCGCGATCCTCATCCTCGTCATCGCGTTCACGCTGCCGGTGCAGATTCAGCAGTACTTCACGTATGCCGTCTGGGGCCTCATCGCACTGATCATCCTCGACGGGTTCGTGCTCAACTACATCCTCAAGAACCGACTGCGCAACAAGTTCGGAGAAGTCGAACGGGGAATCACCTTCTATGCGGTCATGCGCAGCATCCAGCTGCGTCCGCTGCGCATGCCCAAACCGCAGGTCAAGCGCCGTCAGTACCCCGAGTGAGCAGTCTGCTCGGCTCGAGGCCGCGGACGATGCGGCCGGGGAAGAACGGACCGGAGTAGATCATCTCCGAATAGACCTGAACCAGATCGGCGCCCGCGGCCAGTCGTGCCCGGGCGTCTTTCGCATTCGCGACTCCCCCGACGGAGATGACGGTGAGCTCATCGCCCACATGCCTCTTCACCAGACGCAGCACCTCGAGTGAGCGTGCGGCCACCGGACGTCCGGAGATGCCGCCGGCCTGACCTTCGGCGAATTCCGCCTCGGCACCGGTCAGCACGGACCGGTCGATCGTCGTATTCGTCGTGATGAGCCCGTCGACGCCGGTGCGCAGGGCGAGGTCGCAGATCTCAGCGACATCCTCATCGGCGAGATCCGGGGCGATCTTGACCAGCAGCGGCACATGACCCAGCGATGAGCGCGGACTGCCCACCACCTCGGCGGCGGTGTCTCGGACGGCGGTGATGATCGGCTCCAGGCTGCCCACGGACTGCAGGTCGCGCAGACCTGGGGTGTTCGGCGAACTGACATTGATCACGAGGTAGTCGGCCAATGGAGCCAGCGCCCGGGTCGACGCGGCGTAGTCGGACACCGCGTCGGCCGCCTCGACGACCTTCGTCTTGCCGATGTTGATGCCCACGATGGGACGCAGGCGCTGCGGGAGGGATTCGATCTTCGCCCGTTCGGCGGCGATGTTGAACGATGCCTGACGGGCTCCGTCGTTGTTGAACCCCATCCGATTGAGCAGGGCGAGGTTCTGCCGCAGACGGAACAGCCGCGGACGATCATTGCCCGGCTGAGCATGTGCGGTGATCGTTCCCACCTCGATATGGCCGAAGCCCAACGCCGACAGCGCGCGGACTCCCACACCGTTCTTGTCGAAACCGGCGGCCAGGCCGACGCGGTTGGCGAAGGGCAGTCCCATCACCTCGATGGGCCGGACGGTGCCGCGGGCGCAGACGAACCGGAGCAGACGCCCGAGCAGAGGAACGGAGTCCAGGAGCCGCAGAGCGGAGAACGAGAGGTGATGGGCCCGTTCGGCATCCATCGGGACGAAGAGGAGTCTGAAGATCAATGAGTACACGCACTCCAGAATATGTCAGAGTCCCTCACGGCATCAGCAGGCGCGTGCCGCACCGCTTCAGCAAGTCGGCGTGTTAGGCATTAGGATCGAACCAACGTTCGACGACAACTGAAAGGGAACTCATGGCTGGTGCATCCACCCTCAGCAGCTACTCCACGACCTCACCGGCGAAGGCCACCGCCTCCGTACTGGTGCTGGCGGCAGCAGATTCGACGGTCCTCGGGCTCGCAGGCGCGAAGGCGGCAAAGACCGCTCTCGACGACGCCGCGCGGGCCATCGGGTTCAGCGGAAAGGCCGGATCCACCGCTCGGGTTCCCGCTCCGAAGGGTATCGCCGCGGACTCCGTGCTGCTCGTGGGACTCGGCGATTACGATGCCGACGACTCCGATGTCGCCGCCACGGCCGAATCGCTGCGCCGAGGCGCGGGTGCCGCACTGCGCGCGCTGGATGGAGCCGAGTCGATCGCGCTGGCCCTGCCCGCCGCCACTCCGGCCGAAGTCGAAGCGGTCACAGTCGGCGCCGGACTCGGCGCCTACCGCTTCCTCGACTACCGCAGCGAAGACAGGACGCCGGGAGTCATCACCGTCATCGGCCCGAAGGGCAAGACCTTCGCGGCGGCCCATGGCGCCGGCGAAGTCATCGCCGCAGCGACGAACAGGGCACGCGACCTCGTCAACACTCCCCCGCTGGATCTCTACCCCGAGTCCTACGCAGAGATCGTCAAGGACCAGGCCAAGGACCGCAAGCTCAAGGTCACCGTCCTCGGTGAGAAGGAACTCAGGGCCGGAGGCTACGGCGGAATCATCGGCGTCGGCCAGGGTTCGACCCGCGGGCCTCGACTCGTCAAGGTCGAATACGCCCCGCGTGGGGCGAAGCGCCATCTCAGCTTCGTCGGCAAGGGCATCACCTTCGACTCCGGCGGAATCTCGCTCAAGCCCGCGAAGAGCATGGAGGACATGAAGTCCGATATGGCCGGTTCCGCGGCCGTCGTGCAGGCGCTCTTCGGCATCGCCGACCTCAAACTGCCCGTGCGGGTCACTGCGTGGCTGCCGCTGGCCGAGAACATGCCCGGATCCTCGGCGCAGCGTCCCAGCGATGTGCTGAAGATGCGCAGCGGCAAGACCGTCGAGGTCACGAACACCGATGCCGAGGGCCGACTCGTCCTCGCCGATGCACTCACCGACGCCGGCGAGGAGAACCCGGACCTGCTCATCGACGTGGCCACCCTCACCGGTGCGCAGATCGTCGCACTCGGCGAACGCACCTCCGGCGTCATGGGCTCCGAAACCGCACGGGCGGAGGTCATCGCCTCGGCGTCCGTGGCCGGTGAGCAGATGTGGGCGATGCCGATCCCCGAGGAGATGCTCTCCGGGTTCGACTCCACCGCCGCCGATCTCACGAACTCCGGACCGCGCCCCGGCGGCATGCTCGCCGCAGCCGCGTTCCTGCGGGAGTTCGTCGGTGAGGATGCGAACTGGGCGCATATCGATATCGCCGGACCGAGCTTCAACGGGTCCGCACCCTTCGGCTACACGCCGAAGGCCGCAACCGGAGCCGCGGTGCGCACCCTCATCGAAATCGCGAAGGCACAGGCCTGAGCACAATGGTTCTACACGCTGTCGAGGGCAACGTGATGATGCCCACCTGTGTCCAATCAGACAGCGTTTTTCTTCGCCCCGGCAAAGAAAAGTGGAAAGATATGACTGAAAGCTGCGTACTGCAGGCTTATTCACAGCTACGAGGAGAAATCCGTGAGTGACGAATTGACCTACGACCTTGTCGTTCTGGGCGGCGGAACCGGTGGCTATGCCGCTGCTCTGCGAGCCGCGGAGCTCGACATGAAGGTCGCTTTGATCGAACGCGACAAGGTGGGAGGCACCTGCCTGCACCGCGGCTGCGTGCCGACGAAGGCTCTTCTGCACGCCGCAGAAGTCGCCGACTCCGCCAAGCACTCCGAGACCTTCGGCATCGAAGCCGAGTTCAAGGGGATCGACATCGCCAAGGTGCTCGAGTACAAAGACGGCGTCATCACCCGCAACTACAAGGGTCTGCAGGGTCTGGTCAAGGCTCGCGGAATCGACACGTACTTCGGCACCGGCAAGCTCGTCGGCAAGGACACCGTCGAGGTTACCGGCGAAGACGGCAGCCACACCGTCAAGGGAACGAATGTTCTGCTCTCGACCGGTTCGACGTCGAAGACCATCGGACTCGAGATCACCGACCGCGTGATCACGAGCACCGAGGCGCTCGAACTCGACAAGGTCCCGAACTCCGCCATCGTGCTCGGCGGCGGCGTCATCGGCGTCGAGTTCGCCAGCGTCTGGAACTCCTTCGGAGCCGACGTCACAATCGTCGAAGGACTCAAGCACCTCGTCGCCAACGAGGACGAGACCATCTCGAAGAACCTCGAGCGCGCCTTCAAGAAGCGCAAGATCAAGTTCAAGCTCGGAGTCATGTTCAAGGGCGTCGAAGAGACCGCTGACGGTGTCAAGGTCACCCTCGAAGACGGTTCGACGCTCGAAGCCGAGTACCTCCTCGTGGCCGTCGGCCGCGGTCCGGTCACCGAGGGCTTCGGCTTCGAAGAGCAGGGCATCCCGATGGATCGCGGATTCGTCCTGGCCAACGAACGTCTCCACACCGGCGTCGGGAACATCTACGCCTGCGGCGATATCGTCCCCGGACTCCAACTGGCCCACCGTGCCTTCGGCCAGGGCATCTTCATCGCCGAGGAGATCGCCGGACTCAACCCGGCACCGGTCGTCGAATCCGGCATCCCCCGCGTGACCTACTGCGAACCCGAGATCTTCTCCGTCGGGCTCTCGTCGGCTCAGGCCGAAGAGAAGTACGGCAAGGATCAGGTCGAAGCCCTCGAGTACAACCTCGGCGGCAACGGCAAGTCCGTGATCCTGAATACGACAGGTCTGATCAAGGTCATCCGGGAAAAGGACGGTCCGGTCGTGGGCGTGCACGGCATCGGCGCGCGCCTGTCCGAGCAGGCCGGTGAAGCTCAGCTCATCGTCAATTGGGAAGCATTCCCCGAGGAAGTCGCGCAGCTCATCCACGCGCACCCCACGCAGAACGAAGCACTCGGCGAGGCCCACCTGGCTCTGGCCGGCAAACCCCTGCACTTCCACTCATAAGATCCGAGGAGACGAATACTCATGTCGAATTCCGTTCAGATGCCGGCTCTCGGAGAGTCGGTCACCGAGGGCACTGTCACTCGCTGGCTCAAGGAAGTGGGCGAAGAGGTCGAGGTAGACGAGCCGTTGCTCGAGGTGTCGACCGACAAGGTCGACACGGAGATCCCCAGCCCGTATGCCGGCACCCTCGAGAAGATCCTCGCCGAAGAAGATGACGTGGTCGAGGTCGGCGGCGACCTCGCCTATATCGGCGACGGCGGCGGCGCGTCCTCCGACGAGGAAGCACCGGCCGAGGAACCCGCCGAGGAGCCTGCTGAGGCACCTGCCGAAGAATCCCCTGCTGAAGAGGCTCCCGCTGACGAAGCACCGGCAGCCGATGAGGCGCCGGCGGAGGATGAGGCGCCGGCGGAGGAATCCGCTCCTGCCGCTTCTGATTCCGGTTCCTCCGAAGGCACCGAGATCACGATGCCCGCGCTCGGCGAGTCCGTCACCGAAGGCACTGTGACCCGTTGGCTCAAGGAAGTCGGCGAAGAGGTCGAGGTCGACGAACCTCTGCTCGAGGTCTCCACCGACAAGGTCGACACCGAGGTCCCCTCCCCCGTCGCCGGAGTCGTCCAGGCTCACCTCGCGGACGAGGACGACACCGTCGAGGTCGGCGCGCCTCTGGCTCGCATCGGTTCCGGTGCCCCGTCCGAATCCGCGCCGGCCGAGGAAGCCCCCAAGGACGAAGCTCCCGCCGAGGCTGCCCCGAACCCGAAGCAGGAAGCCCCCAAGGAGGAGGCCCCGAAGCAGGAGTCGGCTCCCAAGCCGGCCGCAGCCGCATCGGCGCAGTCGGCTTCCGCCGCTCAGGCCGAAGAGCCTGTCGACGCCGCGGCTCAGGCCCCTGCCGCCGCCGACACCGTGGGCGAGAACGCCGCCTACGTCACACCGCTCGTGCGCCGCCTGGCCCGCGAGAAGGGTGTCGACCTCTCGCAGGTCACCGGCACCGGAGTGGGCGGACGCATCCGCAAGCAGGATGTCGAGGCGGCCGCGAAGAGCGCTCCCGCCGCGGCCCCCGCTGCACAGTCCGGCGCACCGGCCGCCGCGTCCAAGGCTCCGTTCAAGGTCGAGATCCCCGAGGAGGTCGCGAAGCTGCGCGGCACCACGGAGAAGGCTTCGCGCATCCGCCAGACCATCGCCAAGCGCATGAGCGAGTCCCTCGATGTCTCTGCTCAGCTCACGCAGGTCATCGAAGTGGATATGTCTCGCGTCGTGAAGCTGCGCAAGGCCAACAAGGAGGCATTCCAGGCCAAGCACGGTTCGAAGCTGACCTATCTGCCGTTCTTCGCGAAGGCCATCGTCGAGGCGCTTCAGGTGCACCCGAAGGTCAACGCGCAGTACGATCTCGAGTCGCAGCAGATCACCTACTTCGATCACGAGCACCTGGCCGTCGCGGTCGACACTCCGCGCGGACTGCTCGTTCCCGTGATCAAGGATGCCGGTGACCTCAGCGTGGCGGGCCTGTCCAAGGCCATCGACGATGTCGCTGACCGGACCCGCAACAACAAGATCATGCCGGATGAGCTCTCGGGCGGAACGTTCACGGTGACCAACATCGGTTCCGTCGGCGCGCTGTTCGACACGCCGATCATCAACCAGCCGCAGATGGGCATCATCGGCACGGGTGCGATCGTGCGTCGCCCCATCGCCGTGAAGACGGCCGACGGCGACGAGGCAATCGCCATCCGTGACATGGTGTACCTGCCGTTGACCTACAACCACCAGCTGGTCGACGGTGCGGATGCGGGACGTTTCCTGCAGACGATCAAGGCACGTCTGGAAGAAGGCAATTTCGAGGCCGATCTCGACCTCTGAACCTGACTCTTCCACACACCTTTCGAGGGGCCGACCACGCATGGTCGGCCCCTCGGGGCATTCACGGCTCGGCGATCTCGCGGACCTCTGCAACGAGCCATCTTCCCTCGACCTTCGCCAGCTCGAATTCGACCGACTGGGCGGCGAACTCCTGCAGAGCGTCACCGCTGCCCGCGCTCGAACGCATGAGCGCCGAGGCGACCACCCGGTCATCGTCGGCGGCAACGATCGTCACGTCCTCGATATCGATCGAATAGTCCGAGTCGGCATATGCCGATGGATCGATGAGCTCATCCGCCGCCGCGGCAGCGGACTCGGGGACCGTCAGCGCCTGCAGAGCCTCGCTATCGCCGTCGCTGAGCGCCGTTGCTCGAGACTCACACAGATCCGTGAGAACACCGGTGACCTCGTCGACGCCGAGAGACGACGCCTGCTCGGGTGACGGGCCGGACCCCTGGCCGGACGACGTTTCCTCCCGGATCGAGGACGCGCTGGACGACCATGATGACCAGACGACGATTCCGCCGAGCAGCGTCAGAGACACGGCGAGGCCGATGAACAGCGTGCTGCGTCCCAGCACTCGCGACAGGGCCATGGCCCTCAGCCGTGACCGCAGTGAATCCAGAGCACCCAGAATCTGAGTCAGCAGTCTTCTTCGTGCCTCCGCTCGCTTCCGCCTCGAACGCCGCGAGCTCTTCGCCCCAGCACGCAGCGGTGAGACTCCTCCGCCGCGCAGAGGCGGAGCCGGAGACCCGAGGTTCGACTCGATATCCCCCGTCGAACCCCGACTCGGCCTGAGTCCAGAGGCCACACGCAGACGCGCCGTGAGCGCCGATTCGGGTGCCGTTGCACTCTCGGCGGGAACCAGCGGCAGCGCAGCGGGTCGGTCGAGGCTCCGCAGCGACTCGGCCGCCTCGGCGAGGGCGGTTTCCAACCCGACATCGGACGCCGCGTCGTCGAGGAGACCGGCGACGAGCGAACGCAGGGCCGACGATGATTCGGCCAGTGCCAGGTCCACCGGCAGCAGAGCCTCGGCCCATGGCCTCCCGAAGACGGCATGGTAGATCATCTCCCCCACGGCCCGCCGCGGCGTCGTCGTTCTCGGCGCGCAGACGCCGGGAATGATCACCGGCCGGCCTTCGGCATCGAGGGCGAAGGACGACAGAGCCAGACGCTCCTCCGGGCGCGTGCAGACCCGCAGTTGTTCGACTATGCCGAGGAACAGCGTGCACAGCTCGGGCTCGGTCAGACCCTGATAGGCGCGGACGACGTCGAGGACGAGCCCACCGGGTGAAGCGGGGACGATGAGAAGGGAACGGGGGCCGTTCGGAAGTGCCACCTCGGCGAGGGCGAGAACACGGGGATGATCGGCATCGAATTCTCTGTGCACGACGCCCCACGCACTGCGACCGTCGGAATCGCGGACACGATGGATATCGTCCGCGATCGTTGCTTGGAACTCCCATGTCATCGTTCGTCATCTCCGTTGATGAAGCTGGATGCCGTTTATTGTCGTTTAATGATGCTCGGTACAGTCGTCCTGTGTCAAGGGCCACAGCCTCGGTGACGGCCTGCAGATGCGAGTGGGAACAAATTGAACACCGACGGCAAGAGTCATAGTGTGGAGCCATGCCCCTGGCCACAGAAACGCTCGGGTTCGCCCCAGTCCTCTCGGACTATCGGCAGACTTGGGAATTGCAGAAGAAGTACCACGACGACGTGCTCGCAGGTGACCGTCCTTCGACGATCCTGCTCCTCGAGCATTCACCGGTCTACACGGCCGGCAAGCGCACCGAGGACTTCGAACGGCCCACCGACGGCACCGATGTCATCGACGTCGACCGCGGCGGGAAGATCACCTGGCACGGACCCGGACAGCTGGTCGCCTACTGCATCTACAAGCTCAACGATCCCAAAGAAGTCCGACTCTTCGTGTCCCAGCTCGAGGACGCGATGATCCGACTGCTCTGCGAGTACGGGATCGAAGCGACCACGATCGAGGGACGTGCCGGCGTCTGGCTGCCGGCCGACGGTCTCCGGCGCGACCGCAAGATCGGCGCCATCGGCATCCGCATCCACGAAGGCGTGACGCTGCACGGTCTGGCGCTCAACTGCAGCAACGACCTCGGCGCCTACGAATCCATCATCCCCTGCGGGATCGCCGACGCCGACACCACGACCATCAGTGCCGAGCTCGGCCGCACGGTCACTCCGGAGGACGTGGCATCGCGACTCGACGAGATCCTGCACGAGACCATCACCGCATAGGAGAACTCAGATGACGATCGCACCAGAGGGCCGCCGCATGCTCCGCGTCGAGGCCCGCAACTCCGAGACTCCCATCGAGGACAAGCCGGCCTGGATCAAGGCGAAGGCCCATATCGGTCCCGAATACACCGCGCTGAAATCGCTCGTGCGCAAGCAGGAGCTGCACACGGTCTGTGAAGAGGCCGGCTGCCCGAACATCTTCGAATGCTGGGAAGATCGCGAAGCGACCTTCCTCATCGGCGGCGAACAGTGCACCCGACGCTGTGACTTCTGCCAGATCGACACCGGCCGACCGGCCGAATTCGACGCCGACGAGCCGCGCCGCGTGGCCGCCTCGGTGGCGGAGATGGGCCTGCGCTACTCGACGATCACCGGTGTGGCCCGTGACGACCTCGACGACGGCGGAGCCTGGCTCTACGCGGAGACCGTGCGCCAGATCCACGACCTGTCCTACGTCGACGGTCGCGGCACCGGCGTCGAACTGCTCATCCCCGATTTCAATGCCAAACCGGATCAGCTCGCCGAGGTGTTCTCCTCGCGTCCCGAGGTGCTCGCGCACAATGTCGAAACGGTGCCGCGCATCTTCAAGCGGATCCGCCCCGCGTTCCGCTACGAGCGTTCCCTGTCGGTGATCACGCAGGCCCGCGAAGCCGGTCTGGTGACGAAGTCGAACCTCATCCTCGGGATGGGTGAGACGAACGACGAGATCATCTCCGCGCTTAAGGACCTGCACGATGCCGGATGCGACCTCATCACGATCACGCAGTACCTGCGTCCCTCCCCGCGCCACCACCCCGTCACCCGGTGGGTCAAGCCTGCCGACTTCGTGATGCTGCGCGACGCGGCCGAGGAGATCGGCTTCCTCGGTGTCATGTCGGGTCCGCTCGTGCGTTCGTCCTACCGTGCCGGTCGCCTGTGGGCCACCGCCATGCGTCGCCGCGGCGAGGAGATCCCGTCGCATCTGGCGCACCTGGACAAGCACACGCCTGCCAAACAGGAGGCGCAGGCGGTTGTGGATACCTTCGGCCCCGGCGAAGAGGTAGACTTGACTGCTGAGCAATGAGCGTCAGCCTCCCCCTGATTTCGGGAGGCGACGCCGCAACGCCCCTCAAGAGCAAGTGAGAGAATGAGCGAAGAACCGCGTAAGGGACTCTTCCGGCGCAAGCCCAAAGATCCGAACAAGAAGCCCGGCCGTCTGGCGCAGATGCGTCAGGTCTATGAGCTGTCCGCCAAACACAACAAAGCGACTCCGTGGCTGTTGGCTGCGGCGATCCTCGGGTGCACGCTCATCGGTCTCATGATCGGTCTGCTCATCGGCGGCACCACCGCGATCTTCACGACGATCCTCGGCTTCATGATCGGTCTGCTGTTGGGCATGTTCATGCTCGGGCGCTTCGCCGAGACCGCCGCATTCGCTCAGATGGACGGACAGCCGGGAGCCTTCGGGGCCGTCCTCAACACCGCTCGTCGCGGCTACCTCATGGACGAGAAGCCCATCGCTGTCGACCCGAAGAGCCGCGATCTCGTGTTCCGCTCGACCGGCCGTGCCGGCGTCGTGCTGCTGAGCGAAGGGCCGAAGGGTCGCAGTGCGAAGCTGCTGGCCAAGGAGAAGAAGCGTCACGAGCGCATCCTCCCCAACGTCCCGGTCCACACCTTCCAGGGTGGCAAGGAAGACGGCCAGCTGACGATGAAGCAGGTCGTTCCGGCCGTGCAGAAGCTGCCGCGCAAACTCAACCGCGCCGAGGTGCTGGCCGTGCGCAACCGTCTTGCCGCACTCGGCACTCAGGGTTCGCGCCCGCCGATCCCGAAGGGAATCGACCCGAACAAGGCCCGCCCGAACCACAAGGCCATGCGCGGACGCTGATCCGCAGACACCCAGCAAAGACGAAGCAGCGGCGCCGACTCGATCCGAGTCGGCGCCGCTCTCATCCCACCACCCCTTGTTGCTACCTGACGGCGGCCCAGCAACCTCGCGCGAGGTTGCTGGGCCGCCGTCAGGTAGCAACAAGGAGGTCAGCGGCGGAGGATGACGGTTCCGGCAGCGAGGTCGTGGACTCCGCGGTTGTCCCGGTTGAAGATGAGGGCGGGGATGACGAGCACAACGAGGAGCGCGCGGATGAGCGACTTGAGCAATCCCGGCACATGGCCGTCGAGACGGCGGACCTCGATGCCGAAGAGGCGATGCCCCACCGAGTAGCCGAGAGTTCCCACGAGCACAAAATTCTCGAGTGCGAAGATGGCTGGAGCCAGGACCGGATTCGCCGGATCGATGAGATTGGCGATCGCCAGACACATCAGCCAGTCGACGAGCAGGGCGAAGATGCGCTTCCACGCCGGGGCCAGAGAATGCGAGCCGCTGACAGGCAGACCGAGCCGCTTTCCGGGCCAGTCGTCGTCATCCCTGTCGAACCGGGGTCCTTCGAGCCAGGAACCAAGGTCGTCACGATTGATCACTCCCCCAGCCTACGGAATCCGAGCTGAATGGATCCTCAGGAAACATGCCCGAAACATGACTGACATCACCACTTCACTCTTCTGCGACTAGAATCGACTGCGGTCAGGACAAACGGCCACCGTACACGAACTAGGAGACCTAAGTGTTCTCGTCTGCTGAAGAACTCGTCAATTTCATTTCGGACAACGACGTCAAATTCGTCGATGTCCGGTTCTGCGACCTGCCCGGTGTGGTCCAGCACTTCAACCTCCCCGCCGCCTCATACGGCACGGAGGAGATCACCGAAGGTCTGCTCTTCGACGGGTCCTCCATCACAGGCTTCCAGGGCATCCACGAGTCCGACATGAAACTGCTCGCCGATGTCACCTCCGCCTACATCGATCCATTCCGTGAGGCGAAGACTCTGGTCGTCACGCATTCGATCGTCGACCCCTTCACCGACGAGCCGTACTCCCGCGATCCCCGCCAGGTCGCGGCCAAAGCCGAGGCTTACCTGCAGAGCACCGGCATCGCCGACACGGCTTTCTACGGCGCCGAGGCGGAGTTCTACCTCTTCGACTCCATCCAGTACGAGAACACTCCCGGCAACAGCTTCTACCGCATCGACTCCGAGGAAGCAGTGTGGAACACCGGCGCCGATGAGGCCGGCGGCAATCTCGGCTACAAGACCCCGCACAAGAGCGGGTACTTCCCCGTCTCTCCACAGGACCACTTCGCTGATATTCGTGACGAGATGTCGCTGACGCTCGAGCAGATCGGGTTCGAGATGGAACGGGCCCACCACGAGGTCGGCACCGCGGGTCAGCAGGAGATCAACTACAAGTTCAACACCCTCCAGCACGCCGCCGACCAGCTGCTCGACTTCAAGTACGTCATCAAGAACACTGCGTTCGCCAACGGCAAGTCTGCGACGTTCATGCCCAAGCCGATGTTCGACGACAACGGTTCGGGAATGCACTGCCACCAGTCGCTGTGGAAGAACGGCGAGCCCCTGTTCTATGACGAGAACGGCTACGGCGGGCTCTCCGACCTCGCCCGCTGGTACATCGGCGGCCTCATCGAGCACGCCGGCGCCGTGCTCGCCTTCACGAACCCGACTATCAACTCCTACCGTCGACTCGTGCCCGGCTATGAGGCTCCGGTCAACCTCGTCTACTCGGCACGTAACCGTTCGGCCGCTATCCGCATTCCTGTCACCGGTTCCTCGCCGAAGGCCAAGCGCCTCGAGTTCCGCGTACCCGACCCCTCGTCGAACCCCTACCTCGCGTTCTCGGCGCAGCTCATGGCCGGACTCGACGGCATCCGCAACCGCATCGAGCCCCCGGAGCCCATCGACAAGGACCTCTACGAGCTCCCGCCGGAGGAGGCCAAGGACATCAAGCTCGTCCCCGGCACCCTCGACGAGGCTCTCATCGAGCTCGAGAAGGACCACGACTTCCTCACCGCCGGGGACGTATTCACCCCCGACCTCATCGAGACATGGATCCGCATCAAGCGTGAGAACGAACTCGATGTCGCTCGCCTGCGTCCGACACCGACGGAGTTCGAGCTCTACTACGCACTCTGATCTCGGCCGGCGGCCGACCTCAGCCGAGCTGAGACCCCGCAGCCGAGTGGAATAGAGTGAGGGCGTCACGGGTTTTCACCCGTGGCGCCCTTTCGGCTCTGCGGCCGCCCACGCGGCCGGTCGGATCACGCACCATCGGAGGGATGGACTTTGACGCATTATGACCTGCTGCTCATCGGCACCGGTTCGGGAAATATGTTCCTCGACAAGCGATTCGCGGGTCTGAAGACCGCCATCGCCGAGGAAAGGCACTTTGGCGGCACCTGCCTCAACGTCGGGTGCATCCCGACGAAGATGTTCGTCTACCCCGCCACTCTGGCCGAGCAGGCCGCCCACGCCGATCGCTACAATCTGACCTCCACCCACCCCGAAGTCGATTGGGCAGGCCTCCAGGAACGCATCTTCTCCCGCATCGACGCCATCGAGTCCGGAGGACGCGAATACCGCAGCAGCGACCGCCAACCCAACGTCACAGTCGTGCCCGAACACGTTCATTTCACCGGGGCGAAGACCGTGCGCACTGCTTCCGGCGAGGAGATCACCGCCGATCGCATCGTCATCGCCGCCGGCGCCCACCCGTTCATCCCCGACATCGCCGGGATCGACATCGCCCGCATCGACACCGACGACTACCCGGTGTTCACCTCGAACACGGTGATGCGCCGCGCCGAACAGCCGCGTCGCCTGGTCATCATCGGCTCCGGGATCGTGGCCATGGAGTTCGCCCACGTCTTCGCCGCTCTCGGCACCGAGGTGACCGTCCTGGCCCGCGGCCCCCGCCTCCTGAGCAATATCGACGAGGAGGCCGCCGACGAGTTCACCCGAATCTTCGACTCCTCCCACACCGTCCTCCACGGGGCCCAGGCGAAGCAGATCGACGTCGCCGACGGCGAGGTCACGCTGACCCTCGAACCCAGCGGGCGCCTCGCCGAGGTGGACCTGTCCGAGACGATCACCGCCGACGGCGTGCTCGTGGCCACGGGACGGGTCCCCAACACCGCCGAGCTCGACGTCGAGACCGCCGGTTTCGACGTCACCGATGGGAAGCGCCTGTCCGTGGACGAATACCAACGAGTCCTCTCCGCCGGACAGCCGGTGCCGGGAATGTTCGCTCTCGGGGACATCTCCTCACCGCACCAGCTCAAGCACGTCGCCAACCACGAGGCGAAGGTCGTCGGCCGCAACCTGGATGCAGATGTCGCGGCAGGAGCGCCGGGCAGTGCACGGACCGCTGACCTCACTGCCGTCAACCATCATGCCGTGCCCGGCGCCGTCTTCTCCTCCCCTCAGGTCGCCTTTGTGGGCATGACCGAGGACCAGGCGACGGAGGCCGGGCACGAGGTCACGATCAAGGTTCAGAAGTTCTCCGACGTCGCCTACGGCTGGGCGATGGCCGATGATCCGGGAATCGTGAAGATCATCGCCGATCGCCACACCCGGCACATCCTCGGCGCGCATATCGTCGGGCATGAAGCCTCGATTCTCATCCAACCGCTCATCCAGGCGATGGCCTTCGGTCAGAAGGCCGACGAGGTGGCCACCGGGCAGTACTGGATCCACCCGGCCCTGCCCGAGGTGGTCGAGAACGCTCTGCTCGGGCTCGAATTCGCCGACTGACTCGTCGACCGTCCTCTGACCCGTCGACCCGAAGTCTGATTCGGCGGTCTCATGCGGGGAACCCGATGACGGCAGCCTGCCGCAGCCAGTGCCTCAGAATTCGTAGAAGCGGTGCTCCATCACGGACCGAGCGTGCCGGGTCGTACGCAGATAGTCGTCTTCGAGATCATGGCCCGCCCCTGCCGGATAGCCGAGCAGGCGGGCCGTGGCCTCGAGCTCGGTGTGATCGGCAGGCAGCGATTCCGCCGTGCGACCGCGGAAGAGCATGACCGCGGAACGCACATCGGTGGCCAGCTGCCAGGCCGCGGCCAGCTGTTCGGCATCGTCGGCCGGAAGCAGACCTTCCTCAGTGGCCACGTCGAGAGCCGACAGAGTAGAGGTCGTACGCAGCCCGTCCACCCGATGCCCATGCCGAAGCTGCAGGAGCTGGACGGTCCATTCGACATCGGAGAGGCTACCTCGACCGAGTTTGAGATGTCGACGCTTATCGGCACTGCGCGGCAGACGTTCATCTTCCATCCGGGCCTTGAGCGTGCGCACCTGCGTCAGCGCCTTCTGCGGCATCTCCACGGGATAGCGCAGCGGATCGATGAGTGCCCGGAAATCGGCGATGAGACCGTCGTCGCCGGCGACCGGACGTGCCCGGAGCAGCGCCTGCGCCTCCCACGGCTGAGACCACTTCGCGTAGTAAGCCTGGTAGGACGCGAAGCTGCGTACCAACGGCCCGTTCTTGCCTTCCGGTCGCAGATCCGCATCGAGGTCGACCCCCTGGGCGCCTTCGCTGGCCTTGAGCCGGGAGGTGAGCTGGAGGGCCACTTTCGTCACATGCTTGCTCAGCTTTCCCCGAGCCTCGGCGTCGAGATCGTCGCTCAAGGGCCGGTAGACGAACATCGCATCGGCGTCGGAGAAGTAGCCGATCTCCCGTCCGCCCCAGCGGCCCATCGAGATGATCCCGAATTCGTAGTCCGGAGTCTCTGGCCCGTCCAAGTCGGTTCGGACCGCCTCCAGGGCACCGCGGACCGCCAGGTCCATGAGATCGGAGAGATCGCCGGGTATCTCGGCCCGATCTCCGACATCGAGGACGTCGCGCAGAGCGATGCGCAGCAGCTCACGGCTGTAGGTCTCACGAATCGGAGTGACCGCGTCGGCCCCGTGGCGTTTGAGCAGTCCGTCGACTTCGGCGTTGAGGATCGCAAGGTCACGGGCGTCGAGGTTCTCGTAGCGATCCAGCCAGGCGACAGCAGCAGGCTGGCGCTGCAGAAGTTCCGTCGCATACCCGGACAGGGAAAGCACCTCGGCCACCGATTTGGCGGCGAGACCGGAGTCACGAAGCATCTTGAGGAACCACCCCGACGATGCCAGCGACTCGCTCAGCCGTCGGAAGGCCAGCAGAGCTCGGTCGGGTTCGACCCCATCGGAGAACCAGTCGAGCAGGGCCGGAAGCACCTGTTTGATGACCAATGCCGTACGCGACATGCCTGTGGTCAGGGCCTTGATGTGGCCCAATGCTCCCTGCGGGTCAACATAGCCGAAAGCCTGGAGGCGATCGGCGGCCGCCTGCAGACTCGTTCCTCGCTTCTGCGCGTCCACGACGGCACCGTGGACTCCCACGGCCGCCTCGAGGATGGGCCGATAGAAGATCTGCTCGTGGAGCCGGGTGACCTGTTTCGCATAGTCGCGGCGGACCTCTTCGAGGCGGTCCCCGGTCCGTGACCCGGAGCGGAAGACGGAGCGGGCCAGCATCCGCAGCTTGGTCTCGTCGTCGGGGATGAGTGCGTTGCGCATCATCCTCGGGATCTGGACTCGGTGTTCGACGACCCGCATGAACCGGTACGCGGTCGAGAAGACCGATGCGTCCTGTTGACCGATGTATCCGTGCTCTCCGAGCTCTTCGAGGGCGACGAGGGTGTTCGGGGTGCGGATGTCCTCATCATTGCGTCCGTGGACGAGCTGGAGCATCTGGGCGGAGAATTCGACGTCTCGCAGACCCCCGCGTCCCAGTTTGATCTGGCGTGGGGCTTCGACTGCCGGGATGAGGTCGACGACGCGCCGACGCATGGCGCGGATCCCATCGATGAAGTCTGGACGGCTGGCCGCCTGCCACACCAGGGGCAGAAGCGTTGCGGAGAACGCCTCCCCCACCTCCACGTCGCCGGCCACGGGTCGGGCCTTGAGCAGGGCCTGGAATTCCCAGTTCTCGGCGATCTCGGCGTAATAGTGTTCGAACTCCGACAGCGTCCGCACGAGTGCTCCGGCTTTGCCTTCGGGGCGCAGCGCCGTGTCGACCTCCCACAGGGCGGGCTCTCCTCCGGCGTCCGAGAGGATGCTGCGCATGCGTTGGGCGAGATCGGTGGCCAGGTTCCTGGCCCCCTCGGTCTCAGCGGAGTCGAGGACGAAGACGACGTCGACATCGGAGACGTAGTTGAGTTCTCGGGCCCCGGTCTTGCCCAGGGCGATGACGGCAAGACGGATGTGGGCCGCCTCATCGAGCTCGGCACGCGCGATGGCCAGGGCCGCGTCGAGTGCGGCCGCCGCCAGATCCGACAGGACGGCCATGACCTGGTCGACGATCTCGCCCGGGGACTCCGCCGACAGGTCGTCGGCGACGAGGCGAAGCACAGCATCACGGTAGTTTCGTCGCAGTGCCTTGATTCCTTCGTCTCCGGTCACCTTCGCACGCGGAGCCGGATCGTCGGGGTCAGCGCCGAGGGCCGAGAGCATCTCGGCGCGCAGGGACACCGCCGAGGCGGCAGGCGTGGAGATCAGCAGGAACGGGTCCGGGGCGAGCAGCAACGGCAGGGAGTCGGGATGTCGGACGAGGTGATCGACCATCGCCTCCGACGTGCCGACGACCGCGAGCAGTCGAGCCAGGAGCGGACGATTGAGTTCATCCTCGGCCAGGTCGCTCTTCGTCCCCGACCTCACCGCGTCCAGCAGCGCCCCGGAATCCTCTCCTGCGGCCTCGACCACGCGGAGCAGACCGAGCGCCGCCCCGTGCGGATCCGGTGCGGCCATGAGCAGATCGACGAACCTCGAGTCAGTGCCCAGGGCCTCACCGAGCAGCTCATCGAGCTCGCGGAGGAAGCGGGCAGTGGCATCCGGGATGCTGGTGGTGCGAGATGTGACTGCGGCCATCACATCGAGGTGAAGTGCTTGGCGATTTCGTACGGAGTCACCTGTGCACGGTAGTCGGTCCATTCCTGCCGTTTGTTGCGCAGGAAGAAGTCGAACACTTCCTCGCCCAGCGTCTCTGCGACGAGGTCCGAGCCTTCCATCAGCTCCAGGGCGTGGGAGAGGCTGCGCGGCAGCGCTTCGATGCCCATCGCTCGACGTTCAGTGGATGAGAGCAGCCAGACGTTGTCCTCGGCCTCGTCAGGCAGTTCGTACCCTTCCTCGATTCCCTTGAGGCCCGCTGCGAGCATAAGCGCATAGGACAGGTATGGGTTGGCCGAGGAGTCGAGAGCACGGTATTCGACCCGTGCGGATGAGGACTTCCCTGAGTTGTACTGCGGGACTCGCACGAGCGCCGAACGGTTGCGATGGCCCCACGAGATGTACGACGGGGCTTCGTGCCCGGTCCACAGGCGTTTGTACGAGTTCACGTGCTGGTTGGTCACCGCGGAGATCTCAGCGGCGTGGGTGAGCAGTCCGGCGATGAACTGGCGACCGGTCTTCGACAGCTGGTACTCAGCACCCGGTTCGAAGAAGGCATTGTTCTCGCCCTCGAACAGGGAGACATGCGTGTGCATCCCATTGCCCGGGTGCTCGGCCATCGGCTTGGGCATGAATGAGGCGTAGACACCCTGAGAGATCGCGACCTCTTTGATCACAGACCGGAACGTCATGACGTTGTCGGCCATCGTCAGCGCGTCGGCATAGCGCAGATCGATCTCGTTCTGACCGGGTCCGGCCTCATGGTGGGAGAATTCCACCGACAGGCCCATGGCTTCGAGCATGGTGACGGCTTCCCGCCGGAAGTCGTTGGCCGTTCCGCCGTTGACATGGTCGAAGTAGCCTGCCGTGTCGACGGGCTTCGGCGCGGTGCCATCGCTGATCCCGGAGACGGGATCGAGGTTGTCGGTCTTGAACAGATAGAACTCGATCTCCGGATGCACGTAGAAGGTGAAGCCGCGTTCGGCGGCTTTGGCCAAGGTGCGCTTGAGGACGTTGCGCGGGTCAGCCGGCGCCGGTTCTCCCCCGGGGACGTGGACGTCGCAGAACATTCTCCCGGTCGGCTCGATCTCCCCGCGCCAGGGCAGCAGAGAGAACGTCGAAGGATCGGGCTTGAGGACCATATCGGCCTCGAATACCCGTGACAGTCCCTCGACTGCCGAACCGTCGAACCCGATGCCTTCGGAGAAGGCGCCTTCGAGTTCGGCGGGAACGATGGCCACGGACTTCAGCTGTCCGAGGACATCGGTGAACCAGAGTCGGATGAATCGCACTTCACGATCCTCGACTGTCCTGAGAACGAATTCCTCCTGACGCGACATCGGTTCAGCCGTTCCACTTCTCGTCGTCTTCGTCCCACTTCTGATTGCGCTCACGTGCCTTCTCCAGCGCGGCGCGGGCGACTTCCTCGGTCTCGTATGGCCCCATGCGGTGGGTCCAATCGCTGACCAGGCCCTTTTCGACGGTGTTCGTCTCGAGGTTGAAGTAGTACTTCGAGTTCGGGTCGTCGATATCTTCGTAGAGTCCCATGGCGAGCCCTCTCTCCTCGGCGGGGTTCTGTATTGACACTTTCAGCTTACCGGTTCACGAGGAGAACTGGCGGCACCTGCCGCTCAATGCCAGGAACTGCGGCTCCTGATACCTCCGGTGCACTCCTGCACCGTCTGGAACCATGGTTTCCGCGGCATCTGGCACTCACACACACTGATTTCGCAATTGGGAAGACGGAAACAGACTTAAAGGTTTGCTCTCCAAACCTTCAAAGGAATAGAGTTGGCACCATCGACGGTCGACGGAGTGGTCGGCCGCCTCCGCCGTTGCGGCTCATCACCAGGAGAGAAGGACACACAATGCGCATTTCAGTGCCCACCGAGGTCAAGAACAACGAATTCCGAGTCGCCATCACCGCTGCCGGTGTCAACGAGCTCGTCGCCCACGGCCATGAGGTCACCGTCCAGGCGGGAGCCGGCGAAGGCTCCTTCATCATCGACGCCGAATACGAGGCAGCCGGAGCGACGATCGCCCCCGACGCGGCCTCCACCTGGGCCGCCGGCGATCTCGTGCTCAAGGTCAAGGAGCCGATCGCCCAGGAATACGGGTTCCTGCGCAAGGATCTCATCCTCTTCACCTACCTCCACCTCGCTGCCGATGAGGCACTCACGAAGGCTCTGATGGAGGCCGGGACCACGGCCATCGCCTACGAGACCGTCCAGCCCGACGGCGGCGGTCTTCCGCTGCTGGCTCCGATGAGTGAGATCGCCGGACGCCTGTCGACTCAGGTCGGCGCGCACAGCCTGCTCAAAGCCAATGGTGGTCGCGGCATCCTGCTCTCCGGGGTCCCCGGCGTCGAGCGGGCGAATGTCGTCGTCATCGGTGCCGGTGTGGCCGGGACGAACGCCGCCCGCATGGCCCTCGGTCTCGGAGCGACCGTTGAAGTCATCGACATCAACATTCCGCGTCTGCGGCAGATCGATGAGACCTTCGCCGGTGCCATCGGCACGAAGGTGTCGAACAAGTACGAGATCACGAAGTCTCTGGCCTCGGCTGATCTCGTGATCGGTTCGGTGCTCATCCCGGGCAAGAAGGCGCCCAAGCTCGTCACCGATGACATGGTCTCCGGGATGAAGCCGGGCTCGGTGCTCGTCGACATCGCCATCGATCAGGGCGGCTGCTTCGAGAACTCACGACCGACGACGCACGATGATCCGACGTTCACCGTGCACAACTCGGTCTACTACTGCGTGGCGAACATGCCCGGTGCCGTGCCGAACACGGCCACGGCGGCACTGACGAATGCGACTCTGCCGTTTGCCGTGAAGATCGCCGATCAGGGGTGGCATAAGGCGCTGTCGAACGATGCGGCCCTGGCTCGCGGCCTCAACATCCACAATGGGCATGTCACGAACGGCTTCGTCGCCGAGGCGTTCGGCTACGAAGCCGTGTCCGTGGCCCACGCCCTGGCCAACTGACCCCTCCCCTTTTATTACTACCTGACGGCGGCTCAGCAACCTCGTGTGGAAACTCGCGACCTTGCTGACAACCTCACTCATTACCTTGCTGACAACCTCGCTCACCAGCGTGCTGACAACCTGACTCACTAGGTTGCAGACACTCTGGGCGGGGTTGTCTTTTCTTCAGTGACATATCGTGACGGTCCGGTCAGCTGGTGCCTCGGATGGGAAATGCTTGAGCAGATAGTCATGCTGTTTCGTCAGCCACGTCTTCGTAGCTCCACGCATTCTGGCTCCAACGACTCTCCACAACGGATACCGCCTGACTGTTTCAGCGGTGCGAATTGGCAGCGGAAAATACACCGCTTCCTCACCAGTGGTCGGGTCGAATAAGGTGTAAGCGTCCTCGGTGAGGGTGAGTCCCATAGAGTGGTGGCATTCCCACCAGGGACTTCACCCCCAAAAATGTGAAGAACCATCGTGGGATCCCGCTAGTAGTTCCGCCAAGAACCTCACGAAAGGCATCCCACGATGGCTGAC
>NZ_FXYY01000034.1 GCF_900169165.1 Brevibacterium linens ATCC 9172
CCTTCGAACCCCGGTGACTACACCCCCCGGATCATGATGACTGGGGGCATCAATCATGCCGGGGTCCTCAGGCCAGCGACCCCTTCAATCCTGACGGATGGTGGGGCTAATTAAAAGGTAACGGGGGTTGCCGACGTACTGTCAACGTACCTGCCAAGTCTCACCATGCTCAGAGACTATGACGAAGGAAACTTGTCGTCGAAATCGAGTTCCGTGCCTGGATGGGAATTGACCCTGGAAGAAGCACGCAGAATCATCGGCGGACTGTCATTGGCATTTCCCGACGATAAATAGCTGGGGAGGGAACGAGGCGATGCTCTAGGGGCTGTCATCGGGCGATTTATCAGGGGTTCGGAGACCACGAACTCTATCCGACCGTCGAAGAGAAGGCGGCCCACTTGCTCTACTTCGTCGTCAAAGACCACCCCCTCTCCGACGGCAACAAAAGCGCAGCGCCGCGGCGCTGTTCGTCACCTTCCTTGACCGCAACGGCGCGCTGATCGACCCCGATGGCAACAGGCGAGTCGACAACAATGCGCTGGCAGCGATGAGGCTGCTGGTCGCGATGAGTGAACCTTCCGAGAAGGAACTGATGATCGCGCTCATCATCCGTATGATCGTCTCGGAAAGACAGTGATCATTCCCGCAGTCATGACGGAGAGGACCCCAGTGGACCGCAGCACCCTAGCCCATGCTCTTGAAGCCGGACGGATCACCGGAGAGGTTGGCACCCCCAGGGAGAACAACCTCTCTCACATCCACCGGTTCCTCGACCAGGAGCGGCAGTTCGACTTCGGTGTCGAACTCACCCATGACTGGGACTATGACTCGGTGTTCGCGCTCATGGTTGAGCGCTGCGGCCTGCGGCCCGATCCCGAGTTCGTCGAGGGCGTGGACACGATCTCCACCGACGCCTGCATCGACGCGCTCGAGAAGCTCGCCGAGGCGGTCGGCGAGGTCGCGCACGCCCGAGGCCGGATCCTCTTCGCCACCGGCCACCCCGCAGGGCTTCTGCCCGTGCATATGGCAATTGCCGCCGCAGCAAAGGACGCCGGCGCCGTCATCGACACCCGTGATCACTTCATCCCGGTCCCGGAGATCGGCGGGGACGTCCGACAGATCAACAACGTGTGGACCTGGCACCTGCACGGCGGAAGTCCGCACACGCACCTGGCCGAACCGATGCATGCGCTGCTCGACGATTTCGCAGCCCGCGGCGGCAACGCCCCAGACCTCGTCGTTGCCGACCACGGGTGGGCCGGAGCCGCGTCGAGCAGGGGATTGCGGACCATCGGCTACGCCGACTGCAACGATCCGGCGCTCTTCGTCGCAGAGGCGCAGGGTCAGATCGAAGCGACCATCCCGCTCGACGATGACGTCGTCCCGAACCTCTACGCCCCACTCATCGACTACGTCATCGAGCGTGCGGGACTGAACTGACCGACGGCGCTCGGCAGACGGGGAGCATCGGACCGACAGGCGGTGCTGGACCGACTGTCGATGCCGGACCGAGCGACTCGGTCAGCCGATCTCGGTGGCCAGGTCCTCGATCACCTCGGCGCCGGGCAGGGACGCGAGTGCGGAACCGGAGAGAATCAGCTTGGAACCGCGGATACCGGAACCGATGATGAGCTCCTCGGCCGCGGCGACGCGGGAATCGATGAGCACCCGGTAGTTCTCCGGCAAGCCGATCGGCCCGATGCCGCCGTACTCCATCCCGGATTCGTCTACGGCCCGCTCGAGCGGCAGGAACGAGGCCTTGCGGACATCGAGGAGTTTCTTGACCCGTTTGTTGACGTCGGCGCGGGTGTTCGCCAGCACCATGCATGCGGCGATGCGCTCCTCACCGCCGCGGGAACCGGCAACGAGGACGCAGTTCGCCGAGGTGGCCGGGGGCAGATCCGTGGCATCGAGGAGAGCCGCAGTGTCCGCGATCTGGGGATCGATGGCGAAGACGTCGACCTCGCCGGAGACCGTCGACAGGGCGGCGGCCGTCGATTCGGCCATGAGCTCCGGAGCGGTGGCGGCGGGCTGGAGAGTGAACTGAGCGGAGAGTCGTTGCTTCGTGGTCATGGCCACAGTTTAGGAGATCCGTGTCGAATCGCTTTGTCCGGGCTCATCAGTTAGAATCGAATGTCGCTCCGTGTCCGGTTCCTACGGTTCGGAGCGTGTCCAGCAGACGAATTCGGGCACTGGCAGATGAGTTCAACTCATATCAGGCGCCTGAAAGAATTCAGCAGAGGTAAGAAAATGAAGAAGGACATCCACCCGGAATACGCCCCGATCGTGTTCAACGATCTGGCTTCCGGCACCAAGTTCCTCACCCGCTCCACCGCTAAGAGCGACAAGACCATCGAGTGGGAAGACGGCAACACCTACCCCGTGATCGACGTCGAGATCTCGTCCGCTTCACACCCGTTCTACACGGGCAAGCAGCGCATCCTCGACTCCGCCGGCCGCGTGGAGAAGTTCAAGGACCGCTACAAGGGCTTCGGCAAGCGCTGATCTCGGGCGTTCTCCCAACAGCTTCATACAGATTGCCCCGCACACCGAATCGGTGTGCGGGGCAATCTGCTGTCTGCAGGTCGACTGGCTCTGATGCGACGTCCCGACTGTGACCGGTTGCGTCCCCGCGGGGACGCAACCAGTCACAGCACGGCCATGATCAGTCGACGGTGACTGAGACCTCGGAGGAGGGGCTCACCCGTGCCGCCGGGTGGTAGAGCGAGGCGACTCCGGTGGCATTGTCGAGGCAGTTCGCGATTCCGTGTGCGACCTTCTCCTTGGCGGAGACGACGGCGTCCTTGATGTCCAGACCGGTGGCGATGCCCGCCGCGATCGAGGAGGCGAACGAGCAGCCTGCCCCGTTGACGAGCTTGTCATTGACCTTGCGCGAGCGCAGAGTCGTCACGGTCTCACCGTCGAAGAGGATGTCGATGGCATCGTCCCCGGCGAGGCGCGCCCCGCCCTTGACGACGACGTTCTTCGCGCCCTGCCCATGGATGATCTTCGCGGCCTCGATCATGCCCTCGACGGAGTCGATGGGGTCGACCCCGGCCAGAGTGGCGGCCTCTTCGAGATTCGGGGTGACGACGGTGGCCAGGGGCACGAGGTTCTCGACGAAGAGATCCTTGAGATCGACCATGGTGCCTGCGCCCTTGCACACGAGCACAGGATCGAAGACGTACGGCAGATCATTGGTCTTCAGCTCTTCGGCGAGGACCAGTGCCGAGTCGACGGAGCCGAGCATTCCGGACTTGATGGCGGTGAATTCGTGCACGGCCAACGTCGACTCGAGCTGGCGGTTGACGACCTCGGGTTCGATGAATTCGAGGACGTGGGCGAATCCGTCATTGGGATCGAAAGTGACGATGCAGGTGACGACGGCAGTGCCGAAGGCACCGTATTCGTCGAACATCTTCAGATCGGCTTCGAGTCCGGCTCCTCCGGAGACATCGGATCCGGCGACGGTGAGCACCTTTGCGGTCATAGTGGTCCTTTCAGGTAAAGCGTTCGCGAAGAATTCTACGCGGGTTCAGGCGCCCGTGTAGCCGTGTTGGCGCCAGGCTTCGTAGATGGCGATGGATGCCGAATTCGCCAGGTTGAGCGAACGGCGTGCCGGCAGCATCGGGATCCGCACCGTCATATCCACATGGTCGTCGGTGACGACCTCATCGGGCAGTCCCGTCGACTCGCGTCCGAAGAGGAGGACGTCTCCGTCTTGGTACTCCACCTCGGCGAAGGAATTGTCCGTATGCGTGCTGAACGCGATCACCCGACGCTCACCGAGGCGGCTCCACAACTCATCGATCGATGGATGGACGGTGACATGAGCGAGGTCGTGGTAGTCGAGACCGGCTCGGCGCAGCTTCGCGTCGGAGAGGTCGAAGCCGAGGGGCTCGACGAGATGGAGATGGGCTCCGGTGACCGCGGCGAGCCGGATGGCGTTTCCGGTGTTGCCGGGGATCTCGGGAGTGTGGAAGACGATGTCGATATTCATATCCCTCTCATCTTCTCACCTCCTTCCAGGGAAGGACCTCATCGGCCGTCCCGGCGGACGAGGACGTAGCCCCGCCTGGTCGCCTCCGGGAAGCGGCCGGCCCGGTCGGGTTCTCGTTCGAGACGGGCGGCAGGGGTGAAACCATGCGGTTCGAGGGCGGTGAGAACGTCATCGATCGAACGGCGGTGGAAGTCGAGGTCGACGTCGAAGCCGGCGAGATCGGAGAAGTGATCGACCCGGTCGCCGAGCTGAAACGCCAGCTGGAACCAGCCGCCCGGACGCAGGACACGGGCCGCCTCGGCGAAGGCGAGGGCAAGCGCGTCCCCGGGGACGTGGATGATCGAGTACCAGGCGACGAGACCGGAGAAGGACTCATCGGCATAGGGCAGAGCGGTCATCGACCCGACATCGAACTGATGCGTCGGATAGAGGCCCTTCGCGAGTTCGATCATGGCAGGGGAGAGGTCGAGTCCGCGCGGTTCCAGCCCGAGGGCGCCGAGGAACGTGGTGATGCGACCGGGCCCGCAGCCGATATCGAGGACCTCCGCCGAGCCGGTGCCGAGGACGAGCTCGGAGAACGCCCCGAGCACGGCTCGGTCATGAGGTTTCGCAGTGAGCTCATCGGCGACCCAGTCCGTGTAGGTCCGGGCGATCGCATCATAGGAATCACGCGTGGCCGCCTCGCGGGTGCGGGGTTCGTCAGTCATGACGTCACCCTACCCGTCGGCACTGACATGGCAGGCAAGAGCCAGTTCGGCAATCTTCGGGACACACGTGATCAGGCTCGGTCACCGCAGAAACGAAAATCAATCGAACCTCAGCGGTGATTCATTTCTGACGATTGCCTTCGCTCGAATTCTCGTGTCAGTGCCGAATCCTAGAGTGGAGGCACGGTTGGTGGTCATGGGGATCGCCGGATCGGAGGGCCGACGGGCCGCGGGAGGGGAGCACCATGAGAGACGATGAGCCGATTGCAGCGGAGGCGGCCGACCTCGCAGGGCTGAGTGTCGATCCGAAGGACTATGGAGGGGCTGACGCCGACGTGGATCCCAGCACCCTCACCTGTGAGCAGATCGTGACGGATATCCGGCGCAACATCTCATGCATCTCCTTCTGCCACGCTCGCGTGATCACCCTCATCGACGAGGTCGAGAGGCGGGGACTGTGGGCGGAGTGGGTCGGTGTGAAGACCCTGACCGAGTGGGTGATGCATGTGGCGTCGGTGAGCATGCACACGGCTCGCGAGTATGTGCGCGTGATGAGGGCGCTGCGGGAGATGCCGAAGGTGAAGAAGAGTCTGGCGGGCGGTGATGTCAGCTTCTCAAGGGTGAGGGAAGTGACCCGACTGGGGGAGCGGATCGGCGACGATGAGGCGCTGCGTCTGGCCACCCTTGCCACCGGCAGCCAGATCAGCCGGATCTCGCAGAACTACCAGCAGCTGGCCGACAAGATCGACAACGGCCCGTTCCCGCTGTACCTGGCTGAGGACAGTGTGAGCATGCGTCAGGTGGCACCCGGTCGGACCCGGATCACGATCGAACTCGAGGAAGACGATGCCGCAGAGGTCGCCGCGATGCTCGACGCCGCCCGCCAGGTTCTCGAACGTCCCGTCCATGACGGCAGTTCCGATGAGGAGGGGGCTGCGGGCGAAGGTGGTAAAGAGGACGAGCCTCCTTATGAGCCGGTCTCCCAGGTCATGTGCCTGATGGAGATCATCCACGCCTTCCCCCGTGCCGAACCCGCGAGTTCGATCGACGCCGATCGTGCCCGACTGCTCGTCCATGCCTCCGCCGAGGTGATCACTCGCAGCGGCGCCACGGTGGAAGCCGCGTCCGCGTTCAAGCCCCCTCTGCTCAGTATCCCCGCAAGGCCAGCAGCCGACACCGGCGTCCCCGCGGGGACGAAAGGCGAACCGGACGGTCCGGCGGAAGAGGGGATTGAGTCGGACCGTCCGGCAGGAGCCGAGGGAAACGTCCCCGCGGGGACGTCGGGCGGACGGGCGGAGGCGACCTGCCGGGCGGATACGACCTGTCGGATCGAAGGGTTCGGCGGCATCACCGCGGCGACGGCGGAGCGCCTGAGCTGTGAGGCGCTGATCAGCGGGGCGATCAAGGACGCCGGAGGCGACGTCCTCATGCTCGGGCGCTCGAAGCGTCTGGTGAGCAGGCGACAGCGAATGGCGCTGAGTGTGCGTGATGTCTGCTGCCAATTCCCCGGCTGCCGAGCCCGCAGGCGATGCGAGGCTCACCATATCCGCCCCTGGTCGCAGGGCGGGAGGACCGATATGGACAATCTCATCCTGCTCTGTCGCCGACATCACACCGTGGTGCACAAATATCAGCTGCGCATCGAACGCACCGGAGCGGACTTCGCCGGAGCGATGCGCGGTCCCGCTGCCTTTGCCTTCTCCCTGCCCGACGGTTCCCAGCTGCTTCCTCTGGAGAGTCGAGCGAGGGGGCGGATGATGTTCAATACAGCGGTTCGCGTCGCCCAGGTCAAGAAGATCACGGAAGCGGCCGATCCCGGCACCGTCGGCGGCGGTTACGGCTTTGACCTCGGCCTCTGTATCGCATGGATGTTCGAAGCCGAACGGCGACACGCCCGGGAGGGCAGAGCTGTTGTCTGAATCTTGCCAATTTAGAACACCTGTTCGATAATGGATGTCATGTCAGCAGCACCGGTCATCGAACAGCTCAGTCGGGAGACGGGGATCTCCACGGCTGCGGCGCTGTTCGATAAGATCCCACCCCATCCGGTGGATCCTGTGCTCTCTCCGCTGTTCCGGCGCGGCGGTCTGCCGCGCGGCGAACTCGTCACCGTCACCGGTGAGCTGTCGCTGAGCTGCGGTCTGGCGACGATCGCTGCGGCGACCCGGGAGCAGAAGTGGTGCGCCGGCATCGGGCTCGGCGAACCGGCCGTGTCCTCGATCGCCGACCTCGGCGTCGACCTCGACCATTTCGTCAACCTCGCGACCCCCGGCGAGGACTGGCTGCGGGTGGCTTCGATCCTCATCGAATCCTTCGACATCGTCCTCGTCGACCCCGGCTTCGCCCCGAGCGCTTCGGAACGGGCCCGACTCCTGGCGAAGATCCGCGAACGGCGGATGAGCCTCATCAGCCTCCGTCCCATGTCCGGCAGCACAGAGCAGATCGAGATCGCCGACACCCGCTGGTCGGGTGCCGAACACGGCCGCGGACGCCTGCAGTCCTGCCTCGTGCGTGCCCGGTCGCAGACGGGAAGCCACCGGTTCCTGCTGCCCGGACCGTCGGGAACTCCCGCCAGCGTCCCCGCAGGGACGCTGGAAGTCGTGACAGGCGGCGTCCCCGCGGGGACTGCGAACGCTGCAGCCGAAGCACGCACTGCCCCGGCCACAAGCCCGGACACAGATCCGGACATGGACACGGATCCGGACATGGGGACAGACCCGGGCACGGATACAGCCGACGATCCTCGGTGGTCGACGATCACACAGCTGCGGCAGGTGATCAGCCATGTCGGATGAGTCCGGCCGCACCCTCGTGCTCACCGTGCCCGACTGGCCGGCGGTGGCCGCTGCGGTCGAACACGACATCGCACCGGGCCGCCCTGTCGCGGTCCTCCACGCCGGCAAGGTCATCGCAGCCAATGCTCCGGCCCGTTCCGCCGGCATCACCGCCGGGAACAACAAACGCGCCGTGGGATACCGCTGCCCGGAAGCCCGCGTCGCGGTCTGGGACGAAGAGGCGGACAACCGACATTTCAGTGCCGGGGTCGGTGCCCTCGACAACCTCGTCGCCCGGTTCACCCTTCTCAGCCCGGGAACATTGGCGATTCCTCTTGACTCGCTCAGGCACGGCTACACCGACGAAGCCGATGCCGTCGAGACACTGGTCTCGGCTCTCGTCGATGACACAGGGTGGGAGTTCTTCCCCGGAATCGCCGGCACCGTCTTCGCCGCGGTCCTCGCCGCCGGGCAGGCGCGCCGGGTCGAACCCGGGCAGACCGTGGACTTCCTCTCCGCCCAGCCGATCACCACCCTGGAATACGCCGGCGCCGAGGCGACCGCGCTGATCGAGGTCTTCTGGCAGCTGGGGCTGCGCACCCTCGGTGACCTCGCTCGCCTGCAGACCACAGACGTGAACGCACGCTTCGGTGCCTTCGGTCGACATCTGCACGAGCTGGCCTCCGGGCGGGCAGGAGCCCCGCTCGCCGATCATGTCCGCGGCGAACAGCTCGACGTCGAACTCGATCTCGATGCCCCGACGACCCGCAGCGACACCCTCGGCTTCCTCGCCCGCCAGCTCGGTGCCGATCTGCTGGCCAAGGTGCGCAGACAGGGGCTGGTCTGCACCCAGATCACGATCGAACTCGATGCCGCAGCCGGCCAGTCCTCGTCCCGGACCTGGCGGATCGAGGACATGCAGGAGAACGCGATCGCCGACCGTCTGCGGTGGCAGGCCGAAGGCTGGCTGGCAGGAGTGGGCCGGGGTTCTCGTCCTGGACAGGATCCCCGCACGGCACAGCCCGACCCGCAGGCACTCGACATCGTCGACGAGCCGGCTCCCGACGCCGAGGACTTCTCCGACGACGGCATCATCGCGCTGCGTCTCATCGCAGCCGAACTGACCACCCCGATCGGTGCCACGCGCAGTCTGTTCGACGAGAACACCGGGCAGATCACCCATACGCTCGAGCGTCTGCAGGGGCTGTTCGGTCCCGATGCCGTCCTGGTTCCGGGCCTCCAGGGCGGGTGGGACCCCGCCGAGACGAACCTGTGGACCCCGTGGCAGCAGGCGGCCGTCCCCGAACGCAGCCCTGCCGCACCCTGGCCCGGGGCCCTGCACGCACCCCGTCCGACGACCGTCGAGCACTCCGCCGTCGACGTGCTCGCCGCGGACGGCTCACCGGTGGAGGCTCGCCCCTCGGGGCTGGGGGCGGTGCCGGCGACGATCAGATTCCCCACCGGGCAGACCGAGGCCATCACCGACTACTCCGGTTCCTGGCCCATCGAATCCGGATGGTGGGATCCGAACCGAGCCGTCTACCGCACCCGGCTGCAGGTGGTCACCGATGCCGGCCGTGCCTTCCTGCTGAGCAAAGAGCACGGTCAGTGGTACCTCACCGGCCGTTACCGCTGACCGGCAACCTGCTGACCAACGACCCCACCTGAGAGGAGGAGACCCGATGGGATTCTCGAACCCGCGCACACCGTGGTCGCAGCTGGCGCGCCGCCTCGAAGGCAAGGACACCCCGTCCTCCCCGGCGGACAAACAGCCTGCTGGCGAGAACCCGGCAGGAAAACAGCCTGTCGACAAGCACGCCGACGGCTCCGATGCCCCGGCGTTCTCCCGTCCCGACCGCTACCAGGTCTCGGTCGGCCCCGGCGGTTCGGACGGCCGCGGCCGCTATCAGGGCCCGACAGGCGCCGGCAGCGCTCAGAGACCGAACCTCGGACCGCTGCTGCGTCAGAGCAGCGTGGACTGGGCGGAGCTGCATGTGCATTCCCAGTTCAGCTTCCTCGACGGAGCCTCCGACCCCGAGGAGCTCGTCGCCGCCGGTGCCGCCGCCGGGCTGAGCTCCCTGGCGCTGACCGACCACAACGGGCTCTACGGTGCCGTCCGCTTCGCCCATGCCGCCGCCGAGGTGGGGCTGGACACCGTGTTCGGCTCCGAACTGTCCGTGGGGTTGACCGAGAAGATCCCCGGCCAGACCGACCCCGATGCCACCCACCTGCTCGTCCTCGCCCGCAGCGTCGAGGGTTACCACCAGCTCTCTCAGATCATCACCGAGGCGAACCTGCGCGGTGAGAAGAACCGTCCGCTCTTCGACCTCGCCGAACTCGCGGCCGAGGACGGAGACTGGATGATACTGACCGGCTGCCGCAAAGGACCGCTGCGACGAGCGTTGGGCGACGACGACGGCGGGCTCAGCGCTCTGCGCGAACTCACCGCACTCTTCGGACCCGACCGGGTCGCCGTCGAACTCAGCCGGGACGGAACCCCGGATGACGACGAGAGGCTGCGCCACCTCGGCGATCTGGCCCAGCGGACGGGACTGCCGATCGTGGCCAGCAACGCCGTCCACTTCGCCACTCGGGCCGCGTGGAAGTCGGCCCAAGTGCGCGCCTCGGTGCGGTCGCGGAAGTCCCTGGACGAACTGGCCGGATGGCTGCCGGCGACGGCGAGCGCACGCATCCACACCGGCGAGGAGATGCTCGCACGCTTCCCGCGGCAGGCTCTGGACAATGCGGCGCGGATCGGTCGGGACTGCTCCTTCGTCCTCTCCTCGGCCCGGCCCGACCTGCCGAAGGCGCCGATGCCCGATGAGACCGAAGGGGAGACCTATCTGCGCGGCCTCATCGCCGAACGCGGACGGCATCGCTACGGAACGAGAGCCGAGAACCCCCGAGCCTGGGAGCAGCTGGACCGGGAGATGGACATGATCGCGCAGCTGGGGTTCTGCGGATACTTCCTCATCGTCTTCGACATCACCGAATTCTGCCGCCATATGGGCATCTTCTGCCAAGGGCGGGGATCGGCGGCGAACTCCGCGGTCTGCTTCGTCCTGGGCATCACCGCCGTCGACGCCGTCAAACACGGGCTGCTCTTCGACCGGTTCCTGTCCCCGGACCGGAAGGGGTACCCGGACATCGACATCGACATCGAATCCGGCCGCCGCGAAGAGGTCATCCAATACGTCTACGACCATTTCGGCCGCGACCGCGCCGCCCAGGTTGCCAATGTCATCACCTACCGGGCGAAATCGGCCATCCGGGACGCCGCTTTCAGCCTCGGCTACGCCCCCGGCCAGCAGGATGCGTTCTCGAAGTCGAGCAACCGGTGGTCGAGCCTGCCCGATGCCGAGGACTCCCCGGTGCCCGCCCCGGTGCTCAAGGTCGCCGAGGATCTGCTCGGCTCACCGCGCCATCTGGGCATCCACTCCGGTGGGATGATCCTGGCCGACCGTGCCATCGGCGAAGTCGTGCCGATCGAGAAGGCGACGATGGGCCACCGCACCGTCGTCCAATGGGACAAGGACGACTGCGCGGCCATGGACCTGGTCAAGTTCGATCTGCTCGGTCTGGGCATGCTCACCGCCCTGCACGAGATGGTCGGCCTCGTCCACCGCCACACCGGGGTCCTCATCGACCGAGCGGAGATCGATGACGACGACGCAGCCGTCTACGAGATGCTCTGCCGAGCCGATGCGATCGGGGTCTTCCAAGTCGAATCCCGTGCTCAGCTGGCCACTCTGCCCCGACTGCGACCGACGACGTTCTACGACCTGGCCGTTCAAGTCGCTCTCATCCGACCGGGACCGATCCAAGGCGGCTCCGTCCACCCTTATATCCGCAGACGGCAGGGCCTCGACGAGGTCGAATACCTCCACCCGCTGCTCGAGAAGTCCCTGGCCAAGACCTGCGGGGTTCCCCTGTTCCAAGAGCAGCTCATGCAGATGGCCATCGACGTCGGGGGGTTCACCGGGGCCGATGCCGACCGGCTGCGACAGGCCATGGGCTCACGCCGGTCGGAGAAGCGGATGGCCGAACTCGCCGAGAAGTTCCGCACCGGAGCCATGGGCCGTGGAGTGGACGAGGACACCGCCGAGACGATCTTCTCCACCATCGCCGCCTTCGCGAACTACGGATTCCCCGAATCGCATGCCATCAGCTTCGCGAACCTCGTCTATCAGTCCGCCTGGTTCAAATACCACCACCACGCGGCCTTCACCGCCGGACTGCTGCGCAGCCAGCCGATGGGCTTCTACTCCCCGCAGTCCCTCATCGCCGACGCCCGCCGGCACCAAGTGCCGATCCTGCCCGTCGACATCCGGTGGTCGCAGGCGGCCACGGATCTCGAACGGGTCGACCCCGGAAGGCCGGGGCACACCATCGCCGAGGCGGGGGAAGGGGGCACCGCCTCGGCGGGGGAGCTGGGGATCCGCTTGGGACTGGACACGGTCGCCCATGTCGGCTCCTTCGCCGAGGTGATCGTGACCGAACGTGACAACGCACCGTTCACCTCGGTGGCGGATCTGGCCGAACGCACCGGAATCGGAAAGCAGGCCCTGGAATCGCTGGCCACGGCTGGAGCCCTGTCCGGATTCGACCTCGACCGACGGCAGGCGCTGTGGCTGGCCGGGGGAGTCGCCGGTGCCCATCCGGGACTGCTGCCGGGAACGGCGAGCGTGGACTCGGCCCCGAGCCTGCCGGCCATGGACGCCTTCGATACGACCCTGGCCGAACTCTTCTCCACCGGGATCACCGTCGACGGCTACCCCACACAGATGATGCGCGAGACGCTGAGCGCCCGCGGATACTCATCGACCGCGGATGCGGCGCGTGCGGCGGACGGAACCCGGATGACGGTGGCCGCGATCGTCACCCACCGGCAGCGCCCGGCGACCGCCTCGGGGATCACCTTCATCAACCTCGAAGACGAATTCGGGATGCTCAATGTGGTGGCCACGGCGGGGCTGATGAAACGCTTCCGTACGGTCGCGACCTCCCGCAACGCCCTCGTCGTCACCGGGCTCATCCAGCGTGGGGGAGACGTGGTCAGCCTCTACGCGCACAAACTCATTCCCCTCGAAGTGCAGCTGCCGACGAAGGCGCGGAACTTCCGCTGATCGTCGGTGCCGCACACGTGACAGCGGCACGACACGGTGTGACGAAACATGACACATGATGACGCCAACATGACACACAGGCGGGTGCAAGCCGGCGAAAACGATGACAGTAGACACATCACATCGACCTCGACCGACAACACCGCCACCGCACTCACCCAGGAGAGTCACCATGACCCAGGCATTCGAAACCCGCCAGATCCATGCCGGACAGGTACCCGACCCGGTCACCGGTTCGCGCGCCCTGCCGATCCACCAGACCACCTCATTCGTGTTCAACGACGCGAATCATGCCGCAGCGCGCTTTGCGCTGACCGATGTCGGCCCCGTCTACAGCCGCCTGACGAACCCGACAAACGAAGTCGTCGAGAACCGGATCGCCGATCTCGAAGGCGGCGTCCACGCCGTCCTCACCGCCTCGGGCCAGTCCGCGGCATTCCTCGCGATCACGAACGTGGCCGGAGCCGGTGACCACATCGTGGCCAGCTCCAGCCTCTACGGCGGAACCGTCAACCTCTTCGATGTCACCCTGCGCAAGCTCGGCATCGAAACCACCTTCGTCGACGTCGACGACCACGCCGCCTGGAAGAGCGCGATCCAGGACAACACGAAGCTCCTCTTCGGCGAGGTCGTGTCGAACCCGCGCTCGGACATCCTCGACATCGAGGCGATCTCCGGAATCGCCCACGAAGCCGGTGTGCCGCTCTTCGTCGACAACACACTCGCCAGCCCCTACCTCGTGCGTCCGATCGAATTCGGTGCCGACGTCGTGCTCCACTCCGCTACGAAGTACCTCGGCGGCCACGGCAACTCCGTTGCCGGAGTCCTCGTCGACAGCGGCAACTTCGACTACGGCGCACAGCCGGAGAAGTTCCCCGGCTTCAACGAACCCGACGCTTCCTACAACGGACTCGTCTTCGCCCGTGACCTCGGCGCCGACGGACCCTTCGGAGCCAACGTGTCCTTCGGACTCAAGGCCCGCGTGCAGGGCCTGCGCGACCTCGGACCCTCGCTCAGCCCGACGAACGCGTTCCTGCTGGCCCAGGGCATCGAGACCCTGAGCCTGCGCATCGAACGCCACGTGGAGAATGCGAACAAGGTCGCTTCCTACCTTGAGGCACACAGCCAGGTCGACCGCGTCGCCTACGCCGGACTCGAGTCGAGCCCCTGGAACCATCTGGCCAAGAAGTACCTGCCCAACGGTGTGGGTTCGGTGCTCGCCTTCGACATCGCCGGCGGATACGACGCGGCTGTGGCCTTCGTTGACGCCCTCGAACTGCACTCGCTGGTGGCGAACATCGGTGACGTTCGTTCGCTCGTCATCCACCCGGCTTCGACCACGCACGCTCAGCTCGACGAGGAAGCTCAGAAGGCCGCCGGAGTCAACCCTGCCCTGGTGCGTCTGTCCGTGGGAATCGAAGGCATCGACGACATCATCGGCGACCTCGACAAGGGCTTCGCAGCAGCAGCGGCGAAGGCGTCGGCCGCGGCCTGAGATGACCACCCAGAGCACCTCCGTCGAAAGGATCCTGGGCTTCGGAACGGACTCGGGGCACACCTTCGGCACGGTCGAGATCGCCTATGAGACCTTCGGCACCCTCAACGCCGACCGGTCCAATGCGATCCTCATCGAACACGCTCTGACCGGCGACACCCGCGTCACCGAATGGTGGGCGGGTGTCGTCGGACCCGGGGAGGCCGTGGACACCGACAGGTACTTCGTGGTGTGCGCGAACTCCCTCGGGGGCTGCTCGGGCACGACCGGGCCGCAGTCGACCTACGATGACGGCCTGGCCTACGGCTCCCGATTCCCTCGGGTCTCGATCCGCGATATGGCACGCCTGGAGCACAACCTCGCTCAGATCCTCGGCATCGACTCCTGGGTCGCCGTCATCGGCGGATCCATGGGAGGTGCCAGAGCGCTGGAGTTCGCTCTGCTGGACAAGCGGAAGGTCCGCAAATGCGCGGTCATCGCTGCACCGGCCTTCTGCGAAGCCGACCAGATCGCCTGGGCGATGATGCAGGAACGTGCGATCGAACTTGACGCCGACTACTACTCCGGAGACTATTCGGCCGTCGGCAGCTTCCCTGGTCATGGTCTCGGACTGGCCCGGCAGATCGCGCACCTGACGTATCGCAACGATGCCGACCTCAATGAACGCTTCTCCCGTCGGCTGAGTTCGGAGGACTACTACGAGGTGACCTCGTACCTGGATCATCAGGCCAAGAAGCTCACCGCCCGGTTCGATCCGCACAGCTATATCGTGCTCACACGTGCCCTGCGCGACCATGATGTGCGCCGAGGTCGCTCCTCCGACCTCACGGTCGCACTGGCCGACGCCTGCACCGACAACCTCGTGGTCTCCGTGTCCTCGGATCGGCTGTTCCCGCCGGAACAGGTGGGCATCCTCGCCGAGGCGCTGCCGGGGAGAGTGCGACACCACATCATCGACTCCCCGGTCGGCCACGACGGGTTCCTCACCGAGACAGAGAAGATCTCCGCGGTGCTCGCCGACTTCCTCACCGACTGAGACCGAGGGGGTTCTCAGACGATCACAGGCGTCTGACAGGTCCACCGGCGGCCGCAGACACCGTTCTCCCCAAGCACCAGAAGACCCCCGCAGACCGTTCGCTGCGGGGGTCTTCTGGTGGGCCCGGATCACGGGCCTGCGGTCACCGTGCGGCGGCCTTCGCTTTCTTCTTCGCGGCCTTGCGCAGCTGCTTCTCGTCGATTGGGAAGTCCTGGCGAGCTCGCGCCCGGCGGTAGTAGTCGGCGGCCTCGGCCTGACGCTCGGCTTCGACACCGGAGGCGATGGTGGCCCGACGGTGGACATCCGAGTAGCCGAATGCCGAGACGAGGTCGAGGGCGTTGGCCGCGAGCTTCTGGCACAGACGGTTCAGCGTCTCGTTGATCTGGCGTGCACGCGACATCGGCAGGCGACCGTACATGAGGTGCCAGGCCATATGCTTCTCGATCAGTCCGAGACCGTAGGTGTCACGCAGACGACGGAAGGCCTTGGCCTGATCGGCGTCGGTCTGCTCCTTCATCTTCTCGTCGAGTGCCTTCCACTTCTCGAGCTCGACATAGGCGCGTGCCATCTCGATGAGCTCATGCTGGTGGACGTTGAACAGATCGGCCGCCTGCGCGGCCGGCATCTTCGTCGCAGGCCGCAGCGCCTGAGCGACTCCGGCGACCATGACCTCCAGACGCGTTTCGAGCAGGGTCCGCTGCAGGCGTCCCGACCTGATCCGCTTGTCGCCGAGGTTCGGGGTCAGCGCATCCGAGATCGCCCGTCCGGCATTGGCCAGACCGGTGCGGTAGAGCGTATGTTCGGCGGCCTGGGTGCCGATGAAGCGGGCGGCTCCGCCGACGTCGAGGTTCGCGAAGTCCTTGGCATAGTCGCCGAGGAGGCGCTTGGCCACGAGCTGCAGCAGCACCGTATTGTCGCCTTCGAAGGTGACGTAGACGTCGAGGTCGGCGCGCAGCCCCACGAGGCGGTTCTCCGCCATGAATCCGGCACCGCCGCAGGCCTCACGGCATTCCTGGATGATGTCGAGCGCCATCCAGGTCGAGTCGGCCTTGAACGCAGCCGCCCGGGTCTCGAGCAGAGCCCGGTTCTCGTCGGAGTCATCGGCTCCGGCGAAGACCTCTTCGAAGGAGGTCAGCAGCTTCTCGTGCGCGAACGCCGAGGCATAGACGGCGGCGAGGGCCGGCATGAGGCGACGCTGATGCTGGCCGTAGTCGAGCAGAGTCGTCTCAGCGAAGTCATCGCCGGCCGTGAACTGCTTGCGCTCGAGTCCGTAGCGCACGGCGATGTCGAGGGCGATCTTCGATGCGACCACGGAGGCGCCGTCGAGCGAGACCCGGCCCTGGACCAGGGTGCCGAGCATCGTGAAGAAGCGGCGTCCCGGCGATTCGATGGGGGAGGAGTACGTGCCGTCGGCGGTGACGTCTCCATAGCGATTGAGCAGGTTGGTGCGTGGGATCCGCACGGAGTCGAAGGCGAGGCGACCATTGTCGACTCCCTTGAGCCCGCCCTTGTAGCCGTCGTCTTCGATCGAGACTCCCGGCATCGGATCACCGGCCTCGTCGCGGACGGGCACGAAGAAGGCATGCACCCCGTGCTTGACACCCTGGGTGATCAGCTGCGCGAAGACGACGGCGGCCCTGGCATCGCGGGCGGCGTTGCCGATGTACTCCTTCGTTGCGGCCCGGAAGGGGGTCTCGATGACGAACTCTTCGGTTGCCTCATCGTAGGTGGCGGTGGTCGCCACGTTCGCCACATCGGAGCCGTGCCCGATCTCCGTCATCGCGAACGAACCCAGCAGCCGGCCGGACTGAGCGTCGAGCAGCCATTTCTGATGCTGCTCCTTATTCCCGAGGTGGAGGATCGCGCCGCCGAAGAGTCCGAACTGGACGCCGGCCTTGATCTGGAGGCTGGGGTTTGCGGTCACGGTCTCTTCGAACCCGGCGACGTTCGTGGCGTGTTCGTTCTTTCCGCCCATCTCCGGTGACAGCCCTGTCATCGGCAGTCCGGTCTCGGCCATCATCATGACCCCGTCGAGGGTCTTCGCCCGTGCGGTGTCGAGATCATCGGCCGGATCGTCATGGGTCGACGACGCTTCGGCCAGGGTCCGCCCGAGTCGGCGAGCTTCTGCCCACTGTCCGTCGAGGACGTCGTTGATGGCTTTCGGGTCAAGAGACAGCTTCATTATTCTACTCCTCGTTGTTCGGGCAGGGTTGCCCAGAGCCAATGGGTGATGGTGGTGGCGAATTCCTCGGGCCGGTCCGGTCGGGACAGCCACGTCTCAGTGGCGGCGCGCACGAAACCGATCGCTCCGGCCGACCACAGCCGAGCCTGCTCCCCGCTCAGGCCGAGGCGTTCGGCCAGCTGCCCGGCAACGGAATTGAAGAAACCGCCGGTCTCCTCGGGCGCGAACCGGTTGACCGCGGTGTCGCAGAAGCGATACACGTTCGGAGAATTCGCGGCGAGCGTGACGAATGCGCGGATCATCGCGGCCAGGGACTCCTGCGCCGCGGCTGAGCCCTCGCCCTTCGCCGAGGCGGCCGCGGCCTCATCGAGAGACCGGACGATGACGCCCATCGCCCATTCGCCCATGGCCGCCTGCAGACCTGCCCGGTCGGTGAAGTATCGGTAGAGCACCGACTTCGACGTCCCGGTCGCGTCCGAGATCTGGTCCATCGACATGTCGTCGCCGTACTCCTCGACGACGAGCCGCACGGAACGCAGAAGTTCGCGACGACGCTCATTGCGATGCTTCTGCCATCTCGTCGAGCGACCGTCTGTGATCGATTTCATGTAACCGACAGTATCAGGTACTGTCGGTATCGGCTAAATCAACCACTCGGAGGTGCACATGTCCGCTCCCAACAACCGCGCCGTCATCCTCGGCGGCAATCGAATTCCCTTCGCCCGCTCGAACAAGCAGTACGCGAAGGCCACGAACCTCGATATGCTCACCTCGACCATCGACGGGCTCGTTGCCCGCTTCGGACTGGCCGGAGAGAACATCGGCGAGGTCGCCGGAGGTGCAGTCCTCAAGCATTCGAAGGACTTCAACCTCACCCGGGAAGCCGTGCTCGGCTCCGCCCTGGCACCGACGACCCCCGCCTTCGATCTTGGTCAGGCCTGCGCCACCGGCCTCGAAGCCGTGGTCAGCCTCAACAACAAGATCAACGCCGGGCAGATCGAATCCGGAATCGCCTCGGGCGTGGATTCGACGTCCGACGCTCCGATCGTCATCAACGATTCGATGCGCGAGATCCTCCTCGAGCTCACCCGTGCGAAGACGATGGTGCAGAAGGCGAAGATCGCCTCCCAGATCCGCCCCGCCTACCTTGCACCGCAGGCTCCGAGCACGGGCGAACCGCGCACGGGCTTGAGCATGGGCGAGCACCAGGCGATCACCACCGCCGCCTGGGGCATCAGCCGGCAGGCTCAGGACGAACTCGCCGTGGCCTCCCACAAAAACCTCGCCGCGGCATGGGAATCCGGTTTCTTCGATGACCTCACCACCCCGTACCTCGGGGTCAGCCGCGATACGAACATGCGTGCCGACTCGACCGTGGAATCCCTGGCGAAGCTCAACCCCGTCTTCGGCAGGAAGCTCGCCGCCGAGGCGACCATGACCGCCGGCAACTCGACTCCGCTGACCGACGGCGCCTCCTCGGTGCTGCTGGGCAGTGAGGACTGGGCCGCCGAACACGGATTCACCCCGTTGGCGCGCCTTGTCGATGCCGAAGCAGCCGCCGTCGATTTCGTCGACGGCGACGAAGGTCTGCTCATGGCCCCCGCCTACGCAGTTCCGCGGCTGCTAGCCCGCAACGGGCTGACCTTCGACGACTTCGATGTCTTCGAGATCCACGAAGCATTCGCCTCCACTGTGCTCTCGCACCTGGCCGCCTGGGAATCCGAAGAGTTCTGCAAGGACAAGGCCGGACTCGATGCGGCACTGGGCACCATCGACCGCGACAAGCTCAACCCGCTGGGCTCGAGCCTGGCCGCAGGTCACCCCTTCGCCGCCACCGGCGGGCGGATCATCGCCAGCACCGCCAAGCACCTGAAGACCACCGGCAAGAAGCGCTCCCTGGTCTCGATCTGCGCCGCAGGCGGACAGGGACTCACTGCGATTGTGGAGGCAGCATGAAAGACACCTATCTCTCCCTCGTCAACGGACCGCTGAAGCAGGTCGCCAAAACCCTCGGCCTGCCGCAGCCGGTGGAACTCAACCGCTTCGGCTCCACCCCGGCGTCCTATGAGAACAAGCCGGTCCTCGTCCTCGGCACCGGTGCGGGAGCCCAGGGGCTGGCCGATCAGCTGCTGGAGAACGGACTCGAGGTCCGCCGCAACGCCCAGACCGGGGAGAAGCTGCGGGCCGTCATCGCCGTCCTCGACGACGCGCAGTCCCCAGCCGACCTGTCACCGGTCGTCCTCGAGATCGGCGCCGCCCTGCGTTCACTGGCCGCCTGTGGCCGAGTGATCACCATCTCGACGGCACCGGACGCGCAGAACCAGACACCGGAGCAGGCCGCCACCGCCCAGGGCATCACCGGCTTCACCCGGTCGGTCGCCCACGAAATGCGCGCCGGCGCCACAGCCAACGGAATCCTCCTCGACGGCGTCGACCTCACCGCACCCTCGGTGACAGCGGCGCTGTGGTTCCTGCTCTCCGGCAAATCCGCCTATGTCTCCGGTCAGTTCCTCACGGTGTCTTCGGATGCCGGGCAGCGGCTGAGCCTAGACGAATTCATGTCCACCGGTGACGCCGGCCCGCTGGCCGGACGCACCGCCGTGGTCACCGGTGCCGCACGCGGAATCGGAGCCGCGATCGCCGAGAACCTCGCCCGCGACGGCGCCTACGTCATCGGCGTGGACATGCCGCAGGCCGGGCAGGCGCTGGCGCAGGTGATGAATCGGATCGGCGGCAAGTCGCTGCAGCTCGACATCACCGCAGCCGATGCCCCGGACAAGATCACCGAGGCGCTCGGGGCACCCGTGGACATCCTCGTCCACAACGCCGGCATCACCCGCGACAAGATGCTGGCGAACATGGACGCGGCCAAATGGGATTCGGTCATCGCCGTCAACATCGCCGCGCAGACGATGATCAATGCGCGCCTCTCGGAGAAGGGACTCTTCGCCGACGGCGCCCAGGTCGTCTCCCTGGCCTCGACCTCGGGAATCGCGGGCAACCGCGGCCAGACGAACTACGCGACTTCGAAGGCCGGAGTCATCGGACTCACGGCCGCCTCGGCGGAGGACTTCGGCGCCCGCGGGGGAGCGATCAATGCGGTGGCGCCCGGGTTCATCGAAACGGATATGACCGCGAAGATGCCCACCCTCACACGCCAGGTCGCGCGCCGGCTCTCCAGCCTGCAGCAGGGCGGTCAGCCGGTCGACGTCGCCGAAGCCATCGGCTTCCTCGCCTCCAGCGGTGCCCGCGGCATCAACGGGCAGACCCTGCGCGTCTGCGGTCAGAACATGGTGGGTGCATGATGGCGGATTCGATGCTTCCCGTCTACGCCCGTGCCCTGCTCAAGACGCTGCCGGTGGGACCGCGCACCGGTCCGGAGCTGCCGGACCATGCGATCGATCGCAGCATTCCGCTCGAATCGGTCGCCTATGCGGGCTTCGCCCATGTCGTCGGTTACGGCTTGAGCGATATCGTCCACCCCGGCTATCTGCACATCCTCGGCTTCCCGCTGAGCATGCAGCTGCTGGCCGACCCCGGAGTGCCGCTGCCGATGATGGGGATGGTCCACATCCACAACCGCGTCGACATGCATTCGCAGGCCCGCCTCGGCGAGGTCGTGGATTTCCACCTCGAGCTGGCCGGTCCCTTCGAGCACACGAAGGGCACGACGATCGAGGTTCGGCTCGAGGCGAAGGTCGACGGTCGTCCCGTGATGGACGAGGTGTCCACGTATCTGGCCAAGGGGCGCAAGCTCTCCGGAGCCAAGCCGAAGGCACAGGTTCCGCACCTCGAGTTCACGGCGCCGCAGCCCAGTGCCCTGTGGCGTCTGGATCCGATCATCGGTCAGCGCTATGCGAAGGTCTCCGGTGACTACAACCCGATCCACCTCAACGGTCTGGCCGCGAAGGGATTCGGATTTCCGCGGCAGATCGCCCATGGGATGTACAGCGCCTCCCGGGCGTTCTCGGCGATGGATCCGCGGCTCGAGTCCTACCGCTGGGATGTGTCCTTCGCGAAGCCGATCCTGCTGCCCGGCACGGTCGGCTATGCGCTGACCGAAGGGCGTCGTCACGAGGCTGCGCAGTCGGCCGTCTTCGACCTGAAGAACGGCAAACCGCACGTCCTCTCGCAGGTGGCACACCTCGACTGATGGCGTGATAAGTGCAGTGCGTCACAAAAGCCGATTTCGATTTTGCGACACCGTTTCGCGCATGTAGAGTTATCTCTGTTGCCAGCGCGAGTGGCGGAATTGGTAGACGCGCTAGCTTGAGGTGCTAGTGCCCAACTTATCGGGCGTGGGGGTTCAAGTCCCCCTTCGCGCACAACGAGGAGACGGCCTCCGGATTTCGATCCGGGGGCCGTTTTCGCATTCAGGAGTCGGAGTCGTCCGCGGCACAGGGGCTTCCGGCTTCCACGGGTCGAAAGTTCATACGCCCTGATCGAGATCACCGCGTATGAATTTCGAACCCGCGGGTACGGGGCGCAGGCCGAAATGTGTGTGCTGGCTGATCCGCTGGTGCACACCGTGTGGTCGGTCAGCAACGCCCGCCGGTGGGATACGGTGGTGGTTGTCAGGCCGATCACAGCACCGCCGCGTGATCGAACCACCATCGAGGGGAGCCCCCGTGTTTGATTTCAGCGCCGCAGAGGACGAAGTCACCGAACTGTGCCGTCAGCTCATCCGCATCGATACCCAGAACTGGGGCGGAAACAAGGCGAACCCGGAGCTGCCGGCGGCCGAACTCATCGCGTCCTGGCTCGCCGAGGCGGACCTGAAGTCCGAAATCGTCGAATCGTCGCCGGGAAGGGCCAACCTCGTCGCCCGTGTGAAAGGCTCCGACCCGAATGCTCCGGCACTCGTCGTCCACGGTCACACGGACGTCGTTCCGGCCGCAGCCGAGGACTGGAGCGTCGACCCCTTCGAAGGTGTCATCAAGGACGGGCTTCTGTGGGGCCGCGGTGCGGTGGACATGAAGGACATGGACGCGATGATCGTCGCCTCCGTCCGTGCCATGCTGGCCCAAGGGCTCACCCCTCGTCGGGACCTCGTGATCGCCTTCTTCGCCGACGAGGAGGCCGGAGGCAATTACGGCGCCCGCCATATGGTGCGCAATCGTCCCGAGCTGTTCTCCGGAGCCACCGAGGCGATCTCGGAGGTCGGAGGCTACTCCGTGGATGTCCGTGGGCAGCGCGTCTACCTCATCCAGACCGCCGAGAAGGGCTTGGCCTGGCTCAACCTCGTCGCCCACGGCACAGCCGGACACGGATCCCAGCGCAATGACGACAACCCGGTCACGCGTCTTGCCGCAGCGATCACCCGGATCGGCAACCACCCGTGGCCCCAGGAGATCCCCCTGGCCACGCGGAAGCTGCTCGAGGGCGTCTCCGAGCTCACGGGAATCGAATTCACGGCAGAGACGATCCCGCAGCTGCTCGCCGAACTCGGTTCGGTCGAGAAGTTCGTGGCACCGACCCTGCAGAACACCTCCAACCCGTCGTTCCTCGACGCCGGTTACAAACACAACGTCATTCCCGGTACCGCGACCGCTTATGTCGACTGCCGCACTCTGCCGGGCCAGCACGAGGACGTCATGCTCACAATCAAGGAACTCGCGGGAGAGGGCATCGACATCTCCGCCGAGGATGAGGGCGAGGCCCTCGAATCGCCGTTCGACACCCCGCTGGTTGAGCAGATGCGCAAGAGCCTCCTCGCCGATGATCCGAGTGCGAACGTCCTGCCCTACACTCTCTCCGGTGGCACGGACAACAAGTCGATGGCCGAACTCGGCATCACCGGCTACGGTTTCGCCCCGCTCCAGCTCACCGGCGACCTCGACTTCCCGGCCATGTTCCACGGCGTCGACGAGAGGGTGCCGATCTCGGCGCTCAAGTTCGGGACGCGGGTCCTCGGCGATTTCCTGATGAAGGCCTGACCGGCACCGGCAGAATCGTCACGACGATCCCGATGAGCACTCCGACGGCGCTGACCACCGTGATCAGTGTGACCTCGGAGCCGGGAATCGGCAGCAGCGCATCGAGTGCCAGTGCCCCGACCAGGTTGCCGAAGAGCGCGAACAGGCTGAGCAGCAGCACGCCCAGCCTGGCCACGGTCACCGTGGTCAGAGCGATGAAGACCACGCCGAAGGCCCCGCCGAGGAGGATCCACCACTGATCCGGTGCGGTCGGGAATCCGCGCCAGGCAACGCCGGTCATGAGCAGGACGACCGTGCCGATGACGAGCGCTGCGAAGCCGACGGTGAAGTTCACCGTGGTCGCGACCACCACCGATTCGGTGGCGGCGCGGATATGGCCGTTGAAGGCCTGCTGCACACTGGTCAGCGCCCCGGAGACGAACGGAAGCAGGGGAGTCCACAGCGGTATGCCCGACTGCAGGCGGTCGCCGGCGGCGAAGGCCAGGGACGCGAGCACGATGAGCACGCCGAGGATGCGCAGCACATTCAGGCGCTGTCGCCCTCCCGGCGGCAGCTCGGTGGAATCGACGATGAGTCCGCCGGTGACCTGACCGGAGACGAAGGCCATCGTGAACATCGCCACTCCCATCAGGGGAATGGTCGTGGCCTGCGCGATGACGACGAGTCCGCCGCTCAGGCCCCCGAGGAGCATCCACCACGGAAGACTGCGGTCACGCAGCAGTCCGACGAGGCGGCGGGCGGAGGTTCGAGAGCGGGCCGAGACAGCCAAGGCGATGCCGACGCAGAGGAGTCCGACGAGGAACGAGATGAGTGCGGCGAAGACGGCGTGGCCGAGCACCAGACCGAGCAGCCCGTTCGCCCGACCCTGCAGGGACATCGCCGCACCCGCAGCGATCGTGACGAGGCTGGCGGTGAGGACGGGGACGAGGGACGGAGACCTCAACCGATCAGCTGCTGACCGCCAGCGGCATGATCTTGCGGCGCAGCCACACGGTGCGGACTCCGCCGACGGAGATGCGGGTGCGGGCGAGCTCCCACTGTCCGTATTCCGCCTGGTCGTTGAGTTCCTGCAGGCTGACCGACCGCGGCACATCCCTGGAGAACGAGACCTTCCGGAACTCGTAGGTCATACGTGGACGCTGACGTTTCATAGCCTCACCCTAGACGATCTGGGCTAATCTTGACGGTATGCCCGTCATCGTTCTGCTGCGGCACGGCCTCTCCAGCGCCAACGTCTCCGGAATCCTGGCCGGACGCGCGCCCGGCGTGTCCCTCACCGAGGAGGGAACCCGGGCGCTGCGGGCCAACCTCGAGCTGCTGCCGCACCGGCACTTCGCCCAGCTTCTGCATTCGCCCCTGCAGCGCTGCGAACAGACCGCGACCATCGCGGCGGAGGCAGCCCGGTTCGAGCGCATCGATGCCGACGATGCCGTCATCGAACTCGACTACGGCGAGTGGACGGGCCGATCGCTCACAGAGTTGGGGGAGGAGCCCCTGTGGGCGACCGTGGTGAAGACGGCCTCGCAGGCCAGGTTCCCCGGAGGGGAATCCATCACCGAGGCGGCCGAGCGTGCGACGGCCCGCGTCCGTGACCTCGTGGCTCAGCTGCGCGAAGAGGAGCGTGCCGATGCGGAACTCGAATCCGCCGCGGATTCCGGAACGGACGCGGGGAAGTCGGCGCCGCCTCGGTGGGCGATGATCGTCTCCCATGGAGACATCATCAAGGCGATCATCGCCGATGCGCTGGGGATGCCGCTGGACGATTTCCAACGGCTGAGTGTGGCTCCCGGGTCGTTCACGGTCATCGACTTCGCCGGTGACAAGCCGGTGCTCGCCGCGATGTCGGTGACAGCCGCCGGACTCGCCCAGTCGGCCGCCGTCGGCGGCGGCGGAATGCGCTGATCCCGGCACTCGTGGGCGAATGCCGGGATCAGATGATGCTGGAGTGTCGGACCGTCAGCCCGAAATGAAATGCGCGGGCTCAGACCGCTGCGAGGACTCCCGTGCCGAGCAGGATGTAGAGGACGATGCCCAAAGCCACGCGGTACCAGACGAAGATGGCGAACGACTTCGTCTCCACATACTTGAGGAACCAGTGGATGACGACGAGGCCGAGAGCGAACGAAATCACTGTGGCCAGTATCGTCGGTCCCCAGCCGAGCACCATGGCCTCACTGCGACCGAGCGTCTGCGCCACGCCGTAGAGGCCCGAGCCGACGACGGCGGGAATGGCGAGCAGGAACGAATAACGCGCGGCGGAAGGACGATCGAAGCCCATGAAACGGCCGGCCATGATCGTCCCGCCCGAGCGTGACACGCCGGGAATGACAGCGAGCGCCTGGGCCAAGCCGAACAGGATGCCCTGACCCCAGTTCATATCCTCGAGGGTGCGTTCGCGTTTCCCTGCCCAGTCGGCGATGCCGATGATGAGGCCGAAGACGATGAGCATCGTCGCCGTGATCCAGAGGCTGCGCAGAGCACCCTCGATGTAGTCCTGGAAGAGCAGACCGATGATGACGATGGGGATCGAACCGACGATGATGAGCCAACCCAGGCGCACCTCGGGGTCCTTGCGGTCATGCTTGCCGACGAGTGCCTTGCACCATTTCGAGATGATAGTGACGATATCGCGCCAGAAGTAGACGACGACGGCCGCCTCGGTGCCGATCTGGATGATAGCGGTGAAGAACGCGCCCGGATCGGACCCCGGGAGCATGAGCTCGCCGACGATGCGCACATGCGCCGACGACGAGATCGGGAGGAACTCCGTGAGTGCCTGAACGATTCCGAGCACGGCGGCGACCAGCCAGTCGTACATACGACTCCTTGAGATTATGAGGTGGGAACGAAACCACGGTAGTCGCAGCATCAGGTAACCTCAAGAAGCATGAAGCACCAACGCCTCGGCACCACCGGTCTGGAAATCAGCGATGTGGGTCTCGGGACCTTCGAGTGGGGGCACCGGGTCGATGACCAAGTCGCCCAGCTCCTCGTCGATAGCTACAACGACGCAGGTGGCAACCTCATCGAGCTGCCCAGCTCGGCCACAGCCTCCGCAGAGGTGCTCGGGCGGCTGAGACTTCCCGAAGAGATTCTGCTGCTGTCCCGCGTGGGCGTGTCCATGAGTGATCCCGACCACATCGAGGTCGGGCTCGGGCGCTCGAGAATCCTCAGCCAGGTCGACTCGCTCCTGAACACGGTGGGACGCGATCACCTCGACGTGCTCGTCCTCGACGTCTTCGATGCCGAAGTCGACCGCGCCGAGACCGCCTCGGCCGTTGAGACGCTGCTCACGCTGGGGAAGATCCGTTACGTCGGGGTGTCCCACCACACCGGGTGGCAGCTGGCGGAGATGCGCGGAGCCGGGATTCCGATCGCCTGCGCCGTCGCCGAATACTCGCTGCTCAACCGCGAGGCCGAAGCAGAGCTCATGCCCGCCGCCGACTATGCGGGAGTCTCAGTCATCGCCGGAGCGGGACTGGGCCGCGGAGTGCTCACCGACAAATACCGGAACGCGACTCCGCAGGATTCGCGCCTGGCGGGGGAGCTGAGCGAATACGCCGGTGCCTACCTCGACGAACGCTCGAACCGTGTTCTGGCCGGCGTCCGTCGCGCCGCGACCGCGCTGGGCGTGTCGACAGTCGACATCGCGTTGGCCTTCAATCGCCAGCACGGAATCGCGAGCACCCTGGTCTCGCCCCGCACTCCGGCACAGCTGGCCGAGGTCACCGGCAGCGAGGTCGAACTGGCCGATGAGATCGCCGAGGTGCTCGACCAGATCTCATGGAGCCCGTCTGCCTAGAGCGAATTTCAGAGTGGGGGACAGGTTGCATGATGAGGCGGACGACAGAAGTGACTCCTCCCCGGGCGAATGATCGACCGTTGAACATCGCCGCGCTGCTTTTCGGAACTGCGGCAGTAGTGGCCTGGTTCGCAGGGGCCGTGTTCGAGGTTCTCAACGGACTGTCCGGTCTCGCGGCCACGTCGGAGAACGGACCTCCCTTTGATGACCGGTACTGGCTGCCAGGTCTCGTGCTCACGAGCGTCGTGCCATTCGCGATTGGCGGCCTTGCGTTCGTACTCGGCCTCATCGGCAGACGCCGCGCTCTGCAAGTTGCAGGTGCCTCGAGGATGGCCACGGCCGCGGTGGCGATGGGCGCGATCTCGTCAAGCCTCGGCCTGCTCGGGATTCTCATTGACGTCTATACGGGACAATTCGACAATGCGCTCTCGCTGCTCTGATCGGCTTCACGGGTGTCGCAGGCGGGGCATGTGCCGTCACGGCAACAAGGCGCACTCGTGCCACGCCTTTACGGAAACCTCCGCGAAGTGGTCAGCGCACGAAGTGCTCAGTCGTCCTCGTCGTCATCGTCGAGGAGGAACTCGTCATCGTCCTTGGCATCCTCGACGTCATCGAAGAGCTCGAACGGGGTGACTTCGTCGAACGCGGTGTAGATCGCGTCTTCGTAGATTTCGAAGGCATCGGCCAAAGCCATATAAGCGGCTTCGACTCGGGGGTCTTGGTCACCGTTGCGGTGTGCGGATGCAGCGTAATGCTCTCTCACTGCTTCGAGGAATGCGTCCAGGGCCTCACGAGGATCAGTGCTCATGACTCAAATGTATCCCAGGCCGGACCGACATGTAAGTCTTTGAACTAGTGTCCTGCGCCGGTAGTTCGTTGCATTAGTCGTGAGAGAGATTCCAGTATCTCTTCCGCGGTTTTCGTCCACACGAATGGTTGCGGGTCCTCGTTCCACGCCTTAACCCACTCGCGAAGGTCT
>NZ_FXYY01000002.1 GCF_900169165.1 Brevibacterium linens ATCC 9172
GCGCAGCATCCGGAACGGTTCGCGAAACCACCGACGACCCCGGCACCAGCCGAGGTCGTCGGGATCAACCATCGAGAGATAGACACGCTAGCAGCGTGAGTGACTCCAAACAGCTTGACAGGGCGCGCGCACGGCATAAATGCTCTGCTCCTGCACTTTGAGCCAGCTGCTGTCTTTGGAGGATGAACTGCGCCGATTGTGGCGGTGCGCAACAGCTGGGTCAACGTGCGGGCGCAGCGCACACATGCTCTGCGCATGCACGTTGAGCCAGCGGGTGTATGGAGAGGTGCGTGACGCCGGCGACTCCACTCCGGACAATTCGCCGCGCGTGGACCGCACTGCACACCTCGCGCGGCACGTACTAGTCTGAGAGCGTGAACTCCCAGACACCTGATCAGACAACGCCGTCGACGAACCCCGCGGACATCCTCCCCGACATCGGCACCGCCGCCCCGCCCGTCGACACCAGACCGACCGCGCACCCGCGCAACTTCGGCTCCGACAACTGGGCCGGAGTCCACCCCGAAGTCATCACCGCCATCGCCGAGGCCAACGTCGGCCACACGCCCGGCTACGGCGGCGACCCGTGGACACAGCGCTTCCGCGACATCATGGCCCACCATTTCGGGCCCGAGGCCCAGGCGTTCCCCGTCTTCAACGGCACCGGAGCCAATGTCCTGGCCCTGCAGTCGGCGCTGCCGCGGTGGGCCGCAGTGATCACGGCCGCCTCGGCGCATATCAACTACGACGAAACCGGAGCCCCGGAGAAGGTCGGCGGGCTCAAGATCGTCGGTGCCGCCACCGAGAACGGCAAACTCACCCCCGAAACCATCATGGGTGCGATCATCGGCCGCGGCCACGAACACAATGCGCAGCCGCTGGCCGTGAGCATCTCCCAGTCCACCGAATGGGGCACGACCTACACCCCGGACGAGATCGCGGCGATCGCGGCCACCGCGCACGAGAACGACATGATCCTCCACGTCGACGGGTCCCGACTCGGCAATGCCGCCGCCCACCTCGGCGTCGGACTCGGCGACATCACGACTGTGGTCGGAGTCGACATCCTCAGCCTCGGCGGAACGAAGAACGGCCTGCTCGGTGCCGAGGCGGTCGTCGTTCTGAACCCCGACATCGGCCACGGAATGCGATTCCTGCGCAAGATGAACCTGCAGCTGGCCTCGAAGATGCGCTTCCTCTCCGCTCAGCTGAACGCACTGTACGAGGGCGATCTGTGGCGCAACTCCGCCACCCGGTCGAATGCGATGGCGCAGCACCTTGCCCACAGACTCGCCGAGGCGGCCGAACGCGGCCGTGTCCCCGGGCTCGAGATCGTGCAGAAGGTCGAGTCGAACGTCGTGTTCGTCCGGATGCCCGCCGAGGTGGCCGCCCGGGCCCGACAGACGTTCGCCTTCGCGGACTGGCCGTTGGCCAAGGACATCGTCCGCCTCATGTGTGCGTTCGATACGACGACCGAGGACGTCGACGCCCTGGTCGCCGCCATCGTCGGTGACTGAAGGACCTCACGCTCGGTTTCGGGCCCGGGCGAGGGTGACCGCACCGGCGACGAGGAAGACCGCGACGGGAAAGATCGCGCGGGGCCCCGATGCGATGAGCGACCATGCCATGAGCGGGACGAGCGCGAGATTGGCCACGCTCCACACTCGCAGTCCGGCGGTGCGGACGTAGGCGACGATGCACATGATGTAGATGATGACGAAGACGCCGCTGGCCGAGGCGATCATGTCGACGACGAGATCCGGTCTCACCAGGAGAATCACCAGCGACACCGTGAATCCGACGCTGAGGACCAGGATGGCCCGGCGCGGCGTCGCACCGGTTTCGACGGCCAAGGACCGCGGCAGAATCCGCTCCGTCGCGGCCACAGCGACGATGGTGGCCACGCCCCTGGTCCAGGCCACGGCATTGATCGTGATCGCCAGGATCCCCATGGCGGCCAGGACGCTTGCGGCGACTCCTCCCCACGGCGTGGACCGCAGAGCGTCGACGATCCCGGTGACCGGATCGACCTGGCTCGACTGCGCCTGAACGGCCACGGTGAGGGTGAGGACGAGGACCAGCAGCAGTGCCAGCGAGATGATCGCCACCGGGGCGAAGTCACGCCGTGGATCCGGCAGCTCACGGGCGAGGAAGGTGAGATTCTCGAAGCCGATGAACGCCCAGAACGCGATGAGCGCCCCGGCGGGGATGAGGGCCAGCTCGGGGATGTCGGGGACGACGTCGGGCGTTCGGCTCGGGTGCAGCAGAGACCAGGCGACGACCGCGACGATGGCGATGGCGAGGACCACCGCGCCGACGCGCTCGACAGTGCTGCCCAGCGACCGGCCGCGCAGATTGACGACGACGGCGAAGGCCATGAGCGCGGCGGCGATCGCGATCTCGGGAACGTCGATGGCCATGATGGCCGCGAGGTTCCGCGCCGCCATCACGGACCCCGAGGGCAGTCCGACGACCACGACCATCGAGAACATGAGGGGGACCATCTCCGCGGGACGACGCCCCAGCCCGACCCCGATCGTCTCGCGAAGAGGATCGGCGCTGTGCCCCGAGGCGGTGACGGTGTCGCGGAAGAGCATGAGCATGGGCAGGCAGACGAGCGCCGCGATGATCCAGGTGAGAGCGGCCGCGCCTCCGGACTCATGCAGGACGGCGGCCGGCACCGCGATGAGTCCGGCTCCGACGACGGATGACAGACCTGCGGCCACGCCCGGTCCGAGTGACCAGATCCTCGCCCACCCCGTATGGTGTCCGTCGGGGAACCTCGGTGCAGACGATTGTGATGGTGCGACCGAGGTCGCAGAGGTGCGTCGTGAAGTCATGACTCCACTCAACCGTCGATCGCTGAGAACCACGAGTGTCTTAAACGACACGCCTCACCGGTTTTCGGTCATACTGGGACCATGTTCACCGCAGCAGTACTCGTTCGCAATGGGCTCTCACTCTTCGAATTCGGCGTTACGGCCGAGGTCTTCGGGATCGATCGCACGGAAGTCGGGTCACCGCCGATCGACTTCCGCGCCTGCTCGGAGGACGGACCGCGCTGGTTGGAGACGAAGCACGTCTCCACGGTGAGGATCGAGTCCACGCACGGTCTCGAGGGCCTTCGCGGCGCCGACGTCGTCATCGTCAGCGCCAGCCTGCCCCACACCGGCACCGAGGCGGAACGGGCAGCCCTCCGCCGTGCCCATTCGGAGGGTGCCGTGATCGTCTCACTGTGCAGCGGTGCTTTCCTGCTCGCCGGCGCGGGCCTCCTCGATGGTCGTCAGGCGAGCACTCACTGGCTGTTCGCCGACCAGTTGGCACGCGATTTCCCACGCATCGACGTCGTCGAGGCCAACCTGTTCACCGATGCGGGGCAGATCGTCACGGCCGCGGGCACCGCTGCGGCGATCGACGCCTGTCTGCACATCGTCCGACGCGAGATCGGAGCGACGACGGCCCGCATGATCGCGCGGAGAATGGTCGTCGCCCCGGCCCGCAGCGGAAACCAGCTGCAGTTCGTCGAGCGGCCGGTTCCCGCAGCCGCCGATCAGGGGCTCTCGGCCACGCTCGAGTGGGCGGCGAGCCGCCTCGGCGAGGACATCGACGCACCTGCCCTGGCCCGGCACGCGAACGTGTCCGTACGGCAGCTGGGCAGGCGGTTCAAGCAGGAGCTCGGAACGACACCGCTGCAATGGATCACGCAGGAGCGGATCCGCGCGGCACAGGAGCTGCTCGAGGTCAGCGACCTGTCGATCGAGACGATCGGGCGGAAGGTTGGCTATTCGTCGGCGACCCAGCTGCGTGAGCACTTCCGCCGCTCGGTCGGGACGAGCCCATCGCAGTATCGGGAGTCCTTCGCCGCGGTTACTTCTTCGTCCGTCGGTCGACCTTGACCGAGACGACGGGGACGTCGGAGTCGAGGATGATGCGTTGGGCCGTCGACCCCATGATGAGCTTGCCGACAGGGGAGCGGCGGCGTGAACCGATGACGATCATGCGGGTGTCGGAGGTCGCCTCGGCCAGCGCCAGGAGCTCTTCGACGGGATCGTTGCCGCGGAGGAACTGAAGGATCTCGTGGGAGACGTCGGAGGACTTCAGAGTCTCCTTGAGCTCCTCGATGTCTTTGCTGGTGGCGACGCCGCGTTCGTCGGGGGTCTCACCGATTCCGGCATTGAGCACGACGAGGACGTCGTCGAATGCGCGGGCCTGCTCGATGCCGAATTCGACAGCGGCCTTGCCTTCGGGCGACGGGGAATAACCGACGAGGATTGTCATGATCTCTCCTGGTGCGACATTGGACGAAGCTCTCTCAACTACTAGCATATCCGCCCAGTTCGGACGGGTGGCTGTTCACTCTGCGGGGAGGGCCTCGGCCGGTGATTGACGGCACACAAGCGAGGAGGCGGCACACGGCCCGCTCGGTTTAGACTGATCGAATGTCCGCCTCCCTGCTGCCCTCTGACTCCGCCGCCGCCCACCGCAGCCGGGAACTGTTGGCGGCTTACCCCCGGCTGAGCGACATGCCCGGTCTGCCGCAGGCGCGGATGCTCATCGATTACGTCATCGGACGCCGCTGCGGAGTCCTCGACGTCTCGGGCCGAGACACCGAAGGCGCCTTCGTCGCCGCCGAACTCTCAGCTGAGGTCCCTGAGAACCTCATCCTCGTCGATGATGGGCACGGCCTGCAGGCGACCCTGCTCAGCCGTCTGACGCAGGTGTGCACATACAACGACCGGCTCGACGAGGCGCGGGCCTCGGCTGCGGCGGTCGAGTCTTCGGCCGGCGCCGGCGATTCCGCGGGAGTAGCCGGAGAGCTCGGTACCGAAGCGGCACCCGTGCTGGCGGTGAGCGAGCTCAGAGAGATCGCGGAACTGGCCGAACTCGCGGTGGGGGAGACCTGGGCCGTCGTCAACGCTCCGAAGGCGCTGAACGCGCTCACCGAGACGATCGCGGTGCTGCAGCCGTTCGTGAGCACCATCATCGTCATCGGCCGCAGCGATGCGATGAGCCGCGGCGTCAACAAGGAACTTGCCCGCGGCTTCGGTCGAGTCGATGTCTCTCCCGGGGTCGGCAAGCACCGGATGATCATCGGCAGCCGCCCCCTGTCCTCTCCGAGCCTGCCGGAATTCCCGCGCCGCGGAGTGATCTCCCACGGCGGTGTCGGTGAGCTCGAAGTCCGCGCACATGGGGCCTGCTTCTCCGGGACGAAGAGCGATGAGGGCTCGGAGCTGCTCATCGACTCTCTGCTGGGGCTGCTCCCGGGTGAAGCGCTGGAGTCTGTGCTCGACCTCGGCTGCGGCAACGGTTGGCTGCTCACCGTGGCCATGCGGGCCTCGGGGGCGAATACGGGATTCGGCGTCGATGTGTCGAAGGCGGCGGTCACCTCGGCGAGGGCCACAGCGGAGGCGAACGGAGTCGACGTTGACATCATCCTCGGTGATGCCGCGGACCGGGAAGAGCCGGCGCTCGCGGGCCTGGGCGGATTCGACCTGGTCCTGCTCAATCCGCCGTTCCATCAGGGAACGACCATCGAGACAGAGACGGCCGCGGCGCTCATGGCCACGGCCGCCGAGCATCTGGCTCCGGGCGGGCAGGTGCTCACGGTGTTCAATTCGCATCTGCGCTACCGGGATCGTCTCGAATCGATCATCGGACCGAGTCAGCAGCTGGCCCGGAACAAGAAGTTCACGGTCATCGCCAGCCGCCGCCCCTGAGGCCTTTCGGCAGCCGTGCGACCGGGACGGCTGGTGTGCGATCGGGTCGGCAGCTGTGCGATCGGGACGGCAGGTGGCCGTCCCGACCGCACAACCTCACCGACGATTGCGGCGATAGATCCGCCAGGTGCTCACCTGGTCCCAGATCACGATGGTCCAGATCGCGATGACCGTGATGATCTGCTGGATGTCGGCGTTCGCGGTGTTCGTGAGCTCGAGGTGGAGGACCGGCTGAGTGAGCAGCGCGATGGTGAGGAAGACGGCCATGGCGACGTCGACGATTCCGCCGATGAGGGCCACGGCCGGTTTCGCCGAGGCGGTCGTGAACTTGATGATCTCGACGGCGGCCATGAGGGCAAGGAAGGCCCAGTAGCCGACCAGCCAGCCGACGCCGAGGTCGGGGTTGATGAACGTCTCCCCATTGTTGAGGTGGCCGACGTAGAGCAGGGTCGTGGGGATGAATGGGATGGCTGCCAGGGCGACGATGAAGACCAGCCCGAGCCCCGCCTCGGCGCGGATCTGCCTGCTGTGGGAATCGCGACGGTCGAGGTCATCGATCGTCCACGTGCCCGACTTCCGTTTGCGCATCGTTTCGGCTGCGCCGCCGTCCGAACTGCGGTCGCCGAGGCCGATGATGATCGTGATGACGGCGAAGGCGGTCAGCAGCGCGGTGACGGTGCTGCCGACGGTCTTGCCGATCAGTTCGCCGATCTGGACGTCGGGGGAGGTGGCGAGGGTGACCACGACATTCGTGAGAATGGCCAGCAGGCCGACGGCCGGCAGGATCCAGCGCAGGCTCCAGAGGAAGAGCGGGTACGATTTCGGGCCGATGAAATGCTGTGGTGAGTTCGAGTACTCCCGAGACAGCGCGACGGGATCGCCGAGCTCTTCGAGGACTTCGCGTTCGACAGTCGCCGTGTGATCCGGGGAACTGTCGGCATCCTCGCCGAGGCGGGCGTAGACCATGTCGTCGATCGTGGCGGTGATCTCGGCGGCGATGTCCGGGCGGGACTCTTCGGGGAGGTGGCGGGTGACGTTGTTGACGTAGATTTCGGTGAGCGCACTCATGGGGTGCCGTCCTTCCAGAGCTTGGTGATGCTGGAGTCGAGTTCGAGCCAGTGGCTGTGCAGTGCGGCGGCGACTTCGGCGCCGCTGTCGGTGAGCGTGTAGTACTTGCGGGGACGGGCTTGTTCGGTGTTCCAAACCGATGTGAGCAGCCCCTGTTTCTCCAGCCGCCGCAGCAGGGGGTAGAGGGTGTTCGCTTCGGTGGCGATGCCGGCTTCGGTCAGCGTCGTCAGCAGCGAGTAGCCGTACTGCGGCCGTCGACAGGCGACGAGGCTGGCGAAGACCACGGTGCCGCGTCGCAGCTCCTGTTCGTGGGTGGCCAGAGCCTTCACTGCTTCTTCGTTCATGCATCACACGATAGTGTGTGACGCACACTATTACAAGAGGCGGGGTATATTTCGCTGCGGCACGGTGTGCGGCACGGCGAAGCACGGTGCAGCGTACGCCACGGCAGACCATCGGCGTCGACAGCCGTTTAGGTACAGATTCCTCTCAACTGATCAGGTTCCTCGGTGTGCATATTGGAGCAGGGCGTACCAAACCTCAGACCTTCGCCTGGCAGTGTCCTCTGCGGTGCTGATGCTGCTTTCCAGGACTGCTGGATGTCCCTGCAGCCTGGCATGTGTGGGGAGCGTGGATGGCCGCCGGATGTGTCATCGCCTGCGGGGACGGGACGGTGAAGTCCCGACCCTACAGGCGATGAACGAAGTGCGATCGCGTCACGCCCGTGCCATGACCTCCGGCTGGTCGGAGTCGGCGGAGCCAACGGCGAATTCGGAAAGCTGGGTGCGGAGGCGTCAGTCTGCCAGGTCGAGCATCGGTGTCGGCCGACGGAAGCCCCGTGTGACGAAAGCGAGGTATCCGACTCCGAGAACCAGCCAGATTGCGCCGATGAGAAGAGTTCGCGGAGACAGGCTCGTCCACAGCCACAGGGTCAGACAGAATCCGATTCCCGGTAGAACGATCGAACTGAGAACAGCACGTGAACCACGATTCTTCTCGTCGATGATGAAGTGTTTGATGACCGACAGATTCACTGCTGAGAACGCGATCAGAGCACCGAAGCTGACCATCTCCGATATGAATGCGAGGTCGACGGCGAGCGCAAGCAGAGAGACTCCGCCGACTGTGAGAGTCGCAATCGTGGGTGTGTGAAAGCGCGGTGACAAGCGGCCGAAGTAGCTTTTCGGGAGCACGCCGTCTCGACCCATCGCGAAGAGAACGCGTGAGACTGATGCCTGCGAGGTCAGAGCTGAGCCGCATGCTCCGGCGACATAGGCGGCGGTGAAGAAGGCGGTGAGGAATTCGCCGCCGGCCGCCGCCATGACGTCGAGCGCGCCTGAATCGACATCGGCGAACTGATTCGACGGGAAGACCAGCTGAGCCAGGTATGACAGAACAATGTAGATGAGGCCGCCGGTGACAGTGGCGATGACGATTGCGCGGGGGACTGCTCTCTTCGCGTCCTTGGCTTCCTCGGACAAAGTCGAGACCGCATCGAAGCCGAGGAATGACAGACACAGTATCGCTGCGCCGGCCATGACATTGTCGAATCCGGGTGCCGAGCCGTCACCAGTGAACGGCGCCGCTAGGTCGACAGCACCGGATTCGGTGAATGAGGCGATGCCGAGCGCGGCGAAGACAACGATGAAGATTGCTTGAGCAGCGATGATGACGATGTTGGCCCGTGCAACGGAGACGATTCCGATGACGTTGAGGACGGTGACGAGAACAATGGCAGAGACGACGAAGACCCAAGCAGGGATCATGGGGAAGGCTGCGCTGAGGTAGATGCCGATGACGAGATAATTGATCATCGGCAAGAATAAGTAGTCGAGAAGCAGTGCCCAGCCGGCAACGAAGCCGATTCCTGCACCGAAACTCTTCTGCGTGTACGTGTATGCCGAACCGGCAAAGGGCATCGCCCCGGCCATCTTCGCGTATGACCTGGCGGTGAACACCATTGCCAGCAACGTGATGACGTAAGCGGCCGGGACGCGGCCGCCGGTGACCTGGGTGACGATTCCGTAAGTCGTGAAGACGGTCAGCGGAACCATATAGACGAGGCCGAAGAAGACGAGTGAAGGTACCCCGAGTGCACGTTTCAGGTGGGTTTGGGAGGTGTCTTGAGCGGTGGCGTTGTGATTGGAATGGGACATCATTGTCCTTTCGATTCAGTCCGCTGGATGGACGGCCACGCCGCGCAGGTATGTGCGGCGAACAGGGGCATCAGACAGTACCTGTGGGAGAAGTGTTCGAGGATCCGAATCGAGAACGATGAAGTCGGCGCTCGCGCCCGGACGGATCACTCCCCACTCGTCGGGGCTTTGGTCTGCAAATGCTTGGTGGGCAACCGCAGCCGAATAAGCGTCGAGAGAGCGTTCGACGTCGAGGATCTCTTCGGGAGTCCACCCGCCGTCGGGCTCACCGTCATCGGTCTGTCTGCTCACGGCAACGGCGAGACCCTCGAGCGGCGCACCTGACGTGCAGGGCCAGTCCGAACCGAACGCAAGGTGTCCGCCGCTGTCGAGGACGCTGCGCATCCGATATTGCGCCACGGCGCGTTCTCTGCCGATCCGGGGGACAGTGAGTACTGTCATGAGGTCATCGAGCTGAGCCCACAGAGGCTGCATATTCGCGATGACGCCGAGTTCAGCAAAGCGGGACAGGTCGGCAGAGTCGATGATCTGGGCATGTGCGATCACCGGCCGTCGATCACGGGCTTCGTTGTTCCGGATTGTGTACTCGATGGCATCCAATGCTTGTCGAACGGCCGCGTCGCCGATGGCGTGGATGTGGATCTGAAAACCCGCCGCGTCGACTTCGCGAACCGCCTCTGCCAGCGAATCTCCTTCCCAGACTCGCATGCCGTGGTTGTGAAGGGAGGAGCAGTAGGGCTCGATGAGCGCACCGGTTTCGTTCTCGATGACTCCGTCGGCGAAGAACTTCACGGTCTGAGCGGTCAGGTACGGATCCGAGAGTTCCTCGATCCTTTGGCGCGCAGAAAGCATTTCGGGCAGCTGTTGCGTGAAGCGGCGGGGATCGGCGTAGAACGCGAGGTTGAATCGCAGTTTGAGCCGATTCTGCTGAGAGGCGGACGCATAGGTCTCGACATCGGCTGGCTCCACCCAAGCGTCCTGGACCCAAGTGACGCCTCGAGCCAGGTAATAGTCGGCTGCCCGATCGAGAGCGCGAAGTCGGACGGAATCGTGGTGTGGCGGACGAACGGCGCCGATCAGATCAATTGCACCCCATTCACGCAGAGTGCCCAGCGGTGAGCCGTCGTCTCGGCGAGGAATCTCGCCTATCTGCGGCTCCGGGGTTGCGGCAGTGATTCCCGCGAGTTCCAATGCTCGAGAATTGCACCACACGGTGTGGTAGTCCCAAGCGCGAAGGACGACCGGTCGGTCGGACACGGCTCTGTCAAGCCATTCGGCGTCGAAGAGGCCGTCGCGTACGAGGCTGCCGTCATATGAGGCACCAGTGATCCAGTCGTCGTCGGGGTGAGCCTCGGCGTACCGTTTCACTTCAGCGATGATCTCTTCGACGCTCGTGCACGATCTCACCCGTGGGCCCTCTGCTTCCATGCCACCGAAGATCGGATGAGCATGGCCGTCGCCGAAGGACGGCATGAGGAACCCGCCGTCGAGATCGATGGACTCAAACTCTGCGCCGTCGTGGCGCGAGACACGATCGAGGACGAGAGCCACCGCGTGTGAACCAGCGGCAACGACAATGCCGTCTTGAACCACAAGGGAGTCCGCAGGTTCGGCACCGGCACCTAGCCAGACCGTGCCGTTGTGGAAGTGCTGAGTCTTCATGGCCGTCCTCCTGCTCCATTGCGTGTGGCCGGCCGCACCGGCGTTTACACGAACAGTGTTCGTATGTGACTGGGAACACGATACACTGCTCGAAAGATGTAGGGAAGTGCGAAATTGAGAGCGAGCATTCTGTGAGATTGAATCAGGATCGGCTGGTTGATGCCGCGCTCGCGCTTGTCGACGACCTCGGCGAAGAGTCATTGTCGATGCGAACTCTGGCGGCTCGCGTCGACAGACAGGTGTCCTCTCTGTACAACCATGTCTCCGGCCGAGGTGAACTCATCGAATTGATGCGCGCCCGTATTGTGGCTGGAATCGACGTTCAAGTATTCTCTAGGGTCGAGGGATCGTCGGAGAGCATGCCGTGGGACAGAGCTCTGGAGCTGTGGGCCCGGACGTATCTCAGAGCCTTCGCCGACCACCCGAACCTCATCCGATTGCTGGCCACGACCTCGATTCGAGACCTCTCAACGTATGAAATGTATGACTCAGTGATCGGTGGACTTCGTCGAGGGGGGTGGCCGCAGGGTCAGACTGTGGCGGTGATGCGGTCCGTCGAAGCCTATGTCCTCGGTTCCGCTTTGGACATCGTCGCTCCGGTCGACCTCATCACTCAGGAATCGGCCGGAGATAGATTTGCGGAGATTCGAGGTGCGCTGGATCCTCGATTCGGCGAGAACTCGTCAGCGGTGGCGTCCTTCGAGTTTGGGCTGACTAGCCTGATCCAAGGTCTGAAGCATCGGCTTGAGGCTGTGTCGTGAGTCATTCGGCAAAGCTCGATGTCACGCTCGACTCGTTCTGGGGGCGGGCCCGCAGACAGAACCCCGACCTACCGGAGGCGATGCCTGAAGCATGGGCCTTCGGGGCGACTCCCGAGCATGCGGACGACCTCCTCGCTCTTGTGCTGGCTGGGACGAAGACAGGCACCGCCTCGGCGCTGTGGGACATCGAAGCCGATGACGAATCCGTCCCCGAGGTGGGCGAACTGAGCATCATCCTCGACGGCCGAGGCCGGCCGAGAGCCCTCATCGAAACCACGGCGATCGACATCGTTCCGTTCTGCGAGGTGACCGCCGAGCATGCCCATTCGGAAGGTGAGGGCGACCGAACCCTGGCCGTCTGGCGCGAGATCCATGAGCGGTTTTGGCAGGAGCATGGTCGACGCGGGTTCTCGTTCGAGATGCCGGTCGTCTGCGAACGCTTCCGATTGCTGTTCGACTTAGAAGGTGAAGGGCGCGTGAGCGTCTCCGGCGACGAATCACAGGGGACGAGCAGATGAACGAGACCGAATACTGGGATCTCATTCACACGGAACGCGCGCGCCTGGCCGATCTGCTCTCCACCCTCGAGCCGGAGCAGTGGGCGCTCGCCACTCTGTGTGCAGACTGGACGGTCGAGCAGGTCGTCGCCCACCTGGGCGTCGCGGCAAACACCGGACGATGGGCCTGGATCCGCAGCATCGTCCGGGCGGGTTTCGACCCGGCTAAGCACAACGCGCGACTGCTCGAGCGCAGCCTCGGTGGCTCACCTGAGGAGACCCTTGCGAAGTTCCACAGCTCGATCTCACTGACTATCGCGCCGACCAAGGACTTCCCGGCCTTCCTCGGCGAAGTCATCGTTCACGGACAGGACATCGCACGACCACTCGAGCTCGACCTGATCCCCGACGCCGAGGCGACAGTCGAGGTGGCCCGATACTTCGCCTCGAAGGACTTCGCTGTGAACTCGAAGACCCTGGTCAAAGGGGTGAGACTCAGTGCTGTCGACGCCGACTTCGAATCCGGAAGCGGGCCGCAGGTGGCGGGTCGTCTCCTCGATCTCGTCATGGCCATGGCCGGCCGACCGGAGGCATTGGCAGACCTGACCGGGAGCGGAGTCGCCGAGCTCCGGCGACGGATGGACTGAAACCTCAGCCGAATCCGACGACGCCGACCGTCACCAGGACGAATCCGAGCAATTGCAGCGAAGCGCGCACGATCTGGAAGACGTCCCACCGTCTGCGCATGGCGATGAAACCTGTGGGGGCGGTCTCCTCGGTGATCCGTCCCGTCCGGGAGTTGATCGGGACGTTCCCGACGATCGTCACGACCAGAGCGACGCCGAGGCTGATTGCAGCTGAGACCAGCCAGACGTTGGGCTCATCGATGGCAATGATGATGGCAAGCGCGGTCGCCGCGGTCATCCCCACCGGCATCACCCGGCCGAACGTCTTCAGCAGGCCCTTCTCCATGATGAGCTGATCGTCCGTCCCCAGTCGACGGATCACCGGGTGGACCAGGGCAGCCGACCCGAACTCCGCTGAGCCGACGAAACCGGTGACGAGGACCGTGGCCAATGCGACGGCGTCCATGGCCTCTCCTTCTAATAGGTAGTTTAACTATCCGTAATAGATAGTAGAGGTATCTGCTAAGGTCGAGCAAGATCAGTCACACAAAATTGCTGGCGGTGCCGGGAGGAGAGGGCGATGCAGGAGCCGACGGACAGACCGGAGATGAGGATGGCGGAGCTGTCCCGCCGTTCGGACCTCAGTGTGCCGACCATCAAGTACTACCTGCGAGAAGGGCTGCTGCAGCCGGGACGACGGACGAGCGTGAATCAAGCCGTCTACGATCGAACTCATCTCGAGCGGCTGCGCCTCATCCGGGCGATGACGTCGGTGGCCGGACTGCCCTTGGCGAAGGTGCGAGCCGTCGTCGATGCGGTGGACGGGCAGGCTTCGGAGATCGAAGCGATGGGCGTCACCCAGGACGCGCTCATCGGCGAGGCCGAGACGGACGATACGGCTGCCTCGGCGATCCTCGACCGTGCGATCACCGCGCGAGGATGGCGCTGCGCAACCTCATCGCCGGCCTATCGGGCGGCCGTGAACGCGATTGCCATGCTGTCCGACGAGGGCCTGACTCCGCTCCTCGAACGGCTCGACGCCTATGTCGAAGCGGCAGAAGACGTCGGCCGGACCGACCTCGACGCGATCAGCGACGCCGTCAGCCTGGAGGGGCGGATCCGCGGAGTCGTCCTCGGCAGTGTGCTGCGGACACCACTGCTCGAGGCGCTGGTTCTGCTTGCCCAGCAGCACTTCGCGCAGGACCTCACTCGCTCGGACGAGAGCTGACAGAGAACGGTTCGGTCTGGGCGACAGCCTCAGACCCATTGCTCCCATCGATCACAGTTGTGCCGGCTTCGCGTCGTAGGTGAGCCAGTTCGTCTTCGCTGCGACATCGTCATAGAGCACTTGAGCCTGAGTGTTGTCATCGGCGGTGATCCACCGGACCACCGAACAGCCTTCGGCCGCGGCAATCGTCTGCAACTGGGAGATCAAGGCACGGCCGGCGCCTTTGCCGCGCGCCTCGGGATCGGTGAAGAGATCGTCGAGCCAGATGCCGACGCTGCCGGTCGAGGGACGGGAGAAACGACGGTAGTCGGCGATTCCGATGATCGTTCCGTCCGCCTCGGCGACGAGTCCCTGGCACTCATGATCGGGATCGATGATCCAGCCCCATACGCGGGAGACGACCTCCTCGGACGGTTCCAGTCGGTAGAACTCGCGGTAGGCACGGAAGAGCTCCTTCCACCGGGTCTCGTCGGACGGGGCGGCGGGGCGGATAGTCGGGGCCGGGAACGTCGTCATCGGCAGTCCTCTCACTGGGTTCGGTGCAGCACTGACCACATTATGTTCTCCGCATCAGTTCAGGCGGAGTTCCGGACGATGTGTGCTGAATGTGTGCGGCAGATTCCGCACGGATCGTCCGGAACTCGTCGCATGCGGCTCACGAAGAGACAGAAAAAGGCCCCGGAGAGGAAGCGTGTCGACTTCCGACCCGGGGTCCGTGGTACGCGAGAGGGGACTTGAACCCCTACGTCCGAAGACACTGGAACCTAAATCCAGCGCGTCTACCAATTCCGCCACTCGCGCTGAAGCGGCCACCCACGCGGCCACAACGTCCTCAAGATTAGCAGGGGCGGCCCGAGTTGCTGAAAACTCGGACCGCCCCGATGCTCAGGCCACGGTCGCGCCGCCGCCGCTCCCTGGGCAATGCGACGAAGTCGCAGTCGACTCAGGCTGCGTCGATGCCGAGCTCCTTGCGCACGCGGGCGACGTGCCCGGTGGCCTTGACGTTGTACTGGGCGAGTTCGACCTTGCCCTCGGCATCGACGACGACGGTCGAGCGGATGACGCCCTGGACGACCTTGCCGTAGTTCTTCTTCTCGCCGAAGGCACCCCACTCGGTCATCATCGTCTTGTCCTCATCGGAGAGGAGGTCGAAGTTGAGCCCCTCCTTCTCTATGAACTGCTGCAGCTTCTCCGGCTTGTCCGGGGAGATGCCGACGACGGCGATGCCGGCGGCCTTGAGTGCCGAGAGCGAGTCCCGGAAATCGCAGGCCTCGGTCGTGCAGCCCGGGGTCATAGCGGCCGGGTAGAAGTACACGACGACCCGCTGACCTCGGAAATCGCTGAGGCTGACGGACTTCCCGTCCTGGTTGACGAGGGTGAATTCCGGGGCGGTGTCGCCGACCGACAGACGTGACATGAATGCTCCTCCTGATTGGGGTGGTCTCCATGGTGGACAACCATTGCTGACCACCACTCTATTCCGTTGCCGAGCCCGACGCCTCGACCGATCCTTTCGCCGAGGCGGCCCGCCGTCTCAGTCGACCCGTGCGATGGCCTGCCCGACCGACACGACGTCGCCGACGGCCGCGACCTGGCGCAGCGTTCCCGCCACCGGTGCTTCGACCCGGGTCTCCATCTTCATCGCAGACAGCACCGCGACCTCGTCACCGGCCGCCACCTGCGCACCGTCGTCGACGAGGAAATCCACGAGGCTGCCCGGCACGGGTGCGGTGACATCCCCGGCACTCGCCGAGGCGGCTCCACCGTTCCCGGCGGCACCGTCCTCACCGCCCTGGCCGGTGTTTCCCTGACCGGTCCCACCGACCGAGCCGAGGGCAGCGAGCAGTGCGGCGGGCAGGCCGATGGTGGTGAGCTTCCCGTCGATCTCGATCGACATGCGCTGCATCTCGCCATCGGCGACCGGGGCCGGGCGCTGCTGGGGGTCGAAGCGCGGCAGCAGCTCGGCTTCGATCCACTGGGTGTGGATGCCGTCGACACCGGCGACGCCGAGACCGGTGAATGCCTCATCGGTGAGGATCGCCAGGGAGCACGGCACCATGGTGGCCGGGCCCTCGACATGGAGCTCCTTCGCCGCTGTCACGGTGCGCGCGATCGCCTGCTCGCGGTCGGGACCGTGGACGATGAGCTTCGCGAAGAGGGAATCGAAGGCCGGCTGCACGGTGTCACCGGCACGCACACCGGAATCCCAGCGCACACCGAGGCCGCCGGGCACATCGAGGACATCGATGCGTCCCGGAGTCGGGAGGAATCCGCGGCCGGGATCCTCGGCGTTGATGCGCAGCTCGATCGCATGACCGACCGGCTGCGGGGTCGCCTCCAGTGACAGGCCGTGACCGAAGGCGATGCGGAACTGCTCGGCGACGAGGTCGACCCCGGAGGTCACCTCGGTGACGGGATGTTCGACCTGCAGTCGGGTGTTGACCTCGAGGAACGTCATGGTGCCGTCGGCGGCGAGCAGGAATTCGACGGTGCCGGCACCGCGGTAGTCCACCTCGGCGCAGATGGCTTCGGCCGAACGGTGCAGGCGTTCGCGCTGCTCATCCGTCAGTCCCGGGGCGGGCGCTTCCTCGATGAGCTTCTGATTGCGCCGCTGAGCGGAGCAGTCGCGGTCACCGACGGCCACGACCCGACCCTGGCCGTCGCCGACGATCTGGACCTCGACGTGGCGGGGACGTTCGAGGTACTTCTCGACGAAGCATTCGGGTCGACCGAAGGCCTCGACGGCCTCACGGGTCGCCGATTCGAAGGCGCCGGCTACCTCGGTCAGCTCGTGGACGATCTTCATTCCGCGCCCACCACCGCCGTGGGCGGCTTTGATGATGATCGGCAGTCCCGCCTCGGCGGCGAAGGACTCGACCTCGGCCGCGTTCTCGAGGGGACGGTCGATGCCCGGTGCCAGGGGAGCGCCGACCTTCTGCGCGAGCTGACGGGCGGTGACCTTGTCGCCGAGGGCGGTGATCGTCTCCGCGTTCGGGCCGATCCAGATGAGCCCGGCGGCTTCGACAGCGGAGGCGAAGTCGGCGTTTTCGGACAGGAATCCGTACCCGGGGTGGACGGCATCGGCGCCGGCGGACTTCGCGGCGGTCAGGATCGCATCGATGTTGAGGTAGGTCTCACCCGCTGTCGTCCCAGGCAGAGCGAACGCTTCGTCTGCGAACCGGGTATGCATGGCGTCGGCGTCCTGATCAGCGTAGACAGCCACCGAGGTGTGCCCGTGCTGGGCGCAGGCGCGGATGATGCGGACGGCGATCTCGCCGCGGTTGGCGATGAGGATTCTCGACATTGTTCAGCCTTCGTTGTCGTCGGTACGGGGTGCCTCGGCCGGGCGGGCGTTCGGCGTCGGTCGGGCAGAGGTGGTGAAGCGCAGCTTCACGCCGGGAGGCAGCTGCGCGGCGAGGTCGACATCATCGACGCTGGCGATGATCGGATAGCCGCCGGTGAGCGGATGGTCGGGCCCGAAGAGCACCGGCTGACCGTTCGGCGGAACCTGCAGGGCACCGGTGACCGCGCCTTCGCTGGGCAGCTCCCCGGTGCGGGCACGTTCGAGCGGGACCTCACCGTTCAGTCGCAGTCCGACCCGGTCGGATTCGTGGGTGACCGTCCACTCCTGTGACAGCAGAGTCTCGATCCCGGCCTCGGTGAACCAGTCCTCGCGCGGTCCCAGCGTCACGCTCAGCGTCACGGTTTCCCCCGCCTGCGGAAGATCCCTTGGCTGCGTGGGAGTGGGATCGACGAGGTGGGGCGCCGTCCGCGGATCGTGTACTCCCACCGTGGTGCCTTCGTCCACAGCGGCCGGACCGAGCCCGGCCAGGGTGTCGGCGGAGCTGCTGTCGAGAGCCGTCTTGACAGCGATTCCACCGCGGACGGCGAGGTAGCGGCGGACTCCGCGTTCGGTTGGTCCGAGTTCGAGTTCGTCCCCATCGGCCAGGGCAAAGGCCTCGCCGAGGCGGGGTGTGAGAACTGTGCCATCGACCGCGGTCACGGTGATCGACCCGGTGGCACCTGTGGCAGCGGCGACGCCGTCACCCGTGCAACGCAGGAGCACTGCGCGGCCGAAGCTCTCCAGCCCGGCAGCGGTCTCGGCATTGCCGACGAGACGGTTGGCCGCGGTCAACGCGGTGCGATCGGCGGCACCGGCAGCGGAGACACCCATGGAGGCGAAACCGGGTCGACCGAGATCCTGGATGAGCAGCTGCAGCCCGGGACGCAGCACCTCGAGGGAATGGGAGGCCGCTGCCGCCGAATCCGCTGCTGAATCCACCGCAGAATCCGACGCCGCACCTTCCGCACCTGGCGAACCCGAGAAACCTGAGGCACCCGACCTCGCACTCGAGCCCGCGACCTCGACGATCTCCCGCCCCGCCTCGGCGAACTTCACGATCGTGCCGGGTACGAACAGGGCCGGGGGCTGGCGATCGAGATCCCACAGCTTCGCATCGGTGCGTCCGATGAGCTGCCAGCCGCCGGGGGAGGAGCGCGGGTAGACACCGGTGAACTCACCGGCCAGAGCCACCGAGCCCACGGGCACACGCGTGCGAGGGGACGATCGGCGGGGAACGTCGAAGAGCTCGTCGTCACCGGCGAGGTAGCCGAAGCCGGGAGCGAAGCCGGCGAACGCGACCTGCCAGGTCGCGGCCTGGTGGCGTTTGATCACCTCGTCGGGGGAGACGGAGAGGAGGTCGGCCACCTCGGCGAGGTCGTCCCCGTCGTAGTGGACATCGATCGTCACCTCACGGGCCGCATCCGAGGCCGACTCGGTGTGCCCGAGCCCGCGCACTGCCTCGGCGAGGATCTCGGCGTTCGTGCGTGCGGGATCAAAACTGATCAGCACTGTGCGGGCGGCGGGGATGAGTTCGGTGACGCCGGGCAGATCGGCGGCTTCGAGACTGTGGTGCAGGGCCATCGTCGCGCCCAGATCCGCGCGTTCGACGAGGAGGTGACGCCTGGAGGCGGTGTGGAAGGTCAGGGAGTCGGCCGGCGGTGTCGAGGTCATTGGCGGTAGGTGTCTTCCGGTTCGTCAGTGATGAACATCTTTCCAGGTGAGTGCGTGATTGCGAAGGGGATTCCCGAGGCCTGGATGGCTGCCTGCGGAGTGACTCCGCAGGCCCAGAAGACGGGAATGTCGCCGTCGTGGATGACCGGGGCATCGCCGAAATCCGGAGTATCGAGGTCGTCGATGCCGATCTGGGACGGGTCGCCGATGTGGATCGGGGCACCGTGGACGGCGGGGAAGCGGTCGGTGATACGCACCGCCTCGGCGACCTGGGATGCCGGGATCGGACGCATGGACACGACCATGTCGCCGCTGATCCGACCGGCCGGGGCGCACGCGGTCGACGTGCGGTACATCGGCACATTGCGGCCGGCTTCCTGGTGGCGGATCGGGATGCCGGCCTCGGTGAGCCCGTTCTCGAAGGTGAATGAACAACCGATGAGGAAGGACACGAGGTCCGGGTGGGTCTCCCAGGCCCCCGTGGCGTCGGTGACTTCGTCGGTCAGGGCGCCGTTCTCCCAGATCCGGTAGCCGGGGATGTCGGTGCGGATATCGCTGCCCGGCGCCAGCGCGGATGCCAGCTGTCCGGGTTCGAGGACGTCGACGACCGGGCACGGCTTCGGGTTGCGCTGGGTGAAGAGGAGGACGTCGAAAGCCCAGTCCGCGGGGACGGAGATGAGATTCGCCTGGACGAGTCCCGGCGCCATCCCCGAGGTGGGACCGTCGAATCCTGCCCGGATGCGTGCGCGGGCTTCCGCACCCGCAACCCGCATCGTGTCCATGGCAGAGGTGCCTGTGGGGGTGGCGGCGCTCATCGTTCGGCTCCGGCGAAGGCGGCGATCGTGACGCCTTCGGATTCGAGGAGGTCACGGGCCGCCCGGGCCATGTCGATGGATCCCTGGCTGTCGCCGTGGAAGCAGATGGACTGCGCATCGACGTCGACGAGGCTGCCGTCGATGGCTTCGACCTGTCCGGTCTGGACGAGGCGCAGGACGCGGGAGGCTACGGCCTCGGGATCGTGGAGGACCGCGTTCGGCTCCGACCGGGAGACCAGGGAACCGTCGGGGTTGTAGGACCGGTCAGCGAAGGCCTCGGCGGCGACGGTCAGCCCGGATTCGGCGGCGACGCGGTTGGCCACGCTGCCGGCGAGTCCGAGGAAGACCAGCGAGTCGTCGATGGCACTGACGGCATCGACGACGACCTTCGCCTGCGCCTCATCGTGGACGATCGCGTTGTAGAGGCCGCCGTGGGGTTTGACGTAGGAGACGGTTCCGCCGACGGCAGTGGTCAGGCCGATGAGCGCGCCGATCTGGTATTCGACCTGGGCCTGCAGGGTGGCTGCGGGCACGTCGAGGGCGCGACGGCCGAAGCCTTCGTAGTCGTCGTATCCGGGGTGGGCTCCGATGACGACTCCGCCCTTCGTAGCGGCGTCGACGGTAGCGCGGATGCCTTCGGGATTGCCGGCGTGGAACCCGCAGGAGACGTTGGCGCTGGTGACGAGGCCGAGCATGGCCGCATCGTCGCTGACGACGCGGTCGGGGACGTTCTCCCCGAGGTCAGAGTTGAGGTCGATTCTCAGTTCGCTGTTGACAGACAATGTCATCCTCCGATTCCGATCATGGCGAAGATGGGGCCGACGGACTGTGTGGCCGTGTACCACGTGACCAGTGTTGCTGCGGTGCCGATGATGAGCAACCACTTCGGGTACGAATCCGTGCGTAGCAGGCGCGGCCTGAACCAGCCGATGTACATGAAGATCGTCAGACCGATCGGCAGGATGAGGCCGTTGAAGCCGCCGACGAAGACGAGCAGAGTGGCGGGTGCCGTGCCGAGGGCGAGGTAGACGATGAGTGAGACGACGATGAAGGCCACGGTCGCCAGCTGCAGCGGCCAACCGCCCTTGAGGCGCGTGGAGAAGGCGGAGAGAAAGGTCGCGGAGGTGTAGGCTGCGCCGATGACCGAGCTCAGTGCCGCGGCCCAGAAGATGGCGCCGAAGATGCGCATTCCCGCATCACCGAGGACTGCGGCGAAGGCCTGACCGGCGGGGTTAGCCACGCTCGAGTCGAGGTCGAGGGCGACTCCGGAGGCGACGACGCCGAGGATGGCGAGGAAGAGGACGTAGCGCATGACACCGGTGACGATGATGCCCGACAGCGCCGAGCGCATGACCGAACCGGCGTTCTCCGGGCCGGTTTTGCCCGAGTCGAGGTATCGGTGGGCACCCGAGTAGGTGATGTAGCCGCCGACGGTGCCGCCGACGATCGTGGTCACGGTGGCGAAGTTGATGGTGTCGGGTGCGATCGACTGTCTGAGCGCCTCACCGACGGGCGGATTGGAGACGATGGCGACGATACAGGTGAGGATGATCATCCCGATGCCGAGGACGAGGACGACGGTGTCGACGACCTTTCCGGCGCGTTTGAACAGGAAGATGCCGATCGCGAGCACGCCGGTGAGCAGTCCGCCGAGTTTCGGGTCGATGCCCAGCAGTGCGTTGAGGCCGAGCCCGCCGCCGGCGATATTGCCGATGTTGAAGGCCAGTCCGCCGATGACGATGAGGACGGACAGGAGGATGCCCGACCCCGGCACGGCCGAGGAGGCCAGCTGGGCCGCGCGCTTGCCCGAGGAGGTCACCATCCGCCAGATATTGAGCTGGATGGCGATGTCGATGAGGATCGAGGCAAAGATCGCGAAGGCGAAGGCCGCCCCCATCTGAGCCGTGAAGGTGGCCGTCTGGGTGATGAAGCCCGGACCGATCGCCGAAGTGGCCATGAGGAAGATGGCCCCGACGATCGCGCTGCGGCTGATCTTCGAGCCGATCTCACTCGAGGCATTGGCGCGTCCCGACGCGGTTGCGTCCGACGAGCTCGATTCCGGCGGTTGGGATTCCGGTGCGTGTGACATGGGAGTCTCCGACTGTCTGGTGGTCATGAGTTCCTTCGCGTGCGCCGATGGGGTGAGGACAGCGATGTCTGTGTCCTGGCACACGTGAAGTGGTAAACAATCTAGCACCTATTGTTGAACAAACATAGACGGGGGTCACATTTTTCTTCGTGAGATTGTGGACGGACGGATGGGAGTTTGCGGTGTCGGTTCAGTAGGATGGAGAGGTGAATCACGATTCGTCCCTGGTCAACAGGCTCACTGACCGTCTCATCGCGGGAGAGCTGCGCCCTGGTGAGCGGCTGTCCGAAGCTGCGCTGGCGAAGGAGTTCGATGTTTCGCGCAATACTCTGCGCGAAGCCTTCCGCGTGCTCGGGGAGCAGGGCCTGGTCACGCACATCCCGCACCGTGGCGTCTCCGTGGCGTCGCCGAACACGGCCGATGTCGTCGATATCTACCGAGTTCGCCATCACGTCGAGTGCTCTGTGCTCGAGCACGCCCCGCGCAACCACCCGAACGCCGTGAGGATGGAGGCGGCCGTCGACGCCGCCGAGAAGTTCGCCGCCGAAGAGAACTGGCTGGAAGTCGGCACGGCGAACATGGGGTTCCACAATGCCGTCGTCTCGCTGTCGGACAGCAGGCGGTTGATGCGGTCGTTTGCCAATGTGCTCGCCGAGCTGCGCCTGGCCTTCCTCAAGGTCGAGGTCCTCGACTTCCTCCATGCGCCTTTCATCGAGCGCAACCGCGAGGTGGTCGAGATCTATCGCTCTGATGGGCCGGGGGCTGCGGCGACGATCCTCGGCGCCTACCTCGGTGATTCCGAGCGCCAGGTGCTCGGCGCCTACGCCCGCGCGGGACAGGACTGAACCGGGCCCTGCCCGTGCCGAGAGCCGCTCGTCCTGCCCCTGACCGGAGCCGAATCTGCTGGCAGCCCACCTGAAGTCAGACAGCACAGTTTCCAACAAGGGCTTTTCGACTCAAACAGTGCCGCCAGCATCAAGGGCCGGCCCGCGTGGCCCGCGAGTCGTTCCCGACCGAGACGCCGCCGCAACAAGTCCAAACCCGCGAATCAGTACACCCTGTTCTGGATTGCACATGGAGGAACCTGGTGACGTGAGAGCAGGGTGAACCGAACTTGAGAGCAGGGTGGGCCGACAAGGGTGAATGCGAAAGAACCGCCTCCGACGTGATGTCAGAAGCGGTTCTCAGTTCTCTGTGCACCCCCCGGGACTTGAACCCGGAACCCACTGATTAAGAGTCAGTTGCTCTGCCAATTGAGCTAGAGGTGCGTGCCGCACATGCTGTGCAACGAGAATTAATATTACTCAGGTGACGACCGATCATGCAAACCGAGATCGGCCCATATTCGATTTTGTGATGAAGGTCGCAAGCCCCTGGTCAGAGTCCCTGTCCCAGCGATCTCTGCGACCCGGAACCCACTGATTGAGAGTCTAGTTCCGGGCCCAGCCGGCGCGGCGTTCTCATCACCGACGCCCGTACGCCCGGCGGCATCTCAGAGGTACATTCCTGAACTCGACTGCTCGGCCGGCTCGGAGATCGCGTGGACGTCGCGTTCGCGCAGCAGCACATACGCGCGTCCTTCGAGCTCCACCTCGGCGAGTTCCTCGGGATCGTAGAGGACGGTATCGCCGAGGTTGGCCTGCCTCACATGCGGGCCCGCGGCTACGACCTGGCCCCACACGAGGCGTCTGCCCATGCTGGCGGTGGCGGGAATGACGATGCCCGCCGAAGATTTGCGTTCCCCGGCTTCCTCGCTGGGTTCGAGCAGGATCCGGTCATGGAGCATCCGGATCGGTAGTGCGGCATCAGCCACGCTTGCGACCGGAGAGTCCGACGATGAGGGCGGCCACACCGAGGACGGCACCGGCACCGAGTGCGATGATCTCGGGCTTGGGGGAGCCGTCTTCCTCGACGACCTCGGACTTCGCCTTGTTGACGGCGCGCGTTGCGAGCACCTTCGGGTGGATGCGGCCGACGAGCTCGTCGATGTTCTCGGCGATGCGCTCTTCGCGCAGTCGGATCGACTCCGCGAGCTGCGCGGTTGTCGCCTGGTCGACGGTCACATCTGAGGTGTAGACGTTGTCAGTCATCGGGTCGAGTCCTCCCGGTCGAGAATGCTTTGCTGCGTCTGTGACCTTGTGCCACAGTGCTTCGATGTCCAGCTTAGCGGCTGGGCGCTGCGAGTGTCAGATATCGGCCGCGGTTCGACGGAATCTTACGATCTCGACGTTCGCGTCGACGGGCATCGTCGGGTAGTGGCCGCGGGGACCGGCGATATACCGCTCCAGCGCACCCGGGCGGGTGAGGTCGAGATCCTCAGGCTCCAGTTCGTCGAGTCCCTTCACCATCACCGAGGCGACTTCCACGGGAAGCGTGCCATGCTCGGTGTTCTCGAAGTACGCCAGAGCCGGCCCCGTGCAGTGGCGTTCGTTCCACCGCACCGTCAGAGTCTTCGTCTCGTCGGCGACCGCGTCGAGGTAGCGGGCGTTGAATCACAGCAGCTGTGCGGGGGCAGAGTCCGGATGCCGGTAAGTCTGGGGGAGCAGCGCCGGAATTGGGGCGATCGACGTCTGGCCCGTGGTGTCGTCAGTTACGACGACGAGCACATCGGTATGGAGGTCGAGGATGGCCTGACGGCAGCGTCCGCACGGGGCCAGCACACCGCGGTTCCAGTCGCCGACCGCAGCGATCGTGACCAGAGGTCCGGCGTTCGCGGCCGCGGCAACGGTGTGGTTGTCATCGCTGCCGAGTCCGCTAACGAGCTGCTCGGCAGCGGCGATGACTCGCAGTTCGGAGTCGAAGAGGTCCACGCGGCCTCAGTCCTGTTTTCCGCGTCGTCCCATGAGGTAGATGATGAACCCGACCGCGGCCATACCGGAGGCGGCGAGGACGAAGATGGGCCAGGAGCTGACGATCGTGGAGATGATGGATTCGCCGAACGAGGTCGCCGGATTCTGGTTGGCTCGCGGGGACGGCTGATCGCCACCCGTGATGAGGTCCGTATCGTCTTTGGGTGCAGGCTCGTCGGGGTTGCGAGGCACAGGGTCCGAGTAGTCAGGGGTTTCGGTATCCTCGTCATCCCCGGGCAGCCATTCATCACCAGCATTGCCGGGAATGGTCTCGCGTTCATCATCGGGGGAGCCGTTGCCGTTCGACGGGTCCGGAGTGGTGCCGTCGGCATCAGAGGCGCCGATCGACGAGCCGGAACCATCCTTGTCCGAATCCTTCTCGTCATCGTCTCCGGAATCCGAACTGGAGCTCGAACTGTCGGAATCGCTGCCGCGAGAGTCGTTCGAGCCTGAACCGGAATCGGCGTCAGATTCTCGGCCGTCGGAGTTCTTGTCGCCCGAGGAGTTCGCGCGGTCCTTCGATCCCGAATCCGATGAGGTGGAGCCATCGGTCGAGGTGGCGTCAGAGGCTTCGCTGTCCGCGGACGATCCGTCTTTGCCGGCCTCGCGGTCGTTCGCGGAACCATCGTCGGAGGTGGCGCCGTCCTTACTGGCGGTCTTGCCGCCGTCCGGGTCACTGTTGGCGGTGGCGCTGTCTGACGAGGCCGATCCATCCGCCTTTGTATTGGGATCGCTGTCTGCCGTCCCGTCCTGTTCGGTGTCGGTTTCTGAATCGTTAGAAGTGGAGCCGTCCGAGCCGCTGGATGCTTCGGCGTCATCTCCCGCGTCGTCATCGGGGTAAGGCTGCCCATCGGCCACGGCGATTTGGCCATCGTCGTTGAGCGCGAACGTCCAGGCAGGGTCGGGGCCTTCAAGGGCATCAAAGTTCTCGAACTTCACTGGACCGGAACCGTCGGCGTCGACGATCACCCCGTCTTCGTTGAACTCAACAGTATCCGGGATAGAGGCCCGTGCGGTCGCTTCGGCAACGGACTGACCGCTGTCATCGGTGCCCGAACCGTTCTCGACCGAACCAGTGGCGTGGTCGGCGGACGACTGTGCCGGAATGCGCTTCATTGCCTGTTTCGGGGCTTTGAACGGCTTTCCGACCCAGCTCTCCGGCAGTGTCCCGGAACCTTTTTCCTGATCGTTCGGCGGAACAGCCAGTTGCTTGCCGATCCTCTGCCACTTGGCGGTGAGTTCACCCTCGATCACGCACGGTTGGTCCGAGGTCCACTCCTGATCTTTGCAGGCCTTGTCGCCGTCTTCGGTTGGGCCCGGATCGGGGCCGCTGTCGGCCCCTCCTTCGGAATTGGCGTTGCCGTCGTCGGCACCGTCAGCACCGTCTGCCGACGAATCAGCGTCGTCCGCGGACGTGGAATCTGCTCCTGTGGAAGCACCGGCCTCGGCACTCGAATTGGCTTCGGCCGTGGGGGTGGGGCTCGGCTGGGCGAATGCAGGTGTGAACGTCCCCGAGATAGGTAGTGCTGCCAGGGCAAGCGCGGCGCCGATTGCGGCGGCTCTGCGGCTGAACCTGTGTGAGACTGGCACTACGTTCCTTCGCGGTGGGGATTCCGACTTCATTGGGTCAAGGGGACATGACGTTCAGACACATCGGGCACTATCTTAATGTCTCGGCCAGATGTGTTAAAGCCGTAGGCGTGTTTCGCCGTGGCGCGGAATCAGCGATCCTGCGTCTCTGACTTCTTCGGATATGCGCGAACGGTCGAGTCGTCGCCGAGCACCAGCGCCTTGTTGCCCTCATCGACGACGGCCAGCAGGTCGGTGTCTGTCTTGAACGCCTGCTTTCCGGCGAGCAGGCAGGAGGTGTTCGTGTCCATCGTGCAGGGCACGATCGTTCCGCGCGGTTCGGAGAGATGGATGTCGCGGCTTGAGACGTCCATGAGCAGCAGACCCGACTCGAGATCGAAGAGATAAGGACCGATATAGGCGCGCTTTCCGGCCTGTCCGCGCACCCAGGACTGCTCGCCGACGATATCGGTTGTCGTGGTCACGGTCGAGAGGATCGACCCGTCGTCGAGGGAGTGGACGACGAGTTGGATCCTGTGGCCCGAGTTCGTCGAAGCACCCTGTTCGCCCCACAATGTGATCGCCTTGCCGTGGCCGGCCGAGATCCAGTCGATGATCTTCAGGTCGTCGCCGGGGCTTTCGAGTTTGATGCTGCGCTCGTCGCCGGTCTTGATGTTCTTCGCCTTGACCGGACCGTTCCAATCCGAGCTGAAGAGCTCATCGTCGTCGATGGCCATCGGTGTCGAACCGGCCTGCGGGGTGGGGACGTCTTCCAGTCCGTCGGCGCCGAAGGTCGAGAGTGTGTTGCCCGATTTGATGAGTACGCTCTTGCCGGCCGAGGTGATGCGTGCGTTCTCCGGCAACTGGTAGGTCTTCGGCTTCGATTTTCCGTCGAAGAGCGCCTCGGCGGTATCGCCCGACTGCCACAGCAGGGCCGGCCGCCCGTCGATGACGGTGTCGACGGCGAAGGTCGGGGACTCGTCGATCGTGCCCATATACCGAGACCGGCCGGTGTCCGCGTCGAGGACTTCGAGGCGGTTGTCGTTGACGAGGAGGACTCCGCGATCAGAAGCCGTCACGGAGGCGCGTTTGGGGACCTCGGCTTCCCAGGCCGGGGAGTTGTCGTAGCTGGGCACAACGTCTTGGGTCTTGTCGACGGAGAGTTCGGAGGCGGGGTTGACCTGCTGTTCCGAGCCGATCGTCTGCGGGGTGTCGGGGGAGTCGACGGGGACGATGTTGGGAACGACGAATGCGCCGATCATGAGGATCGCCAGACCGATGAGCACGAGCCCGGGGACGGTGATCTTCTTCAGCCGCTGCGGACGTTTGCGGGCCGAGCGTCTGCGCACCGGGGTCTTCTTCACTGTCGGCGTGGCCGGCGCGGCCGGTCCGGAGAACGGGGTGCCCAGCGGGTAGCTGTCACCGTTCGACCCTGGTGAGTCGTCCTGAGGCGCGAAGCCGTTCTGCCTGCCCGTGGACTGGCCATTCGTGCTCTGGTCCTTCGAATTCCGGTCGGAATGCTTCGGAAGTCCGGCCGACTGCGCCGAACCATCCGTGGACGCCACGGTGGACGATTGGTCCATGGTCGCCTCGGCGCTGGTGTCGTCCGTGGGGACTGCCCCGACTTTCCCGTTCTCATCGATGCCGATCTCGGTCTTCTTCGACCCGTCGTCAATCGTCACTGCCAGAGGAGTCGCGGTCTCTTGGGCATAGTCGCCGAGGTAAGAGATGGCCTGCCCGGTGTCCGAATAGCGACTCGTCGCCCCGTTGAGGGTGATGTAGGTGAACCCGTCGTCAGAGACGGAGATCAACGCACGAGGCATGTACAGGGTTCCTTGAAAATTATCGAGGACAGGACCGAGTCAATACTAATGAATGTCTGGGGGTGCTCCTACCCGTTGTCCGAAACCGTTATAGATCGCTACTGAATCGTTGCACGTAATGAGATCTGCGTCTCATCGGGGTTCAGGGGCGATTCTGGTTTGCCCGGGTCAGGCGGGAGCGGTTAGGATATATCTTGCTGTCTGCGCCTTGAGTCGCAGTGCATGTGGTGGGTATAGCTCAGCTGGTAGAGCGCCGCGTTGTGGTCGCGGATGTCGCGGGTTCAAGTCCCGTTACTCACCCCGATCGGGAAGCCCCGTGATCTGTGCGAACGGATCACGGGGCTTCTTCCATTTCCCCAGTGTGCCCACGATCGGCAGCGGTTTCCCACCGTGTGCCCAACCTTGCCGACAGGGCACCGGCACATTCCGTCCTCGATCACCGACGGTCATCGTCGGCCCGCCCGCGATCGTCGATAATGAGGCCATGACCATCGACTGCTCCCTGACGGTCGTCGGCAGCATCAACGCCGACATCACCGCCACCACCTCCCGACTTCCCGCCGCCGGTGAGACCGTGGGAGGCGGCCGACTGTCCCGTTCGCCCGGTGGGAAGGGCGCGAATCAGGCCGCAGCTGCCGCCCGCCTCGGTGCGCGGACCCGCATGATCGGTGCGGTCGGCCCTGACTCGGAGGGCCGGGCGATGCTCGAAGCCCTCCGTGCTGCCGGAGTCCGGACCGATGGCATCGCCGAGGCGACCGCCGAGACCGGGACCGCGCTCATCATGGTCGATGCCGCAGGTGAGAATCAGATCGCCGTGTGCGAAGGTGCGAATGCCGAGGTCAGCCTCGCGGGAATCGAATTCGGTGCCGACGAGGCAGTGCTCACTCAGCTCGAGATCCGCCTCGACCTCATCGTCGAACTGGCCCACCGTGTGCCCGGGTTCCTCACCGTCAATGCCGCTCCTGCCCGTTCTCTGCCCGCCGAGGTGGTCGATCGTGCCGATCTCATCATCGTCAACGAGTACGAATACTCCCAGCTGCCGCAGCTGCAGACCGCGCAGCTCGTGGCCGTCACCTACGGGGCGGAAGGGTCGGCACTGCTGCAGAGAGGTGAGCAGATCGCCTTCGCCGAGGCGCTGGAAGCGACCCCCGTGAGCGCAGTCGGCGCCGGAGACGCCTACTGCGCGGCCCTGACCATCGGTCTGACCAGCGGAATCGAAACGGGACGCGCACTGCGGGCAGCCAACGCCGTGGGTGCTGCGGCCGTGGAAGTCGCCTCCGCCCAACCGGAGTTCGATCGGTTCGAGATGTACCTGCCTACTCTCGACTGACCTGGCAGACTGAACGCAAGCGGACCCATCCGCTGCTGCCGACCGCGTTTCGTCGCGGCCACCCGAGGTTCGCGCCATCGGTGGCCCGCGTCCACCCGAGGAGGACCATTGACGAACACCCACGACTTGTCCCTGTTCACTGGGCTGAGTGCCTTTCCGCTGACGCCGCTGAAGGATGATCGCCTCGACGAGGATGCCTTCGTCGGGCTCATCGAACGCCTCGTCCTCGCCGGAGTCGACTCGATCACAGCCTTGGGCTCGACCGGTTCGTACGCGTATCTCGACACCGACGAACGCGCCCGGGTGGCGCAGCTGAGCTCGGAATCCGCTCTCGACATCCCCGTCTTCATCGGCGTCGGGGCGCTGCGGATGAGGGATGTGTTGGCCAATGTCGCCTCGGCCGAAGCCGCCGGAGCGCAGGGACTGCTGCTGGCGCCGGTGAGCTATCAGTCGCTGACCGAGGACGAGGTGTTCGCCCTCTTCCGCACGGTCACCGAGTCCACCGACCTGCCCGTCGTCGTCTACGACAACCCCGGCACCACGCACTTCACGTTCACCACCGAGCTCTACGCGCGGCTGGCGGCGCTCGACGGAGTGGCCTCGATCAAGATCCCCGGAACTCCGGCCTCGCCAGCCGGATGGGACGAGCGCATCGGCGAGATCCGTGCGGCCATCGGCAGCGAGGTGACGATCGGCATCTCCGGCGATGCCCATGGTGCCGAGGGCCTCATCGCCGGCTGTGATGCTTGGTACACGGCAGTCGGCGGCACCATCCCCGAGCCGATGCTCGAGATCACGCGGGCCGCGGAACTCGGCAATGCGCAGCTCGCCCGCGAACTCTCGGCCGAGCTGCAGCCGCTGTGGGATCTGTTCACCGAATTCGGCGGAAGCCTGCGCGTGACCGCCGCCATCGCCGAACATCTCGGGCTCGTGGGTGCAGACACCCTGCCTCTGCCGGTGCGTGACCTCGATGCGGCAGCGAAGCGCCAGGTCGCCGAGGTGGCCGACAACCTCGATCTCGCCTGACCCCGAACCTCGGCTGACCCCGAACCTCGCCGAGCGCTGACGTCTCCGCCGACCGCGCACCGCACACCCTGGTACAGCGACGGCAAGGTGAGCGGTCGGCGAGTCGTCGCCGCGCCGGACGAGTTCACCGTCCGTCCATCTGCGGTTCGGAACCGGTCCATTCCGGGTGCCTATGAATAGGTGTTTGCGGGTTCAGTCGGCCCGCGACACCCAATCGATCCCGGAGAACCGATGACGATCCCACTGTCTGCGAAGACGCTCACGGCCTCGGCGGCCGCCCTCCTGTTGGCCACCGGCTTCACCGTCGGCGGCTCGACGACAAGCACAAGCTCCGCCCAAGCTGCAGAAGTGGACGATCCCATCAGCTCCTCGGCCTCGGATGCGCAGATCGAGATGGGCTTCCTCGGTTCCCACGAGACCAGACAGTTCGACGAATCCGCCGCCGAGATCACCGCGGTCCACGGTGACACGGTCTTCACCGTCAACGCCCAGGCGGCCACCGTCGACGTCATCGACGCTTCGGACCCGACAGACCCGCAGAAGGTCTCCGAGATCACCGGCACCGGGGTGGCGAACTCGATCTCCATCCGCGAGGACGGCCTCGGCGTCATCGCCCTCGAGAACGAGGACAAGACGCAGCCGGGAACCGTGATGTTCTTCGACGCGAACGACTCCGAGGCGGACATCCTCGGCGAAGTTCCTGTCGGGTCCCTGCCCGACATGGTCACCGTCACCCCGGATGGCAGCCACGCCCTGGTCGCGAACGAGGGCGAGCCGGCCGATGATTTCTCCACCGACCCCGAAGGTTCGGTGTCCGTCATCGACCTCCCCGCCGAGGTGGCCGCACCGTCGGCCTCGGACGTGCACACTGCGGACTTCCACGAGTTCGAGGACGGCGGGACGAAGACCCTGCCCGAGGATGTGCGGATCTTCGGACCGACACCCGAAGAGGACCTGCCGATTTCGCGCAATCTCGAACCCGAGTACATCACTGTCGCCGGTGGCAAGGCCTATGCGACCCTGCAGGAAGCGAACGCGATCGCGGTCGTCGACATCGCCTCGGCGTCTGTCGAGGAGATCCTCCCGTTGGGTCTCAAAGATCATGGCCAGGCCGGCAACGGACTCGATGCATCGGACCGGGGTCCCGAGGATGCTCCGACCGTGAACATCACGGAGCACGAGGGGCTCAAGGGCGCCTATATGCCCGATACGATCTCGACGTTCACCTCCGGCGGCACCGACTACCTCGTGACCGCGAACGAGGGCGACTCCCGTGAATGGGGCGATTTCGTCGATGCGGCCAGGGTCAAGGATCTCGGCGAGGACGGCCTCGCCCCGGTGTGTGAGACCTCGCCGCTGGCGGACAAGCTCGGCGACGAGGACCTCGGACGGCTGAACATCGTCACCGATCTGGGCCTGAACGACGCCGGCGACTGCTTTGAGGAGCTCGTGGTTTTCGGCGCCCGCTCATTCTCCGTGTGGACCACCGACGGGAAGCTCGTCGCCGATTCCGGGGACGAGTTCGAGAAGCTGACCGCCGAGGCAGTGCCCGAGTTCTTCAACTCCAACCATTCCGAGTCGAACCTCGAAGGACGCAGCGACGACAAGGGCCCAGAGCCCGAGGCGCTGACCACCGGCGAGGTGGGGGAGACGACCTACGCGTTCGTCGGCTTCGAACGCATCGGCGGAATCGCGGCCTTCGACCTCAGCGACCCGAGCGCCCCGAAGTTCGCAACCTACTTCGACAATCGGGACTTCTCGGTCTCCGTCGAGGACGAGATCGAAGATGTCTCGGATCCTGCTGCGCTGCTCGCGAGCGCCGGAGACCTGGGGCCGGAGGGCATCACGTTCCTCAACGCGGACGAGTCGCCGATGGGAGAAGCCGCGCTGGTCGTCGGCAACGAGGTCTCGGGCACGACGAGCATCTACTCGGTCGCCGATCTCGCGAACGACGGGCGCGACGGCGGCGATGAGAATGCCGGCGCTGATGCTGCGGGTGCCGATGACGATGCCGGCGCTGACCAAAACGCGGGGGCGAACGAGGACGCGGGTACCGACGACAATGCTCAGGCCGATGCCGGCAGCGAATCGGACTCGGGCAGCGAATCCGACTCGGCCGCCGACGGTACGGGCGCTGATGGGGCGGAGTCGGACAGCGACTCGAACACCGGCGCTGGCAGCGACTCAGCGACCAGCTCGAACGCAGACTCGGGTATCGGTCCTGAGGCAGCGTCGGACGCAAGCGCCTCCGACGCGGGCTCGAGTGCTGACGGTTCCGAAGCTTCCAGCGACGCCGACGGAGACCCGCTGCCGCGTACCGGCGCCGATCTCGGTCAGTACCTCATCCTCGGCGGCGTCGCCGTCGGCCTCATCGCGATCGGCAGTGCGGCCTTCTTCCTCACCCGCCGCCGCAGCTGAACCCACGCCGACCGCTCACCTCAGCGTCGACCGCTAGCAGTATGTCGTGAGCGGTCGACGGCAACGTGCGCGGTCGGTGTGACCGGGCAGGCAAATCAGTCGATCTGGCCGATCGGCTCGCGCTTCTCGGCCTGGAACTGATCCTCGGCGCGGCCGCGTGCCCAGTAGGCGGAGATCGATAGGGACTCCCTCGGCACTTCGCGGTCCTTGAGGATCTTGCGGATCGCCTTGATCGTCTCGCGCTCGCCGTGAGCGAAGACCTTCGGAGTGCCCGCGCGCCACTCGAGCCCCTCAACTGCGGCAATGAGCTCCTCGTCCGAGTCCACCCACCTCACCTCGACGCCTTCCGGGGCCTCGGGCAGAACGCGATCGGCGTCGTCGGCGACATAGGCCAGGACGACCCCGGTGGCTTCGGTGGGCATGGCTTCGATGGCCGAACTCACCGCGGGTATCGCGGAATGGTCGGCGATGAGCAGGTGCCAGTCGACGTCGGCGGGGGCGTATTTTCCGCCCGCGCCGGAGAGGACCAGCGTGTCTCCTGGTTTCGCGTTCCTCGCCCAGGGACCGGCGATGCCGTCATCGTCGTGGATGACGAAGTCGATGCTCAGCCACTTCTCGTCCAGGTCGATCTCTCGCACCGTGTAGGTGCGGCGACTCGGCAGCTTCTCGGGGGACTGCTCGCGCAGCTCCGTCAGATCGTAGGGTGGGACGAGCTCATGTGCCGGATCGGCGAAGAGGAGTTTGACGTACTTGTCGGTCGCGTCGTTCGAATCGATGTTGTCGAAGGTGTCCCCGCCGAGGCGGATCCGCATCAGGTGCGGGCTGATTTCGGTGGTCTCGAGGACAGTGAGAACAGCCTGCTGGCGGACGGGTCGTGCAGTGCGTTCGGGGGAGTTGGGTGCGGTCGTCACAGGCGGCCTTTCTCAAACGGGGTGCCCCTGCAAGCTCACGGTCGACTCCGGAGTGCGGAGCCGCCTCGGCGCAGGGGATCAGTAAGGCTCACCTTATCAAATCCCCATCGGCCGCCGGTTCCGGATCCCAGCGGACGGATTCTACGCCTCCTGCAGCAGGGATCGGCCTCCATTGCTTCCGCCACGCGGATCGGCCCCCACCGATCCCGCTGGTGGGACCGACCCATCGCTGCCGTCAGTTGGAGCGGTCGGCCATCTCCCGGCGACGATCGTCGCGGATGCGTTTGAGTCCTTTGACTGATTTGAGCGAATCGAGGATCTGCACGCCCGGAAGCGCGGAGTTCGGTCCCTTGCACTGCATCATGTCGTCGGGGTCGAGCAGGACCACGCGGATCCCATCGTCCTTCATTCGTGACAGCGCCTCGGTGAGCATGCCCCGGGCGACGGAGTTGATCTCGTTGACGCGGCGCAGGTCGAGGACGAAGGTGTTCGTGGTGGAACCGGGTTCGTCCATCGCGCGCAGGACGTTCTCCGAACCGCTCCACTGGATGAGTCCCTGCAGGCTGCAGATGCGGACCATCTTGCCCTCCGAGTCGACGAAGCGACGGTCACGGCGGATGATCGAGCGGGCCGGTTCGGGAGCATCCATGATATGCAGGCTCAAGCGATTTGAGAGGTCCTGGAAGATCTTCGCTCCGCGGACGCTCGTGCCGTGCCTGTCCAGTCGTGGAGAGAACGTGGCGATGCCGACCTGACCGGGCATGACACCGAAGACACCGCCGGAGACTCCGCTCTTGGCGGGGAGACCGATCTCTGTCATCCAGTCGCCGGCTGCGTCGTACATGCCGCAGGTCATCATAACGGCGAGCACCTGCCGGTTGACTCTGGGAGAGAGCACCTGTTCACCGGTCAGCGGGTTGATGCCGCCGCCGGCCAGAGTCGAGGCCATGATGGCGAGGTCTTTGACGGTGACGGTGATCGCGCACTGTTCGATATAGCCGCGGACCACCTCGTCGGGGTCGTCGTAGAAGATGTCGTAGGACCGGAGCATGTTCGAGATGGCGACGTTTCGGTATGCCTCCCGCCATTCGCCGTCGGCCACCGATTCGTCGATCGACAACTCCCGGCCGGCGAAGCGGGAGAGCCCGGCGCGCGCGATCTCCGTGCGTTCGGCCAAGCTTGCACCGGGCTCGCCGAGGATGGAGTGAATTGTCATCGCCCCGGCGTTGATCATCGGGTTGAGCGGTCGGCCCGACTTCTTGTCCAGGGAGAGTTCGTTGAACTTCTCACCGCTGGGTTCGACGCCGACCATCTCGAGGACTCCGGCCAGGCCCTCCTGCTCGAGGGCGAGGCCGTAGATGAAGGGTTTCGACATCGACTGGATCGAGAATTCGAAGTCGGCATCACCGGAGGTGTACTCGACGCCGTCGAGGGTGGAGATGCAGATCGCGAGCTTCTCCGGATCAGCTGCGGCAAGGTCCGGGATGTAGTCCGCAGTCTCCCCGGACCGGTCCGGTCGGAATCGTTCGAGCGTCTCATCGAGGAAATCCGGGATGGGCGATCGCATGGCAACTCCTGCTGCAGTCGTGGTCGGTGGGCACAGCGTAGTTTGACGCAGACTGCCATTCTCACACACTCCTCCGCCGGCTGCCGTTCGTCGGCAGCAGAGCCACCGGTTCGGCCGAACGGGGCCGGTGCGGCGGAACTTCGACGACGCAATCGGCGGCACAGCCGCAGCAGCGTACCCAGCGATTGTTCCAGGTCTGGCACCGAACGTGCAGCTCCTGTGACGGGCCCTGGCCATAGTGTGGAGTCATGACCCGCCCCAGGCTGCTCCTCCTCATCGGCATCGCGTCCACCGCGGTCGCCGTCGTCGTCATCGGCGTGATCGTGACCGCGCTGGTGCTGCGATACTCGGCCCCACACCCAGAGACCAAAAGCCTGCCCGAACATGCGCTGACCCCGCAGGAAACCATCACCGAGGTGGCCCCGCGCAGAGACGGCACCGTGCAGATCCGCCAACGGCTGATCTTCGAGACCCCGCCTGAAGGCGGAAAGCCGGTCAGTCTGTGGATCAGTGATGTCGGCGTGGGCAGAGATCCGCGGACCGGCAACAGGCTGGCGATGATGCCGAAGGTCTCGTCGCTGAGCGCTGTCGAGCTGAGCACAGCCGACGATTCGACTCAGGACTCACCGAAAACCCTCGGAGAGCTGAACATCGACGTCGACGAGTCGGAGCAGAAGGGCTTCGACCATCCGGCGGTGCACGTCGAAATCACCCCGCAGGATTCCGACGGAGAGGTCGTGCAGTGGAGCGAAGGCCGCCATGTCGTCGAGCTCGAATACGTCCTCGACGAGGTGTTCGTCACCGTGGCCGGCGAAGACTTCTTCGCCGTGCCCGTCCCCGCCCTCGGCAATGGTCAGCTCGCGCAGAAGACACATACGCTCGACATCGACACCGACGGGCCGGTCTACTGTCCTGCCGACAACGTCGACTTCGCCCTCGGCGACGGCTGTGACGCTGAAGCATTCGCTCGGGTCGATGATGCTGATGACTCTGATTCCGGCGGGCACGTGGTGTGGCGGGAGTCCGTAGCCGACAGCCATGAAATCATCGCCTTCGCTCCTCCTGCAGGAATGACGGCGTCCCCGATCCCCGCGTCTGAAAGGTAGGGATGAGCGAGATGAAGCACAGATTCGCACGCAGTCGCGCGTTCTCCGTCACGGCGGCGCTCGCAGCGGCTGTGACGATCACGACTGTGATCGCAGCGCCCGGCGGAGTGGATGCCGCACCGAGCCCGCTGCGCAGCAAGTATGTTGAGCACACGGTCAGCATCGCCGCCGATGGCAGCTACTCGGTGCGGATGGACACGAAACTCGAGCTCGCGCTCGATACGGCATGGGGGTTCGGCCGGGAAGTCCACGACGGATTCCGCCTGCCCGACACCGAGTCCCTGCTGCCTCCGTACCTGCGGGCTCAGTATTCGAATCCGCGGGGAACCATCGATTCGACCGCTGGCGAGGCGCACATCGACACAGAGCTGCATTCGGTCGATATGGACTTCTCCACGGACAGGCTCGCCGCAGGATCTCACCGAGGAATCCTCGACTACGAGGTTGCCGGAGCAGCCGTGCCGGCCGCGGACCTGAACGGAGAACAGGACAGCGGTGTCGTCGTCTACGTCCGTCCCCTGGACCGCGGAGACCTCGTCATCGAGTCCACGGCACCGATCACCGCTGTGGACTGTGAGGTCTTCGCTCCGCGCGGCGAGTCATGCGGAGAGAAGAACGGGGATGGTTGGGCAGTCCCGGGAGAGGAGCTGTTGCGCGATCACACTGTCATCGACGCAGTGCGGATCACGATCGACGCCGATCCGAAGGGTGTGCCGGCCCCGGACATCGATTCCTGAGGCCGGATTGTCTGCACCGTCGCATATCTGAACCTGCTGGTCAGACCGCTGCTTCCGCTTAAGACCGCCGAACAGAGATCGAGCCCTCGGCAGGGGCTCGATCAGGTGACGCAGACGATCAGCGGCTTCCGGCAGGTCCGTTGCCGCCGTCGAAGCCATTGTCGCCACGATCATCTCCGCGGACACCGTTCCCACGAACGGCGTCGCTGCGGCCCGCACCGCCGGACTGCTCGTCGCCGCGACTCGCACTGCCGGGCTGACCACGGTCACTGCCGATGGCGTTGTCGGCGGCGTCCCGGGCCTTCTTGATCTTGTCAGAGTGCTTGCCTCCGGTCAGGGAATCGGCGACACCGGCGGCCTTGTCGAGGATTGAGTCGGTGGCCTTCTCGGCTTTGTCAGAATTGAGCTTGTCTTTGACCTTGGGATCATTGGCGAGGTTCTTGGCCTTGTCGAGAAATTTGTCGAATGCCATGGCACGGTCCTTCTCAGTTGGTCGAATGCACTGCACTATCGGTGCTGATCGTGGGGAGGAACACGGACGATTCGAAGCCTAGTGGGGCTGTCTGTGACGGAACTGGCAATCGGCTGCTTCGATTTCGCCGGTCACCGACGGACCACACGCCCGTGACCGTCTTCCTTATACGCCTGAGGCGGACTGCTTTCGTGCCTGGAGCAGTCGACGATAGCGGGCGTTCCTCATAGTGAGGATGAGCGCGGCGAGTGCGGCCGAGAGCAGGGAGGCGCTGAGTACGGCGACCTTCGCCACATCGTGTTCGATCGAACCGGCGGTGAAGCTGAGCTCGGCGACGAGGAGCGAGACGGTGAAGCCGATGCCGGCAAGCAGCCCGATGCCGGTGATATCGGCCCAACGCAGACCGGGATTCAACCCACCGGTGAACCGGGTGACCAACCAGGTGGAGACGAGGATGCCCAGCGGCTTGCCCACGATCAGTCCCGTCATGATTCCGTAGGTCAGGGGATGGGAGAACGCCGAGGCCAGACCGTGGGTTCCGCCGATATCGACGCCGGCGGCGAAGAATGCGAAGACCGGGACGGCGAAACCGGCCGACAGCGGTCGAAGGCGGTGTTCGAGCGCCTCGGCGAGGTCGATTCCAGCCCTGTTCGCGCACTCGGCAGAGGGATCGAGGTTGCTGGAGGCACCGTGGTCGGTGCCAATCGTGCGGGTCGAACCACGACCGACGACGGCGGGGATCATGAAGCCCAGCAGCACTCCGGCGATGGTCGCGTGGACACCGGAGGCGTGCATGAGTGCCCAGGCGATGAGGCCGAGCGAGAGGAGGACGACCCACGCGGCCCACGCACGGTCGACGAAGACGCGACGGAAGCGGTGTGCGACGAGTCCGAAGACGAGGACGACTCCGAGTGCCGTGGCAAGGGGGAGAATCGCGATGGTCTCGGTGTAGAAGACCGCGATAATGGTGATCGCCAGCAGGTCGTCGACCGCGGCCAGGGTGAGCAGGAAGATGCGCAGCGCCTTGGGCAGGTGGGAGCCGACGATCGCGAGGACGGCAACGGCGAAGGCGATGTCGGTCGCGGTGGGGATGGCCCAACCGCGCAGCAGCTCCGGACGGGTGAGCAGAAGGGCCGCACAGATGAGGGCGGGGACGAGGACTCCGCCGGCCGCCGCGGTGATCGGGACGACGGCGGTGCGGAGACGCCGCAGGTCACCGCGGGTGAATTCCGCCTTGAGTTCGATGCCGACGAGGAAGAAGAAGACTGCGAGCAGTCCGTCGGCGGCCCATTGTCCGATGCTCAGCCGCAGGTGCCAGGGTTCATAGCCGAATTCCCAGTCGCGGATTGCGAAGTATGCAGCCGATGCGGGGGAGTTCGCCCAGATCAGAGCGGCAGCAGCGGCGATGAGGAGCAGTGCGCCGCCGACGGTGTCGCGGCGGAGCGCCCGGAACAGCTGCTGTCCCGGGGTGTTCGGTGAGGCGGATCGTGAGGTGGGTGCAGAGGTAGTGGTCACAGGGATCCCGTTCGTGGTCGGCAGACAAGAGAGATCGACCCGAAGAGTGGATGTGCAGACAGCGCTCAGTTCGGCGACGCTGAGCGTCCGTGCGCGATTCGAGCGGACATCGTCGGCTCGGCAGATGAGAGCTGTCGGAGAGTCACACCAGGGGTCGGAGCGGAAGATCTCCGTGTGAGAACGGCTGTGTGCCCGACTGCATCTCGCCCCACGCGGTGATGTAGCCGTTGGTGCCCGAGTGCGGCAGAACCCACACTTTCAGGCGGAAAGCGGCATTGCGCATGGAGGGAGTCATCCCCGACAGTGGAGCCGACCGGCAGCGCGCCGTGCCACCGAGACATAAGGCCGTGCCACCGGCCGAAGTCCTAGCTGATCTGCTGCATGAGCAGGTAGCTTGAGCCCAGTCCACTGTTGCACTCGAACCCTGAGCCCACCGGGCGAAGATGACACTTCGGCCCCACTGATCTTCGAGAATCGGGTTCGGTTCCCCCAGGAACCCGACCGCCGAGGAACCCGATCGCCGAGGCGGCCCGCCCCGACCGTAGTCGCCCAGGTCCCCAACCGGTCACTGCAGGCTGACCCCGGATCCGTGGAGGCTCACCTGCAGTCCCGCCTCGGTGGCGGTAATGTCGGTGAGTTCGAGACCGGCGGGCAGGAAGTCGAGATCGATGACGATATCGGAGATCTCTGAGGTGAGGAATCCAGGCAGGCGATCGAGGGAGAACTCAGCCGAACCCAGCTTGATCGTCGTCGCATCGACGACGACCCGTCTGCCGTCGGCATTCGGGTCGATGCCCACGAGCAGATCCTGACCGAGCATCGACCCCTTAAGGTAGAGCTCACCGTCGACGGTCGTGAAAGACATCCCCTCGGGCAGGTTCGCATGCTCGGCGGCGAGCTCGTCGAGGGTCGAGTGGGGGAGCACCGCAGTGCCCTCGACGGTGCCGATCGGCTTCGACCCGCCGGTGGGAACGTCATAGAGCTTCGCATTGACATCGGTGAAGTCGACGCCCTCATAGTTGGCCTCATCGGCGGTGACATGCACCGAGTTCAGTTCTCTGGAAGCCAGCTGCGTGAGGATGGGGAAGCCTTCGACAGAGACCTCGGCGTCTCCGTAGTCGGCAAGCCTGTCGGCGATGCGCTGCTCCGTGGTGTAGTCGACGATGCGGTCGGCAGCGATGATGCCGATGATGAGGGTGAGGACGATGACGACGGCGGAGACGATGAACGTCCTCCGCCGGCGGCGACGTCGGGGCCGCTCGTTCGGCTGCGGGTACTGAAGAGTCTGCGCCGTAGTCATGGGCTCCATTGTTGCGCACTCGCCGGTCCATTCGCATTCGCTGGTCCGAGTGCGCTCGCCGGCTCGGCAGAGTCGAACGTCCCCGCTGCGCTCACTCGTTGAGAATGATGACGTCGAGGGTGCGCGGTCCGTGCACTCCTTCGACCCGGCTGAGCTCGATGTCGCTCGTGGCCGAGGGCCCGGAGATGAACGTCAGGGGTGCGTGCGCGTCGAGCCGAGCGATTCCCTCAGGGACGATGTCGACGATGTCGTCCGTCCGGACGATGCACACATGATGGTCGGGCACGAGCGTGATCGCCCTCCGGCCGCACTCGCCCGATCCGTCGAGGACGATGGTGCCCGTCTGCGCGATCGCCACCGCCGAGGCGGTCACCACCGCCCCCTGAGCGTCGAGCTCGTCGACGCTGAGCTCCTCACCGGGAGCATCGACCCGCACATCACCGGAGTACCCCTCCAGCCAGGACGAGTCGAGACCGCGGGGGACGACGACCGAGGAGTGGTCGCCGATGAGTTCGGCGATCGTTGCGCTCGGGTCGCCGTCGGCGCGGTGGACGTTGGCTTTGTAGTCGACGAGGCGGTCGATGAGCAGCTCGACGAGGTTCTCACCCGTGTGCGTGCCCTCATGGTGGTATCCGGCGTCGGCGGCCGTGGCGGCAGGCTCCGCCGAGGCGACCCCGCCGGATACGGCATCTGCCGTGCCGCCGATGCCCGGTACCGCCGTCCGCGGAGACGACGACACGTATTCCCCGCCGCCGCGGCGACCGAGGGCCTCATTGATGCGGGCGAGGATCTCCTCGCGGGCGGTATCGCTCATCGCTGTCCCTCCTCGCCGTCGTTCGTTTCCTCTTCGGCCCACAGCTGTCGGAAGCTCTTCTCGGGCAGGGCCGGGATGTCGCGGCTCGAGGTCCAGGCGCCGGCGATTCCGGGCAGAGCGTTGATCTGCTCGCCGCCGGTGACCTTGTGCGCGAGAGGCAGTCCCTTCTCCGCCGCGGCCATCCGCTTCCCGTCGCCCATCATCCACGACGCGCCGGTGAGGGCGGCGTCGAGCTGGGAGGACACAGGGGAGTGGTTGGCTTTGACATCTTCGCCCCGCAGATGGACGAGGATCTCCGGGATATTGATCTTCACGGGGCACACGTCGTAGCAGGCGCCGCACAGGCTCGACGCGTACGGCAGTGAACCGTTGCCCTGCTCTTCGACTCCTGTGAGCAGCGGGGAGAGGATCGCTCCGATCGGTCCCGGATAGGTCGAGCCGTAGGCGTGGCCGCCGGTGCGTTCGTAGACGGGGCAGACGTTCATGCATGCCGAGCAGCGGATGCAATTGAGCGCCGCACGTCCGTGCTCATCGGCCAGCGCCCGAGTGCGTCCGTTGTCGAGGAGAACGAGATGGACGTTCTGTGGACCGTCTCCCTCGGACTTCCCCGTCCAGAACGAGGTGTACGGGTTCATCCGCTCACCCGTCGACGAGCGTGGCAGCAGCTGCAGGAACACCTCGAGATCGGCGAACCTCGGCAGCAGCTTCTCGATGCCCATGACGGTGATGAGTGTCTCCGGCAGGGTCAGGCACATGCGCCCGTTGCCCTCGGACTCGACCACTCCGAGGGTGCCGGTCTCCGCGATACCGAAGTTCGCTCCGGAGATCGCGACCTTGGTGGTGAGGAATTTGTGGCGCAGATGTCGGCGGGCCGCCTCGGCGAGGACGGCAGGTTCGTTCGTCAGTTCCCCGGCGTCGGGCATCTTGTCCATGAAGATCTCACGGATCTCATCCCGGTTGCGGTGGATGGCGGGAACGAGGATGTGGCTGGGTTTGTCCTCGCCGAGCTGGACGATGAGTTCGGCCAGATCCGTCTCGAACGCATCGATGCCCTCGGCCTCGAGGTGCTCGTTGAGACCGATCTCCTGGGTGGCCATCGACTTGACCTTGATGACCTCGCGGCGGCCGGTCTCGAGCACCGGCGCATTGTCCTCGACGAGTTCGGTGACGATGGCATTGGCCTCATCGGCGTCACGGGCCCAGTGGATGATGCCGCCGGCGGCGGTGAATGCCTCTTCGAACTGCGCGAGGTACTCGGGCAGGTTCTCCATCACTTCGTTCTTCGTGGCCTCACCGGCGTCGCGCAGGTTCTCCCAGTCGTCGAGCTCGGAGACGACCTCGGCGCGCTTCGACCGGATCGTCGAGGTGGCGTGGCCGATGTTGTTGCGCAGCTGCTGGTTGCTCAGATGCTGGTGTGAGACCTCGGGAAAGGCCTCGGCTTCGATGATGTTGCCCTGCCCGCCGGGCAGATCGCTGCGTCGCTTCGACGGCAGCAGCGGCATTCCCAGAAAGGTCATCGCAGGCTCCCTCCGCTCACTTCTGCTCCTTCGCTCGGCGCCCGCAGCGGGTCCTCCCTCGTCGACGCGAGGATCCGGGCCAGATGGACCGCGGCTTGACCGACGCGGAACCCGGACTGGGTGCGGCTCGGCTCGGACGGAGAGGTGCCCCGATGGCCTGGGGCGAGGTGGTCATCATCGTCGGCCCCGACGACCGTCGTCAGCGTCTCGGTCGTGTGCCCATGCTCATCGGTCGAGCTCGTCTCCTTCACATGCACGGCGGTGACGTCCGGGGCGCCGTCGAAGCTGCCGGTGCGTTCGAACCGCGACATTCCGCCGCCGATGTGCAGCAGACAGGAGACATCGCCGCCGGTGCAGACATCGGCTTCGGTCGCCTGGATCGTGCGCACCTTGTCGGCGAGCATCGCCGAGGACACCTCCGGGTTCTTCACGGAGAAGGTGCCGCCGAACCCGCAGCAGGAATCGGCCAGAGGCAGTTCGACGAAGTCGATGCCCTCGACGGACCGGACGAGGGAGGACTGCCGATCGCCGAGGCGCAGCAGCCGCATTCCGTGGCACGACGGGTGATACGTCACGCGGTGCGGGAAGTAGGAACCGAGGTCGGCTGCGGCATCCGTGACGCCTTGGACGTCGGTGAGGAACTGGGTGAGCTCGTAGGTGCGTTCGGCCACTTCGGCGGCCTCGGACGCCAGGGCATCATTGCCCATCCTGGTGGCGACCATCGGCTGCTGGTGGCCGAGCGAGGCCACACAGGAGGCGGACGGGGCGACGGCGACATCCCATTCGGTACTCGTGAAAGCACGGACGTGATTGGCGATGACCGGTTCGGCCTGCGCGAACTTGCCGGAGTTGATGTGCATCTGCCCGCAGCACGACTAACCTTCGGGGAAGGTCACCTCATGGCCGAGCCGGCGCAGAATACTCACGGTTGCCTGCGCAACCTCGGGATACATCGCATCGACGATGCAGGTGGCGAACAGTGCGATCCTCATCTGACCTCCAAGCCGGACGCTGTGCTGATGCGGTTGGCGGATGGCTTCCGACCGGGACGATGCCGTGGTCGCAAACGGTCCGTGTCACTCCATGCTCAGACGGTAGCACCGGGTTCTGACGCGGCAAATGGACACGACCGGAGGGGCGCGCCGGTGCGCGGATCAACGCGGAAGTCCGGTCGCCTCGGGGGAGGGGCAAACGATTTAGGTCCTATAAGACTGTGCTAATCTCCTGCGCCGGTCGGTGCGGGCAGCGACGCACGCGCAGACCTTACGTGGGAGGGGGACCGCCCTTAGGATGACGATATGGATTCCCAGCGTACACAGAACATCAGAACGGTCTCGGCCCGCATCAACTCCTTCCACTCGTCGATCTACTTCTCACAGGCGGTCGGCGCCGAGTACGCCAAGTACGGACTCGAACCCGGTGTCGAAGGCAATATGGCCGCCCGTTCGGCGCCGCTGGGACGGGTGAATCCCGGAGTCGTGTCCGCCGCCTATTACAACTACTCCCCGAACTTCATCGCCGAGATGCTGCCCCGCATCTGGGAGACGGTCACTCCCGAGCAGATGATCGAGGCCCGCTTCGACGCCGTGAGCGCGTACATGGCCGAACTCTTCGGCGACCGTGACGATATCGCCCTGCTCACCGAGGCGGCCACCCAGCTGACCGAAACGCTGACCCCCGTGCTCACCGCCATGGACTTCGCCGGGCGGCCCCTGTCCGCGGCCACCGCCGACGTCATCGGCTCCCACCAAGCGAACACCGCTTTCGAGAAGCTGTGGGACGTGGCCACCGTGGCCCGCGAATTCCGCGGCGACGGCCATGTCGCCTCCCTCGTCACCGCCGGTGTGCCCGGAATCGACGCTCTCATGCTCGATGTCGCGACCGGAGCCGGATTCCGTCCGCGAGCAGCACAGAAGACCCGCGGCTACACCGACGAGGAATGGCAGACCGGACAGACCCGACTCGCCGAGGCGGGGCTGATCACCGTGGAGAAGGACGACCGCGGTTTCGACCTGCCTACCATCACCGAGGCGGGACGGGACCTGAAGGAACAGGTCGAAGCACTGACCGACGGCACCGTCGCCACCGCTTGGTCGGTGCTCGACGATGCGACGATCGAATCGCTGCTCGCCCCCAGCCGTGACCTGCTGCGCGTGATCGCGAAGTCCGGTGCCTTCCCGTCGAACATCTTCGCGCGGCCCGAGAAGAAGGCCGGCTGAAGCTGATTCAGCTCTGGTGTGCCCGCTCCACATGAGAGCGAGCGTGGTCGAGTGCCGCCGGCAGCTCATCGAACAGGTGCCGGTGGTGGCGCAGGGCGGCGAGCACTCCGACCTGTTCGAACAGTCCGGCCTGACTGTCCCTGACGCCTTTGATGAGCACCGTGATCCCGCGGCGTTCGAGAGCCGTGACCATTTCGGTGAGGATATGAGCTCCGGTGGCATCGACGAGTTCGAGCTGCGACATCCGCAGCACGACGACCGAGACTCCATTGAGTTCCATGACCTCATCGGAGATGCGATCGGCCGAAGCGAAGAACAGCGGTCCTCGGAAATGGACGATCGCGATCTTCTCGTCGCCTGGCTGAGCGGCCTCTGTTTCCGAAAGTCGTTCGATGCGAACCGAGGTCGTTGCGGACAGTTTCCGCAGAGCGAAGAACGCCGCCACGACGACACCGATGCCCACAGCCACGATGAGGTCGAAGGAGACGGTGATGAGCGCAGTGATGACGAACCCGAAGGCATCGGATTTCGTCGAGCGCAGAATCGAGCGCATCGTCTCAAGGTCGATCATGCGCACTGCGGTGACGAAGAGGACTCCGCCAAGGGCGGCCAACGGGATCTGACTCACCGGAGCCGCTGCCACCAACACGATGAGCAGCAGCACCGCCGCATGGGTGATCGAAGCCAGACGTGTGCGCCCTCCGGCCCGGATATTCACCGAGGTGCGGGCGATCGCACCGGTGGCGGGCATGCCGCCGAACAACGAGGACCCGATCGACGCAACACCCTGACCGACGAGCTCCCGATCGGGCTGGTAGGCACCGGCATCGGACATCGACGAGGCGACCCTGGCCGAGAGCAGCGATTCGATGGCGGCAAGCGCGGCGATCGTGCCCGCAGCCGGCAGCAGAGCCGGCAGAACGGCAGGATCGATGACGGGAATGCTCGGGGCAGGCAAGGACTGGGGGATCGCCTCGATCGTGGCCAACGGGTTCGGAATGATTCCAGACAGCACGGTGACGATGATGATGCCGACCAGCGATCCGGGAATCGCGGAATGGATCTTCGGGGAGACCACCATGCACACGGCGACGATCGCCACAGCGCCCAGAGAATAGGGCAGATACGACCAGTCCGCATCCGAGATGAGCTGCACGGCTGCCGCGAAGGCATTCATGCTCACCTCACCCGGTGCCAGATAGCGCGGAGTCGTGACGAACGGAATCTGCTGGAGGAAGATGATCGCTGCGATGCCGATCGTGAACCCCTCGATCACCGGCCACGGAATGAACGACACTGTCCGCCCCAAACGCAGCAGACCGGCGGCGACGACGATGAGCCCGGCGATGAGGGTGACCGTGATGACCGCCTCGGCGCCGTGACTGGCCACGATCGGCACGAGCACCACGGCCATGGCACCGGTTGGACCGGAGATCTGCAGGTGCGAACCGCCGAAGACAGCAGCGAAGAAGCCAGCGACGATCGCGGTGATGAGTCCCTGCTCAGCCGTGAGACCGGAGCTGACTCCGAACCCCAGCGCCAAAGGCAGGGCGACGATGCCGACGGTGGCTCCGGCCAGCAGGTCCTTCGGCCAGGAGCGGCGGGTCTCACGGTAGTCGGCGACCGACGGCAGCAGAGACCGGGTGCGGCGCAGCAACGATGCCGGGCTCATGCGGTATCCGCGCCCGGGATCTTCGGCAGTGACCGGGCTTCAGCGAGTCGCTGCTCATCGTCTTCGAGCATCGTCAGCAGCAGGCTCCTGGCCACCGCGAGCAGCTCTGCGGTGCGCCGGTCGGCCAGACGATAGTAGACATGGCTGGCCCGACGTTCGGATTCGACGAGACGGTGGCGCCGCAGTACCGCGAGATGCTGCGAGAGGTGCGAGGCCTCGAGCGCGGTCTCTGCCTGCAGATCGGCCACACTGACCTCGTCGTTGCCGGAGAGGAGCTCGAGGATGCGGATGCGGAAGGGGTGGGCGAGGCCCTTGAAGAGGTTCGCCTTGACCTCGTACAGGGGGCGCTGAAGCTGATCCAATGGCATGATGAAACCATCATATCGAAAGGTCGGGTTCAGATCCGACCGGTCTCAGAGAGTGATCAGCCCGGTTCCGCATCTGCGGAACCGGGCTGGTGCTCACGATCGCTTCGGAAGGCGGCGGTCAGTCCTCGTCGGTCTGCTTCGGGTAGGTCTCGGCCACCTCGGCGGCAATCGACTTCGCCTCGTCGGAGCTCGGTCCCTCGGCGGAGAACACGGCCCTCCGGTAGTACTGGAGCTCGATGATCGAGTCGATGATGTCGCCGAGCGCGCGGTGCCCGCCGTGCTTCGCCGGTGCCTGGAAGTAGGCGCGGGGGAACCACTGCTTGGCCAGTTCCTTGACCGAGGAGACGTCGATGATCCGGTAGTGCAGGTGCTCGACGAGTTCGGGCATCTGCTTGTTCAGGAACACCTTGTCGGTGCCGACCGAATTCCCGCCCAGCGGAGCCTTGCCGGACTCGGGGACATGCTTCTTCACGTATTCGAGGACCTGGGCCTGCGCCTCGGCGACGGTGGTGCCCGCGTCGAGTTCGGTGATCAGACCCGAGGTGGTGTGCATATTCGTGACGAACTCATTCATGTTCGCCCGGGCATCCGCCGAAGGCCTGATGACGATGTCGATTCCCTCGTCGAGGGGGTTGAGCTCGAAGTCGGTGACGATCGCGGCCACCTCGATGAGTTCGTCCCGCACCTCGTCGAGGCCGGTCATTTCGCAGTCGATCCACACAATTCTGTCGTTGCTCACCCGCCCAGCTTAGGCCAGGGGCCAATGATCGGGACATTCCGGGGCGGGCGTGTGAACGTCGACACACACTGAGCGTGCGCACAAAGGCGATGTCCGGCATGTGACTTAAACTTGGAGAGTCCCCGAACTGGGGTGCCATTTTTGCTCGGCTGAGGGAAGGTACGCACGTGCGCTACACATTCGCTGTGATCCTCATGGTGGTGGGTGTCGTCGTCGGTGGCCTCGGCATCCTGCAGAAGACCCTGTGGGCGCCGGAGGAAACGATCACTGCCACCGCACAGATCGACGCCGACAAACCGGCAGTCATCGTCGACCCCGGAATGCTCAACCTCTACGAAACCCCGACCACCCTCACGGTCAAGGGCAGCGGCGACCTCACGATCGCCCAAGCTCCGATCGAGAACGTCGAAGCCTGGGCAGGACAGTCCGCCTACGACCGCATCACCGGTCTCGCCGAAGGCGGAAAGCTCACGACCAAGGCGACCGACGGTGAAGGCAAGGTGCCCAACCCGGCCGGTGCCGATCTGTGGCAGTCGGAAGTCACCGGCACCGATTCGGTGGAACTGGAGTGGAACGACGATGCCAACCGAACCGGCTTCCTCATCGCCGGTGACGGTGAAGCCGGAGCGGTCAAATCCGTGACGCTGACCTGGCCCAACCACGCAGACACCCCCTGGGCGCTGCCGCTGATGATCATCGGAGGTGTCGTCTTCATCAGCGGCGTCGTCCTCCTCTTCCTCGGCGCGAACAATTCGAAGAAGGAAGCGAACCGACGCAAGGCCCGCCAGGAACGTCGCCGCAAGCTCGCCGAATATGGCACCGCATTCGCCGTCGTCCCCGTGCTCGCACTCAGCGCCTGCGGGCCCGAAGAGCTGCCGAAGCCCGAACCGTCCGAGGCGCCGAGCTCAGCGGCCGCGGGAGTCACCGACGACCAGGCCAAGCGGATCCTCGACTCTGTCGCCACCGACATCAAGGCCGCAGACAAGAAGACCGACAAGAAGGCGCTGGCCGAACGTGCCGCCGGCCCTGCTCTCAAACAGCGCGAAGACCTGTACACGATCAAGGAAGACGTCGACGACCAGAAGATGGCACCGGCCGTGGCCAGCGACGAGATCGTCGCCAACTACACCTCGGCCACCGATGCCTGGCCGCGCGTGACCAGCCTGATCACCTCTGCCGGAGGGAGCTCGCAGCTGCTCGTGCTGACCCAGGAGGATCCGCGCAGCGACTACAAACTGTGGTCGCAGACCCAGCTGACGGCCGGCACGAAGCTGCCCGAACTGCCCGACTCGCGTCAGGGCGCGACGATGCTCGAGCCCGGATCCAAGGACTTCGTCACGACTCCGGAGAAGGCCGTCGCCGACTACGCGAAGGCCCTCGGCAGCGGAGCGGACTCGAAGGAGGCGAAGAAATTCGACTCCGATGACTTCTCGAAGTCCATCTGGAAGAACCAGAAGGAGCAGAAGGCCAGCGCCGAAGAAGGCAATGCCGAGGTGAAGTACAAGTACACCCCGGGCAAGGAGCTCGTCGCGCAGGGCACCGCCGGGGACGCCGCCATCGTCACCGGAGTCATCGACGCCGAATCGACGATCAGCCCCGAATCGAAAGAGGGACGCACCGGCACCCTGACCCTGTCATCGCCGCAGAAGGAACTCGTCGGCTCTGCGACGACCAAGGACCCGGTGACGACGAAGACCACCCAGGTGCTCACCTTCCTCATGCCCAAGGACGGCAAGGTCAGACTCATCGGCGGTCTCGAGACTCTCGCCGGAGCCGAAGCAGGCTGAGGCGGAAGGGTCGGCACCGTGGTGCTACTTCCCTGACGGCTACAGAAATAGCCGTGGGCGCACCGGTGTTGATACGTTCTGTTGGAAAAGCATGGACCAGGTGCGTCACGGTTTGCACCGAGCCCACCGACCGCGTCACAAAGGAGACCACGTGTCAATGGATCCCTCGCAGGAGAACGCACAGCCCGATCAGGGACTCGACCTGTCGGCGGTGCGCAGCAAGAATATGCCGGCCGAACAGGGCGGACAGGCCGGTGCGGGTGCCGGTGCCGCCGGCGGCCAGGCCGGAGGGGACCCGAATGCGGTCGCCGTTCCCGGACTGGTCTTCGATGTCGATGAGTCGACCTTCACCAGCCTGGTGGCGATGTCCGACCGCGTGCCCGTCGTCATCGACCTGTGGGCCGAATGGTGCGAACCCTGCAAACAGCTCTCGCCCATCCTCGAACACGTCGTCACCTCCTATGGGGGACGCCTCGTGCTGGCCAAGGTCGACGTCGATGCGAACCCGCGTCTGCAGCAGGCCTTCGGCGTCCAGTCGATCCCCACGGTCGTCGCCCTCATCAAGGGCCAGCCCGTGCCGCTGTTCCAGAGTGCTCTGCCCGAACCGCAGGTCCAGGCATACTTCGACGAACTGCTCAAGCTCGCCGGTGAGAACGGCGTGACCGGGCACGCCGTCACCGGGGAAGCCGAACCCGAACCGGCCGGCCCCGCCCACCCGGAAGCCGAAGAGGCTCTGGCCAAGGGCGACTTCGACACCGCTGAGAGCTTGTTCAAGGCTGCGCTGGCGAACTCTCCGGCCGACGAAGAGGCGAAGTTCGGTCTAGCCCGGGCCGGACTGGGTCGCCGCCTCATCGACCAGGAACCGGCCGACCTCATCGCTGCCGCCGATGCCGACCCCAAGGACGTCGAAGCCGCGAAGGCAGCCGCCGATGCCGAAGTCGTCAGCGGCAACGCCGCCGGTGCCTTCAACCGACTCATCTCTCTCATCCGCACCTCCACGGGCGATGAGAAGGAATCCCTGCGCCTGCGCGTCCTCGATCTCTTCGAGGTCCTCGGCGCCGACGATCCAGCCGTGACCAAGGCACGGACCGCACTCATGAGGGCATTGTTCTGATCCAGCGAATCCGACTCATCACCGCCGTCCTCTTCGGCGTAGCGGCACTCACGCTAGCCGGACTGGTCATCTCTGCGCTCTCGGTCGTCGGCACCGACGAGATCACCGAGACGCCGGCCTTCACAGTCAGGGACGGGGCCTACGCCGTCGTCCTCGACGAGGCGATCGTGCCCTACTCGGGGTCGAGCGTGACCGTGACGGCGAAGAACTCGAAGGGCACGGAGCTGTTCGTCGGCACCGCCAGCGGCGTCGACGCCGACAGCTACCTCGACGGTGTGGCACAGGAGCAGATCAGTGATGTCTCCTTCCCGAACTCCGCCTCCCATCGGTTCACTCCCGGTGATGAGAAACCGGAGGCCGATATCGCCGACCGCGACTGGTGGATCAGCACAGATACGGGGCAGACGGTTGCGAAGACCTTCGACCTCGATGCTCAGCCGCAGGTGCTCGTCATCGCGCCTGCGAACTCCGATGACAGTCTCGAGGGAACGACGGTGAGCCTCCAGATGCGCGTCAAGGGCGTGTTCGCACTCAGCCTGCTCGGCATTGCCGGCGCCATCATCCTCGCCGGATTCTCCGTGTTCTTCTTCATGCGCTGGTGGGCCTCACGCATCCGCCCGCCGAAGAAGGACACCGGCAGCTCGGACAACAGCGGACCCGAGGACGGCGGACCCGCGGGCGGCGGCAGCGGACCCCACGATGGCGGCGAAGACGGTCCCTCAGGCGGCTCCGGGCGCAGCGGCCGTGACGACAGGGGGCCGGCCGCTGACCGCGCGGTCAAGGGTGAGCCGGGGCCGGCGACCCAGCCGATCTCGACAGTGCAGCCGGACACGGCCGGCCAAGCGCCGCCTCGGCGACGGGATCTGCGGAACCGGCGGTCCTTCCGCGCAGTGACGGCCTCGGTGTTGGGCACCGGACTCGTGCTCAGCGGCTGTGCGGACTTGCCGATCGCCAAACCCAGCAGCCCGGACGTCACTCCGTACGAACGCACCGCGGTCCGCCCCGGTGAGGCCGGGAAGTTCATGACGAACTACACGGAATCGCTGGACAAGACGCTCGGCGACAAGGGCACCGACCTCGACAAGATCCAGGCGGCACCGCTCATCGACCACACCCGCGCGCAGATCCAGATCGCGGACAAGGCGAAGCAGAAGCTGCGTGCGCCGAACTTCACCGAGGTCGTCGCCGGCAGCCCGAACTTCACCGAATACCCGATGTGGTTCTACGCCTTCGGCACCGCCGACAAGAGTTCCACGGACGGCGACGAGCAGCTGACCCAGGTGATGCTGGTGACGCGGGAATCGGCCTCGACCGATCCGCTCGTGCGCTCGGCATCCTATATCCCCGCTGACCAGATGCCGACGCTGATGGCCGATGACAGCGGAGCCGTCGAGGAGGGCCCCGAGGACTTCGCCGACGAGATGACGACCGCCTCCGATGACGTCTCGTCGTTCCTCGTCGACGGCAAAGCGAAGTCAGGGGGACCCGACGGACTCAAGGAGGGCGGATTCAAGGGATTCCGCGACTACGTGGGTGACCTGCGGGACAAGGACTCCGGCTTCGACAAGGTCGACATCGACTGCAAGCCCTATGAGGACCTCAAGTTCGAGGACATGAGTTTGAGCACCGAGCACGGTGCGATCGGAATGGGCGAAGTGCGCTGCACGCTGACGATCAAGGCGCCGTCGGACTACGCTCTCGACCTCGGCGACACCGTCGAAGCCGTGAAGACGAACGACAAAGAGGGCGACACCATCACGGTCGACACCGCGCACCCCTATGTGCTGATGCGAACCGGTGACGAACTCACCGCAGTCGCCACCGACTGGAACGTCTTGTCCTCCAAGGTGGAGTGACCCGGGTGCAGCTGTGTTGGGCGCGGTGCGTCAGCCGCGGTGGGCACTGGCCGCTCGTCGTGTCAGCACGCGCGGGTTCCAAACACCAGCGGGTTCGAAATTCATACGCACGGATCGAGATCACGGCATATGAACTTTGAGCCCGCTCATGCGCGACTCAGCCGCGGCTTGCGCGACTCAGCTGCGGCTGGCGCGGCTCAACTGCGGTTGCTGCGGCTGGCGCGGCGGCCGACGCGCAGCAGCCACCACAGGCCGATGAGCGGCAGGAGCAGCGGAATATAGCCGTACCCGCTGCCGAAGTTCGACCACACCGACGGCTTCGCGAAGTCCTCGGGATGGGTGTGGCTGAGGATGCCGACGACGATGACGCCGACGAACTCGATCGCGCAGGCGGCGACGGCGATCCGGTGTGAGACCCGGTTGCCGATGACCAAGCAGACCGTGGCGAGGATGTAGATCACCGCAGCCATGGCGGACAGCGAATACGCGATCGGCGCAACGTCGAACTCGCGGATGAGCTGATAGCCCGCCCGGGCCGTGGCCGAGAGCGCGAAGACGCCGTACACCGCTGTCAGCGCCCGTCCCGGCCCCGTATGCATCGCCGAGTACGGCGACCGTCCCGTCTTTCCCCGCGCCGAGGCGGCCGTGGAGTCCGTGTCGCCCGCTGCTTGTGCCCGGCCTGCTGGGCTATTGCCTGCTGAGTTCGCATCGTCGGCGGAGTCCCCGCCGAACCGATTGCGCCTGGTCACTGCCAAATCTGGTCCAATCTCTCGATCATGACGATCACCGTCAGCCCTGCCGCAGCCAGGACTCCCGGCCCCCAGCGGCTCAGTTCCGCAAAAGCCCAGAAACCGGCCAGCGCCATCACCATGATCGCGGTGATGATGTAGCCGAAGTACAGCAGCGGGTCGACATCATGCGTGGAACCGAAGGTCGCGATCGAGATGATCAGCTGCACGATGAGCAGCAGCAGAAGCAGAGCGGCACCGCCGAGCAGGGCCTTGCCGGCCGGACGGTTGCGGATGGTCTCGATGATCGACCACAGGGTCAGGATGCCGGTGGCGGCATAGAGGACGATGGTGAAAACGGTGAACACCCGAGTCAGTTTAGTCGGCCATGCCGGCGGGCAACTCGTCCGGAGGTGCCGCTCGGCGGGTGAGATGCCGCACGGATCCTGGCCGTAGCCCGGCTCACGGCCTAAAATTGCAGGGTGCCCATCTATCTCGATCACGCCGCCACCTCGCCGATGCCCGCCGAGGTGCTCGAGGTGTACACAAAAGAGCTGGCCCGCCGGGCCAACCCTTCGGCCCTGCACGCGGTCGGCCAAGCCGCGCGGATGCGCATCGAAGAGGCACGCGAGGTCATCGCCCGCGCGGTCGGTGCGGCCACCTCGTCGGAAGTGATCTTCACATCCGGCGGCACCGAAGCGGACAATTTCGCGCTCAAGGGCCTCTACCTCGCTCGCAACAACGACACGTTCAACGCGCCGGCACGCCCGCGGGTGCTGACGACGACGATCGAGCATCCCGCGATCCTCGAGACCGTGGAGTGGTTGGAGAGCCTCGGCGCCGAAGCCGTCTACCTCGACGTCGAAGAGACCGGACGACTCGATCTCGACGCGGCACTGACCGAACTGCGCCGCGACCCAGAACGCACCGCGCTCATCAGCGTGATGGCCGCGAACAATGAGATCGGCACTCTGCAGCCGATCGCCGAGATCGGTCAAGCCGCCGCCGAACTCGGCATTCCCTTCCATATCGACGCCGTGCAGGCGCTCGGGCAGATCCCGCTCGACTTCGCCGCACTCAAGGCGACGGCGATGACGATCACCGCGCACAAGATCGGCGGCCCCGTCGGCATCGGCGCACTCCTGCTCGACCGCGCGGCGACGCCGACGCCGATCCTGCACGGTGGGGGACAGGAGCGCAGCGTGCGCTCGGGCACTCTCGACGTCGCCGGTGCGGTGGCCTTCGCGGCCGCCGTCGATCTCGTCACTGCAGACCTCGAGGCCCGGGCGGCACGCCTGTCGGGGCTGCGGGACCGCCTCATCGACGGAATCGAATCGAGCATCGACGGGGTCAGGCTCTCCGGCCCGCGCGGAGCGGACCGCCTGCCGGCCAACGCCCACTTCACGTTCCCGGGGTGCGAGGGGGACTCGCTGCTGTTCGGTCTCGATGCCAGGGGATTGGCCACCTCGACGGGTTCGGCCTGTTCTGCCGGTGTCTCCCGTCCCTCCCATGTGCTCTTGGCCTGCGGTCTGGATGAGGACAGCGCCCGCACCACCCAACGCTTCACACTCGGTCACGATACGACCGAAGCCGATGTCGATGCCCTGCTCGCGGCTCTGCCCGAGGTCGTCGACCAGGCACGCCGAGCCGGGATGGTTTCGGCAACACCCCGATGGATGCAAGGAGCATCATGAGAGTACTCGTCGCCATGTCCGGCGGAGTCGATTCCTCCGTCGCAGCCGCCCGTGCCGTCGACGCCGGACACGAAGTCGTCGGCGTTCACCTCGCTCTGTCCCGGATGCCCGGGACCCTGCGCACCGGATCGCGCGGCTGCTGCACGATCGAAGACTCCCGCGACGCCCACCGCGTGGCGGGAATGCTCGACATCCCCTTCTACGTCTGGGACTTCTCCGAGAGGTTCAAGGAAGACATCGTCGATGACTTCATCGCCGAATACGCCGCCGGACGCACCCCGAACCCGTGCATGCGCTGCAATGAGCGCATCAAGTTCGCGGCCCTTCTCGACCGGGCCCTGGCGCTCGGCTTCGACGCCATCGCCACCGGCCACTATGCCGAAGTGCTCCGCGATGACGACGGCCGGCCCGAACTGCACCGCGGTGAGGATCTGGCCAAGGACCAGTCGTACGTCCTCGGTGTGCTCACCTCCGACCAGCTCGAGCACTGCTACTTCCCGATCGGGGCGACCGCGTCGAAGACCGAAGTGCGCGCCGAGGCGGCCGAGCGCGGTTTCTCCGTGGCGAACAAGCCCGACTCCTACGACATCTGCTTCATCCCCGACGGGGACACGAAGGCGTGGCTGGCCGACAAGATCCCGATGCGTCCGGGACTTATCAAGGACTCCGAAGGTGAGGTCCTCGGCGAGCATGACGGCGCGATGACGTACACGATCGGTCAGCGCAAGGGCCTGGGCATCGAGAAGCCCGCTCGTGATGGCAAGCCGCGGTTCGTCACCGGCCTCGACCCGGCGACGAACACCGTCACCGTCGGATCGCGTGCCGACCTCGCTGTTTCGCATCTGACCGGCATCCGCACCTCCTGGGCCGGTGCAGCACCCTCGGACATGGGGGACACCCCAGAGACCGGAATCGACTGCGAAGTGCAGATCCGTGCCCACGCCGATCCGGTGCCGGCCCGGGCCTGGCTCGGCGAGTTCGTCGCCGCAGCCCCCGAGCATGAAGTCAACCCCATCGTCGACGAGGTCGAGGTGCCTGCCGCACGTCCGGCCGGGCAGCTCATGCACGTCGATGTCGATGAGGAGCTGTCCGGAGTGGCTCCGGGCCAGACCATGGTCATCTACCGCGGCACCCGTGTGCTCGGCCAGGCCACCATCGACTCCACGGCGAAGGACCGCATCACCCCGGCACCCGAGTTCGCCGGCGCCTGAGGCGCTTTCGCGAGTCGAGGCGAGGGGTTCGGGCCCGATGTCGGCCACTGGCGATACTCTGGGGGCATGAAGGAAAGTCCCCAAGATGTCGTCACGGCGCCTTATGGAACCTGGTCGTCACCTCTGGGTGCCGCCGAGGTGGCTGCCGGTGCCGCTCCGATCTTCGATGCCGCTTTCCGCGGGGACGAGATCTTCTACTCGACGAAGATTCCCGCAGAGAAGGCCCGCACCGGACTCGTCCGCACGTCGCTGTCACGTCCGGGAGAGCGCGAGCAGGTCATTCCGACCGGGTTCAACATCCGCTCCGCCGTCCACGAATACGGGGGAGCCTCGTGGGCTCTCGACCAGAGCAGCGAGGTCATCTACTTCGTCAACGCCGCTGATCAGCGCGTCTGGCAGATCATTCCCGGGCGAGCCCCGCACGCGCTGACCCCAGACACCTCGGGGCGGATCCGCTACGGGGATCTGCACATGAGTCCGTGGGGGCTGCTTTGTGTGCGCGAGGACTGTCGGTCCACCCGTCGTGAACGCGCCATCGTGCTGCTGACCAAGCACGGGACGACGAATGTGCTCTCGACCCACTCGCATTTCATGGCCTGGCCCAGGCTCTCACCCGACGGCAGCACCCTGGCATTCATCGGCTGGGAGCACCCGAACATGCCCTGGGACGGAACCACGCTGTGGCTCGTCGATGTCCGCACCCCGGCCACCCCTGCGGTCGCCGTGCTCAGCGGCGACGGGATCGAACGCCCGCGCACATCCGACCCGGGATTGCCGAGTCCGACCGACCCGGGAATCTCGCTGCTCCAGGCGGAGTTCACGTCGGATTCGTCCCTCCACCTCATCTCCGACCATGAAGGGCACTGGTCGCTGTACGGCCTCGACATCGATCCCGTCGCCGTGCGTCCCCTCGTCACCGACGACCGTCAGGCGCCGGCGCCCGAAAGAATCGGATTCGACCGGCTGAGATCGGTCATCGACACCGGCGAGGAGATCGGCGGGGCCCTCTGGCAGCTGGGCACCCGGTGGCACCTCAACGACGGAGATGAGGTGTGGGCCCATTCGCAGGCGGCGACCGCGACACTCGTGCGCCGCCGGCTGCCCCCTTCCTCCACAACGCTGAGTCCTTCCTCCCCGCCCTGGGAGACCATCGATACGACGGGGGAGACGTTCGGCACGATCGAACTCCTCGACCTCGGACGCACTCACCTGCTTCTGACCGCGAAGTCGACGAGGCGACCCGGAGTCCTCTACGCCGTCGACCGGGTGACCGGACTGTTCACGGAGATCGCCAGCGAACGCCTCGACACCCACCAGGGCTACTATTCCCGCCCGAGCGTCGGCGAACTCGGGGGAGTGCCCGTCGTCATCCATCCTCCCCACAATCCCCGCTTCGCCGCCCCCGATGACGAACACCCTCCCTTCGTGGTCTCGATCCACGGCGGACCGACGGGACAGGCGACCCCGGAGATGACGGCCCGCACGAGCTTCTTCACCTCCCAGGGCATCGGCGTCCTCGAGGTCAACTACGGCGGGTCGACCGGATTCGGCCGCGCCTGGCGTGACCGGCTGCGCGGCGGATGGGGAGTCGTCGACGTCGAGGACACCGTCGCCGCCGTCAACGGGCTCGTCGCAGCCGGACTCGCCGACCCGAACCGCATCGCGATCTCCGGAGCCTCATCGGGCGGGTGGACTGTGCTGTCCGCCCTGGCCTCGACGAACGTGTTCGCCTGCGGCACCTCGTATTTCGGAGTCACCGACCTCATGCGCTTCGTCGTCGACACCCACGACTTCGAATCCCACTACATCGACGGGCTCGTCGGCCCCTGGCCCGCCGCCCAGGACGAATACATCGCCCGTTCGCCGATCCGCCGGACCAGCGATATCACCGTGCCCGTGGCCGTGATGCAAGGCGACCGTGACCCGATCGTCCCGCCCTCACAGGCCCAGGAGTTCGTCGATACACTTCAACTGGCCGGAGTGGAGTACATTTACCGTCTGTACAAGGGCGAATCCCACGGCTTCGTCCGCGCCGAAACCATCATCGATTCCCTGGAAAGCGAGTTCGGATTCTATGTCGACGTCTTCGGAATCCCCCGCGCCCACCAGCATGGCTGACCGAGTTCTGCCCGCCGCCACGACCACGGGAATCTGGCTGCCCGGAGCCCGTGATCCGCGTCGTGGCTATATTGCGACCAGCCCGGTTCGAGAGGCCGCGGCCGCCGGCTTCGACATCCTCGCCGACCAGCTTCCGCCGGTGCCCCTGACCGCTGACCGGTCCGAGGACCGGTGGGGCGCCGACGCCATCGGCCGCGCCGTCGGCCTGCTCACCGAACTCCACGTCGACCGCACATCCTACGGGTGGCGGCTGACCGCCTCGGCGGGCAAAGACGAACGGCTCGAGGACTCCGCCCTCATTGAAGCCTTTGACGCGATCGCCGAATACGGTGGGTCCCGGCCCGGGCAGGTCCAGATCAGCCTGCCGGGACCGTGGACGCTCGTGACCGCGCTGAGCCTGAGCTCCGGCGCCCGCGTCCTCGGCGACCACGGCGCCCGCCGTGATGTCGTTCAGGCCTACGCCTTCGGCATCGCAGCCTTCACCGATCGCATCGCGGGCTTGGGCATGCACCCGACCGTCCGCCTCGTCGAATCACGCCTGACCCCGGTGCTCACCGGCACCTGGCCGAGCGTGTCCGGGTGGGCGAGCCTGCCCGCCATCAGCGAAACCCAGGTGTGGGCGGCGCTCGAATCCACACTGCGCCACCTCCCGCCCACCGTGCTCGCCCTGCCGGACCTCGAGCCCTTGCGCCTGCAGGGCAAGGAGATCCCCGCCGCCGAGGCGGTCCGCCGCAGCGGCGCCCGTTCCGTGTCAGTGCCGTTGGTTAGCCTGAGACCACACAGCTGGGAGCAGCTGGCGATCCTCGCCGAGGCGGGGCTCGGCACCTGGATCCACCTGCCGACCGAGGCCGGTGGGCGATCGGACGCGGTCAATCACTGGTGCGAGCGGATCCGCACCCCGTGGTCGCGCATCGGCATGGGGGTCACGAGTCTGCGCGAATTCGGGATCATCGCCGGACCCGAACTGCCGCTGACCTTCCCGCCGCTGCTGGAGGACCAGCAGGGGCTCGGGCCCGAGCACAATCGGGGAACCATGACCATCGCCGCCGGTCTGCGGCGGGCTCTTGAGGAGATCGAATGACCACGACACCGGAGAACGCCGACTCATCGACGCCCGAGCACCAGACCTCGGATTCGACCACACTCGACCTGCAGGGCGTCGACCTCACCGACGCGACCGCTCGCGCTCAGGCTCATGCCCAGCTGACCGAGAAGATCGAGGAGCTGCGGGCCGCCTACTATCAGGACTCCCTGCTCGTCTCCGATGCGGAATACGACGAACTCGTCCATCGTCTCGAAGACCTCGAGGCGCAGTTCCCCGAACTCGTCACCGACTCCTCGCCGACGCAGACAGTCGGCGGCGTCGTCGATACCTCGACCTTCGACCCGGTCGAACACATCGGTCCGATGTACAGCCTGGACAACGTCTTCGACTACGACGAACTGCGAGCCTGGTACGAGCGGGTACGGTCGGCCACCTCGGTGAAGTCGAAGTTCCTGTGCGAACTCAAGATCGACGGTCTCGCCGTCAACCTGCTCTACCGGAACGGCGAACTCGTGCGGGCGGCGACCCGCGGCGACGGACGCATCGGTGAGGACATCACCGCGAACGTGCGCACGATCTCCGATATCCCGCACCACCTCGATACCGAGCACCCGCCGGCCGAGGTGGAGATCCGCGGTGAGGTGTTCTTCCCCGTCGAGGACTTCGCCGAACTCAATGCCTCGCTTGTTGCCGAGGGCAAAGCCCCCTTCGCGAATCCGCGGAACTCCGCGGCCGGTTCGCTGCGGCAGAAGGACCCGGCCGTCACGGCGCGTCGGCCCCTGCACATGCTCGTCCACGGAATCGCCGTGTGGACGCCGGCCGACGATTCGCATCCCGAGCCTGCCCACCAGTCCGAGGTCTACGAACAGTTCCGGTCGTGGGGTCTGCCGATCAGCGACTATTTCAAGGTTCTCGACACCGTCGATGAGATCGAAGACTTCATCGCCTACTACGGCGAACACCGTCACGACGTCACCCACGAGATCGACGGGATCGTCATCAAGATCGACAATATCGCCGTGCAGGAGGCGATGGGCTACACCTCTCGCGCACCGAGGTGGGCGACCGCATTCAAATACCCGCCCGAGGAGGTCACGACGAAGCTCATCGACATCCAGGTGCAGGTGGGTCGGACCGGGCGAGTGACCCCATTCGCCGTGATGGAACCGGTGACCGTGGCCGGATCGACCGTCGAGCGGGCGACCCTGCACAACGGATACGAGGTCAAGCGCAAGGGTGTGCTCATCGGCGACACCGTCACCCTGCGCAAGGCCGGCGACGTCATCCCCGAGGTGCTCGGCCCGGTCGCGGCCCTGCGGGACGGATCCGAACACGAATTCGTCATGCCCACCCACTGCCCGTCCTGTGGGACCGAGCTCGGCGAGCAGAAGGAAGGCGACAAGGACCTGCGGTGCCCGAACTCACGGTCGTGTCCCGCGCAGCTGGCCAATCGCATCTTCTACCTCGCCTCCCGTGCGGCCTTCGACATCGAAGCCCTCGGCGAGGAGGCCGCGCTGGCGCTGACGGCACCGGCCGAACCGGATACACCTCCGCTGACCTCGGAGGCCTTCCTCTTCGACCTCACTCCCGATGATCTGCGCGATGTCAAGATCTGGCGAAACAAGAAGTCCAAGGGTGTGGAGACCGGCGAACGAGAACTTGTGCCCTACTTCTTCACCCGTGGAACCGCGAAGAAGCCGAGCGCTCAGAGCGCGAACACGAAGAAGCTCTTCGACGAATTGGAGAAGGCAAAAGATCAAGAACTGTGGCGGGTGCTCGTCGCTTTGTCGATCCGCCACGTCGGACCGACCGCGGCACGGACCCTGGCCGCGAAGTTCCGCACCCTTGAGGCCATCCGTGAGGCCAGCCTCGAAGAGCTGTCGGCCGTCGAGGGCATCGGTCCGACGATCGCACAGAGCATCCGCGATTGGTTCGAGATCGACTGGCACAACGAGATCGTCGACACTTGGGCGGCAGCCGGGGTGCGGATGGAAGACGACGAAGTCGAGGCCGCCGCGCAGACCCTCGAAGGGCTGACGATCGTGGCGACCGGATCGCTGAGCTCGTTCACCCGCGATGGCATCAAAGAGGCGATCCTCGGCGCCGGCGGCAAGGCGGCGGGATCGGTCTCGAAGAAGACCGACTATGTCGTCGCCGGTGAGAATGCCGGGTCGAAGTTGGAGAAGGCGGAGTCGCTGGGCGTGCCCGTCCTCGACGAGGACCAGTTCAGGGTTCTGCTGGAGACCGGCAGCCTCGACTGAGGGAATACTTCGCGGGTCCTGGAGTTTCCATGGTGCGGCTGTGATTCGTTCGTGACCGAACTCGAAGTCGGGGTTCAGACTCAGTCAAGCTCAGAGACAGCTTCGAGTGGAAGAGTGTGGGACATGAGATGGATCCCCAAAGTCCTTGCCGGTACCTGCGTGGTCGTCGCCGCGGCCCTGACCGCGGTTCCCGTGACGGCGGGCCTGGCCGACCTGGTTCTGGGGCCGGGACCGAACAGCACCAAACGCAGTGCGCAGCCGACCCTGACGTCCATGCGCACTTCGGCGGCCCCGGCCACCGGGCGTACCGAGGAGTCGACGACTGCATTCGACGCCATCTCGACGGACGGTCGTGAGGTCATCGAAGGCACCATCGTCGACGATTCGGCGGCCGGTGCCCTGTCGTCCGGCTCACTGTCGACCGGCACCGACCTCGTCGCGGCCACCGCGGCCGACGCCCGGTCCCGCATCACCGATCTCGCCGCCGACCTGCAGTCCGGAGTCTCTGCCGGAGAGTTCACTCAGGCCGACGCCGACCGCGTCGTGGCCGACATGGCCGGATACATCCACGGCACCCGCACCTGGCCCGAACGCCTCTCCGCCTGATAATTGCTACCTGACGGCGGCCCAGCAACCTCGCGCGAGGTTGCTGGGCCGCCGTCAGGTAGCAATGGGGGAAGGTCACAGCGGGACTTCGGGAGGGCGCCCCGCGGAGAGACTAGACTGGGGGCGAGTGAAAACGACGATGAAAGGCAGGGAATGACGGAGTCTTCCGCAATCACCCCCGAACAGGTGGAGCATCTGGCTTCACTGTCTCGGATCGCCATGAGCGAGGACGAGCTGAAATCGCTCGCCGGTGATCTCAGCACAATTCTGGGAAACGTCGCCAGGGTCAACGAAGTGGCCGGCGACGATGTGCCCGCAACCAGCCACCCCATCCCGCTGACGAACGTCATGCGCCCCGACGTCGTGGGCGAGACGCTGACCAGCGAACAGGCACTGGCCTCCGCCCCGGCCGCCGAGGACGACAAGTTCCTCGTCCCGCAGATCCTCGGGGAGGAATGAGATGACCGCACTGACGAACAAAAGCGCCCTCGAACTCGCCGCAGGACTGAAATCCGGCGAGTTCTCCTCCGTCGACGTCACGCAGGCTCACCTCGACCGCATCGCCTCCACCGAGGATGACTTCAACTCCTTCATCACCGTCACCGACGAACTCGCCCTGGAGACAGCGAAGACCGTCGACGCCAAGCGTTCCGCCGGTGAGGACCTCCATGCCCTGGCCGGTGTTCCGGTGGCGCTGAAAGACCTCGTCGTCACCGAAGGTACGCGTACGACCGCCGGGTCGAAGATGCTCGAGAACTGGGTTCCGCCCTACGAATCGACGGTGCACACCTTGGTCAAGGCTGCCGGTCTGCCGGTGCTCGGCAAGACCAACCTCGACGAATTCGCCATGGGATCGACGACCGAGCACTCGGCCTTCGGCAACACCCGCAACCCCTGGAACCTCGACCACGTGCCCGGCGGTTCGTCGGGCGGCGCGGCCGCAGCACTGGCCGGTTTCCAGGCCCCGCTGTCCGTGGGTACCGACACCGGCGGATCCGTCCGCCAGCCCGCCGCGTTCACCGGCACCGTCGGCGTCAAACCGACCTACGGGTCGATCTCGCGCTTCGGCATCATCGCCATGGCCTCGAGCCTCGACCAGGTCGGACCGATGGGCCGCAACGTCGCCGACGCCGCAGCCCTGCACGAACTGTTGGCCGGACACGATCCGCTCGATTCGACGTCGCTGCCCGACGAGGTCGGCGGATTCCTGACCGCCGCCCAGACCAGCGAGCTCAAGGGCAAGAAGCTCGGCGTCATCAAGCAGCTGGCCGGTGAGGGGTACCAGGACGGAGTCCGCACCGCGTTCACCGCAGCGCTGGAAACCGCGGCCGCCGCAGGTGCCGAGATCGTCGAGGTCGACTGCCCGTCGATCTCCTACGCCCTCGACGCCTACTACCTCATCATGCCCTCCGAGGTGTCGTCGAACCTCGCCCGCTACGACGGCATGCGCTACGGCCTGCGCGTCGAACCCGAGTCCGGTCCCGTCACCGCCGAGACCGTCATGTCGGCGACTCGCTCGTACGGCTTCGGTGATGAGGTCAAGCGCCGCATCATCCTCGGCACCTACGCCCTGTCGGCCGGATACTTCGACGCCTACTACGGTTCGGCGCAGAAGATCCGCACCCTGGTCCAGAACGACTTCGCCAAGGCCTTCGCTGCGGCAGACGTCCTCGTGTCCCCGACCGCCCCGACGACCGCACTGAAGTTCGGCGCGGAGAAGGCCGCCGACCCGATGGCCCTCTACCTCGGCGACGTCGCGACGATCCCGGCGAACCTCGCCGGCATCCCCGGCCTGTCCCTGCCGGCAGGCCTGGCCGATGGTCTGCCCGTCGGCTTCCAGGTCCTGGCTCCGGCCCGTGAGGACGTCAAACTCTACGAGGTGGCCGGCCCCTTGGAAGCCGCACTCGAATCCGCCGGCGGACGCGTGCTCGACACTCTCGCGGAAGGACTGAACGCCAAGTGAAATACGAAGACGCGATCAAGAAATACGATCCGGTCATCGGCATCGAGGTCCACGTCGAGCTCGGCACCGCGACCAAGATGTTCGACGCCGCACCCAACACCTTCGGCGGGGGACCGAACACGAATGTGACCCCCACCTCGCTGGGCCTGCCCGGGTCCCTGCCCGTGGTCAACGAGAAGGGCGTCGAGTACGCGATCAAGATCGGTCTGGCACTCGGCTGCGAGATCGCCGAGACCTGCCGGTTCGCGCGCAAGAACTACTTCTACCCGGACGTGCCCAAGGACTTCCAGACCAGCCAGTCCGATGAGCCCATCGCGGCCGAGGGCCAGGTCGAGGTCGAGCTCGAGGACGGCACCATCGTCACCGTCCCCGTCGAGCGCGCCCACATGGAGGAAGACGCCGGCAAGAACACCCACGTCGGAGGGGCTACCGGCCGCATCCAGGGTGCCGACCACTCCCTCGTCGACTACAACCGCGCCGGTGTTCCGCTCGTGGAGATCGTCACCCACCCGATCACCGGGACAGGGGAGCGAGCCGCCGAGGTGGCCGCCGCCTATGTGCGCACGCTGAGGGACATCTTCCGCGCCCTCGACGTCTCCGAAGCCCGCATGGAACAGGGCAACGTCCGCGCCGACGTCAACGTCTCCCTGCGGGAGAGCCCCGACGCACCGCTGGGCACCCGCACGGAGACGAAGAACGTCAACTCCTTCCGTTCGATCGAACGTGCCGTGCGCTTCGAGATCGCCCGTCAGGCGACCCTCCTCGAGGCGGGGGAGAAGATCGTCCAGGAGACCCGTCACTTCCACGAGGAGACCGGCGAGACCTCCTCGGGACGTCCGAAGTCCGACGCCGACGACTACCGCTACTTCCCCGAGCCCGACCTCGTGCCGCTGCAGCCGTCCCGCGAATGGGTCGATCAGCTGCGGGCGAGCCTGCCCGAGCTGCCGGCGCAGAAGCGTCGCCGCCTCCTCGGGGAATGGAAGTTCTCCGACCTCGAGATGCGCGACATCGTCAACGCCGGACTCCTCGAAGCCATCGAGGACACCGTCACCGCCGGTGCGAAGCCCGCGAATGCACGCAAGTGGTGGACCGGTGAGGTCGCCCGCCTGGCCAACCAGGAGGACAAGCACCCCACCGAGATCGTCACCCCCGCTCAGGTGGCAGGACTCGTCGACCTCATCGGCCAAGGCAAACTCAACGACAAACTGGCCAAGGACGTGTTGGCTGGAGTCGCCGCCGGCGAGGGTGATCCCGCCGAGGTGATGGCCGCCCGCGATCTCGAGATCGTCGAGGACACCGGGGCACTCGAAGCCGCCGTCGAGGAGGCCATCGCTGCCAACCCCGATGTGGTCGAGAAGATCAAGGGCGGAAAGATGCAGGCCATCGGTGCGCTCATGGGCCCGATCATGAAGGCCACCCGCGGGCAGGCCGATGCCGGGAAGGCCAAGGAGCTCATCCTCGCCAAGTTGGGCGGCTGAGCACAGGTCCGAACTGATCCTGGTCGACGCCGGCGCCTGACAGTGTCGAGCAAGACTCAGGATTGATCCAGCCACACCCTCTAGACTGTGCGTCCAAGGGAGCCGACCGGGTTCCCGAGCACAGCGGAGGGTGTGGCTGTTCGCATTCCCCGCAGCCGATGGCCCGCCAGGACAGGGCCAAGAGCGTGACCCACACGCGTGGAGGTGAAGCGGTGTCTGAGTGGAAATCGCTGTGGAAGAGCGAATGCGGGAAGTCCGCGCCGATCTACCGGGTGCTCGTGCCCGACAGCGTCAACGAGGCGGTGCTGCGCGCCTGGAGTGCCCGCGGATACCGCTACACGGCCGGTGCCCCGAGCGCGATCATGCTCACCGGTGGGATGAGCCGGAACTTCTTCCGCTCCAGCGTCCTGTTCAAGGGCGGCACCGCTGCCGGCACCGCCGTGACCGCGGGATTCGCGGCTCCTGGAGGACTGGCTCTGGTCTCGGGATTCGCCGATGCCGCACTGACCTTCGGCGGGATGGGTGCGGCCACCGCCCTGGGGACCGGAATCTTCGCGGCCGTCACCGGCCCCAAATACTTCCGTGATCCGAAGCGTCTGAGCCGGAAGAACCGACGCAAGGTTGCCGCCGCCCAGTGGGTGACCCCGTCCAGTCTCGGCTATCTGCCCGGGCGCAAGGAAGGCCGCGACACCGACGAGCAGCGTCTGTTCCATCTCGCGGTCACGATCGCCCGCAAGATCGTGCGCACCCGCGCCTGGACCCATCCGATACTCAAAGACCACGTCTCCCGCGTCGACCTCGACCATGCCGTGGCCTCCATCGGCGTGCGGCTGCAGGAACTCGTCAGCCTCCGCGAGGAGATCGAGGGCATCCGTGATGCGGGGACCGCGAAGTCGGTGGAGACCTATCTGTCGAAGCTGGCCGTCGCGTTCTCGTCCATGGCACGCCGCGTGGAGTCGATGCACGACTACTACGAACGCCTCCTCCAACTCGATCAGCAGCTCATGCTGCTGCACAACTCCGAACGCTCCCGCGAGCTCGGTGATCGGGTGCTCGACGTGCTGTCTCGCACCGCCGCCGACGATTCCGCTGATTGGCAGTTCAGGGAGCTGCGCATCGACGCGGACTCGCAGTCGTCGATCATCTCCGGACTCGTTGCCGAACTCGACCAGACTGCCGATGATTTCGACGACTTCGACACCCGGTTGGCCGCAGCTCAGAAATCCGTGGACGAACTCGAGGCTTAGGCTCGGCTCTGGTTCAGTGACCGAAGGGGTCGGGGTCGACTCCCGGCATCCATGACAGGCCCGGCTGGTTGTAGCCATGCGCTTCCTGGGCCTTCTTCCACTTCTTCGACCAGCGCTTATCGAGGCGGTCGACATAGAGGGTTCCCTGCAGGTGGTCGTATTCGTGCTGCATGATGCGCGCGAACCACCCGTCAGCGCTCAGGGTCACCGGTTCGCCTTTCTCATCCAAGCCGTTGACGGTGACCCTGTCGGCACGTTTGAGGGGGAAATCGAGACTCGGCACCGACAGGCACCCTTCGGTCTCATCGTCGGGATCGGGACGGGTGTCGGGAACCTTCGAGGCAATGAGCACGGGATTGACGAAGGTGCCGCGACGACGCACACCATAGTCGTCATCGGCGTTGTACACGAAGATGGACTTGCCGACGCCGATCTGCGGTGCGGCCAGTCCGACACCGTTGCTGGCATCGAGTGTCTCGTGCATGTCTGCGACGAGTTCGGCAAGGTCCTCGTCGAACTCGACGATCTTCTCGGCACGACGATGCAGAACGGGCTCGCCGTAGACGACAATGGGATGAATAGCCATGAGGATAATCGTATCGGTCACCGCAGACCGTCTCAGCCTCAGCCTGACGACCATGGTCGGGCATGAGCGTCAGGGAGAACCGCCTCGGTGATCATGTCCACCGATTGCTCAGCGGTTGTTCCGATTCGGACCTGCGGCAGATGGATAGATATGCGACCGCTCCCAGCCTGTGATACGGAACGTCATATAGTTTCGCCGCCAGCGAACACAGATTGTTGAGCAACATATCTGGGAACACGTTCAGGGTCGGCGTGGTTATGATGAGGGCAAGCCGTCTCGGACCACGAGATGAAAGCTGTCGCTCAACGCTTGCCGGAACAGCTCTGCCGAGTGGTGAGAGGCCTGTGACGGCGGGTGCACACAGAAGCGTGAAAGGACTTACTTTGACCATCTTCAACAACGTCTCCGATCTGGTCGGCCGTACTCCGCTGATCCGCGTCAACAAGGCCAGTGAACGCTCCGGCGCCGAAATCGTTGCGAAGCTCGAATCGTACAACCCGGGCAACTCCGTCAAGGATCGCATCGGTGTGGCGATGATCGACGCGGCTGAGAAGTCCGGCGAACTGCAGCCCGGCGGAACGATCGTCGAAGCCACCTCCGGCAACACCGGCATCGCTCTGGCGATGGTCGGCACCTCCCGCGGTTACAAGGTCAAGCTGACGATGCCCGAGTCGATGTCGAAGGAACGTCGCGCCCTGCTGCGCGCCTTCGGTGCCGAACTCGTCCTCACCGACAAGGCCGACGGCATGAAGGGTGCGGTCGCCAAGGCCGAAGAGCTTGCTTCCGACGGCGCCGTCCTCGTGCGCCAGTTCGAGAACCAGGCCAATGCCGAGATCCACAAGGCCACCACCGGTCCAGAGATCCTCGCCGACACCGATGGCAAGGTCGACATCTTCGTCTCCGGCATCGGCACGGGCGGGACCATCACCGGTGCGGGGGCCGCGCTGCGTGAGGCCAACCCGGATGTGAAGATCGTCGCTGTCGAGCCCGCCGCTTCGCCGCTGCTGACCGAGGGCACGGCCGGACCGCACGCGATCCAGGGCCTCGGCGCGAACTTCGTGCCCAAGGTGCTCAACACCGATATCTACGACGAAGTCGTCGATGTTGACAACGACGACGCCTTCGAGCGGGCTCGCGCCGTCGCTCTCGAAGAGGGCCTGCTCGTCGGCATCTCCTCCGGTGCTGCCCTGGCGGCGGCCGAGGCTGTCGGCGCACGCCCGGAGAACGCCGGCAAGCGCATCGTCGTCATCCTCCCCGACTTCGGTGAGCGCTACCTGTCGACACCGCTGTTCTCCGAATACCTCGACTGACATCGAGTGATCAGCGTGAGGGCGTCAGACTTCGGTTTGGCGCCCTCGCTGTCTGCAGAGTCCGATGTCGGACCGCTGCGGGAATTCTTCCGCCCGGATCCGACTTGCACGAGACAGACCAAGACGAATGAGCAGGGGGAGTCAACGATGAAGGCACTGTGGACAGCGGCCGCGGCGGCCGCCGGTGCGGCAGCCTATGGGCTGAGCCGACCCGGTGTGCGCGAGACGCTCAAAGAAGACCTTGAGACGGTGAAGCGGCGAGATCCGGCGGCGCGCAATGATTTCGTCTCATTGGTGTCCTACCCGGGGATGCATGCCATCTGGGCCCACCGCGGACTCCACCGCCTGTGGCAGCACGATGCTGGAAAGGTGCCCGCGCGACTGATGTCCCAGCTGGTGCGGACGCTGACCGGTGTGGAGATCCACCCGGGGGCGCAGATCGGGCGTCGCTTCTTCATCGACCACGCCAACGGCGTCGTCATCGGCGAGACCTCGGAGATCGGCGACGACGTCATGCTCTATCACCAGGTGACCCTCGGCGGCACATCGATGGCACAGACGAAGCGCCACCCGACGATCGGCAACCACGTGCTCGTCGGCGCCGGGGCGAAGATCCTCGGCCCGGTCGTCGTCGGCGACAACTCCGCGGTCGGAGCCAATGCCGTCGTCGTCAAGGACGTGGCGGCCGACTCGAGTGCCGTGGGCATTCCCGCGACTGTGCGCCCGAAGAAGAAGGTCGGCGCCGCCTCGGCGAAGGCATCTGCGGATGACGGTTCGGTGAAACACCCGGATTTCGTCCTCGAGGACCCCGCGCTCTGGATCTGAGGCGGCTCCTGCTGCCGGACTGGCGGCGGCTCCTGCCTCCGGGTCTCAAAAGCGGCTCCTGCCTACGGGCGGGAGCCGCTTGTCGTGCTTTGTCGGGTCGTTCCACGGTGAGAACCGGGCTGGAACCACCGGGGATCGACCCGACAATCGACCGTTTGCGGTCATGGACTCGCGATGCACTCAGGTGACCGCCCAGGGGTCGGGAATACTTCTGAGACCACGTCTGTTAAGCTTTCAACTAGTTACTTCAAAATTGAAGTGAGTTCATTCAGCGGGGCGGCCGCTCAAGCCGCAGGAGCCCAGACGCAGGAGGCGCCATGGAATTCGGAATCTTCACAATCGGCGATGTCACCACCGACCCCACTGACGGCACCACCGTCAGCGAACACCAGCGGATCAAGAACACCGTCGAGATCGCCAAGAAGGCCGAGGAAGTCGGACTCGACGTCTTCGCCACCGGTCAGCACCACAACCCGCCCTTCGTGGCACCGGCGAATCCGCCGATCCTGCTGTCCAACATCGCCGCACAGACGCAGACACTCGAACTCTCCACGGCGACGACGCTCATCACCACGACCGATCCCGTGCGCATCGCCGAGGACTACTCCTACGCGCAGCACCTCTCCGACGGTCGCATCAGCCTGATCATGGGCCGCGGCAACACCGGTCCCGTCTACCCGTGGTTCGGCAAGGACATCCGTGCCGGCATCCCGCTGGCGGTCGAGAACTACAACCTGCTCTACCGTCTGTGGCGTGAGAAGAACCTCGACTGGGAAGGCAAGTTCCGCACTCCTCTCAACGGCTTCACCGTCACCCCGACCCCACTGGACGAGGTTCCGCCGTTCGTGTGGCACGGTTCGATCCGCAGCCCCGAGATCGCCGAACAGGCCGCCTACTACGGCGACGGGTTCTTCCACAACAACATCTTCTGGCCGACCTCGCACACCGCCCGGATGGTTCAGCTCTACCGCCAGCGCTTCGAGTACTACGGCCACGGCACGGCCAGCCAGGCGATCGTCGGCCTCGGCGGTCAGGTGTTCATGCGCAAGAACTCCCAGGACGCCGTCCGCGAGTTCCGACCCTACTTCGACAATGCCCCGGTCTACGGCCACGGACCCAGCCTCGAGGACTTCTCGACGCAGACTCCGCTGACCGTCGGGTCACCCCAGCAGGTCATCGAGCGCACCCTGAGCTTCCGCGACTGGGCCGGCGACTACCAGCGTCAGCTCTTCCTCATCGACCATGCGGGACTGCCGCAGAAGACGGTGCTCGAACAGCTCGACCTGCTCGGCGAAGAGGTCATCCCCGTCCTCCGCGAGGAGTTCGCGAAGGGCCGCCCGGCCGATGTCCCCGATGCCCCGACGCACGAGTCGCTGGTCATCCGCCACCGCGAAGGCCGGGATCCGATCCCCGGCGGCGGAGAAGGATCACGTGCCTTCGAGGACCGCCAGGCACGCGCCGCCGAGTCCGCCGGGAACGACGCCCAGGATGCGACACGGGAAGGAGCCGACCGCTGATGAGCACGAAGACGATGAATATCGTGGCCGTGACCACCTCGCTCAGCGAGGACTCGACCACACTCAAGCTCACGAACCGGATCCTGGCATCCGCCGCCTCGGCGGGGGAATCGGTGGGCAGCGACGTGACCACGGACGTCATCAACGTCCGCAGCCTCGCCACCGCGCTCACGGACATGACCCTGACCGGGTTCCGCTCCGAAGCGCTGGAGACGGCCTTCGCGACCATCGCCGCGGCCGACGCCGTCGTCACGGTCGCGCCGGTGTACAAGGCCGCTCCTGTCGGTCTGCACACCCTGTTCTGGCAGCTCATCGACGACAAGGCGCTGAGCCGCAAGCCCGTGCTCATCGCCTCCACCGGCGGCACCGCCCGGCATTCCCTGGCCGGGGACGCCGTGCTGCGGCCGATGCTGTCCTACCTCAAGGGCATCGTCGTGCCCACGACGGTCTTCGCCGCGACCGACGACTGGGGAACCGTCGCAGGCGGCCGGGCGCTGACCGCCCGGATTCGCCAGGCGGGGGAGGAGCTCGTGTCCCTGACCGCAGCGATCAGCGGGGCCGGAAGCGACGACCTCGCCGAGGTGGCCGACCCCGATCCGCGCGCACGTGCAGGGGCGGGTGCGGCCCCGGATGCCTCGGCGAATCGCGGATTCGTCGACGAATTCGACCCCGCGAACGTCACTCCGTTCGCACAGCTGCTCGAGGGCTGAGATGACGGAGATCAGATTCGGACTCGGGAGGGAGGCGCTGGCGCAGAACGCGTGGCGGACCTATTTCGAGACATCGCAGCGCCTGCGTCAGGCTCTCGAGGCCCAGCTCAAGGACGATGCGGGGCTCGACGTCAGCGACTACAACACTCTGCTCCTGCTGTGGGAGGCGCCTCAGCGGACGCTGACGATGAGCGCCCTGGCGAAGAAGCTCGTCTTCTCACCCTCGCGGCTGAACTATCGGATCAAGGTCCTCGTCGAGGCGGGACTGGTGACGAAGACTCAGTGCCCCGGGGATGGGCGTGCTCACAATGTGGCGCTGACCGAGGCGGGAGCGCGGGCCTTCCTGTCCGCCGGCTCCCAGCACAAGAGCTATGTCGACGAGGTATTCTTCGACCATGTCAGTGACGCCGAGCTCGAGGTGATCGAAGCCGTCTTCACTCGGATCGGGAAAGCGCTGCCGGCGAACTGAGACAGGTGTCGGTCGAGGGGTGAGGTGGGCACTGCCCGAGGGCTGAGGCCGGTCATCTCAGAGTGACGAACGTCTCGGCATGGTCTGAGACTGCGTGCCACAATGAGGGCATGTCCATCACCACAATCGCCTTCCCGAACTCCGAGCTCCGCAATCGTGTGATCGCTCAGATCCCGGCTCACCAACGCGCTAATGTCGACCTCGTCGTCTTCTCCGACGCCGAACGGTCGGCCAAGCTCAGCCGTGACGACGTCGACGTCGTGATCCTGCCGTATCTGAATTCCGGGCCGACGATCGAACTGCTCGACGAGCTGCCCAATCTGCGTATGGTCATCACGCAGACGACCGGATACGACCCCGTCGCCCACCTGCCCGAGCGTGGAATCCAGGTCGCGACCGCCTCCGGCGTGCATACGGGAGGCACCGCCGAGCTCGCACTGGCGCTGACCCTGGCCAGTCTGCGCGGAATCGACGACGCCGTGCGCTCGCAGGTCTCGCGGGTGTGGGAGCACCACCGCTACCGTTCGCTGCAGGACCGACGCGTGATGATCATCGGCGTCGGTGAGATCGGCTCGGCCATCGCCGACCGCTTCGACTCCTTCGAGGTCCAGCTCACCCGCGTCGCCTCGACCGCGCGTGAGGACGAGCGCGGGAAGATCCACGGCGTCGACGAGCTGCCGAGGCTTCTGCCCCACACCGAGGTGGTCGTGCTCATCACCCCGCTCAACGAAGGGACGCACCACCTCGTCGACGCGGAGTTCCTCAGCCTGCTTCCCGACAATGCGCTCATCGTCAACGTCGCCCGCGGCAAGGTCGTCGATACGGACGCGCTCGTGGCAGAGCTTGCCACCGGACGACTCCATGCCGCACTCGACGTCACCGACCCGGAGCCGCTGCCGCGCAACCACGCGCTGTGGGGCACCCCGAACACCCTCATCACACCCCACGTCGGAGGAGACACCTCGGCGTTCGAACCACGGGTCGTGAAGATCCTCGCCGCGCAGGTCAGGCGGATCAACGACGGAGAGCAGCCGGTCAATCTCATCAAGGCCTGAAGCGCGGTCAACAGAAAGCCGGAGCTGTCGCGCACAGCAGGCCTGAAGCGCGGTCAATAGGTCACGCCAACCTGACCTAAGCGGGCCCCGAACACCGCAGTGCCGCCGGACTCCCGCATGGTGCCCACGAGAGGTTCCACCATGCGAGAGTCCGGCATGCGGATGCTGAAATCGGGCGTAGCATGCCTGCATGAGCATCGATACAGACACCACCACTCCCGACATCAAACCCCGTTCTCGCGATGTCACTGACGGTCTCGAAGCCACCGCCGCGCGTGGAATGCTTCGCGCCGTCGGCATGGGCGACGACGACTGGGTGAAGCCGCAGGTTGCGATCGCGACCTCGTGGAACGAGATCACCCCCTGCAACATGTCGCTGCAGCGTCTCGGTTCGGCCGCCAAAGAGGGCGTCCACGAGGCCGGTGGCTTCCCGCTGGAATTCGGCACCATCTCCGTCTCGGACGGAATCTCGATGGGCCACGAAGGCATGCACTACTCGCTGGTCTCACGTGAGGTCATCACCGACTCCGTCGAGACCGTGATGAGCGCCGAACGACTCGACGGCTCCGTGCTCATGGCCGGCTGCGACAAGTCGATCCCCGGAATGCTCATGGCCTCCGCCCGCCTGGGACTGTCGAGCGTCTTCCTCTACAACGGTTCGATCATGCCCGGCACCGCGAAGATGGAGGACGGCTCGGAGAAGGAAGTCACCCTCATCGACGCCTTCGAGGCAGTCGGCGCCTGCCGCGCGGGCACCATGTCCCAGAAGGACGTCGACGCCATCGAACGCGCCGTCTGCCCCGGCGAGGGCGCGTGCGGCGGAATGTACACCGCGAACACGATGGCCTCGGCCGCCGAGGCGATGGGCATGTCGCTGCCGGGTTCGGCCGCTCCGCCGGCCATCCACCGCAACCGCACGATGTTCGCCCGCAAGTCCGGCGAGGCGGTCGTCAACCTGCTGCGGCAGGGCATCACCGCGAAGGACATCATCACCCGCGAATCGCTCCACAATGCGATCGCCGTGGTCATGGCCTTCGGCGGTTCCACGAACGCGGTTCTCCACCTGCTGGCCATCGCGCACGAGGCCGGAGTGACGCTGGAGCTCGACGACTTCAACCGCATCGGCGACAAGGTCCCGCACCTGGGCAACGTCAAGCCCTTCGGCCAGTATGTGATGAACGACGTCTTCAAGATCGGCGGCGTGCCCGTGATCATGAAAGCCCTCCTCGACGCGGGTCTGCTCAACGGAGACTGCCTGACCGTGACCGGCAAGACCGTGGCCGAGAACCTCGAGTCGATCAACCCGCCGGACCCCGACGGGAAGATCCTGCGTGCGCTGAGCAATCCGATCCACGCCACCGGCGGCCTGACCGTGCTGCAGGGATCGCTGGCCCCCGAAGGTGCCGTCGTGAAGTCCGCCGGTTTCGACGCCGACGTCTTCGAAGGCACCGCTCGCGTCTTCGACCAGGAGCAGCCGGCGATGGACGCCGTGCTCAACGGCGAGCTGAAGAAGGGCGACGTCGTCGTCATCCGCTACGAAGGCCCCAAGGGCGGACCCGGAATGCGTGAGATGCTCGCGATCACCGGCGCCATCAAGGGCGCGGGCATCGGCAAGGACGTCCTGCTGCTCACCGACGGTCGCTTCTCCGGCGGTTCGACAGGTCTGTGCATCGGCCACATCGGCCCCGAGGCGGTCGACGGCGGTCCGATCGCGCTCGTCGAGGACGGCGACAAGATCACCGTCGACATCGCGGCTCGCTCGATCGAGCTCCACGTCGACGAAGAGGTGCTGGCCGAGCGTCGCAAGTCCTGGACGCTGCCCGAGAACCACCGCCTCACCGGTGTGCTCGGCAAGTACGCAAAGCTCGTGCAGTCGGCGTCGAAGGGCGCGGTCTGCTTCTGAGCATGTCCTGATCAGCCGCTGACCGTCGTCCGCGGCAGAACCAACACCAGCGCCGAGGTGGCGCAGACGATTCGTCTGCGCCACCTCGGCGCTTCTGTGCGTTTTCCGTTGGCACTGCCGAAGCAGGGAGAGGGAACGGAGGAAGCAACTGGGGCCGCTGCCTGTCGGCAGCGGCCCCAGCCACTCAGACGAGAATCACCTGAGGATCACTTGAGTTTGTCAGATCCCTTGACGTATCCGATCTTCGTCCAGTCGGGGCTTTCGAAGCCGAAGGCGCCGTAGTTGGCGAGGTCGGGGTTGACGACGAAGAAGTCGTAGGACTGCCACAGCGGGATGACGCCGGCGACGTCCCAAAGCTTATCGTCTGCCTGATTCATCAGATCTGCTCGCTCGTCTTCATCGGTGGAAGTCGCTGCCTTGTTGAGTAGCTTGTCGACTTCCTTATCACCGATGTTGCTGAAGTTCTGGCCGCCATTGGTCTTCCAGATCGAGTCGCCGCTGGAGAGGAACGGGTTGCCTGAGTACCCGAACAGCGTCATATCGTACTTGCCGGGATCGATGTACTTGGCGAAGAGATCCGTCGGCGGAACCTTGTGCTCCTTGACTGTGACACCGATCTCCTTGAGGTTCTCCTGGACAACGGGCAGGACTGCTTCGTTCGTCTTCGAACCGTCGTTGTAGACGTATTCGAGTGTGATCGGCTCGCCGTCCTTCATCGCCTTGCCCGAGTCGTCGTACTCGTAGCCGGCGTCTTCGAGCATCTTCTTTGCGGCGCCCGCGTCAGCATCGGCGCGACCGTCAGAGGTGTCCTTGTACCCGTTCTGATTGGTCATGAGCATGCGGTTGTTGAGCTGCTCGGTGTCCTTCGGGTAAGGCATCGTCGAGTTGACCGAAAGGAAGATCTCTTCACGGTCGAGAGTCTTGAAGACAGCCTGGCGCAGAGTCTCGTCAGCCAACGGTCCGCCCTTTTCACCGTTGAGAGTGATGTGGCTCCAGTCTGGTGCTGATGCGCGGCGCAGTTCAGCACCATTGTCGATCATCGGCTTGACGACGGAGTATTGGGCAGGAACCGTGGTCTCAATGGCATCGAGCTGTCCGTTCTGGAAGCTGGAGGCCGCTGCCGAAGGATCTTCGATCGTGGTGATGAGGACAGAATCCAGGGGAGCCTTGTCTCCCCACCAGTTGTCGTCGGGCTCCATCTGGACGGTCTTGTTCTTCGAATCGATCTTCTTGACCTTGTAGGGTCCCGCAGTGACCTTCGGACCATCGACCCACGCATCGTTGAAGGTCTTTGCATCCTTGACGAGCGAGTCGGGGGCAACGTCGGCCAGCCCCTTCCAGTCCGCGTAAGGTTCTTTGAACGTCACCTTGGCAGTGAGGTCGTTGTCGCCTTTCTCGATCTTCTTGACCTGGTCATAGCCCTCGGAGGACACGATGTTGTAGTCCTTTTTCGACCCGTCCATCGTCTTGAAGACATTTTCAATGGACTTGTAGTCAATCGGAGTGCCGTCCGACCACTTCATCCCCTCGTTGAGTTCGATCTCAACGACGAGTGGATCCTCAGAGACCACGTCGAGACGCTTCGTGTAATTTTTGTTCGGGACGACCTCGCCATCGGCCGTGTAGCTGTATAGATCGGGATAGATCATATCCATCATGTCGTTGGTATTGGTCTCGTACCCGTCGAGATTGAGGATGTTCCAATTCGCGGGGAACGCATTGTTCGTCAGTCGCAGGTCGCCTCCGTCGCCGACCTCACCGCGGTCTTTCGCATTGATCTCATTGGCGCTGGCGTCGAGCGCTTTGTCATCGCCGTCCTTGCCGCCGCCTTCGGGTGCTTGAGAACACCCTGCCAGCGCGAGACCCGCGATTGCCATGGCGGCAACTCCGCAGGTGAACTTCTTTCTGAGAATCATTTTCTGCATCTCCTTTGATTTCGAGGCCGCCGCCTTGCGACGGTATTCGGCCGGTGCGGGGCTGAGAAGCTGAGCCGGTGGTGTCCTCACCACGAACTCACATGGTGGTCAAGCTCTTGAGACGTTGCTTGGTGGATGCTCCTTTACGGTTCTTCGGGCGCGCAGTCGAACGGCCGGGGGCGAGTGACAGCCGGCAAGAGCGATGAGTTCTCTCGTCATCGGGACTCACCAAAACCGGAGAACGCCTCGGCATCGATCGTGGTGCTGCGGCGAGCCCGGGCCTTGGCCGGATCAGGGATCGGAACTGCAGCAAGCAGCTCGCGGCTGTACTCGTGCCGCGGGTCGTCGAAGACGTTTGCGGTGTCTCCTATTTCGACCAGCTTTCCGGACTTCATCACCGCGATGCGGTCGGAGATGTGACGGACGACCGACAGATCGTGGGAGACGAATAGGAAGCTCACGCCCAATCGGGACCTGAGGTCGGCAAGCATCTTCAGCACTCCGGCCTGAACAGTGACGTCCAGGGCGCTGGTCGGCTCGTCGAGAACGATGAGTTTCGGCTCGCAGGCCAGTGCGCGAGCCACCCCCACACGCTGTCGCTGACCGCCGGAGAACTGTGCCGGATACCGAGAAGCATGTTCGGGCGTGAGGCCGACGGTCGTCAGCAGCCAATCGACCCGCTCATTCATACGTTCCTTGCTGTACCCCTGAACCTGCATCGGCTCCTTGAGGATGTCGCTGATCGGCATCCTCGGATCCAGTGCAGCCATCGGGTCTTGGAACACTACCGTCACGTCGCTGCGCATCGTCGCTCGGTCTGCGCGAGTGAGCGAAGAAGTGTCTTTGCCGTTGATCCTGATCGCGCCCTTCTGCGGCTTGCGCAGCTGCATGATCTCCAGCAGGGTAGTGGTCTTACCCGATCCGGATTCACCGACCAGAGCAAGGCATTCGCCTTCACGGATGTCGAACGAAATGCCGTCTACGGCCCGTTGCTCGCCGATCTTCTTACGGATGAGCGCACCCTTGGTGATAGGGAAGATGCGTTCGAGGTCGGTCACCTCGAGGACGACGGGACGCTTCTCCCGAGGGAGGAGGGTCTCGGAGACCTCAGCAACTTTGGCCATCGCCGAACCCGCGATGCTCTTCGATTCGCTCGGATCGTCGAGATCGATACGCGGCACTGCGGCCAAGAGATCTCGGGTGTACTTCTCCCTGGGGCTGTAGAAGATCTCCTCGACATCCCCTTCCTCAACCATCCGCGATTCCTTCATGACCAAGACGCGCTCGGCGAACCCGGCCACCACGCCCATGTCATGCGTGATGAGAACGGTGGCGGCACCAAGCATTTCCTGTGCCGACTTGAGCAGGTCCATCACCTGCGCCTGGATAGTGACGTCCAGGGCGGTTGTCGGTTCGTCGGCGATGATGAGTTCGGGTTCATTGGCGATCGCCATGGCGATCATGGCTCGTTGCCGCATTCCGCCGGAGAACTCGTGCGGATACTGTTTGGCGCGCCTGCTCGGATCCGGGATGCCGACTGAGTCGAGGAGTTCGACCGAGCGCGCATCAGCCTTGGCTTGTGATACCTCGGGATGATGGATCCGAACGACCTCGGAGATCTGTCGACCGACTTCGTAGACGGGAGTCAAAGCCGACAACGGGTCCTGGAACACCATCGAAACCGTGTTTCCGCGGAGGGTGGACAGTTGTCTGTCATTGAGCTCGAACATGTTGCGGCCGAGCAGGTCGATGCGACCAGAGACGCTCGCGTTGGCCGGCAGCAGCCCCATCACGGCCAGCGAACTGACGGATTTGCCCGAACCGGATTCCCCGACGATCGCCAGGGCCTCGCCCTTCCTGACCTCGTAGGACAGGTTCTGGACCGCATGAACGGTGTTGGTTTCGGACGGGAACGATACGCTCAGATCGTTCACTGTGAGCACAGTGTCAGTCATTGTCATCGGCCTCAGAGTCTGCTGGAATCGCTGGTCGGGTCGAGGGCGTCTCGCAGCGCCTCGCCCATCATGTTGATGGAGATGACGAGCGCCGCGAGCACCATTGCGGGCGGGATCCAGGTGTACGGAGCTGAGATGTTGTAGTCCTGGAGCACGGTTCCCAGCGAGACCTGCGGGTACTGAATGCCGAAGCCGATGAACGACAGACCGGTTTCGCCGAGGATCGCAGCACTGACGCCGAGCGTCGTGTCGATGATGATCCAGCTGGCGATATTGGGAATGATGTGACGCAGGATGTTGACGACAGGATTGACTCCCATGAACTTGGCGGCTTCGACGTATTCGGTCCTGACCAGCTGCTGGGTCATGGCGCGCAGGACACGAGCGGTGAGCATCCAGGCGAACAGAGACAGCAGCGGGATCATCCACAGCCACGATGCCTGCTGGAGCGCCGGGCTGAAGAGCATCATCAGCAGAAGCGCGGGGACGACGAGGAAGAGGTTCGTCAGGTTGACGAGGAACCCGTCGGCAATCGCGCCCCATTTTCCTTTGCTGCTGACGTAGCCGGCAACGGTGCCGACGAGTATTGCGAGGAGCGAGGTGAGGATGGCGGTGCCGATACCGATGACCAGCGAGATTCTCAGTCCCTGCATGGTCCGGGCGAAGATGTCGAGTCCGTTTTCGTTGACTCCGAACCAATGGTACTGCGTCGGTCCGGTCAGTGAATTCGCGAGATCGCGTTCGAACGGCCCGTACTGGTAGATCATCGGCGCGAAGATCGCGACGAGTATCAGCAGCACGAAAGTCGTCAGTCCGATCCAGGCACCCGAGCTGCGGAAGAACCTGCGTCGGATGAGAGCCGCCCGTCCGAGGGGTGCCGGCACGTGAACATTCTCGTCGGTCCGGTCCGGATCTGGCACATGTGTCGGATCGGGTGTGTCGAGCGTCGTGTTCCAGACTCCTGAACTATCTTTACTCAATGCTCTCACCTCACACGGGGATCGAGGACGCCCTGCAGGAAATCTGCAAGGGTTGCTGACAGCAGGGTCAGTACGGCTGTGTAGAGCACAACTCCCACCGTTCCGTTCACGTCGGCCAGCGAAATCGAGGAAATGGCGAAGCGGCCGATGCCTTGCCAGTTGAACATGAGCTCAACGAACAGCGAGCCGGCGAAAGCCGCCCCGACTGCAAACGCGAAGTACTGTCCCATGGGGATCAGAGCCATGCGCAGACCGTGGCGTGTCATCGCTTGGCCGCGGCGAAGCCCTTTCGCGCGAGCCGTTCTCAGATAGTCACTGCCGAGCACGTCAAGGGCCGTGACTTTCATATATCTGGAATACGAAGCTGCGGCAGTTGCGGTGAGAACGATCGTCGGCATCACCAGAGCCTTGATCTGATAGGAGATCGCGTCCCATGACCCGGGCTCGAGGAGAGGATTGATGGGGTTGATAGCCGGCAGGCCCCAGCCGGTGAGGTCGAGGACACCTTGGTTGATCTGTTGGACGATGAGGATGATCACCGGTGTCGGCAGGGCCAGGATGAGAAACGAACCGAAGGTGAAGGCCCGGTCGTCGATCGAGCGGCGGCGAACAGCCGAGACCATTCCGAGGGCGACGCCGAGAACGGTTCCGATGATCGTACCGAGCAGCACCAGGCGCAGGCTGATGGGCACACGGTTGAGCAGCTCTTCCCAGACCGGGACCATCGCCTTATTGGTGCCTGTGGTGACGCCGAGGTCACCGCGGACCAATCCGCCGAGCCAGTTCGCATACCGCTGGAACAGCGGCACATCCGGATTGATGTTGCGAGCATCCAAGTACTGCTGTGCGGTCTCGAGGGGGACTGGTTCCTTCGCGATAGGCGGGTAGAGGATTGCTTCGGGATGCATCAGGCCTGCGGCCAGAAGGTAGGCGAAGCTGGAGGCGACGAATGCCAGAATCAGGTAGGTCAGTGCTCGGATGGACATGAACCTAAGCACTGAGACTCCTTTGTCGTTTGCTCAGGTTGGGGAAAGTCTTCATTCCAGGTGGAACCCTTGTGGTCGACGGTGGTCAGATGTGACGTGTACTACATTCAGGGTATCCGACATTTGGACAATTTCAGCAAGGCATCCTAAAAAATTTGACGATATGATTAGTCTCGTGATTTGGATAGATGTCGCCATCGTGGTTATCGGGGCCGTTGCCGCGGTCGCGGTGAGCGATGTCCTGGGACATCGAAATCTGCCGACATGGCCGGTTGGGCTCATTGCGGTGGCTGGATTCATCTTCGCGGGTCTGACTTACAGTTCATGGCTTGCGGCTGGTGCTCTGGGTCTCGGCTGCGGGGCGCTGATCGTGTCTGCACGAGGATTTGTTCAGATGGTGATGGAGCGACGCAGTCGTCGCACGGACTCGCGGACAGACCGAGGGGAATGACATGCGCATCGTCGTACTCGATGACTATCAGCAGGTGGCCGCGGACTTCGCGGACTGGTCCCGTCTCGACTCCGAGGTCGAGTTCGTCCACCGTCCCATCGTCGACGACGATGACCTGGTCAAGGTGCTCACCGGCGCCCAGGTGGTCGTGGCGATGCGGGAGAGAACCGCGTTCACGACCGGCCGACTGGCACGACTGCCGGATCTGCGGCTGCTCGTGACCACGGGGCGGGTCAATGCCTCCATCGATGTGGAGGCGGCGCATCCGCAGGGCATCGTGGTCTGCGGAACCGAGTCGACCACCTCGGCGACGCCGGAGCTGACCTGGGGACTCATCCTCTCTGTTCTGCGCAGCATCCCTGCCGAGGACGCCTCGGTCCGCAGCGGAGGCTGGCAGACGAGCGTCGGGGGAGACCTCGACGGACACCGCCTCGGCGTCGTCGGTCTGGGACGACTGGGAACGAAGGTCGCGCGGGTCGGCGCTGCCTTCGGCATGGACGTCGTGGCGTGGAGCCAGAACCTCGACGCGGAACGGGCAGATGCCCTGGGCGTGCGCGCGGTGAGCAAGGACGAACTGTTCTCCACGGCGGACGTGGTGACGATCCACTACAAGCTCAGCGACCGCAGTCGAGGACTCGTGGGAACCGCCGAACTTGAGACGATGAAGCCGGGCAGCGTCCTCGTCAACACCTCGCGCGCCGGACTCGTCGACACCGACGCACTCATCGCCGTGCTGGAGGCCGGTGGGATCCGGGGTGCCGGACTCGACGTCCACGACGAAGAGCCGCTGCCGGTGGACCATCGCCTGCGCAGCACACCGCGCACCGTGCTCACCCCGCACCTGGGATACGTCACCGAAGACACCTATCGGATCTTCTTCACTCAGGCAGTCGAGGACATCGCCGCCTGGATCGCAGGAGAGTCGATCCGCGTGCTGGGTTGAGAATGCGTGCCGGATACAGGCGCGAGCGTATCGGCAACTTTCATTCCACCTCGCGAAATCGGCAGAAAGGGGGACGCAGCTTTCGAGCACATCGATCGACGCGATCTTACCTGTCACTGTGCTCGCGTATTCGAACTAGCCCTGAGCGAGCGATCCCCAGACTTCGACGTTGAATCCATTGCTTGACATAGCGGACCGCCCGTTATGGGCTGCATCCCGTACTTACGATTCTAGGACTGTGGCGCTGAGGGCGAGGCTTTACAGCTAACGTACCCGTTGCCCAGCCAAGACTAAGAATCCGCAGTCACCACGAAAGTTCCGTCAGCGTGGACGGCCACCGCAGAATGTTCAGATCTCGGAACCTGGGGAGTCCAGCGGCAAGCCATGCTTCTGGTATCGATGGGATTCTGGATGTTGGCGTCGATAGAAGTCCCATCCGCGACTGGAACAATATGATTAGTAAGTCCACCGAGGTTTCCCCTTAGTGTCCTCATAACAGTGGTCTCTGCTCCAAAGGGTGGTTCAGTGATTACTCAGTCGTCGACGACCAGCAGTGGCCCAATACGCTCTAGTCGGCAAGATCGAATATCGGGCTAGATCGGTCGACGGTACGGGGCCGAACTCTGATGGAAGATAGGTTTCTCGGGATGAGAAATGTATATGTGAGGGAATCTTGGTAAATGATCTACACCAACATCGGCGCTAACGTTTTCTCACTTCACAAGGATGTTCTATCCTCGGCATTACCAAATTCATAGATGAGGAGTAACCGATGGCGCGTATCCTATTGGTGCGTCAGACCCCTGCATAGTTGTTTAGCAGAAATCCCTGCCGATGAGACAGTTACCATGGGAGCCGCAGGGTGAAGCTGACGGCTCGTCCGTGTAGATGATCTGGCTGTTAAGCGCACCAAACGCGCCTATTGACAATATAAACGTGGCGATTGCAGTACCGCCCAGCGTGCAAATTTTGGTTAGCTTTGACATTGCGATCCTCATATTCTCGTCTGGGTCCACGTCGTTGACTCATCATTAATCAACGATGCGGAAAACTATACCTAGGGCTGAAAGTTGTTTGAACCAATTTATCGAAATGTTACTTAACTATATCGGATTTTAATATTAACTTCTGTTGTGTATGGAACGAAATAGATATTAACTTGGGTTCGGTAGAAGCGATTGCAATCTAACGAGGACATCGCAGCCTGGATCGCAGGAGAGCCGATCCGCGTGCTGGGCTGAGCCGACTCGATCGCGCCAACGGATATGGTGAGGTGAGAGAGGTGCCACACAACTCGGCCCCTCCGCGAGAGCACTACGAACGAAAGCAGAGGCACCATGGCCGACCAATCCGACAGAGACGACAGCGGGAAGACAGTCCTCGATGCGAGTCTGGAGGTCTTCCGTGCCCATGGGATGACGACGATCTTCGGAAATCCGGGTTCGAACGAGCTGCCGTTCCTCGCCGGTCTCGGCGACGACTTCCGATTCGTCCTCGGTCTGCATGAGCAGGTCGTCGTCGGCATGGCCGAAGGATACGCACGGGCCACGGGAGCCCCGGCGCTGGTGAATCTGCACGCCGCCTCGGGGTCGGGCAATGGCATGGGAGCGTTGACAAACGCCCACTACGGGCACGTTCCGCTGGTCGTCCTCGCAGGTCAGCAGGTGCGCCGCACCGTCGGTCAGGAGACGATGCTCGCCAGCGTCGATGCCTCGACGCTGCCCGCCCCGCTGGTGAAGTACTCGCACGAGCCGCTGTCGGCGCTCGACGTGCCCCGCACCCTGTCGCAGGCGGTCCTCGAGGCGGCCACCCAGCCCAGCGGTCCCGTCTATGTGTCCGTCCCGCTCGACGACTGGGACCAGTCGGCGCTTCCCGACGACGCACTGTTGGCGCAGCGGTCGGTGGCGACGGCGGGGACGATGTCGACCTCGCTGCTTCGCGAGCTCACGGACGTCCTCGACGGGGCACGGAACCCTGCCCTCGTCCTCGGGCCGCAGGTCGATGCCGCCGCCGTCGCTGATTCGACGGTCTATGAGGATGCCATGGTGCTGGCCGAACGCCTGAACGCCTCGGTCTTCGTCGCTCCCTCGCCGACTCGCTGTCCGTTCCCGACCACGCACCCGAACTTCGACGGCGTCCTCGTCCCAGGTATCAAGTCAGTGCGTGACCGGCTTGCCGGCCACGACGTCGTGCTCGTCATCGGAGCCGCCGCGTTCCGATACCACCGCTGGGAACCGGCGAACTATCTGGAGCCGGGCACCGAGGTCATCCAGATCACCCAGGATCCGCGGGAGGCGACACGGGCAGCGTTCGGGCGCGCCGTCATCGCGGACGTCGCGACCGCGCTCGCCGACCTCGCAGAGGCGACGACGGACCGAGGAACTCGCCGAGGCGACCGTGGGTCTCGGGTCGTCACCGCACCTGCCGAGTCGGAGCAGGGAATGTCCGGCACCGAGGTGCTCGACGTCCTCAACGATCACGTCGACGACTCCGTCGTCTACGTCAATGAGACGACCACCCTCGATCTCGACTACCTCGAGCGGATCGTCATCGACCGGCCCGGGATGTACCACTTCCCGGCCTCGGGCGGACTGGGCTTCGGTCTGCCGGTCGCGCTGGGTTTGGCGATCGGTGCCCCGGAGAAGACCATTGTCGCCACCGTCGGCGACGGGTCCGCGAACTACGGTCTCACGGCTCTGTACACGGCTGCCCAGTTGGGCACGAAGACGATCTTCGTCATCGTCAACAACTCCGGCTACGGTGCGCTCTCCGGATTCGCCGAGCGAATGGGCGTTCCCGATACGCCGGGACTGACCTTGGGCACGATCGACTTCGTGTCGTTGGCGCAGGGGTACGGAGTCCCGGCCAGCCGGACCACGACGCGGGAAGAGTTCGAGACCGCCTACCGTGAGGCGCTGCAGGCCGACGGACCGGTGCTCATCGACGCCGTCGTCCTCGGCGTCGACGGCCGGCCGACAGCGTGACCGCCGGCGTGTGGGCAGCGCCCTGAGACCGACGAAGCCGCCGGAGAGTCAGAACTCTCCGGCGGCTTTCGCATTGCTCAACCCGACTGGGTCAGTTCACCTCGGCGGGATCGGCCGAGACGCGGCCGCCGTTTTCGAGCGCGTCGATGGCTGCCACCTCGGCGTCGGTGAGTTCGAAGTCGAAGACGTCGAAGTTCTGTTCCATGCGGTCGCGGTTGTTCGACTTGGGGAAGACGACGTGGCCCTTCTGCAGGTGCCAGCGGATGATCGCCTGGGCCCAGGACTTCTCATGGGCGGCGGCGATCTCACCGATGACGGTGTTCGCGTAGTCGACCTTGCCCTGGCCCAGCGGACCCCAGGCTTCGATCTTGATGTCGTGCTCGGCGAGCAGCGGACGGGTCTCGACCTGCTGGAACTGCGGGTGGACCTCGATCTGGTCGACGGCGGGGATGATGCCGGTCTCCAGGATCTCGGGCAGGAAACGGTGGTCGAAGTTCGAGACTCCGATGGAGGTGGTCAGACCCTGATCGCGGTAGCCGGGGAAGGCTTCCCAGGTCTCGACGGAGTTCCTGTTCTCAGGGGTCGGCCAATGGATGAGGTAGAGGTCGACGTGGTCGAGGCCGAGCTTCTCCAGGGATTCACCGAGAGCGCGCTTGGATTCCTCCGCACCGTGGCGGTCGTTCCACAGCTTGGTCGTGATGAAGAGTTCGTCACGGGCGATTCCGGACTTCGCGATGGCCCGGCCCACGCCTGCTTCATTGCCGTAGACGGCGGCGGTGTCGATGTGACGGTAGCCGACCTCGAGGGCGTCGGTGACGATGCGTTCCGTCTCGTCGGGGTCGACCTTGAAGACGCCGAAGCCCAGCTGGGGGATCGTCTTGCCGTCGTTGAGAGTGAGTGTGGGAACCGTCATGGTGTACGCCTTTCGTCACGGGCTGGAATGGTGCGTGGGAGACATCCTTGTGGGAGACCTCCGCGGGGACGGGAATCTGAAGGTGAGCCCCCTGCGACCCTATAACGACAGGGTCGGTGGCGATCATTCCCAGTCTCGGCCTGTTTCTCCCTGTTTCGATTCGGCTCGGAGCGCTCGGTGTCGAGACTGGCACACGTGATGACCACGGAAGCGTGTGTGCGTCCGATAGGTTCGAGACATGGTGGGACGAAGAGCAGGTTTTCGCAAGACGATCGCAGCGGGCGCAGCTGTACTCGCCTTGACTGTCGGCTTGTCCGGGTGTTTCGGGCCGGACCTCAGCGACCGCGCACATGACATCGGCGGGGTCCTGTCGACGAAACCGGGGGTCGAAGATGTCAGAACTGTTTACCAGAACGGCTTCGATTCGGGTCGGTTGCTGGCACACACCGTCACGATGTCCACCGATGCGACTCACAATCAGGCTGTCGAGGTCGCCGCCACGTTCGATCAGGAGACTGGCAGCGAATTCGATCGCTATGACCAAGAGCTCACGCTCGTGATTTCGCACCAGGTCATCGAGATGCGAGACTCCACGAGCAGCGACATCATGGAGGAGCGAACACCGCATCTTCTTGCGCTCGCGTCAGAACTGTCCGCCGACCGAATCGAGTGGGATCAACAGTCCGAGCAGAACCCCTTTGACGATTCGCTGCGCCTGACGGCTGTGCAGAGTGGCCCCTTCAGGACACTCAGTGTGGTGCGGGCAGAACTCGGCTCCGAGAGCTTTGAGCTGAGAACAAAGGCTCCATCCCGGGCTGAGTGGATGGTGGCCTTCCCGTACTCGGAACAGGCGCAGAATCGTCTGGAGACGGCAATCAGTCCGATTCTCGGCCAGACCGATGAGATCAGGATCGAAGACGACCAGGTGTCGAGCTACCGCGTTGAAGTCCATGACGGGCCGGCAGCGGTCGGTCAGCTGAGAGAGAAGATCGAACGCATCGATACTGTCAACCCTCAGCCCTGGGATTTCCACTGGAATCTCACCACGGGCCCGAACAGTCAGTGGAATCCAGGATGGGTCAATGTGGGCGGATGCGACTATGGTGAGGAGCCAGACTCGCAGGCCACCTCTTCCGCGCAGACTCTTGAGGATCAGCTGCGAGCACTGTACGACACGTGCCAGTGATCGTCAGTGGCGGTCCTGACAGACAGCGGCTGACCTGCCTTCAGCTTCGCCCCTCGTCCTGTGCGCGCCTCTTGCCGGTGGACTCCGCGGCGGCGATCTGGGCCTTGTCTGCACTGCACCGATCACCGTCACGGTGATCCCACTGACGGAGGTTTCCGACCCCGTCTTCGCGCAGGCGTTCGTCGGTCACGGTGGGGCCATCGACATCGTCCATCTGTGAGGCGCAGGCTTCACTCCACGAAGAGGGTGTGCACCTCACCCGTATGTTCGCGACCACCGAGTTCGCTCAGTTCGAGGACCACTGCCGAGCCGATGACTTCGGCGTCGAGGTCGGCGACGAGGGACTGAGCAGCTGTGAGCGTCCCGCCGGTGGCGAGGATGTCATCGATGAGGAGGACGCGCTCGCCCTTCGTCAGGACATCGGGGCCTTCGATCGTGGCGGTGCCGTATTCGAGGGTGTAGGACACAGCGGCAGCCGGGCGGGGGAGTTTGCCGGCCTTGCGGATCGGCAGGATTCCGACTCCCGTCATCGCGGAGATGGCACCGGCGAAGAGGAAGCCGCGGGCCTCGAGCCCGCCGACGATATCGAACTGACCTGCGAACGGTTCGATGAGCGCCTCGGTGACGGCCCGCATCGCCGGGCCATCGGCGAGCAGCGGAGAGATGTCGCGGAAGACCACTCCCGGTTCGGGGTAGTCGGGAATCGAGGTGATGAGGCTCTGGGCGCGGGCGAGATCGGATTGGGTCACGGCACAACGATACTCGGTGGCCATTGTGCCCTCAGCTCGGATCGGCACAATGGGAGGTACCGAAGACGGTGGTGGATCGGAGGAGCAATGACATCGGATGCGACGCACGACCGAATCGCCGAGGCGTTCGCCCGGGTTCCGCGCGAACCCTTCCTGCCGGTGACGGAACGACAGAACGCCTCCGGCAACGTGCCCCTGCCGATCGGGCACGGACAGACGAATTCGCAGCCGAGCACCGTCGCGGACATGCTCCGACTGCTTGATCCGCAGCCGGGTGAGACCGTCCTCGACCTCGGATCAGGCTCCGGGTGGACCTCGATGCTGCTCGCCGTCCTCGTCGGTCCGGCCGGGCGGGTGCTCGGGGTCGAACGCCATCCCGAGCTCGTCGAAACCTCGCGGGCGGCCATCGACGCCGTCACTGCCGATTCCGCAGACCGGGAGGCCCTCGCCGAGGTGGCCATCCACGCAGCCGTTCCGGGTGCCCTCGGTCTCCCGGCCGAGGCCCCGTTCGACCGGATTCTCGTCTCCGCCGGGGCGGAATCCCTGCCCGCCGAGCTCGTCGATCAGCTGGCCCTCGGCGCCACCATGGTCATTCCCGTCGCGGGGGAGATGCTGCGAGTCGTCCGTGACGGGCCCGGTGCCGACGAGCTGGCGATCACTCGTCACGGGTGGTATCGGTTCGTGCCGCTGATCAGCGAGTGACCTCACACGAGGGAGTCGCGCCAGGCCTGGTGCAATTGGGCGAACTTGCCCGTCCCGGAGATGAGTTCGTCCGGCGTGCCGTCCTCGATGATCCGACCGGACTCCATGACGAGCACGCGATCGGCGATCTCGACAGTGGACAGGCGGTGGGCGATGATGATCGCGGTCCTGCCCTCGAGCACCGTGGCCAGAGCGTTCTGCACCAGCCGCTCGGACGGAATGTCGAGGTGAGCGGTCGCCTCATCGAGGACGACGACATCCGGATCGGCGAGGAACACCCGGGCAAAGGACACGAGCTGACGCTGTCCCGAACTCAACCGGCCGCCGCGCTTCTTCACATCCGTGGCATATCCCTCGGGCAGTCGACGGATGTACGCATCCAAGCCGACGGCGGTCGCGGCCGCCACGACTGCCTCGTCGCTGGCACCAGGATTGCCGATGCGGATGTTGTCGGCGATCGTGCCGGCGAAGAGGAACGACTCCTGAGTGACCATGACGACCGACGACCGCAGCTGTCCGTCATCGAGGTCACGCAGATCCACCTCGTCGAGGGTGATCCGACCGACGCTGGGGTCATAGAACCGGGTGACGAGCTTGACCAGGGTCGACTTGCCCGCGCCGGTGGCGCCGACGAGCGCGACGATCTGCCCTGCCGGGATGTGCAGATCGAAGCGGGGGAGGACATCGGGTCCGTCGGCGTAGGCGAAGCGGACGCCGTCGAGATCGAGGGAACGTCCAGTGGCGGGTCGTGTGGGTGCGGCGTCATTGTCCGCAGGCGGTGCGCCACCGCTCGCGTGCGCAGGCAGAGCCTTCGGCTGGGTCGGTTCGACCACCTCGGGGTCGGTGTCGAGGACGGCGGCGATCTTCTCCAACGCCGCCGAGGCGGACTGGTAGAGATTGAACGCCTGGACGAGTTCGTCGAGCGGGCCGTAGAAACGGCGCAGGTAGAGGATGAACGCGGCGAGCACGCCGATCTGCGTCCACCCTTCGATGACGAGCCACGCACCGACGACGATGATGACCGTCTGGGTGATGTTGCCGATCAGCCGCGTCCATCCGGCGAACCAGGCCACCCCACGCAGGGCATCGGTGTTCGCATCCCGATACCGCGCATCCTGATCGCTCAGCGTCCCGCGCCGCTCGGGCTGACGGCGGTACGCCTGCACGGCGCGGATGCCGCCCATCGTCTCGACGAAGTGGACGATGACCTTCGCGATCGACGTCCGCGTCCGCCGGTAGGCGCTGCGCTGAGTCGAATGCGCGGCCTTCGTGATGAAGAACAGCGGCACGAAACCGGCGAAGGCGACGATCGCCAAGGGCACATCGAGGACGACGAGCGTGACGGCGATGAACAGCATCTGCAGCACCGCCAGCGCCGTCTCGAACAGGGAATACGACAGGAACTGCTGCACCGATTCCATGTCCGAGGTCTGCCGGGACACGAGCCGACCCGAGGTCGACTTCTCGTGATAGCCCAGGTCCAGACGCTGCACATGAGTGAACACCCGCTCGCGCAGAGTGAAGAGGATCTTCTGTGCAGTGATCCCGACGAGCCTGGTCGAGGTGAACGCCAGAATCGCCGAGGCGACCGCGGAGACCACGAAGAACGTGACCGCCCGGATGAGCGGACCCATGTCTCCGTCGATGGCGGCGGGCACGCCCTGATCGAGGGCATCGGCGATGAACACCGGCCCGATGACCATGAGGGCCGCGGTGAGGACGACGATGACGGCGAGGAAGATGATCATCGCCGAATGCGGCCTGACCAGCGACATCAGCAGGGCGCGGGCCTTCTTCGCGATATCGGGCGGAAGCGACTCGATCTCGTCGTCGCTGTCGAGACGGGGCATGCTCATGGTGTCCCTCCTTCCGTCGCCGAGGCGGCCGCCCCCGGATGCGTGTGCGCCGCGGTGTTCGCGCTCGCCCCCATGAGTTCGCGGTAGAGCTTCGAGGACTCGAGCAGCTGTTCGTGGGTGCCCAGCGCCGCGATCCGGCCCTCGTCGAGCACGGCCACCACATCGGCCAGCGCCGCAGTGGAGGGGCGGTGGGCGATGATGAGAGTCGTCGAATCCGGCAGGATCTCCCGCAGGGCCCGCTGCACCCGATCCTCGGTGTCGACGTCGACGGCCGAGAGCGGGTCGTCGAGGACGAGGATGCGCGGACGGCCGATGACAGCGCGAGCCAGGGCGAGGCGCTGACGCTGACCGCCGGACAGCGACAGACCCTGTTCGCCGACCTGCGTATCCAGTCCCTCGGGCAGGCGGGAGACGAAATCCTTCGCCGCCGCGATCTCGAGGGCCTCCCAGATCTCCGCCTCGCTCGCCCCCGGGGCGCCCATCTCGACGTTCTCGGCAACCGAGGTCGAGAACAGGATCGGATCCTCGAAGGACACGGACACGAGGTGGCGCAGCTCGTTGACCGGCATGTCCCGGATGTCGACCTCGTCGATGCTCACCGTGCCGGCGGAGACATCCTGGAGCCGGGGCACCAGCGATGCCAGCGTCGTCTTGCCCGAGCCCGTCGCCCCGACGAGGGCGAGGGTCTGACCGGGTTCGATGGTGAGATCGAGGCCCCGCAGGGTCAGCCGCTCCGTATCGGCGAAATGGAAATCGACATCGTCGAAGCGCAGCCTCCCGCGGTAGCGGCCGACTTCGGGGGCATCGTCGACCCCGCCGTCGGTGTCTGTGATGTCGTGGCGGATGTCGATGACCTCCCAATACCGACCGGCGGCGGTCAGCGCCATGAGCGCATCGGCGAGCAGGAAGCCGAGCATCTCGATGGGCATCCGCAGCACCATCGAGATCGTCACCGCCGCCACGACCGTGCCGATCGTCGTCCAGCCTTCGATGACGCCCCACGTGCCGATGGCGACGATCGCGGCCTGAGCCAGGGTCGGCAGCAGCAGTAGCACGCTCCACAGCCAGGAGTCGAGCTTCGCTTTGCGGACCTCCAGGGACTTCAGCCGGGTCGAGATCTCGGAGAAGCGTTCGGCGGCCCAGGGGGAGCGGCCGAAGGACTTGAGGATGCGGATGCCCTGGATGGACTCCTCGACGTCGGTGGTCAGTTCGCCCATGGTGTCCTGCGACCGACGGGAGGTCTCCCGATAGTGCTTCTCGAAGACGGCGACCGCGATGATCGCCGGCACCGCCATGAGGATCATGATCAGGCCGAACACCGGCTGCATGATCACGAGCATCACCGTGCCGACGGCGAGCACGATCGGTGTGGACAGGAGGAAGGGCAGCCCGAATGCGAAGAAGCGTCGCAGCTGGGACAGATCATTGACCGCGCGTGAGAGCAGCTGGCCGGACTCCCAGGAATCATGGATCGCCACCGAGGTGTACTGCAGACGGTCGAACAGACGCGAACGCCACGTCACCTCCCAGGCCGAGACGACGGGAGCGACGACCATGCGCCGGGCCCACATGCCGACCGCCTCGGCGATGCCGATGAGCAGCACCCCGAGGACCGGCAGCCACAGGGCGGACAGATCTCGGTGGGCGATGGGTCCGTCGACGATGTGGCCGGTGATCACTGGGACGATGAGCTGGATTCCGTTGGCCAGGAGAGTGAGCACGAGCACGAGGACGTACACGCCGATGCGGGAGCGGAGATCAGGCCAGAAACGGAGGAGGGGGCGCACGAGAATCCAGCCTAGTCGCAGACTGTGACCGATTCCACGATTCCGGCAAACGGACTTCCCGTTTCTCTGTGCGCTGAATGTCACCGGGTGCGCTGAATATCGCCGGCCGGCAGACGACCGGTGGGGAGGTGTCGACGCGGCGCCGCCTCGGTGAGTCTCGCATGACAACCATTTTAGGTCTCGGATGTTGGGACGAACGATGACGAGGTTTGACACCCTCGAGTGCTGCGGGGAACTATTGAGGCATGACTCACCTTCTTGTCGTCGTTATTCACCAGCGCGCGGATCTTCCGTAGCCTGTCCAGACGACACGTTCCGCGCGCCCCTACCGAATCCGGAGGGGCTTTTTTCATGCGGAGATGAGAAGGAAGCCCAGGAAGGATAGGAATCGATGGCAGCCAAGCCCTCGACCGCGAAGGACACGGGCACTCAAGCCGCGTCCACGCCGGTCACAGCCACACCGTCCAGCATTCGCCGCAACACCGGCCCGGAGGTCCTGACCGGCGCGCAGGCGATCGTCCGCAGCCTCGAGAAGCTCGAGGTCGACACGGTATTCGGGCTTCCCGGCGGCACCATCCTTCCCACCTATGACCCGCTGTTCGAGACGGAGAAGATCCGGCACATCCTCGTCCGCCATGAGCAGGGCGCCGGCCATGCGGCCGAAGGCTATGCGGCGGCATCGGGCAAGCTCGGCGTGTGCATCGCCACCTCGGGTCCCGGCGCGACGAACCTCATCACGGCGCTGGCCGATGCGAATATGGACTCCGTTCCGATGCTCGCGATCACCGGACAGCAGGCCTCGTCGCTGCTCGGCACCGACGCCTTCCAGGAGGCCGATATCGTCGGCATGACGATGCCGGTGACCAAGCACAGCTTCCTCGTCACCCGCGCCGAGGACATCCCCGGAGTGCTCGTCAACGCCTACCACATCGCGACCACCGGCCGTCCCGGACCCGTGCTCGTCGACATCACCAAGGATGCGCAGACCGGCACGGCTCCGTTCGTCTGGTCCGAGGAGCCGGTGCTGCCGGGCTACCGCCCGATCCTCAAGCCGCACGCCAAGCAGATCCGCGAGGCCGCGCGCCTGATGTCCGAGGCCCAGCGCCCCGTGTTCTACATCGGCGGCGGCGTCATCCGCTCGGAGGCCGAGAAGGAGCTGTTGCGCCTGGCCGAGGCGACGAACATCCCCGTGGTCACCACGCTCATGGCGCGCGGAGCCTTCCCCGACTCGCATCAGCTGCACCTGGGCATGCCCGGAATGCACGGCAGCGTACCGGCGGTCACTGCCTTCCAGAAGGCCGATCTGCTCATCGCGATCGGTGCCCGCTTCGACGACCGCGTGACCGGCAAGCTCGACTCGTTCGCCCCGAACGCCCAGGTCATCCACGCCGATATCGACCCGGCCGAGATCGGCAAGAACCGCGAGGTCGATGTGGCCATCGTCGGCGATGCCCGCGAGGTGCTCTCCGAGATGCTCGCAGAGATGCGCAGCAAGTTCCCCAAGGCCCTGGAGCGTCAGCGCGAACCGTGGTGGCGCTTCCTCAACCGTCTCAAGCAGACCTATCCGCTCGGTTACGAGACACACGGCGAACTGTGCGATCCGCAGTACGTCATCTCCCGCATCTCCGCGCTCACCGGCCCCGAGGCGGTCTATGCGGCGGGAGTGGGACAGCACCAGATGTGGGCGGCTCAGTTCATCGAATTCGAGCGCCCCAAGTCCTGGCTCAACTCCGGCGGACTCGGCACCATGGGCTACTCCGTGCCCGCGGCCATGGGTGCGAAGGTCGGCCAGCCCGACCGTGTGGTGTGGGCGATCGACGGAGACGGCTGCTTCCAGATGACGAATCAGGAACTGGCCACCTGCGCGCTCAACAACATCCCGATCAAGGTCGCGATCATCAACAACTCGTCGCTGGGCATGGTCCGCCAGTGGCAGACCCTGTTCTACGACGGCCGCTACTCGAACACCGACCTCAACACCGGCCACGAGACGATCCGGATCCCCGACTTCGCCAAACTGGCCGAAGCCTACGGCTGTGAGGCGATTCGCGTGGATCGCAACGAGGACGTCGACGCCGCGATCGAGAAGGCGCTGTCGATCAACGACCGACCGGTCGTCCTCGACTTCACGGTCCCACCGGATGCGATGGTGTGGCCGATGGTCGCGGCAGGCGTGTCGAACGACGAGATCGAATACGCCCGCGGCATCCGTCCCGAATTCGACGGAGAGGGCGAAGAGGAAGCCGAGGCCGCCATCGCCGAGGCCGCAGCGAACGAAGACGGCACGGTGCGTTCCGTGGCTCAGATCGAAGGAGGCCTGGAATGAACAACAGCCGACACACACTCTCTGTCCTCGTCGAGAACAAGCCCGGCGTGCTCACCCGGTTCACCGGGCTCATCGCCCGCCGCGGCTTCAACATCCACAGCCTCGCCGTCGGCGTCACCGAGCACGAAGAGCTCTCGCGGATCACCGTGGTCGTCGACGTCAACGATGTTCCCCTGGAGCAGGTGACGAAGCAGCTGAACAAGCTCGTCAACGTCATCAAGATCGTCGAGCTCGAACCCGAGTCCTCGGTGCGTCGCGCGCACATCATCTACAAGGTCAAGGCAAATGCTGCGACACGGCCGCAGGTCGCCTCGGCGGTGGAGATGTTCCGAGCGAAGATCGTCGACGTCGGACCTGATTCCGTGAGCATCGAAGCCACCGGTGAGCTCGGCAAGGTCGAAGCGCTGCGCGAGGTCCTCGAACCCTTCGGGATCAAGGAGATCGTGCAGTCGGGAACCGTGGCCATCGGCCGCGGAGCGAAGTCGATCACCGACCGTGCCCTGCGCAGCTGACGAACACTGCGCAGCTGACGAAGAATACGGAACCGCGCGGTCACGACCGACCGCGCGGCCGCCTCGGCGAAGATTTTCGCGTTCCAACTTGTGGAACCCCCCGACATCTCAAAACGTGAGCAGTAATACCGAACTGTGAAACAATGGGGACATCACCCCGTAAGCATAAGGAGCTAGAACTATGGCAGCAGAACGCTATTACGACGACAATGCAGACCTGTCGATCATCCAGGGCAAGAAGGTCGCCGTCATCGGCTACGGCAGCCAGGGCCACGCCCACTCGCTGAGCCTGCGCGACTCCGGCGCTGAAGTCCGCATCGGCCTCAAGGAAGGCTCGCCCAGCCGCGACAAGGCCGCGGCCGAAGGCCTCGAGGTCGGAACCCCCGCCGAGGTGGCCGCATGGGCCGATGTCATCACCATCGCCGCACCCGACCAGGTTCAGGCCGAGATCTTCAACAACGAGATCAAGGATCAGCTGGCTCCCGGCAAGACCCTCGTGTTCATCCACGGCTTCAACATCCGCTACGACTACATCAAGGCTCCCGAGGGCGTCGACGTCATCATGGTCGCCCCGAAGGGACCGGGCCACGTGGTCCGTCGTGAGTTCGTCGACGGCCGCGGCGTGCCCGTGCTCGTCGCCGTCGAGGTCGACGCCTCCGGCAAGGCCTGGGACACCGTCCTGTCCTACGCCAAGGGCATCGGCGGCCTGCGCGCCGGCGGCATCAAGACCACCTTCACCGAGGAGACCGAGACCGACCTGTTCGGTGAGCAGACCGTGCTCTGCGGCGGTGTCTCGCACCTCGTCCAGTACGGTTTCGAGACCCTGACCGAGGCCGGCTACCAGCCCGAGATCGCCTACTTCGAGGTCCTCCACGAGCTCAAGCTCATCGTCGACCTCATGGTCGAAGGCGGCATCGCCAAGCAGCGTTGGTCCTGCTCCGACACCGCTGAGTACGGCGACTACGTCTCCGGCCCGCGGGTCATCACGTCCGAGGTGAAGGAGAACATGAAGGGCGTCCTCGACGACATCCAGAACGGAAAGTTCGCCGAGCGCTTCATGAACGACCAGAAGAACGGCGCACCGGAGTTCAAGGAGCTGCGCGCCAAGGAAGAGCAGCACCCGATCGAGTCCACCGGCCGCGAGCTGCGCAAGATGTTCGCATGGCTCAAGGACTCCGACGACGACTACACCGAGGGCACTGCCGCTCGCTGAGTCTGATCACTCGGTCCTGTACACAGGAGCCCCGGATGCCGCTCGGTGTCCGGGGCTCTTTCGCATTCACCTCGGCGATCCCATGGTGCCGTGCCGGCCGATTCCATCAGCGGTTGCGGAACTCGGGGGTCGCCCGACATCGATAGGGAAAATCCCCCGACGGCGGACCATGTGGACTACTGTGGATGTGTGACGAATTACAGATTCGAAGACTTCAAGCCGACCATCGACGCGTCCACCGGCGAACCGGATGAGCGCACGAAGGGCTATTTCGCCTCGACGAGCGTGGGCTTCCATGACCCTCGGTCGACCGATGCGGCCCTGCTCAACCGGGTCGAGCGGGCGATCGCCGATGGGCGCAATCTCACCGCCGTCTATGCCGATCAGGAGTTCGGGCACGGCCTCGACGCCTCGATCCCGGTGGCGACCTTCGCGTGGTTCGAGAAGCTCGTCAACGTCGGCGGGGGACGGCTGGTGCCCGGTCACCTCATCACCTGGATCACGGTGCGCCCGACCCATCGCCGGCGCGGTCTGCTGCGGTCGCTGATGACCACGGACCTCGCCGAGGCGAAGGCGAACGGCTACCCGTTCGCCGCACTGACCGCGACCGAAGGCGGAATCTACTCGCGCTTCGGCTTCGGTGTGGCCACCTGGCTGCGTTCGATCGAGGTCGACACCTCGCCCGGCTTCAAGATGGTGCGCGAACCCGATCGCCGCGTCGAGATGTGCCTGCCGAGCGAGCTGCGTGAACTGGCTCCGAAGATCTACGGCGAGTTCATGCGGACCTCACCCGGCGCCATGGAGCGTCAGCAGACCTACATCGAACGCGCCACGGGTGCACTCAACACCGAAACCGGCGAAGAGGATCGAGGCGTCCGCGCGGCCCTGCACTTCGACGAGCAGGGCGAGCCCGACGGCTATGTCTCCTACAAGTTCGCCGGCTGGTCGAAGACCCCGCCGACCGTCGACATCATCGACTTCGTGGCCGCCACCGATGCGGCCTACGCCTCGCTGTGGTCGTTCCTCGCCGCCATCGACCTGTCGACCCGAGTGACCTTCGGCGAGTCCGCCGAATACTCCCCGCTGCCGTGGCTGCTCACCGATTCCAGGCGTGTGAAGACCGTTGCGAGCGAGGACAACATCTGGATCCGCATCCTCGACGTCAAGGCCGCGCTCGAGGCCCGGCCCTGGTACGTGCCCGGGACACTGACGATCGACATCGACGATTCGCTCGACCTCGCCGGTGGACGCTTCACGATCACCTCGGACGGTGAGAACGCCGAGGTGACCCCCGCCTCCGATTCGACACCGGCTGACCTCGGGCTCGGCATCGCCGAGCTCGGGTCCCTCTACCTCGGCGGCGCCGATCCCGTCATCCTCGCCCGGGCGGGACGCATCGACGAGCAGACGCCGGGATCCGCTGTGCTGGCCAGCGCCATGTTCAGCCTGGGCCGGGCGCCGTATTCGCCGAACGGGTTCTGAGCGCGCCACGGATTCTGAGCGTGCAGCACTGTCTGTTGAGCGATTGTTCCCAGAATCTGAGACCTTGTGAAGGATTCCTGAAAGTCTCATAAGGTGGACGCGTCCCGGACGCAACAGGAGGAAATCAGTGCCCAAGCCCGTCGTGCTCATCGCCGAAGAACTGTCACCGGCCACCATCGAAGCTCTCGGAGGAGACTTCGAGATCCGTCACACCGAGGGCGCCGACCGATCCCAGCTCCTGCCCGCCATCGCGGACGCCGATGCGATCCTCGTCCGGTCGGCCACGCAGGTCGACGCCGAAGCCATCAACGCTGCGAACAACCTCAAGGTCATCGCCCGTGCCGGAGTCGGACTCGACAATGTCGATGTGCCCGCAGCCACCTCGGCGGGTGTCATGGTCGTCAACGCTCCCACGTCGAACATCATCTCCGCAGCCGAGCTGACGATGGCCCACATTCTGGGATCCGCGCGGTACTTCGGCGCCGGCAACACCTCGCTGAAGGCGGGGGAGTGGAACCGGAAGAAGTACACCGGCGTCGAACTCTACGAGAAGACTCTGGGTATCGTCGGCCTCGGCCGCATCGGCGGACTCGTCGCCGAGCGCGCGAAGGCCTTCGGCATGCGTCTGGTCGGCTACGACCCCTACATCACTCAGGCTCGTGCGGCTCAGATGGGCGTCGAGGTCCTCGACCTGCCCGGCCTGCTCGCCGTGTCCGACTTCGTCACCGTGCACATGCCCAAGACGCCGGAGACGGTCGGCATGATCAGCACCGAGGAGCTCAAAGCCGCCAAGCCCGGCGCCCGGTTCATCAACGTCGCCCGCGGCGGCATCATCGACGAGGCGGCCCTGGCCGAGGCCGTGGCCAAGGGTGAGGTCGGCGGCGCCGGAATCGACGTCTGGAACGTCGAGCCGCCGGAGCACTCGGCGCTCATGGATCTCGACGCCGTCAACGTCACCCCGCATCTGGGCGCCTCGACTCATGAGGCACAGGAGAAGGCCGGCGTCGCCGTGGCGAAGTCCGTGCGCAAGGCTCTGGCAGGGGAACTCGTCCCCGACGCGGTCAATGTCGCAGGCGGTGCCATCCACGAGGATGTGCGTCCGGGCATTCCCCTGGCCGAGCGTCTGGGCCGGGTCGTCAACGCGCTGGCCGACTCCTCGGTCACGCACTTCAAGGTCGAGGTCAACGGCGAGATCGCCGACAAGGACGTCTCCGTCCTCAAGCTCTCCGCGCTCAAGGGCCTGTTCAAGGACGTCGTGTCCGACCAGGTCTCCTATGTCAACGCTCCGCTGCTGGCCGAAGAGCGCGGAATCGGCGTCGAACTCGTCACGGATCCGTACTGCGAATCGTTCCGCAACATCACCCGCCTGACCGCGACGACGAGCACCGGGCAGCGCATCTCGGTGTCGGGCACCGTGACCGGTCCGAAGCTCGTGCAGAAGCTCACCGAGGTCGACGGCTACTCGCTGGAGATCGAGCTGACGGACAACCTGCTCATCTTCCGCTACGAGGATCGTCCGGGAATCATCGGTCAGCTGGGTCTGGCACTCGGCGCGAACAACGTCAACATTGCCGGAATGCAGGTCTCGCCCGCGTCGACGAGCAACGAGGCGCTGTCCGTCCTGGCCGTGGACTCGGTCGTCTCGGACGAGGTCGTCAAGGCTGTGGCCGGTGCCGTGAACGCCTCGGCCTTCACCGGCGTCTCACTCCAGGAGGACTGAGACCCTCACGCCGGACGACCCGTTCACCCCGCAAGCCAGAGAGCGAAGCGGGGTGAGCGGGTCCTCTGTGCTGTCAGGGTCCAGAACTCGTCGACGAGAACGGCGACGGCGATGCCGATGAAGGCGCCGGCGATCGTGTCGGTGAGCCAGTGGACCTGGAGCGCGGTCCGCGACCACATCATGGCGAGGATCCAGACGGCGGCGAGGAGGAATGACCAGCAGAAGCCCATCCTCGGTGCCTGAGCTTCTGCTGCCTGGGCGACTGATCCGCGCAGCTGATGGCGGCGGCAGGCGATGATCGCCAGGCTCATGGCCAGTGCGGCAGCGCCCATCGAATGTCCCGAAGGGTAGGAGAAGCCCAAGGATTCGTAGAGCTGATCGCCGGGGCGCAGGCGGGTGACGACGGCCTTGAGGATCTCCGAGGCGGCGATGCCGGCGAGCATCGTCGTGACGAGGACGATCGCCGAGCGCAGGCGTCTGCGCAGGATGAAGAAGCCCGTGAGCAGCGTGGTGCAGATGACCACACCGGTCCCGCCGCCGACCTCGGCGAGGACGACGGCGATCCAGTACGGCACCGAGCCCTCAGTGAGGCCGACGAGCTCCAGCCAGGCCTGATCGATCGGGGTGGGTCCGATGCGTTCGAGGTGCAGCCACAGTCCGAAGGCGATGATGAACAGGACGGCGGGCAGTGTTGCCCACAGCAGCCAGGACGGCTGTCGGCTCAAGCGTTCCAGAGGCCGTAGGTGTCAGCCAGGGACGCGATCTTCTTCGCACGGGCCAGGCGGGGCAGGTAGGAGCCGTCGGTGATCTCGGATCCGCCTTCGGCGGCTTCGAGCATCTGGCGGGCCCAATCGCGTTCGTCCTCGCTCGGGCTCATTGCCTCGTTGAGGGTGTTGACCTGGTCGACGGTGAGCACGAGCTTTCCGGTCATGCCCATCATGTGAGTGACCTCGGCATCGGCCCAGACCTTCTCATCATCGGCATCGGCGGCCGACGGTCCGTCGATGGGACCGGGCAGTCCGCCCATGCGGGAGGCGATCGTCAGGCGCGAACGGGCGTAGGCCAGGGCCATCGGATCGCCGGAGAAGCCCGTGTCCTTGCGGAAGTCGTTCGTGCCGAAGGCCAGGCGGAAGGTGCCGGGCGCCTCGGCGATCTTCGTGGCGTTCTCCACTCCACGCGCCGATTCGAGGAGTGCGATGACCGGCAGGCCCGCCTTCGCACGCATCGCGGTGTAGGAGACCTGCTCGGGCCGTTCGGTCTCCGGGAGCATGACTCCGCGCAGACCGGGCAACATGGCGATCGCGGCGAGGTCATCGTCCCAGAATTCGGATTCCATCTTGTTGATGCGCACCCAGGCCGACATTCCGTTCTTCAGTGCGCGCACGACATTGTCACGTGCCTCGAGCTTCTTGTCGTCGGCGACGGACGCTTCGAGGTCGAAGATGACGGAGTCCGCTTCCGACGTCTGCGCGGGAGTGAAGATCTCTTCCTTCGCAGCGTTGACGAGCAGCCAGGACCGGGAGAGTTTGGCGGGCAGAGCTGCGGCACGGGCGTTGCGGATGGTCTCGGTCAATGATCGACTTTCTCTCGGGGCAGTTTCGGCGTGGCCCCCACGGGGTTTGGGGTGCTGTATCCATCTTCGTCCCTGCGGCGCCGGATGTGTAGCCGGAATCAGGGTTTGAGACGTGAAATTGTTCATGACCGCACACGGATCGCGGGATCTGTCCCGGGAAGGGCAGGCGCGGCCCGTTGGGGCAGGGGGCCGCTTTCGGGTGGCTGACGTCGCTCAGCCTCCGTGCCGATGAGCGCCGGTGACGATGGTTCACATTGTAAGACGCCGCAGTTGCATCGTGAGATGGGGTCGTATTCTGTGGGCATGAAGTTCTCAATCGCAGTCATGCCCGGAGATGGAATCGGCAACGAGGTCGTCCCCGAAGGCCTCAAAGTCCTCCGCCGCGCCATCGAGGTGTCAGGCGAGCCCGTCGAGCTCGAGCTCACAGACTACAAGGTCGGCGCCCAGCGCTACCACGAGACCGGTGAGACGCTCACCGACGACGAGCTCGAGTCGCTGCGTGGACATGATGCCATCTTCTTCGGCGCCTGCGGGGATCCGTCCGTGCCCTCCGGAGTGCTCGAGCGCGGAGTGATCCTCAAGATGCGCTTCGGGCTGGGGCATGCAGTGAACCTGCGTCCCTCGAAGCTGTTCTCCGGAGTGACCAGCCCGCTGGCCGATCCCGGAAAGATCGACTTCGTCGTCGTCCGCGAGGGCACCGAGGGCTCGTACACCGGATCCGGCGGATCGGTGCGCACGGGCACCCCGCAGGAGGTCGCGACCGAGGTCTCGGTCAACACCTGGTACGGCGTCGAGCGTGCGGTCCGCGACGCCTTCGCCCGGGCTCAGGCGCGGAACAAGAAGCTCACCTACGTGCACAAGCACAATGTCATGGTCCATGCTGGTCACCTGTGGCGTCGCGTGGTCGAGAAGGTCGGGCAGGAATTCCCCGAGGTGGCCGTCAACTACGAGCACACGGATGCGTGCACGATCTACATGGTCACGAATCCCGAGCGCTACGACGTCATCGTCACCGACAACCTCTTCGGGGACATCCTCACCGACCTCGCAGCCGCGGTCACCGGCGGAATCGGTCTGGCCGCCTCGGGGAACCTCAATGTCGAAGGGACGGCGCCGAGCCTGTTCGAACCGATCCACGGTTCGGCTCCGGACATCGCCGGCCAGCAGATCGCGGACCCGACCGCGTCGATCCTCTCGGGGGCGCTCATGGCCTCCCACCTGGGACTCGAGACCGTGGCCAAGGCGATCGAGACGGCCGTCGAAGCCGACCTCGCCGAGCGCGACGGAACGAAGCGGTCCACCTCCGAGGTGGGCGACGCGATTGCGGCACGCCTCGGCTGACCGGAAGCCGCGGTCGGCGTGGTCGACCGCCTCGGCGAGGGGCGGATGGGTGACGATGGGGTCACCTCTGCGAGGATGAACCCAACCGAGCGACACCCGATTTCAGGATTGACGACATCACCCCGGTGCGACGAGCGCCGGGGTGATGGACTACCCTGAAAGTGTCACTCATCACAAGTGAGAAAAGAGTTTTCATGACAGATTTCACCGTTCTTAAGAACCTCCAGCCGCAACCCGAGCTGGTGCGCGAGAACATCAAGAAGGATCCCGGCTTCGGCCAGTACTTCACCGACCATATGGCGCACATCCGTTACACGGTCGACGACGGTTGGCAGGGGCACGAGGTCCGGCCGTACGGGCCGCTGCTGCTCGACCCGGCAGCCGCTGTTCTCCACTACGCCCAGGAGATCTTCGAGGGGCTCAAGGCCTACCGTCATGCCGACGGTTCGGTATGGACGTTCCGACCCGAGCGCAACGCCGCGCGCATCAACCGCTCCGCCGAGCGTCTCGCGCTGCCGCAGCTGCCCGAAGAGGACTTCATCAACTCGCTCAAGCAGCTGGTCAGCCTCGACCAGGCCTGGGTTCCGACGCCGGAGTCGGACGCCGATGAGTCGAGCCTGTACCTGCGGCCGTTCATGATCGCCACGGAGCGGTTCCTCGGCGTGCGGGCCAGCCATGAAGTCGACTACTACGCCATCGCATCGCCGGCCGGTCCCTACTTCTCCGGCGGCATCAAGCCGGTGTCGATCTGGCTCTCGCCGAAGCTCAAGCGCGCCGGCGCGGGCGGCACCGGCTTCGCCAAGTGCGGCGGCAACTATGCATCGTCGCTGGTGGCGACCAACGAGGCGGCCGCAAAGGGCTGCCAGCAGGTGCTGTTCACCGACTCGGTCGAGAACAAGTACATCGACGAGCTCGGCGGCATGAACCTCATGCTCGTGACGAAGAGCGGCAAGCTGCTCACTCCGGCGCTGAGCGATTCGATCCTCGACGGCGTCACCCGTCGTTCGCTGCTCGAACTGGCACCGCAGCTCGGACTCGAGGCCGAAGAGCGTCAGATCTCCATCGAGGAGTGGCGTGAGGGTGCGGCCAGCGGCGAGATCGTCGAAGCATTCGCCTGCGGCACCGCTGCCGTCATCACGCCGATCAGCAAGCTCGTCAGCGAGGACTTCACCATCGACCATGGTGAAGAGGCCGGTGAGAAGACCATGGAGCTGCGCAGGACGCTGCTCGACATCCAGTACGGACGGGTCGAGGACACGAACAACTGGCTGGTGCGCCTGGCCTGATTCGATGGGCGTCGTTGGCCTGGCGGGCGTTGTCTGAACTGGACGTCAGTGTCTGATCTGGACGTCAGCCGGGCACGCTCTTGAGGCGGGCCGCTGCGAAGTGATTCGCGGCGGCCCGCCTTCTGCTTTCCGCGCGTCGTTCACCCGTTGTCCCTTGTTGCCCACCCGCTATCCATTGCGCCGGCGGACGTTTTACTCAGTTGTGCGTAAATTGCGGTACTGTGGCCTCGTGCACACGACCACCTCGGCGTCGATTCCGACAGCCTCCGAAGTCATCGCTCACCTGCCATGGAAGTGGCGCACCCAGGGTGCCATCTTCATCATCGGCGGGCTCGGTTTCATGTTCGACGCCTGGGACGTCGCTCTCAACGGATTCCTCATTCCGCTGCTCAGCGACTATTGGAGTCTCAGCCTCGGCCAGGCCGCATGGATTGCGACCGCCAATCTCATCGGCATGGCACTGGGTGCCTTCATCTGGGGCGGCATCGCCGATGTCATCGGGCGGAAGAAGGCGTTCACTCTCACTCTGCTCGTCTTCTCGATCTTCACGGTCGCCGGAGCATTCGCGCCCGCATATGGTTGGTTCATCCTCTTCCGCTTCCTCGCGGGATTCGGTCTGGGCGGATGCATCCCTGTCGACTACGCCCTCGTCGGGGAGTTCACGCCCAGCCGACATCGCGGACGCGTGCTCACCGCCATGGACGGCTGGTGGCCGATCGGCGCCTCGCTCTGTGCGTTCGTCTCCGCCTATCTGCTCGGTTTCGGGGACTGGCGGCTGATTATGCTCGTCATGATCGTTCCCGCCCTGCTCACCGTCGCCGTGCGTTTCGGGATTCCTGAATCACCTCTCTATCTCGCCTCGGTCGGCCGGTACGCCGAAGCCGACGCGATCATCAGACGACTGGTCGAGCGCACCGGCGCCGACGTCACCGAGTGGACCCATGAACCGGTCGGCGAGGCTGCCGCAACGCCGGCGGCCGGTGACGATGCAGCCCCGGCAACGGCTGAGCCCGACGCGGATCGGAGCACGGCGAGCCCCGCCGCGTCGCAGACGACGCCGACCTCGGACGCGGGGCCCAGAGTCAGCGGGCAGCTGCGAGCGGCCAGCGGTCAGCTCGTGCAGCTGTGGCAGCACTCAGCCAAGACGACCCTCGTCGCCTGGTCGCTCTTCGTCTCCGTCCTCCTTGTCTACTACGCGGCACTGACATGGCTGCCCGGAATCCTGAAGAAGCAGGGGCTGGCCGATCAGGCGGCGTTCCTCGTCACCGGGTCGATGACCGCGGTCGGCATCCTCGGCGTGATCGTCTGCGCGCTCATCGTCGAACGATTCGGTCGCAAATGGGTGCTCGGAGTCTCGGCGATCGTGGCCGCGATCCTCCTGATCGGATCTGCCGTATTCATCGAAGCTTCCGGTGCCGAACTCAACTGGACGGCGAAAGCGGCCATCATCGGCTTCGGCTTCGTCATCCAGATCGCGATCCCGACCCTGTACACCTATGTCTCCGAGCTCTACCCGACCCGACTGCGCGGTTCTGGTTTCGGTTGGGCTTCTGCGGCGTCGCGTCTGGCCACGGGAATCGCCCCGATCGTGTTCGGCGCGTTCATGTGGCCGGTGCTCGGCCTGACCCTGACGTTCGTCCTCACCGGAGCTCTAGTCGTCGTCGCCGTGGTTCTGATGAGCTTCATGGCACGAGAGACGACCGGTGAAGAATTGAGCTGACTAGTGGTCTGACCAGGGCAGATACGTTCGGGAAATGTCGTGTCAGTGCCGCCAGGTAGTGTTCTGGACATGGAGGCAAAGCAGGTTCCGGACGCACTCACCGAGATCCTTCGGTGGCGCGACAGCCTGTCCGAAATGCCTCCTGCCGCGACCGAGGAAGAAGCGATCGATCGCATCACGGCTCTTGAGGAACTGACCTCCGCATGCGCCGCCGCACAGGCCCGCGAAACCCTGACGTTCGATATGCACCGAAAGAATCGGGAGGCCGAAGACGGTGTCCCGAGCACGAAGCAGGGACTCGGGGTCGGCGCGGAGATCGGCCTGGCCAGAAAGGTCTCCCGACACCGCGGCAACGCGCTGCTCAAATTCTCACGGACCCTGCTCCTGGACCTGCCCAATGTCTACTCGGCGATGAAGGGCGGAGACATCTCGGAGGAGAAGGCACGCACTGTCGCCAAGGAATCCGACTGGCTGCCGCGGGAGAAGAAGCACGAGCTCGACGAGCGGATGGCCGAACGCCTGGCCGAGGTGGGAGTCAGACGACTGGGCAACGAGGTGAGGGCCCTGGCACAGAAGCTCGACCAGCAGGCAGCGGTCGACCACCTCGAACGCTGTGTCGAAGAGCGCTCGGTCAGCGTGCGTCCGGCACCGGGAAACATGGCCTATCTGACTGCTCTGCTGCCGATGTCGCAGGCCGTTGCCGCATTCGCCAATCTCAAGAAGTCGGCCCAGACCGTGACCGCCACCGGCAAGGCCGACGGCCGTGGTCAGAATCAGATCGCTGCGGATCTCTTGGTCGAGCGACTGACCGGGCAGGCTGCCGCTGCGGCCGTGCCCACCGAAGTCCACCTCATCATGCAGGACAGCAGCCTGTTCGGGCCCGGAGAAGAATCGGCATGGTTCCCCGGGGTCGGCCCGATCCCGGCCCAAGCCGCCAGGAACGTCGTTGCCGAGAACGAGGCCGCCACCTTCATCCGCAGGCTGTACACGCGGCCGGAAGACGGTCAGCTCGTGCGGATGGACTCCCGCCGCAGGGAATTCTCCGGGCTGCTTCGACGCATGGTCGTCTTCCGCGACGACGTCTGCCGTTCGCCCTGGTGCGAGGCACCCATCCAGCACGCCGATCATGTCGACGCGGCCGCTGCCGGTGGGGAAACGGACTGGGACAACTCTTCTGGACTGTGCGCCGCCTGCAACTATCTCAAGGAACTCAGCGGGTGGCGCCATCAGGCGACAGCCGAGGCCCTCGAGGTCATCACACCGACCGGTCACCACTACAGGACCCGAACCAAACCCCTCAGCGGTCCCGATCCCGGATGCGCCTCTGGTCAGGACGACAGTCGTGGTGCGAGGCATGGCCCCGGCGAACAGGATCCTCCTGATCAGCAGCATGATCGGCAACGGCAGCAACTTCCCGGCCGACAGCATGGTCCCGAGCCGGGACGAGACACCGGGGAAGCAGCGGCAGAGAGGACGGCGACACCGGTCGACGGGGCTCGCGCCGCGACTCCGGGCGACGAGGCTCGCGCCGCGACTCCGGTCGACGGGGCTCGCGCCGCACCGCCGAGTGACAGCGACTGTGCCGGAGCGCTGGATGACGAAGCCCGCGTTGTACCGCCGCGTGCCGATTCCGAATTTTCGGTGATGATCCCATGGCGATACGTTCGCCGGACCTCGCAGCCGGCAACCATCGATATCGGTGGGTCGAGTGTCGGAATCGACATCGTCGATGCCGACGAACGGCCGATGAGCCCAACCGAAGAACTTCTCCGCGCCGCAATCCTCGAACACAGACGCAGGCTGTGAGCCGAGTCTGCCGCGCTGTGAACCGAGTCTGCTGCGACGACGGCAAGTGGCCACCGAAAGTTCAACTGCCCGCTCCATGACGAGACTATGGTGATAGTCATGAACGACCTCACCGGGCAGCCGTCGCCCGCCGGCCATTGCGCGCGGTCCGGCCACGCGGACGACCCCACGGTCGAAATCGTGTGGGGGATGCCGGCGGGGATGGGTCCACTGTGGCAGGGCGTGCCCTCGGGGCCGGGAATCCGCGGTGTCCTGCCACCCCGCAGCGAGGTCGAAGCGCTCTATGGGGCCGCTGCCGCCGAGCCGCCGCTGAACGAGGACCCGAGGTTTGCGGCACTGTTCGCCGATGTCTACGACGTCTCCGTCCGCAAGGGACAGGCCCTCATGACATTGACCCGGACCCAGCCCGACGGGCGGCTGAGCTCATTCGCCTACGGCCACCATTGGAGGTGGGAGGAGCAGAAGTATCCGTGGGCATTCGAACTGCAGAGCCGCCTCGGCGAAGCTTCGACCGAACTCGAATCGACCTTCGCACTCAACCTGCTCGCCCGTGACCCGAAGCAGCGCGAACAAGGCCCGGGACGGCGCACCCTTCAAACGTGGATCGGAGAGGTCGGACACTGCGGCTGCTGGCTGCAGACCGACGATATCGACAGTCCGGCACGCCGCCTCTACGAAGAACTCGGCTTCGCAGAACTCGGACACGGCCCCGACGCCCCCAACGGGCAGCCCGGCCTGGTCATGTTCCGCAGCCCGCGGTGAGAACTGCACGTCAGACGAATTCCTCGTCCGCGGCACCACGTGGCTGTTTCAGCGGCGGTCACTAGGATGGGAGAATGCGCGAAGAAGACTCACCGACAGCGGCCCCGACGACGAGTGCCGAACTGCCCGACGACGAAAACCTCTGGCTCGAAGACATCTCCGGCGAGCAGCAGATCGCCTGGGTGAAGAACCAGAACGCGGAGACCCTCGACCGATTCCACGACGACCTCTTCGATACCATCTCCGGCGAACTGCGCACCGCGCTGGACTCCGACGACCGCATTCCGATGGTCACCAAACGCGGCGACCACTTCTTCAACTTCTGGCGCGATAGGACCAACCCGAAAGGTCTGTGGCGACGCACCACATGGGAGAGCTACCGCACGGATGCACCCGACTGGGATGTGCTGCTCGACCTCGACGAACTGGCGGCACAGGAAGACACCGCCTGGGTCTGGTCAGGAGCGATGGTCCGGCGCAGCGACAATCGGCGCGCCCTCGTCCTCCTGTCCCCGGACGGAGGCGACTCCCACCGAGTCCGCGAATTCGACCTCGATGACCGCACCTTCGTCGACGGCGGCTTCGACATCCCCGCCGCCAAGACACGATTGGCCTGGCTCGATGATGACACCGTCCTCGTCGCCACCGAGACCGACGCCGACTCACTGACGACCTCGTCGTATCCTCGCCAAGCCAGAGCGCTCCGCCGCGGTCAGAGCCTCGACGAGGCCCCGATCGTCGCCGAAGTCCCACGCGACCATGTGGCGATCTTCGTCGGCAGCGACATCCGCCCCGACACCGCGGCCACCGACCGCGCAGTCATCATCGACGCCATCGACTTCTTCAACTCGACGATGAGCTTCCTCGACCTCGCCGACATCACCGGCGCAGACGGGACGCTGTCGGTCGAACCGACGACTTGGGCCGACGCGCTCAACCGAGTCGACGTTCCCACCGACGTCGAGGTCGGCTTCGACCGCGACCTCGTGCTCTTCCGTCCGCAGTCGACGTGGCAGTCCACCACCACCGAGGTGGCCGCCGGCGGCCTTGCTATCGCCGATATCGATGCGGTCAAGGCAGGAGAGATCACTCCGCGCGTGATCTTCACCCCGGACGCCCGCACCTCGCTGCAGTCCTTCACCTTCACCCGCGACTACCTCGTCCTCGAGCTGCTCGCCGACGTGCAGTCGACGCTGACGGTCCTCGACCTGAACAACGACTTCGCCGAATCCACCCTGCCCGGGGTGCCGGCCAACCATATGGTCGGCCTCGGCGCAGTCGACAAATACGACCCGGCCACCGCCAACGACTTCTGGATGGTCAGCACCGGCTTCCTCACGCCCTCGACGCTGTCATACGGAACTCTGGGCCCCTCGGACGAAGCTGCGGGAACGGACTCCGAAAAGTCCACCGCCGAGGTGATCAAATCGGCGCCGGCGATGTTCGATGCCGACGGGCTCAGCGTCGAGCAGCACTTCGCCACCAGCGCTGACGGAACGGCGATCCCGTACTTCCAGATCGGATCCGACGACCTCGTGCTCGACGGCGACAATCCCACACTGCTCGACGGCTACGGCGGATTCGAAGTCAGCCGCACACCCGGATATTCACCCGTGGTCGGCATCGGCTGGCTCAGCCGCAGCACCACCGGAGACACCATCCCGACAGGCCGCCGAGGCGTCTATGTCCTCGCCAACATCCGCGGCGGAGGCGAATACGGGCCTGAATGGCACACTGCCGCGATGCGAGAGAACCGCATGCGCTGCTATGAAGACCATTCGGCCGTGGCCCGCGATCTCATCGCCCGCGGAGTGACGAGCCCGAAGAGGCTCGCCTGTGCCGGCGGTTCGAACGGCGGATTGTTGGTCGGCAATATGCTCACCCAGTATCCCGAGCTGTTCGGCGCAGTCTCCTGTGGAGTTCCGCTGCTGGACATGGCCCGGTACACGAAGCTCAGCGCCGGCTATTCATGGAAGGCCGAGTACGGCGACCCGGACGTGGCCGAGGACTGGGCGTTCATCAGACACTTCTCGCCCTACCACCTCCTCGAGGGCGGACAGGACTATCCGCCGGTGCTGTTCTGGACGGCGACGTCGGATGACCGGGTGGGACCGGTGCAGGCGCGGAAGATGGCCGCCCGGATGCAGGCGCAGGGTATCGAGAACGTGTGGTTCTTCGAAGACACCGAAGGCGGTCATTCCGCGGCTTCGGACAATGAGCAGACCGCGTTCACCCGGGCGCTGAGCTACCGGTTCATGTGGAACGCGCTGACAGGGGAGTAGGTTGGCAGATATGACGAACGAGACACAGCACTTCCACGGCGAATACAAGGTCATCGGCGGCAAACTCGTCGTCGCCGATGTCACCACCGACGGTAAGACGATTACCGAGGTGAAGATCTCCGGTGACTTCTTCCTCGAACCCGAGGAAGCTTATTTCGACCTTGCCCCGGCACTCGTCGGCGCCAGCGTCACCGCCGACAATGCGGCCCTGCGCGGCCGCCTCGACGAGGCCCTGGCCGGATATGGTTCGGACCTGGCGATGCACGGCTTCTCCACCGCCGATATCGCCACGGTCGTGCGTCGCGCCCTCGGCTCGGCCGCGAACTTCACCGACTTCGACTGGCAGGTCATCCGCGGAGAGGTGCTGCCCACTCAGCTCAATGTGGCGCTCGATCAGGTGCTGCTCGAAGAGGTCGCGGCAGGTCGTCGGCAGCCGACCCTGCGGTTCTGGGAATGGGAGGACACCGCCACCGTCATCGGCGCCTTCCAGTCCTACGTCAACGAACTGCGCCCCGAAGGCGTGGACATGTACGACGTGCAGGTGGTCCGTCGCATCTCCGGAGGCGGAGCAATGTTCATGGAAGGCGGCAACTGCATCACCTACTCGATGTTCGTCCCGCCTGCCCTCGTCGCCGGTCTCGACTACGAGGAGTCGTATGTGTTCCTCGACCAGTGGGTGCTCGCGGCGCTGAAGACTCTCGGTGTGGAGGCGTTCTACAAGCCGATCAACGACATCTCCTCGACCGGAGGCAAGATCGGCGGTGCCGCACAGAAGCGCAATCGCGACGGCACACTGCTCCACCACGCGACGATGAGCTATGACATCGACGCCGACAAGATGGTCGAGGTGCTGCGCATCGGCGAAGCGAAGATCTCCGACAAAGGAGTGGCGAGTGCGAAGAAGCGCGTCGATCCGCTGCGGAGCCAGACCGGTGAGGCACGCAAGGACATCATCGATGTCATGGCCGACACCTTCGCCACCCGCTATGGAGCCACCTACGGCACCTACACCGAGGATGAGCTGAAGCGGGCACAGGAACTCGTCGATGAGAAGTTCGGAACCGAGAAGTGGACGCACCGAGTGCCGTGACCGCGGGCTCCGGCCCGATCGCCGAGGCGGTCGAGCAGTTCCGCGGCACGATCGTCGCTCTCGGCGGCGGTGGGTTCTCGATGTCCGAGACGGGGGAATCGGGCATTGATGACGAGCTTCTGCTGATGGCGAGTCGGCGACGCACCGCATCTGACCTCCCGCATGTCTGCTTCGTCCCGACGGCATCCGGCGACAGCCGCGACTACATCGAACGGTTCGAAGCGGCATTCGAGGCGCGGGCACGAACCCATGTCCTCTCCCTGTTCGGGCAGGCTCCGTGGGACTACCAAGATCCGGAGATGCTGCTCGGCATGGATCTCATCTACGTCGGCGGCGGGTCGACGGCGAACCTGCTCAGCCTGTGGCGTCGGCACGGAGTCGACGGGGTCATGCGCCGGGCGGCTGCCGGCGGCACGATCCTCGCCGGCATCAGCGCCGGAGCGAACTGCTGGTTCGAGGCATCGTCGACGGACTCGTTCGGTCCGCTGGCGCCGTTGGACGATGGACTCGGATTTCTGCGGGGGAGCGCCTGCCCGCATCTCCACGGCGAACCCGGCCGGGAAGCCTCCTTTCGGAAATGGATCGCCGACGGCAGCCTGCCGGGCCCGGGAACCGCCATCGACGACCATGCTGCGGTCGTCTACGTCGATGGTGCGGCCACCTCGGTGATGGTGGAATCCGACGGCGCAGCCGCGTATTCAGTCGACGAATACGGCCGACTCCGGACCCTGAACGACCACGCACGGCCGCGGGCCGCCGAGGAATGAACGGCGAGAGCTCCCCGGCTGCCATCGCTGACTGACGAATCGAGAAGAGTTTCGAGACGGACGGGTGGCCATCCAGGCGGCGGCGGTCTGTAGGATTGGGAACCAATCACGTCCCCTGCACAAGGAGAGCCATGCGCCAGGTCGAACCGTCCGTTGAACTGCTCGCCAAGCCCAATATCGATTGGGAGGCGATGAGGACTTACCTCGATGAGGTGGGCGGAACCTCCTGGGCGGACCGGGTCGAAGATGCGGAATCTCCCGACGCCGAGGATCTCCTCGAGTTCTCCGGACGCATGTGCTACCGCTCGTGGGAGCCGGGCCTCAACCCGAACGTCTCCCGCGTGCGCACCGATTCCGCGCAGTACCTCGGCAATGTCGTGAAGTCTCAGCACGGATCCGTGCTCGAACACGCGAACTTCACCTTCGTCCTCCACAACGTCTCGCGCGTGCTCACCCACGAGCTCATCCGCCACCGCGCGGGGTCGGCGTTCTCGCAGGAATCGCTGCGATACGTCCGCCTCACCGACATCCCGTTCTGGTTCCCCGAGTGGGCACGCGAAGATCCCGAACTCATGGAACGCAGCCTTCAGGTCCTCGACACCCTCGAGGAGCACCAGAAGTGGATGGCCGAGCACTTCGAGCTCGACGAGGAGGGCACGAAGTTCTCGCACAAGAAGCACATGACCTCGTTCATGCGTCGTTTCGCCCCCGAGGGGCTGGCCACCGGCATCGTCTACACCGCGAACCTGCGCTCTCTGCGCCATGTCGTCGAGATGCGCACTGCGAAGGGCGCCGAAGAGGAGATCCGCCTGATCTTCAACAAGATCGGTGAGGTCATGCGCGAGGAGGCTCCGGCGGTCTTCGCCGACTACGAGGTCGTGGACGGAGAATGGATCCCCGGCACCCGCAAGGCCTGAGCCTCGCCACCATCAGCCACACCTGACGCCGACGTCAGACAGATTCCAGGAGGACATGCCATGGCAGATATCTACGCAGCTCAGCTCAACCCCGGCAAACTCGACGTCGTCACCGACTGGGTAGCCAAGCAGGACTGGGTCGCCGAGCTCGACCTCGCGGCGAACCCGCTCGAGGCCGTCACCGCGTATCGCTTTGACGACCCCGCCGGCGAAGTGGGCATGGAGATCCACATCGTGAAGAGCGGCGACCAGCTGCTGCAGGTGCCGCTGACCTACCGTGGAGAACCGCTCGAAGGCGCCGACGACGCATTCGTGGCGAATATGGAGCATTCGGTGCTCGGCAAGCGGTGGGTCTACGCCGGAATGGGTGATCCGCTGTTCCGGCAGCGCCTCGACCACACCATCGCCACCGCGTCGACCGCAGCGAAGCAGTACCGCGTCGACGCTGAGGGCAACCAGGGCGAAGAGATCACCCACGTGGCCCACGCCTTCGGGACGGGACCGCTGCCGGGCTCCGGCGACGTCGAGATCCTCTACCGCCTGTCGCCCGATTCGCCGGCGGAGAAGTCCGACGCCGGTCTGCTGCTCGGCCGCTGGGAGGGCCAGGACACGAACGTCGTCCTCGCCATCATGGTCTGAGGGCTCGCCTCTGTGATCTGAGGGGCCCGGGCCGAACGCCGTAGGGCCCAGCCAACTCACCGCGGGGGAGGAGCCGGAACTCATGAGCAGCGATTGCATCTTCTGCCAGATCGTCGCGGGTGACGCACCGAGTGCGCCGATCGCCGAGACCGAAGCGACGTTGGCGTTCATGGACATCCAGCCCGGGTCGGACGGGCATCTGCTCGTCGTGCCGAAACGGCACAGCACTGATCTGCGGGACATCCCGGGAGACGACCTGGCGGCGGTGGCGCTCGAGTCTCAGCGCATCGCCAAGCACGCCTATGCGGCGTGGGATGCGGACGGAGTCAATCTCCTCAACTGCTGCGGTGCCGATGCCTGGCAGTCGGTCTTCCACTTCCACATGCATGTGATTCCGCGCTACCGGGACAAGAGCAAGGACCGCCTGCGGCTGCCGTTCGAACCCGGCGTCCGCGGGGATCAAGAGCTCATCGGCTCCCTGGCTGTGAGCATGCGGGAGTCGCTCGACGCGGAGTGAGCATTGCCGTGATCGCCGCCGGTGCGCTCGACCTCGTCGAGGAGACGCACAGTGCCCGGACCCCGGCCGTTCTCACCGCGCCAGGTCGATGATCGTCATTCCCGTCGAGGCGGCGGGGGAGCTCATCGCCTCCATCGCCGCCGGTGCCTCGTCGAGTCCGATGACAGTGGTGACGAGGTCCTGAGGGCGCAGCCGTCCCTGCACGACGAGGTCGACGAGCTCCGGGTACTCGGCCGCGGCCATTCCGTGCGAGCCGAGCACGCTGAGTTCGAGCGCGATCACGCGCGGCAGGTCGACGACCGGTTGGTCGGGCAGCAGACCGATCTGCACGTGCCGGCCCAAGGGTGGCAGAGCTCCGATCGCCGCCCGGATCGTGTCCTCCCGGCCCAGCGCGTCGACGGTCACGGCCGCCCCGTCGGGATCGGTCGACGCGAACTGCGCGACCACCTCGGCGCTCAGTTCCTCCGGACTGAGATCGCGAGCGTTGACGGTCCGTGCGGCACCGAACTCACGGGCGGACTCCAAGGCCGCATCGCTGACGTCGACGGCCACGACCCTCGCCCCGAGGGCACGGGCGATCATGATCGCAGACAGTCCCACTCCGCCGCAGCCGAACACGGCGACCGTCTCGTCCGCGGCAAGGCGAGCCCGCACGCGCAGACCATGGAAGGCCGTGGCGAATCGGCACCCGAGACCGACCACCGCCGCGGCCGGCAGATCCTCGGGTACGGCCACGAGGTTCGCATCGGCATTGTGGATGACGACTCGATCCGCCCACGACCCGAAATGCGTGAATCCCGGCTGCGTCTGATCGGGGCACACCTGTGCATTGCCCGAAATGCACCACCGGCAGCTTCCGCACCCGCACACAAAAGGAACGGTGACACGTTGGCCGGCGCGGAAATGCTCCACGCCGACCCCCGCCGAGGCGACCCGACCCACCAGCTCATGCCCGGGTACGTGGGGGAGAGTGATCGTCGAATCGTGGCCGGCCCACGCGTGATGATCGCTGCGGCACACCCCGGTGGCTTCGACGTCGATGACGACGCCCGCATCGGGGGCCGTGGGCGCGGGAATGTCCGTGAGATTGGGACGGACAGAGAACTGATCGAAGACGATGGCACGCATACCGCCGATCATAGGCTCGCCGGTGCCGCGACCGCGAAGACGTCCACGAAACGGCGCGGCCGCAGCGACTGGTCAGCGCAGCAGGCTCGGCGCAGCCGCAGCGTCTAGCCAGCGCAGCCCCCAGGCGACTCAGCGCGGATGAACTCCGGCGACCGCCAGAGCATCGAGCAGCCGAGCCCGCAGCTGCTGAGCCCTGGCTGAAAACGCGCGTTGCCGCTCCATGTACTCGGCCTTGCCCGCGGCGGTCTCGATCGCGACGACCCCGTAGCCCCATCCGCGCAGGTCATAGGGGGAGGCCTCCATGTCCAGAGTGCGGATATCGAGAGCCAGATCGAAGCAGTCGACGACGAGGTCCGAATCAGCGACCGGTGAGATCTTCATCGCCCACTTGTACAGATCCATCCCCGCGTGCAGACACCCGGGCTGCTCGTTGCTGACCATGCCCTCACGGCTCGGCTGCAGGGTATTGAGCGGCCGGGCCGGTGCGGTGAAGAAGCGGAACGCATCATGATGCGAACACTGGATGCGATGGCCTTCGACCACGGCATCGGTCTCAGGTGGGCTGAGCCGCAGCGGCACCTGCTGATGACGACGCTGCTCCTCGCTGAGACGGTAGACCATCGCCCATTCGTGGATGCCGAAACACCCGAAATTCGCCTCCCGATTCAGCGTCGACGACAGCAGGGAGGCGATGAACTTCGCCCCATCCCCACGATCGGCCCGCCAGGACTCGAGGTCCACCTCGGCGAGATTCCGATCCTCGTCGATGAGGTACCAACGCCGGTCGAAATACCGGCGATCGGCCGCCTCGGCGAGTTCGACGCGCACCCCCGGTCCGGGATGCCACTTCTTCAGCTGCCCGACCTTGAACGGGTAATAGGTGAAGAGGAAATCCTCGACCGGATGGGACTCCTGCCGCATCCGCCTCTCGATATGGGCATCCGTGCGCTCGGCGATCCGATGTTCGTGCTCATCACGCAGCCCGCGCCAGATCTCGGCAGGAACGACACCGTCACCGAGGCGGCCCGCCGGTTCGTCGGTGCGCTCGGTCACCGCCGCGATCGGGGCCACCGCCGACGAGGCGGTCGCCGCCGCGATCGGGCTGGCAGTCATGGTCGTTGGCGCGGAAGTCACCGCACCATTGTCCCAGACGACGGTCGGGCCTGCATGCGCGTCGGGCCCGGCGATGAGTCGGTCAGCGGCCCGAGCGCTTCGTGCCCTTCGCCGCCGGAGCGTTCAGCGGGTCCTCCGGCCACGGGTGCTTCGGGTAGCGACCCCGGTTCTCGGCTCTGACATGGGCATACGCGTTCGCCCAGAACGATGCGAGATCGGTCGTCACGGCCAAGGGCCTGCGCGCCGGGGAGAGCAGATGCATGGTGACCGGCACCCTTCCGTCGCAGATGCGCGGCACTTCGGTCCAGCCGAAGCATTCCTGGAGCTTGACCGCGAGGATCGGGCTCGGGATCTCAGTGCGCTGGGATGCGGCCGCAGACTCGCCGTCCGCTCGGGATCCGTCGTCCGCACCGGAGACGGCCTCCGGCTCGATGAGATCGGGGTCCGGGTACTCGAGGCGGATCGCAGACCCGCTGGGCACTGTGATGTGGGTCGGGGCCAACTCATCGAGCCGGGCCGCCTCGGGCCACGGCAGCAGACCGCGCAGCGCGGAGACAAGATCGACCCGTGCAGGGTCGGAGCCCTTCGCGATCCGGTCGAGCACATCCGGACACCACTGATCGAGCGTGGCAGACAGGTGCCCCCACCTCACCTCCGGCCAGGGATCCCCGACGACCGCGCGGAGCAGACCGAGCCTGGCCCGCAGGTTCTCGAACGCCTCGGACGGCCGCGCGACCTCGCGGGCTCCTCGTTCGCGCACCGATGCGGCGATGGCACGGCGGGCCAGTTCCGGGCCGGCCTGGATAGGGGTGGACGTCAGTTCGATCCCGCCGAGGCGGCTGCGCCGAACCGCGCGGACCCTCCCGGACTCGAATGTCGCGGTTTCCTCCGTGTGCAGCAATCCGGCGCCGGCGAGTTCCGCGGTGTCGACGTCGATGGGCACGGCAGATCGGATGATCGCCCGCGAACCGGCCAGACCCACCTCGGCGATGGCCAGCCACTGACTGCCCTGCAGTGAGGAGTCACGCGGCAGGCTCGCCGCCGTGCCCGAAGCCAGCAGATAGTCGGAATCCGAAGCGCTGCGCAGCCGTGCGATCTGCAGCGGATGCGACAGCGCCGTGACGAGCCCGAGATCCTCGGGTGTCAAGGATGTGCCGGAATTGCCGCCGCCGTCTCCCGTGTCGCCGCCATCGCCGTCCGAGGCGAATCCGCGGGCGATCGACGCGAACCGTCTGCGGTCCTGAGCGAATCGGGCATCTCGGCTGCGCCGCAGTTGACGCATCAGAGCGGAGAGATCGGCGCCGGGAGCCCGCTGATCGGACTCGATGACGGCGATCGCCTCGGCCGCACGAACGGGATCGAGCAGCGCAGCCCCGTCGAGCAGACCGCGTGCCGCCCACACCGAGGCGGGAACCGCCGCGATCGCCTGCCCCGTCTCAGTCACGTGCAGAGCGCTCTCATCTGCCTCAACGGCACCCAAAGCCACAAGATTGTCGACCGCCTGCCGCTTGGGGCCGGCCGGCAGCGGATCAGGCAACAGGGCCTCGTCGCCGCCCCACGTGGCTAGGGCCAACACCGCGGAGGTGAGATCGGAGGTCGCGATTTCGGGTGGAGTGTGCTCGGGCAGGCTCGCCCAATCGGACTCTGACATGCAGCGATACGCAGCACCCGGTCCCTGCCGAGCGGCACGGCCGGAACGCTGCGTGCCCGAGGCCTTCGACTCGCGCATCGTCACCAGCCCGGACATGCGCCGCCGCGTATCCCAGCGCGGCCCCCGGGAGAGCCCGGAATCGACGACGATGCGCACTCCGTCGATCGTCAGCGCCGATTCCGCCACTGATGTCGAGACGATGACCCGCCGGTTCCGACCCGTGCCGGACGAGCCCGGATCGACCGGACGCAGGATCGCATCCTGCTCCTTCGCCGGAGTTCGGCCCGTGAGAGTGTGCACCTCGACCGCAGCGGAATCCGAACCACCACCTGCGCTCGCCTCCAGATCTGTGCCCGCCTCGGCCCCTGCGCTCGATCCCATACGACGCCGCACCCGGGAGGCCACCTCGTCGACCTCACGTGCCCCGGGAGCGAAGACGAGCACATCCCCGGCGGCGTTCTCCTCGAGCGCGCTCACCGTCACAGCCGCCAGATGATCAAGGAAATCCCAGGTCACACCCCTCGCATCGAGCGGCCGCTCCTTCGCCGGTGCCCACCGGACCTCCAAGGGATGAGTCTCGGCGGCCACCGACACCAGCGTCGCCGGTGCCTGCGGCCCGTCCCCGAGGCGCGCTGCCCACAGCCGCGCATCCAAGGTCGCAGACATGATGACCACAGCAAGGTCCTCACGCAGATCTGCCAACTCCCGGCACATCGCGAACGCGAGATCCGTATCCAACTGCCGCTCGTGCACCTCATCGAGGATCACTGCCGCGACGCCGGTCAGCTCCGGATCGCGCAGCAGCCGTGACAGGAGCACGCCCGTGGTGACGAATTCGATGCGCGTCGCAGTCGTTGTCCGCGACTCACCGCGGACGGTGAAACCCACCACCTCGCCGAGGCTGGTCCCCGTCAACGATGCGAGCCGCCTGGCCGCGGCGCGGGCAGCCATCCGCCGCGGTTGGGTGACGATGATGCGGCCCGGGAGTTCGGCACCAGCCGAACCTCCGGAGAACCGGGCCACGTGCTCGGCGATCATCGGCGGCACCACGGTCGTCTTACCGGTGCCGGGAGGAGCCTCCACGACCACTCGCGGGAAGGGGGCCGCCTCGGCGATGGCCAGGTCATCGATGAGCGCGGCGGCGGGCAATCCGGCCCCGATGCGGGCGAGATCGAAGGTGTGCGGGAGGTGCGGATCGGGCATGACACCAGTCTCTCAGCAGGGCGGTCGGGCCCGCACATGGGACGCCGACTGAGGATCTGCAGGGACCCGATCACGGTTCGAGGTGCACCGACGCGCGGAAGGCACCAGGCACTGACTAGACTGGGGCACATGCGTATCGCCAGATTTGTCCATCAGGACGAGCCCAAATATGGAGTCGTCGAAGGTGAAGTCCCGCCGATCACCGACGGCAGCTGGGACACGTCGGGTCTCGAACTCGCCGTTCTCGACTCCGACCCGTTCTTCTCTCCGGCCCAATCGACAGGCGAGAGGCTGAAGATCGACGATGTGCGTCTGGTCAGCCCCATCCTGCCGCGTTCGAAGGTCATCGGCGTCGGCCGCAACTTCGCCGACCATGCCGCCGAACTCGGCAACGAGGTGCCGGTGTCCCCCCTGACCTTCTTCAAACCCAACACCGCCGTCATCGGCCCCGGCGACCCCATCCGCCTGCCCGCCATCAGCGAATACGTGAGCTACGAGGCCGAACTCGCCGTCATCATCGGCCGGGTGGCCAAAGGCGTGAAGGCCGAGAACGCCAACGACTGCGTCCTCGGCTATACCGCCGGAAACGATGTCACCCTGCGCGACATCCAGAAGGCCGACAAACAGTGGTCACGGGCGAAGGGCTTCGACACCTCGTGCCCGCTGGGTCCGTGGATCGAAACCGAACTCGACGTCGACGACCTGAACATCCGCTCCTGGGTCGACGGAGACATCAAGCAGGACGGGACCACCGCCGACTTCATCTTCGACATCCCGACCCTCATCGAGCACCTGTCCGAGACGATCACCCTGCTGCCCGGCGATGTCATCCTCACCGGAACCCCGGCCGGCGTCGGCCAGATCGTGTCCGGCAACCGCGTCGACATCGCCATCGACGGGCTCGGCGTCCTGTCGAACCCGGTCATGGACGCCTGAGAGCACCACACCAGCAGCGCCACCGCGCACACCACAGACTCACACCCGAGAAGATCACGCAAAGGACAATCGTGAGCGTCACAGTTCGTTTCTGCCCATCACCCACCGGCACCCCGCACGTCGGCATGGTCCGCACGGCCCTGTTCAACTGGGCCTACGCCAAGCACACCGGCGGCAAGTTCGTCTTCCGCATCGAAGACACCGACGCGGCACGTGACTCCGAAGAGAGCTTCGGACAGGTCGTCGAAGCCCTCAAATGGCTGGGCCTGGACTGGGACGAAGGCATCGAGGTCGGCGGCGTCAACGGGCCCTACCGCCAGTCGCAGCGCGGCGAGATCTACGCCGACGTCATCGAGAAGCTCAAGGCCGGCGGCCACATCTACGAGTCGTATTCGACGAACGACGAAGTCGAAGCCCGTCACAAGGCAGCAGGCCGTGACGCGAAGCTCGGCTACGACGGCTACGACCGCGACCTCACCGACGAGCAGAAGGCCGCTTTCCGCGCCGAGGGCCGCGAACCGGTGTGGCGCGTGCGAATGCCCGATGAGGACATCACCTTCACCGACCTCGTCCGCGGCGACATCACCTTCAAGGCCGGCACCGTGCCCGACTTCGTCGTCGTCCGCGCGAACGGCCAGCCGCTGTACACCCTGGTCAACCCCGTCGACGACGCTCTCATGGGCATCACCCATGTGCTCCGCGGCGAGGACATCCTGTCCTCGACCCCGCGTCAGATCGCTCTCTACGAACACCTCAAGGCCATCGGTATCGCCGAGGCGACCCCGGAGTTCGGCCACCTGCCCTACGTCATGGGTGAGGGCAACAAGAAGCTGTCGAAGCGCGACCCCGAATCGAACCTGTTCCTCCACCGCGAGAACGGGTTCATCCCCGAGGGACTCATCAACTACCTCGGACTGCTCGGCTGGTCCATCGGACCCGACCGCGACATCTTCAGCGTCAAGGAATTCACCGAAGCATTCGACATTCACGATGTCCTGCCCAACCCGGCCCGCTTCGACGTGAAGAAGGCCACCGCCATCAACGCCGACCACATCCGCCTCCTCGATCCGGATGACTTCCGTGACCGTCTGGTGCCCTACCTCCAGGCCGCCGAGGTGCTCCCGGCATCCCCGACGGAGGCTCAGCTGGCCATCCTCGACAAGGCGGCTCCGCTCGTGCAGACCCGTATGAAGCTGCTCGGAGAAGCTCCCGACCTGCTCGCGTTCCTCTTCACCTCCGATGACGACCTCGTCATGGCCGAAGACGGATTGAAGACGCTCAAGGACACCGCCCCCGAGGTGCTCGCCGCCTCCATCGAGGTCCTCGAAGGGCTCGACGACTGGACGACAGCGAAGCTCGAAGAAGTGCTCTCAGCCAAGCTCGTCGACGAGATGGAGATCAAACCGCGCCTGGCCTACGGACCCCTGCGTGTGGCCGTGTCCGGCCGCAAGGTCTCCCCGCCGCTGTTCGAGTCGATGGAGATCCTCGGCAAGGACTCCTCCATGACACGCCTCAAGGCGCTCGCGGCGCAGCTGTGACCATGGTCGAGCAGAAGATCTGGACCCGCGGAGGACTGCACTTCCGTGACGTGACGGTCACCGTGCCCTTCGACCATTTCGGACGGGCGGGGGATGCCGCCTCGGCGGGGGAGAACGCCGTGCCGGCCGCCTCGGGGACGGTGAACCTGCCGGACACGATGGACGTGTTCGCCCGGATCATCGCCACCGAGGCGGACAGCCGGAAACCCTACCTCGTGTACCTGCAGGGCGGCCCCGGGGTGGAAGCCCCGCGCCCGGGCATCGCAGGCGGATCCAACGGCTGGGTGAAGCGGGCGCTCGAGGAGTTTCAGGTCGTCATGCTCGACCAGCGTGGCACCGGACGATCGAATCCGATCGGCTCTGTTGATGGGGCCATCACCGGACTGGAGACGGTGGGGGAGGACCCGGCCGCGATCGCCGAGGCGCTGTCGTTCTTCCGCGCCGATTCGATCGTCGAGGATGCGGAGATCCTGCGCGGTCACCTCGGGGCGGACACCTGGTCCCTGCTGGGGCAGTCCTTCGGCGGTTTCACGACTCTGCGCTATATCTCCGCGCATTCGAGTGCCCTTCACGAGGTGTATTTCACCGGCGGTCTGCCGGCGATCGGCCTTGATCCGGCGACCGTCTACGGTCGGACGTGGGAGGGGATGATCCGCAAGTCCGAGCAGCACTACGCAGCGTTCCCCGACGACCGTGAGAAGGTGCGCAGGCTCGTCGAGCTCGCATCCGTCGGGGATGGGCTCGCCCTGCCCGGGGGTGCGCGGGCGACGCCGGAGCGGATCCGTCTGCTCGGGCACTTCCTCGGCGCCTCGGATGGTCCGGAGAAGCTGCATTATCTGCTCGACCTCGACTTCTCTTCGGCAGTATTCCGGCATGACCTTGCCGCGTCTCTGCCGTTCTCGGGGCGCAATCCGCTCTATGCCGTCGTCCACGAATCCTGCTGGGCCGACGGCACGGTGACGAACTGGGCGGCCAGGCGGGCAATGCCCGATCCTGTCCGTGAGGACCCGACCCTGCTGGCCGGCGAACATGCCGGGCCGGAGTCGCTGCACGAGGATCCGGAGCTTGCTCCCTTCGCCGAGGTGGCCGACATCGTCGCCGCACGTCAGTGGCCTCGTCTCTACGATGTCGACGCTCTGCAGGCCGCCTCGGTGCGCGGTGCTGCGGCAGTCTACTTCGAGGATGCCTACGTGCCGGTGGAGTATTCGCTGGCCACGGCCGAGCACTTGTCCGGAGTGCAGCCGTGGGTGACGAACGAGTACGAACACAACGGTCTGCGCGCCGATGGATACCGAGTCCTCGACCGGCTCATCGGCCTCGCCCGCGGGTGAGGCTCGGGCCCGTCGGGGCAGGCAGACCGAGCCTGCGCGCGCGGGAATTCTGGGCCTGTCGGCAGGCCGGCCCCGATGCGCGTGGTGTGTTAAGAAGGTCACACCGAAAATGACCCTCTGAGATTTGTCCGGAGGCGGGGTGCTTGTGTAGAGTTATATCTCGTTGCTCAGGGAAATCTCCTCGGGGATGACCTTGAAAAGCATTGGGCTATGGTGTAATTGGCAGCACGAGTGATTCTGGTTCATTTAGTCTAGGTTCAAGTCCTGGTAGCCCAGCGGACACAGTCTGGATCAGTCCAGGAGTGTTGTTCTAGCCCCCGTCGTCTAGTGGCCTAGGACGCCGCCCTCTCAAGGCGGTAACGGCAGTTCGAATCTGCTCGGGGGTACGGTTGAGCCCCGCATCGATTTTCGGTGCGGGGCTCACTCTAATTCACAGGCGTTTTCCCGCGCCTGCATTGGGGACAACTGGGAACGGCACTGTCTGAGTCAGAAAGCACCTGTTTCGCACAGTGCTTTCTGACTCAGACAGTGCCGTAGTCGCCTCAGCGGCTGACTGAATCGGCGATGCGCTTCGTGTGCTCGGCCGTCTTGATGTTGGAGACGATGAGCTCGAGAACCAGACGGACGCCGATGACCCACAGCGCCGGAATGATCCAGCCGAAGATGATCGACAGGATCAGCGGCAGCACACTGAAGCTCGGTCCGCCGGTCATATATGCCGAGGCCGTACCTGCTGCGATTCCCGCGCTGATGCCGGCGATGATGGTCCCGAGGTAGGACAGGACCGCGACCACGATCGCGATGATGTAGATGAAGCCTGCCCACTTGACTGCGATGAAGTTGTCGAAGCGGATGTCGAACAGCGACTTGAAGAACCCGGTCTGCTGAGGCGCCGTCTGCGGAGCCTGACCATACGCCGGCTGACCGTGGGCGGGCTGACCGTAGGCCTGCTGCTGTGCCGCGTTCTGCGAGTAGGCGTCCTGCTGGTAGGGATCCTGCTGATAAGCGCCGGGCTGGGAATAACCGCCCTGCTGGTACTGCTGTCCCTGTGCCTGATAGGCATTGGGGTCGTAAGTTCCCTGCTGATAGGTGGGCTGGTCGGGCTGGAACTGTGCGTTCTGACCCTGTTGCGCTGCCTGATCGTCCTGGCCTGGCTGGTCGGGCTGGGCGTTCTCAGGCCGGTCTCCCGCGCCGGGGTTCTGGCCGTCGAGGTTCTGCTCAGACGAGCTGCTGTTCGGGTCGTTCGGGTTCTGCGGTGTCGACATGGTGTCCCTCTCGAGAATGGAACGCACCCAGGGCAGGGCACGCTCGCCTGATATCTGCCTGTCATCGCAACCTATCAGGATGCGCCGATCCGCGGCAGGGTGACTGTCATTCTGGGAGGAAAGTCGAAGCGCCGTCGGAGTCGGCAGAAGCACCGTCAGGAGCGGCCGAACCGTTGCCTGAGAGAGGCGAGCCCGAATCGGCAATCCTGTCGTCGACCCCGGTCAAAGCGATGCTCCACTCGACGGCAAGCTCGTCACCGGGAGCGATGACGTCGAAGTCCTCTCCGGCCTCGCCGGCGGCGAACGCATTCGGAGGGCACGTCATCGGCTCGATCGCAATCGCCCGACGAGCCAGATCCTCATCAAGGCCGTCGCCAGTGCACACCTGCCAGGTGCGGAAACCGGGACCCATCCCGACGACGACCTCGCGCAGATCGGCACCCTTCAGCCGTGCTCGAGACCACCCGTCGTCCCCGCGCCGAGGTGAGCCGTACGCATCATCGAGGATCGTTGCCCCGATCAGGCGCAGCGCCCGGAAGTCCTTGCACACCATGCACGCGGAATCATCGGAGACGTGATCGGCCGGAACTGCGGTGCCGTCATCGAAAGGGCGCACGGCGGTGGGAATGAGCCGCTCATTGGTCTCGAACCACTGCGCAGCGGGAATGACGAGCTGAGCCTCGTCGACAAGGGCACCGTCAACGGGGTCGGTTGTACCCGATGGGGCTGTGCCCGGGGAGAGCCACGGATGAAATCCGAAACCGAACGGTGCGGGAGCCGACCCCGTGTTCAGGGCACGGGCACGCATGCGCAGCTCCGCCTCGGCGAGTTCGACATCCACCCGCAAGCCGAACGCGAACGGATACCCCTCCGTCGGCTCCAGCGAGTATTCGAGACTGACCGTCGACTCGGTGCGCTCGACCACGGACCACTCGACATCGGCGACGAGACCATGCAGAGCAGTATCCCGCTCGGGCTCGGTGATCGGCAGCCGGTGGCTGTCGCCGGCGAAGTCGAAACGGCCGGCATCGATCCGATTCGGCCAGGGCGCGAGCACGGCCCCGTCGAAGGCGCTCATCGGCACCACGACCGGCCGATCGCCGACGCAGAAGCGAACCAGGCTCGCACCGATGGGGGAGATGACCGCCGCTGACTCGCCACAGGCGAGTTCGATGGTGGCGGTCATGGGTCTCCAAAGGGGCTCGAGTGCGGGGAGATGCGGTTGCAGATATTCTACGCCGACTACGCCCAACCGAACCGCCAGATGTTAGCATTATGATCGAAAATGATAACTTTTGGGAGGTCTGATGCCGGCGTCGCATCAAAGGGCGAACCTGTCCGACGGTCGTGAGATCCTGTTCTTCCAGGACCTCGACTCACCTGCACCGACGATCGCCGCTGACCCCCGGCCGCACGATTCGCGACCCGACAGCGGCACCCTGCGCTTCGACGTCCTCACCGGAGAATGGGTCGCCGTGGCCACTCACCGGCAGACCCGCACCCACCTGCCCGCCGCCGCCGAATGTCCGCTGTGCCCGTCGACGCCGGACCGTCCCACGGAGATCCCGGCCGGGGACTTCGACGTCGCCGTCTTCGAGAATCGCTTCCCGTCCCTCGGCCCCGACCTCGGTGATGTTCCGTCCCCTCAGAGCGTGGACACCGCTTTCGCCGAGGCGGCCGCCGCCTCCGCCGAAACCGTGACCTCTGCGCTGTCGGCACCCGGGTACGGCCGCTGCGAAGTCGTCGTCTTCTCCTCGGAGCACACCGGCTCCTTCGCAGGACTCGGCACCGCACGTGCCCGCACCGTCATCGACGCCTGGGCCGACAGGACCGCCGAACTCTCTGCCCTGCCGGGCATCGAGCAGGTCTTCATGTTCGAGAACCGCGGGGAGGAGATCGGGGTGACGATGAATCATCCGCACGGACAGATCTATGCTTACCCCTATGTCACCCCGCACACCGCGATCACCTCGGCGCGGGCGCATGACCACCTGCGCCGGACCGGGCGACCGCTGCTCGGCGATGTGCTCGCCTTCGAACGCGAGGCAGGGGAGCGGATGATCCTCGAGACCGATCACTTCTCCGCCTTCGTGCCCTTCGCGGCCCGGTGGCCGATCGAAGTCCACGTCGTTCCGCACCGCCAGGTGGGAAGCGTCGACGAGCTCGACGAGACCGAACGCGACGACCTGGCGCGCGTCTATCCGGAGGTGCTGAGACGCATCGACGGACTCTACCCGAGCCCCACACCGTATATTGCGGCCTGGCACCAGGCACTGGTCAACAGTGCCGACCGCCTGGCCGAATGGCTCCACCTCGAGATCACGAGCCCGCGGAGGGCGGAGAACAAGCTGAAGTTCCTCGCCGGTTCGGAGACCGCGATGGGCGCCTTCGTCGGCGACGTCTCCGCCGAGGAGACCGCAGCCAGGCTGCGTGCGGTGACCCCGGAACCCCTCGCCGAGGCGGCCGTACCCGTGAGTGCGAACGCGAGCACGGCTTCGGCGTTCGACCCGGAAGGCGATCGTTCATGACCACAGAGACCCCCGAGGCCGTATCCGCGCCGACCCCCGACCACCTCGCCGCGGAGTTCGAAGCCCTGTTCGGGTACCGGCCGCTCGGATCCTTCCGTGCACCCGGTCGGGTGAACGTCATCGGCGAACACACCGATTACAACTTGGGCTTCGTCCTGCCCATCGCCATCGACCGGGCCGTGTACGTCGCCATCGGCCGGCGACCCGCCAACGTCGCTGATGGGCGAGACGTGGACGTGGCAGGGCGGCGCGCCGAGGTAATAGAGGACACGGGAACCGTGGAGCCGCCTCGGCGCGGGGAGAGCATCCGCATCGTCTCCGACCATCGCGATGACACCGGGCAGCGCCTGTCCGGCCAGTTCACGGCCGCTGACCTCGCGCCCGGTACCCTGCCAGGCTGGCTGAGCCACGCCGCGGGCGTCGTCGATGAGATCGCCAAAACGACCGGCACGATCGTCGGCGGTGTCGACCTCTATATCGAGTCCACCGTGCCCGTCGGCGCCGGACTGTCGTCATCTCACGCCCTCGAAGTCGCGGTGCTCATCGCCCTCGACGAGGTGTACGGCCTCGGTCTCGATGACCGGGAGAAGGTCCTGCTGACACAGAGAGCAGAGAACGACTTCGTCGGTGCACCGACGGGAATCGTCGACCAGGCTGCTTCGATCATGACCGAGGCCGGGCATGCACTCTTCCTCGACTGCCGGGACCTCAGCGCCCGCCAGATTCCATTCGACCTCGACGCCGAGGGGCTGCGACTCCTCGTCATCGACTCGAAGGTCTCGCACTCGCACAGCGAAAGCGGGTACGGCGCCAGGCGGAGGACCTGTGAGGAATCCGCCGCGATCTTCGGCGTCGACAGCCTGCGGGAACTCCCCGACGACGTCGACCTGAGCGAACTGACCGAGGAGCAGCGCAAGCGCGTGCGCCACGTCATCTCCGAAAACGCGCGAGTCCGATCCACCGTCGAACTGCTCGAGGACAACGAGCGATCAACCGGCGACGAACATGACGCGCGCATCCGTGCCCTCGGCGACCTGCTGGTGGCCTCCCACGAATCTCTGCAGCACGACTACGAGGTCTCGTGCGTCGAACTCGACGTGGCGGTGGCCGCCTCGATGGGAGCCGGAGCGCTTGGGGCGCGAATGATCGGCGGCGGCTTCGGCGGTTCGGCGATCGCGCTCATCCACGCAGATCAGGTCGACATGGTCGGCGACGCCGTCACCGCAGCATTCGCCGACCACGGCTACCGGACGCCGGACATCTTCGCCGTCAGCGCGGGTCGCGGCGCTGCCCGTTTCGACTGAACCTGTTTCGACTGAGCCGCTGATTCGGCTGCGGCCGGGCATGCGCACAGCGTTGACCACCCGAACCTCCACGGTTCATGCTGGAACCTCAGATGAGGATGGACTCGGAGGGGCGGGGGAGCGGCATGGATATCTGCGACGTCAATGGGGTGAGCCTCGGCGTCGAGGAGTTCGGCGGGGCGGATGCGCCGCTGGTTCTCTGCCTCGGCGCTCCGACGATGCTGTCCTGGCCCGATGCTCTGTGCGTGCAGCTGGCTGCGCAGGGACGCCACGTCGTGCGCTGCGACCTCCGCGATGCCGGGACCTCGAGCCATGGTGACCTCGAATCACCGGACTACACTCTGCGAGACCTCGCCGCCGATGCCGCCGAACTCGCTCGAGCCTTCGACGGCCGACCCGCTCATCTGGCGGGAATCGGCATCAGTGGAATGGTCGCGCAGGTCGCGGCTCTCGACCATCCGGATGCGTTCTCGGCACTCACTCTCATCGGCACCCGACCGGTAGCACCCGGACCCGTCGACGATGACCTGCCGGATCATGATCAGGCCACCATGGGTTCGCTCTTCACCCGACCGCAGCCGGATTGGTCGGACGGCGACGAGGCGGCCGAGTTCATGGCCGAAGGAGCACGGATCCTCGGCGACGATCCCGCGGAGGCCCGCGACGTCGCGGCCCGCATCTGGGAACGGACGCAGGACTCGAATCCGGAGTCTCACCGGGCCGATCAGCTGGGGATGGTGTTCTCTCGCCTCGACTGCCGGCCACGCTGGCGAGAACGACTGCCACAGCTGCGGGTGCCGACGCTGGTCGTGCACGGTCGACGCGATCCTTTCTTTCCTGTCGGCAATGCAGAGGCGCTCGCCCGGGAAATTCCAGGTGCCCGACTCCTCGTCCTCGAGAACGGATCGAGGGCCGTGCCGGCCGCGGACGTCCCTGAGGTCGTCGCGGCGATGTCGCGACTCTGAGCGCGATGGCAGGACTCTGACCCGACCCCGCGCGGGCATAGGGAATCAGCCGACCCCGCGCGGACTCAGGGGATCAGTTCGTGTCGGGGGCTGCCTCGGTGCCGGTGTCCGTACTTTCGTCGGGTGTCTCGACGATCCGGAGCGGACGCAGCCGCGCCCAGATGAGGAAGACGGCCGCGGCGATGACGAGACCGATCCCGGTCCACAGGTTTGCATCGACCCCGCCGGTGCGCTCGGCTTCGTCGGGAGTGAAGCCAACGATTCCGGCGATCGTGAGGATAATGCCGAAGATCGCCAACAGCGCACCGATGAAGTTGCGGACGTCGAAGGCGCCTGCGGTCTTGGTCTGTACGTTGGAATTGCTCATGGGAATCACGGGCTCCTTCAGCCGAATGTCACGTTGAGGATGATGACGAGCACCAGGGCGACACCCGCGACGGGCACGGGGCGCTTCCAGAACGGCGCCTTCGGTTCGCCGAGGTCCTCGAAGTCGGACTTCGGGGTCTCCGAGTAGACGAGTCCGCGCAGCTCCGCGGCGGGCTTCGGCGTGGTGAACAGGGTGACGATCACGGACAGGACGATGTCGACGACGAACGCCGTGCTGGCAGCGAGGAATGCGGCACCCTGGCCGGGCAGGTCGAGGACTCCGGTCTCGGCGAGGATGAATACGAACACGGCCGAGAGTGTGCCGCCGACGAGGCCGACCCAACCGGCGGTCGCCGACATCCGCTTCCAGAACATACCGAGGATGAACGTGGCGAACAGCGGGGCGTTGAAGAAGCCGAACAGCGTCTGCAGGTAGTCCATGAGGTTGGAGAAGTTGCCTGCGATGAGAGCGGTGAAGATCGCGACGACGCAGGCGCCGATCGTCGCCCACCGGCCGATCTTCAGGTAGTAGTCGTCCTCGCGGTCCTTGACCACGTACTGCTGCCACAGGTCGTAGCTGAAGACGGTGTTGAATGCGGAGATGTTCGCGGCCATGCCGGCCATGAACGCGGCGAGCAGGCCGGCGATCGCCACACCGAGGAGGCCGTTGGGCAGGACTTCGCGCATGAGCAGCAGGAGCGCATCGTTGTACGTCACACCCGTCTGTTCGAGCGCGGTCGCCTCGTCGATGTTGGCCGAGACCTCCTTGAACTGCGTCATCTGCGGAACGAGGACCGCGGCGATCATGCCGGGGATGACGACGATGAAGGGGATGAGCATCTTCGGGAAGGCGCCGATGATCGGGGTCAGGCGCGCGGCGTTGATCGACTTCGAAGCCATGGCGCGCTGGACCTCGACGAAGTTCGTCGTCCAGTAGCCGAAGGACAGCACGAAGCCGAGGCCGAAGACGATGCCGACGACCGAGAGCACGGGGTTCGAGAAGCCGGAGAGCTGCTCGCCCGGCCAGCTGCTCAGCTGTTCGGCGCCGAGCATTCCGTCATTGCTCACCTTGTCGACGAGTCCGTCCCAACCTCCGACGCGGTTGAGTCCGATGAGGGTCAGCGGCAGGAGAGCTGCGACGATGACGAAGAACTGCAGCACCTCGTTGTAGATCGCCGCACTCAGCCCGCCGAGGGTGATGTAGGACAGGACGATGGCGGCGGCGACGATGAGCGTGATCCACAGCGGCCAGCCGAGCAGACGGTTGACGATCGTGCCCAGCAGGAACAGGTTGACACCGGCGATGAGCAGCTGTGCGACGGCGAAGGACAGCGCGTTGACGAGGTGAGCACCCGTGCCGAAGCGTCTGCGCATGAACTCCGGAACCGACCGGACCTTCGAACCGTAGTAGAAGGGCATCATCACGACACCGAGGAACAGCATCGCCGGGACCGCACCGATCCAGAAGTAGTGCATCGTCGGCATGCCGTACTGGGCGCCCGTGGCGGACATGCCCATGATCTCCACGGCGCCGAGGTTGGCCGAGACGAAAGCGAGACCCGTGACCCATGCAGGGAGGCTCCGTCCGGAGAGGAGGAACTCGATGCTCGAGGAGATCCCGCGTTTGGCGAACCACCCGATGCCGAGGACGAAGATGAAGTAGATCGCTATCAGCAGATAGTCGATCCACTGTGCGTCCAAGCGGATTGCTTCCAAGGTTCCTCCATATGCGTCAGTGCACGGTTTCAAAATGCGTCAATGCATGGATGCGTGTGGTGTGTGACACCCGAGTGGACACTTTAGAGGATTGTGAGCCTGATCGCTAGTGATCGAACCTGAACAGTTTTGATCGTTTGGTCGGCAGGTCAGACGACCTCGACCTCGACGCCTGCCTTGCGCAGGGCCGTGAGTTCGGATTCCGAGCTCTTCGAGTCGGTGATGAGCTGCTGGATCTGTTCGGTCGGGACGGTGAGCACCGATGCGCGGAGCCCGACCTTCGTGTGATCGACGAGGGCGGTGACGCGTCCCGCCCCGGCGGCCATCGCTCGGTCCGTGTCGGCGACGGGGAACGCCGGAGTCGACAGGCCGAAGTCCGCGGCCAGACCGTTGCCGGAGAGGAAGACGGTATCGGCGCGCAGACCGAGCAGCTGTGACACCGTGGCGCCGCCGACGAAGGCCCGAATGGAATGGCGCAGCAGACCGCCGACGACGATGACCTCGTTGTCGGGGGAGGAGACCATGGCCTCGGCGACGAGCAGGGAATTCGTCACCACGCGCAGACCTGAGCGCGTGACGAGCTCCTTGGCCAGCAGCTCGGTCGTCGTCCCGGGGCCGAGTGCGACGACATCGCCGTTGCGCACCTGCGCCGCAGCGGCGCGAGCGATCGCCGTCTTCTCGGCCAGCGCCTGCTCGAGCTTCTCCGCATAGCTCGACTCCCGCGCGCTCGATGCCAGCACGGCACCGCCGTGAGTGCGGACGAGCCTGCCCTCCTCGGCGAGCTGATCGAGGTCACGGCGGATGGTCACGGCCGAGGTGTCGAGCTTCTCCGACAGGGAGGTGATGGAGACGGCGCCGTCTCGCTCGATCGTGTCGACGATGATATTGCGTCTCTGAGCGGCGATCATGGGGCCATAGTACAGACAGCGGGCCCGGGAGAGGATTCTCCCGGGCCCGTAAGAGTGCGGCAGCGCTCAGCCGCGCACGAGTGCTTCGGTCAGCGCACGTGCGGCGTCGATGACCGACTTCGCATGCAGCCGACCGGGCTGGCGGGTGAGCCGGTCGACCGGTCCGGAGATCGAGACCGCGGCGACCACGCGGTTGCTCGGCCCGCGCACGGGAGCCGACACCGAGGCGACGCCGCGCTCACGTTCGGCGATCGACTGTGCCCAGCCTCGGCGGCGGACCCCGGAGAGCATGGTCGCGGAGAATCGGGCACCGCGCAGGCCCGTGTGCAGACGGTCCGGCTCCTCCCAGGCCAGCAGCACCTGAGCGGCCGAGCCGGCGCGCATCGACAGGGTCGCACCGATCGGCACGGAGTCGCGCAGACCCACGGGGCGCTCGGCCGCGGCCACGCACAGACGCAGATCGCCCTGGCGGCGGAAGAGCTGAGCGGACTCACCCGTCTGATCGCGCAGCTGGCCCAGAACGGGCCCGGCCGCGGCCAGCAGACGGTCCTCTCCGGCGGCCGAGGACAGCTCGGCCAGGCGCGGCCCGAGGACGAAGCGTCCCTGCAGGTCGCGACCGACGATGCGGTGGAATTCGAGGGCAACAGCCAGGCGGTGGGCGGTGGGGCGTGCCAGTCCGGTCAGCGTCACCAATTCGGCGAGAGAGGCGGGTCCGGCCTCAAGTGCGGAGAGAACCATTGCGGCCTTGTCGATGACCCCGACGCCGCTACCATTGCTTGTCATAGGCACCATTGTGCGCGTCTCAGTGGGCGAGATGCAAGTTCGCATTGCGATACGGCCGAGTAGATTTCGAATACGCACTCACTCCAGTGCACACATCGCAGTTCATCGACGCGGTCGTACCTCGGCCCGTCAGGTCTACATCGGGTGCAGAGATCCCTGCACCGGCGGGAGGAACCATGCCACGCACATTGGCCGAGAAGGTCTGGGCCGATCACGTCGTCTCACTTGGTGTTGACGGTGCGCCGGACCTTATCTACATCGACCTCCACCTCGTCCACGAGGTGACCAGCCCGCAGGCCTTCGACGGACTCCGACTCGCCGGACGCCCCGTGCGCCGTCCCGACCTCACCATCGCCACCGAGGACCACAACACCCCGACGTGGGACATCGACAAGCCGATCGCCGAACCGACCTCGGCCACGCAGATCAACACCCTGCGCAAGAACGCTGAGGAATTCGGCATCCGCCTGCACAGCCTCGGCGACGCCGACCAGGGAATCGTCCACGTCGTGGGGCCGCAGCTGGGCCTGACCCAGCCGGGCACCACCGTCGTCTGCGGCGATTCGCACACCTCCACCCACGGAGCCTTCGGGGCGCTCGCCTTCGGCATCGGCACCTCCGAGGTCGAGCACGTCCTCGCCACCCAGACGCTCAGCCTCAAGCCCTTCAAGACGATGTCGATCACCGTCGACGGCGATCTGCCCGAGGGCTCGAGCGCCAAGGACATCATCCTCGCGATCATCGCGAAGATCGGCACCGGCGGGGGACAGGGCTACGTGCTCGAATACCGCGGTTCGGCCATCCGCCAGCTGTCGATGGAAGCCCGGATGACGATCTGCAACATGTCGATCGAAGCCGGCGCCCGCGCCGGAATGGTCGCCCCCGATGAGACGACCTTCGACTACGTCAAGGGCCGACCGCATGCCCCCGAGGGTGAAGACTGGGACGCGGCCGTCGAGTACTGGAAGACCCTCTACACCGACGAAGGCGCGGAATTCGACGCCGAGGTGGTCCTCAAGGCCGAAGACATCGAACCGTTCGTCACGTGGGGCACGAACCCCGGCCAGGGTCTGCCGCTGTCGGCAAGCGTACCCAGTCCCGACGACTTCGCCGACGAGAACGACAAGGCAGCCGCGGCCAATGCGCTGGCCTATATGGGGCTGACCCCGGGCACGCCGCTGCGCGAGATCGAAGTCGACACCGTCTTCCTCGGCTCGTGCACGAACTCCCGGATCGAAGACCTCCGGGCCGCCGCCGAGGTGGTCCGCGGACGCAAGAAGGCCGACAACGTCCGCTTCATGGTCGTCCCCGGCTCCGCGAAGGTCCGCCTCCAGGCCGAAGACGAGGGCCTCGACGTCATCTTCAAGGACTTCGGCGGCGAATGGCGCTTCGCCGGCTGCTCGATGTGTCTGGGCATGAACCCCGACCAGCTGGCCGACGGCGAACGCTGCGCCTCGACCTCGAACCGCAACTTCGAAGGCCGCCAGGGCAAGGGCGGACGCACCCATCTCGTCTCCCCGCTCGTGGCCGCGGCCACCGCCGTGCGCGGCACCCTGTCCTCTCCGGGTGATGTCGCCGACCTGCCGCGGGACGCCGAACCCGTGGAATGGGCCGACGACCGCCTGTCCCTGACCCTGACACCCGTCTCGGCGAACGACTGACAAAGGAGGACGAGCCATGGAAGCGTTCACCACCCACACCGGCATCGGCGTTCCTCTGCGCCGATCCAATATCGACACCGACCAGATCATCCCCGCGAAGTTCCTCAAACGCGTCACTCGCACCGGATTCGAAGACGCCCTGTTCTACCGCTGGCGGACCAGTGACGACTTCGTCCTCAACGACCCGAACTTCGCGTCCGGCTCCGTCCTCGTCGCCGGCCCCGACTTCGGCACCGGATCCTCCCGCGAGCACGCCGTCTGGGCGCTCAAGGACTATGGCTTCCGCGTCGTCCTGTCCTCCCGTTTCGGCGACATCTTCCGGGGCAACTCCGGCAAGGAGGGCCTGCTGGCCGCCCAGCTGGAACAGGCCGATATCGAGCTCATCTGGAAGATCCTCGAGAATCATCCCGGCACCCCGATCACCGTGGATCTGAACGAGAAGACCGTGACATGCGACACCGTCACCGTGTCCTTCCAGATCGACGACTACACGCGCTGGCGCCTGCTCGAAGGCCACGACGACATCAGCCTCACCCTGGCCAAGGAAGACGAGATCGTCGCCTACGAATCCTCCCGCTTCGCCTTCAAGCCCACGACCCTGCCCGCCAAGGTCTGAGACTCGCCGAGGCGGGCCACCGCCGCCATCGGACCCCCACCGAGGCGGCCCGCCGTCACGGTCGGGCGCGACCTCGGGGCCGGCTTAGGCGAATCGGTGGGACACCGTCGGCTGGGTTAGTCTAGGACGGTGCCCGCCGCAATCGTGGGGCACCGTCTCCGGGTGGGAGCCCGCCCGGATCCGATCATCGGAATCAGGGAGGAACATGCTCGAAGTACGTGGGGGAAACCCGCTGGACGGCACCGTCCGCGTCCGCGGCGCCAAGAACCTGGTGCCCAAGGCGATGGTGGCCTCTCTGCTCGGCGAGACCCCATCCGTGCTGCGCGGCGTGCCCCAGATCCGCGACGTCGAGATCGTCACCGGACTCCTCGAACTCCACGGAGTCCGCGTCACCTCGGGGCCCGACGGCGACCAGCCCGACGGTGAACTCCACCTCGACCCGGCCGAAGTGGCCCAGGGCTCGATCGTCGACATCGACGCCCACGCCGGTTCCTCACGCATCCCGATCCTCTTCTGCGGACCTCTCCTGCACAGCCTCGGTCAGGCGTTCATCCCCGACCTCGGCGGCTGCCATATCGGCGACCGCCCCATCAACTTCCATCTCGATGTGCTCCGCAAGTTCGGAGCCGTGGTCGACAAGACCCCCGGCGGCATCATGCTCAAGGCACACAGCCGCCTGCAGGGAACGAAGGTCGAACTGCCCTACCCCTCCGTCGGAGCCACCGAACAGGTGCTGCTGACCGCGGTGCGCGCCGAAGGCGTGACCGAGCTGCGGGGTGCGGCCATCGAACCCGAGATCATGGATCTCATCGCGCTGCTGCAGAAGATGGGCGCGATCATCACCGTCGACACCGAGCGTGTGGTGCGCATCGAAGGCGTCGACACCCTCCGTGGGTTCACCCACCGCGCCCTGCCCGACCGCAACGAGACCGCGTCCTGGGCCTCGGCGGCACTCGCCACCGGCGGAGACATCTTCGTCGCAGGCGCCAGCCAGCCGGAGCTCATCACCTTCCTCAACGTCTTCCGCAAGATCGGCGGCGAATTCGAGGTGCAGGAGAACGGCATCCGCTTCCGCCATCCCGGCGGCAAACTCCGATCCTTCGCGCTGGAGACCGACGTCCACCCCAGCTTCATGACCGACTGGCAGCAGCCGCTGGTCGTCGCGATGACTCAGGCCGAGGGGCTGTCGATCATCCATGAGACCGTGTACGAGAACCGGTTCGGCTTCACCGACGCCCTGCGTGATATGGGTGCGCAGATCCAGCTCTACCGCGAATGCCTCGGCGGCACCCCCTGCCGCTTCGGGAGGCGGAACTACCAGCACTCGGCCGTGATCTCGGGGCCCACCGACCTCAGGGGCACCCGCATCGACGTCCCCGATCTGCGCGGCGGCTTCAGCCACCTCATCGCCGCTCTGGCCGCCCGGGGCGCGAGCGAAGTCCACGGCATCGAACTCATCAACCGCGGCTACGAGAACTTCCTCGACAAGCTCATCGGACTCGGCGCCGAGGTGTCCGCATGAGGGCTGAACCCTCGCCCCGGGCCGCCCACGAGCCGAAGCCCCTCGTCGCGTTCGACCCCGCCTCGGTGCGCTCGCAGAACCGGGCGGGCACCGTCGCCGCCACGGCGGCCTTCGGGCTCATGCGCACGGCCACGAGGATGAGCGTGCGGGGGACCGAGCACCTGCCGCCGGCCGGCACGGGCATCATCGTCGCCGCCTACCATGCCAACCATCTCGACCCGATCCTCGTGGGACTGGCGCTCAAGCGCCACGGACGGATGCCGCACTTCCTCGCGAAGTCGACACTGTTCACAGGTGCCCTGGGCGTCATCCTCAAGCGCATCGGGCAGATCCCGGTGCTGCGTGCCTCGGCGCAGGCCGGGGACTCCCTGGCATATGCGAAACAGGCCCTGGCCAACGGTCAGACCGTCGTCATCTATCCCGAGGGCACCTTGACGAAGGACCCGCAGCTGTGGCCGCAGCACTTCAAGACCGGCACCGCTCGGCTGGCGCTCGAGACCGGAGCCCCGATCGTCCCCGTCGCCCATTGGGGACTGGACACGGTCTACCCGCGCGGGCAGAAGAAGGTCCGCTTCCGTCCCTTCAGCCACGACTCGGTCGTCGCCTTCGGTCCCGCCATCGACTATTCGGATCTGTGGGATCGCCGGGATGAGAAGAAGACGATGGGAGACCTCTCCCAACGAGTGAAGAACACCGTGGCGGCGATGGTGGCCGAACTGTCCGAACGCGAACTGCCGCAGCGTTTCACAGCTAAGGAGTCTGGCGAATGAGCGTCGACAAGATCACCGTCCTCGGAGCCGGATCGTGGGGAACCACCTACGCCGCGGTCATCGCCGACGCCGGTTTCCCCGTCACCCTGTGGGCTCGCCGCCCCGAGGTCGCCGCGGAGATCAACTCCATGCACACCAATGAGCGCTATCTGGGCGAACGGGTTCTGCCCGAGGGGCTGAGCGCCACTGCTGACGGCATCGCCGCCGTCACCGATGCCGAGGTCATCGTCCTCGCCGTCCCCGCCCAGACCCTGCGGGAGAACCTCACCCGCTGGAAGCCGCACCTGCGTGAGGGTGTGAAGCTCGTGAGCCTGATGAAGGGCATCGAGGTCGACACCGGAAAGCGCATGTCCGAGGTCATCGCCGAGGTCGCCGAGGTCGCCGAATCCCAGATCGCCGTCGTCTCGGGTCCGAACCTCGCCCGTGAGATCGCCGACCGGCAGCCCACCGCCACCGTCGTCGCCTCCTCCGACATCACCACCGCCGAGGTGGTCGCGGAGATCAGCGCGAACGCGTACTTCCGGCCGTATACGAACACCGATGTCGTCGGCGTCGAGATCGGCGGTGCGATCAAGAACATCATCGCCCTGTCCGTGGGCATCGCCGACGGGCAGAAGCTCGGCGACAACTCGAAGGCCTCGATCATCACCCGCGGTCTCGCCGAAACCTCTCGCCTGGCTGCGGCCATGGGCGCCGAGGCGCACACTCTGTCCGGGCTCGCCGGACTCGGCGACCTCGTGGCCACCTGCGCCTCTCCCCTGTCACGCAACCGCACCTTCGGGCGCCACCTCGGTGAGGGGATGAGCCTCGAGGACGTCATCGCCCACACCTCACAGACAGCCGAGGGTGTGAAATCCGCCCCCGCCGTCCTCGCCCTGGGCCGACGCAACGGCGTCGACCTGCCCATCACCGAGGCGGTCTGCGCAGTGCTGAACGGACAGCTGCAGGTTGACGAACTCGCCGGATTGCTGTTGTCTCGGAAACGTAAGCACGAAGGACCGCCAGCCTGAGGCGAAGCCCGTCTCAGGCCGATCGCTGGACAATTAGGAGCACCCATGAGCGCCAACTCACCGTTCTTCAACCTTCCCGAACTTCCGACCTTCACGCTGACCAGCACCGACATCGACGACGGTGGAGTGCTCAGCGGCCCCCAGCTCTCCGGCGCCATGGGCGTGCCCGGCGGTGAGGACGTCTCCCCGCAGCTGTCGTGGTCCGGTTTCCCGGCAGAGACCAAGGCCTTCGCCGTGACCTGCTATGACCCCGACGCTCCGACGGGGTCGGGCTTCTGGCACTGGGTCGTCACGGACCTCGACGCCTCGGTGACGAGCCTGGAGGCCAATGCCGGCGATCCGGCCGCCGACCTCCTGCCCGGCGGAGCCGTGACCCTGCGCAACGATGCCGGCGAACCCCGCTTCGTCGGTGCCGCCCCGCCGCAGGGCCACGGACCGCACCGTTACTTCTTCATCGTCACCGCTCTGGCCGAACCGCTGGGCATCGACGAATCCGCGTCACCTGCCTTCGCCGGCTTCAACATGTTCTTCAAGGGCATCGGCCGCGCGTGGCTGGAATGCACGTTCGAGGTCAAGTGAGCTAGAGTCTTTCAGTCCGCGCACACCTGACCCGCTGTGCGCACCCCGTGCCCGGTCCCAGTGCGCGGGAGTACCAGTTCAAAGGAAACTCATGGCAGACAACGATCACCGGCCCCGTGTCGCAATCCTCTTCGGAGGCCGTTCGAGTGAGCACTCCGTCAGCTGCGTCACCGCGGCCGGAGTGATCGGTGCCATCGACTCCCAGGCCTTCGACGTCCTGCCGATCGGCATCACGAAGACCGGCGTGTGGCGGGTCGTCGACGACTGGGCGAGCATGCGCTTCGATCCCGACGCCATGCCCGAAGTCACGGACAACGGCACCGAGGTGATCCCTCCGGTCTCCGCCGACGGGGCGCCTCTGCTGCACCGGGATGCCGAGGGCACCTGCACCGAACTGGGTGCGGTCGACGTGTTCTTCCCGCTCCTGCACGGACGCTTCGGTGAGGACGGAACCCTGCAGGGACTGTTCGAACTCAGCGACACCGCATTCGTCGGCTCCGGAGTGTTCTCCTCCGCCGCGAGCATGGACAAACACTTCACGAAGTCGCTCATGGCTCAGGCCGGAATCCCGACCTGCCCGTGGGAACTCGTGACCGAGACGATGTGGGCCGCAGACCGCGCCGAGGCGGAGAACCGAGTGGCCGGGCTCGGCCTGCCCGTCTTCGTCAAACCCGCCCGCGCCGGATCGTCCATGGGAGTCAGCCGGGTCGCCGAAGCCGCCGACCTCGAAGCCGCCCTGCTCGGTGCGTTCGAACACGACTCCAAGGTCATCGTCGAACCCGAGGTCAGCGGCCGTGAGGTCGAATGCGCCGTGCTCGGTTCCCTCCATGACACGGACCTGCGCGTGTCCGCACCGGGCGAGATCCGCGTGAGCGGAGATCATTCCTTCTACGACTTCGACGCCAAGTACCTCGACCTCGCCGCCGCCGAGGTCACCTGTCCGGCCGACCTCGACGAGACGGTGACGGCCCGGGTTCAGGATCTGGCCGCCTCGGTATTCCGCCTCTTCGACTGCACCGGACTCGCCCGCGTCGACACGTTCGTCACGGACACCGGAGACGTCGTCATCAACGAACTCAACACCCTGCCCGGGTTCACCCCCACCTCGGCGTACCCGTTCATGTGGGCGCAGTCGGGACTCGACTACTCCGAACTCATCGGCGAACTCATCTCGATCGCCCTGATCGACCACTCCCGCGCGAAGTGAGACGGGGCGCCATATGCGGCGCAATCGCGTCCGCGGCGGGCGGGCTCTAGTCGGTGATGTCCTCCGCGCCGACGCATTCGTGCTCCGGCGGGATCTTCGACAGTGTCGGTGAGATCGCGGCGAGCACATCGTTGCCGGACTCGGCCTTGCGGTTGACGAGCACCTCGACCGCCGGTGTGCGACCGTAGCTGGTGAACCTCCACGTCGAATCGTCGTCGTCCACCGGTTTCGAGATCCAGTCGACCCCGGACACGCTCACGCACTGATCGGTCGTCGGGCCGGGAGGAGTGACTCCGCAGCGCAGCACCGCGACATTGGGATCTCCCCACGCCTTCGTGCCCTGCGAGGAGGTCGTGCGAGCCTTCTCACCCGAGATCTCATCGGGCAGGGTGAGCATGATGTCGGCACACTTCGGATTCGCCGCGTCCTCGGCGGGTTCGACGATGACGGTCCGCGAACACCCGGTGACTGCCAGACTGGTGAGCACCGTGGCCAGCGCGACGACGGTGAGAGAACGGCGACGGTGCGCGGGCCGGGCGCTGCGGCGCGTCGAAGCAGAGCGAGATCTCATAGGACTACCGTATCGCCCGATAACCTGGAGCCATGACCCGACTGTCCGAACTTGGCGAATCACACATCATCTCCCGCGTGCTCACCCGCAATCCCAGCAGCGCACAGGTGATCGTCGGACCCGGAGACGATGCGGCCGTGACCGCACCGGACGGTCAGCTCGTCTCGACGGCGGACATGCTCGTGGAGAACGAGGACTTCACCCGTGTGTGGTTGGACTGGGGGCAGCTCGGAGTCAAGGCAGCGGCCCAGAACCTCGCCGACGTCTGCGCCATGGGCGCGACCCCGCACGGACTGCTCGTGTCCCTGGCCGTTCCCGATGACACGGACATCGCCTGCCTCGAAGCCCTGTACTCCGGTCTCATCGACGAAGCGGCACGAGCGGGGACGGCTTTGGACTGCACCGTGCCGATCATCGGCGGGGACCTGTCCTCGTCGCGCCTCATCGTCATCGCCATCACCGCGCTCGGGACGGTGGAGAAGGGCCACGAGATCCTGCGCTCCGGTGCCCAGCCCGGAGACGCGCTCTTTCTGGCCGGGACCGTCGGGCGAGCGGCCGCCGGCCTCGACCTGCTCTTCGCCGGAGCGCGACGCGACACCGTCGGACCTGAGCTGCGCTCCCTCATCGAGACCCAACTGGCGCCACGGCCCGACTACGGAGCACTGGCCACGATCGGCGCCTCGGCGATGATCGACGTCTCCGACGGACTCAGCCTCGACCTCGCCCGGGTGGCGACCGCCTCGGGGGTGGGAATCGACCTCGAGTCGACCCTGCTCCGCGAGCTCATCGACCCGCTGCTGCCGGCGGCAGAATTCGTGCTCGAGGCCCGAGAGGCGAGTGGGACAGGCGATGCGAACGGTACGACCTGTACGGCCACGACGGCGGAGGACCTGGCACTGTCCTGGGTCCTCGACGGGGGAGAAGACCACGGCTTCGCCGCGTCGGCGCCGTCGCGTCAGGACCCTGGAGTAGGCTGGCGGAGAATCGGAGCGATCCGCACCGGAGACGATGTCAGCCTCGACGGCACCCCCGTGCCGGCGAGCGGTTTCAGCCATTTCGGGAAGTGACATGAGCAACGCCATCAGCCTCAACGGTCGTCTGGCCGCGCGCTGGGCCCGCCGCGCGGTCGACCGGCTGCGCAAGGAGCGCACCGAGATCGACGAGCTCAACGTCTTCCCCGTCCCCGACGGCGACACGGGCACGAACATGTACCACACTCTGCGGGCCGCCTACCTCGCCGTCGAAGAGCTCACCGGCCCCGTCACCCTCCCACAGGTCGTCGCGGCACTGGCCGCCGGAGCCGGACGCGGCGCCCGCGGCAACTCCGGACTCATCCTCGCCGTCGCCCTGCAGGGAGTCGCCGATGCCCTGGCCGGAGTCACCGTCGCCACCGCCGACGCCATGGCCACCGCCCTGGAGACCGCCTCCGACCGGGCCCGGGCCGCCGTCGCCCGCCCCGTCGACGGCACCATGCTCACCGTGCTCGACGCCATGGCCACCGAGGCACGCGAGCACGCCGACGACGGAGCCCAGCTGATCGACGTCATCGCGGCCGTGCGGGAACGCTCCCGGTCGGCCCTGCGGGAGACCACCGGACAGCTCACCGTGCTGCGCGAGGCCGAGGTCGTCGACGCCGGATCGACGGGAATCGTCGAACTCTTCGACCTCCTCTACGCCACCGTCACCGGTCGGACACCGCAGGATTCGATGCTCGCCGAGGTGGCCCGCCCACCGAAGATCATCCACGAAGCCACCGCGGATGAACTCGAGATCGTCGCCATCCTCGCTGATACCCCCACGGACTCGCTCGCCGAGGATCTCGACCGCCTCGGCGGGACCTCGATCGTCATCAACGCGGCCAAGGTCCACGTCCACGTCGCCGACGAGACGACCGCCGCGACGGTCATCGACCGCCTCGGCGAATATGGGATCGCCCGGCTCGATATGGAAGACCTGCGGATGCACGAGCAGGAAGGGGAGACGAAGCTCATCGCCCTGGTCAAGGGCACGGGGCTCCTCATGCACACTGCGCTCAACGGGGCCACGGCGCTGACTCCGGAGGTGGGGGACCTGTTCGAGACGATGTCCGAACTCATCGCCGCCGAGGACCGGGAGGTCATCGTCATCCCCAGCTCCACCTCGGCGCTGAAGTCCCTGACCGGGCTGGGCGCGCATGTCGTGCGCTCCCGCAACGTCGGCACCCTGCTCTCGGCCCTGGCCGTCTACGATCCCTTCGCTCCGGCGGGGGAGATCTTCGCGGATATGACCGAAGCCGCCGCGGGCACCAGAGTGGGCACGATCTATTCGGCCGATCAGCTCGCCTCCGACCCGCCGACCGGGATGCTGCCGGCCGTTGCCGAGGACGAAGGATCGACTGCGGTCGGCGTTCCGGGTGCTGGCGCGGGTGGGGGCACGGCTGTGGCGGCTCATCCGGCGCAGTTCTACCGGGTGTTCATCGAAGGCCGCGCGAAGACCCAGAGCACGGAGCTGCGGACCTTGGTCGAGAAGCTCGCCGATCGGCTGCTCGGGGCCGGTGGAGAGCTGCTCACCGTCGTTTACGGACCCGACTGCGCACCCGAGGTGCTCGACCATCTGCGGGACTGGATCCAGAAGTCACATGAGACCGTCCACTTCCAGGACATCGATGCCAGAGACTCCGGGGTGCTCGTGATCATGGGGGTCGAATGAGGACCCGGCTCGAAGACAACTTCCGGCCGGCCGATCGGAAGAACCTGGCCCAGCGCGGGGTGCATTCGGTCACCGACCTCTTCCGCTTCTTCCCTCGGCGCTACCTCGTGCCGGGGGAGCACACGGAGCTCGGAGATCTGCCGCTCGGTGAGACTGCGATCATCCAGGCCGAAGTCATCAAGGTCGACACGCGGCGGATGAAGCAGCGGAAAGGCACGATCACCGAAGTCATCGTCCATGACGGAACACAGTCGATGAAGATTGCGTTCTTCAACCAGCACTGGTTGGGGAAGGCGCTGAAGCCGGGACTGACCGTTGTCTTCGGCGGCAAGGTGGAATCGTTCCGCGGGCAGCTGACCTTGGCGTCTCCGGTGTGGCTCAACCGCACCGAGGATGATCATGAGTGGACTCCCGAGGATCTCAACTCGCCGTTCCCGATCTACCCTGCCGTGAAGAAGATCGCGCAGTCCCGGCTGTGGAGTTCGATCAAGACCCTGCTCACCGTCGCCGGGCCCGAGGAGTTCGAGGATCCGCTGCCGAAAGGACTGCGGGACGCTCATGAGCTGCCGGATCTGCGCACAGCTCTCGAGGACATGCATCGGCCGCGGACGATCGAGGACGTCGAACGGGCCCGGCTGCGGTGGAAGTGGGAAGAAGCTCTCGCCCTGCAGACTGAGTTCGCCGCCCGCAAGGCGAAGCTGGCTGACGAGAAGGCGACACCGCTGCTGACCCAAGGCGCGAAGAGCCGCCGCTTCGATGCAGACCTGCCCTTCACTCTCACCGCATCCCAGGTCAGGGTCGGTGAGGAGATCGCTGAGGACATGGCTGCGGACCGGCCGATGCACCGGCTCCTCCACGGTGATGTCGGTTCCGGTAAGACGCTTGTGGCGCTGCGGGCCATGCTCACCGCCGTCGACTCGGGTGCCCAGGCCGCCATGCTCGCCCCCACCGAGGTGCTCGCCACTCAGCATTTCCATTCGATTCAGACCTTCCTCGACGAGCAGATGGCACTGTCTCCGCTGCTGTCCGATGATGATCAGGTGACAGTGGCGCTGATGACCGGGTCGATGCCGGCGAAGGAGCGTCGCGAACTCGCCCTCGACCTCGTCGCCGGCAACATCGACATCGTCGTCGGCACGCATGCGCTGCTGTCGGAGTCGACGATGTTCTCCGACCTCGGCCTCATCGTCGTCGACGAACAGCACCGGTTCGGTGTCGAGCAGCGGGAAGCGCTGCGGGCCAAGGGTGGGGACACGACGCCGCACACTCTCGTGATGTCGGCGACGCCGATCCCGCGCACCGTGGCGATGACGGTCTTCGCCGACCTCGATATCTCGACCTTGAAGGAGATGCCGGCCGGGCCGAAGGACATCGCCACTCATGTGGTGCCGATCGTCGACCAGCCTGCCTGGTACGTCCGGGTGCGTCAGCTCATGCGGCAGACCGCCGAGGATGGGAAGGGAGTCTTCGTCGTCTTCCCGCGAATCGAACCGACGGACATCGAAGATCCGGAGTCCGGGGACGTCGTCGGACAGAAGCAGGGCATCGAAGACATCTCACGGAAGCTGTCTGAGACCCCGGAACTGGCTGGTCTGACGTTCGGTCTGCTGCACGGTCGGATGTCGACGGCGGAGAAGGACCGGGTGCTTGCGGACTTCGTCGGAGGCGATATCGACATCCTCGTCTCGACGACGGTCATCGAGGTCGGCGTCGACGTGGCGCGGGCGACGATGATGGTCATCATCGAAGCCGAGAACTTCGGTGTCGCACAGCTGCACCAGCTGCGCGGACGCGTCGGCCGTGACGGCAGCTCCGCCCTGTGCTTCCTGCTCACCGAGATGAGTGCTGAGGACGAGAGCTATGGGCGACTGCAGGCGGTGGCCGACACGCTCGACGGATTCGCCCTGGCCGAATACGACCTCGACTCCCGGGGCGAAGGCGATGTGCTCAGCGGCTCCCAATGGGGCGGATCCTCGCTGCGGCACCTTTCGATCCTCCGCGACTCCGAGATCGTGGCCGAAGCGAAGACGATCGCCGAACAGATCGTCGCCATCGACCCCACCCTCGAGGCGGTGCCCGCGCTCAAGGCGTTCATCAGGCGCGTCCTGCCCGAGGACGACGCGCACTTCATCGAGGCAGGCTGAGGAGGCAGACATGAGAATCATCGCCGGAGCACACAAGGGCGCCAGACTCACCTCCCCGTCGGGGGCGAACACCCGACCGACGTCCGACCGGGTCAAGGAGTCCCTGTTCTCCATGCTCGACGGCTACGGGGTGGTGCCGGCCGCGAACGTCCTCGACCTCTTCGCCGGTTCCGGCGGGCTGGGCTTCGAAGCGATGTCGAGGGGTGCCGCACAGGTCGACTTCGTCGATTCCTCGCTCGCTTCGATCCGCTCGCTGCAGGCCAATGCGGACAAGCTCGGCCTCGATCACTCCGCGACAGTCCACGCCGGGGACGTGCTCCAATTCCTCGCCGGACTGCCCGGACCGGAGAATCCGGAGTCGCGGGTCTTCGACCTCGTGTTCATGGACCCGCCCTACCCGTTGGGGGAGGACGCTGTCACGCAGACCCTCAGGCGACTGCGCACACACCTTGATATGGAGTCCATCGTCGTCGTCGAACGTGCCGCGCGCTCGCCGGAGCCGACGATGCCCGACGGGCTCGAAGTCTTCCGCGCGAAGACGTTCGGCGAGACCGCGATCCATTTCGTCCAGCTCGCCGGAGAGGCGGACGACGCGGCAGCTGCGGCGGACTAGAGCACGCTGGGGATCAGAGCACGCTCGAGAGGAACTTGCGGGTGCGTTCGTGCTGCGGGTTGTTGAAGATCTGATCCGGCGGACCCTCTTCGAGCACCTGACCGCCGTCGAACATCATCACCCGGTGTGAGACGTCGCGGGCGAACTGCATCTCGTGGGTGACCAGCAGCATCGTGATATCCGTGGTCTCGGCGATATCGCGCAGCACTTCGAGCACGTCGCCGACGAGTTCCGGATCGAGCGCCGAGGTGACCTCGTCGAGGAGGAGGATCTCCGGGTTCATCGCCAGGGCCCGGGCGATCGCCACACGCTGCTGCTGACCGCCGGAGAGGCGAGTCGGGTGCGCCCCGGCTTTGTCGGCGAGGCCCACGCGTTCGAGCAGCTCCTTGGCTTCCTTGGTCGCGTCGGCCTTGGACTTGCCGAGCACGTGCACGGGGGCTTCGATGATGTTCTCGAGCACGGTCATGTTCGGGAACAGGTTGAACTGCTGGAAGACCATGCCGATGCGCGTGGTCATCTCGCGGGTGCGCTTCTTCGGCAGCTCGACCCGCTTGCCGTCGCGCTCTTCGAACGTCAGCGGCTGACCGTCGACGAAGATGTAGCCGCCGGTGAGCTCTTCGAGGGTCATCACCAGCCGCAGGATCGTCGTCTTGCCCGATCCGCTGGGTCCGATGAGGGTGACGCGCTCGCCGGGAGCCACCGTGAAGTTGAGGTTCTTGAGCACCGTGGTCGGCCCGAAGCTCTTCTCCACGTCAGTGAACTCGATCGCCGGTGTGCCGGTGTCGGTCGGTGTGGCTGGGGTGTTCTCAGTAGGTGGCAAGACGTCGATCCAATCTCTGAATGAGCAGTGAGGTCGGGTAGCTGGCGGCGAGGAAGATGATGCCGGCCAGCGTGAAGGCTTCCGTATAGGCGAAGGTCGAACCGCCGAATTCCTTCGCGGCCGTGACGAGCTCGACGACGGAGATCGCGAACAGGAACGGTGTGTCCTTGAACATCGCGACCGCGTAGTTGCCCAACGACGGGATCGTCGCCCGCAGCGCCTGCGGGAGCACGATCGCGGTGAACGTGCGCACCGGCGGCAGCGACAGGGCGGTGGCCGCTTCGAACTGTCCCGGCGGTACGGCATCGATCCCGGCTCGGTAGCTTTCGGACATGTAGGTCGAATAGTGGATGCCGATGACGATGAAGCCGACGACGAGAGCCGGGATGTCGACGAGACCCGGAATGTCCGAGAACCCGAAGTAGACGAACAGCAGCTGGACGACCAGCGGGGTGTTGCGGATGAACGCGACGATGAGACGGACGAGCCAGTTGATCCACCGCGGCAGTCCGCGGATGGCGACGGCGAGGATGAGTCCGAGGATCGCGGCGATGACGGTGCCGACGACGGTGGCGATGAGCGTGTTGACGAACCCACGCAGCAGGATCGGCAGTGCTTCGGCGGCGAATTCCCAGTTCCAGATCACAGGGTGCCTCCCTTCGCACGTGCGGCATCGGACCGGGCCGCACGCCGGGCGTCGCGGCGATCGGTCCGTGAGTTCGAGCGCCTGCGACCCAGCGCAGCTGTGGCCCTGCGTTCGAGGAAGTTCATGAATTCCTGGAGCAGCCAGGCCAGCACGAAGTAGATGAGGAGACCGATCGAGAAGGCGAACATCGTGTCACCGGTCGACTGGCGCAGCTGGCCGACCTTATCGGTGAGGTCGGAGAGAGTGATGAAGGAGACGACCGCCGTGCCCTTGAGAAGTTGGATGAGCAAGGTCGCGATCGAAGGGATCATGAGCGCCCAGGCCTGCGGGAAGATCACACGGATCATCCGGCGGGTGGGGGAGAGGCTGAGCGCGATCGCGGCCTCCCACTGCCCGGGGGCCACGGTCTTGATCGAGGACCGGACCACCTCGGCGGAATAGGCTCCGTAGTTGAGCGCCAGCGCGCCGATGCCACAGGCCATGGGGTCGAGGTCGGCGCCGAGGAGCGGCAGCACGTAGAACAGCCAGAACAGCTGGACGAGCAATGAGGTGCCGCGGAAGAATTCGACGATGATGCGCGCCGGGATGCGCAGCCAGGCACTCGGCGAGGTCATCGTCAGACCCAGGATGAGGGCGATGAGCACGGCCCCGATGCTGCCGAGAACCGTGAGGATGATGGTTGTCTGAACTCCCTCCCACAGCTGTGGGAGGAAGTTCAGCAACGTCGAGATGTTGTCGTTCATAGTGCTGGAGTTGGCGCCGACTCAGGAGTCAGCGGTGGGAAGTTCGCCCTTGCACAGCTGATCGGTCGTGATCGAACCGTCGGGGCGCTCCTCGGCCGTGAAGCCGTAGTCGCCGACGGCGTCGAGGTAGGCGTCCTCGTCGGAGATGATCTTGTCCAGACCCTTGTTCCACTCGTCGCGGAGTTCCTCGTCATCGGTGCGGAAGACCGTGGCGCCGGCACCGACCTGCGGGACACCGTCGATCTCCTGGACGAAGGATTCGCTGACTTCGACACCGGCATCGGCGTTGTTCTTCGCCATCCAGTTGAGCGAGATGGCGGTCAGCGCAAAGACGTCGGCGCGACCGGTGGTCACGGCGTCCATACCGTCCTGCGGGGTGCCGACCTGCTGGGTCTCGATGCCGAGGTCTTTCGCATAGTCGGATTCGATGGCACCGGTCATGGTGGCGAGCTTGACGCCCTTGTCCTTGACGTCGTCGAGGTTCTTCATGCCGTCGAGCTTGCCCTCCTTGGTCATGAGGGCAGTCGTGTACATGAACTCGGGATCGCCGAAGGCGGCCTGCTCGCAGCGGTCGGGCAGGATCGACATGCCGGCGGAGATCGCGTCGAAGCGATCGGCATTGAGGCCGGGGATGAGAGATCCGAATTCGGTGTTGACGCCTTCGACGTCGTCGACGCCGAGCTCCTTGAACACGGCCTTGGCCAGGGAGACGGAAGCTCCCTGGAGCTCACCGCCCTCTTCGAAGCTGTACGGGGCCTCACCGGCGAAGCCGACGGTGATCTTTCCGTCGTCGATGGCCTTCTGGAGAGTCGACTTGTCCGAGTCGCTTCCGCCGCAGGCACCCAGTGTGAGCGTCAGCGCGAGGATCGAAGTCGCGGCGGCCAGTCCTTTGAGTTTCATATGCTGTTCCTTCCTTGAACGTCGACACATCGAGGTGACGTGCGTCTCTTGGACAGTATTCAATACTCATGTTGTCCGAATGTCACACTGTCTGACAATGTTATATGATCGTGACCGTGACGAATCCTCCTACTTCCGAGCTGCCGGTGCTGCGCAAAGTGGTCCGGGCGTCGACGATCGACCTCATCGTCGACCAGATCCGCAACGCCATCTACTCCGGGTCACTCGAGCCCGGTCAGTCGATCAGCGAAGTGCGCACGGCCGAGCTGCTCGGGGTGTCGCGGCCGTCCCTGCGGGAGGCCCTGCAGCGTCTCATCAGCGAAGGCGTGATGACGCATGCTCCCGGACGAGGTGTGCATGTGAGACGGATGCGCACCGCCGATATCGACGACATCTACGCCGTGCGCGAGGCGATCGAGTCGCAGGCGGTCAAGCTCGTCGTCAGGCAGGGTCGGTCCACGTCACGGATCGGCACGGCGCTGCGAGAGCTCGAGCACGCCATCGAGGACAACGTCGCGCGTACGATCGGCGACGCCGACCTCAACTTCCACCATTCGATCGTCGCGTCCTCCGGATCAGCGCGGCTGACCGACCTCATGAAGGTCTCGATGGTCCACACCCGACTGCTGTCGCTGTCCGATAAGCGCGGCTACGAGGTCCGGTGCGATCTCATCGACAGCCACCGCGAACTCGCCGAGGCGGTCGCCGCCGGTGACGAGCCCCGTTCCCTGGCCATCGTCGCGCGGATCATGGCCGAGGCCGCCTCCCGACTGCACGGATCCGATGACGGTTTCGACGCCCAAGTCGTCAGGGGCCACGACGATGAGACGCCCGCCGGCGACCAGTGGCTGCAGCTGCGCGAGCGGCCGAACGATACGATGAGGGCATGAAGGTCGTCTGCCCCGGTTCCTATGACCCGATCACCATGGGTCATCTCGATATCATCGCTCGCAGCTCTCGGATGTTCGAAGAGGTCGTCGTGGCGGTCGTCCACAATCCCTCGAAGTCCGGTCGCTTCGACCCGGAGGTCCGCGCGGACCTCATCCGTCGATCCCTGACCGAGGACGAACGCACTCGGGGCACACAGAACATCACGATCGACCTCGTCTCCGGGGGCCTCCTCGTCGACTACTGCACGAGAATCGGCGCCCCCGCCGTCGTCAAGGGCCTGCGCTCGGGCACCGACTTCGCCTACGAACTGCCGATGGCGCTGATGAACAAGCATCTGTCCGAACTCGAGACGATCTTCGTCCCCGGTGATCCGAAGTTCGAACACGTCTCCTCCTCACTCATCAAGGAAGTCCACGGAGGCGGCGGGGACATCGAAGGCCTCGTCCCCACCTCGGTGCTCGACGCCCTGCGGGGAGACATCCCCGGCGACGGCGCTCGCTGAGGGATGGGCGCGGCGACTCCAGCCAACCGGGCGTGGTTTCCCGGTCTCGTCATCCATACCGTGCTCGCGCACGCCACCTACAACGGCGTCCGCGTCCTCATCTCCTACCGCACCCTCGAACTCGGCGGAACGGGGTTCGTCCTCGGCCTGATGACGGCCGTGTACTCGCTCGTCCCTCTGCTCACCGCTCTCCTCATCGGCCGCCTCGTCGACCGCGGGTACGCCACCGCGGTGCTGTGGACGGGCACCGTGCTGTCCGTCCTGCCCGTCGCGCTCGCGGCCATGGCACCCAACCTCGGTGTGCTGCTGGTCGCCACGATGAGCCTCGGCGTCGGACAGCTGCTGACCACGGTCGCCTCCCAAGCACTCATCCCGCAGAGCTTCCCGGCGGCCCAGATGACATCGAAGTTCGGCCACCTCACCCTCGGCGTCTCGATCGGGCAGACCATCGGACTGCCTCTGGCGGGAATGGTCGCCGATGCCACCTCGGGGGACACCGCGATCACGAACGCCCTGTGGTTCATGACCGCGGTCTCCGCGCTCACCCTCATCGCCGCCGTGATCGTCATGCTCCGCGGCAGGACTCCGCACGTCTCCCGAGCCGAGGCGGCCGAAGGGACGCAGACGCCGTGGGCGCTCCTGTCGATCAGGGGGATGAAACCGGCGATCTTCGCGTCCATGGCCACGCTCGCCGCCGTCGACCTGATGACCGCCTACCTGCCGCTCATCGGGCAGCAGAACGGACTGTCCGTGACCACGGTGACCTGGCTGCTCGCCCTGCGCACCCTGGCCTCGGTGGTCTCACGGCTCTTCATCGGAAGCCTCACGGCCAGGCGGCGGGACCTGTCTCTGCTGTGGACCGCCTCGGCGATGGCCGGCATCAGCGTCGTCCTCATCCCCGTGTTCAGCCAACCGTGGATGCTCGGGCTGCTGCTCGCGGTCGCGGGATTCTGCTTCGGACTCACCCAGCCGCTGACCATGTCGTGGGTGTCCGCGCTGGCCGATGCGAAGAATCGGGCTGCGGTGCTCTCGATCCGCTTGGCGGGCAACCGACTCAGCCAGGTCGCCATCCCATCGGCCGCCTCGGCGCTGACGATCGTCGCCGGCTCCGGGGTCGTGTTCACGATGTCCGGAGCGCTGCTCCTCATCGCCGGGGCAGTGACCTGGCGCAATCATCACGAACGATGGTGACGAGGAACACCTGCACGGCCGATGAGCACCGATTGGTAATGACCGCTGACAATGATTAGAATGGTGAGTCGCGTGTGAACGCAGGAGCGACATCCTCAAACGCACCAGGAGGACAGGGCATGAAGAACAGATCTGAATTCGTCTATGATCTCAGATCCATGGGACTGCTCGGTCATCCGGGTGAGTGGGAACGGGTGAACACCACCTTGTCGGCTCCAGCGGATCTCAAGATCGAAGTGATCGGGGTTGGTCAAGGTTCACCACTGACGCTCGAGCTGATGTTCGAGAGTGTGTCGGAGGGGATCTACGTGTCGGGCACAGTCTCGGCGACGGCCCGCGGCGAAGACGCGAGGACGCTCGAACCCATCGAGCTGCCTATAGATGTGGACATCCAGGAGATGTACGTCTATGAGCAGGCCGAAGGGGACGAGGACTCCTACGTCATCGACCGGGATCAGCTCGACCTCGAGCCCGCGATCAGAGACGCCGTCGTGATGGCTCTGCCGTTCAATCCCTCGCGGGATGAGAGCGAGGAGTTCAGCTACACCCTGGGGGAGGACCTCGAGGTGGACGAGGACGAATCCGAATCGCCGTTCGCATCATTGAAGAATCTGTTGGAAGAGAAGAAAGAGAGCTAGACGTGGCTGTTCCGAAGCGTAAATTGTCGCGCAGCAACACCCGCCACCGTCGTTCGCAGTGGAAGGCCAAGGCTCCGAACCTGGTCAAGACTGTGGAGAACGGTCGCGTTGTGTACTCGCGCCCCCACCAGGCCAAGGTCGTCGAAGACGCAGCCGGCACCCCGCTGTACCTCGAGTACAAGGGCCGCAAGGTCGCTGACGTCTGAGACTGTGGACACAGACACCACAGCAGCACTGAAGAAGAGTCTCGGGATCGATATTGATCCCGAGACTTTTCGTCTCGCGCTCACGCACCGCTCCTTCGCCTTCGAGGCCGGTGGCATCCCCACCAACGAGCGCCTCGAGTTCCTCGGCGACTCCGTTCTCGGCCTCGTCGCCACCGAATCGCTGTTCTACGACAACCCCGACCTGCCCGAAGGCCAGCTGGCCAAAATGCGTTCGGCCGTCGTCAACACGCGCGCCCTCGCCTCGATCGCCCGCCGCCACGGCATCGGCGAGCACATTCTGCTGGGCAAGGGTGAGGAGCTGACCGGAGGCCGGAACAAGGACTCGATCCTCGCCGACACGGTCGAAGCGCTCATCGGCGCGACCTTCGTCTCCCGCGGACGCGAAGAGGCCTTCGCCTTCGTCCACCGCCTCATCGACGGCATGCTCGACGACGCGGTCAACCTCGGCGCGGGGATGGATTTCAAGACCACCCTGCAGGAAGCGGCCGCCGACCTCGACCTCGGTGCCGTGAGCTACGAGATCACCTCGGCCGGGCCCGACCATGCGATGGTGTTCACCGCCACCGCGATGCTCGGGGCGAACAACTGGGGCGCCGGCGACGGTTCGTCGAAGAAGGCCGCCGAAGCCGCGGCCGCCGAGGTGGCTGTCAAAGCCATCCGCACCATCTACCCGGACTACCGGCGCTGAGCCTCACCGTGGTCTCTTTGTGCGCTCACGGGCGCATGCCTGATCGAATCGAGGGTCACTGATGCCTGAGCTTCCCGAAGTCGAAAGTGTCCGTCGCGGCGTCGACGAATGGACGGCCGGGACCACGATCACCGGCGCCGAGGTGGCCGACCCCCGAATTCTGGGCACGACGTCCCAGCGGCGCATCGATCCGTCCGCGGTCTCCGGGTTCGCTTCGGCTGTGACCGGGGCACACATCCTCAAGGCCGAACGGCGCGGGAAGTTCATGTGGCTGAGCCTGGGGGAGGCGACTGCGCCTTCCTCGGAGACGGCGGGCCGGGACTCGGGGGCCTGCTCGCCGCTGACGCCCGAGCTCGGCATCCTCGTGCATCTGGGCATGAGCGGACAGCTGCGCATCCATTCGCCCGGCGAGGAGCTCCACCGGCACACGCGTGCGGTCCTGCGCCTCGACAGCGACCGCGAACTGCGCTTCGTCGACCAACGGATCTTCGGCCATATGGGCGTCCAACCCCTCGTCCACGGGTACGGGCGACTCGTCCCCGCCTCGGCGATCCATATCGCCCCCGATCCGCTCGAACCCGCGTTCGATCCGGAACGGGTCGTGGCGGAGCTTGCGAAGAAGCGCACGGCGATCAAGGCCGCGCTGCTCGACCAGACGCTGGTCAGCGGAATCGGAAACATCTACGCCGATGAGGCGCTGTTCCGGGCGGGAGTCCACCCCCTGGCAGTGCCGGCGCGGACACGGAAGAACCGCCTGACCGCGGTCATCGAATCCGCGACGACAGTGATGAGCGACGCCCTGGCCGTGGGCGGGACGAGCTTCGATGCTCTCTACGTCAACGTCAACGGCGAATCCGGCTACTTCGATCGCGCCCTGCTCGTCTACGGGCGCGGGGGACAGGAATGCGTGCGCTGCGGGACCGAGATCGTCAAGATCACCGTCGGCGGACGCGGAACCCACTACTGCCCCGTGTGCCAGAAGGTCCCGCGGTACCGGTAGGCGGGATGCCCCTCACCGCTGCTCGTATTTCCTCGCGTTCGTCGCGCTTCCTCCTGTCAGCACTCCATCAGTCACCGGCAACGGCTGTCTGCACCGGTGCAGCGCGCTGACATGACGCTCCGGGTGTGCGATGCCTGCGATCAGCGGCCGGGGAGATCGGACTGCTGGGACATTCGTGCCAGATAAGCCTTGTGGCCGTCGATGAGGGCTCTCTGCGCCTCGCCGTGGTCGGGCGGGGTGAGCATGTTCGCGGGGTTCGTCGGAGACAACCACAGCGAGTCGACCTCGACGATCCGACCGTTCCTGAGACGCGCGGCCGCCGCCAGCCGCGGGCGTGAACCCGGGGCGGGGATGAGAATGCGGTCGAGATCCCGCCAGGCGATCCGATGAGGTCTGCCGGTGAAGCCGCACCAGATGAACTCCTCAGGAGTGATCTCCAACCGGGCGCGTGAACCCATGTGGAAATTCACCCACGCGCCGATGAGCAGGATGACCGGGCCGAAGAGGAAGATGAGGGCCACGGGGTCGCCGACGACGGCGATGACGATGAGGGTGATGAACGCGAGTATCGCCATGACGACCAGCATCCATCCGACGAACTTCGAGATGTTCCCCTCGCGTCTGATAACCGTATTCATCCGATCAGGTTCTGCCTCTCCGAAGGCCCCGTCGGTGACGACGGGGCCTTTTATGCTCCCCCGGCTGGGCTCGAACCAGCGACCCTTCGATTAACAGTCGAATGCTCTGCCAACTGAGCTACGGAGGAAAACGGCGCAGTCGCCTGCGCACGAGGAGAAACTCTACCAAAAGATTCCGGATCTCGCCGCAGCCTGCCGATATGCTGGGTGCCAATATGCATCTCAAAAGCCTGACACTGCGGGGATTCAAGTCCTTCGCCTCGGCGACGACCCTTCGATTCGAGCCGGGAATCACCTGCGTCGTCGGCCCCAACGGCTCGGGCAAGTCCAACGTCGTCGACGCCCTGTCCTGGGTGATGGGCGAGCAGGGTGCGAAGAATCTGCGCGGCGGAAAGATGGACGACGTCATCTTCGCCGGAACCTCGAAACGTCAGGCTCTGGGCCGCGCCGAGGTGACCCTGACCATCGACAACACCGACGGAGCCATCCCCGTCGACTACACCGAAGTGACCATCTCGCGGACCCTGTTCCGCACCGGCGGATCCGAATACGCCGTCAACGGTGCCCCGGCGAGGCTGCTCGACATCCAAGAGCTGCTCAACGACTCCGGCCTGGGCAAGGAGATGCACGTCATCGTCGGTCAGGGCCGCCTCGACGCGATCCTCCATGCCGACCCGCTGGAGCGCCGCAGCTTCATCGAAGAGGCCGCCGGGGTGCTCAAGCACCGACGTCGTAAGGACAAAGCGGTCCGCAAACTCACCGGACTGCAGACGAACCTCGACCGGCTCACCGATCTGCGCACCGAACTCAACCGGCAGTTAGGGCCCTTGGGACGGCAGGCCGAAGCCGCAGCGAAGGCCGCGACCGTGCAGGCGACGCTGCGTGACGCCACCGCCAGACTGCTCGCTGACGATGCTGTGCGGATGCAGTCTTCCCTGGCCTCGACGAGCGAGGGCGAAGACCACAGCGACCGCATCGCCGAACTCGACCATCGACGCACTCGCACCGAGGCGCGCCTGGCGGAGATCGAAGCTCGGCTGTCCGAACTCGACTCCGAACTCGACGTCCAACGCACCGCGGAATCGCGGACACAGACGCAGATCGTGCGCGCCCAGGGACTGAGCCGCCGGGCCGAGGACAAACGCTCCCACCTGCTGTCGGAAGTCACTAGCTTGGGGCAGAGGGAAGCGAAGTCACCCGAAGAGCTGCGCGCCCAAGCCGAACGCAACCGCTCCGAACTCACAGAGGCCGAAGAGGCCGTGGCCGAGAAGACGAACGCACTCGAGGCCAGCCAGCAGCGGAAAGAAGAGCTCACCCAGGCTCTGCGCACCGCCGAAGACGAGGTCAGGGCCGCACAGATCGCCATCACCGAAGCGGTGAAGAACCGGTCGGCGCTGCAGTCGAAGCAGACGCAGGCGGCCGAGCGGATCACCGACCTCAAGTCCCGGATCGAAGCCAACCGCGCAGAGATCGACACCGTCACCGCCCGCATCGCCGAACGTGAGAGGGAACTCGAAGCGGCCGAGACCGGTGTCGAGGACGTCGAAGCCGGTGAGACCGAACTCGACTCCGCCTACGAGGCGGCGCAGGAGAGCCTCGAGAAGCTGGAGACCGAACGCACTGAGCTGCAGGAACAGCGGGCGAAGGTCGCGTCCGAATTGTCCTCGGCGAAGGCCCGTGCGGAAGCCCTGGCCTTGGGCACCGCCCTGGAGGCCGACCTCGAAGACATCGTCAACGCGAACTTGCCGGGAGTGCACACGGCCGTGACCGAACGGCTGAGCGTCGACCACGGATTCGAGATGGCCGCGGCAGCGGCCCTGTCGACGACGGTCTCCGGTGTCATCGTCGATGACAGCGCAGCGGCGCTGGCAGTGCTCGACCACCTCGGCGAGGACACGAACGTGTCACTGACGATCCCCGCCGGAGTCGAACCAGCAGCAGGGAAGGGCGGTGGGACCACCCTTGACGCACTGCCGACCCTGCCCGCGCTGCCTGCGGTGGAAGGCCTGCGATGGCTCTCCGATGTCGTCGACAGCGACGTCCCCGAACTGCGTGCTCTGCTGGCCCGGGCGCTGCACGGTGTCGTCTGCGTCCCCGATGCGCGCACCGGAATCGAACTGACCGCGGCCCGGCCCGAACTCACCGCTGTCACCGTCCACGGTGAAGTGCTCACCGCGACCCGCATCAGCCGGGCCCGCACCGCCTCGGGCACACGGCTGGCCTCACAGACCGCGCTCGAGGACACCCATTCCCTCATCGCCGAACTCGACGACCGGGCGAGGAAGCTCGACGCCTCCTTGAGGGAACTCGAACCGCGCCTGACCGCAGCACGTGATGAATCAGCCGCAGCCCTCGACGCTCTTCACTCCTCGGATGCGAAGATCATGGCCGCGGCCGAGGAGGTCTCGCGCATCACCGGTGATATCGGTGTGGCCCGCACTCGCCTGCAGCGCGCGCAGGACAACGCCACCGAACTCGAATCCCGCCTGGCAGCCGCAGAACGCGACTCCCAATCGGCCGCGGCGGCACTGGCGTCCGCGGCCGAGGTCGACGAAGTCGTCGACACCGCGGCCCGGGACGAGCTCAGCGCCCAGGTCGCCCAGGCCGCCGACGACCTCGTCGAAGCCCGTATCAGCCACCGATCGGCCGCCGACCGGGCCCGGTTCCTCAGCGACCGGGTCGACTCCCTCCTGCGAGCGGCGAAGGCCGAAGAGGCGGCGCGGGAGCAGACGCAGCGCGCGATCGCGAAGAAGAAGCGCGCGGCCGCCTCGGTGCAGCTCATCGCCGAGACGGCGGCCGACGCCGCGGAGCTGGCCACCTCCACGGTGGCCGAACTCGGTGAGGCGATCCAGGTCCTCGTCGACGAACGCGGCGGTCTGCGCGAAGAGAAGGGCCGCCTCGGCGAGGAATTGGGGTCGACGCGAACCCAGCTGCAGAAGCTCAAGGACGCCGCCGCCGAGGCGGAACTGGCGAAGGAGCGATTCAGGCTGAAGCTCGAGGAGATCGCACACCGGTCGGAAGAGGAGACGGGGTTGGGCATCGACCGTCTCATCGACGAATTCGGGCCGCATCTGCCCGTCCCGTCATTCGATGAGGACGTCGAGGATCGTCCGTATGTGCGCGCCGAGGTGGAGAAGCGGCAGAAGCAGGCGGCTTCGCAGCTCAAACGCATCGGCACGGTCAATCCGCTTGCGCTCGAGGAGTACGAGGCGCTGAAGGAACGGCATCAGTTCCTCGAGAAGCAGATCGCGGACATCGAATCCTCGCGCAAGGACCTCATGCAGCTCGTCGAGGAGGTCGACCGGCACGTCGAACGCGTCTTCGCCGACGCCTATGCGGATACGGCGCGGGAGTTCGAGGACATCTTCTCCCGCCTCTTCCCCGGTGGTGAGGGCGCACTGAGCCTGACCGATCCGAACGATATGCTCACCACCGGCGTCGACGTCCACGCCCGCCCGGCCGGCAAGAAGGTCAAACGCCTGTCTCTGCTCTCCGGCGGCGAGCGGTCGCTGGTCGCCGTGGCCATGCTGGTAGCGATCTTCAAGGCCCGGCCGAGTCCGTTCTACGTCATGGACGAGGTCGAAGCGGCCCTCGACGATCTCAACCTCTCGCGCCTGCTCACGGTGTTCAAGGAGCTCCAGGACTCCTCGCAGCTCATCGTCATCACCCACCAGAAGCGGACCATGGAGATCGCCGATGCCCTCTACGGAGTGACGATGCACGGCGATGGGGTGTCGAAGGTCATATCGCAGCGGATTCCGTGAACCACGGCACTCGGTCTGCCCGCCGCGCCCGAGGTGACGGGCCCGCGGTGAGGACACAAGGCCGTTTGACGGTGACGTCCAGGACAGTCCCAGCGAATTTTGCAACTGCCGTATGGCGGGCGAGCACAATTGTCGTCGCCGGGGACTATAGACTTGGGCCGAGACACAGGTAATCGAAGAACGTGAGGAGCGAGACGTCCATGGCCGAGGCTGCTGTGCTGCGAGGTGGCTCGAGGGCATGAATTCGGTACTCGTCGTCATCGTCGGACTGGCGATCTCCTTCGCTCTGGCACTCGTCGTCGTCCTCCTCGTGGCTCTGCCCGGCCTGCGCGCCGAAGGACGCCTGCGATACTCCTCCGACGTGCAGCGCTTCCGCCTGCCGCCCGAGTGGACCGGCTACGACGACGAAGTCCACGAGTTCTTCGGCCACGACGACGGCACCTCGCACCTGGCGACGAGGGAGCAGGCGGCAGTGACCGCGATCCGCGACCACTCCTACGTGCTCCGGCCACAGCCCAGGCGCCATGCGGCCCCCTCGCTCATCACGGTGCGCCCGCGCACCCGCCACTGGAAGATCCCCGAGTCGGGAACCGGGTGGAAGACCACCGCCGGGCTGCTCTTCGGCAGCCGGGGGTCCTGACCTTCGCACCCACGGTCTCGAGCGGTCGAGACCCACGACAACGACGACCGCGCCGACTGATTCCGGCGCGCTCAACGACACACAGACACCACCGGAAGAATCCGGGAACTCGAGTGCCGACGGCTCGGACGGCGGCGCTCAAAGGAGGACGGAAGAACCATGGATCAGCCGATCATCTTGCTCATCGTCGCGGCGATCGTGTTCGCTCTCGTCGTCGCGCTGGGCATCTCGCTGCGCGTCAACGCCCGGAAGAAAGGGCCGGATGAGCGGCGCGGCATCGATGCGGAGGTCACCGGTGAACTGAGCATCGATGACGTCGCCGAGGCGGTCGAGAAGGACAGAGCCGAAACGCGCGGATCCGAGGTTCCCACCGAACCGGCCAGCCGCCTCGTCCGACTGCGGCAGCGCCTGGCGAAGTCGAACTCCGGGCTCGGCCGCGGGCTGCTCAACCTCCTCTCACGCGACAACCTCGATGAGTCCGCCTGGGAGGAGATCGAGGACACGCTCATCCTCGCCGATGTCGGCGTCGAACCGACGACCGAACTCGTCGACCGCCTGCGCGAGCGCGTCAAGGTGCTCGGCACCCGGGACCCCGAAGAGGTCCGCGGACTGCTGCGCGAAGAGCTCATCACGCTCGTCGACCCGACGATGGACCGGTCGCTGGCCGATGCCGGCACGGGCGACGACCCCTCCGTCATCCTCGTGGTCGGGGTCAACGGCGCGGGGAAGACGACGACGGTGGGCAAGATCGCCCGTGTGCTCGTCGCCGAGGACAAGTCCGTGCTGCTCGGAGCCGCGGACACCTTCCGTGCCGCCGCAGCCGAACAGCTGGCCACATGGGGCGAACGCGTCGGCGTCGAAACCGTCCGCAAGGACGAAGGGGCCGACCCCGCCTCGGTGGCATACTCAGCCGTCGAGAAGGGGCAGGCCGACGGCACCGACGTCGTCCTCATCGACACCGCCGGGCGGCTGCAGAACAAACGCGGACTCATGGATGAGCTCGGCAAGGTCAAGCGGGTGGCCACACGCCCGCTGGGGGAGGGCCACGAGATCGACGAAGTGCTGCTCGTCCTCGACGCGACCACCGGACAGAACGGCATGCAGCAGGCGAAGGTCTTCGCCGAGGCGGTCGACATCACCGGAATCGTGCTCACCAAGCTCGACGGCACCGCGAAGGGCGGAATCGTCGTCGCCGTCCAGCGTGAGCTCGGCGTGCCGGTCAAGCTCATCGGACTCGGCGAAGGCGCCGACGACCTCGCACCATTCACTGCCGAAGGATTCGTCGACGCACTGCTCGACTGAGGGCTGATTGAACGCTCAGCAGTCCCGACGGCATTGTCGCGCAACTGTTCCCGCACATTCTTCGAGCCTGGTCTCACCCGCATATTCGCAGGGTGAGACCAGGCTTGTCACATTCCGGAAACATTGACGACTCACCACTGTGACATGCGTCATGCAGACTGTGTCTGCCCGGTTCGTTTCGGAACCGGCCGAGACACGAAAGAGACGAAAGAGACGACATGGAACTCGATGCAGTGAATGTATGGATGATGGTCGCCGCGGGGTTGGTGCTGCTCATGACCCCCGGGGTGGCGTTCTTCTACGGAGGAATGACGCGGATCACCTCGGCGATCAATATGATGATGATGGTCTTCTCCGCGATGGCCGTCGGTGGACTCGTCTGGGTCCTCTTCGGCTACGGACTGAGCTCCGGTGACTCGATCGCCGGAATCGTCGGCAACCCGCTGTCCGAACTCGGACTCACCGGCTCGGTCGCGAACGACCCGGCCTCGCTGATCTCCATCGGCTACGGTTCGACGTTCGCGATGATCGCGATCGCCCTCATCGCCGGCGCGGTCGCCGACCGGGCGAAGTTCTCCACCTGGCTGGTCTTCTCCGCCGCGTGGGTGACCCTCGTGTACTGCCCCCTGGCGTTCATGGTCTGGGGAGACGGACTGCTCAGCGAATCCGGCGCGATCGGCAGTCTGTTCGGGCCGGCCATCGACTTCGCCGGAGGCACGGTCGTCCACATCAATGCCGGCATCTCCGCCCTGGTGCTCGTCGTCGTCATGGGTCGTCGCGCCCGCTTCTCGACCCCGCACAAGCCGCACAACATCCCGATCACCGTGCTCGGGGCTGCGCTGCTGTGGTTCGGCTGGTTCGGGTTCAACGGCGGTGCCGCCACCACCATCGAACAGGGCGGACTCATCTGGATCAACACGCTGGCAGCACCTGCCGCTGGCATGATCACCTGGATCATGATCGAACGCCTGCGCGCCTCGCGACCGAGCAGCATCGGCAGCGTCTCGGGAGCTATCGCCGGCCTCGTCGCGATCACCCCGGCGTGTGCGAACGTCGATCCCTATGCGGCCATCCTCATCGGAATCGCGGCAGGCGCCGGTGCGATCTTCGCCGTCGAAGCGAAGAACCGTCTGCGCTATGACGATGCGCTCGATGTCGTGGCCGTCCACCTCGTCGCCGGAATCATCGGCACCGTGATGATCGGGTTCTTCGCCTTCCCGAACGAAGACGGACCGGCCGGCCTCTTCTACGGAGGCGGACTCGAACTCCTCGTTGCACAGGTGCTCGCCTGTCTCGTGGCCATCGTCTTCGCGGGTCTCGTCACGCTGGCCATCTCGCTGGTGCTGCGTTCGACGATGGGGCTGCGGATCGACCCGCGGGAGGAACTCGAGGGAATCGACACCTTCGAACACGCCGAGCAGGCCTACTCGTTCCGGTGACCCCAACAGACGCCCGTCCAGGCGGCCGGTGGGTCTCGCCGGCCGCGTGAACGGGGGAGAGTGCGACGTCGTGCTCATTGATCGCCTCGGCAGGGTGGAAGCAGACCACCTCGCCGAGGCGATCGGCCGTTCCGCTTGCAGGTGAAGCATTTGTGCCGCCTCGGCGTTCGGCAATTGACGAATACTGGAAGGCCAGCGCCACCTCGGCGAGGGTTCACGGGGCATTGTCAGCACTCTTGGTTTCAGCCCGGCACGGGTGACTTGCTAGTCTAGAGAGTCGACCAAACCATCGTGAAGAAGGCTTGTACGTGTTTAACTCTCTGTCCGACAGGCTCACCGCGACTTTCAAGAATCTGCGCGGGAAGGGCCGGCTGTCCGAAGCCGACGTCGATGCCACCATCCGTGAGATCAGACGTGCCCTGCTCGACGCCGACGTCGCACTGCCTGTCGTGCGTGCCTTCACCGGCCGGATCCGCGAACGCGCCCTGTCCGAGGAGGTCTCGGCAGCGCTCAACCCCGGCCAGCAGGTCGTCAAGATCGTCAACGACGAACTCGTCGGCATCCTCGGCGGGCAGACCCGTCGCCTCAACTTCGCCAAGCGTCCGCCGACGGTCATCATGCTCGCCGGCCTCCAGGGTGCCGGTAAGACCACCCTGGCCGGCAAACTCGCCCACTGGCTGAAGTCCGAGGGCCACCGTCCCATGCTCGTCGCCGCCGACCTGCAGCGGCCCAACGCCGTCAACCAGCTCCAGATCGTCGGCGAACGTGCCGGTGCCGTGGTCTATGCCCCGGAGCCGGGCAACGGCGTGGGCGATCCGATCCAGGTCGCTACCGACTCGATCGAGGTCGCGAAGTCCAAACTCCACGACGTCGTCATCGTCGATACGGCCGGCCGCCTCGGCATCGACGAGGAGCTCATGGCCCAGGCCGCGGACATCCGCAGCGCGGTCAACCCCGACGAAGTCCTCTTCGTCATCGACGCGATGATCGGTCAGGACGCGGTGAAGACCGCCGAGGCGTTCCTCGACGGCGTCGACTTCACCGGCGTCGTGCTCTCGAAGCTCGACGGTGACTCACGCGGTGGTGCCGCGCTGTCCGTCGCCGAGGTGACCGGAAAGCCGATCATGTTCGCCTCGACCGGCGAATCGATGAAGGACTTCGAGCAGTTCCATCCGGACCGAATGGCCGACCGGATCCTCGACATGGGCGACATCATGACGCTCATCGAGCAGGCCGAGAAGAACTTCGACGAAAAAGAGACCGAGAAGCTCAAGAAGAAGGTCGAGTCCGGCGAGGACTTCGACCTCAACGACTTCCTCACGCAGATGGCGGGCCTGAAGAAGATGGGCTCGATGAAGAAGATGCTGGGCATGATGCCCGGCATGAGCCAGTACAAGGATCAGCTGGCGAACTTCGACGAGCGTGAGGTCGACCGGGTCGAAGCGATTGTGAGATCGATGACACCGCAGGAGCGCACCAACCCGAAGATCCTCAACGGCTCCCGTCGTGCCCGCATCGCCAAGGGCGCCGGCACCACGGTCACCGCGGTCAACCAGCTCATGGAGCGCTTCACGCAGGCGCAGAAGATGATGCGGTCGATGACCCGTGGCGGCGGCGGAATGCCCGGAATGCCCGGTGGCGGCGGTATGCCGCAGATGCCCGGAATGGGCGGAATGCCTGGTGCCGCGGGTGGAAAGAAGAAGAAACCCGCGGGGAAGAAGAAGGGCCGCAAGGGCGGTCAGTCGGGCAACCCGGCCAAGCGTGCGCAGGAGGCGCAGGCGCTGGCCGATAAGAAGGCGGGCAAGACCCAGGATCCGGTCGGTTCGGCCTTCGGCGGTGTCGACCTCGGCGCCGATGAGGAATTCGACCCGGCGAACCTGCCCAAGGGCTTCGGGGGAATCTTCCCAGGTGGCAAGAAGTAGAGGCTTCTGGCACAATTGACTCTTGTACTTTTGCTCTCGGTCCGGGCCCTCTCATCCGCGCCGAAGTGATAGTCCGAGCCGCGGCTTCCAGCAGATCAACCCCACGATTCTTCTGGTACAGCTGTGCACACAGAACACAAAAGGAGACACCACTAAAGTGGCAGTCAAAATTCGTCTGACCCGCATGGGCAAGATCCGTGCACCCTTCTACCGCGTCGTCGTCGCTGATTCGAAGACTCGTCGTGACGGTAAGGCCATCGAGCAGATCGGCATCTACCACCCGACCCGTGAGCCTTCGGTCATCGAGATCGATTCCGAGCGCGCACAGTACTGGCTGTCGGTCGGCGCACAGCCGAGCGACCAGGTCAAGGCTCTGCTCAAGCTCACCGGTGACTGGCAGAAGTTCAAGGGCGAAGGTGAAGCGGTCAACACCGTGAAGCCGCAGCCGGAGAAGGAAGCCTACGTGGCCCCCAACGCCGAATCGGTGATCAAGGAAGCCATCACGCAGAAGGGCGGCAAGTCCGCTGACGCTGCCGAGGCTCCGGCCGAGGAAGCTGCCGAAGCCGCACCTGAGGCCGCTGAAGAAAGCGCTGAAGCCTGAGATGTTGCCTGATTCGCTCGAGCATCTGGTCCGCGGAATCGTCGATCATCCCGACGACGTCTCCGTTCGTTCGCGTTCGTCGCAGCGCGGCACGACCCTCGAGGTCCGGGTTCACCCCGACGACCTCGGCCGGGTCATCGGCCGTGCAGGCAGGACCGCCAAGGCCCTGCGCACCGTGATGAACTCGCTGGCCGGCCGTGAGTCGGTGCGAGTGGACCTCATCGAGGCGTAATTCCGACATCCGAGAGGGGATGCAGTGCAGATGCGCTGCATCCCCTCTCGTGCATTCATCCGCCGGTCGCCGACTACACTGGTGCCAGAGCACGGCGGTCCGTCGGCTGACCGCAAGAGAAGTCATCCGGACGCATGATCGGCCGGACAGGCAGTGACAGCACACTTCGAGGAGCAGTATGGACACGGTGATCGCCCGGCTGGGCAAGCCGCACGGAATCAAAGGCGAATTCACCGTCGAGGTGCGCACCGACCGACCCGAGGAACGGCTCAACCCCGGTGAGACCTTCGCCACCGATCCCGATATCGGAGTGCTGACGCTGAAGTCGGCGAGGTGGCACCGCGACCGCCTGCTCCTGGCCTTCGACGAGGTCCCCGATCGCAATCGTGCCGAGGAGATCCGCAATACCCTCATCCTCGCCGAGGCGGACGACGACGAGGACGAAGCCGATGCCTGGTACCTCGACGACCTCATCGGACTCCAGGTCTATGAGAACGACGCCCTCGTCGGCGAGATCGTCGACGTCACCAACGGCACCGCCCAGGACCTGCTCCATATGAAGCACGCGGACGGACACGTTGTGCTCATTCCCTTTGTCACCGAGATCGTGCCCGACGTCGACATCGACTCCGGCCGCGTCAGCGTCACCCCGCCCGCCGGCCTCTTCGACGCCGAATGAGCGAACCGTCCCCGATGACCGACAGCGACACCCCCGCCGAAGCGACTGGATCCGACCCTGTGACCCAGGGTGGGGCCTCCGCCGAGGCGGTCGGACCGCAGATGTCGATCGACGTCGTCTCGATCTTCCCCGAGTATCTTGCCGGTCTGCAGCTCTCGCTCATCGGCAAGGCCGTCGACCGCGGTCAGCTGAGCCTGGACGTCCACGACCTGCGGGACTTCACCTTCGACCGGCACAACACCGTCGATGACTCGCCCTACGGTGGGGGAGCGGGCATGGTCATGAAGGCCGAACCCTGGGCCCTGGCTCTCGAGCACATCCTGGCAGGTCGCAGCAGTGCGGAGGGCGAAGGCCCGGAAAGTGCTCAGAGTGCGGGTCCTGCAGCCGGAGGTAAGCCGACGCTCATCGTGCCCAGCCCTGCCGGGCAGGTGTTCGATCAGCGCATCGCCGAGGACCTCGCCGCCCGCGACCACCTCGTCTTCGCCTGCGGACGCTACGAAGGCATCGACCAGCGCGTCATCGATTGGGCGGGCGAGCACTTCGATCTGCTGCCCATGAGCATCGGCGACTACGTGCTCAACGGCGGCGAAGTCGCCTCGATGGTGATGATCGAAGCCGTCAGCCGCCTCATCCCCGGCGTCATCGGCAACCCCAAGTCGCTGACCGAGGAGAGCCACGAAGACGGACTGCTCGAATACCCGATCTACACGAAGCCGGCGAACTGGCGCGGACGTGACGTGCCCGAGATCCTGCTCAGCGGCAACCATGCCGCGATCGCCCGGTGGCGACGTGACCGACGTCTCGAACGCACCGCAGAAGTCAGACCGGATCTGCTCGAGAGACTCGATGACCTGAGCAAGGACGACCTCGCGGCGCTTCAGCGGTTTGAGTCTGAGCGCTCAACCGTGACAGAATAGAGCGTCGCGTTTGTTGGCACTCACCTGCTTCAGGGGGATGAGTGCCCAAGGTGGCTCGCCGCAGAGATTCGGCGGGTCGACGGGGAGAGATCCCGACAGACGATCCAGCTACCGGTTCACCGGTCCGATATGCGTGTCCTCGACCTGAAGCAGAGGCCACAGGAGAAACCACAATGCAGAAGCTCGATGTTGTAGATGCAGCCTCGCTGAAGTCTGACGTTCCCGAATTCCGCCCGGGCGACACCCTCAACGTTCACGTCAAGGTGATCGAAGGTTCGCGCTCGCGTATCCAGGTCTTCAAGGGAATCGTCATCCGTCGCCAGGGCGACGGCGTTCGCGAGACCTTCACCGTTCGTAAGATCAGCTTCGGCGTCGGTGTGGAGCGTACCTTCCCGGTGCACTCGCCCAACGTCGACAAGATCGAGGTCCTCACCCGCGGTGCAGTGCGCCGTGCGAAGCTGTACTACCTGCGCGAACTGCGCGGCAAGGCTGCTCGCATCCGCGAAAAGGCCTGATTTGCCCGGCACTGTGGGCGATGATCACACGGTGCCGATCAGACATGAAGACGCGACCTTCGGGTCGCGTCTTCTGTCTTCGGCACGGTTCTGGAAGACGATTGCGGCGATTGTCGTCGTCATCATCGTCCTCGGCGGATCGATCCGCGGGCTCGTCATCCAGCGCTTCACCATTCCGAGTGCTTCGATGGAGCCGACGCTCAAGGTCGACGACTCGATCACGGTGTGGCGTCCGGACGCGCTGCGCGGAGACCTCCAACGCGGAGACATCGTCGTCTTCGACGGTCGCGGATCGTTCGTCGACGATGCGCTGCCCACCCCTCTGCAGAAGATCGGCTCCTGGGTCGGCCTCGGCCCCCGGGACGTCTACTACGTCAAGCGCGTCATCGCCGTCGGCGGTGACAGCCTCGAATGCTGCGACGCGAAGGGGCGTCTGCTGCTCAACGGCAAACCACTGCGCGAAGACTATGCCCCCACTCCCGCCTCGGCGGTGGAATTCTCCGTCGAAGTCCCCGACGGCACCATGTGGGTGATGGGCGACAATCGCAATGAATCCGCCGATTCCCGGTCGCTGCTGGGACGGCCCGGTGGGGGATTCATCCCCACCGATCGGGTCATCGGCCCCGTGATCGGGCACGGCTCCTCGATCGACTGAGCGCCGCCTCGGTGAGGGCGGGTCCAAAGTGCAAATGCAGTGATTTCGATCGGTGCGTATGATTTTCGAACCCGCGGGAGCTGACACGCGGTGCTCATGCTCCCGTCCCGACCTCTCACACGCGAGGTCGGGGGCCCGCCTCGGTGAGGGGAATTCGGCGTCATCTGAGCCTTGCGCGGACGGCTGAGCGTTCACACTCAACTGCACTGCGGCTGGGAGTGAGGCTCCGGTCGTGCTGATACGCTCGGTTCAGTCCACAGCCGCAGTGCTGGTCCGAACCGCCGCAGTCCTGGTCCGATGTGAAAGCGAACGAATGACAAGCGAATCCGAAGCGTCCCCGCCACCCGCCTCGAAACGGTTCGCGCGCGGGCTGCTGGAGACCCTGGCGATCATCGTCATCGCCCTGCTCATCTCGACGGCGCTGAAGACGTGGGTCGTCCGCGCGTTCTACATCCCGTCGGAATCGATGATGACCACCCTCCAGGTCGATGACCGGGTCCTCGTCAACCAGCTGGCGCACCGCTTCGGACCCGCCGACCGCGGCGACATCATCGTCTTCGACGACCCCGACCATTGGCTCTCGGCGGCCGAGACCGCCGAGTACACTCCCAACCCGGTCCTCGAATTCATCGGCTTGGCCCCCTCGGACGCGGGCAATCAGCTGATCAAACGCGTCATCGGCGTCGGCGGTGACACGATCAAGTGCTGCGACGCCGAAGGACGCCTGCTGGTCAACGGCGAACCGATCGACGAAACCTACCTCGATGCGGGCACCGCCCCCTCGGAGGTCGAATTCGAAGTCACCGTGCCCGAGGGCCACTACTGGGTGATGGGCGACAACCGCAGCAACTCCGCCGATTCCCGCTACCACATGGACACCGACCCCTATGTGGCCGAAGACGACGTGGTCGGCACCGTGTTCCTCATCAACTGGCCGTTCAAACACTTCAGCTGGGTCTCGACCCCCGACGAGGTCTTCGCGGACGTGCCGGACACCGCCGAGGGAATCACCGGGAACTGATGGCCGCACGTGGACTGACCGACCTCAGCGTCGAACGCGGACTGCTCAGCGAGGGATTCGATTTCGTCATCGGCGTCGACGAGGTGGGCCGCGGCGCTCTGGCCGGGCCCGTCGGTGTCGGTGTCGCCCTGTTCGATCTGCGCGCCCTCACCGCCGCCGAGGTACCCGCCGGCATCCATGACTCGAAGCAGCTGAGCGCGCAGTCGAGGCAGGAGGCCACCGAGCGAGTGCGATCGTGGGCGACCGCCGCGGCGGTGGGGTCGACGACTCCTGCCGAACTCGACGAGGTGGGGATGACGATGGCCCTCAACCTCGCCGGACGCCGCGCCATGATCTCGATGCTCAGCGATTGGGCGGACCCGCGTTCCGAGGGTCATTGTTCGATCGGTTCCGAACAGAACGGTTCGGGCGGTTCCGACCAGAACGGTTCGGGCGGTGTCGATGTCGATGGCAGAGCCGCCTCGGTGGGCGAATTCCCCGACCGGACGATGGTGCTCCTCGACGGCCGCCACGATTGGCTCTCGGCCCCACTCACCCTCGATTGCCTGGGGATATTCGGAGACTGCGCCGACCTCGAACTGCCGCCGGTGCGCACCGTGATCAAGGGCGACGGCTCGGTACCGGCGATCGCGGCGGCAAGCATTGTGGCGAAAGTGGCACGCGACGAGACGATGATCGCCCTCGCCGAGGCTCATCCGCACTATGGTTGGGAATCGAACGTGGGATACGGGACGGTGAAGCACCGACAGGGCATCGCCGAACTCGGCCCCAGCATCCACCACCGGAGAAGCTTCCGCCTGAGCGCGGACTCAAGAGCGAAGGAGGGCCTGTCATGAGTGCCGATGATCTTGACGACTACGAAGCGCAACTCGAGCTCGCGCTGTACAAGGAATACCGGGACGTCGTCGGTCTCTTCGCCTATGTCGTCGAGACCGAGCGTCGGTTCTACCTCGCCAACCATGTCGACCTCAAGGCCCACAACGACGCCGGCGACGTGTACTTCGAACTCACCCTGCGCGACGCCTGGGTGTGGGACAGCTACCGGTCGGCCCGGTTCATCAAGACCGTGCACGTGCTGACGTTCAAGGACGTCAACATCGAGGAGATCGCGAAGTCCGATCTCGAACCGCCGACGGCGATCCGCGGCTGAGGCGGCCTCCTCGCATCATCGTCGGCAGCTGGGCTCGACCACTCGCGCGCCGATCGCTGTGGACGCGGCTCTGACTTGACCGTCGTGGGCCTGTGGATGGTCGGGCACCGTCCACAGGCTCTTCTTCTGCACTTCCGCAGAGCCATGGCGTCGTGGTCATCTGACGGACATGGGACGGATACGAACACCCGGTCGGACACGAGCGTCGAAGAGCACCCGGACCGTGAAGGGCCGGCGTAAGCAGGCGCTCGGCAGCAGGGGAGAGGACCTCGCGGTCGCGTTCTTGGAGGACGCCGGTCTGGTCGTTCTCGAACGCAACTTCCGGTGCGCACGAGGAGAGCTCGACATCATCGCCCGCGACGGTGACACTGCGGTCTTCGTCGAGGTCAAGACACGGCGCACCGCACTGCTGGGATCACCGCTGGAAGCCGTGACCCGAACCAAGCTCGCCCGCATCCGCACACTGGCAGGGATCTGGCTGAGCGGGCAGGACGAATATTTTCCGGCCACGCGCATCGATGCGCTCGGAATCATCATGGAACCGCGCGTCCAGTACTTCCACTGCCCGAACATCCAGGTCGACTCATGAGTGAGGAGACCCCGGGACAGGAGGAACCGTCGGTCGAGCAGGCCGAGCCGGACGAACCGCGCGAGCCGGCAGAACCGCGCGATCCGGACGAGCGGGCCGTAGCCGACGATGTCGGACCCGCCGCCTCGGCGCACATCATCGGACGGGCCTCCGCCGTGGCACTGTGGGGGCTGACCGGGAAGATCGTGTCGATCGAAGCCGGCGTCAGCGCCGGACTGCCCGGAATCGACATCGTCGGACTGCCGGATGCCTCGGTGAGCGAATCGCGCAAACGACTTCGGGCAGCCCTGGCCTACCTCGGAGAACCCGTCGCCACAGAACACCTGACAATCAATCTCACCCCTGGAACAGTGCCGAAGATCGGCACCGGATTCGACCTCGGCATCGCCGTCGCCGTGCTCAGAGCACTGTCCCTGATCACCACCGAGGACACCGGCAGCGTCATCCACTGCGGTGAGATCGGACTCGACGGCAGAATCCGTCCCGTCACCGGGGTGCTCCCGTCCCTGCACACAGCGCTGCAGGCCGGTTTCGACCGGTTCGTCGTCCCCATCGGCAATGCCGACGAGGCACGGCTCATCGGACGCGCCAGAGTCCTCCCGGTCGCCTCTCTGGCCGAGGTGGTCAATGCCTATGGCGGATCGATGGCCGTACCTGCACTGCCGGCGGTCCTCGACATGGACCGACCCGTCCCCGTGGCCCCGGAACTCCACGATCTCTGCGAAGTCCAAGGACAGGCCGAAGGGCGATTCGGCCTCGAGGTCGCCGCCGCGGGCGGCCACAACCTGCTCATGCGCGGCACACCCGGAGCGGGCAAGACCCTGCTCGCCCAGTGCCTGCCCGGAATCCTGCCGCCGCTGAGCGACGATGAAGCCGTCGAGGTCGCCGCCGTCCGCTCGCTGCGCGGGGAACTCGACGGCAGCGACGGACTCGACCACCGGCCCCCGTTCGAAGCACCCCACCACCGCAGCACCGCCTCGGCGCTCATCGGCGGACGCCGACCCGGAACGGTCGGAGTGCTCAGCCGCGCCCACCGCGGGGTGCTGTTCATGGACGAAGCTCCCGAATTCTCCCGCGACGTCCTCGAAGCCCTGCGGCAGCCGATGGAATCCCGTCGCGTCCACATCCACCGGGCGTGGGGATCGATGGTGCTTCCGGCGTCATTCCAGCTCATCATGGCCGCGAACCCCTGCCCCTGCGGGGTCGGGATGGCCGGGGTCGGTGCGGACTGTCGATGCACACCGTTGGACAAACGCCGCTATCGCAATCGGCTGTCGGGGCCGCTGCTCGACCGAGTCGACCTGCAGCTCGAACTCTTTCCCGTCTCCCCGGCTGACCTCCGCCTCGGCGGGGATCAGGAGACGAGCGCCACAGTGGCGGCCCGCGTGCTGGACGCGCGGAACCGGCAGGCCGAACGCTTCGCCGACTGCGACTGGAGGCTCAACGCCGAAGCGCCCGGAGCCTGGCTTCGTGACCACTTCGCACTCACACCGGCAGACCTGTCCGACCTCGATCGGGCGCTCGACACAGGCCGGATCACCATGCGCGGCTACGACAGGGTGCTGCGCGTCGCCACCACTCTGGCCGATCTGGCCGGGAAACCCGGGCCCGATCCCGACACGATGAGAACGGCGCTCGCCCTGAGGACACAGGAGTCATGACCGTGAACACTGATGAGGACGTCCGCGCAGCCATCGCCTCACTGCTGCGCATCGGCGAGCCCGGCGACGGTCTGCTCAAACGGCTCGTCGACGGGATCGGCCCGGTCGCCGCCCGAGGGATCATCATGGCCGTCGGCCGCGGTGAGACCACGGCTCACGAAGCCGTCCACGGTCTGACAGTCACCGGCACCGAGGCAGCCGAACACGGGCAGATGGCCGAGGCCATCGACCGGTGGGCGGTGCGAGCCGGGGATGCCGAGACGAGAGGGAACGATCTGGACAGCATCGCGAGAATCGGCGGCCGACTGGTCATTCCCGATGATGACGAGTGGCCCCGAATGCTCGACGACCTCGGTCCCGCAGCACCCTTGGGTCTGTGGGTGCGGGGAGCTGCCTCCCTGAGCACCGTCCTGACTCGAGCCGTTGCCGTGGTCGGTGCCAGAGCAGCCAGCAGCTACGGAACCAAATGTGCCTCTGACCTTGCGTGGGATCTTGCCGCTCGCGGAATCACCGTCGTGTCCGGCGGTGCGTTCGGCATCGACGCAGCCGCCCACCGTGCCGCCATCGCCAGGGAAGCGCCGACGGTGGCATTCATGGCCGGGGGAGTCGACCGCTTCTATCCGGCGGCGAACGCCGACCTGTTCGAACAGATCCTCGCCACCGGCGCCATCGTGTCCGAGACCGCACCGGGAATGACGCCGATGCGCCACCGATTCCTGCTGCGCAACCGACTCATCGCCGGCTCGTCGCAGGTCAGCGTCATCGTCGAAGCCGGTTGGCGCAGCGGAGCACTCAACACCGCGCGGCATGCCCTCGAACTCTCCCGGCAGGTCGCGGCCTTCCCCGGATCTGTGTATTCGGCGTCGTCGACCGGGGCCCACAAGCTCGTGCGCGAGCACGAAGCAGAACTCGTCACCTGCAGCGACGATGTCATTGCACTCATGGACGACGAGACTCCCGCGCTCTTCGACGAGACTCCGTCGCTCTTCGACGCGACCGGGGCGGGTGCCGCCGCAGAGAACGGAGATCGTCCGCCGGCTCCCGACCCCCGTGAAGCGCTTGATGAGCGGGAGAGGATCTGCCTGAATGTGCTGACCGTATCGAAACCGCTCGATGTCGGGACCATCGCCTCGCGGGCAGGACTGACGATCGCAGATGCGCTCAATTCGCTGACCACTCTCGACCTGGCCGGACTGGCCGAACGCCGCGACACCGGGTGGGTGAAACTGCGCACGTCCCGCGGCTGAGCCCGACCATCCACGTATCCTGGGAACGTGAGCACATCATCGACCGTCGCCGAGGTGGTGACAGGCTATGCCGACCACCTGCGGTCTCGTGACGTCTCCGAGCACACCGCACGTGCCTACGTCGCCGACGTCTCCGACTTCCTCGACCACGCCGTGCACTCGACGAAGCTCCGGCGCGGGACCGAGGGAGGACGCGCGTCGACGACGTCCGGCGCACGCATCGATCTCGCCTCCGTCGAACTCGATGACCTGCGTTCCTGGCTCATCACCCTCGACGATGCCGGTGCCGCGAAATCGACAGTGGCTCGCAAGATCGCCGCCGTTCGCTCCTTCTTCGCCTACGGCGTGAGCAACCTGGGACTGTCGAACAACCCGGCCGCACGTCTGCGGACTCCGAAGAAGGACTCCCGGCTGCCCACGGTGCTCAAACCGCAGCAGGCCGCCGACCTCATCTCCGCTGCCGACGGCCAGCGAACCGGCGACACCGGCGCGGGACGAAGGCCAGCGGACGCCGCACAGGGCGGCACGGACACGAGCGATTCGGCGGCTGGCGGCGCCACGACGGGCGACACCGCACAGGGCGACGCGGACACGAGCGACCCGTACGACGCGGCCAAACGCATCCGCGATGCCGCGATCCTCGAAATGCTCTACGCCACCGCGATCCGCGTCTCCGAACTGACCGGACTCGACCGCAGCGACATCGACGACCGCGCATCGATGATCACCGTGCTCGGCAAAGGCAACAAAGAACGTCGCGTCCCGTTCGGCGCCCCGGCACGCAGAGCCCTCGACGACTGGCTCGCCACCCGTGAACTGTTCGCCGGTCCCCACAGCGGCGACGCACTGTTCCTCGGCGTCCGTGGGGGACGCATCGGTGCGCGACAGGTGCGCGAACTCGTTCACCGCTACGGCTCCGACGACCCCAGTGCTCCCGACATCGGACCGCACGGTCTGCGGCATTCGGCGGCCACGCACATGCTCGACCGCGGGGCCGACCTGCGACAGATCCAAGAGCTGCTCGGCCACTCCACGATGAGCAGCACGCAGATCTACACCCAGGTATCCATGCAACGTCTGCAGGACACCTACCGGCGAGCACACCCGCGGGCCTGAGACCCACCGCACTCGGCCGGCAGAGTCATAGCGGAAGCGTCGGTCCGACTGCGGCGTGCTACTTCCGAAATTCCCAGTGCCAGGGCTCGGGCAGCGATCCCGTCTGCCGTGCCCAGCCGGGATGGATCCACCCGAACTTCGGCGCATTCGCCCGCATCCACTGATGCTGTGCGGTGCCGAAGGAATTGATCCCGCCGCCGAGGTCGACCGCCAGTGCCCACCCATGGTTCGACGTTCCCGGAGTCGCCGCCATCCGCCCCTTCCGTCGTTTGAGGACCACCTGCGTGGCGTAGTCCCGGTAGGCGTCGGTGACTGAGATCGGGGCACCGAACCGAGCCTCGAACGCTGTCGAGAGCCGATCGAAAGCCGCTTGAGCATCGCAGCGCAGCATCTGCCCGGGAGCCGACTCCAACGCACACATCGCCGAGGCGGGAATCCGCCCATTGCGGTGACCACCCCACGCTCCGGCACCGGAGGCGGTCGAACCCCCACCTCCTCTCGGTTCTTTCGCAGGCTTCCGCGACAGCGGCAGCAGCGCCGACTTCTCCTGACCGAAGAACTTGCCCGGATCGACGTACCTCTTCTCGCTCGCGGCCGGCCATGCTCCGATATGCAAGCACGAACGCTGACAGTGGCCACCGCTGCCCACCGTGCCGATCTGCTCACCAGCTTTGAAATCTTCACCCTTGACCAACGACGATTCGGCCGGTTGGAACGTGAGAACGTGATCGGAATCGGTGAGAATGCTGACGGTCGCAGTCCCCGCGACCGTGCCGGCGAAGCGGATCGTCCCTCCCGTCGGTGCCCGCAGCGGCTCGCCGACGACAGCGAGCACGTCGATTCCGCGATGGCCGGTCAGCCACGGCTGATCCGGAGGGTCGAAGGCTGTGATGATCTCCATCGCCGGCACCGGTGTGAGCCAATTGGTCGGTGCACTCCTGTGCGGATCGTTGTGCGCAGAAATCGAGGCGGGTCCTGTGGCGGCGCTCGCCACCGGGGGAGTGCCCGTGAGCACAAGAGCCGCTGCGACGATTACGGCAAGAAGCAGTGACTGCGGTGAGCCGAGGCTTGAGCGTCTCGCCCGGAGGCGGAACAGCTGGCGGAGGCGGTCGAGCGCGATGTGAGGCATGGGAGCATGCAACCCCGTCGTGCACGGTCGTGTCACCCGCGAGGATCACCCCTGTGGACGGACCTTGTCCATCCACAAGGCGCCGACGTTCGAGTCGCACGCCAGTCCACAGGAAGCGGTGGTCGAGTGCACCGAGACCACTGTGATCCGGCTCCTCACGACGATCGGGACCGTGCGCTCCGGCGCTCGACTCGCCGAGCGATCCACACCCGTCGACGCACGAGTCGATGCGATGATCCGGATCGGTGGGCCGCCTCGGCGGGGGATCGATCGTGATTGGAAATGACTTGCCCAAACGGGATAGACTGAGACCAGCAGAAGCGTGTCTTCTGACTACGCGTATCCGAATTCTTCTCCTTCCCGTGGTGCAGGCAACCGTCAGGTGTGCCTGTGGGGCGGACGAACCGGGTACCAGGAATCAACCGAAAATGTCATCGACGCATCCTGTCGATCGAATCGACGTGGACCATTAAAGGTTCGCTGTGAGAACGATCGACGCGCGCGTGACGTAAAAGCACCCCGAGGGTGCACAGAAAGGAGGGCGTCGGCATGGCCGTCGTCACCATCCGCCAGCTGCTCGACAGCGGCGTACACTTTGGACACCAGACCCGTCGTTGGAACCCGAAGATGAAACGTTTCATCTTCACCGAACGCAACGGCATCTACATCATCGACCTGCAGAAGTCGCTGGGCTACATCGACAACGCCTTCGAGTTCGTCAAGGAGACCGTGGCCCACGGCGGCTCGATCCTCTTCGTCGGCACCAAGAAGCAGGCCCAGGAATCCATCGCTGAGCAGGCTCAGCGCGTGGGCCAGCCCTACGTCAACCAGCGTTGGCTCGGCGGTATGCTCACGAACTTCCAGACCATCTCGATGCGTCTGCGCCGGCTGAAGGAACTCGAAGAGATCGACTTCGACGACGTTGCAGGTTCCTCGCACACCAAGAAGGAACTGCTCATCCTGCGTCGCGAGAAGGACAAGCTCGAGAAGACCCTCGGCGGCATCCGCGACATGCAGCGCACCCCGTCGGCCGTCTGGATCGTCGACACCAAGAAGGAACACCTCGCGGTCGACGAAGCCAAGAAGCTGGGCATCCCGGTCATCGGCATCCTCGACACCAACTGCGACCCGGACGACGTCAACTACCCGATCCCGGGCAACGACGACGCCATCCGCTCGGTCTCGCTGCTGACCCGCGTGGTCGCCGACGCCGTGGCCGAGGGCCTCATCGCCCGCCACTCCTCGGACGACGCCAGCGGAGAGAAGAACGTCTCCGCCGTCGAGCCCATGCCCGAATGGGAGCGCGAGCTCCTCGAAGGCAAGACCGAAGAGAAGCCCGCCGAGGCTGCCGCTCCGGCTGCCGACGCCGCTGAGGCTGCTCCCGTGGCTGACGCCGAGAACGCTGAAGCTGCTCCTGCCGCTGAAGCTGCCGACTCCACCGAGTCGACCGAGTCCTGATTTCGTTTAACTCCACCATCCTGAGGAGAAAGAATGGCAAACTACACTGCCGCTGATATCAAGGCACTGCGCGAGAAGACCGGCGCCGGAATGATGGACGTCAAGAAGGCTCTCGACGAGGCCGACGGCGACCAGACGAAGGCCATGGAGGCCCTGCGCATCAAGGGCCTCAAGGGCGCCACCAAGCGCGAAGGCCGCTCGACCTCCGACGGTCTGGTCGCGACCTCCGTCGAAGGCGGAGTCGGCACCATGATCGAGCTCAACTCGGAGACCGACTTCGTGGCGAAGTCCGAACCGTTCGTCAAGCTCTCCGAAGAGGTCCTCGAACTGGCCGTGGCGAACAAGGCCGATTCGGCCGAAGCGCTGCTGGCCGCCGAGACCGACGGCAAGCCCGTCTCCCAGTTCATCACCGAATCCGGTGCCTCGCTGGGCGAGAAGGTCGAACTGCGTCGCGTGGGCCGCGTCGAAGGCTCCAAGATCGCCTCCTACCTGCACCGCACCAACAAGGACCTGCCCCCGCAGGTCGGCGTGCTGCTGGCATTCGAGGGTGACGACGAGACCGTGGCACACGATGTCGCCGTGCACATCGCCGCCATGGCTCCGAAGTACTTCTCCCGCGAAGACGTTCCCGCCGATCTCGTCGAGAACGAGCGTCGCATCGCCGAAGACACCGCGAAGAACGAAGGCAAGCCCGAACAGGCTCTGCCGAAGATCATCGAGGGTCGCGTCAACGGCTTCTTCAAGGAGAACTGCCTGCTCGACCAGGGATTCGCCAAGGATCCCAAGCAGTCCGTGGCCAAGGTGCTCGAGGCTGCCGGCGTCAAGGCCACCGGCTTCCTGCGCTTCCGCGTCGGAGCCTGATGCGCCACTGACCGTGAAGCAGACTGATCTCTGCTTCCAAGGTTCATCGAGTGAGTGAGAACTCACCGGCGAAGCGGGGTCGGACCAATCGGTCCGACCCCGTTTTTCGCTAGACTGACCCAGACGCCCGAACACAGGCACCCGAAGACAGACGCCCGCACACAGTGACGATCCCACCGGGTACAGACCTGCCCGCACGGAAGAAGGACTCCATGACAAGCACCCCTGTTCACGAATCCAGCTATGCCAGCCGAGCCCTCCGGACGCACCGCCGCCGCGTTCTGCTCAAGCTCTCCGGCGAGGTCTTCGGCGGCGGCAAGATCGGCGTCGATCCCGACGTCGTGGCCGCAGTTGCCCGCGAGGTCGCACCCACCACCGAGGATGTCGAGGTCAGCATCGTCGTCGGCGGCGGCAACTTCTTCCGCGGAGCCGAACTCTCACAGCGCGGCATGGACCGCACCCGCGCCGACTACATGGGCATGCTCGGCACCGTGATGAACTGTTTGGCCCTGCAGGACTTCCTCGAACAGGCGGGCGTCGACACCCGCGTGCAGACCGCGATCCCGATGTCGCAGGTCGCCGAATCCTATATTCCCCGCCGCGCCATGCGGCACATGGAGAAGAACCGCGTCGTCATCTTCGGCGCCGGCGCCGGACTCCCGTACTTCTCCACCGACACCGTCGCCGCTCAGCGTGCACTCGAGGTGCACGCCGATGAGGTCCTCATAGCCAAGAACGGTGTCGACGGCGTCTACACGGCCGACCCCAAGGTCGACCCGAACGCCGAGAAGATCGCCGAGATCAGCTACCAGGACGCCCTGCAGCGCGGTCTCAAGGTCGTCGACGCGACCGCCTTCAGCCTGTGCATGGACAACAAGCTGCCGATGCACGTCTTCGGGATGGAAGGCGAGGCCAACCTGCGCAAAGCCATCATCGGTGAGAAGATCGGCACGGTCGTCCACTGACGCACGCCCCGATCGAGGCGGCAGGCCGACTGGCATCAACGCAGGTGAGAACATTCCTGTGATCGTGCGGTGCGGCATTTTTCAGTGTTGACCCATAGAATGAACCCAAAGCTTTAAGAGATGGAAAGAGGCAACCGTGATTGAAGAGACACTGGCCGAAGCCAGAGAGAAGATGGACAAGGCCGTCGAATTCACGCAGGAGGACTTCGCGTCGATCCGCACCGGCCGCGCCAATCCCGCACTGTTCGCCGATATCGAGATCGACTACTACGGTGCACCGACGCCGCTGCAGCAGCTCGCCTCGTTCCAGACGCCCGAGGCTCGCACGATCCTCGTGACCCCCTACGACAAGGGCACGCTGACCGATATCGAGACCGCACTGCGCAACTCCGACATCGGCGCGAACCCTGCCAACGACGGCAACGTCATCCGCGTCGTCCTCCCGGACCTCACCGAGGAACGCCGCAAGGAGTACGTCAAGATCGTCAAGGGCAAGGCCGAAGACGGCAAGGTCTCCATCCGCAACATCCGCCGTCACGCCAAGGAGGCGCTCGAACGCATCAAGAAGGACGGCGAGGCCGGAGAGGACGAGGTCACTCGCAGCATCTCCGAGCTCGACGATCTGACGAAGAGCAAGGTGGACAACGTCGACAAGCTGCTTGCGCAGAAGGAAGCTGAGCTGCTCGAGGTCTGATGATCGCCGTGACTGGGTCCGACAGCCCCGCGACTGATCCGGCTCCCCTCGGGGAGCCGGATCAGTCAGGCGAGGCCGCGCGGGTTGAGACCCCTTTCCCCAAACGTCGAGACCTGCGCAATTCGGACAAGCCGTATTCGCCCGACGATCCGGAGTCGAATCCCACCGCCGAGGCGGCTGCCGCCGAAGCCGAACCGGAAGCGAAGGACTACGGCCGGGCCGGACGGAACCTGCCGGCCGCGATCGGCATGGGACTGCTCATCGGCGGCGTGGTTCTCGCGTCCCTGATCTTCCTGCCGATCTCCTTCCTCTTCATCGTCCTCGTCGGCATCGTCGCCGCCATGTGGGAGCTGGCGAACGCGCTGTCACGGTCCGGCTCCCTGGTCTCGCGCGTACCCACCATGGTGTCGGCCGCCTGCATGGTCGTCGCCACCTTCATCGGCGGCCGTGAAGCACTCTGGGTCACCTTCGCCGCCAGCGCCGGAGCAGTCATGCTCTTCACGATGGTCGAGCGCCGGAAGAATGCAGTCAAAGACGTCTCGCTCTCCCTCTTCGCTCTCACCTACGTCGGCCTCATGGCCTGCTTCATCGTCTACATCCTCACCCAGCCGGACGGCAACTTCTACGTCATCATCTTCCTCGCCTCCGTCGTCGCCTCCGACACCGGCGGCTACGTCTTCGGCGTGCTGTGGGGCAGACACCCCATCGCCCCGCGGATCTCTCCGAAGAAGTCCTGGGAGGGCTACCTCGGCTCCACGGTCTTCGCCGCAGCGGTCGCGACGGTCCTGGCGATCACGGTCGTCGGCGCTCCGTTCTGGACCGGGCTGGTCATCGGCGCGGTGATTCCCGCGTTCGCCACCCTCGGCGACTTCAGCGAATCGATGATCAAGCGCGACCTCGAACTCAAGGACATGGGCACCCTGCTGCCCGGCCACGGCGGTGTGATGGACCGCCTCGACTCGATCCTGCCGACAGCCCCCGTCGCGCTCGTCCTCTTCTCGGTCCTGCCCGGCTACCTCTGAGCTGATCGCCGAGGCGGCTGATCGTGCAGGCGTCCTCCGGCCCGCTGGGTTCGGCCCCGCCCGACATGGCGGCTGATCGACACCGCGCGAACCGAGCGTTCCGAGCCGACCGCCCGACGTGGCGGCTCGCACACGACAGGCGCGCGGCGAACATGAGACAATGGCCGTGTGAGTTCTCAAGCAGGCAGAAGGCAGACCAGGCCCGTCGTCGAACATGCCGACGGCACGACATCGAAGACCCCGATGCGCGATGGCCGTCCCCTTCTCAACTTCAAGTCCGCACGGGTCAAGCAGCCGCCTCAGCATCTGGCCGATATGACGATGGACGAACGAATCGCCGCGGTCACAGAGATGGGGCTGCCCGCCTTCCGGGCCAAGCAGATCTCCACCCACTACTTCAGCCACTACGTCACCGACACCGAGGCGATGACGGACCTGCCCAAGGACAAGCGGGCAGAGATCCAGGAACGGTTCTTCCCGCACCTGCTCACCGAGGTGCGCCGCCTGCGCACCGAGAACGGCGACACCATCAAATTCCTGTGGCGGCTCTTCGACGGCGCTCTCGTCGAATCCGTGCTCATGCGCTACCGCAACCGTGTCACCCTGTGCGTGTCCAGCCAGTGCGGCTGCGGAATGAACTGCCCGTTCTGCGCCACCGGCCAGCAGGGCCTGACCAGGAACATGTCCACGGCCGAGATCGTCGAGCAGGTCGTCCGGGCCAACCAGGTCATCGCCGCCGGTGAGCTCTCCGAGGCTCCGACGTCGGATATGCCCGGTGCCGGCGAGACCGCGCTCGGTGCGGAAGCCGACGATGACGATGCGGCGGGGGAGTCCGCGTTCGACCCGGAGGCGACGGCCGCCTCGGCGAAGGGACCCGAACGGGTCTCGAACATCGTGTTCATGGGCATGGGCGAACCCCTGGCCAACTACAAGCGCGTGATGAACGCGGTTCGCCGGTTCGTCGGACCGAGCCCCGAAGGGCTGGGCATGTCGGCCAGGCGGATCACGATCTCCACGGTCGGGCTCGTGCCCGGCATCAACAAACTCGCCGCCGAGGACATCCCCGTCACCTTCGCACTCAGCCTGCACGCCCCCGATGACGAGCTGCGCGATGAGATGATCCCGGTCAACACACGGTGGAAGGCCGACGAGGCCATCGACGCCGCCTATAACTACTACCAGGTGACCGGACGCCGGGTGAGCATCGAATACGCGCTCATCAAGGACATGAACGATCACGCCTGGCGTGCCGAACTGCTGGCGAAGAAACTCAACGCCCGCGGACGCGGCTGGGTCCACGTCAACCCGATCCCGCTCAACCCGACCCCGGGGTCGGTGTGGACTGCCTCCGAACCGGACGTCGCCGACGAATTCGTCCACCGCCTCATCGATCAGGGCATTCCGACGACGATCCGCGATACCCGCGGCTCCGATATCGACGGCGCCTGCGGACAGCTCGCCGCAGCCGACTGATCGATGCTCGGATCGGCACCCGCCGACCGCGGCCACGCAATTTCTGCGGCTTCCATCTATCATGGTGGAAACACCACAGCCACTCGCTTCTGGAGGAGACATGGCGGACACGACTTTCCCTCGAATGTCCGGATGGAAGAACGGATACGACCCCAAGCAGGTCGACAGCTTCTTCAAACGTGCACGTGAGTCCTTCGAACGGCCGACGCCGCAACCCGGCGACCTCGACTCCCGGGCGGTGCGCACGGTCGGCTTCGACCTCGTCCGCAAGGGCTATCACGTCGCCGTCGTCGATGCCGCGCTCGATCGTCTCGAAGACGCATTCGCCAAGCAGGCCCGCGACCGCCTCATCGCGCAGTCCGGTCAGGACGCCTGGGTCTCCGAACTCACCCGTGTGGCCGCGTCCCTGCGGGGACGCCTGGTCCGTGAGCCCGGGGAGCGCTTCGACAACCCGCCTCCCGGAGTCATCGGCTACGACATCACCCAGGTCGACGACATGTGCGACAAGGTCAATTCGTACTTCACGCAGGGCGTGGCGATGAGCGTCGACCAGGTCCGCCGCGTGCTGTTCAAGACCGCGAAAGGCAAGAAGGCGTACAACGAGGACCAGGTCGATGCGTTCATCGACCGTGTCGTCGAAGTGATGGCCTCCGTTGACTGATTTCCACTACTTCGCGGTTCCGACCGCGACCGATCCCGGCACGCTCAACCCGGTGTACGAACTCCTCGACTTCCCGATCGCCATGGGCCGGGCCGAGGACGTCGTGCTGACCGGTCCGGCACCGGAGAAACCGCTGGTCGACGGTCGTGAAGTCACCGATCCCCGCCTGATCAAGGCCCTGTCCGTTCCGGTCGAGCTCGACCGCGCCGAGGTGCTCGACCGCAGTTCGAAGCTCGCCGGAGTGCTGCGCGCCATGGGTGTCGTTCCCGAATCCGGAGCCCGGTTCACCTTCGCCGAGGATGTCCCGCCGCTGGCGCGGGCGCTCGGTGTTCTTGCCGCCGCCCGGATCGGGCTCGTCGTGGATCTGCGGGCAGGGGCTGCGTCTGACTCTGCTTCAGACCTGGTGGTTCTCCACGCCATCGAAGACACACCGATCGAACCGGGGCGTGCCTCCGTGCGGGTCACCCGGTCGCGCTTCGAAGGCGTCGGAGTCACGATCGGGTCTGAAACCGCGAACCTCGACCAGGCGATGCGCGACTCCCGCGTCGAATTCGCCGCCGTGGTGCCGCTCGACCCGCAGCGCACGCTGGTGCTCACCGACGACGGTGATCTTGAGGCGAGTTCGAGCCTCGACTGGTACCGCACCGAGGTCCTCTCTGCTTCCTGAGCCCCGGACGTCTGGGGGCTTCGACACCGATGATGGTGTCGACGATCCGGCCTCTGCGGACCCGCGGCCTGCGGACCCGCGGCCTGCTGATCTGCGTTCGGCTGAGACGGTGGCTGCCCTGCGCGCGGCCGGCTGTGTCTTCGCCGAAGACGAAGCGGCGATCCTCCTCGAGACAGCGACCGCGTCTGCTGTCGACTCGCCCACGGTCGACGGGCCCGCTGTCGACGGGTCTGCTGGCGACGGGTCTGCTGGCGCTCATGCTGCGCCGAGACTCGGTGAGCTGGTGGCTCGTCGCGTTGCCGGCGAACCCCTCGAGCAGATCGTCGGTTGGGTCGATTTTGCGGGCTTGCGATTGAACGTTGAGCCCGGAGTGTTCGTGCCGCGGCAGCGGACCGCTCTGCTCGCGACGCACGCGGTGTCCGCGGTTCAGCGGATGGTGGACTCACGAGGGAACAGGCCGGAGACCAACTCACGAAAGAACGGGGCAGAAGCAGAAGCCGGCGTCGCGGCAATGCGACCTGTTGTGCTCGAAGCGTTCTGCGGGGTCGGACCGGTCGCCTCGGCGGTGGCCGCGTCGGTGCCGGGGGTCGATATTCACCTCGGTGATGCGCAGGCGGAGGCTGTGGGTTGTGCGGTGGGGAATGCCGAAAGCTGTGTTCACACGGGGGAGTTCGGCCGGGCAGGCGAATCAGTGCCGGCACTGGAGGCCGGCACCACCGTGACGGGGCATGTCCTCGACTGCCTGCACGGACTGCCCGACTCACTGCACCAGTCGATCTCGGTGATCGCGGCGGTCCCGCCCTACGTTCCTGAAACTGCGGCCGATTTTCTGCCCCATGAGGCCCTCGACTTCGAGCCGAGCACCGCTCTGTTCGGCGGACACGACGGACTCGACCTCGTGCGCCGACTCATCACGGAGTCACTCGACTGGCTGGGCCCGGACGGTGTGCTGCTCATCGAGCTCGGGCGAGGTCAGGTCGCAGAGGCCACCGGGTTCGCCACCGAGCGGGGGCTGGCAGCCCGGAGCCACCTCGGCGAGGATGACCACACGGCCGTCCTCGAACTGCGCCGGGGCCACTGGAACTGACAACGGCCGGCTGCGTACCGACTGGCTCAAAGTGTCCGTGCAGTGCATTAGGGCCGGGCGCGGGCACTTTGAGCCAGTCGGTGGGTGGGTGCAGCCGGTACCCCGGCCCGCCCCTGGAGCTGAGGCTCAGTTCGCGAAGGCGTTGATTCCGGTCATCGTCCGACCCAGGGTCAGCTGATGCACCTCATGGGTGCCTTCGTAGGTGAGCACGGTCTCGAGGTTCACCGCGTGACGCAGCGGCGGGTACTCGCTTGTGATGCCCGACCCGCCGAACAGGGCGCGCAGGTCACGGCAGACGTTCATCGCGGTATCGACATTGACCATCTTGCCCAGGCTGATCTGCTCTGGACGGACACCCTTCTCCGAGTCCTTGAGCTTGCCCAGATGCGCGGCGAGCAGAGTGATCTGCGAATACTGGCCGAAAGCCTTCGCCAACTTCTGCTGCGTGATCTGGAACGAGGCCAGCGGACGATCGAACTGCACACGGGTCCCGGTGTACTCCAGCGCCGAGAGCAGGGCATCACGGGCCGCGCCGGTGACACCGAAGACGATTCCGTAGCGAGCCTCGGACAGGCAGGACAGGGGTCCCTTGAGTCCCTTGGCCTTCGGCAGCATCGCGTCCTCGGGCAGGCGGACGTTGTCGAGGACGATCTCACCCGTGATGGATGCGCGCAGCGAGATCTTGCGGTGGATCTCCGGGGTCTGCACACCCTCGGTGTTCGAGGGGACGACGAAGCCGCGGACGACGTTCTTGCCCAAGCCATCGACCTCCTCGGTCTTGGCCCACACGACCATGACGTCGGAGACCGGGGAGTTCGTGATCCACATCTTCGCGCCGTTGAGGATCCAGTCGGATCCGTCCTTCTTCGCGGTCGTCTTCATCCCCGACGGGTCGGAGCCGACATCGGGTTCGGTCAGACCGAAGCAGCCGATTGCCTTGCCGGCGGCCATCTTCGGCAGCCATTCTTCCTTCTGCGCTTCCGATCCCCAATGGTGGATGGCGAACATGGCCAGCGATCCCTGCACTGACACGAGCGACCGCAGACCGGAGTCGACGGCTTCGAGCTCCCGGCAGGCCAGTCCGTACTGAGTCGCCGTCGAACCGCCGCAGCCGTAGCCGTCGAGGTGCATGCCGAGCAGACCGAGCTCGCCGAGTCCTTCGGCCAGTTCGCGAGCGGGGATGGTGGCGTCGAGGAAGTAGTCGCCGATCTTCTCCCGGACGTTCTCGTCCAGCCACTTCTTCACGATCGATGCGAATTCGAGGTCATCGGGTTCGAAGACCGAATCCAGTCCAAGAATGTCGTCAGGGCTCAGCGTTGTGCTCATATCCATCTCTTTCGCCATTGATTCTTCTCACCCACTGTTTCACCGGAGCGCGGTGGACAACCGACGCATCCGAACCACAAGATCTCCGCGGCTCCCTGGGCGGAGATCGAAGCGACATACGAGAACGTGTCGAGTCATTTCCCAGAGAACTTTGGCATCATCGGTTGGCGTGAGTAAACGTGGTTTCATTGTAGTCGGCTCAACCGGTTCGGTCGGCACCCAGGCCCTTGACGTCCTTGCCGAACACCGGGACGAGCACATGATCGTCGGCTTGGTCGCCGGTTCCCAGCTCGACCTTCTGCTCGAGCAGGCCCTCGATTTCCACGTTCCCGTCATCGGGCTCGCCACTCCTCCTGCCGGCGGCGAGACCGAGGTGCGTGCGCGACTGACCGAGTTGGCTGCCGAGCGGGGGATCACCGATCCCGTCGACGCCATCCACCTCGGTGACGACGCCGCCGAGGCGGTCGCACGTTTGGCCGCGGACATGGTCCTCAACGCGATCACCGGTGCCGCCGGTCTCGGCGCGACCCTGGCCGCTCTCGAACGCGGCACGGATGTGGCCCTGGCGAACAAGGAATCCCTCATCATCGGCGGGTCCATCGTCCTCGACGCCGCTCGTGCCTCCGGGGCCCGGCTGGTGCCGGTTGACAGTGAGCACTCCGCGATCGCCCAGGCGCTGCGCGCCGGAACGCACGGTGAAGTCAGCAAACTCATCATCACCGCTTCGGGCGGACCGTTCCGCGGAATGACCCGCGATGCCCTGCGTCGGGTCACCCCCGCCCAGGCGCTCAACCATCCCACCTGGTCGATGGGGTCGATGATCACCATCAACTCGGCGACCCTGGTCAACAAGGGCCTCGAAGTCATCGAAGCCCACCTGCTCTTCGACATCGACTTCGACCACATCGAAGTCGTCGTCCAACCGCAGTCGCAGATCCATTCGATGGTCGAGTTCACCGATGCCTCGACGATCGCGCAGATCTCCCCACCGGATATGCGCCTGCCGATCTCCTATGCTCTGGGCACCCAGGACGACGGGACGACGAAGCGACTGACCTCGGGAGCCGTCCCGCACAATTGGGGCCAGCCCATGCACTGGTCGTTCGAACCGGTCAACCATCTCGCCTTTCCCGCGCTCGGCCTGGCCATCGACGCCGGTAAGAAAGGGCGCAGCTACCCCGCGGTGCTCAACGCCGCCAATGAGGAACTCGTCGCCGCGTTCATCGCCGGTGACATCGCCTTCACCGGAATCGATAAAGGTCTGGCCCGAGCCCTGGCCGCCCACGAACCTGCGGCCGAACACACGGTGGAGACCGTGCTGGCCGCCGACGGGTGGGCCAGGGACTTCGCTCGCGCCGACGTCGCCGAACAGAACGGGGGCCGCCGATGACCGTTGTGCTCTACATCGTCGGGATCATCCTGTTCCTCATCGGCATCTCGATCTCGATTGCGCTGCACGAACTCGGCCACCTCACTCCGGCGAAGAAGTTCGGGGTGAAAGTCACGCACTATATGGTCGGCTTCGGACCGACCCTGTTTTCCTTCCGCCGCGGTGAGACCGAATACGGCATCAAAGCCTTCCCCCTCGGCGGGTTCATCGCGATGCCGGGAATGTACCCGCCGGAAGAGGCCACGAAGTCCCGCCATGAGACAGCCGCCGCTGGACGGAAAGGCGGTGCCGCCGGCATCGTCGTCGACGGCGGGGTCGACGGAACGGCGGGCCGCCTCGGCGAACCGGACGGGGCGCCGGACTCAACGGACAACGAAACGTCGGGCCGGCTCGGCGGAGGGACGGAAGACGGCGACGCCGCACCGCTGCGTCGGGACCGGAAGAAACGGAAGGGGCGGCTGTTCGAAGATACGATGGCCGATGCCCGGGAGTTCTCGAATCAGGAGATCGAGCCGGGGGAGGAGCGCCGGACGTTCTATGCGCTCAGCGTGCCCAAACGGCTCGTCGTCATGTTCTCGGGTCCCTTGGTCAACCTCGTCCTGGGCATCCTCATCATGGCGATCTCGCTGCTGGGCATCGGTGTGATCACTCTGACGACGACCGTCCAGACCGTCGTCGAATGTGCGGTGCCCGCCTCCGAGGCGCAGCAGCGTCCTGCCTCGGAACAGAACACCTGCCGTGACGACGATCAGCTCACTCCCGCGTGGGAAGCCGGGATCAAACCGGGGGACGAGATCACCGCGATCGCCGGCGTCGAGACGAAGGACTGGGATCAGCTGTCCTCGGTCATCAAGGACCATGCCGGCGAACGCGTCGACGTCGACTTCATCCGCGACGGTCAGGCCCAGACGGTGACGGTGCCGATCATCGCCACCGAACGGCCGAAGGTCGACGACGCGGGCAGGGCCGTGCTCAACCCGGACGGGACCCCGCAGACCGAGACACAGGGATTCTTCGGCGTCGGACCGGTCCAGGAACGTCAGTCCCTGCCGCTCGATGAGTTCCCCGGCGCCGTGTGGGACCAGGTTTCAGGAGTCTTCCACGCGATCCTGACGCTGCCGGTCAAACTCGTCGACATCGGCGAGGTGGCCGTCGGCACGAAGGACCGCGATGCCGAGGGACTCGTCGGCATGGTCGGCGTCGGCCGCATCGCCGGCGAGATCGTGTCGACCGACCAGATCGACGTCGTCGACAAGGCGCAGATGGGGCTGGGCATGCTCGGCTCACTCAACATCTTCCTCTTCGCGTTCAACATGATCCCGCTGCTGCCCCTCGACGGCGGACACATCGCCGTGGGCCTCTACGAAGGTGCGCGCCGCCGCATCAACCGGTGGCGCGGGCGCGGGCTGGTCGGTCCCTTCGACACCGCGAAGCTGCTGCCGCTGACGTACGTGTGCATCGGACTGATGCTGTGCATGACGGCGCTGCTCGTCTACGTCGACCTCGTCAAACCCATCACCCTCGACGCGATCTTCAACTCCGGCGGGTAGGCCGGGCCGGGCCGGCGCGGGCTGTCGAACTCAGGAACTGAGGGTGATCGCCTGGACCTCGCCGAGGTGATTGAGCCCGACCGTGATCGTGGACTTCGCCTCGGCTGTGCCCGGCACCGTGACCACTCCGCGCAGTGGGGAGACCATCTCGAGGTCCGCCTCGGCGAAGGGACGGTCGAGCTGCTTCTCCGCCCGCCACCGGGCGAAGCTCTCCCGCCGCTCGTCACGGGGTTCGTCGAGGTCCACGTTCACCCCGAAGATCTCCTCGGCGACGGTGTCGTCGAAGTCATTGACGAGGTTGGCCGCGGCCATCACGGTGTCGATCTGGGCTCGGCCCGCAGAGTAGCAGGGCACCGGCGCCGAGGTGGTCCGCCGTTCCAGCCGTATGCCCTGTTGTCCCGTGGCCGCCGCCCACCCGAGGTCGAGCGCATCTTGGACCACACGCTGCGCCGGATAGTACGTGGTGTTGCCGAGGACGACGAGGCTCAGCCCCAGGTCGGGGAACCAGCGCATATGTGAGCCGTACCCGGGGTAGCCGCCGGAATGGCAGACGACTCGGCCGAAGCGCGTGTCCAGTCGAGTTTCGAGCCCGTGCCCGTAGCTGAGCGACTCCGCGTGATGGTCGCTCGTCTGGATCTCCATGGTCCGTCGTGGCTGCTGGTCGTCGGTCAGTATCCGTGACAGGGACCCGGGAGCGTAGGAGTCAATGCGTTCGAGGGCGTCGAGATGCGCGCCCATCCATGTGCCGATGTCGTTCACGGTGGAGATGATCCCGCCGATGGGGGAGAAGACCCCGGGCCCGGTGAGTTCGGCCGGGTGGAGGCCACCGCCCAGATCGACTCGGTGACCGGGCGCCAGGTCCGGGAAGTCGGTGTGGTCGAAACCCGTGTGCGTGAGCGTCAGGGGTCCGACGATCTCCGCGGCCACGAGTTCGGTGAACGGTCTGCCCGTGACCGCCTCGGCGACCATGCCGAGAAGCGCATAGCCGAGGTTCGAATACTCATAGCCGGTGTCGGCTGGGGCGCAGGCGATGGCGCCGCGGTGCAGCCAGTCGGTGAGCTCGGCCGGAGTCATCGCCTCCATCCTGTCGGCCCACGGGTCGTCCTTGGTGAAACCGGTGCTCATCGTCAGGGCCTGCCGGCAGGTGCGGTCGGCAATGGCCGTACCGGCCATTTCGGGGAGCAGGGCAGAGAAGGGAGCGTCGAGGTCGAGCGCGTCGGCGGCGAGGACCCCGATGGCCGCGGCGGTGAAGGACTTCGTCATCGAAGCGATCCGGTACGGAACGTCGGCGTTGACGGTTCGGGCAGGGTCGCCTCGGCGAAAGACTCCCCATGCCAGGGATCCACCCTGGTCGTCGAGCTGCTGTGCTGCGGCATCGAGAGCCGCAGACATCGCCTCGACATCGGGTTCGACGAATCCGGGTGTGCTCACAGGGCTGCTCCTTCGTGCCGATGGCAGGTCACCTTCACACTACCGTCAGCCGGTGACACGAAGGCGATTGCCGATTGCGCCCTGCGGACGGACAGCCCTGTGTCTGTGCGAGATCCTACAATGGTGATGGTTCGCACAATCCGGGTCCCGCATCGGCGCCGGCTCGGACATTGTGGCTGGTCACCAGCCTGACTGAAGGGATCCTTCGTGACATCGGTCAATCTCGGAATGCCCGCGCCACCGCCTCCCGTGCTCGCTCCGCGGAGGAAGACGAGGCAGATCAACGTCGGAAAAGTGGGGGTGGGGTCCGAATCCCCGGTGAGCGTGCAGTCGATGACGACGACGCAGACGACGGACATCAACGGCACCCTGCAGCAGATCGCCGAACTCACCGCCGCCGGCTGCGATATCGTGCGCGTGGCCTGCCCGACCGCCGACGACGCCGCAGCCCTGCCGATCATCGCCGGCAAATCCCAGATCCCCGTCATCGCCGACATCCACTTCCAACCCAAATACGTCTTCGCCGCCATCGACGCCGGCTGTGCGGGAGTGCGCGTCAACCCCGGCAACATCCGCAAGTTCGACGACCAAGTCAAGGAGATCTCGAAGGCCGCCGCCGAGGCGGGTGTGTCCATCCGCATCGGCGTCAACGCCGGCTCCCTCGACAAACGGCTGATGGACAGATACGGCAAGGCCACGCCCGAAGCGCTCGTGGAATCCGCCTTGTGGGAGGCGTCCCTGTTCGAAGAACACGGATTCTATGACTTCAAGATCTCCGTCAAACACCACGACCCGGTGATCATGGTCCGCGCCTACGAACTGCTCGCCGAGCGCGGCGATTGGCCGTTGCACCTCGGCGTCACCGAGGCGGGGCCGGCCTTCCAGGGCACGATCAAATCCGCCACCGCCTTCGGTCACCTGCTGGCCGAGGGGATCGGGGACACCATCCGCGTCTCCCTGTCGGCTCCTCCGGCCGAGGAGGTCAAGGTCGGCAACCAGATCCTCGAATCCCTCAACCTGCGGCCCCGGAAGCTCGAGATCGTCTCCTGTCCGTCCTGTGGGCGTGCGCAGGTCGACGTGTACACGCTCGCCGAACGCGTCACCGCCGGACTCGAAGGCATGGAGGTGCCGCTGCGGGTGGCCGTCATGGGCTGCGTGGTCAACGGCCCCGGTGAGGCCCGAGACGCCGACCTCGGTGTGGCCAGCGGCAACGGCAAAGGGCAGATCTTCGTCAAGGGTCAGGTCATCCGAACCGTGCCCGAATCCGAGATCGTCGAGACCCTCATCCACGAGGCCAACCGCATCGCCGAGGAGGCCGCGGGGCAGCCATCCGGTGCTGCGTCGGTGCCGCCTGAAGTCACCGTCGGGTAGGTGCGATACCTTGTGAGGACGAACAGATACATGGTCCACTCATCGGCCCATGCTGACGGCTGAGAAAGAGTTCAGGGGCACATGGCGCTGAGGATCGCACGACTGGAACATCAGCACACCCGGTGGCTGACGGACCTGCTTGCGCGCAATCCCTGTGAGAACGTCTACCTCATCTCCCTGCTCGAAGTCACAGGTACCGCCCGTCTGGGCTCTCCTGCCGGCACGCTGTACGGAATCTTCGACGGTGACCGGCCCGTCGCCGCCTACTGGGTGGGCGGCAACATCATCCCGGTCGCGGCGACTCCGGCGACGAACGAAGTGCTTGCCCGCAAGCTCAATGCCGACGGTCGTGTGTCCTGCTCGCTCATCGGCAACCGGTCGGTCATCCTCGACCTCCAGCAGCGACTCAATTGGGGGCGTCCGCGGGGAGTGCGCGAACGGCAGCCTCTGCTGGCCATCAGTTCCGACCCGCAGGTCACCCCCGACGAGCATGTGCATCGGGTGACCCTCGACGACCTGGGTGCGGTGTTTCCCGCCAGTGTGGACATGTTCACCAAAGAGGTCGGATTCTCACCGATCGAGGACGGCACCGCCGGGTACCTGTCGCGAGTGCGCGGGATCATCCGCGGCAAGAACTGCTATGCCCGGATCTCTGCGAGCCTGCCCCAAGGAGGCGCGGTGCCGAGGTGGCCGGCGAGGGAGCAGGACGAACAGGTGCTGTTCAAGGCCGATATCGGCATCCGCGCTCGCCGCATCGTCCAGGTCCAAGGGGTATGGGTCCATCCCGCAGCGCGCAATCAGGGGCTCGGGGCTGCGGGCATGGCCGCGGTCGTCCAGCGCACCCGCGACAAAGGCCATTCCACGGTGAGCCTGTATGCCAATGACTACAACGAGACGGCGCTGCGCATGTACGCCCGCGTCGGCTTCGAACAGGTCGGCACCTTCGCCACCGTCATGTACTGAGCGCTCGGACGTTCAGGTATTGGAAGATCTCACCGACCGCTCGAGTTGCCGTCGCTGTATCACGTTATGCGGTGAGCGGTCGGCGGCAACGTGAGCTCTCGGCGGGCAGGGGGCGTTATGCGGTGAGCGGTCGGCGGCAACGTGAGCTCTCGGCGAATCAGTCGCGGCGGTTGCGCGACCGGGGCTTGGCCAGATCGCCGAGGAACTTCTCCATCTCCCGGCGGTCCTTCTTCGTCGGACGCCCCAGCCCTTTGTCGCGTCGGGGCACGAAGCCGCGCAGCGCGGGATCGGGCGGGGGAGTGAGGTCCTCATAGCACTGTACGGCCACACTGGCCTGCATCCGGGTGGGGATGAACCCGGTGATCCTCCAGATGAACTCGGACCCGGCCTTGCGCACCCGCACCTCTTGGCCGATCGTCACTTTCTGCGCGGCCTTGACCCGCTGACCGTCGACCTGCACATGCCCGCCACGACACGCCTGAGTGGCGAGGTTGCGGGTCTTGAACATCCGCGTCGTCCACAGCCACACGTCGACGCGCATGTGCTTGGCCGCATCCCGGTTGATCTCGGTCATCAGCGATGACCGTCCGGAGAATTCGGGCCGGCAGGGCGGGTATCGGCAGTGTGCGTGCCCGATGAGTGCACGCCCGCATCGGCCCCATCGGGCGCCTGGATCCGGGTGTCGGCGCGCAGCGCCAGAGCCGAACGCCGGGTGAATGTCTGCGCCGGACGACCTCGTCCCTGGCTGACGGCCTCCCCGGTGGGATCGAGCAGAGGCAGCATGGTGCGACGGAACGTATCGGCCTGCAGGCTCTCCCCGGCGACGATCTCATGGAGTTCGCGCAGCTGCCGCAGCGAGAACTCCTGCTCCAGCAGCCCGAAGGGATCCGGGGTGCGCTCGTGAAAGGCCCGCAGGCGGTGCACGGCCACGCGCACGATCTCCTGATGTTCGGCACTGAGCTCACCGACATCGTGGACGGGCACGAGCTTCCGGCTGTGGACGGGGGAGTCCGGGTGATCGGAATCCGACTCCGCAGACTCAGGGTCGGCAGCCTCGGGGAGGGCTGCCTCGGTGGGGGACGTCTGGGCTCCCTCGGTCGCAGCATCCGGCACGGCCGCCTCGGTGGGATCGCCCTCCTCGGCGAGTCCGACATCGGAGGCGGAGAGTACGTCGAGATGGGCCACGGAGATCACCCAGCCGCGATCATCACGGTCGGGCTGGTCGAACACGTGCAACTGGACGGGGGCGCGGTCGACCAACCGGGCCTTCTCGCGCAGACAGCGGGCGACCGCCTCGGCGAGGCGTTCCTGCGGGCGCAGGATCGACCCGGGCAGCTGCCACACTCCGTCCCCGGGATGGGTCATGAGAACATGCAGGCCACGGCCGGGCACGGGGCAGAGGACCGCGGTGTCGACCGCGACCGAGGGCCGCGGGAACTGCGTGAGTTGGCTGGGATCAGGCATGCTCTTCGTATCGTTCGGACTCGTCTTCTCAGCGGGGACCGGGCGGGGGACAGGATGGCCCCGCCCGATGCCGGGCTTCGGTGCTGCAGTCCCCAGTCTAATTCTCTTCCCGCAGGTGACGAATCCGCACCCGCTCGGATTCCCTCCGGCTCGCCCGCGTGCGATAGTGTTCGATCTGAGTCTTGACAAGTTGAGGAGATTTACCCATGGCCCTGCGCATGTCGTCCCTGTTCGTGCGAACCCAGAAGGAGGACCCGGTCGGCGCCGAGGTGGCCAGCCACAAACTGCTGCACCGTGCCGGATACATCCGCAGGTCGGCACCGGGAATCTACACGTGGCTGCCGTTGGGCCTGGCCGTGCTGGGCAAGATCGAGGCCATCGTGCGCGAAGAGATGGCGCTCGCCGGCTCCCAGGAGGTCCACTTCCCGGGTCTTCTGCCCGCCGATCCGTACAAGAAGTCCGGCCGTTGGGAGGCCTTCGGACCTGACCTCTTCCATCTCAAGGACCGCCGCGAGAATGACTACATCCTCGCCCCCACCCATGAGGAGGTCTTCACCCTCCTGGTCAAGGATCTGTACTCCTCTTACAAAGACCTGCCGCTGTCGATCTACCAGATCCAGACGAAATACCGCGACGAGGCTCGCCCTCGGGCAGGACTGCTGCGCGGGCGCGAGTTCATCATGAAGGACGCCTACTCCTTCGACATCGACGACGCCGGACTCGACGCCTCCTACGAGGCCATGCGGGTGGCCTATCTGCGGGCCTTCGCCCGCCTCGGCCTGCCGTGCCTGCCGGTCAAGGCGACCCCGGGTGCCATGGGCGGCTCCGGAACAGAAGAATTCATCTACCCCTCCGAGGTTGGCGAGGACACGTTCGTGAAGTCGCCCGGCGGATATGCCGCGAACGTCGAGGCCGTGACCTCGATCGTGCCCGAGGCGATTCCCTACTCGCAGTCGCCGGCCGCCCATGTCGAAGACACCCCGGACACCCCGACGATCGAGACCCTCGTGGCCGCGGCGAACGCCTCGCACCCGCGCTCCGATCGCGAATGGACGGCCGCAGACACGCTGAAGAACGTCGTCTGCGCCGTCACCCACCCCGACGGCACCCGCGAGATCATCGTCATCGGCCTGCCCGGTGACCGCGAAGTCGACCTCGACCGGGCCGCCGGCACCGGAATGCTCGGCGACGGTGAGGTCGACCTCGAAGCCGCGACGCCTGAGGATCTCGCCGCCCACCCGGAGCTCGTCAAGGGCTACATCGGACCCGGCAACTCCCTCGATGCCCCGGTGCTCGGCATCGAATCGCCCTCGAAGATCCGCTACCTCCTCGACCCTCGCGTCGTCGATGGCACCCGCTGGATCACCGGCGCCAATGAGCCCGGCCGTCACGTCTTCGACCTCGTCGCCGGACGCGACTTCACCGCCGACGGCACCATCGAAGCCGCCCAGGTCGTCCTCGGCGATCCGGCACCGGACGGCTCCGGTCCGCTGGAACTGGCCCGGGGTGTCGAGATCGGTCAGATCTTCAAGCTCGGCCGCAAGTACTCCGAATCCCTCGACCTCAAGGTGCTCGACCAGAACGGCAAGGCGACCACCGTGACCATGGGTTCCTACGGCCTCGGCGTCACCCGTGTCATGGCCTGCATCGCCGAGGAGTACCATTCCGAGGACGGACTCCTGTGGCCGCAGCATCTGGCCCCGGCCGATGTGCACATCATCGTCGCCGGCAAGGGCGAGGAGATCGCCGCAGCCGCCGAGAAGATGACGACCGAACTCGAAGCCGACGGTGTCAGCGTCCTGCTCGATGACCGCAACAAGGTCTCGCCCGGGTTCAAGTTCGCCGATGCCGAGCTCATCGGCATCCCCACCGTCATCGTCGCCGGCCGCGGACTGGCCGACGGCGTCGTCGAGGTGCGTGACCGTCTGGCCGGGGAGAAGTCCGATCAGCCCGTCGCCGAGGTGGTCCCCGCCACCGTGGCACGGGTGCGTGAGGCGTACGCGAAGGCCGCAGCCGCAGCCGATGCGGCGGTCAGCGCCGACCGGAACGCCTGAGCCGCCTCGGTGTTCGACGCCCTCGCCGGAGGCATCGACGTCACCTGGACGATAGTCCTGTGGCTGCTCGCCGCGGGAGTCCTGGCCGGCTGGATCGATGCCGTCGTCGGCGGGGGCGGACTGATCCAGCTGCCCGCGCTGCTGCTCGTGCCGGGGATGAGCCCCGTCCAAGCGGTTGCGACGAACAAGGTCGGGTCGATTGCGGGCACGACCGCCTCGGCGATCACCTATCTGCGCACGATCACCCCGGACCGGTCGGCGACGATCCCGGCCGCGGCCTCGGCGTTCTTAGGCGCCGTGCTCGGGGCGAAGCTCGCGACCTTGGTGCCGGCTGAGGCGTTCACCCCGATCATCCTGGTCGCGCTCATCGGGGTCGGGATCTTCACGGTGCTCAACCCGAGCCTCGGGGCCGACGCCACCCTGCGGTTCGGGGAAACGTCGAAACGCCACCACGCGCTGTCGTGGCTGATCGGGTTCGTCATCGGCATCTACGACGGGGTGCTCGGACCGGGCACGGGATCGTTCCTCGTCATCGCCTTCGTCTCGATCATCGGATTCTCGTTTCTGCAGGCCTCGGCGACGGCGAAGGTCATCAACTGGGCAACGAACTTCGGAGCGCTCGTCTACTTCATCCCCGACGGTCAGGTCGTCTGGCTGCTGGGCGTGGTCGTGGCCATCGGCAACGTCACCGGTGGAATCTTCGGTGCCCGCACCGCGCTGGCGAGGGGCTCCGGGTTCGTCCGTGTCATCTTCGTCATCGTCGTCTCCGTGCTGATCCTCAAGCTCGGCTTCGACGTCATCGCCACCCTCATCCACTGATTACTACCTGACGGGGGCCCAGCAACCTCGCGCGAGGTTGCTGGGCCCCCGTCAGGTAGCAAGTGGGGTCAGCCGATGGGTTTGAGGGCGTGAGCGTTGACTCCGGCGACATCGGCGCCGGACAGGGCGCGGGCCACCCACAGGGAACGAGCCGCATCGGCCAGGCTCGAATTCGACCCACCGGAGGCTGCGCGCAGGTACCAGAACATGTTCGTGATCTCACGAGCCACGGTCGCGCCCATCCCGTACTGCGGATCGACCCCGGCACACAGCGCCAGGTCCGTGGCGAAGCCGCGCAGCCACGCCGCCTGCGCCTGCGGATGGTCCGAGGGGATCTCGGCCAGACGGTTCCACAGGATCGGGGCCAAGGTGTACGCGGTCGGACCGGCCAAGGGCTGCGGATCGATGGCCTTCCATGTCGAAATGCCCGTCGGGTCGGGGTTGCCGGCGAGAATGTTGTAGTAGTGCAGATCGGCATGGATGAGCCAGTTCTCATCCGACGAGGCCAGGGTCTGCATCCAGTTGCGGGCGAACGACAACAGCAGGGAATCGTGCGGACCCGCCTCCGACCACCCGGTCAGCAGCGCGGCATCGGCATCGAACGAGTTCAGCCACCCGGCCACGACATCCTGGACGCGCAGGAACTCCGAGGTCGCCGGAATCTCCAGGGACCGTTGCAGGGCACCCCAGATCGGTGGCACATCGGCCAGGGGCAGCACGGAGAGATTGTCCTTCGTGCGCAGCCGCTCCTGCAGAGTGACCCGGAAGCTGCGATCATCCCGAATGACCCGCACGGCCCCGTGCCCGTTCCACATCTTCAACGCGCGCAGCACCTGCGCATGCGCTGCCGTGTGCGCCGAGGTGGGAGCCGCGAACCGCAGCACCCCCTGATAGTTCTCCTGCGTGAGCACCGGAATCACCAAGGACTCGCAGCCGGCCCATGGGGCGCCGGGCACATCGTCGAAGCGCAGCTTCCACCGGTCGAGGAGCTCATTGGCCATATAGTCGAGCGCCGCAACCCACGAATCGGTGCGGTATTCGCCGATGATCTCGCGCGTCGCACGGTAGAGAACCGGTGGAACCTTCACTTCTGCACCTCCGCCTGCCCGGGTTCGTCATAGGTGAATCGCAGCGGCTGCGGGTCGGCGAAGACCGATCGGGTCCGGGCCGATTCCCACAGCCGCAGAATCGCCGAGGCGTCCGCCTCCAACCAGGGCAGAAGTGCCGACGCGATGCCGTCCTCGAGGGAGAGCGCGAGGTCCTTCGCGGAGTCCGCGTCCGTCGGGGTGGGGTCGAGCTTCCACGCCGAGGCGGCCGGATCGGCCGTGTGCTCACCGAGGCGTTCGAGCATCTCCCCGGACAGAGCACCCAGGGATTCGAGCCGAGCCAGCGCAGCCGTGCGTTCGCGTGACTTCGAGCCGAAGTTCACGGCGAGCCGCTCATAGCCGTACGCGGCCGCCCGGGACTGGTTGAGGATCGCGTTGTACATGTCTGCCTGCCCCGCGGTCTCCTCGCTTCCGGAGTCATTCGCTCCGGCATCCGCGTCGGCCTTGCCGGCGGCGCTGGGCGACGCCGTCGACTCAGCGCCGCGGTCCGAGCCGTCGAGCTCCTCACGCCCGGCACGGATGAGTTCGGCGGCGGTGGTGATGATCTCCGGCTTCTTCGCCCCGGCCACCAGGGCCAGCCCTGTGGCCACATCGGCCAGGACGGGAATGAGACCCGATCCCAGGGACGCCGAGGCCTCGAAGACGGCGCGGGAGGCCACCTCGGCGGCTTCGACGAAGGTCCGTTCATCCTCGGTCGGGGGTGCCTCGGTGGCGAACTCTGTCGGCGGATTCCACACCGGTCCGACCGCCGCAGCGAAAGCGGCGAGGTCCTCACCAGCGGTTTCGGGATCCCCTGTGCCGGGGGAGGCGGAGTCGAGGATGCGGGCCAGACGGTTGCGCAGCTGCTGGGTCGCATCCAGCGTGGGGATCTCCGGGTCCTGATCGAGTCGCAGACCGCAGGCGGTGAGCAGACCCACGCTCAGCCCGCCGACGCCGGCAGTCAACAGGCCGCGGCGACTGACGGGAAAACGCATACGGCAATCCTATCGGATGCCTCGTCACGGGCGGGGGAGACCCGATCGACACCCGAACCGGGACGAAGGCTTAACCTCGACGGCGGCTGTCGCTTAGGGTGGGTGAGAACACGGCGGTCGCACACGTGCACGGTACGCCGGCCCCCTCGCCCCGCCTCGGCGACGGGGACGCACAAGGATATGGAGGAGACATGGACGAAGACGTCGAGCGGATCAAGGGCCTGCTCGCCCCGCCCCTGCAGGAGGCGGGATTCCACCTCGAGACCGTCAAGGCGGTCGCGGCCGGTCCGCGGCGCACGCTCACCGTCGTCGTCGACCTCGACGAATCGAGCACCGATCCGATGTCGATGGAGAAGATCGCCGAATCGACGAAGATCGTCGGCGACGCCCTCGACGAGGTCGAGATCTTCCGGGACAAGCCCTACCAGCTCGAGGTCACGAGCCCTGGCGCCACCCGGAAGCTCGAGACCCCACGCCACTTCCGACGCGTCATCGGCCGGCGTCTGGAGATCACGACGAAGAAGGACACCTTCAAGCTCGACCTCGCCGAGGTGGGGGAGAGCTCGATCACGGGCACGGACCCCCAGCGCAAGGAATCGAAGACGGTCGACCTCGGTGAGATCCGCAAGGCTCAGGTGGAACTGAAGTTCCGCTGAGGCGAACCTCACGCTCGGACGGCAGTGAGATGGCCCCAGCACGGACAGAGTGCGGGCGCGGACTGGGATAGACTGTTACGCCTGCATAAGTGAACACAGACAATTCAATGCTCGGTTGAGCGAGAGAGGATTTAGACATGGACATCGACCTCAATGTTCTGCGCGTGATCGAACGAGAGCGTGAGATTCCACTGGAAACCCTCATCGAACTCATCGAACAGGCGCTCTTCCTCGCCTACCAGAAGACCGAAGGAGCCTGGCCCGACGCCCGCGCCGAACTCGACAAGTCCACCGGCGAGGTGCGCATCCTGGCCGTGGAGTTCGACAACGACGACAACCCGATCGGCGAATTCGACGACACCCCCACCGGCTTCGGCCGCATCGCCGCCCAGACCGCCCGACAGGTCATCCACCAGCGGTTGCGCGATGTCGAGGACGAGACCCTGCTCGGCACGTTCAAGGGACGCGAGGGCGAGATCGTCTCGGGCATCATCCAGCAGGGCCGGGACCCGCAGATGATTCAGGTCGACATCGGCGACGTCGAGGCGGTGCTGCCGCCGCACGAACAGGTCCCCGGCGAGACCTACGCCCACGGCACCAGACTGCGCGTCTACATCGCCGATGTGCACAAGGGCACGAAGGGCACCTCGGTCACCGTCTCCCGCACCCATCCGAACCTCGTGCGCCGACTCTTCGCCCATGAGGCCCCGGAGATCGCCGACGGCACCGTCGAGATCGTGTCTCTGGCCCGCGAGGCCGGCCACCGGACGAAACTCGCCGTGCGCGCCACGAAGCCGGGAGTCAACGCGAAGGGATCGTGCATCGGCGAGCTCGGCTCACGTGTGCGGGCGGTGATGAACGAACTCGGCCAGGAGAAGATCGACATCGTCGACTACTCCGACGACCCGGCGAAGTTCATCGCCCACGCGCTGTCCCCGGCCAAGGCCAAGAGCGTCGAGATCCTCGACGCCGCCGCGCAGGAATCCCGTGCCGTCGTCCCCATCGACCAGCTGTCCCTGGCCATCGGCAAGGAAGGGCAGAACGCCCGCCTGGCGGCCAAGCTCACCGGGTGGAAGATCGACATCGTCGCAGGCGAGTAGCCTGTCGCAGTGATTCGCACCACTGGCCCCCTTGGCGCGAGCGGGGGTGCTGGTGCTGTAGAATCATTCATTGTGAATGTTGGTGATGGACCCGTAAGGACGTGCATCGCCTGTAGGCAGAGGGCCGGTCGGGACGAGCTGACACGCTTCGTGTTCCGCCCCGACCAGCATCCCGCCGTCGTCCATGACGTGTCAGCGACACTGCCGGGACGTGGTGCGTGGGTGCATCCCGATGAGAAGTGCCTGAACAGGGCCCTGACCACTGCCGCCTTCGCTCGATCCTTTCGAACGAAGATCACCGCCTCGGACCTCCCGAGGCCGGACACCGAACCCAAAGAGAACGGGTAGCCGAATGGATGACAAGTTGTGAGTGTCGCACGATGACACCCAGACGGAATTCGAGAGAGCAGTGAAATGAGTACTGCTCGTCATTGATGAGGTTCTTTCCTGACCGGGAAAGAACCCGGACAGGAGAACTGTGGCAAAGCCCCGTGTCCATGAGCTCGCGAAAGAGCTCGGCACAACAAGTAAGAACGTCCTCGAAAAGCTCCAGGACATGGGCGAATTCGTTCGCTCCGCCTCTTCGACGCTCGAAGCGCCCGTCGTGCGCCGCGTGAAGGAGGCATTCGCCGATTCCGCTTCCGCCGACGGTGGGAAGTCGACCGGCGCGAAGAAGGCCGCCAAGCCGGCCGCGAAGCCCGGAGCCCCGAAGCCCGGTGCGAAGCCCGCACCCAAGCCCGCCGCGAAGTCGGCTGCGAAACCGGGTGCTGCCAAGCCCGGTGCTGCCAAGCCCGCCGGAGCGGCGACGTCGGCCCCCGCCGAGGATGCCGCCCCCGCTGCGAAGTCCGCGCCGAAGTCCGCGCCGAAGCCCGGCGCCAAGCCGGCCGCACCGAAGGCCGATCCGACCGAGGCTCCCGCAGCCAAGCCGGCTGCCTCCTCGACGCCGAAGCCCGGTGCCCCGAAGCCGTCTGCCGCGCCCAAGCCCGGCTCCCCGAAGCCCGGAGCACCCAAGCCGGGTGCGGCGAAGCCCGGCGGTCGCGGTGCCGGACGTCCCGGAAACAACCCCTTCGCCTCCTCGCAGGGAATGCCGAAGCCCGGCCGCGGACCCAAGCCCGGCGGTCGCTCCGGCGGTCAGGGTGGCCAGGGCGGTCAGGGAGGCCAGGGCGGACGCCCCGGCAACAACCCGTTCGCGCCCTCGCAGGGAATGCCGAAGCCCGGTCAGAAGCAGCGCTCCGGCGGTGACGAGACCTCCGGCGGCTCGCGTCCGGCACCTCGCCCGGGCGCACCTCGCCCGAACCCGTCGATGCTGAAGAACTCGGCACTGAACAAGCCCGCTCCCGGCCGCGGTCGCGGCGGCGGACGCGGAAATGCCCCCGGCGGTGCACCCGGTGCACCGGGCGGCGGTCCCGGCGGACCGCGTCGCGGACCCGGCGGCGGTCCCGGTGGTCGCGGTTCAGGTCGCGGTCGCGGAAGCACACAGGGTGCATTCGGCCGCGGCGGCGGTCCCCGTCAGAAGGGACGCAAGTCGAAGCGGGCGAAGCGCGCAGAGCTCGAGCAGATGCAGGCTCCGTCGGTCGGCGGCGTCACCGTTCCGCGCGGAGACGGCAACACTCCGCTTCGTCTGCGTCGCGGCTCCTCGCTGGCTGACTTCGCCGAGAAGATCAACACCGATCCGACGAACCTCGTGACCGTGCTCTTCCACCTCGGTGAGATGGCCACGATCACGCAGTCCCTCGACGAGGCGACCTTCGAGGTCCTCGGCGAAGAGCTCGGCTACAAGATCGAGATCGTCTCGCCCGAAGACGAAGACCGTGAGCTGCTGGAGACCTTCGACATCGACCTCGATGCCGAAGCCGCAGAAGAGGACGACGAGGACCTGCAGGCACGTCCGCCGGTCGTCACCGTCATGGGTCACGTCGACCACGGTAAGACCAAGCTGCTCGACGCGATCCGCTCGGCCAATGTCGCTTCTCGCGAAGCCGGCGGAATCACCCAGCACATCGGTGCCTACCAGGCCGAGGTCGAGCACGAGGGAGAAGATCGCAAGATCACCTTCCTCGACACCCCGGGTCACGAGGCGTTCACCGCCATGCGTGCCCGTGGTGCGAAGTCGACGGACCTCGCGATCCTCGTGGTCGCCGCCGACGACGGCGTCATGCCGCAGACGATCGAAGCTCTCAACCACGCTCAGGCGGCCGATGTGCCGATCGTCGTGGCCGTGAACAAGATCGACAAGGAAGGCGCCAACCCCGCCAAGGTCATGCAGCAGCTGACCGAATATAACCTCGTGGCCGAAGAATACGGCGGCGAGACCATGTTCGTGCCGATCTCCGCGCTCAAGCGCGAGGGCATCGACCAGCTGCTCGAATCCGTTCTGCTGACCACCGATGCGGCCCTTGACCTGCGGGCGAACCCCGACAAGTCCGCTCGCGGCATCGCGATCGAAGCCAAGCTCGACAAGGGCCGCGGTGCGGTTGCCACCGTCCTCGTCGAGTCCGGCACCCTGCGTCAGGGCGATGCCATTGTCTGCGGCACCGCCTACGGACGTGTGCGTGCGATGTTCGACGAGAACGGAAACGTCGTCGAGGAGGCCGGACCCTCCCGCCCCGTGCAGGTGCTCGGCCTGTCGTCCGTCCCGCGTGCCGGTGACTCGTTCATCTCCACCGATGACGACCGCACAGCCCGTCAGATCGCTGAGAAGCGTGACGCCATCGAGCGCAACGCCGCTCAGGCCCGCGGTCGCAAGCGCATCAGCCTCGAGGACTTCACGAAGGCTCTGGCTGAGGGCAAGGTCGACATGCTCAATCTCATCCTCAAGGGTGACGTCTCCGGTGCTGTCGAAGCGCTCGAGGATTCGCTGCTCAAGATCGATGTGGGCGACGACGTCGACCTGCGGATCATCCACCGCGGAGTCGGTGCGATCACGGAGAACGACATCAACCTGGCCACGGTCGACAATGCGATCGTCCTCGGCTTCAACGTCCGTCCGGAAGCGAAGGCTCGCGACCTGGCAGACCGCGAAGGCGTCGACGTCCGCTACTACTCGGTCATCTACCAGGCGATCGACGACATCGAGTCCTCGCTCAAGGGTATGCTCAAGCCCGAGTACGAAGAGGTCCAGACCGGTACGGCGGAGATCCGCGAGGTCTTCCGTTCCTCGAAGTTCGGCAACATCGCCGGCTCGATCGTCCGCGACGGCCTCATCAAGCGGAACTCGACCGCTCGCGTCACCCGCGACGGAATCGTCATCGGCGACAACGTCCACATCGAATCGCTGCGCCGGTTCAAGGACGATGCGACCGAGGTCCGCGAGGGCTACGAGTGCGGTATCGGACTCGGCAAGTTCAACGACCTGCGCGTCGGCGACATCATCGAGACCTTCGAGATGCAGGAGAAGCCGCGCGACTGATCGGTCGCACCGCGAGTCGCATCCGCCTGATCGGAGCGCAGCAGCGCACCCGAGGAGACGGATGGGACTGACACCATGAGTCGACGGCTCCGGTCGGCCCCCGGACGGGGGACCGACCGGAGCCGGTTCGATTCCACCGCTAATATAGGGCCGGAAGAGTTGTTCCGGCCCCGAACAGAAGGACACGCACCATGGCAGACTCGACACGGGCCCGCAAGATCGCCGACCAGATCAAGGTCATCGTCGCCAGCACCATCGAGCGCAAGCTCAAGGACCCCCGCCTCGGCTTCGTCACCGTCACCGATGTGCGCGTGACCGGCGATCTGCAGCACGCCACCATCTTCTACACCGTCTACGGCGACGACCAGGACCTCGTCGGCACCGGTCATGCCCTCGAATCGGCCAAGGGCTTCATCCGCTCCGAGGTCGGCAAGGGACTGACGATCCGTCTGACTCCGAGCCTCGAATTCATCGCCGATGCCGTCCCCGAGGCGGCCGCCCGTCTCGACGGTCTGCTCGCTCAGGCCGCCGCCGACGATGCCCGCGTGGCCGGGCTGGCCAAGAACGCGCAGCATGCAGGTGAATCCGACCCGTACAAGAAGACCGACGACGCCGACGAAGACTGATGGCCGCATCCGACCGGCCAGATCATCGCTCCTGGTCATCGGCGGAGAACGGCAGAACGGCGGCTGAGGGGCGGATTTGAGCTTCGTCACGTCGCGAAAAAAGTTCTCGTAACAGTTTTGTTATCTTTCCGAGATGTCGTAGACTTCTTGCGGTAACGAAATGATTACGACTCTGTTAAGGGAATTCTGCATTGGGTAAGCACTCCTCACCGAAGCCGTCGTTCGCGAAGCAGCTGATCCGGGATCTGACTCCCGGCAAGCGCCCCGCCGGACGACGCGCAGCGAATGCGCCGTCCTCGGCGACTTCCGTGCTGGCGACCGTCAAGCAGCGTCCAGTCGTCGCCGCGATCGCCGTTCCTGCAGCCGCGACCGCCGCCGTCGTCGGTTCGACCGTTGTCATGGGGCCGCCCGAGTCCGGCAACGTCACCACCGAAGCCGCCTCGACGACGACCCCCGAGGAGTCGACCACTTCCTCGACCGTGAGCCAGAAGGAGCTCGACGCCGAACGCAAGAAGGCCGGCGAAGAGTACCTGGAGAAGGTCAAGGACGACCCGAAGTACAAGAACAAGTCCTCGAAGACCGACCTCGAGGTCAAGGCCCCGCCGAAGCCCAAGCCAACCGCCGAATCCTCGGCCGCTGCGAAGACGAGCGACGATTCGTCCTCCGACGAGAAGTCGAGCGATGAGAAGTCCTCCGACGAGAAGTCGAGCGATGAGAAGTCCTCCGGCGGCGGCACCTCCTCGGACACCTCGGCTCCGGCCTGCAGCGTGTCGTCGTCGATCGAGTCCGGTCTGCTGCCGAACGCCGTCAACGGCTACCGTGCCGTCTGCGCGAAGTTCCCCGAGGTCAAGACCTTCGGCGGACGTCGTCCCGGCACCGGTTCGGACCACAACACCGGTGAAGCCGTCGACATCATGATCACGGGTGCCACCGGCGACCGCATCGCCGAATACCTCATCCAGAACCAGGGTGCTCTCAACGTCAAGTACGTCATCTGGGAACAGCGCATCTGGATGCCCGGACGGGGCTGGAAGGGCATGGAGGACCGCGGAGGCGCGACCGCCAACCACTTCGACCACGTGCACGTGTCCTTCAACTGATCGCCGAACCCAGTGAGCGATTCTTCCCCACAGGGCGTCCTCGTCTGCGACAAGCCGCAGGGACTGAGCTCCCACGGTGTGGTCTCCCGCATCCGCCGCTGGTTCGGGACGAAGAAGGTCGGCCACGCCGGCACTCTCGACCCGATGGCCACGGGCGTGCTCGTCCTCGGCCTCGGCCGCGGCACCAAGCTGCTCACCTATATCACCGGGGTCTCGAAGACCTATTTCGCCACCATCCGTCTGGGGTCGTCGACCCCGACCGATGATGCCGATTCCGAGCCCGATCGGTTCGCCGATCCGACCGATCTGGCACGTGTCGACACTTCTGCCATCGAGGCCGCCGTGGCCAAACTGCGCGGTCCCATCGACCAGGTGCCCAGTGCGGTCTCGGCGATCAAGGTCGACGGCAAGCGCTCCTACGCCCGTGTCCGTGCCGGCGAGGACGTCGAACTCAAGGCCCGCCGCGTCGAAGTCTCGGAGTTCCAGATCATCGACATCCGCTTCGCCGCCGTGGACGGACATATCGACGTCGATGTCGAAGTCGACTGCTCGTCGGGCACCTATGTGCGCGCCCTGGCCCGCGATATCGGCACCGACCTCGGCGTCTTCGGCCACCTCACCGCGCTCCGGAGGACGCGTGTCGGCGATTTCCATATCGACCAGGCCGAGATCCTGCCCGCGGACCTCGACGTCCCCGCGCCCACCCTCATCTCGCTCGCCGAGGCGGCCCGCACCCTCCTGCCCGTCGTCACCGTCGATACCGATCGGGCCCGCGCCCTCATGCAGGGCAAGACCGTTGCTGCTGGTGACTGGCATACCGACCCCGATGCCGACGACACGGGGAGCCGAGAGGTCGCCGTCGTCTGCGACGATGCCCTCGTCTCCGTGGCCGAGGTGCGTCGGAACGGCGGTCTGAAGTCGCTGACCGCCTTTGCCATCGACCTCGCCTGACGGGGCCAGCCCCACACTCGGAAACAATGAGTTCAGTTGTATTTGTCAAGTACAACTAAAACTCTTGTATCCGATGCAATCATCTGATCTACTTGTCCTATGTTCGTCTTGACCATCGACCAGCAGGACTCGCGCTCACACGCCGACGCCGTGCCCCGAATCCTCGAGGCGCTGGCGCCGATCGAGACGATCGTCCCCTTCGCCCGCACCATCGGGGACGAGGTCCAGGGGGTCCTCGACGACCCTGATGCCGTCGCCGAGGCGGTCCGCCGCGTCGGCGTCGACGCCGGCTGGCATATCGGCCTCGGCATCGGCGAGGTCGAACGACCGCTGCCCGAGTCGACCGCCGAGGGCAGGGGAGAGGCCTTCTACTCCGCCCGCCGGGCGGTCGAAGCGGCCAAATCCGCACCCGCCCACCTCGTCGTGAGTGCCGATCCGGACGGTGACCATCGTGGGCTGGCCGAGGCGGCCCTGCGGCTCCTGATCAGCACACTGACCGAGCTGCGCGGACACTCCCGCGGCTACGTCGGATACCGACTCGACCATCCGGACGCCACACAGGCCGAGATCGCCGCGGAATTCGACGTCTCTCAACAGGCGGTCTCCCGGGTGCTGGCGGCCGGTCCCGCCGAGATCATCGCCGGGGCCGAGCGTCTGGCCCGACATCATCTCGACCGGCTCCAACGAGCCCTATCGGAAGGAGACGCACATGTGGACTGACGTGCTCGTCGCCATCGCCGCCGCCATCATCGCGGCCCTCATCGGCTGGCCACTCGTCCCGCTTCTCCTCCGTCTGACCCATGCGGGCCCGGGCTCCAAGCCCGAACGCACAGGAGCCGAGGACCTCGAAGTCCTGCGCGGCGGACTGTGGATCGGCATCGTCGAACGCGCACTCATCGCCGGAGCGATCGTGCTCGGTCGCCCCGAACTCATGGCCGTGGTCATCGCGGTCAAAGGGCTCGGACGCTTCGCGGAGATCAAATCCTCGGCGGCCGCGGGGGAGCGGTTCATCATCGGCACCTTCGTCTCCATCGCCCTGGCCTCCCTCCTCGGCGTCATCGGCTGGGCGATCGTGGCCTGACCGGGGTCTCCCGGGTCTTCCCCGCCTCGGCGAGGTCCGGGTTAGGAGGCGGAAGATCTCTGCGATAATCTGAGTCGGTGCACGGAAGGAGCGAATGTCTGGTGGAGCTGTATCACGGACTCGGTGAGGTCGAGGTCGACGCTGTCGGCACCGTCGTCACCCTCGGCAACTTCGACGGCGTGCACCGCGGACACCAGACGGTCCTTGCCACCGTCGCCGCCCTGGCCAGGCAGGAGGGCCTGCGCTCGATCGCGATGACCTTCGACCCGCACCCGCGCACGGTCCACCGCCCCGACGACCCGACCGTGATGATCACCTCGACCCGGCAGCGCGCCGAGCTCATCGCCGCCACCGGAATCGACGGCCTGCTCATCCAGCCCTACGACCTCGACTTCGCCGCCCAGTCGGCCGAGGAGTTCGTGCGCAGATATTTCGTCGAAGCCCTGCACGCGAAGATCGTCGTCGTCGGCGACGATGTCCGCTTCGGGCGTGACAACGAAGGCACGATCGAGACTCTGCGCAGCCTCGGCGAGAAATTCGGCTTCCGGACCGAGACGATCGACGAGGTCGGGCGCGGGGGACGGTATTCGTCCTCCCGGATCCGGGAGCAGCTCACTGCCGGTGATGTCGCCGAGGCGGCCGATCAGCTCGGGCGCTACCACGCACTCCACGGCACCGTCGTCCACGGCGATGCCCGCGGACGCGACCTGGGATTCCCGACGGCGAACCTCTCGGACAATCCCGACGGACTCGTCCCCGCCGACGGCGTCTACGCCGGCTGGGCGACGTTCTCGGGTGAGGATCAGGCGTACCCGGCGGCGATCTCCGTGGGCACGAACCCGACCTTCCAGGGACAGGTCCGACGGGTCGAGGCGTACGTGCTCGACAAGGAGTTCGGCGAATTCGACGTCTACGACCGTGAGATGACTCTCGAATTCGTCTCGCGCATCCGCGGGCAGGTCGCGTTCACCGGGATGGACGACCTCATCGTGCAGATGCATGAGGATATCGCCGATGTGCGCGAGGTCCTGCACACCTGATAAGCTGATCTCTGCCGTTTTCACCGGCCGCGGTCCCATAGGGCAGAGACTTCAGGTCCCTGCGCCGCGCAACGACACGAAGGAGAACTCCATGGCTCTCGATACCGCTGTGAAGCAAGAGATCATCAAGGAATATGCAACTCATGAGGGCGACACCGGTTCTCCCGAGGTCCAGGTTGCACTGCTGACCCGCCGGATCACCGATCTGACCGAGCACTTCAAGGATCACAAGCACGACCACCACTCGCGTCGTGGCCTGCTGCTCCTCGTCGGCCAGCGTCGCCGCATGCTCAAGTACCTCGCGAAGGTCGACATCGAGCGTTACCGTTCGCTCATCAAGCGCCTCGGCCTGCGCCGCTGATTCGAGTCTGCTGATCAGCACCGTCTGATCGGACCGTCTCGAACTGTTCGGAAGCGTCCCACCTCTCGGTGGGGCGCTTTCGTGCTTCTGCGGTAGACTCATGCGTGGACGCACATGCCATGGACGTTTCGGTCTTCGGTAGTGGCCTCCGGAGGAACGCGCGCTGACACAGGCTTGCAGATGCAAGTGGCTGCCGGCACCGGTTCCGTGGGCCCCGATCGATGACCGGCGTGGATCCATGCATCGTCCACTGCCAATATCCCGCCGGAAGGGCGCGGGGCTTCGCACTGTGCAATGCAGGGCGCTGCCTCTTCGCGCCGAGGGGCCTCCCTCGAGCGTTGCAGGTCTTGCGATGACCGCCGCGCACCGGCACAAACTAGGAGACTACGTGGGACTCAATCCTGAATCCGCCGTTGCCCATATCGACAACGGCAGCTTCGGCAAACACACCATTCGCTTCGAAACCGGACGACTTGCCCAGCAGGCCGCCGGATCCGCCGTCGCCTACCTCGACGACGACACCATGCTGTTCTCGGCCACCTCGGCCGGAAAGAACCCCCGTGAGGGCTTCGACTTCTTCCCGCTGACAGTCGACGTCGAAGAGCGCATGTACGCCGCCGGCCGCATCCCCGGCTCGTTCTTCCGCCGTGAGGGACGCCCCTCCACCGATGCGATCCTCACCTGCCGCCTCATCGACCGTCCGCTGCGCCCCTCGTTCGTCAAGGGCCTGCGCAACGAGGTTCAGGTCGTCGTCACCGTGATGTCGGTCAATCCCGACCACATCTACGACGCTCTGGCCATCAACGCCGCTTCGATGTCGACCCAGCTCTCGGGTCTGCCGTTCTCCGGCCCCATCGGCGGTGTGCGCATCGCGCTCATCGACGGCCAGTGGGTCGCCTTCCCGAACCACTCGCAGCTTCAGGACGCCGTGTTCAACATGGTCGTCGCCGGTCGTGTTGTCGGTGACGACGTCGCCATCATGATGGTCGAGGCCGAAGCCACCGACAACGCCATCGACAAGATCAAGACCGGTGCGCAGGCCCCCACCGAGGAGGTCGTGTCCGAAGGTCTCGAAGCTGCGAAGCCGTTCATCGCAGAGCTCTGCCGCGCGCAGTCCGAGCTCGCCGATCGTGCCGCGAAGCCGACTGTCGAATTCCCCGTCTTCCGCGACTACGAGGACGACGTCTTCGAAGCGGTGAAGGAACTCGCCGAGGCGAAGCAGACCGAGAACTTCACGATCGCTGACAAGCAGGAGCGCGAAGCCGCCGGTGCCGCCCTCCTCGACGAGCTCTTCGAGAAGCTCGGAGAGCGCTTCGAAGGCCGTGAGAAGGAGATCGCGAACGCGCTCAACGGCCTGACCAAGCAGGTCGTGCGCAAGCGCATCCTCACCGAGCAGGTCCGCATCGACGGCCGTGGGCTCAAGGACATCCGTCCGCTCACCGCCGAGACGAACGTCATCCCGCGCGTGCACGGTTCGGCGATCTTCGAACGCGGCGAGACCCAGATCTTGGGTGTCACCACCCTGAATATGCTCAAGCTCGAGCAGACCATCGACTCGCTCTCACCCGAGACGTCGAAGCGCTACATGCACCACTACAACTTCCCGCCCTATTCGGTCGGTGAGACCGGCCGCGTGGGCAGCCCGAAGCGCCGCGAGATCGGCCACGGCGCTCTGGCCGAACGCGCCCTCGTGCCTGTTCTGCCCAAGCGTGAGGACTTCCCGTACGCGATCCGTGAGGTCTCCGAGGCCCTCGGTTCGAACGGTTCGACCTCGATGGGCTCGGTCTGTGCCTCGACGCTGGCTATGCTCTCGGCCGGTGTGCCGCTGCAGGCGCCCGTCGCCGGCATCGCCATGGGACTCGTCTCCGACGTCATCTCCACCGACCAAGGCGAGCAGACCGCCTACGCGGCTCTGACCGACATCCTCGGTGCCGAAGACGCCTTCGGCGATATGGACTTCAAGGTCGCCGGTACGCGTGACTTCATCACCGCGATCCAGCTCGACACCAAGCTCGACGGCCTTCCCGCCTCGGTGCTCGGTGCCGCTCTCAAGCAGGCCCGCGAAGCACGCATGGTCATCCTCGACGTCATCGCAGAGGCCATCGACGCCCCGGCCGAGATGGCACCGACGGCACCGCGGATCATCTCCGTGAACATCCCCGTCGACAAGATCGGTGAGGTCATCGGGCCCAAGGGCAAGATGATCAACCAGATCCAGGAGGACACCGGTGCGGACATCAGCATCGAAGACGACGGAACCGTCCTCATCGGTGCCACGGACGGACCGGCCGCCGAGGCCGCCCGTTCGATGATCAATGCGATCGCGAACCCGCAGGTTCCCGAGGTCGGCGAACGCTACCTGGGCACCGTGGTCAAGACGATGAGCTTCGGCGCATTCGTCTCACTGACCCCGGGCAAGGACGGCCTGCTGCACATCTCCGAGCTGCGCAAGCTCAACGACGGCAAGCGCGTCGAGGACGTCGAAGACGTCGTCGGTGTGGGCCAGAAGGTCCAGGTTGAGATCACGAAGATCGATGACCGCGGCAAGCTCTCGCTGGCTCCGGTCACCGACGAAGACGAGAAATCGGACGAAGAGGGATCAGACAACTGATACTGAGCAGTTCGCACACCGGGGAGGGCAGCCGAATCGATCGGTCTGTCCTCCCCGGTGGTTTGACGCTGACCACCGAACACATGCCGGGCCTGGCCTCGGAGACGATCGGGATCTGGGTCGCAGCCGGGTCCCGCGACGAATCCGCCGAGACCGCCGGGTCGACGCATTTCCTCGAACACATGCTGTTCAAGGGCACCGGGTCGAGGGATGCGAAGTCCATCGCCGCGGCCTTCGACCGCACCGGCGGGGATTCGAATGCGATCACCGCCAAGGAGCTCACCTGCTACTACTCCCGGTGCCTGGTGACCGACCTGCCGAACATCACCGGGCTGCTCGTCGACATGGTCTCGAACTCCCAGCTCGATACCGAGGAGTTCGAACGCGAGCGCGGAGTGATCATCGAAGAGCTCGCCATGTCCGCCGATGATCCCGGCGACGTCCTCTTCGACGACTTCGATTCCCTGGTCTTCGGTTCGCACTCCCTGGCCCGGCCCGTGGGTGCGACGAAGGATCAGATCCGCGTACTCGGCCATCACACGGTCATCGACCACTATCAGTCGACGTACATTCCGCCTCGTCTGGTCATCGCCGCCGCTGGCGGTGCGACCCATGAAGAGGTCCTCGCGATGGTTGAGGATGCCCTCGCCGAGGCGGGGCTCGGATCTCGTGCCGACGTCTGGTCGGGTGCGGGGAGCGTGGTTCACGGTGCGGACTCGGTGGGCACCGGCGACGCGGACGGCGGGGCCGCCTCGGTGGCGAAAGGCTCGCACCTCGGTGGGGCCGCCCGGGTGCGTCCGGAATTCCACTCCGGGAAGTCGCATACGGTCAAGGACATCGAACAGCTGGGCATCATGCTCGGCTGCGAAGGTCTGGAAGAAGGCCATGACGACCGGTTCATCTACTCGGTCATGCTCACGATGCTCGGCGGCGGAATGTCGTCGCGACTGTTCCAGAGCGTGCGCGAGGAGCGCGGACTGGCCTATGCCGTGAACTGTGTGGCCAGCCAGTTCACGGATACCGGCACCTTCGGCATCTATGCCGGCTGTACGGCCGAGAACGGTCAGGCCGTCGTCGACCTGGCCATGAGCGAATGGGACCGGTTGGCGCACGAGACGCCGAGCCAGTTCGAGCTCGACGAGATCGTGTCCCAGCTCTCAGGCTCGATGGTGCTCGGTCTCGAGTCCTCTGCGGCGCGGATGAACCGTCTCGCGCGGTCGGAGATCTTCGGGCTGCCGCTCGAATCGCCGATGGACCTCATCGAACGTGTCCGCTCGGTCACGGCCGAGGACGTCAGCGAGATGGCCGGGCGGCTGCTGTCGCGGCCCAAGGCTCTGGCGCTGGTCGGACCGGCAGCCGAGGTTGAGCTGCCCTGAGCGCGTTGCCGCGTGCAGGGCTTCGGCTCTCGGTCGCGTGATGCCCGTCAGCAGGAACGTAGAAGGGGTAGGCGAGATGGCGAGGAAGAACGCGGCGGTCCGTCGGGAGGAGATCCTGGCGGCCACGGTCGAGGAGATCGAGGCAACGGTTCTGCGCGGGCTGCGCGTCTCCGACGTCGCTGCCCGTCTGGGTGTGAGCGCCAGCCTCGTCATCTACCACTTCGAGACGAAGGAAGCCCTCGTGGCCGAAGCCTTCGACTTCGCCGGGCGGCAGGACATCGACCATGCCAGGGAACTGGCAGCTGGGGCTGCCTCGGCGAGGGGGAGTGCTTCGGCTCTCCAGCGATTGCGGGACGTCGTCCGCTGGTACCTGCCCCGCGGGTCCTCGCGCAGCTGGAAGATCTGGATCGACGGCTGGTCGGCCGGACTCGTCGACGACGCTCTGCGGTCGACGTTCGCCGCTCTCGACCAGGAGTGGAAGTCGATCCTCGTGGGCCTCATGGACGAGGCCATCGCGGCAGGCGAATGCTCGGCCCCGGACGGCGGCACCGAGGCGTGTGCGACCCGGGTACTGGCCTTCCTCGACGGTCTGGCGATCCAGGTGATGGTCAATTCGCAGGCCGTCGACACTGAGGCGCTGAGCGCCTGGGTCGACGACTTCCTCCGCCGCGAACTCGGGTGAGTACGCCCCTTGACGTGGTGGGCATCGCGCCGTCAGACTTGAGTCGTACACGTTACTGAATAGCGATTCAGTAAGGCTTGGACGTCATCTGCTCCCGACTCTCCTGGAGGCCCCATGTTCATGGACATCACCTGGCAGGACTCTGTCACCGGCGCGGCAGGCTATGTCGTCATCGACACCCTCGTGCGCGGCACCGCGTCGGGCGGACTGCGTATGCGCAAGGGCTGCTCGCTCGACGAGGTGCGCGGACTCGCCCAGGGGATGACCCGCAAGGAAGCCATCCACCTCCGCGAGGGCCGACGCTATGTGCCCGTCGGCGGTGCCAAGGGCGGCATCGACTTCGACCCCCGCGCACCCGGAGCCAGGGACGTCCTCGAACGCTTCCTCGTCGACATCAATCCGATCATGCACGCCTACTGGGCTCTCGGCGAAGACCTCGGTGTCCGCCAGGACGACATCGACGAGATCCTCGACCGCCGCGCACTCGGCTCAGGACTGTCCGCCGTCGACAAGCTCGTCGACGATCCGGCCGCCGTCGAAGCCCGCGCGGACAAGGCGTTCTCCACCATCGTCGACGGCCTCGCCCAGGACGAACTCGTCGGCGGCCTCGGCGTAGCCACCTCGGTGCTTGCCGCCCTGCACGACGCCGGCCGCGCCCCCGGTGAATCCACAGCCGTCATCCAAGGATTCGGCTCCATGGGCGGAGCCACCGCCCGCTACCTCGCCGAGGCGGGACTGCGCATCGTCGGCATCGCCGATGCCGACGGATTCGTCACCAACCCCGCGGGACTCGACGTCGAAGCGCTGCTGATCACCCGCGACCAGTTCGGCGGCATCGATCGCGCAGCACTGCGCCCCGAGGACCACGTCGGCGATCGTGACGACTGGCTCGCCGCCGACGCCGACGTCCTGATCCCCGCTGCCGTGAGCTACTCGATCACGCCGGACAACTGCGACCGCATCACCGCCTCACTCATCGTCGAGGCCGCGAACATGCCCGTCCTGCCCGCAGCCGAAGAAACGCTGCAGACCCGCGGCGTCACCGTCATCCCGGACTTCCTCGCGAACTCAGCGACAAACGCCTGGTGGTGGTGGGTGACCTTCGGCGACGTCGACGGCAGTTGGGACGACAGCCGCACCATCGTCACCACCACCCTGCGCGACCTCACCGCCGAAGTCCTCACCGCCGCCCGCGACCAGGGCATCAGCCCCCGGGCGGCAGCGCAGGCGAAGGTCGATGCGAACCTCGCCGCGCTCCACGCGGCCTCTGCCGAAAACACCGCCGCCCCCGCCTCGGCGCCGGAGCGCTAGCGACATGGACGCGTTCTTCGATCCCGGCAGCGTCGCCGTCCTCGGAGCCTCGAACGATTCCAGCAAATGGGGTTTCTGGCTCGCGGCCGGAGCCCTGCGCGGATCCGAGCGCCGCCGCGTCTACCTCATCAACGCCACAGCCGCCTCGATCCAGGGCCGGCCGACGTACGCTCGCCTCAGCGACCTGCCGGAGACCCCGGAGCTGCTCGTCATCTCCGTGCCCGGCCCGACCGTCGCGGCAGTCGTCGCCGAAGCACTCGAGAACGGAGTGCGCGCCTTCCTCATCATCTCCGCCCGCGTCCCCGACGCCGACGCATTGGCTGCCACGATCCGTCAAGCCGGCGGCCGCCTCATCGGCCCGAACTCCTTAGGGCTCGTCGACTCACACGCTGATCTGCTCCTGGCCTGGGGCAATTTCACCCCCGGAAGTCTCGCCGTGGTCACCCAGAGCGGACAGCTCGGCACGGAGATCGCCACCCTCGCGGCCCGCAGCGGACTCGGCATCTCCCGGTTCGCGTCGATCGGCGGCCAATCCGACGTCCGCGCCGCCGAAGTGCTCACCACCCTCGTCGACGACCCCGCCACCGCTCAGGTCGCGCTCTACCTCGAATCCTTCACCGGCGGCGCCGCCCTCGTCTCCGCCCTCAAAGCCCTGCGCGCCGCCGGGAAGCCGACGATGATCCTGACCACCGGAGCCTCCAATGCAGGAGCGCGACTGGCACGATCCCACACCGGGTCGATGACCACGGCCATGGACACCATCGACGCCGCCTGCCGGGCCGCCGGCTCCATTCGCCTGACCACCCCCGGCCAGCTCGTCGAACTCGCCGGATTCTTCGCCTCGGCCTGGCTGCCGAACGGCCCGCGCATCGGTGTGCTCTCCGACTCCGGCGGGCAGGGAGCGATCGCCGCCGACACCGCCGAGAGCTGGGGTCTCAATGTCACCGAACTGACACCGACCACGCGACAACGTGCCGCCGGAATCCTCACCGACGCCGACCACATCGACAACCCCATCGACCTCGACGGCGCAGGAGAGAAGAACCTCGACGTCTACGCGGACCTCGCCGAGGTGCTGCTGACCGATACGGACATCGACGCCGTCGTCCTGTCCGGATACTTCGGCTGCTACGGCGAGGACGTCCCCGACCTCATCGACCGGGAACTGGCCGTCGTCGACCGGTTGGGTGACCTCGTCGCCGAGGCGAAGAAACCCGTCATCGTCCACTCGATGAGCGCATCCTCGCCGGCCGTCACCCGCCTCTGGGAGCTCGGCGTCCCCGTCTGCACCTCCATCGAAGCGGCCATGCGCGTGCTCGCCCGCGCCGACTTCTACGCCGCCCATTCGGGCCGGCTCACCGAACCACTCGAACTCACCGGCCCCGTCACCCCGTGGGGCACCGGATACGCCGCCGCCCGAGCGGTGATCGAGGACGCGGGGATTCCCGTCCCTGCCGCTGTCACCGTGGGCAGCGTGGGCCCGGGGGAGACCCGCGCACCCACCGAGGCGGTCCCGGAATCCGGACTCAATCCACCGTTCGCGCTCAAGGCCGGATGGCCTGCTCACAAGACCGAGGTCGGGGGCATCGCACTGGGGTTGAACGACCTCCACGCGGTCGAAACGGCGTATGCGGACATGGTGGGCCGCCTCGGCGATGGTGAGTACATCCTCGAGGAGATGGACACACGTGACCATGTCGTCGAGATCCTCGTCGGGGGTCGGCAGGACGAGAACTTCGGGCCGCTCGTCATCGTCGCCGCCGGCGGGACGGAGACCGAACTCTTCGCCGATACGTGGCTCGAACTCGCCCCCGTCACCCACACCGAAGCCCTCGACATGATCGCGCGGCTGAGCTGCTCGCGGCTGCTCACCGGATGGCGGGGCAGGCCCGCCGCAGACATCGACGCCCTGGCCGAGGTCATCGTCGCGGTGTCCCGACTGGTGGCCGGGAACAACGCCATCGCCGAAATCGAGATCAACCCGGTGCGAGTCGCCCCGGACGGCGCCCTGGCTGTCGACGCACTCGTCGTGACAACGGACTACCCGCCAGCGGAGAACGTGTCAGCAGGGAATGTGTCAGCAGAGAACCCGAACAGCGAGGACTGAGAATGGACCAGACGACCACCACCGGCGGGGCACATCTGGCTCGCGCACTCTAGGCCGAAGGGATCACCCGTGTCTTCGGGATCCCCGGCACCCATAACCTCGAGATCTTCGCGCAGCTGAGTGCCGCCGGAATCGCCATCGTCTCACCCCGCCACGAACAGGGCGCGGGCTATATGGCCGACGGCGCCGCCCGCGTCACCGGTGAGGTGCAGGTCGTCGTCACGACCACCGGACCGGCCGCGCTCAATGCGCTCACCGCCCTGCTGCAGTCCTTCACCGACTCCGTACCCGTCCTCCTCATCACGCCGGGCATGCCGCTGACCCACCCCGGCCGCGGCAACGGGCTCCTCCATGAGGTTCGCGATCAGTCCGCGGCTCTCTCAGCCGTCCTCACCGAGGTCATGCGGGTCACGAGTCCCGGCGAGGTGTCGCTGGCGGTGGGGCAGACACTGTCGGCGATGCGTTCGGGGCGGACCCGTCCGGCCGCAATCGAGATCCCGCTCGATCTCATCGAAGCCGCCGGCCCCGGAACACGCCACCCGTCCGTGACCCGGGCACTGCCGGCTCCGGTGCCCTCAGCGATCGATGCCGCCGCCGAGGCGATCGCCGGTTCGACGCGACCGCTCATCATCGCCGGCGCCGGAGCTCACGGAGCAGGAGAGGAGGTCGCAGCGTTGGCGGAGACGCTCGGAGCGGGAATCGTCCTGTCGTCGAATGCGAAGGGACTCGTCGACGACCGCGCCGAGACCACCATCGGCGCCATCGGGGTCCTCGAACTGCTCCCCGAGCTCACGGGCGATGCCGATGCGGTCATCGCGATCGGCACCGAACTGGCCCCCAGCGACTTCTGGCCCGACCCCCTGCCGCTGCCCGACACCGTCGTGCGCATCGACATCGACGAGGTGCAGATGCTCACGAACGCTGACGTCAGCCATCCGATCCTCGCCGCCGCGAAGGACGCGACAGCCGCCCTGAACGAGCGGATGTCCGTGCAGCGGACGGAGTCCGCGACCATCGCCGCACGGGACTGGACGGGCGGCTGGAAGGCAAGGGCCGCCTCGGCGATGGAATCCGACGGTCGACCCTGGGCCGATCTCTCGACGGCACTCACCGCGTTCGCGGAGACCGACGACTCGCCGCTCATCGTCGCGGCGGACTCGACGATGGCCTGCTACTACGGGGCGCAGACCGGGTGGAAGGCCCGCCCCGGTGACCGGTTCCTCTACCCGGCAGGGGCGGGCACGCTCGGCTTCGGTCTGCCCGCCGGAATCGGTGCGAAACTCGCGGCTCCGCAGGCCAGAGTGGTCGCGGTCGAAGGCGACGGGGGAGCGATGTTCACGATCGCCGAACTCGCCGCAGCCGTCCAGGCAGGCGTGCGGATGAGCCTCATCATCGTCGACAACGGCGGGTACGGGGAGATCCTCAACGAGATGGACGACCGCGGGGACACCCCGTCCGGGGTGAAGCTGACCGGACCGGACTTCCCGGCGCTGGCGCAGGCGATGGGGGCACGCGGGGTCCATGTCGACGGGGCAGATGCGCTGCTGGCCGCTCTCACCGAGGCGGAAGCAGCAAATGGTCCGACACTCATCCACATCACCGAGGATTCCCGGGCCGGAGCGGACATGCTCGACTGACTGGGGACGAGGGACGTCGGTCGGGCGCAATGGGGCGCCCGACCTCCACTGACAATGCGAAGGAGAACCGATGAACTACACACCGTGGCCGCTGACCGATGAACAGCACGACATCCTCGACCTCGTGCGCGGATTCGCTCACGACACGATCCGACCGGCCGGTCGCCGCGTCGACGAAGCCGACACCGAATCGCCCGTCGACATCTTCACCGCAGCCGCGAAGCTCGGGATCACCGACTTCATGATCCCCGAGGAATTCGGCGGCGGCGGATTCACCGATGTCTTCACCCAATGCCTCGTCCAGGAACAGCTGTGCTTCGGGGATCCGGGCATCGGGAACTTCGTGTGCTCGAACGGCTTCTTCGCCGACCCGATCCTCGCATTGGGCACGCCGGAGCAGAAAGAGGAGTGGCTGCGACCTCTCACGGGGCCGGAGCCGAAGATCACGGCGCTGGCGACGACGGAACCCGGCTCCGGATCGGATTCGGCGTCGATCATCACCCGGGCGGATGCCGTCGACGGCGGGTACGTGCTCAACGGGCAGAAGGCCTGGATCTCGAACGCGGGGCTCGCCGACTTCTACGTCGTCTTCGCCAAAACCGACTCCTCGCAGCGTTCGCGCGGGATCAGCGCATTCCTGCTGCCGCGGGAGACCGAGGGGATGGAGTTCGGGGCGCCGATGAAGAAGATGGGACAGCGGGCCATCGTGTGTCGGGAGATCTTCCTCTCCGACGCCTTCGTGTCCACTTCGGGCCGCCTCGGCGAGGAAGGGCAGGGGTTCTACGGACTCATGCGCACCTTCGACATCTCACGGGTGGTGCTCGGGGCTGCGGCGCTCGGCACGGCACGGGCGGCCTTCGAATATGCGCGTGACTATGCGCGAGAGCGCACACAGTTCGGGACGAGGATCATCGATCATCAGGCCGTGGCGTTCCGGCTGGCGGATATGTCCTCGCGGATCGACGCCGCGTGGCTGCAGGTGCTCAACGCGGCGCGGATGCTCGACGCCGGTGACGCCGTGGGCCGGGAGAAGACGACGGCCGCGGCGGCCATGGCGAAGCTGAACGCCTCGGAGACGGCGATGTTCTGCACCTGGGCGGCCGTGCAGACCCTCGGCGGATGGGGGTATTCGCGAGAGCATCCCGTCGAGCAGTGGATGCGCGATGCCAAGCTCGAGGAGATCGAGGAGGGCACCTCGGACATCATGCGGCTGCTCATCTCACGCAACCTCGGGTGAAACCGTCACCGGCACGCAGGTGGCGGTGGCAGGTTGACGTCGGGGCCGCCTCGGTGAGGGGGTCAGCCTTTCCGGAACGGCGTCGAGATGTCACCTCGCGTCATATGGAATAGGTTGCCGAATCCCCTTGTTGTCCGAGATGAGACCCTGGGATAGGGTCGAAATGAAGCCACCGATGTGGTGGTCATCAAATCTGATCAGGAGGAATCTCATGGCTGAGCAGTACACACTTCCGGAACTGCCCTACGACTACTCCGCTCTTGAGCCGCACATCTCGGCTCGCATCATGGAGCTGCACCACGACAAGCACCACGCCACCTACGTCAAGGGCGCCAACACCGCCGCCCAGCAGCTGGCCGAAGCCCGCGAGTCCGGCAACCTCGCGAATGTGCCGAAGCTGACCCGCGACCTCGCGTTCAACTTGGGCGGTCACGTCAACCACTCGATCTTCTGGAACAACATGTCCCCGGACGGTGGAGACAAGCCGGTCGGTGAACTCGCCGCAGCCATCGACGACCAGTTCGGTTCGTTCGACAAGTTCCGCGAGCACTTCACCACCGCGGCCACCACGATCCAGGGCTCCGGCTGGGCCGTCCTCGTCTACGACCAGCTCGGCGGGAACCTCTTCATTGAGCAGCTCAAGGACCAGCAGTCCGACATCCAGCTCGGGGGCACCCCGGTTCTGCAGCTCGACATGTGGGAGCACGCCTTCTACCTCGACTACCAGAACGTCAAGCCCGACTACGTCAAGGCTTGGTGGAACATCGTCAACTGGGCCGACGCCGGCGCACGTTTCGACCGTGCAGTCGCTCAGACCAAGGGCCTCCTCCTCGGCTGAGACCCCAATTGCTACCTGACGGCGGCTCAGCAACCTCGCGCGAGGTTGCTGAGCCGCCGTCACGTAGTAACAAGAGTGTTCGGAGGGTCACTGGATGTGAAGAGAACTGCCGAGGGTCGCTAGACTGACTGGCGGAGATCGTTCCGGTCGTCTCGCCTCGTCCCGACCGGCGCTTCTCACAGGGATCGTCACACAAGGAGTCACAGCATATGAGCATTCGCGTAGCCGTCATCGGAGCCAAGGGTCGGATGGGATCCCACGCCGTCGATGCGATCAACGACGCCGAAGGACTCGAACTCGTCGCAGCCCTGGGCAGCAGCGATTCGCTGGAGACCCTGATCGAGAAGAACATCGACGTCGCCGTCGAACTGACCGTGCCCAAATCCACCGAGGACAATGTCACCTTCCTCGTCGAGAACGGCATCGACACCGTCGTCGGTACCACCGGCTGGGATAACGACCGTCTGGCCCGCCTCGAAGCCACACTCAAGGACCACCCGAAGACCGCTGTGCTCATCGCCCCGAATTTCTCGATCGGTGCCGTCCTGGCCATGCGCTTCGCCGAACTCGCGGCTCCCTACTTCGACTCGGCCGAAGTCGTCGAAATCCACCACACCCGCAAACTCGACGCCCCGTCGGGCACAGCGAACCACACGGCCCAGCGCATCGCCGCAGCCCGCAACGCCGCCGGACTGCCGGCCGTTCCCGACTCCACCGAATCCGATCCGCAGGGTGCACGCGGCGCCGTCATCGACGGAATCCACGTCCACGCCATCCGTCAGCAGGGCATGAACGCCCACGAAGAGATACTCTTCGGCTCCGACGGCGAAGCCCTGACCATCCGCACGGACTCACACTCCACCTCGGCGTTCATGCCCGGCATCGTCACCGCCGTGCGGTCCATCGCCGATTACACCGGGCTCATCCACGGCCTCGAGAACATGCTCGACCTCTGATGTCGAAGGCCAAGATCGGGGCGATCATCGTCTCCGTCGTCCTCGTCTTCTACTTCGTCCTCATGGGACAGCGGGCGTTGATCCTCGTGCGCGAACCCGCGATGATCCCCACGATCATGGGCATCGCCCTGTTCGTTCTGCCCGTCATCGGCGCCTGGACGCTCATCGTCGAACTCGTCTTCGGTGCCCGTACGGAGAAGCTCGCGCGCATCCTCGGCGATGAAGGCGGACTGCCCGTCGACGACCTGCCCAGGACACCGGGCGGGAAGATCATCCGCGAGGCCGCCGACAAGGAATTCGTGAAGTACCAGGCCGAAGCCGAGGCCGCACCCGAGGACTGGCGGTCCTGGTTCCGGCTCTCGTGTGCCTACGATGCCAGCGGCGACCGCAAACGAGCGCGCGCCACGATGCGCAAATCGATCAGCCTTTTCCGGGACGGTCAGAAGCAGGGCGCTTAGGTCCCGGCGACGCCACCCTGATGATGCCCGCGATTCCGCCTTCCAACGGGCCGCGGGCGCTGACAAATGCTTTCCACAGCAGAGGCAGCAGCACGAATGTGAGTGCGTGGATGACGAACTCGAGAGTCTGCTCGTCCGTCGTTGCGGGCTCCTCCATCGGATTGCCGACGATCTGAGATCTCGTGATCTCCAACAGCACGACGTGCGCCGAATACACGCTCAACGGCATCGATCCCGGTGCCGACAGCGGTGCAAGCACCCACGAGCGGCGACCCAACAGCAGCGCCGCAGCCTGGCAGGCGGCGATCGTCATCACCGCGGTGCCGCCTGTGGAGAGCAGATCGAACGGCGTCCCCGAATGCGGTCCCGCGATCGCCAGCCACCACCACGACGTCGCCGGAGTGACCCCGTAGCTGCCGGTGAACAGGGCCGCCGTGAGATCCGTGCCCCACATCTGCGAAACCTCCACGAGCGCGGCATCACCGCCGTAGACATTGAGCAGAATCCACGAGGCACCGCGACCGGCGACGAAGAGTCCGAGTCCGGCCGTGAACAGCGCGCGCAGGTGCCGGCCGATGTCGAGCTTCGCCACGGCCATGCCGAGCAGAATGTATGACAGCCACTGCAGCACCGGGTAATAGCCGGTGAGGAACAGGTCGGTGAGCATCGTCCCCGGCGTTGCCAGGTCGAAGAAGCCCATCGGCAGGTAGCTCGGTTCGAGGAGGAATGTCGAACGCACCCACATCGACACGATCGGGGAGACGACCATCCAGACTCCGGCGATCGCGAACAGCGCACCGGCCCGCAGACGCAGGAAGAACAGCGCAAGTGCGAACATGATCCCGTAGTTGACGAGGATGACCGCCAAGAGGCTCGAGATCGACCCGAGGCACAGCCCGATGAGGACGATGGCCGCCGCCCTGATGAGCACGCTCGGCGCCGCATCGCGCAAGCGGCCCGATTCCGCCATCCGTGACCGGGTCGAGAGCACCAGAGAGCAGCCGGCGAGGACGGCGAACAGCGCCGAGGCGCGCCCGGCGAAGATCGCTGCCCAGGTCGGCATCCCCGTCTCGTCGCCGAGCGCGAAGATGTGCGTGACCATCATCGCCAAGAGAGCGATCCCGCGGGCGACATCGAGTCCGATGAGGCGACCGTCGGGGCTGAGCCGCCGGGCAACCCTCGCCGAGGTGGCCGTGGAGTCTGCGTCGTGCGCTCGGTGAGGTTCCGCCGGGTGAGAGCTCATGGAACGATTCTCACACGACTTCACATCTGCTCGCCTGCCCTTGTCCGCTCCCGGGGTATCTTTATGCCATGACCTTCAACCCGAACGCCGATATCAGCGGCAACAGGACGAGCAGACGCGGTCGCAGCACCGCGATCGTCGGGGGTGGCGGCGTGGGCATCGTCGGCTTGCTCGTCTTCCTCATCGGACCGCTGCTCGGCGTTGATGTCACCGGGCTGATGGGCGGAATCACCCCGGAAGGCGGTGGCAACCAGAACCAGTCGAGCGGGGCCAGCATGTCCCAGTGCGATACGGGCGAGGACGCGAATACGAACATCGACTGCCGCATGGCCGGAGCACAGGTCGTCCTCGATGACTACTGGGCCCAGCAAGTGGACGGCTACGAACCGCCGGCGATGACACTGGTCGACGGTCAGACCTCGACGGCCTGCGGAACCGCTTCGAACCAGGTCGGGCCGTTCTACTGTCCGGCCGATCAGGGCGTCTACATCGATCCGAGCTTCTTCGACATTCTGCGCCAGCAGTTCGGTGCCTCGGCCGATGAGCTCGCCCAGCTCTATATCGTCGGGCACGAATGGGGTCACCACATCCAGAACATCACCGGCGTGATGAGCGAGCACCCGAACAACGGCACCGGACCTGAGAGCAACGGCGTGCGCACCGAACTCCAAGCCGACTGCTACGCCGGTGCCTGGCTCGGCAAGATCACCACACTCACCGACGACAACGGCACTGCGTACCTCGAAGAGCCCACGAAGGAACAGCTCGACGATGCCCTCAATGCGGCCTTCGTCGTCGGCGACGATCACATCCAAGAGCAGTCCGGATTCGTCAACCCGGAATCCTTCACCCACGGGTCGAGCGAACAGCGCCAGAAATGGTTCACCACCGGATACAACGAGGGGCTGAACAGCTGCGACACCTTCGCGGTGTCGGGCAGCGAGCTCTGACAGACCGATTCGTTCGGCGGCAGGGGCGCCGCCCTTTCGGCGATGGGCAGCAGGGGGCCAACCCTTGCCGCCGTTAGTCATACGGTGATATGAATAACTGAGGCAGCCCCAACGAGGGGCAGCCACCCAGCACCTCACGACGAACTGATCAAGGATGATCATGTCTCAGCTGTTCCCCCACCTCTTCGAACCCATCACGATCGGCTCGACGACGATCCGCAACCGCATCGTCTCCTCCGGCCATGACACCGTCCTCGACGATCACGGCCACATCGGCGACGACCTCGTCGCCTACCATGAGGCCCGTGCGCAGGGCGGAGCCGGACTCATCGTGCTCCAGGTCTCCGGCGTCCACGAAACCGCCCGATACACCAGCCACGTGCTCATGGCCACCGACGAATCCTCCGTCCCCGGATACCGGGCCGTCGCCGAGGCGGTCCACCGCCACGGAGCCACGATCGTCGCCCAGCTCTTCCACCCCGGCCGCGAAGTCATGGACGGCGAGCGCGGAATGGCACCCCGGGCCAAGGCCCCGAGCGATGAACCGCAGGAACGCTTCAAAGTCGTCCCCGAAGCGCTGACCACCGCTGAGGTCAGAGACATCATCGCCGGCTACGGGCATGCAGCGAAGCGCATCGTCGAATCCGGAATCGACGGCGTCGAGATCGTCGCCAGCCACGGCTACCTGCCCATCCAGTTCTTCAACCCCGCCGTCAACACCCGCACCGACGAGTACGGCGGCTGCCCGGAGAATCGTCGCCGGTTCCTCGCCGAGGTGGCCCAGACCGTCCGCGCCGCCGTCGGACCCGATGTCGTCGTCGGCGTGCGGGTCTCCGGTGAGGAGAAGACCGAGGACGGGCTCGTCGCCGCTGAGATCCTCGACCTCATCGACCACCTCGACTCCCTGACCGCCGACGACACCGACGGCGTCGCCGACGTGGCCGACGCCGCCAACGGCGTCGACTGCCTCGACTACTTCTCCATCACGGCTGGCGATTCCTCCACCCTGCAGGGTGCCGTCCACATCGTTCCCTCGATGCAGATCGACCCCGGATACGCGACGAACCTGTCCGAGCAGGTCAAGAAGATCACCGACAAGACCGTCATGGTCGCCGGCCGCATCAACCAACCCCACGAAGCCGAAACCGCGATCGCCGAAGGCCGCACCGACATGGCGATCATGACCCGCGCGATGATCTGCGACCCGGAGATCGCGAACAAATCTGCAGCCGATAACGTCGACGAGATCCGCGCCTGCATCGGCTGCAACCAAGCCTGCATCGGCCACTTCCAACAGGGTGTGCCGATCTCGTGCATCCAATACCCCGAATCCGGTCGGGAACTGACCTTCCTGCCCCGACCGACGGTGCGCACCAGACGCAAGGTCCTCGTCATCGGCGGGGGACCGGCCGGACTCAAGGCCGCAGCGGTCGCCGCCGAACAGGGCGACGACGTCGTTCTGTGCGAGAAGGAGCCCCACCTCGGCGGGGCGGTTCAATTGGCGCAGGAACTGCCGTACCGGTCCGAGTTCGGGGGAGCGGCGACGAACCTGACCGCCGAGGCGGCCCGCGCCGGCGTTGACATCCGCACCTCCGCACCGGCCACCCAGAACCTCATCACCGAGGTGGCCCCCGACCATGTCATCATCGCCACCGGTGCCGAACAGCGCATGCCCGCCCTCGAGATCGCCGACGACGCGTTCGTCATCGGCGCCCGCGACTATCTGCGGGAGTCCCCGGACCTGCCGGTCGGGCGCGTGCTCGTCACAGACTGGAAGGGCGACTGGATCGGACTCGGCATCGCCCTGCGCCTGGCCGAAGCCGGACGCCAGGTGACTCTGGCGACCGCGGCGAACTTCGCCGGTGCCGCGATCCAGCAGTACACCCGCACCCTGCTCGTGTCCCAAGCACTGCGGACCGGCCGGGTGCAATTCGTCAACGACGCCCGCCTCGTCGGCGTCGATACCGACACCGGGTACCTGCAATCCACACTCTGCGAGGTCGTCCACGAGGTCGACGGCGTCGCCGCGACGATCGTGTCGGCGGCACCGCGATCGGTGCCGGTCGACCTCGACGTCGGGGCCGCCTCGGTGACGGTGATCGGCGACGCCCTGGCCCCGCGCACGGTCGAGGAGGCCGTGTACGAAGGTCTGACCGCGGCGACCGATCTGGCCGAACGACGAGAATCGGTCAGGGCATGAGCCCGCGCCCGGCTCAGCCGCCCGAGCAGGCCGAGGCGAAGAAGTTCGCGATCATCCAGGCGACCCTCGACGCCATCGTCGCCAAAGGTCCCGCCGCGGTCCGACTCGGGGACGTGGCGAAAGCAGTCGGCATGTCCATCGGCACCGTGCAGTACTACTTCGAGTCCCGGGACGACCTGCTCGCCCAGGCGTTCTCCTTCCATACCGCGACGGTGCTGCTGCACCTCGAAGAGATGGCGAAGCCGGGCGATGACCCGCGCGGTCGGATGGCTCGCTATCGCCTGCACGATGCGTTCGCTGCCGTCCATGGGGTGGGCATGCACGAGCAGCGGTCGCGGATCTGGCTCGAACTCGTCACCGCCGCGCGCACGGACGAAGGCCTGCAGAACTGTGTCGATGCCGTGTTCGCCGGATGGCGGAGACTGTTCCGGACGATCGTCGACGAAGGGCTGAAGAGGCACGAATTCGAGCTCTTCCAGCTCTCCGCCGCCGAGGTGGTCGACACGTTCGTCGCCATCATCGACGGTTTCGACCTGGCCACCGTCGCCGGTCACGGTCCCGATCCGTCCACGATGACGCGGATCCTCATCGAGACCGCGGACCGCCTGCTCGAAGGGTAGGGGCACCGTACCCGAGCGACGGATACTGCGACCGGCTCACAGCCTGGCGATCGTCTCCACGTCTTCGCCGAACTCCCGGGCTGTCTCCTCGGACACCGTCGCTCGCGTCGCCCGCAGAGCCTCGAGGTAGTCATCGGTGGAGAGCACATCCGACCGAGAGGAGATATCGACGTGCTGCTGTCGCAGCGACGACGCCAGAGCTTCCTGCGAAGCACGCCGGGCCGCATACTCGATATCGGCCGGGGTCAGACCGTCACTGGCATTGACGAGCACCTCGAGATCGACACCGGCGATCGTGTGCTCGGGAATGTAGCGCGACCAGATCGCCTCCCTGGCGGTGGCATCCGGCAAACCGATGGGGATGACGTAGTCGAAGCGCCCGTGCCGCAGGAACGCCGCATCGAGGGCGCGGACGAAGTTCGTCGCACAGATGAGCAGCCGGCCCTCCCGATCTCGAAACTGACCGACCTGCTTGAGCAGCTCATTCGTCACACCCTGCGTCGGCGACGGCGGCTCACCCCCGCGCTTCGACGCGATCTCCTCGACCTCATCGATGAACACGACAGCATGCTCGAGCTCGTTGATCTGCTCGAACGTCGTGCGCAGACCCGCCGCCACACCACCGGGCTCGCCGGACAGACGCGACGGAAACACCTCGACGAACGGCCAATCCAACCGCGACGCCACGGCCTTCGCAAACGTCGTCTTCCCCGTCCCCGGCGGACCGAAGAGCATCACCGCACGAGGCGGCACCACCCCGAAATGATCGGCGAGATCCGGTTCGGCCAAGGGCACGACGAGGCGGTCCTCGAGCGTGTCCTTCTCCTCCTGCATCCCGCTCACCCCATCCCAGAGGTGACGCGGCAGGATCCGTCCGCCCACCGTTTTGAGCCGGTCGAGTTCACGACGTTGGACGGGCAGGTGCCGTTCGACGTACTTCAGCCCGGACCGGGTCTCGAACCCGTTGGCCACCAGACCATCGCAGGCCGACGTCCCTGCGGGAATGAGCATCGACAGCTTTCCCAAGCCCAGCGGCATGAGACGGCGTTCGAGCGCATCGAGCAGCCCCGCCTCGGCGCGGGTGCCCTGCTCCGGATCGGCACGCACCGCCTCGAGGACATGGAAGAACACGAGCACCCCCTGACCGTGGGCGGCGCGGCCGACGGCGGCACCGACGATCTCCTCATCGCGGACGGCCACGACGGCCTGATTGCGCTGGCAGGCGGCCAGCACCTCGGAGAGCGGATAGAGCGGGGGAGCGGTTGCAGATTCCGGGACGGCGGCTTCGAAGAGACGGATGATTCCGTCGAGGTCATCATCATGGAAATCGCGGATGCGGGTGCGGGTCATCGAAAACTCCTGAGTTTCGGTGGCAGGCAGGGCACAAGCGTAGACGATCGGACGGACACGAGTGTGATCCGTCTCTCACTGTGACCGCATGAGCGCCGCATCCGAGGCGAACGACACCCGCAACGCGGGTGAACCACTGCACTGATGAGACGACGTGGGCGGTATCCTTGGGTCTATGGCGATTCTCGGTGATCAGGCAGCAGCGACTGCCATTGACGCGTTCGGTTCCGTCGGCACTGCAATGGTGACTCCATTCAAGCGCGACGGCAGCATCGACTATGCGTCCGTGGAGAAGGTGGCGAACCACCTCGTCGAGCTCGGCAACGACATGCTCGTCGTCTCCGGCACCACCGGCGAATCACCGACGACGACCGACGATGAGAAGGTCGAACTCATCCGCGTCGTCCGCGGAGTCATCGGCAAGCGGGCGAAGATCGTCGCCGGCACCGGCAACAACGTCACCGCACACACCATCGACCTCTCCCGCCGCTCGGCCGATGCCGGAGCCGACGGGATCCTGCTCGTCACCCCGTACTACTCGAAGCCGACCCAGCCGGCGATCGAAGCCCATATGCGCGCGGCCGCCGACTCCACCGACCTGCCGGTCATGCTCTACGACATCCCCGGCCGCGCCGGTGCCCCGATCATCACGGACACCCTGCTGCGACTCTCGGACCACCCGAACATCCTCGCGGTCAAGGACGCCAAGGGCGACCTCTTCGCCTCCTCGTTCGTCATGAACAACTCCTCGCTCGTGTACTACTCCGGCGAGGACGCGCTCAACCTGCCGCTGCTGTCCCTGGGCGCACTCGGACTCGTGTCCGTGGCCGGGCACGTCTGCTCGGACCGGTTCGCCGCGATGGTCTCCGCAGTGGCGAACAACGACCTGGACACCGCACGCACCCTCTCCCGCGACACCGCGGACGTGGTGGATGCGCTCATGAACCACATGCCGGGAGTGATCTCGGCGAAGGCCGCTCTGCAGGCCCAAGGAATACTCGACAACCGCGACGTGCGTATGCCGCTGCTCCCAGCTGATGAGGATCAGATGGCGTTCGTCGCCGCCCAATTGACCAGGAGTGGTTACCTCAGTGAATAATGCATTGACCCAAGAACTGTCCCTCCCGCCGAAGATGGACAGAGAAGCCGTCCGCATCGTCGCGCTCGGCGGACTCGGCGAAGTCGGCCGCAACATGACCGTCTTCGAATACCACGGCAAACTCCTCATCGTCGACTGCGGTGTGCTCTTCCCCGAAGAGGACCAGCCCGGCGTCGACCTCATCCTCCCCGATTTCTCCTACCTCGACGACCGCCTCGATGACATCATCGGCCTCGTGCTCACCCACGGCCACGAAGACCACATCGGGGCCGTTCCCTACCTGCTGCGCCGCAAGGGCGACATCCCGATCCTCGGTTCGCAGCTGACGATCGCGCTCATCGAAGCCAAGCTCAAAGAGCACCGCATCAAACCCATCACCCGTGTGGTGGCCGAAGACGATGTCGACCAGCTGGGTCCCTTCGACCTCGAGTTCGTCGCCGTCAACCACTCGATCCCCGACGCCCTGGCCGTGTTCATCCGCACCGGCGCCGGCAACATCCTGCACACCGGCGACTTCAAGATGGATCAGTTGCCGCTCGACGGCCGCATCACCGACCTGCGCGCCTTCGCCCGCCTCGGCGAAGAGGGCGTCGACCTGTTCATGACGGACTCGACGAACGCCGAGGTCCCCGGCTTCACCGCGCTGGAGAAGGACATCGGGCCCGTGCTCGAAAACCTCTTCGGCACCGCCGAGCGCCGCATCATCGTCGCCTCGTTCTCCTCCCACGTCCACCGCGTGCAGCAGGTGCTCAACGCCGCCACCGCCCACGGCCGCAAGGTGGCCCTCGTCGGCCGCTCCATGGTGCGCAACATGAAGATCGCCGAAGACCTCGGCTACCTCAACGTGCCGGCCGGAACGCTCATCGACATCAAGAAGGTCGACGACTACCCCGAGGACCAGATCGTCCTCATGTGCACCGGTTCCCAGGGTGAGCCGATGGCCGCCCTGTCGCGGATGGCCAACCGCAATCACCGCGTCGACGTCGGCGACGGCGACACCGTCATCCTCGCCTCCTCGCTCATCCCCGGCAACGAGAACTCCGTGTTCAAGGTCATCAACGGCCTGATGAAGCTCGGCGCCCGCGTCATCTCGAAGGCCGATGCGAAGATCCACGTGTCCGGCCACGCCTCCGGCGGCGAGCTGCTCTACTGCTACAACATCGTCAAACCCCGCGGCGTCATGCCCGTCCACGGCGAATGGCGTCACCTGCTGGCCAACGCCCGCCACGCCGAGGCGACCGGAGTCGACCCGAACAACATCGTCCTGGCCGATGACGGCTGGGTCGTCGACCTCAAGGACGGTCACGCCGAGGTCGTCGGCGCCGTCGACTGCAACTACGTCTTCGTCGACGGTTCGTCGGTCGGTGAGATCACCGAGGCGGACCTCAAGGACCGCTTGGTCCTGTCCGGCGAGGGGTTCGTGACGATCTTCATGGCCGTGAACTCGCAGACGAAGTCGCTCATCGCCGGACCCGAGATCCACGCCCGCGGTGTGGCCGAGTCCGATGACGTCTTCGACTCGATCATCCCGAAGGTGCAGAAGGCCGTCGAGGATGCCTTGCGTGACGGCACCACCGATCAGTACCAGCTCCAGCAGGTGGTGCGCCGCACCACCGGCCGCTGGGTGTCGTCGAAGCTGCGCCGCAAGCCGATGATCGTCCCCATGGTCGTCATCGTCTGAGACCCGGTCTTCGAGCGGCTCCGTCGTTGAGCGGCTCCGTCGGCGGGCGGCTGCGCCGACGAACCCACGAACGCCCGCAGGTGCCTGACGGTCCTGCGGGCGTTGTCGCGTTCCGGACGAATCGCCTTCTGATCGGCACATCGCGTTTGAACCCGATGCCTGGATCAGAAGGCGATGACTCCTGTGCCAAAAGGCGATGACACGGCGCGGGAACGATTCGCGCGGACGGCAGCGTCAGGTGCGAGGGACGATCCGCGCGGACGGCAGCGTCAGGTGCGGGGACGATCCGCGCGGACGGCACAGTCAGGCGCGGGCGGCAACGTCAGGTGCGCGTGGTGGGCTCCGGATCGTCGTCGGCCGTGCCTTCGCTGCCGCCGGCCGCCGCCCCGACGCCGACCTCGGCAAGCGGCTTGCCCGGGGAGCGGCGGATCATCACCACGACCACGGCGAGGCCGATGATGATCGCGGTGAGGACGACGGTGCCCGCATTGAAGCCCAGACCGTTGAGGCCGATGAACGCCAGCGCGCCCGCGGTCAGCGAATAGACGAGCATCGGGATCGACGTCCGCCGGATGAGCTCGCCTTCCCGACCGATGAGGCCCACCGTCGCCGAGGCGGCCACGACGTTGTGGACGGCCACCATATTTCCAGCAGCGCCACCGACCGCCTGAGCCGCGACCACGGTCTCGGGGCTGGCCGCACCGATCGCGGTGCCGGTGGAGAACTGGAACTGCGAGAACATGACGTTCGAAACCGTGTTCGACCCTGCCACGAATGCACCCAGCGCACCGGCGAACGGGGCGAACAGCGGCCAGGCGTCGCCCACGGAGCTGGCGGCCGCCTCGGCGAGGGTGACCGGCATCGAATCCAGGCCGGCACCGTTGTAGTCGGCGCCGGAGTTGATGAACACGCGCACCAGCGGCAGGGAACACAGCAGAGCAACGGCAGCGCCGGCGATCTGCGAACCGGCGATCTGCCAGGAGCCTGCGATCTGCTTACTCGTCATCCGGTGGATGAAGTACGTCAGCCCGCAGGCGAGGACGAAGATCGCCCCCGGCGACCACAGCAGATCCATATTCTGGCTGATCGGGGTGCCGAAGATGTTATCGATCTTGATCACGGCCGGACCGGTGAGGAACTCCTTGATCGCGGGCACATTGCGCGTGATGAGCAGCAGGGCGACGACGATGAGATAGGGCGACCAGGCGCGGGCCAGCGACATCTTCTTCGTCAGCTGCGCCTTCTCCTTGTTCGGGTCGACGGTGCCCATCCAGGTCGCCGGCCATGTCTCACGCGGAGCGAAGTCCCAGGTCTTCTTCGGCATGAGGAAGCCCATCCGGGAGGTCGTCACGACGATGGCCAGACCGATGAGTCCGCCGAGCAGCGACGGGAACTCGGGTCCGAGCACATTGGCCACGATGAGGTAGGGCACGATCATCGCCACAGCCGCATAGATCGCGAACGGGGCGATGGCCAGACCGTCGGCGAAGCGCCGATTGGCACCGAAGAACCCGGTCATCATGCACGACAGCAGCAGCGGGATGAGAATGCCGCAGCAGGCGTGGATGAGCGCGACCTGAGCGGCGGTGTGAGCGACGAACTCGGCCTGGCCGAGGCCGAGCTGACCGGCGCGCTCGGCGACATCGGCCGACATCGAGCCGTCCTCCTGAGACAGGCCGGTACCGATGCCCACGACCATCGGGGTGCCCACGGCGCCGAAGCTCACCGGAGTCGACTGGATGATGAGACCGGCGAGGACCGCGGCGATCGCGGGAAAGCCGAGGGCCAGCAAGAGCGGGGCGACCACGGCCGCCGGAGTGCCGAAGCCGGCGGCACCCTCGATGAAGGAGCCGAAGAGCCAGGCGATGATGATGACCTGCACGCGCCGGTCCGGGGAGATCGCGATGAACCCGGAGCGGATCGTCTCGATCGCTCCGGACCGGGTGACCGTGGCCAGCAGCAGAAGCGCGCCGAAGACGATCCACAGCAGTCCGATCGCGACGAGGAGGCCCTGGACGACCGATGCGCCGATCGTCACCCACTCGATCTGCCAGGCGAAGTTCGCCACGAGCGCGGCAGCGATCAGTCCGATCGGCATGGCGTATTTCGCAGGCCACCGGAATCCGATGAGAAGGATTCCGGCCAAGAGAATGGGGGAGAGGGCCAAGAGAGCTGCAACAGCGAGGTTGTCCACTTTTCAGTCCGATCCGCGGCGTCGTTGCCGCCTCGGCGAGTCCACGAGAAATGTCCTTCTCATCCTCTCCGGCCCCTTGGGCGGTGTCAACGAACACACCGTCTCGAATGCAGGATAGGGTTTGACGAGACGTACATCACCTCATATTCTTTCGTTGTGTGAACAAACATTTTCACAATGTGAAAGTTTCGCGGTCAAAACCCCGTTGACCAGCGAAGAAATCGCATCACCAGATGTGGATAAGGACGCAGCACCGATGTGCTGACTAAGGAGAACCATCGATGACCGCTCATATCGAAAACCTGGACATCCCCGCCGGGATGGAGATCACCGGTGAGCTGCCGGACGGGGCTGAGAAGGTCCTCACGTCCAAGGCGCTTGAGCTCATCGTCGATCTGCACCGGAAGTTCAACGGCGACCGTCTCGAGCGCCTCGAGGCTCGCAAGAAGCGCCAAGCCGAGATCGCCGCAGGCAAGGACCTCGACTTCCTCGAAGAGACCGCTGAGATCCGCAATGATCCGTCCTGGCAGGTCGCCCCTCCGGCACCCGGTCTCGAAGACCGCCGCGTCGAGGTCACCGGCCCCACCTACAAGAAGATGACGATCAACGCGCTCAACTCCGGCGCGAAGGTGTGGCTGGCCGACCAGGAAGACGCGAACACCCCGCAATGGGATTCGGTCGTCCAGGGCCAGATCAACCTGCTCGACTCGCTCAACCGCGAAATCGACTTCACCTCGCCCGAGGGAAAGGAATACAAGCTCGCCCCTGACGAGGAGCTGCCGACCATCGTCGTGCGCCCCCGCGGCTGGCACATGCCCGAGAAGCACATCCTCATCGACGGTGAGGAGACCTCCGGTTCGCTCGTCGACTTCGCCCTCTACTTCGCCACCGCCGGCCAGATCCAGATCAAGAAGGACCGCGGCCCCTACTTCTACCTCGCGAAGATGGAGTCCCACCTCGAGGCCCGCCTGTGGAACCAGGTCTTCGAGCACGCCGAAGATGCCTTCGGCCTGTCCCGCGGCACCATCCGGGCCACCGTGCTCATCGAGACCTACCCCGCGGCCTTCGAGATGGAGGAGATCCTCTACGAACTGCGCGAGCACTCGGCCGGCCTCAACGCCGGACGCTGGGACTACATCTTCTCCGTCATCAAGTACTACCGCTCCCGCGGCTCCGACTTCCTGCTGCCGGATCGTTCGGACGTGACTATGACGGTGCCGTTCATGCGCGCCTACACCGAACTGCTCGTGCGCACCTGCCACAAGCGCGGTGCGCATGCCATCGGCGGAATGTCCGCATTCGTTCCCTCGAAGGACGAAGCCGCGAACAAGGCCGCTTTCGACAAGGTGCGCGAGGACAAGTCGCGTGAGGCCTCCAACGGCTTCGACGGCTCCTGGGTCGCTCACCCCGGAATGGTCGCCCTGTGCAAGGAGGTCTTCACCGAGACCCTCGGCGACAAGCCCAACCAGATCGACAACAAGCGCGAAGACGTCAATGTCACCGCCGCCGATCTGCTCGACGTGAAGTCGACCCCGGGTGCGATGACCGAGGCCGGCCTGCGCACCAACGTGTCCGTCGGCATCCAGTACCTGCGCGCCTGGCTCGAAGGCAACGGCGCGGTCGCCATCAACGGACTCATGGAGGACGCCGCGACCGCCGAGATCTCCCGCTCCCAGGTGTGGCAGTGGCTGGACGCCGGAATCACCCTGGACTCCGGTGAGAAGGTGACCAACGAGCTCGTCGAGCGCATCGTCGCCGAGGAGGTCGCCAAGCTGCCCGGTGACGACGCAGGCTGGAAGGACGCCACCGACACCTTCGTCTCGGTCGCCCTCGATCCCGAGTACGTCGACTTCCTCACCCTGCCGGCGTACGCCCGCATGCCGTGATCCGTACGTCGTGATCTGCGCGTCGTGAGCGACTCCGGCCGCACCGCGCGCCCTGACCAGGGCATGCAGGTACGCGGTCGGTGACGACGCCGAACGCCTCCGAAATCTGTGCCTCGCGCACCGATTTCGGAGGCGTTCTTCGTTAAGCTCGACATACACACGCACGCAGCGCAGCGCCCGAGACAGCAGGAACGGAAGATGCGGATGAGCCTGACCACAGACGAACTGCCCCGACTGGCCAGTCCCAGCAGCATCGCCGAACTCTCCGAGCTCATGGCCCGCGCCCACGCCGAGAACCGTACCGTCGCTGTGTTCGGCGGTGGCACCGCCTTCGACGATCATCCGCCCGCGTCCACTCCGGGCCTGCTCATCGACCTGACCTCGATCGCCGAGGTGGCCGACCATTTCAACGCCGGCGATGCCGTCCGCGCCGGAGCCGGAACCCGGATCAGCGCGCTCAACAGGTCCGCGGCCCCATCGGGACGGGAGATCCTCGCCGACCTTCCCCCAGACCGCATCGACGCCGGCGCCACCCTCGGCGGAATGATCGCCACCGCGGCCACCGGGCCGCGCCAACTGCGCCGGCCGCGGCTGGCTGAGACAGTCCTGTCCGTGACGACTGTCGCCGCCGACGGGACCATCGCCCGCACAGCCCACGGCCTCCATCCGGATCTGGGCCGTCGCGCTCTGCCGCGCCTCATCACCGGATCCTGGGGGACCCGGGCGATCATCGCCCAAGCCGAGATCCGTCTGACCGAGCGACCCGAAACGCAGAGATTCGTGTGGATTCCCGGCACCGAGGCGGCCTGCGACCTTCTGACCGCCCGTCGCGTTCCCGACGCGGTCGTCATCGAACGCCCAGCCGGTTCGCCGGCGGCGACAGTAGTTCTCATCGAAGGGGAGACCGACGCAGTCGAGGAGGAGGTGGGCAACCTCGTCGATCGTGTTCCCGGCGCGACTCCGTGCGCCGAGCCGGAATGGTGGGGTCGCAGAGCGCGGCTGGCCGCGACCATCGAGCTGTCGGTGGCACCGAGCTTCATTCCGACCCTCATCGATGCCGTCGACCGGCTGGAGACGACGATCGGCTATCCGCTGCAGCTGCGCGGCAGCGCGACAGGGTCCTTCGAACTGGGCGTCGGCGCCCCGGATTCCGAACCCGGAGTGGCCACGCGCGTGGTCCTCGAACATCTGCGCAGCTTCGGACTGCACTTCATCGCCGCCCGGCTCATCCATGCGCCCGCATCGGTCTGGGATGAGGTCGACGCGTGGGGCCCGCAGCCGGGCCGGCAGGGTCTGGTAGAGCTCAAGTCGCTCGTCGATCAGCGCGGAATCCTCGCCCCGGGCCGCGGAATCGCCGGGGTCTAGCGCCGCGCGACTGACGCGTCACGACTGGCGCCGCGTACCGGGCCGCGACCTGTCCCGCGCTTCTACTTCACCAACAGCACCGGGCACTCGGCTTCGAGGATGACCTGCTGCGTACTCGACCCGAGCAGCAGCTTCACGATGGGTGAGCGGCGCTTCGTGCTCATGACGATCATCGCCGCGTCGTGCTCCTCGGCCAGGCCGAGGATCTGCTCGGCCGGATCGGGACCGGCACGGTGGACGGCATACTCGAGTCCCGCCTCGGCGAGGGCCGTGCCCAACTTCGTGCACTCGGCCAGAGGAGAGGTCGACGGCGCGGTCGTCGTATCCGTGCCGAACACGACGGCCTGCACCGCTGCGTTCTCACGGCGGGCCGCGGCGATCGCCTGTTCGAGCACTTCGTCCGAGGAATCGGGGCGCAGCGCCAGGACCACGGTGCGCGAGGCCGAGCCGATGCCCGGTGACGCGGTGACCTGCCGAGACGGAACGGGGAAGCGGGGCTGTGAGGTCGAGTAGAGATCAGTCATCTGGGGCCTCCGCTCAGCCGATTCCGATGACGCCGACGGCCACACCGACTGCGAGCATGACGAGGGCGACGATGAGCGCCCGCCACAGCACCTTCTTGTGGTGATCGCCGAGCTCGACGCCGGACAGCGACACGAGCAGCAGGATCGCGGGCACCAGCGGTGACTGCATGTGCACGGGCTGGCCGGTGATCGAGGCGCGGGCCATGTCGGCTGCGGAGATGCCGAAGTGGGAGGCCGTCTCGGCGAGCACGGGCAGGATGCCGAAGTAGAAGGCGTCATTGCTCATGAAGAACGTCATCGGGATCGACAGCAGACCGGTGATGACGGCCATGTAGGGGCCCATTGCGTTCGGGATGACGTCGACGAGCCATGCGGCCATCGCGTCGACCATTCCGGTGCCGGACATGACGCCGGTGAGCACGCCTGCGGCCATGACCATGGCCACGACGGAGATGATCGCAGTCGCGTGGGAGGCGAGTTCCTCCTGCTGGTCCTTCATCTTCGGGAAGTTGACGATGAGTGCGATGACGGTGCCGATCATGAACAGGTACGGCAGCGGCAGGATGTCGATGATGAGCAGGACCATCACGGCCACGGTCAGGGCCAGGTTGAACCAGAACAGCTGCGGCCGCAGGGTTGCGCGGTTGGGATCGAGTGCGGTGTTCGTCAGGCCCGAACCAGTTTCGGCGGATCCGTCTGTGTCGCTTCCGGAGGCGGGTCCTGCCTCGGTGGTGGTGCCATCGTTCGCCGAGGCGGTCGACCCGAATCCGTGTCCGTGTCCACCCGTGGTCGCACCGTTCCCGGTGCCCGCGGACGAACCCGCGGTCGTGCTGGCTCCGGCCACGGCGCCGACGAGGTCCCTGCGACGGTTCGACCCGCGGTCGGAGGCCCAGGCGACGCCGTTCTTGGCCAGGCGGCGGCGTTCGGAGATGCCGAGCACATAGGTGAAGACGAAGCACACGAGCAGGCCGGCCACCAGGGAGGGGACCATGGGGACGAAGATCTCGTTGGCGTCGATCTGCAGCGCCGAGGAGGCTCGGGCCGTCGGTCCGCCCCATGGAACGATGTTGAGGGTGCCGTTGATGAGACCGGCCACGCAGGTGAGCACCACGGGCGACATCTCGAGACGCTGGTAGATCGGCAGCATGGCCGCGGTGACGACGATGAACGTCGTCGATCCGTCACCGTCGAGGGACACGGCACCGGTGAGCAGCGCAGTGCCGAGGACGACCTTGACGGGGTCGTTGCCGGCGACCTTGAGGATGAACTCGACGAGCTTGTCGAAGAGGCCGACGTCGATCATGATGCCGAAGTAGATGATGGCGAAGAGCAGCAGCGCTGCCGTCGACGACATCGAGGCGATCGCGTCCATGACCATCTCACCGATGCCCAGACCGGCCCCGGCGAAGAGGCCGAAGATGGTGGGCACGAGGATGAGTGCGAGGATCGGCGAGAGTCGTTTGGTCATGATCAGTGTCATGAAGACGGCGATCATGGCGAAACCGAGAATGACAAGCACGAGCTTCTCCTTCGAAGGCGAATGTGAGGCTCGAAACACCGTAGGGCCCAGATCACGGGCTCCGCGCGTTTGTGTGCGCTGATGACTTTTAGATCGTTGCGTGCCTTTTGCGCATTGCGCTCAAACGCGGCTACGCTGAGCGCGTGCCCCGGCCCCATCGTTCGTTCTCCCGTCGTGTGCTGATCTCTCAGCTCGCGCTCGTCATCGTGATCCTTACCCTGATCACCGGCGTGTTCGCGTGGATGGGAGCGCGCACCGTCACCGAGGTGACCGAGACGAAGGCGCTGTCCACTGCCCGCACGCTGGCGATCGATCCGGACGTCCGTGCCGCTGCCACGCAGGCTTCGGCCGAACACGCCGCTGAGCCCGATGAGCAGCTCGTGACCTCGATGCTGAAGATCACCGATGATCTGCGCGACCGGTCGGGCATCAGCTTCGCCGTCATCACCGACGACCGCGGCATCCGACTCACCCACCCCGACCGGTCGAAGATCGGGCACAAGGTCTCGACATCGCCGGATGAGGCGCTGGCCGGTCGCGAGAACGTCTCCCACGAATCCGGAACTCTGGGCGAGACGGTGCGGGCGAAGGTCCCGATCTATTCGACCGAGGACGGAGAAACTGTCGTCGGTGAGGTCTCGGTGGGCATCTTCGCCTCCGTGCTCGATGCCGATGTCCGCCGCGAACTCATCCTGCTCGGCACTGTGGCCGTGTTCGCCCTGGCGCTCGGCGGAGTCGTGTCGGTCATGCTCGGGCGCCGGCTGCGCAGGGAGACGCTCGGCGTCGGACCCGAAGAGCTCGCCGAGATGGCCCGTGATCAAGGGGCCGTGCTCCACGGCCTCGACGACGGAGTGCTCGGGTTCGACACGAACGGGAAACTCACCCTGAGCAATTCGAATGCGAAGGAGCTGCTCGGGGCCGCCTCGGTGAAGCACGTCGACCATGCGAACGGCACGGTGGACGCGAACGGGGCAGCCGCCTCGGCGGGGGATTCCGACCGCGAACTGGCCGCCGTCTCCGACGAGGAACTCGTCAATGTCCCCGACGAGGTCACCGCGCTCATGGCCGATGCGCCCGCGGACGGGGCGCTACGGCGGAGGATCACGATCAACGACCGGATCCTGTTGGCCACGGCCGTGCGGGTGCAGCGCGATGGGGTCTCCGTCGGCGGGGTCGTGACCGTCCGAGACGAGACGCAGATGCTGACGATGGCCCGCCAGCTCGAATCCGTCACCGCGATGGCCAGGGCATTGCGCACTCAACGTCACGAGTTCGCCAACCGGCTGCACACTGTGCTCGGCCTCGTCGACACGGGCGCGACGGACGAAGCCCACACCTATCTGTCCTCCCTTTTGGGCACCGGACCGATCACGACCCCCGTCGAGGACATCGACCTCATCTCCGACCCGTACCTGCGGGCCGTCCTCGAAGCGAAGGGGACGACCGCCGCTGAAGCGGGAGTGACCCTGGCCGTGACACCGGACTCCCTTGCCGTGGGCGCGGTCCGCGACCCGGAAGCGGTCACGCTCATCCTCGGCAACCTCATCGACAACGCCGTGCGCGCGGCCGTGGCGGGGCAACGGTACGCCGGGGACGGGGGCCGGGTCGAAGTGGAAGTGCTCAGCTCCGGGACGGAACTGCACGCGGTCGTCACGGACACCGGCGACGGGATCGACGACGAGGTGGCGGGACGGATCTTCGACGAGGGATTCACAACCTCGACGGCCGCCTCGGCGCCGGATTTCGGGATCGGACTGACCACGGGCACCGGCACCGGGGACGGTCACGGACTCGGCATCGGCCTCGCGCTCTGCCGCCGGGTCGCGCAGAAGGGCGGGGGAGAGGTGTGGCTCATCGACGGACACGATCCGGACCTCGGCGGGGCGAGCTTCGGCGTACGCCTGCCCGATGCGCTCGACGATCCTGACGGCGCGGGTGACGCCGGCGACGACGGCGATGCGGTCGCTGACGGTGCGGGCGACGTGACAGCGGCAGGCTGCGCGGGCGGCGCGGGCGCTGACGGCGCGGGCGATGTGACGGTCGCCGACGACGATTTCCCAACTGGTGAGGAGAGATGATGGTCAACGTTCTCGTGCTCGATGACGACTTCTTCGTCGGGCAGATCCATGCCCGCTATGTCGACGAGGTGCCCGGCTTCACGGCGCTCGAACCCGTCCGCGACCTGAAGACAGCGCGCGAGATCATCGCCGAGCACGACGTCGACCTGCTTCTCGTCGACTATGTGCTGCCCGAGGGCACCGGTGTCGACCTCATCCGCGAGACCGATATCGATGCGATCATGCTCTCGGCGGTCACGGATCCGCAGGTGGTCCGCTCGTCGCTGCGGGCCGGCGCGATGACGTACATCGTCAAGCCCTTCGCAGCCGAGGTGCTGCAGAACTTCCTGCGCCGCTACGCGAGGTTCCTCCGCTATTGGGAGCGGGAGAAGGTCGGTCAGGCCGACCTCGAGCGGCAGCTGCGCAACCTCCACGATGCCGCGGCCGTCGGCGGAACCGGGGCGAGCCCGGCGGGATCGTCGACGACGACGCGGATCCTCGCCGCACTCGAGGAGGCGAGCGGTCCGATGACGGCACTCGAGGTCGCCGAGGCGGTCGGTGCCTCCCGTGCCACCGCGCAGCGGCATCTGGCGAAGCTCGCCGAAGCGCGCACGATCACGGTGTCCCTGCAGTACGGGTCGACAGGCCGGCCCGAGCACCTCTACGCGACCCGCTGAGGTGGGGCACATCTCGCTGACAACTTGGTGAACCTGCAACAGCCTGGTGCAGGGACCGAGCTGATGCACGTTCACCAAGCTGTCGATTCGCAACGCTCCTTCGCCATCACTCTCGATCGGCGGTTGCGCTGCTGCCGAGCAGATCGAGTTCGCGGGGGAGTGCGCGCATCCGCACGAGCGGGGAGGCGAGTACCGGCAGTGAGCCGAGCAGCGCACAGGCCGCCAAAATCCACATCGTCGTCGTCACCCCGAGCCAGTCGCCGAGGATGCCGGCGAGGAAAGCGCCGAGCGGCATCGGCCCCCATACGAGGAAGCGGATCGAGGCATTCATGCGGCCCAGCAGCGGCTTCGGGCACAGGCGCTGGCGGAAGCTCACCTGCGCAATGTTGTAGACGACGACCGCCCAGGTCGCAAGGAACCAGCTGATCAGCAGGGTCGGCAGTGCCGGCAGGACGGTGGCGAGCGGGACACCGAGGAAGCAGAGGCCGCCGGTCAGCGCGGACAGGGCGATGCTCGTTCCTTCGCCGAGGATCTTCTGCGCCCATGCGGCAGAGAGCGCACCGAGGATGCCGCCGGCCGAGGCGACGGACATGATGATGCCGAGCTCGACCTGGTGCAGTCCCAGCGTGGTGAGGGCGTACAGCACGAAGAGAGCGAAGATGCCCGACGACGCGAAGTTCGTCAGACCTGTGCAGGCAGTGATCCGGCGCAGCAGCGGGTGGCCGATGACGAAACCGAGTCCCTCGCGGATCTCGGCGACGAAGCCGGCCCGCACCTCGGCCGGCCGTGGGGTTTCGCGGTGTCGGATGAGCCCGACGAGGATGCTGGAGAGTCCCATGCAGATGCTCGTCAGTCCCACGGTGAGCGGGGCGCCGATCGCGGTGACCAGTCCGGAGGCAAGCGTAGGGCCGGCGACTCCGGCAGTCTGCTGGCTGGCTTGGAGCTTGCCGTTGCCGTCGGAGATCGCATCGCTGTCGACGAGCTCGGGCAGATAGGACTGATTGGCGATGTCGAAGAAGACACTGACGATTCCGACTCCGGCCGCGACGAAGTAGAGCTGGACCATGCTCAGGGCGCCGACCATCCAGGTCAGCGGGATGGTCAGGAGGATGGCGGCGCGGATGATGTCGCCGGAGACGATGACAAGTCTCTTCGGCAGACGGTCGACCCAGGCCCCGGCGGGCAAGCTGATGAGCAGGAAAGCCGCGGATTCCAGGGTTGCGAGCACTCCCATTTCGAAGGCGTCGGCGTGGAGGAGCTGCACGGCGATGAGAGGGAGGGCGAAGAGGACGAGCTCGGATCCGAACACGGAGACCGTGTCGCCTGCCCATAACTTCATGAAGTCACGGTGTCTCCACAGTGAGACGTGTTTCGGCCGTAGTGGTGAAGCGGGACCGTGTTGCTGTTGTGGTTCGCTCGATGGCGGTTGGTCGGATGTGGCCATGGCTCTTCCTCGAGACGGCGGGCGGAGGATCAGTGATTGAGCGTCAGTGATTGAGGGTTGTCAATCAGTAATGCTCCACGAGCGATTGAGGGAAGTCAATCACTCGACGGGATTGATTGACTTCTCCCGATCACTCGCTAGCGTTGAGGCATGAGCGATGACACACCCGCCGCGGCCTCCCTCGCCCGAGCAGTCGAGCGCCGGGACGCCACCGAGGCCGAGGCCAAAACGCTGGCCTCGAGTATTCGCATCCGAATCCTGCGGCTGTGCCTGGACGAAGCCCTGAGCAATCGTGAGATCGCCGAGGCGACCGGCCTCAATCCCGCGACCTCGCTCCACCACGTGCGGATGCTCGCCGACACCGGCTTCCTCGAGGCTCAGGAGGCGCGGAGGGGCAGGCGCGGGTCCCGAGAGATCCCGTACCTCGCCACGGGCAAGAGCTGGTTCCTCAACACCGGTGACATGACGACCGAGATGCTCGAGGCCTTCACCGCCGAGTTCACCGCCGCACCCTATGAGGAGCGGACGATGGGGCGGATGGCCGCGATGCTCACGGCGGATGAGGTCGAGGAATTCCGGTCGCGGATCGATGAGCTGTTCGAAGAGTTCCGCAGTCGGCGCAAGAAGGACGGCGCCACTCAGTGGGGTCTGTTCATCGCCATGCATCCGAGCGATTCGCATGCCCGCTAACGGCGCTCGGAATCCCGCTGATGACGCCGGGGACAGCTATGTCGACGCGCGCTGTGCGGCCGTCTATGACATCTTCGAAGGGCCAGAACGGGACGACCTCGACGTCTACGCGGCGATGGTCGAGGAGTTCGGGGCCGCCTCGGTGGTGGATGTGGGATGCGGAACGGGTACGTTCGCCACGATGCTCGCCGGTCGGGGAGTGGAGGTCGTGGGCGTCGATCCCTCGGCGTTGGCGTTGGACGTGGCGCAGTCGAAACCCCATGCCGGCAAGGTGACGTGGGTCTACGGGATCGCAGCGGACCTGCCTCCGCTGCAGGCCGGCATGGCTTTCATGACAGCCAACGTGGCGCAGGCGATTCTCGGAGATGAAGCCTGGGCGGAGACGTTGACGGCGATCCGCCGGAGACTGTCGCCGGGCGGACTCCTCGTCTTCGAATCACGCGACCCCGAGAGGCAGGCGTGGCTGGAATGGACGAAAGAGTACACCTATTCGACGGCCGAGGTCGGCGGTGTGGGTACGGTCAAGTCGTGGGTGGAATTCGACGCCGCGCACGGCGCGTTCGTCGATTTCGTTGGAATGTTGGTCTTCGAACGTGACGGCCGTCGCGTCGAACAGAGGAGCCGCCTGCAGTTTCGTGACCGTGCTGAGCTGACGAAGTCACTGGAGGACGCCGGATTCGTCGTCGATGAGATCCGTGACGCCCCGGACAGACCGGGCCGCGAGTTCGTCTTCATCGCTCGCAAGAGCCAGCTTACCTATCAGCGGAATGTCGACGCGGACCAGCCGTGCTGATTCTGCCGCGCTGGGCAGGTTAAGTGTGCGCAGATTGCCAAAATCCGGCGGTGGAAAACGTGCAATCTGAGCCCACTTATCTCGCTCAACGCCGTGCTCAGTTCTAGTTCGCCGCCATTTCTGCCTTCTTGAGCGCCGTCGGGAGAAGATCTTCGGTCAGGTAGTCGCTGACACCGTTCATGGCTTCCTCGTCGATGGCGGGGCTGGTTTCGCCTTCGAACGCCATCTGATGAACTGTCAGCAACTCACCGGCCCAGGAGACGTAGCACTCTGACATCGCGATCTTCCCTTGGCCCAAGAAAGTTCCGTTGTAGGCCGCAGTGCAGAAGCCTTCGCCCTTGTTGCCTTTGGGTTCGAAGACGTCGACCGACTCGGCAGGCTCAGCGTTGATCGACTCCTGGCAGTCGTTGACAGTCTTGCGGAGTTCTTTGAGCAGCGGTTTCGAGCCATTCTCAAGTCTGGACAATGAGGTCATGATGTATGAACCGCCATTGTCGCCGGACTGATCAAAGGTTCGGGCGGCAGAGACTCCGTCCAATTCTGATGAGTGAGCTGCCATGGCGCCGACGATGCATTCTGACTGTGAGGAAGCGGCATCGGCAGAGCTGTCGTCGGAGTCAAACGGATTGACTGACTGCTCTTCCTTCTCTCCGAACTTGACGTCGTCACCGACAGTGAAGCCACTGGGCAGGTCCTCCAGTGAGAGGATTCTGTCGCTGTATTCGTCGCCGCTCAGAGCCGCGCGTTCGTCGGCTTCCTGAGATTCGACAGCTGCTGGATCAGGGGAGGCCTCATCCTGTTTCTGGCCTTGCCCAGCCTGATCACCGGATCCGCCAGAGCAGGCAGACAGCGTGAATGCGCAGGCCACAGCCATGATTCCGATCGTGAAGCGTTTCAACAAATTGCCCTTTCGTGAGCGGCGTTTCAGCAGGAGCCTACAATATCCGTTGTCTTTTTGATCGTTTCAGTCCAGTTTGTGGCGGACTCGCCCTTCCTCCCTTCTGGAGCGCTAGACGCAGACGGTCGATTCCAGCCCGCGGAGAGATTCAGCCGTGACGCAAAACGGATCGCGGCAGAGCATCGTCGCCGAGAAACGGGTGAAGCGTCGAGAAACGCATGTGCACACCCGTTTTTCGACACGCAGCCCGTTTTTCGGCGAGATAGGCATTCACTCCGCATGGTGTCGAATGCAGCACTTCCAGCCTGCAGGCCGGCACTCCGCTGCCTTGCGCAACCTTCTCGCCAACACCCCAGGTGACCTCGCCAACACCCCAGGTGACGTCGAAATCTGTCGGACTCGCCTCGGCTGCCGAAGCCCCTGCCGACCGCCGCGCCACACGCCGAAACCTGCGGATTTGCTGGGCAGGAGCCAGGTATCGTCCTAAGATGAGAGACATGGCGACCAGAACGACTTCCCCCGCTTCTGGTTCCGGGAAACGCACAGCGCGCAAAAACGCTGGTCGGTCCGGTCAAGCGGGGACCGAAGAACCCGGGACAAACGTTGTCACCGGTGCATGGAGGGGAGTGGCCCACATGGCCGGAAACCGTGCGCGAAAGACTCTCAGCGACGAACCGACCGATCAATCACCGACGAAGCGGGACGGCACAGCCTTCTTCCTCATCGGACTCTCGATCATCATCGCCGCCTTCGAATGGTGGAACATCCCCGGCGCGATGAGCGACGCCGTCCGCGGAATCGTCGAAGGCACCTTCGGCCGAGTGGCACTCGCCCTGCCGGTGGTCTTCACCTGCTATGCGATCCGCCTGTTCCTGCGCGGCGACGACAACCGCGGCAACAACCGCATCCTCATCGGGATGATCTTCGGTCTGCTCGCCGCCTCGGGGCTGGCCCATATCGCCGCCGGCAACCCGACCTTCACGAACTCTCGCGAAGCCATGGCCAACGGGGGAGGCGCGCTCGGATTCGTCGTGTCCTCGCCGCTGGTCATCGCGACGACCGTCTACGTCGCCGTGCCGCTGCTCGTCCTCCTCGGGCTGTTCTCCCTGCTCGTGGTCACCGCAACACCGGTGCGCGCGATTCCCCGCCGACTCACCGACCTGTACTACCGACTCACCGGCGGTGCCCGACCCGCAGCCGACGCCGAGGCGGCCGAGACCAAACAGTCCGACCTCGTTGCCGAGAACGGCCGCACCTCCGACCTCAAACCCGTCATGGGCGCCAAGCGCCGCAGTCGCAAGAAGAAGACCGAGATCCCGGATGCCGACTCGGATGCCGCCGCCGACGACACCGCCACGAAGGCCTACGACAAGGCGTACATCCACGAGAACGACGTCAGCGACGAAGAGGCCGACACCACCCGGATCGAGACCAGCCCGGAGCCGAAGCTCAAGCCCGGCCAGCGCCGCCCCACCAAGGCCGAACGCGAGATGGCCGAGCTGAAGAAGACCATCGGGATGGACGACGATGCCGCGAACCAGGCGAAGAAGTCCGAGCCGGCTGCCGCCTCGGCGCCGGTGCCGATCACGAACGCACCCGCACCTCCGCCCACGGAGCAGCTGCCCGAACGCGTCGAGCAGCTCACCCTGGCCGGCGACGTCACCTACACCCTGCCCGCCTCCGACAACCTCCAACCCGGACCTCCCGCCAAGGAACGCTCCGAGGCCAACGACCGTGTCGTCGAAGCCCTGCGCGATGTGCTCGAGCAGTTCAAGATCGACGCCGAGGTCACCGGCTTCTCCCGCGGACCGACGGTCACCCGCTACGAGGTGGAGCTCGGCGCCGGCACGAAGGTCGAGAAGGTCACGGCACTATCGAAGAACATCGCCTACGCCGTGGCCAGCGCCGATGTGCGCATCCTCTCGCCGATCCCCGGCAAGAAGGCCATCGGCATCGAGATCCCGAACACCGACCGCGAGAATGTCGCCCTCGGCGACGTGCTGCGCTCGAAGGCCGCCCGCAAGACCGACCACCCCATGGTCATGGGCGTGGGCAAGGACGTCGAAGGCGGATTCGTCGTCGCCGATCTGTCGAAGATGCCCCACCTGCTCGTCGCCGGTGCCACCGGTGCCGGTAAGTCGAGCTTCGTCAACTCCATGATCACCTCGATCATGATGCGCGCGACCCCCGACGAGGTCCGCATGATCCTCGTCGACCCCAAGCGCGTCGAGCTGACGATCTACGAAGGCATCCCGCACCTGATCACCCCGATCATCACGAATCCGAAGAAGGCCGCCGAGGCACTCGAATGGGTCGTGCGCGAAATGGACGCCCGCTACGACGACCTCGCGCACTACGGCTTCAAACACGTCAAGGAGTTCAACAAAGCCGTTCGCGAAGGTCGGATCCACCCGCCCGCCGGCTCCGAGCGCGTCCTCCAGCCCTACCCGTACCTGCTGGTCGTCGTCGACGAGCTCGCCGACCTCATGATGGTCGCCCCGCGCGACGTCGAAGCCTCGATCCAGCGCATCACGCAGCTGGCCCGTGCCGCCGGCATCCACCTGATCCTCGCCACGCAGCGACCCAGCGTCGACGTCGTAACCGGCCTCATCAAGGCCAATGTGCCCTCACGTCTGGCGTTCGCGACCTCATCGCTGGCCGACTCGCGAGTCGTGCTCGACCAGCCCGGCGCGGAGAAGCTCATCGGACAGGGTGACGCGCTGTTCCTGCCGATGGGTGCGGCCAAACCGATGCGCGTCCAGGGAGCCTGGGTCAACGAGTCCGAGATCGAGAAGGTCGTCGAGCACGTCAAGAGCCAGCTGACCCCGAACTACCGCGAAGACGTGGCCGTCGAAGCACCGAAGAAGCAGATCGACGAGGACATCGGAGACGACCTCGAACTGTTGCTCCAGGCGATCGAACAGGTCGTGACCACGCAGTTCGGATCGACCTCGATGCTCCAGCGCAAGCTGCGCGTCGGCTTCGCCAAGGCCGGTCGCCTCATGGACCTCATGGAGTCCCGCGGCATCGTCGGACCCTCCGAGGGATCGAAGGCCCGCGATGTGCTCGTGCGCCCCGACGATCTGCCCGGCACCCTGGCCATCATCAAGGGCGAGACCCCGCCCGACGGTGATTCGTCCGGCGCGGCGGCCGACGCCCCGACCGACGGGGGCCAGGGCCACGGCCAGTCCGGATCCGGGCACGCGTCGGCGGCCGGGGACTACGACGAGGAGTTCGACGACGACTACGGGAACACCTCCCACGGCTCGGCGTCGTCCAGCTCAGCATCGTCCGACCGATACGCGAACGGAGTCGGCCATGCCGGCGACCTCACCGTCGGCGACGTCGACCCGGAGACCGGGCTCGAGGTCGTCGAAGCTGCAGGAGAGGACGCCTGGCAGCTCACCGGCCGCTGATCCGATCCGAACCCCACCCCTCGCCGAGGCGGCTCACCGTTGCGACGGTGCGCCGCCTCGGCGATTGTCGTCGTGAATCTCATGGTTGGAATGATCTGCTCAGCTCACTCCGATAGGCTGGATGCGTGAACGATCGAATCGAGGCCGGAGCCTCCCAGCAGCCCGCAGCGGAACCGAGTCCGTGGAACATTCCGAACGCACTCACGGTGCTGCGCATCATCATGGTGCCCCTGTTCCTCGTGCTCCTGCTGACCGACGGCGGCAGCGATGTGACCCTGCGCTGGTGGGCGCTCGTCGTGTTCCTGCTGGCCATGTTCACCGACTTCGTCGACGGCTACCTGGCCAGGCGGAACAACCTCATCACGAACTTCGGCAAGATCGCCGATCCCATCGCTGACAAATCGCTCATGGCAGCCGCGCTCATCGGTCTGGCGATCATCGCCGAACTGCCCTGGTGGGTGCCCGTGATCATCCTCGTGCGCGAATTCGGCATCACCGTGCTGCGGTTCTTCATGATCCGCATCGCCGTTATGCCCGCCTCGCGCGGGGGCAAGATCAAGACCGTGCTGCAGACGGCGGCGATCGGGCTGTTCCTGGTGGTCTTCCCGCTCTCGGACGTGGCGCCCTCCGTCGTCTCCGACATCCTCCTCGTCGTCGCCTGGGTCATCATGGCCGCGGCCATCGTCGTCACCATCGTCACCGGCGTCGACTATTGCGTGCAGGCGGCGAAGCTGTACAAGGACGCGAAGAACGGCAAGAATGCGCCGAGCGGCGGGGATGGGCCGAGCGCCGGGGACACGCAGACCGGCGGGGACACACAGCGTGGCTGAGTCCGAGCTGACGGCGACCGCGCGTCGCATCATCTCCACCTGCTCTCAGCTGGGGATCTCACTGGCGTCGGCGGAATCGCTGACCGGGGGACGCTTCGTCGCCTCGCTCGTCGACGTGCCGGGCGCGTCGGCCGTGGTGCGCGGGGGACTGGTCACCTACGCCACCGACCTCAAGGCGAGCCTGGCCGGAGTGAATGCCGACCACCTCGAGGAGACCGGACCGATCGACCCGGTCGTCGCCGCGCAGATGGCCGTCGGCACGGCCGTGCAGTGCGTCGCCGACATCGGGATCTCCTGCACCGGGGTCGCCGGTCCCGATCCGCAGGACGACAAGCCCGTCGGACTCGTCTACACCGCGATCGCCTTCGGCGGGAAGGCGAAGGTCTTCGAACACGAGTTCACCGGTGACCGCGACGCCATCCGCAGTCAGACGGTACAGGCGATGGCGGTCAACCTCGACGAATTCGTGCGCGAACTCGCCTTCGGGCCGGAAGCCGGGCAGGGGACAGCCGATCGTGAGTCGGTCGCGGAATAACGCCGACCGCTGTGGGGTTGACCGGGTGATGACCATCGGACGAAAATTCTCCAAAGTCTTCGAATGGACTGGCAATACCATCCGCTCGGGGCACCAGGTTGGTGCTGTGTCACGGCCAGGTTGTAAGGTTGTTGGAACTACATTGACGGGACGCGCTGACAAAGGGAGGGCCGCGTTATGTTACTGAGAGTCGAAATCGGCGACGCACTACGTTCCGCCCGCCGTCGTCAAGGACGCACCCTTCGCGATGTCTCGACCGGGGCCAGCGTTTCGCTGGGCTACCTCAGTGAGATCGAGCGCGGACAGAAGGAAGCCTCTTCGGAGCTGCTGTCGGCGATCTGTGAAGCACTCGATCTGCCGCTGTCGGCACTGCTGTCGTCCGTGTCCGATCGCTTCGCTCTCGAAGAGGGCGTGCAGATCCCCGACACCATTCCGCAGGAGCTCTCGGACAAGATCCTCGGTCACCCCGAGGGATACTCTTCTCCGCGCCTGGCTGCCAAGCCCTGATGCGGCATACGCTCTACTGGATCCTCATGAACGAGGAGTTCGGTGAGGCTCGCGCCGCCTCCCTGCACACCGACCTCACGCTGAGCTCATTGGGTTCACGAACCGCGGAGCAGGCATTCGAAGCCGGTGTCGAACCTCGCGATATCTGGATCGCCGTGTGCGACTCCATGGGCGTTCCCGAATCCCGACGCCTGGGCAAGGAGAAGCCGCGCTCGACTCCGTTCTGATTTCTCGAAGGTGCGCGAAACCTTCTCTGTCGGCGTGATGTCGGCCGAGTGTAGACTGACCGCATGAATCAGGCCGTCCCGTTCATCACCTTCCAGCCCAGCCGCGGCCAGAGCGCCGCCGAAGCCATGGCCACCTATGTCGAGCTCTTCGCCGACGGGCGAGTGATCCTCGACAATCGCTACGGTGCCGAGGGGCCGGGTGCCGAGGGCACGGTCATCATGTCCGAGATCGAGATCGCCGGCCAGAGACTGCGGTTGAGCGACAGCTTCGTCGCCCACGAGTGGGACATCACCCCTGGTGTCTCGCTCATGGTCGACTGCGAATCGGCCGAGGAGCTCGAACGCCTCTTCACCGCACTGAGCGCGCAGGGGACTGTGTTCATGCCGCTCGACGACTACGGGTTCGGACCGTTCGGGTGGGTGGGCGACCGTTTCGGTCTCACCTGGCAGCTGGGCCTGGCGTCGGCCTAGATTCCGCGGAGACACGCGACACACCCGAATATATAGAACACCTGTTCCCATGTGGGTTATCCTGGTGAGGAATCACGGGACCTGTGACCATGAGTGGCTGGTTATCCACGGGGGAATCGCTTCCTCTGTCGTTATGTCAGTGCCATCTTCTAGCCTTGGTCTCAAAGGAAAAGCAACGAAGAGGAGACGTCATGGCACGTACACCCAAGAACCTTCAGGTTCCCACCGGCGGCGACAAGTCGAAGGCGCTCGAAGCCGCAATGGGCCAGATCGATCGCAACTACGGCAAGGGCGCGATCATGCGCCTCGGCGACGGTGTGCGTGAGCCCATCGCCTCCATCCCGACCGGTTCTGTCGCTCTCGACATCGCTCTGGGCATCGGCGGTCTGCCGCGCGGTCGCGTCGTCGAGATCTACGGTCCGGAATCCTCCGGTAAGACCACCGTGGCTCTCCACGCCGTGGCGAATGCACAGAAGGCCGGCGGAATCGCCGGGTTCATCGATGCTGAGCACGCACTGGACCCCGAGTATGCGAAGAAGCTCGGCGTCGACACCGATCAGCTCCTCGTCTCCCAGCCGGACACCGGTGAGCAGGCTCTCGAGATCGCCGATATGCTCATCCGCTCCGGTGCGCTGGACATCATCGTCATCGACTCCGTTGCAGCCCTGGTGCCCAAGGCCGAGATCGAAGGCGAGATGGGAGACAGCCACGTCGGTCTGCAGGCTCGTCTGATGTCGCAGGCTCTGCGTAAGATCACCGGTGCCCTGGCCCAGTCGAAGACCACCGCGATCTTCATCAACCAGCTGCGTGAGAAGGTCGGCGTCTTCTTCGGTTCCCCGGAGACCACCTCGGGCGGTAAGGCCCTGAAGTTCTACGCCTCCGTGCGCATCGACGTCCGCCGCATCGAGACCCTCAAGGAAGGTCAGGACGCGGTCGGCAACCGAACCCGTGCGAAGATCGTGAAGAACAAGGTCGCTCCGCCGTTCAAGCAGGCCGAGTTCGACATTCTCTACGGCCACGGCATCTCCCGCGAAGGCAGCCTCATCGATATGGGAGTCGACAACGGCATCGTGCGCAAGTCCGGTTCCTGGTTCACCTACGACGGCGATCAGCTGGGTCAGGGCAAGGAGAACGTCCGCAACTTCCTCCGCGACAACCCCGGCCTGGCCGAAGAGATCGAGCTGAAGATCAAACACAAGTTGGGTCTCATCCAGGTCGACGAACCCGAGGACGGCGCCGAGGCGGCCGGAGAAGCTCAGACGGATGACGTCGAAGTCTCCTGACGCCTCGTCGACTGACGACGAGTACAGCGGCCACGGGCCCTCCGCAGCGACCGATACGGTCGGTGCGGGGGACTTCGGCCGGAACGACTCGTCTCAGACCGAGACGCTCTCGCAGCTGCGCAGCGCGATCTCGGAGATCGACCAACGTCATGCCGAAGGGGAGGCCGGATTCTTCGCCGGTCTCTCCGGCCTCGACGACGGTGATGTCGACGGCGGCAACGGTCGTACCGGCAGCCGAAAGAGTTCCGGGTCGCGTTCCAGTGCTGGCTCGGGAAAACGGTCGGGGAAATCTGCACGAGCGGCATCGAAGGCCGGCACGACAGCCGGTTCGAAGCGCAAGAAGAACTCGAGCGGCTGGAAACGACAGCAGCAGGAACCGGACAACGGGTGGGTCGAGGGCGGTACCGACTCGACTCCGGATTTCATCGACGTTCCTGATTTCCTTGCCGCCGAGAATGATGGTCCAGATTTCCTTGATGACAGCGACGGCCCACCCGATTTCGCTGCCGGTTCCGGGCTGAGCTTCGATGACGACGAGGACGAGGCGCCCGACTTCGATGCGGACTACGCCCAGGCGAAGAAGACGGCCATGAACATGCTCGCCATGCGCGATCACTCCAGCGATGAACTGCGCAAGAAGCTGCTCAAACGCGACCTCATGCCCGAAGCGATCGATGTCCTCATCGAAAAATTGCAGAACTCGCGGCTGCTCAACGACGAAGAGTTCGCGCACCGGTTCGCACGGGCACAGCGAGAGAACCGGAAACTCTCCCGGTCCGTGCTCAAACGCGAACTGAGCAAGAAGGGCATCAGCCCCGAACTGGCCGCCGAGGCAGTCGCCGACATCGACGGCGAGGAAGAGCTCGCCCGCGAAGTCGCCGAGAAGAAGGCCGCCTCCACACGGCGCCTCGACTATGCGGTGCGGGAGCGTCGGATCCTCGGCATGCTCGCCCGCCGCGGCTTCCCCTCGGCGATCTGCATCAAGGTCACACGAGACGTGCTCGCCGACGACTGAAACGGCACCCGGGGAACAGCTAGAATAGGTGCGCCATGACTGAACTGATTGAATCCCCGACGACATCCGGCACCACCCCTCGCAGCTACGAGGTCAAGACCTACGGATGTCAGATGAACGTGCACGACTCCGAGCGTCTGTCCGGACTGCTCGACGACGCCGGCTACGTTCAGGCGAACACCGACGGCCAGGCCGACGTCGTCGTCTTCAACACCTGCGCCGTCCGCGAAAACGCCGACAATCGCCTCTACGGCAACCTCGGCCAGCTCGCGAAGGTCAAGGAGAACCATCCCGGTCTCCAGATCGCCGTCGGCGGATGCATGGCACAGAAGGATCGCGACACGATCGTGAAGAAGGCCCCCTGGGTCGACGTGGTCTTCGGCACCCACAACATGGGTTCCCTGCCGGCTCTGCTCGAACGCGCCCGCCACAACGAGGAAGCGCAAGTCGAGATCCTCGAAAGCCTCGACGTCTTCCCCTCCACGCTGCCCAGCCGGCGCGAATCCCAGCACTCCGGGTGGGTGTCGATCTCGGTCGGCTGCAACAACACCTGCACCTTCTGCATCGTGCCCAGCCTGCGCGGCAAAGAGAAAGATCGCCGTCCCGGCGACATCCTCGCCGAAGTCGAAGCACTCGTCGCCGACGGAGTCGTCGAAGTCACCCTGCTCGGCCAGAACGTCAACTCCTACGGTGCCGAATTCCGCGACAAGGGCGCATTTGCGAAACTGCTGCGCGCCGTCGGCAACGTCGACGGGATCGAACGGGTCCGCTTCACCAGCCCGCACCCGGCGGCCTTCTCCGACGATGTCATCGACGCAATGGCAGAGACCCCGACCGTCATGCCGCAGCTGCACATGCCGCTGCAGTCCGGTTCGGACACGATCCTCAAATCCATGCGGCGGTCCTACCGGACCAAGCGGTTCATGAACATCCTCGATACCGTGCGCGAACGCATCCCGCATGCGGCCATCACCACCGACATCATCGTCGGTTTCCCGGGAGAGACCGAAGAGGACTTCCAGGGCACGATGGACATCGTCCGCCGTGCCCGGTTCTCCCAGGCCTTCACCTTCCAGTACTCTATCCGCCCCGGCACACCCGCGGCCACGATGGACAACCAGGTGCCGAAGGACGTCGTTCAGGAACGATTCGAACGCCTCACCGCACTCCAGGACGAGATCGCCTGGGACGAGAACAAAGCCCAGATCGGCCGCGAGGTCGAGGTGCTCGTGACCAAGCTGCCCCACGCCGATTCCCCCAGACTGAGCGGTCGGGCCGAAGACAATCGCCTCGTCCACGTGGGAATCCCCGAGGGTGCACAGATGCCGCGGCCCGGTGACTTCGTCACCGCCACCGTCACCGAGGCGAAGCCCTACTTCCTCCTCGCCGATTCCGGATTCTCCGTGCGCCCGTCCCGCGCCGGTGATGCTTACGACCGGGCACAGGCCGACAGCTGCGGTGCACCGAGCCCCGGCCAGGGCTCGGCCGGCGCGACGAACCTCGGCATGCCGACCATCCGCACCCGCGGCTGAGATGGGCGCCTTCGCCGTCATCCCGGCAGCCCCCGTGCTGCTCGAGAACATCGACCACAGCGAAACCACTCGCATGGTCGAACTGCGGACCGCGTTCCACAACACCGTGAGGTCGCAGTCCGATTGGGCGCTGCCCATCGAGACGCTGCCGCCCGTGGCCGGGCTCGGCGGTTGGGGGATCGACCGTGGAGTCGATACTCGCACGGGTCGATTTCTGGCCGGATCCGACTGGGTCGATGCCGTTGCGTCCCTGACGACGGACGAACGCAGACTCGCCGAGGCGGCCGACCCGGCCATCATCGTCGCGATCCTTCACGCTCACGCCGCCGACGTCGGCATCGGCCCGCTCGGATCGAGCGAGAATCTTCTGCTGCCCATCGACCTCTCGGGTGCCGCGACAGAGGACGCGCCCTTGGCCCCGATCGACGGTGCCGAGGACTTCGATCGTGCTGTCGTGGAGACACTCACCTCCGGGCCCACGATCGACACCGCAAGACTGGTCGAAATCTGTGTACGAGCGGAGACCATGGCCGCGAATCTCAGCGTGCTAGCCGCAGGAATCCGCCACCTCGTCGACCACGGTGCTCGGGTGTCGACGCTGGAGCCGGTCATCGACGAACGTGTCCACGAAGTGCGGACACTCTGCGGAACCGGAAGCTGGGGGTGATCGCCGATGGCTGAGGACAACGCGCCGATCATCACCATCGTCGGAGCCACTGCCACCGGGAAATCGGATCTGGCGCTGGATCTGGCGGGCCGCCTCGGCGGGGAGATCATCAACACGGATTCGATGCAGTTCTATCGCGGGATGGACATCGGCACGGCGAAGCTGCCGGTCGATGAGCGGCGGGGGATCGCGCACCATCTCATCGACATCCTCGACGTCACCGAAGAGGCGAACGTTCAGGACTTTCAGGCGCGTGCGCGGGCGGCGATCGCGGACATCCGGGGGCGCGGACTGCGGCCGATCCTCGTCGGCGGGTCCGGGCTCTACGTGCGTGCTGCGGTCGACCATATGGAGTTCCCGGGCACCGACCCTCAGCTGCGGGCCCGCCTCGAGGCCGAGGTCGCCGTCGACCGGTGGGCGCTGCATCAGAAGCTGCGCGAACTCGACCCGAAAGCGGCCGAGAAGATCACCGTCAACGACCAGCGACGCATCGTTCGAGCCCTCGAGGTCATCGAACTCACGGGCCGTGCCTTCAGCGCTCAGCTGCCGGACTATCAGGAGATCGAACCGACCATCCATCTGGGCCTGAGCGTGGACCGGGCCATTCTGCATGAGCGGATTGCGACACGGGTCGACCTCATGTGGGATCACGGATGGGTCGATGAAGTGATTCGGCTCCTCGACGCCGGACTGGCCGAAGGCAAGACGGCGTCGCGCGCCATCGGGTACGCACAGATCCAACGCCACCTGTCCGGAGAGCTCACCGCCGCCGAGGCGAAGGATGAGACGACGATCCGCACCCGGCAGTTCGCACGCCGGCAGGACACCTGGTTCCGTCGTGATCCGCGCATCCACTGGATCGACGGCAGTGCCGCCGACGCCGAGCAGAACCTGGCGGCCGCCCTCGACGTGCTGGGCGGGCACTGACGACATAGCGGCCGAGCCCGACATGGCGGCCGCGCTCGACGTGCTGAACGGGCACTGAAGACCTGAACCGACCGTCCCCGATAGGATGGAGCCATGAGCACTCCGGATACCCCGTTCGCCGCCTGGACCGATGTCACCTTCGTCAAGGGACACGGCACCCAGAACGACTTCGTTCTGCTCTCCGACGACGACAGCAGGCTGGAGATGCATCCCGAAGCCGTGGCCACGCTCGCCGACCGGCGGGCCGGACTCGGCGCCGACGGCATCATCCGCATCGTCCGCTCCGCCGCCAGCGGCATCCCGGGAGCCGCCGAACAGGCCGACGCCGGTGCCGAATGGTTCATGGACTACTACAACAGCGACGGCAGCCTCTCCGAGATGTGCGGCAACGGCGTACGCGTCTTCGCCCACGCACTCGTGACCAGCGGCCGCGTCTCCGCCGAGGCCCGCGACATCCTCGTGGGCACCCGCGACGGAATCAAAACCGTGCGCACCACCCTCAACCCGGCCCTCGGCGTCCAGACCGGAGACGACGTCGTCGACACCGGCACGCCCGGACCCGGATCCGCCAGCGACGCCTGGTACACGATCGACATGGGCGAATGGTCACTCGACCCGTCGAGCAGCGTGCTCGTGACCACCGGCGGCATCGAGGTCGCCCGCCCCGGACTGCGCGTGTCCACCGGCAATCCGCACACCGTCGTCGCCCTGGCCGAGAACTCCGAACTCGCCGCCGCCGACCTGCGTGATGCCCCCGTCCTCGACCCCGTGCCCGCACAGGGCTCGAATGTCGAATACATCGTCATGGAGCCCGCCCGATCCGATGTGGCCGGGGGAGAAGGCGCCCTGCGCATGCGCGTGTTCGAACGCGGCGTCGGCGAGACCCGCTCCTGCGGAACCGGTGCCTGCGCGGCCGCGATCGCAGCCCACCACTGGGCCGGCGAGAAGTCACCTCTGCAGTGGAGAGTCGACGTGCCCGGCGGTCAGCTGCGCATCGAGATCGAACCTAATGCCGAAGGCACGAGCGGACGCGTCAGCCTCGCCGGACCCGCGGTCCTCGTCGCCGGCGGCACGATCAGCTGAGCTCAGCCGCGCTCGACCGTGAGCACGCGGAAGCCCTTCGACGATCCCGTGCGCACGACCTCGAAGCCGTCACCGAGCATCCCGGCGATCCACTTCTGCAGGGAATCGGCACCGAGGTTCTTCGACACGACGAGATCGGCGCGACCGCCCGGGGCCAGACGCGGCAGCCACGTCTCCAGGAGTTCGTGCAGTGCGTCCTTGCCGATGCGGATCGGGGGATTCGACCGGATCGCGGCGAACTGCAGGTCGGTGGGAACATCGGCGGCGGTGACGGTGTTGATCGTATCGAGACCCAGCCTGCGCGCATTCGCCGCGGTGGTCTCCAGGGACCGGGAGTTGACGTCGAGCGCCCACACTCGCACAGCCACCTCGGCGTCCTGGGCGTCCAAAGCCGTGTGCAGGGCGACCGGACCCCACCCGCAGCCGAGGTCGAGGATATCGCCGGCAGGCGGCTGAGGCAGATGCCGCAGCAGCACAGCCGTGCCGAGGTCGAGGCGAGTGGGCGAGAACGTGCCGGATACGGTTTCGACGGTGACGGCGCGGCCGGCCAGATCGAGGTTGAGTTCCCGCGACTTGGCCTCGCTGCTCGGCGATTCGGTGAAATAGTGCTCTGACACCGTTTCAGTGTAGACGGCTGTGGGAGAATTGATGGACACCACCGTCGGTGCGCACCGGTACGACCGGTGCAAGGCATGACGACGTCGGCACGAGAAGTCCCGTGCGGACGGCAGAGAACAAAGGAATGAATGACGTCTGAAGACAATGAGCGTCGCAACGCGATGCTCGACCGTGTGCTCTCCCGAGGCGCCCAAGCCCTCGACGATCACGACACCACCCCCGAGGACGACCAGTTCGACCTCGCCGAGCGCGCCGCGCTCACCCGCGTGGCCGGACTGTCGACCGAACTCGAAGACATCACCGAGGTCGAATACCGTCAGGTCCGCCTCGAACGCGTCGTCCTCGCCGGCATCTGGAACACCACCCAGGCCGAAGCCGAGAACTCGATCCGCGAACTCGCCGCACTGGCCGAAACCGCCGGTTCCGACGTCCTCGACGCGCTCATCCAGCGCCGCGACAAGCCGGATCCCGGCACCTTCCTCGGCAAGGGCAAGGCCGCCGAGCTCGCCGAGGTCGTCGCCTCCGTCGGCGCCGACACCGTGATCATCGACTCCGAACTCGCCCCCAGCCAGCGGCGCGGACTCGAGGACGTCATCAAGGTCAAGGTCGTCGACCGCGTCGCGCTCATCCTCGACATCTTCGCCCAGCACGCGAAATCCCGCGAAGGCAAGGCCCAAGTCGAACTCGCCCAACTCGAATACCTCCTGCCGCGTCTGCGCGGTTGGGGTGAGTCGTTGTCCCGGCAGGCCGGTGGTCGTGTCGCCGGCGGTGCCGGAATCGGCTCCCGCGGACCCGGTGAGACGAAGATCGAACTCGACCGTCGCCGCATCCGTGCGCGCATGTCGAAGCTGCGCCGGGAGATCAACGCCATGGCGCCGTCTCGAGAGACGAAGCGGAAGAACCGCGCCCGCCATCATGTGCCGTCCGTCGCGATCGTCGGGTACACGAACGCGGGCAAGTCCTCCCTGCTCAATCTGCTCACCGACGCCGAGGTGATGGTGCAGAACGCCCTGTTCGCCACCCTCGATCCGACCGTTCGGCAGGCCAAGACCGCCGACGGCATCGTCTTCACCTACACCGACACCGTCGGGTTCGTCCGCAACCTGCCCCACCAGCTCGTCGAAGCCTTCCGTTCGACCCTGGAGGAGGCCGCCGGTTCGGATCTGCTCCTCCACGTCGTCGATGCCTCCCACCCGGATCCGCACGGTCAGATCCAGGCCGTGCGCAATGTACTGGGGGACGTGGAGACCGGGGACATCCCCGAACTCCTCGTGTTCAACAAGGCCGATATCGCCGAGGAGGCCGTGATCACCGGCCTGCGCGCGGAGTACCCCGACGCCCAGTTCGTCTCCGCCGTATCGAAGGAAGGGATCGACGACCTCATCGAGGCCATCGAGAACCGCCTTCCCGTCCCGGATATCGACATGACCGTGCTCATTCCCTATGAACGCGGTGACCTCGTGTCGAAGATCTACGCCCTCGGCACGGTCGAACACGAATCGCACGGCACGGAGGGCACCAGCCTGCAGGCGAAGGTGCCGACCGAACTCGTCGACGAACTGCGCGAATTCCAACGTCCGGACCTGGTCATCGACGAGTGAAAGCAGTCGAGAACCTCCTCGAATCCGCTGTCGGCGCCATCGGCGGATCGCCACGCGAGGGTCAGCAGGAGATGGCGCAGGCGGTCGCCTCGTCGCTGGACAAAGGAATCCATCTGCTCGTGCAGGCGGGAACCGGTACCGGCAAATCGCTGGCCTACCTGGTGCCTGCCGCCGAGTACGTCACCCGTACCGGCGGGAAGGTCGTCGTGTCCACGGCGACCCTGGCCCTGCAGACGCAGATCATCCACCGCGACCTGCCCCGGCTGTTCAAGGCCGTGAAGAAGGACCTCGACCCGCTGCCCCGAGCGGCACTGCTCAAGGGGCGGCGGAACTATGTGTGCAAGCACAAGCTCGCCGGCGGATACCCGGACGAGGGTGAGGGCATGCTCTTCGACCTGGGGGCCGACGCCGAGGCGGGACGCAAACCCACCGAACGCTCGGGCCTGGGGGAGGAGATCCAGCGGATCCGCACCTGGGAGAAGACCACCGACACCGGCGACCGTGACGACCTCCTGCCCGGTGTCAGCGATCGCGCCTGGTCACAGGTGTCCGTCAACGCCTTCGACTGCCTCGGATCGAACTGCCCGCTGTTCACCGAATGCTTCGCCGAAATCGCCCGGAACAAAGCCGCCGAAGCCGATATCGTCGTGACGAACCATGCGCTGCTGGCCATCGACGCCTTCGGGGAATCGAACGTGCTGCCCGAACACGATGTCATCATCATCGACGAGGCCCACGAGCTCAAGGACCGGGTGACCAGCGCCCTGTCGGGGCAGATCAACACGAGCATGCTCTCGGCGGCGACGAGTTCCGTGCGCAAACACACCACTGTCCAGGACGGGGTCGTCTCGCTGCTCGACTCCGCCGCGGCGGCACTCGAACGCGCCCAGACCTCGGTGCCCGAGGGACTCATCCTGCATATGAGCGAGGCGCTCGGACTGGCCCTGACGCAGATCCGCGACTCCGCCCGCCAGATCATCAACGACATCGGCGGCAAGACCGAAGACGCCGATGCCGGACGGCAGATGGCCAAGGCGCGCTGTCAGGAGATCTTCGAACTCGCCGAACGCTTCTGCGACCCGGGTAAGAACGACGTCATCTGGCTCTCCCGGTCGACGTTCAGAGAGAAGGAGACGACGAACCTCGTCGTCGCACCCTTGAGTGTGGCCGGCACCATGCGCAACGGGATCTTCGAAGAATCGACGGTCGTGGCCACCTCGGCGACGTTGTCCCTGGGAGGGAACTTCGACGCGGTGGCCGCTTCGTTGGGACTCTTCGGACCCGACGCCCCGAAGTGGGACAGCCTCGACGTCGGATCACCCTTCGACTACGGCAAGCAGGGCATCCTCTATGTCGCCTCCCACCTGCCCAAACCCGGACGCAGCGGGCTGAGCGAGGAAGCGCTCACTGAACTCGAAGAACTCGTCGAATCCTCGAACGGCGGGGCACTGGGACTGTTCTCCTCGCGGGCGGCGGCCAATGCGGCGGCCGAACACCTGCGGACGAAGTTCGACTTCCCGATCCTGCTCCAAGGCGACGACGGACTGCCGGCCCTGGTCTCCCAGTTCACGGCCGACGATCAGACCTGCCTGTTCGGAACCATGTCTCTGTGGCAGGGAGTCGATGTGCCGGGACGGACGAACCGCCTGGTGATCATCGACCGTCTGCCGTTCCCGCGCCCCGACGACCCGCTCATGCAGGCGCGGGCACGCGATGCCGACCAGCGTGGAGTCAACGGCTTCATGGCAGTATCGGCCACGCATGCCGCCCTGCGGCTGGCGCAGGGGGCAGGTCGCCTCATCCGCTCGACCGGTGACAGGGGAGTGGTGGCCGTGCTCGACTCGCGGCTGCGCTCGGCCCGGTACGCCGGGTTCCTCGTCAATTCGATGCCGAGGATGTGGCCGACGACGAACTCCGTTCTCGTCCGCACAAGCCTGGCCAGACTGGCCGAAGCTGACGAGAAGTGAGGCAGACGGTGCTGAGCTCCGCCGGATGACGCAGAAGCGCCCGCGACCCACCGTGGTCGCGGGCGCTTCTCAGTTCGAAGGCGGGGCGGAGGCTCAGAGGCGGCGGATGACGGCGACGACGAGCCCCATGATCTGCGCGTAGGTGCCGTCGATGGGTTCGTAGTTCTCGTTCTGCGGCATCAGCCACTGCTGACCGGCTTTGCGTTTGAGCGTCTTCACCGTGGCTTCGCCGTCGAGGAGGGCTGCGACGATCTGACCGTTGTCGGCGGTGTGCTGCTTGCGCACGACCACCCAGTCGTCGTGGCAGATGGCGGCCTCGATCATCGAATCGCCGACGACCTTGAGCAGGAACATCTCACCGGAGCCGACGACCTGGGTCGGCAGGGAGAAGACATCGTCGACCTCCTGCTCGGCCAGGATCGGGCCGCCGGCGGCGATGCGTCCGACGACCGGGACCTGCACGGTGTTGTTGGCCAGCTCCTCGTACTTCGCGCGTTCGGCCTCTTCCTCTTCGAACGGATTGACCACCTCGATGGCACGCGGGCGCTTCGGGTCGCGCCGGACATAGCCGAGGCGTTCGAGCTGGGAGAGCTGGTGGGCGACGCTGGAGAGGGACGCCAGTCCGGCGGCCTTGCCGATCTCGCGCATGCTCGGCGGGTAGCCGTTGGCCACGACGGCGCGTTCGATGGTCTCGAGAACGAGACGCTGGCGGGGAGTGAGGCGGAAATCGCCCTCACCGGATGACCCCTCTGGGATCTGGACCACGTCGTCATCGCTGCGAGCGGCAGCGATCTCGGTGGCAACATCTTCGTTGCGAGGCCTGCCTCTGCCTCGTTTGTTCTGAACCACTGCTCGTTCCCCTTCGTTCTATTCCCTGCCGCTGAACGCCGTGATCTCCGCTTCGAAGATTCTCGTGTCAGTGCCGACTGAGATGGTTCTGACAGATCAATCAACAACGCTGGTTCCCTCTCATTGTCGCATAGATGTTCGAGTTGGACTGGACATTTGTTCGATTGGCATGTTGAATAGAACAGACGTTCTACCGATTACTGGTGGAATCGTACGAATGAAAGAGGTAATGCGATGTCTGCACAGAACACCGAGCTGCGCCTGACCACTCGTGGACGCCAGGCTGTGCGCCTTCTCCGGACCCTGCTCGTCGCTCTCGTCGTCATCGGCGGAGCGGTCCTCCTCGCCACCCAGTCGTTCTCGGCCGCCGCCGTCGCCGAATCGGAGACGGAGAGCATCGGCATCGACGCCGAGGCGGTCGTCGTCGGTGAAGGCGAATCGCTGTGGACCGTGGCGACGAGTCTCGGCATCGACCGCGACACCCGTGATGTCGTGGCCGACATCGTCGAGATCAACCACCTGGACACCCCGACCGTTCACCCCGGCCAGACCCTCGACGTCCCCGTCCGCTGAGGTCGAGACCGGCTCGACCGGCAGGGCGCCGACCCGACTGACAGCGCGCCGACCCGTCCGCTCGGATGAGCCGACCGGCGCACCTCGATGCCCGACCCGCCGCCCGGGCGGCGGGGGCCTCTCGGTAGAATGGTCGCCGTGGGAAACATCGACTCTCTGCCAGTGCGCTCCGACCTCGTCGGCCAAAAGCCCTACGGGGCTCCGCACCTCAATGTGCCGGTCCAGCTCAACGTCAACGAGAACGCCTATCCGCTGCCGGACGTCGTTATCGACAGCATGCGATCTGCCGTCGATGACCATTTCGCGGGACTCAACCGTTATCCCGATCGCGAATTCACCGCACTGCGCGAACATCTCGTCACCTACTTGGACGGTGTGAACGAACGTGCCGGAGACACCGTCGACCTCGACCCCTCCATGATCTGGGCCGCCAACGGGTCGAACGAAGTGCTCAGCCATATCGTCCAGGCCTTCGGCGGACCGGGCCGCACCGTCCTCGGGTTCACTCCCTCCTATTCGATGCACCCGCTCATCACCACGGGCACCGGAGCCGAATGGCAGCACGTCGAACGCAAGGACGATTTCACTCTCGATGCCGAGACGGTCGCCGCCGAAGTGGCGCGGGCGAATCCGGACATCGTCTTCCTGTGCACCCCGAACAATCCGACCGGCACCTCGATCGGCCTCGACGTCATCGAAGCCGCCTACGACAACTGCGCAGGAATCGTCATCGTCGACGAGGCATATGCGGAATTCTCCCGCCCCGCCAAGTCCTCGGCGATGACTCTGCTCGACGGCCGGCCCCGCCTCGTCGTCTCCCGGACCATGAGCAAGGCCTTCGCCTGTGCCGGCCTGCGCTTGGGCTACGCCATCGCCGCCCCCGAGCTCATCGACGTCCTCCGCCTCGTCCGCCTGCCCTACCACCTGTCCGAGGTCACTCAGGTGCTCGCCTGCACGGCACTCGAACACGCGGAGCTGCTGCTGGGCAACGTCGACCGACTCATCGACTCGCGCAACCGCATGTCGAGCCACCTCGCCGAGGCGGGTTTCACCGTCCACGACAGCGATTCGAACTTCGTCCTCTTCGGTAACATCGACTCACCGGCCGAGCTGTGGCAGAAGCTGCTCGATCGCGGAATCCTCATCCGCGATATCGGCATCACCGGCCACGCCCGCGTCAACGCCGGCACCGAGGCAGAGACCGAAGCCTTTCTGACCGCCATCGACGAGATCCTCGCCGACGATCCTGACCTCTTCGCGGACCGTCCGCAGTCTCCGACCCCGTCACCAGCCGCCCCGACGAAAGGCACTCCATGAGGCAGGCCCAGAACTCACGCACCACCTCCGAGTCCACGGTGTCCGTGTCCGTCAACCTCGACGGCACCGGTACCTCGACCATCTCCACGAGCGTGCCGTTCTTCGACCATATGCTCACCGCCTTGTCGAAGCACTCGATGATCGACCTCGACATCACCGCCACCGGCGACACCCACATCGACGTCCACCACACCGTCGAAGACACCTCCATCGTCCTCGGCCAGACCATTCGCGAAGCACTCGGCGACAAGGTCGGCATCCGCCGCTACGGCTTCGCCGCCGTGCCGCTGGACGAAGCACTGGCCCAGTGCGTCGTCGACGTCTCCGGTCGTCCCTACTTCGTCCACGAAGGCGAACCCGAAGGCCAGCAGTACCACCTCATCGGTGGTCACTTCACCGGTTCGATGACCTCCCACTCGCTGGAATCGATCGCCTTCAACGGCGGACTGACCGTCCACCTCGACCTGGTTCGCGGCCGCGACCCGCACCACATCGTCGAAGCCGAATTCAAGGCCTTCGCCCGCGCGCTGCGGCAGGCCGTCGAGACCGACCCGCGGAGCAACTCCGTTCCCAGCACCAAGGGAGTCCTGTGAGCACGACCGTCATCGTGACCCCTTTCGGGGTCGCCCAGCAGCTGGCCGCCGCCTGCGTGCTGTCGAACATCTCCGGCACCATCGTGCCGATCGGTGAGTTCAGCGGCATCGTCCTCGCCGACACCGATGTCGAAGCCGGCAACGAGGCGGCCGCGGCGATCTCGAAGCTCGCCGGCAAACATGAGGTCCTCCTCCTCGTGCGCAGCGAAGAGCAGATCGACGCCGGCCACTTCCGCCACGGCGCCCGAGAATCCGATGTGCCGGCCGGACTGGCACTGAAGAACCTCCCCGATGTCCTCGAAGGGCTGCTGCTCGAAACCGTTGCCGCAGACGACGTCGAAGGCAGCATCAGAACCGATTCGATGACGAAGCTGCAGGCCAGTGCGGCCACGATGAGCCCGGGACGGGCAGCCATGGCGCGCACGGCACTGCTGTGGATCATCGCCGCCGTCCTCGCCGGACTCGTCACCGCCTTCGGCATTGCGCTCGCGCTGGGCGGGAACACCATCGCCTGGGTCGTCGCCGTGCTCGGCGTCATCGTCCTCGGGTTCTCCCTGTGGAGGATCTGGTCAGTGCTGAGCAAGGGGGCGAAGCGATGAGGACAGTCGCCGTCCTCGACTACGGAGCCGGCAATGTCCGCTCCGCCGTGCGTGCAGTCGCCGCGGCCGGTGCCGAGGTCACGCTCACGGCCGACCGCGATGTCATCAACGACTCCGACGGACTGCTGGTCCCCGGGGTCGGCGCGTTTTCGGCCGTGATGGCCGGACTGGACAACGTCGGGGGAGTCGACCTCATCCGTGCCCGCCACGAACAGGGCCGACCGCTGCTCGGCATCTGCGTCGGCCTCCAGGTGTTCTTCTCCCGCGGTGAGGAACACGGCGTGAAGACCGACGGCATCGGCCTGTGGCCCGGCGCCGTCACCGGCCTCGAAGCCCCGGTCATCCCGCATATGGGTTGGTCGAAGGTCAGTGCACCTGCAGACTCGGCCATGTTCGCGGGCGTCGGGGACGAACGCTTCTACTTCGTCCACTCCTATGCCGCGACCGAGCCGCCGCCGAATGCGACGGTGACGACCGCCCGTCACGGCAGCGACTTCATCGCCGCTGTCGAGGACGGCACCACCTGGGCCGCACAGTTCCATCCCGAGAAGTCCGCCGAGGCGGGCGCCAGGCTGCTGCGCAACTGGCTCGCCTCGTTCGCCGCCGACAGCAGCCCCGACGGCGGTTTCGTCAGCACCAGCGATTCCGGCAGCATCGGCAGCACCCCCACAGACCCACTCAGCTCCTGACCGAGCACACCGACTATGGTTGCCTCAAACCCCGTGGCGCCCTGGCAGAAAGGTCACAATGACAGACAGTTCGAACAAGCTGGTCCTCCTCCCCGCCGTCGACGTCGCCGACGGCAAGGCCGTCCGCCTCGTCCAGGGCGAAGCCGGAACCGAAACCGACTACGGTTCACCCATCGACGCCGCCCAGGACTTCGAGAGCCGCGGCGCCGAATGGATCCACCTCGTCGACCTCGACGCCGCCTTCGGACGCGGATCGAACTCGGATCTGCTCAACCAGGTCGTCAAGGCCGTGGGGATCAAGGTCGAACTCTCCGGTGGAATCCGTGACACCGAAAGCCTCGAACGCGCACTCGACACCGGGGCCGAGCGCGTCAACATCGGCACTGCCGCCCTGGAGAACCCCGACTGGACCGCGGAGATGATTTCGCGCTTCGGCGATCAGGTCGCCATCGGCCTCGACGTGCGCGGAACCACCCTGGCCGCCCGCGGCTGGACGAAGGAAGGCGGAGACCTCTACGAAGTCCTGAACACCCTCGAAGCCGCCGGCTGCTCCCGCTACGTCGTCACCGATGTGCGCAAGGACGGCACCCTGCAGGGTCCCAATGTCGACCTGCTCAAGGACCTCGCGCAGAAGACCGATTCTCCGATCGTCGCCTCCGGCGGAGTCTCGAGCCTCGATGACCTGCGTGCCCTCCGTGAGCTCGTGCCCTTCGGCGTCGACTCCGCGATCGTGGGCAAGGCACTCTATGCCGGCAAGTTCACCCTGGAAGAAGCCCTCGACGTCGCAGGACGGTGAGCCGGTGAGCACGCACTCGCACGAGCCGCGCCGGCCGGACGAGCCGGGCCACTCGCCCGAGCCTCACGAGCCCCGGTCCGCCGCATCTGCCGACCAAGCAGGTGACGCCCAGGCCCCGACGGATTCCGCCGGTCAGGCGTGGGCGGGCCGGGACCTCAAACCCAACCCGTTCTCCGGTGACACCGGGCTGGCCGATGCGGCCCTGCTGGAGGCCATGACCCAGGTCGCTCAGGCACCCCTGGATCCTGCCGCACACCAGCAGGTCGTCCGGGCTCTGTCCGGGACCAGGCTCTACGCCCCGATCGTGCCGATGGCTCTCGACCAGGAGGTCGGGGAGAACGGGCTGATGGCCGACAACTCCTCGGAGATGGCGATGGTCCGCCTCCAAGCCGAGGACGGACGCGAGTGCACCCCGGGATTCTCCGGAATCCCACCATTGACGGCGTGGCATTCGGACGCCCGTCCCGTGCCGATCGAATCCGAGCGGCTCGTCCTCGGGGCGATCGAGGCCGAATCCCAGCTCGTCGTCCTCGACCCGGGTGCCGAGTCCTCATTTCTGCTGCGCCGTCCGGCGATGTTCGCGTTCGTGCAGTCCCAGCCCTGGACTCCGTCCTGGGCCGACGCCGAGGTGGCCGGGCGTCTGCGTGCCATCGCCGAGTCCTTCCCCTGGCTGGCTCGGATCGGTGTGAGTCCCGGCAGCAACAGCGTTCACCTCGGTGGGCCGGAGCTCGGCATCACGCTCGGCGTCGAGTCCGAGGTGGCCCCGGAGGAAGTGCGCCGGTTCCAGGAGGCCGTCGCCGGTGACGAGGACCTCGTCGCGAAGATCGATTCCCTGGCCATCCGCCTCGTCGAAGTCTGAGCGTTCCGGGCGTGTCAGATCGGCAAGGCCCCTATGCTTATGACCCATGAGCGAAATCCGTGACCTCAGTCACTCGACCGCGCCGGACGACAGCTACCTCGACGAGATGGCCCGGCAGACCCGGGCCCGGGCCGAGCAGGCCGCCGAGTGGGCCTCCGACTTCACCGGCGCCCCGGAGACGAGCCGGTCCGTCGTCGCCGAGGGCCTCGACGCTGCGGAAGGCGACCTCAGGGGTCTGCTCCACGCCATCCATGACATGGCAGAGACCGCCTTCGAGGAGTTCGATTCGGTCGCAGCGATCGCCTCGGTGCTCGAGAAACACGGAATCGACGTCGAGACGGCCTCTTCGGAGTGGAGACCACTCTGCGGGCGACGACGGGATCCGGACACGGGCGCACGATCGCGATCCTCGCCGAATACGACGCCCTGCCCGAGATCGGGCACGCGTGCGGGCACAACATCATCGCCACCGTCGGAGTCGGTGCCTTCCTCGCCCTCCACGCCCTGTACGAGAGGGACCCCGCAGCCGTGCCGGGCACCGTCGTGCTGCTGGGCACCCCGGCCGAGGAAGGGCATTCGGGCAAGGAGGTCATGGCCCGGGCCGGTGCCTTCGACGGCATCGAGGCGGCCATCATGGTCCACGGCTACGGGTATGACTGCGCCGACCAGGTATGGCTGGGACGTCGCCTGCTCAAGGTCACGTACTCAGGGGTCGCCGCTCACGCCTCGGCGCAGCCCTTCATGGGACGCAACGCCCTCGACGCGTCGAACCTCTTCTACCAGGGACTCGGTCTGCTGCGGCAGCAGATGCCGCCGATCTCCCGCCTGCACGCGGTCATCACCGACGGCGGAACGAGACCGTCGATCATCACCGAATCCGCGACCGTGCAGTGCTACGTCCGCTCGAAGTTCCCCGAAACGCTCAAAGAGCTCTCCGACCGAGTCGAGGACGCGGCGAAAGGTGCCGCACTCATGACCGGAACCGGCGTCAGGGTCGACTGGGACGACCACCCGCCCTCGCTGCCCGTGCGCACGAACCTGGCGCTGACCGCCCGTTGGGCCGAACACGAACAGACCCGCGGGCGCCAGCCGCTGCCCGCCGGCGTCCTCGACGAATCGATCGCCGCGTCCACGGACTTCGGCAACGTGTCCTACCGGATTCCCGGCATCCATCCGCTCATCAAGACCGCCGACGCCGAAGTGGCCCTGCACACCCGTGAATTCGCCGCAGCCGCGAAGACCCCTGCCGCCGAATCCGCGGCACTCGACGGCGCCTACGGTCTCGCGTGCACGGCTTTGGACTTCCTCGCCGACGATGCCCTTGCCGCTGCGGTGACCGACGAATTCGCCCGCGATGGGGGAGCGATCGACGTCGAGCACTTCTTCGACTGAGATCGCCACCTCCACACCCAGCCCCTCGCCTCCGAGAAGAAGGACCGCTCATGTCAACGACGACAGATGGGAAGGTCGGTTTCGGCCAGCGCACGCTGGACTGGATCGAACGCATCGGAAACAAGCTGCCCGAACCGTTCACGCTGTTCCTCGGGCTCTTCATCATCACCGGCCTCGTGTCCACCGCCATGGCCATGGCCGATGTCACCGTGGCCATCCCCGGCGGCGATGAGACCATCGCGATCAAGGGACTGTTCACGGGGGAGGGCCTGTCGTGGCTGACCACGACGATGGGCGACAACTACATCGGCTTCCCGCCCCTGGCCACGGTGCTGCCGATCCTGCTCGCAGTCGGTGTGGCCGAGAAGTCGGGGATGCTCGCCGCGGCCGTGCGGATCGCCTTCGGCAAGAGTCCGAAATGGCTGCTGCCCTACGCCGTCGGCTTCGTCGGAGTGGTCGGGTCGATCATGGCCGACTCGGCGTTCGTCATCATTCCGCCTCTGGCCGCGCTTGTGTTCAAAGCGGCAGGACGGCATCCGATGGCCGGCCTCATCGGCGGGTTCGCCGCCACCGGCGCCGGCTATTCGACGTCGATCGTCCCCACGAGCCTCGACGCACTATTCGCCGGGATCACCACCTCGGTGATGGAGACCCTGCCGAACACCGACTACACCGCGGTCAACCCGGTCTCGAACTACTATTTCAACATCGCCTCGTCGATCGTTCTGGCCGTCATCGCCGGCTTCATCATCGATCGGCTCATCGAACCGAACATGGTGCGCAAGGGAGTGCCCCGCGAATACGCGAACGCTTCGGGGAGCGGCCTGGCCCGCGAATACCAAGCACCCGACAGCCCCTACGGGGACGCCTCGGCGACGTCAGATGATTCCGGCGAGGACGATGCCACCGAGATCAAGGCCGAACTCGAGCCGGAGGAGAAACGCGGACTGATCTGGTCGCTCGTGGCGGCACTGCTGCTGACCGCGGTGATCCTGTTCTCCGTACTCATCCCGAACTCACCATGGCGGAACGAGGACGGCGGCTTCCTCCCGGAGTCTCCGCTGCTGTCGTCGATCGTGTTCATCGTCTTCGCCTACTTCATGCTCATGGGCGTCGTCTACGGCTTCGTCGTGCGCACCGTCCGGTCGATGAATGACCTGGTGAGGATGATGAGTCAATCGATCATCGACATGATGTCCTTCCTCATCCTCGCGTTCATCCTCGGCCAGTTCATCGCCCTGTTCAACTGGACCGGCATCGGTTCGTGGATCGCCGTCGCGGGAGCGTCGGGGCTCGAAGCGATCGGTCTGACCGGGTTCGCCGCGGTCATCGGCTTCATGCTCCTGGCCAGTGTGCTCAACCTGTTCATCATCTCCGGCTCGTCAATGTGGACGCTCATGGCAGCCGTGTTCGTCCCGCTGTTCTCCCTGCTCGGCTACGAACCTGCGTTCATCCAGGCCGGGTTCCGCGTCGGTGACTCGGCCACTCAGGTCATCACCCCGCTCAATCCGTACATGATCGTCCTCCTCGGCCTCGTCCGCCGCTATGAGCCGAATGCTGGGCTGGGCACGGTGATCTCGCGTATGTTCCCGTTCGTCATCCCGTTCTGGCTGGCCTGGGCCGTGCTGCTGGGCATCTGGTTCGTCTTCGACCTGCCGCTGGGACCGGGCAACGGAATCCACCTCGGAGGCTGATCATGGTGAGTCGAATTGGGGATCTCGTAGTCAAATCCCGAAACCCAGATCGGCTGAGCCGATTCTGGTGCGAAGCGCTGGGGTACGAAGTTGTTGCCACGGATGAAACTGGGATCGCAATATCAGGGGCACCGAATGCTCCGACCATTCTCTTCGAGCGTTCGAACGATTCATTTGGGGACAGTGTTCTGCATCTCGACCTTTGTCCTACTGACCGCAGCCAGGCGGACGAGCTGGAACGACTTGTGGCGTTGGGGGCGACGAAGACTGACGTCGTGCCGTCAGGAAGCTGGCACGTCCTCGCTGACCCTGAAGGCCACAAGTTCTGTCTCATGGCCAAGCGCATCCCAGCGGAGCCGGAAGACTTCCACGATTGAGAAATAGTCCTACCTGACACAGTGCTCGTACGCAATGATGTCACCGCCGTCTCCGCGTGACCCGGCTCAGAGCATCTGCCGCACACCTTCGCGCCAGTCGGTCGTTCCGACCTTCTGTGCCAAGTCGCTGGAGGCGATGACGCAGGGTTCGTACCAGATCGGTGCCAACTGGTTGAGCTCGTAGAAGGAGCGTTCGAACGCACCGACGGCGCGGGTCGCCCAGCGTGGGACCGAGAGCGGACGTTTGTGCTTCTGCTCAAGAGTGTCCGCGGTGAAGTCGGCGATCTCGGTCAGGGTCGGATTCGATGCCGGTGCGATCCGCAGTTGATGCGTCCCCGCGGGGACGGACTTCAGATCCTCTGCCGCCTGGATCATTGCGGCAGCGTGGTCGGCGATGAGGGTGATGCCGTGAGGGACGTCGGTGCGTGCCGGCACCATCGCCCGGCGCCCGGCGGAAATCGGTTCGGTGATGCACATCCGCACGACCGATGACCACTTCTCTGCGGTTCGGCCGAGCAGATCACCGGCGATGACGCTGGCTGCCGTTGCCGAATGAGCGGCACGGGCTTCGATGAGCCGCTGTCGGATTCGTCCCTTTTCCTCGAACGGGGTGAACGGGGAGGATTCGGTGATCGGGGAGTCGAAGCCGGCGAAGGCATAGACCGATTCCGGGAAGACCACGGGAATGTCGAGTTCAGCCGCGATGTCGAGGACCGCGGCGTCGAGTCGGGGGAGGAGCCGCTCCCATTTCCGACTGTCGTAGGGTGCATGTGCGCAGGCGAAGATCACATCGACGCCGGCGGCGGCCTCGGCTAACTGCGCGCGGTCGCTGGCATCGGCTTTGACATGAGTGGGAGCGCTGACTGTCGTCATCCCAGTCATTGACGACATTTCCGATGGGGCGGTCGCGTTGGTCGCGTCGGCCGAGGTGCTGGATGGACCTCTTCCGGAGCGGGTGGCGATGCGGACATCTGTGCCCGACGCTATGAGCTGAGCCGCGATCTCCGAACCGATCTGACCATTGCCGATGACGAGTGCTGTTTTCATGACGGATCCCTTCCGATGCCTCCGAACTATAAGCGAGAGCAGTGCTCTCTCGAATCAGCGTAGGCCTCGACGGTCGGCAATTCAAGAGCAATGCTCACTGTTGTCATCAATGCTCTCGAAAAGTAGGGTGAAGCCATGACTGAGACTCCGCGGCAGCGCGCCCGCATTGAGACGGAAGCGCAGATCACGGCCATCGGCAATCGCATGATCGATGACGACGGCGTCGACGGGTTGTCACTGCGGGCGATCGCTCGTGAGCTCGGAGTCGTCTCCAGTGCGGTCTACCGCTACGTGAAGAGCCGCGATGAACTGCTGACGATCCTCATCCGCGATGCCTACACCCAGATCGCCGACGCTGTCGACGAAGCCATGGAGGGGGAGCGGAGCGTGGAGGTTCTCGCCGTGAGGATGCTCGAGTGGTCTCGCGCCTACCCGAATCGGTGGGCGCTCATCTACGGCACTCCGATCGTCGGTTATGAAGCTCCCCGAGAGGAGACCGTGGTGCCGGGGACTCGAATCATGGTGACGCTCGCGGAGCTGATCGCGGCAACTCAGAACGACACCGAGGTGGCAACTGAGAGCGGTGCGAAAGCGAGCGGATCAGCGGCGAAGAATTCACGGGCCAATAGAGAGCAGCGAGGGATGGAGGCCGCGCTGCAGCCTCTGCGGGACGGGCTTGCGGAACTCGGTCTCGACTATGACGATCACGTGATTTTGGAGACCATCACGATCTGGGTTGCTGTGATCGGGCTGATCAACGGTCTGCGGTTCGGCCAGTTCGGGCCGGGATTCGACCACGTCGAAGACGATCTCATGTCCGAGGTGATCGGCCGTCTCGGAGCGTGAATCGGTGAACGTCTGCGGGCAAGGACACGGCCGCCTCGGCGAATGAGAATACGACAACGGCCCCCGATCGTCGATCGAGGGCCGCGGCCTGAACGGTCAGCGGGGGAGCGTCAGCGGACGGGGCCGGTGAACTTCTCTCCGGGGCCTTCGCCGGGGGCGTCGGGAATCTCCGAGGCCTCGCGGAAGGCCAGCTGCAGGCTGCGGAGTCCATCGCGCAGCGGGCGGGCGTGGTGGTCGCCGATCACGGTGGCGGCGCCGGTGACGAAGCCGGCCAGCGCGGTGATCAGCTTGCGGGCCTCATCGAGGTCCTGGAGGTCGGCGCCGTGGCCTTCGGCGGTGTCCTCGGCCAGGCCGCACTTGACGGCGGCGGCGGACATGAGGTGGACGGCGCTGGAGGTGATGACCTCGACGGCGGGGACCTCGGCGATGTCGCGCGTAACGTCGGCGATCGCCTCGGCGGGAACAGATTCTTCAGAACTCATGCCATAAGCTTGACATATAAATCAACGTGGCGATCACACCAGGGCCTCGATGTGCGAAGAGTCATGAAGCGTAGTACACTGGTAGCTGGTGCGAAGCGGAGTCTGTCTCCCACCTTGATCGCGAAGAGCGATCGGGTCCAAAGATCTGTCCTTCGGGCATTGTCCGAATGAGTGCAGATCGAGGTGTATTCACCGAACGTACGTCTACCGTACTGCTCGTGTGTGCAGGCTCCCTTGGCATGTGTCAACGGGAGCCTTTTTCGTTGCCACGACCACATTTGAGCAAAAAGGAGTGAACACATCAGCGAGACGCGCATCAATGACCGGATTCGGGTTCCCGAGGTCCGGTTGGTCGGACCCAATGGTGAACAGGTCGGTATCGTTGCCATTCGCAAGGCACTCGATCTCGCCGGCGAAGCTGGCCTCGACCTCGTCGAGGTAGCCCCGCAGGCGAAGCCACCCGTAGCCAAGCTCATGGACTACGGAAAATTCAAATATGAATCTGCCCAGAAGGCCAGAGAAGCCCGGAAGAACCAGGCGAACACTGCGCTTAAGGAGATCCGCTTCCGTCTCAAGATTGACGAACACGATTACGAGACGAAGAAGGGCCACGTCACCCGCTTCCTCGAAGGCGGCGACAAGGTCAAGGTCATGATCATGTTCCGCGGACGTGAGCAGTCCCGGCCCGAGATGGGCATCAAGCTGCTCAACCGCTTGGCCGAAGATGTGTCCGACCTCGGCTCCGTCGAATCCTCACCGCGAGTCGACGGACGCAACATGGTGATGGTTATCGCCCCGCACAAGTCAAAGTCTGACGCCAAGGCGGAAGCCCGGAAGGCATCAGCTGATGCCAAGGGCAAGTCCGCTGAGGTGAAGTCCCGTCGCGATCGGGTCGCTGCCGAGAAGAACTCAGCTCGCCCGGACGCGTGAGAAATTAAGTACGTCGCGTTCCAGGCCCGTCCTGGACTGTGCGTGTGAAGTAGTTGCAGGCGGTCGACGTCGGCAACGAATTGCAAAGGAGAACGGCACTATGCCGAAGCAGAAGACGAACAGCAGCGCCAAGAAGCGCATGCGCGTGACTGGCAGTGGCAAGATCATGCGTGAAGGCGTGAACAACCAGCACAAGTTCGAGGGCAAGACCTCGGCTCGTAAGCGCCGCGTGTCCACCGACCAGGTCATCACCGGTGGCGACCGCGCCAAGGCCCGCAAGCTTCTGGGCAAGCTCAAGGGCAGGTGAGACCCCTTTCGGGTCTTCGCTTTCCGGCAGCAGCCGGGAACTCCCACGGGCAGTCGACATCGGCTGTCTCAGCTTGAACCAGAGTCCGGCACCGCCGGTAGATACGAACTTTTCAAAGGAGTAACACGTGGCACGTGTGAAGAGAGCGGTCAACGCTCACAAGAAGCGCCGGGTCATCCTCGACCGGGCAAGCGGCTACCGGGGACAGCGCTCGCGCCTGTACCGCAAGGCCAAAGAACAGGTCATCCACTCGCTGGTCTACAGCTACCGTGACCGTCGCAAGCGCAAGGGCGACTTCCGTCGTCTCTGGATCCAGCGCATCAACGCCGGCGCCCGCGCCAACGGCATGACCTACAACCGTTTCATCCAGGGCCTCAAGGCCGCTGGAGTCGAGGTCGACCGTCGCATGCTCGCCGAGCTCGCCGTGAACGACTCGGCCACCTTCGCGCACCTGGTCAAGGTCGCCAAGGATGCTCTTCCTGCTGACGTCAACGCAGCGAAGACCGACGCCGCCTGAGCAGCGTCAACTCAAGACTCCGGTCACCAAGTGACTGACCGATCGCCTCGGTGATCGACGACGGCCCCGAACTGCAGGTTCGGGGCCGTCGGTCTTTCTGCCAGGACCTGCCTGGTCCCCAGATTCCCTCCTGTCTCCTCAGGCCCCGCTTCTTCCACTTCAGCACTCAACGGATCGAGAACACGGTTTCATGAAACTCCCTGACGTCATCTCCTCACCTCAGTCGAAGCGGATCAAGAACGCCGCGAAGCTGCTCAAACGCCGCGACCGCAAGGCCACGGGGCAGTTCCTCGTCGAGGGTCCGCAGGCCGTGCGGGAGGCACTGGCGCGCAAGGGCTCCGTCGTCGAGCTGTTCATCACCGAGGAGGCCGCCGAGGAGCATTCCTCGTTCGTCTCCGCGGCGAAGCACGGTCGCATGCAGTGCAGCATCGTCACCGGTGAGGTGCTCACCGAGCTCGCATCAACCGTGAACTCCCAAGGGGTCGTGGCCGTGTGCAAGGCTCTCGACGTGGATCTGACCTCGGTGCTCGACAAGGAAGCTCAGCTCGTTGTCGTTCTGTCGCAGGTGCGTGATCCGGGCAACGCCGGCACGATCATCCGACTGGCCGATGCTGCGGGCGCCGATGCCGTGGTGCTGACGTCGTCGTCGGTGGATGTCTATAACGACAAGGTCGTGCGGTCGACCGCCGGTTCGCTCTTCCACATTCCCGTCGTCACCGGAGTCGGCCTGTCCGAGGTGACCGAACTGGCCCGTGCCCGTGGGCTGCAGGTGCTCGCCGCCGACGCCAATGACGAAGCCCACGATCTTCACCACCCGTGGGACACCGGGCTGGATCTCACCGCACGGACCGCCTGGGTCTTCGGCAATGAAGCGTGGGGGATGAGCGCCGAGGATTTGTCGTTGTGTGATGCGTCTGTCGCTGTTCCGATCTATGGTTCGGCCGAAAGCCTCAACCTCGGCACCGCTGCCGGGGTGTGCATTTACGAGAGTGCTCGGAACCAGCGGATGTGAGGGGCTAGGCGGGCTGCGGACTCGGGCAGGTCTGTCAAGAGGCGGACCTGCCCCGGCCGAGACCGGGGCAGGCAACGGAAGGGAGGACCTTGATCTTGCGACCTTCGGCCTCCGAGTGCAGTCTACCCATTTTCCATCGTCAGGTAGCGTCTGGATCGGAGTCGACGTGGTGCCTGAGAATTGCGGCCGACATCCTTCTGCGACTGGTTTCTGTCACCTCGTCGGCCTCAGGCAGCCAGTGCACCAGAAGATCGGCGAGGTCGGACGGTATGTCGAGTTGCTCTGCTTCTGCGGCGCTCCAGCAGATGTCTGCGAGTGCTAGTCCGAATTCTCCGGTGGAGGCTGCGAGTTCGCCCAGCCCGGTATCGACACCGTGAGACTTGAGCAGAGCCAAGAACGGCCAGTAGAGCTCCTCACCGTCACCGACGATCGGCTTCCCTGCCGACGGGCTGTGAAGCTTGACGCGAGCGAGGTTGTAGGCGAAATCGAGGTAGTCATCGTACGCCCGCCAGCCGCGCCAAGCGCCGAGCGTGTCGATGATGTCGCCAGGGACGGCCAGACGCTTGTCGGCGACGATGCCGACGAGCCGCCGGATCCGAGCTTCGATGTCGGGTTCGTCAGTGGCGGCTGCTGCGTCACTGCTCTCGAGCAGGTGGCTGAGCGAGGTGGCAAGCTCATCGTCCGTCATCATTGCGCTCCCCGTCCGGTCTTTTCGATCGCCTGTGCCCAGTTCGAGTGATGCTCCTGCGCGTACCGATTTTCAGGAAGCAGAGGCCAAGAGCTGGCTGGCTCTTTGGTAGGAAACGCCCAGGGTCTCACCGATGTCCCGCACAGTCATTCCCAATTTGCGCAGCTCCTCGGCAGCCTGACGTGACTCGGACGCTGCCTGACTATTAGCGGTGGCAACGATTTCTCTCAGTCTGGCTGCCTCTTGCAGATGCTCTTGGGCGGCGCTGGGAACGATTGGAACAACTGTGACTTCAACTGCCGTTTCGGGAACATCGGCAACGAAAGCGATAGCTTCCGGCATGATCTTCTTGGCTTCCGCGAGTGATTTGGATTGTGACAGTGCTCCGGGGACTTCACGGCACTGCAATGACCACCAGGATCCGTTGCGGGTTGCTTCGACTGTGTATGTCACTTCCGCCACCATCCTTTCCCGAGTTCCTTCGCGTACTGATCAAAGAATTTTCGTGCAGTGACATCGTCGATTTCACTGTGCCGACCGAGCGTGGATCGGGTCTGTCCGACCGTGACACCTGTGTGGTTGGTGAGTTCGGTCAACGAAAAATCTTTCCCGGCTGCTTTGGCTGCTTGTTTGAGCTTCTTGAGAACAGCCGTCCGCTTCATTTCTTAAGTCTAGTGCAGGTTAGACAGGGGCGTCTAGAGCGATCTAGACATCTGGCTCGTTGAAATGAAACTGCTCCGGTGGGGTTTTGTCTGCGTCTACTGTTGGATGAAATGCCGTGTCCGTAGGAGCCGTTAGGGTGGCACTATGGCCACCGAATCTCCGCGCCCACCGAAGCTCAGCCTCGACGATCTGGTTCAGGGCTTCCTCGGTGATATCGGTCCCGAGGAATTCCTCGAAGGGATGGAGTTCAGCGACCTCAACCTCGCCGAGGCGGACGCCACCCAAGCGACGTTCCTCGACTGTCGAATGACGAACGTGAACTTCGGCGACGCCGAAGCTCCGATCGACCTCACCGGGGCCAGGATCTCCGGAACGGAGATCATGGACTGCCGTGCCGACACCTGGAGCATGCCCCGCGGAAACCTTTTGCACACAGCGATCTCTGGAACGCGGATCGGTGCCGGCGTTGTCTATGACAGCGTGTGGGAGAAAGTGCGATTCACCAACTGCCGCATCTCCTACCTCAACCTGCGGGAGTCGAAGCTCACCGACGTCGAGTTCCGCGACTGCAAGATCGACGAGATCGACCTCGACCGAGCTAAGGCCAGCCGGGTCGCATTCCCGGGAAGCAGCGTCGGCGTCTTCCAATGCGAAGGCGTCACCCTCGGCAACGTCGACATCCGGGGCTTGGAACCGCACAAGATCTCCGGAGCCCACTCTCTGCGCGGAGCGACCATCGACGACACTCAGCTCATGCTCTTCGCTGAACTCTTCGCCTCGGAACTCGGAATCACCGTGGAGTGAGCACGGGAGTTTCCTAGCGGAGTAGCAAGGTCTCTGACCTGGTGAGACACCTATTGCGCAGATCACACTTCGGTGAAAGACTCACAGCATCGCGGCATTCGCCCGCAGCGAATCCGCGTTCTCACTTTCGACTCGACGGAGGATTCGCAAGATGGCCAAAGAGATTTTCGTATCGCTCGGCATCGACATCGATGCAGTGTCAGGTTGGCTCGGTTCCTACGGCGGGGAAGACTCTCCCTCGGACATTCAGCGGGGCATCTTCGCCGGCGAAATCGGAGTTCCCAGGTTGCTGAAGATGCTCAAACGCCGCGATCTCAAGGCAAGCTGGTTCATCCCCGGTCATTCGCTCGAGACCTTCCCTGACCAATGCAAGATGGTGCACGACGACGGACATGAGATCGGCGCCCACGGCTATAGCCACGAGAACCCCGTCGCAATGACGAACCGTCAGGAAGACATCGTCATGGAGAAGTCCGTCGAGCTCATCACGAACCTCACCGGCAGCCAGCCGCGTGGCTACGTCGCCCCGTGGTGGGAGCTGAGCGCATACACTCCAGAGCTGCTCAAGAAGTTCGGTTTCGAATACGACCACAGCCAGAGCCACAAGGATTTCGTGCCGTACTACTCCATCGCCGGCGACGAATGGACGCCGATCGACTATTCGCAGTCGCCGGAACGTGGATGAAGCCGCTCAAACACGGCAAGGAGATCGACCTCGTCGAGATCGCCGCGAACTGGTACGTCGACGACCTGCCACCGATGCTGTTCGTGAAGAGCAGCCCGAACAGCCACGGGTTCGTCGATCCGCGCGATATCGAGACCCTGTGGCGCGACCAGTTCGACTGGGTCTACCGCGAACTCGACTATGCGATCTTCCCGATCACGATCCACCCGGACGTGTCCGGCCGTCCGCAGGTGCTGCTCATGCTCGAACGTCTGCTGGACTACATCGGCGGGCACGACGGTGTGAAGATCGTGACCATGGGCGAGATCGCCGATGACTTCCGGGCACGCTATCCGTTCGAATCACCTGAACGCCCGCCGGCGTACTGATAACACTGGTCAGTAAACGGCGTCCGTCGTCGATACCTCCGTGAAGCGGGCAGATGGCCCCGTGAATACTCATGGAAAGAAGGTCGGGATGAGAGTTGCCGGAGTCGACCTCGCAGCCGAGGCAGACCGCACTGGCCTCGCCATACTCAACGTTGGCGAGCGGGAATCCCTCAACGCGCGAATGACAATTGACGAACTTCTTCTTGGCGCCGACGATGACGCGATCCGGGACACAATTGTTCAGGCAGGTCGGACAGGTATTGACGTGCCTCTTGGCTGGCCACAGAGATTCGTCGAGTTCGTGTCCGACCACGCCAGTGGACATCTGTCCGCGCCGGTGACCACCGACCGCGAATGGCGACGGGGGCTGGCGCTGAGGGAGACTGACCGGTCCGTCCAACGCTGCACCGGTGTCTGGCCATTGAGCGTAGCTACCGAGCGGATTGCTTATGCGGCAATGCGCTGGGCCGGTATTGAGGCACACCTGAGGGCAGAGGGCGTCTCAGCCGCTCGAGACGGGTCAGGTGTCGTCTATGAGGTCTATCCTGCGGCAGCGCTGAAAGCGTGGGGCCTGCAACATCGTGGTTACAAAGGACAGAAGAACTCTGAAGTCCGGCACCAGTTGGTTGACGACCTGTCCGCGAAATTTCCCAACTTGGAGTGGAATGGGCACAGAGACTTCTGCGTCGCCGATGACAATGCGCTGGACGCAGTGCTCGCCGCCATCATCGCACTGGAAGCCTATCTGGGCAGATGCGAGCCGGCTCCCACTGAATTGAAGTCGAGTGCGCGAAGAGAAGGGTGGATCTGGGTTCCTCGAAATGACTGACCTGGCTAGTCTTCGTTCGCTAAACCCCTCGGGACTGTCCAGAGCAGTGAATCGATCGGTCGATCCCGGAGGACGGCTTTGGTGATCTCGCCGAGAGATCCCCACGCACACATCGCGGAGACCCCCAGCAGAATCGTGAAGATGCGTGACCGTATCAATTGACCTACTGGCCGATCAGGGTCGGAAGTACCAAAAATCAGCACCTCACCGCTTCCCCAACTCATCGATGAGCACGCGCTTGTTCTCCGAATAGTCGATGGGCACGACGACAACGTGCACGCCACCGACAGAGAACGCATCCTCCAGGGCATCGCTGATGCTGTCGACATCATCGACGCGGGTGCCGGTGGCCCCATACGACTCCGCGTACTTGACGAAGTCGGGGTTGCCGTAGGTCAGCCCGAAGTCGGGGAATCCGTCCGCGGCCTGCTTCCAGCGGATCATGCCGTAGGCGTTGTCCTCGAGGATGACCACGACGAGGTCCAGCCCGAGCCTGACAGCGGTCTCCAATTCCTGGCTGTTCATCATGAACCCGCCATCACCGACCACCGCCATGACGCGACGCTCCGGGTAGGTCAACTTCGCCCCGATCGCCGAGGGCAGCCCGGCGCCCATCGTCGCCAGAGCATTGTCGAGCAGCAGAGTGTTCGCCCTGGTCGTGCGGTAATTGCGGGCGAACCAGATCTTGTACATCCCATTGTCCAGGGCCACGATCCCATCGGTCGGCACGACGTCGCGGACTTCCTGGACGATCCGCTGCGGGATGAACCGATCCTCATCGGCTCCCTCGTGGATCTTGATGAGGATCTCATCGCGCATCGGCAGGAGCGCCTCGGCGGTGGGCACGGGAGACCCGAGCACCTCGGCGAGCTTATCCAGGGACGGGCCCAGGTCACCGATGACCTCGAACTGCGGGAAATACACCTGCTCGACGATGGCGGGACGGTACCCGATGTGCACGACGGTCGGCCCGGTCTCATCCATCGTGAACGGCGGTTTCTCGGTCGTATCGTGACCGATGGTGACGATGACGTCGGCCGCATCGATCGCGTCGTGGACATAGTCACCGGACGTCAGGGCCGCCGTGCCCATGTACAGATCCGACGACCCCGACACTGATCCCTTGCCCATCTGCGTGGTGACGTAGGGGATGCGCCTCTCGGCGACGAAACGCGACAGCGCCTCACTGCACGACGCCCGGGACGCATCCGCACCGAGCATAAGCAGCGGGTTCTTCGCCTCCTTGATGACGTTCGCGGCGTTCGCAATCGCCGTGTCCCCGGCGACGGGCCGACTGTTCGTATGCGGTTCGATGAGCTCGAACCCGTCGACCGGCATCCCTGCGATGTCCTCGGGCAGTTCGAGGTGCACCGGTCCCGGACGCTCGGCCTGAGCGGCGCGGAACGCCTCCCGGACCATCGTCGGGATCATCGCCGCCGAGGTGATCTGCTTGCTCACCTTCGTCAGCGGTTCCATCGTCGCCACCGTGTTGACCATCTGGAACGCCGCCTGCTCGGCCGTGCGGATGCCCTTCTGGCCGGTGATCATGATGACCGGCATCCCGCCGAGGTGGGCGTACGCGGCCCCGGTCGCCAGGTTGAGCGCGCCGGGCCCCAAAGTCGTGAGCACGACCCCGGGCTTGCCGGTCAGCCGACCGTAGGTGGCGGCCATGAACGCGGCCGCCTGCTCATGCCGGGTGAGGATGAGTTCGATCGATGAGTTCCGCAGGGAGTCGACGAAGTCGAGGTTCTCCTCGCCGGGAAGGCCGAAGATCCGCTCGACGCCTTCGTTCTCCAGGGCTCTGACCATGACATCTGATGCACGTTGTGTCGTCATGTGCCCGACCCTACGCCTCACGCGGCTCGATCCCTATGACCAGCCCCACACCACCGACGCCGAGGCGGCCCACCCACCCAGCTGACGTGCGCAACCGCACGGCCGCCTCGGCGCCCACCGAGGCGGCCCACCCACCCAGCGGACCCGACCTGGGCCCAGCCGGGGGAGACGATAGACTGGCAGGCGAAGAGAAACGACGTCCCCTCAGCTGCGGGCAAGTACGGACAAAAGGACATTGATGACAGACCAACTCGACCCCTTGGACGAGTCGGCCGTGAAGCAGGCCGTCGACGCGGCACTCAAGGCTTTCGCGGATGCGACGACGCTCGACGAGCTCAAGCAGGCGAAGATCGACCACACCGGCGACAAAGCCCCGCTGGCGCTCGCCAACCGAGCCATCGGCTCACTCGACAAGGCCGATAAGGCCGCCGCCGGAAAGATCGTCGGCAAGTCCAGGGGAGTGGTCAAGCAGGCCCACGACGCACGTCTGGCCGAGCTTGAAGCCGAACGCGATGCGGCCGTCCTCATCGAAGAGGCCATCGACGTTACCCTGCCCACCGATCGTCGCCGCCTCGGCGCTCGCCACCCGTTGAGCCTCATCCAGGAACAGGCCGCCGACTACTTCGTCGGCCTCGGCTGGGAGATCGCCGAAGGCCCCGAGATCGAATCTGAATGGCTGAACTTCGACGCGCTCAACTTCGGACCCGACCATCCGGCCCGCCAGATGCAGGACACGTTCTTCGTCGACCCACCTGAGGCCGGCCTCGTCCTGCGCACCCACACCTCACCGGTGCAGTCACGTTCCCTGCTGCAGCGCGGCGTGCCGCTCTACGTCGTGTGCCCGGGCAAGACCTTCCGCACCGATGAGCTCGACGCCACCCATACCCCGGTCTTCCACCAGATCGAAGGCATCGCCATCGACAAGGGCCTGACCATGGCCAACCTGCAGGGCACCCTCGACGGATTCGCCCGCGAGATGTTCGGGCCTGAGTCGAAGACCCGTCTGCGCCCGAGCTTCTTCCCGTTCACCGAACCGAGCGCGGAGATGGACTTCTGGTTCCCCAACAAGGTCGGCGGTCCCGGCTGGATCGAATGGGGCGGCTGCGGAATGGTCCACCCCAACGTGCTGCGCGCCGCCGGCATCGACCCCGACGTCTACCAGGGCTTCGCCTTCGGCATGGGCATCGAACGCACCCTGATGCTGCGTGAGGGAATCAACGATATGCACGATATGGTCGAAGGCGATGTGCGCTTCTCGGCCCGTTTCGGAATGAAGGCTTGATATGCGCGTCCCACTGAACTGGCTGGCCGACTATGTCGATCTCCCAGCCGAGACCGACCCCCATGCCCTCGCTGCCGAATTCGCGGCCATCGGACTCGAGGAGGAGGACTTCTTCGGCCCCGAGATCACCGGCCCCCTCGTCGTCGGCCGGGTCCTCGAACTCGTCAAGGAAGAGCACTCGAACGGCAAGACCGTCAACTGGTGCCGCGTCGACGTCGGCCCCGAACACAACGAGGATCTCGACGATCCGAAGGACCCGCAGCCCGGTCCCGAGGTGCCCAGCCGCGGCATCATCTGCGGTGCGCACAACTTCGTGCCCGGCGACCTCATCGTCGCCTGCCTGCCCGGAGCCGTCCTGCCCGGTGACTTCGCCATCGCTGCGCGGAAGACCTACGGTCACAAGTCCGACGGCATGATCTGCTCGGCCAAGGAACTCGGCCTCGGCGAGGATCATTCCGGCATCATCGTGCTCTCCGATCTCGGGCTGACCGGCGAGCCCGGCGACGATGCGATCGCGCTGCTCGGTCTCGACCAGGTCACCCTCGACGTCAACGTCACCCCCGACCGCGGCTACCAGCTGTCGATGCGCGGCATCGGACGCGAATACGCGCAGATGAAGGGCCAGACCTTCACCGATATCGGATCCGCCGAGGTAACCCCCACCAACGCTGCCACCGACGATGGATTCCCGGTGACGGTTGAGGACGACAACCCCATCAACGAGGTGGCCGGCTGCGACCAGTTCACCGCACTTCAGGTCACCGGGCTGAATCCGGCTGCGAAGACTCCGTTCTGGATGCAGCGTCGCCTGCAGCAGGCCGGCATGCGCCCGATCAGCCTGACTGTCGATGTCACGAACTACGTCATGCTCGAACTCGGCCAGCCTCTGCACGCCTACGACACTTCGCTGCTCGGCGACGAGATCGTCGTGCGCCGTGCGAGTGCGGGGGAGAAGTTCACGGCTCTCGACGATGTCGAGCGCACGCTCGATCCCGAGGATCTGCTCATCACCGACCGCGGTTCTGGTGCGACTGGCAAGGGTGGAAAGATCATCGGTCTGGCCGGCGTCATGGGCGGCGCCGACGTCGAGGTCAACGACCAGACGACCGACGTCGTCATCGAGGCCGCTCACTTCGACCCGATCTCGATTGCCCGCACCTCACGCCGCCACAAGCTGTCGTCGGAGGCCTCGCGTCGCTTCGAACGCGGCGTCGACCCGTGGCTCGGACCCGTGGCGGCTCGTCGCTGCGCGGACCTGCTCGTCGAACTCGGCGGCGGAACGCTCAGCCCAGCGACCACACAGATCGGGCAGGCTCCCGAGGCAACCGTCATCGAACTCCCGGTCGAGCGCGTAGCCGCATTGGTCGGTGTTGAGTACACAACCGCCGAGGTGACCTCACTGCTCGAGGGCATCGGCGCAACTGTGTCGACTAAGGACGATGAGGCGGTGTCGGTGACCGTGCCCAGCTGGCGCACCGACATCACCGACGACGTCGACCTCATCGAGGAAGTCGCCCGCACCGGCGGCTACGACCGGATTCCGTCCGTTCAGCCCGCCGCTCGGGCAGGCAACGGTCTGACGGTGGCGCAGAAGACGCGTCGCCGGATCTCGAATCTGCTGGCGGCCGACGGGTTCACCGAGGTGCTGTCCTACCCGTTTACGAACGATAAACGGGATGACCAGCTGCGGCTCGAGGCCGATGACGTGCGCCGCAAGCACGTGCGCCTGGCCAACCCGATGTCCGAAGACCTGCCGCTCATGCGCACCAACCTGCTCTCGACGCTCGTCGACCTCGTGGTCCGCAACCAGGGCCGCGGGGCGAAGGACGTCGCGCTGTTCGAAGCGGGACTGGTGTCCACCTCGGCGGGTCTGCCTGAAGGTCCCGGACCGCGTCACCTGCCCGGATACCACCCGAGCGATGCCGAGCTTGAAAAGATCTACGCATCGGTGCCGCACCAGCCCTACCACTACGCGGGCATCATCTCCGGAAACGCCGAAATGCCCGGTGTCTGGGGCAAGGGCCGCAAGGCCGAGGCCACCGACGTCATCGACACCGTGCGCCGGATCGCATCTGTCAACGGACTCGAGGTCACCGTCGAGGCCGACCAGATCGCCCCGTGGCATCCCGGTCGCGTGGCGAAGTTCGTTCTTGCCGACGGTCAGTTGCTCGGCCATGCAGGTGAGCTGCACCCGAAGGTGTGCGAGAACCTCGGTCTGCCCGCGAGGACCGTCTCCTTCGAGATTGACCTCGATGCACTGCTGGCTCAGGATGACCTGCGCGCCTGGGATGGTGCGCTGTCGACCTACCCGGTGTCGCGTCAGGATGTCGCCCTCATCGTCGATGCCGAGCTGCCGACGCAGACTCTGGCCGCGACGTTGCGCGAAGGTGCCGGGGAGGAGCTCGAACTGCTCGAGACTTTCGACCTCTACACCGGCGACCAGCTGCCCGAGGGCAAGAAGTCGCTGGCGTTCCGCCTGACCTTCCGCGCCCCGGACCGAACGCTCAAAGCCGATGAGGCCTCGGCGATGCGTGAAGCGGCGACGAAGTTGGCCGCCGAACGTCACGGCGCCGAAGTCCGCAGCTGAGAACAGTGCGTCACAGAGCCCGGTCAACCGTTAGAGTGGTTCGACCGGGCTCTGCCGTAACTGCTCACTGCCTCGCGGCAGCGAGCACGCGAGCAACCGAACGCGCGGGCGTGAGCACCTGTTCCGCGCACCTGGACAACTGACCACCCGCACCCGACCAACACCGAGGAGTCCCGATCATGTCCGAGAAGCTGCCCTACGGCACCAACACGCCCACGACCGATGGGTCCTCAGAAGTAACCGCGGTTCCGTCTGAGACGATTGCGCTCATCACCGGTGGTGCCCGCGGAATCGGACGCCACCTGTCGGAAGCATTCGCTGGTGCCGGTTATGACGTGATCGTGACGGCGACCTCGGCGGAGAAGGCGGAAGCTGCGGCAGATGAGATCGCTGAGGCGACCGGGGGAACGGTGACCGGTGTCGGTCTGCGCACTGATGACATCACTGTGGTGAACCAGCTGCGTGACTCTGTCGCTGAACTCGAGAAGTCGACGGGCAAGCGGCTACAGGTGCTCATCAATAATGCGGGGCGCATCGAGTCGACCGAGGGGCCACTGTGGGACGCTGATCCGGAGAGCCTCAAGGGCGTCGTCGACGCGAACGTGCTCGGCGTCGCGCTCATGATCAACGTCTTTGCGCCCATATTGATGGCGGGCGCCCAGGCGACCGGCCGTCTCAGCCGCATCATCGACCTCAACTCGGGGTCGGGAGCGAAGGGCACGCCGGCGTATGCCGTGTATTCGGCGTCGAAGGCGTCACTGTTCCGCCTCGCCGATTCGGTCGTGCACTTCGGACACGAGAAGGGGCTGCGGATCTTCGAGATGGCACCCGGTGTCGTTGAGACCGCCATGACGAAGTCGATGCCCGTGCATGATTTCCGTCAGGGCGATGATTGGACCTCAACCGAGCAGGTCACCGATCTGGCTGTGGCTTTGGCCTCGGGGACATTGGACGCGTTCACTGGACGGTACATCCGCGCCGGTGCGGATTCGGAGGAGTCGCTCATCGCCGAGGCTGCTGGCGGACTGCCTGACTCAGTCCGTCGGCTCGTGCTGGGCTGAGATCGTTCCGGTTGAGCCATTAGCTGCGGTGAAGTCGTTGCGAACTCGGCTCATCGACAACGCCTATTCGTTCACGCTCAACCTCTTCCACCTCCTTGTCGCGGCGAAAAGAGGCGCGCCGACTCTTGTGCCCATTGGCTCGGCTGAGTTCGAGGCCAACGCCTTAGGCTAATTTGATAACGTCGTCATCTCCTGGGGCCGGTAACTCTAGAGAAGCGGGCGAATTTGGTATCTGTGCCGAGAAGATTAAAAGTTCTCTGATCTCCGTAGAGGATGTGTGCCTCGGTCGCTAAGGGTTTTCGCATGTGCAAGAAGAAGGCGGTGGCGCGCGCGATAGTTCTGACGTAGAACTCTGCCGATGCAGGGAAGCGGTTATTGGCCACACTGTAAATTGCAATAGTAAAGCCCTTAGGCCAGTAATCAATAATTTTGCGAAATTATACTCAGTTTCGATTGACGCCTGTTGTCAAGGCTTAATTCCCTACAGGTCGGCTCATTTGTGTTATTTTAACTATAGTCCCGGTAAATCCAAACTTGTCAGACGACGCGATGTGATATCTCACCCGAGTTTGAACGCTTGTCTAAATAGGCTAAAGACAGCTCTATTCAAATGGGTTCATAGCCGGATATCGCTTCTAACCTCGATTCAATAGACGAATGCCCGATGCGCGATCCCCTTTGTTGCTTTGAGAAGGCTCAAAAGTGCACAGGTCGCCCTCCGTTAAGAACTCCCAATCTGATCGGTCGAGGAACTGAGAGATATGAAAGAAGTATTTTCCTGTAGGACATTGGAAAAACCCGTATCCTTTGTCCTCAAACAAGGCAACTACAGACCCGAGGGTTCTTGTAGAAAACTCTTGGTCTGACTGCAACACACCTGAAAGTCGGGAACTAAAAATGCGCGATTGTTTGGCAGGATAGCCAATGCCTTTTTCCGCCAAATCTTCAGACAAATTATGCAGCTGCAATATGCGGTCGACTGTTTCGTCAGTGAATACGCGTGAATCTAGGTGCTCCAAAAGGTCCACTCCTGATTCGAGGACAGCAACCGCCTCATCATAATCCTCGATTGCTATCTTTTCATTAATGGCTGCGGCGACTGCTCGAAGTGCAAGGGTGGTGGCCGCGCGTTGATGACTTATATGAGCGATGTCACTCTTAGCGAGTTCAGATGAAACGACGATGGTAGAGTCGTAATCCTTGAGGCAGAAGTGTGCCCATGCGATTTGCCCCGATATATCGGAATCCGCAGATGTGGCTCTAGATGCTCCTTGAAGCAATTCTAGAGCTCTATGAGGTTCACCTGCGACGTTCAATAGAGAGTCTCCGAAATGAAAGAGGACCGCAGCATTCTCAGGAGCTAGTTCGACGGCACGTTCGTATGCCGCTAGAGCCCCAGACAGGTCTTGAGCCAAGCTTCTAACGAGCCCCTCTACGCGCCATCCTTCGAAATATCCCGGTGCAAGTTTCTGCGCTTCGGTGCAAAGAGCAAGAGCTGCGTCGGTATCATTTGAAATATCGGTGATCGCACGGCGCAGGAGGCCAGCGGCGTGGTAGTCTCCTGCGTTTCGGACATAAACGCTAGTAGGCGCTAACGGCGAGGTAGTGATTTCCGCAGATACCTCAATTCCCAAATTGCGTAGTTCTTCGTTTCTCTGGAAAAAGAGGTTGCGCACGGAGGCTTCGGCTGGATGATGTTTCTCTAGATACTGCCGAGAAAAATCTGACAGCTCGTAGGCCGTGTCTAGGCTATATCCACTAGTTTGGCTAGTCATTGCAGTGAAGTTGGTCGTGATCAGTTCGAGTAGAGATCGTTGAATTTCATCCGCTGTAAAGTCATTGAGGTATGCTAGCTCGGCCTGGTTCTTCGGTCCTTGCAATACTTGCATTGAACGAAGAGTCGCTCTCGCATTATCTGACAGGTACTCATAGACATTAGACATGCAATAGTCCAGGAGTAGTTCGTTGTTTCCTAGCAACTCTTCCGGCCTGTAGCCCGCCTGAACTCCTGCGACAAACCATCTAATATAAGCTGGATGGCCTTGCATGCTGTTTGCAAGTCGCTCTATATCGTCTTGTCTCAGCGCCTTTAGTTGTTTAACGTCTCGGATTCGAGCCAAAGCATTGAGCAGTCGCGCCGATTCATATGGTTCCAATGGAGACAGCTGAACCGGATTTTCGATTCCAAGACCGATACGGCTAGTTACAATCACTTTACTGCCTATGGGTAGTTCCAGCAGGAACGATCGAAGCCGATTGTCAAGGACTGTTTCTAAATTGTCTAGGATCAGGAGAACTCTGAAATTCTCCATATATTCGAGCACTTCATCAACGGGGTTTGGAATGTATTCAACGCCAGATAGCTCTTTCGCCGCCGATCCAATTAGCCCTAGCGAGGTCTCAATGGCTCCATTAATGCGTTGAATCTCGTTTGGAGTCAAGACCGTTGCCTTTGCGGTTACCCAAACAAATGCGTCAAATTGTTGTTTCGGATCGTCGAGTAGATCATAAGCGGCTTTCAGCGCGATGGAGGTTTTTCCAATGCCTCCATCTCCGAGAATCGATACCACCGGGTATGCGCCTTTGATGGCCTTTTTAATTCTTCTAAGCTCGCCTTGTCTTCCGAAGAACCCGGTTTCATCGAAGTCTGGGACTGGTAGATTGTGCTGGGGTACGTTATCGGGATCTGCTGGAAGACTGATTGTAAGTCCCAAGACGAATGAAGGATCGTTTTCGAGTCGGTCTAGAATCGATTGTACTTCTGGCCAATCGCTGGAGTTGTGCCGAATTAAACATTTTGCTGCATCGATAAGGGTTGACGCATCGTCGATTTCCATAGGTCGATTATGTGCGACTCGATTGCGAATCGCGACTATGTATTGAAAGTACGGCTTTATATTGCTTAGGCCTTGAGCGGTGTTTTGCGAAAGCTGATTCATATTACTTTGTAGAATCTCGTAGCTCTCGGCAAAATCGAGAAATGATAGAAGTGAAGACAGGTTCTTTGCTCGTGTAGTCCCCTCTTTCGCCATCCTGTCGGTGGATTTCTTTATCTGCTCTGCAGAGATTAGGTCTTCCATGTCTAGATGGCCGAGTTCGATAAGAATCTTATCTCTAATATCAAGTTCGATGGCCGCAATCATCGCAAAACAAGTTAGTCGGGTTGCACTGTGGCTCATCTTTGGCCGCCTATCGTTCGAATGGGTCCTACTTCGTCGTTGGGAGTCACAATACCCGATCGCTATCGAACCGTAGTCGATCTTGAAACGCGCAGCGTCGGCGTAAGCCGCGGAGTTCGGGACCGTAGTTCTCTTTGGGTCCAATGAGGGTGTTTGGGCGAGGAAGCTGGACTCGTGTAGGCACGGACGTTTCGTCGATTCCAGATGGGGGATTTCGACTAACTGGCTCGCTTGAGGACCACTTTCTGATCCTCAGTATGTCTAACGGGGTCTCGTGTAGTAGAGGGGTGTGCCGACTCTCGTCGTGTACTCGAGGTCGCTGTTTCAATGTTTCGACCATCTGGCTAGGTGCGCCGGGATGGTCAGGTTAAGGCTCCCAGATACTCGGTACGTCACCTGACATTTTCTGGTCTCTTATGATGGAGTCGATTCCCGACGTCAACTCCTGCGCTGTCGATAGCTGCGCCTCGCCCCGATAGTTGCTGGTCGATCGCTCGAGCTGGCTGCATAGACGTCTGGTGTATTGACGGTCGTTTGTCCGCGCGGAATTGGATGGATATAAATCCTTTCCCGTATATCTGGTCGTTGGTCTGCTGGCACGCGCCGCCGGCCTTGGGTCGGCTATCCTTCTGCTGGATTCGTCGGCCGTCGGATCTAGAGTTCGGCACCATGAAGACGACTTGGGCGACCTTGGGTAGCTGAGTCCCCATTGGGCATGAACTACTATCCTGGTGCACGTGGTCGGCCCCGTTCACGGCTAGCCCAGTTGTGGACAGAGCCACGGTCTTGAATGTAATGCATTAGTTTGAGTATTTTGGCTCTGCCTTTTCGCAGGCTGAGATTGTGTGAGATTTGGTCAGAGTGGCGGTGAGGTGAAAGGGCCTGGGATTGTATGCCGAATTTTATTGGAGTTTCCCGGTTGTTTGGCGTACTGGCGGGAGAGTACCGGCTTCCATCCAAGTCTTTGATTGATTTGTGGGAGGGGAAGACCGTGGTTCGTACGTTGCTCATCGACAATGACGATTCGTTCACGCTCAACCTTTTCCACCTCCTCGCCGAGGTGAACGGATGTGCGCCGACGCTTGTGCCCAATGATTGGACCGAGTTCGAGCTGAGCGTGCTCGACGATTTCGACAATGTCGTCATCTCCCCGGGGCCGGGAACCCCGGAGAGGCCAGCCGACTTCGGTATCTGCGCCGAAGTGATCGAACATTCCCCGATTCCGGTACTCGGCGTGTGCCTCGGACATCAGGGGATTGCTCACGTGCACGGGGGAGGCGTTGCCCACGCGCCGGAGCCTCGACACGGTCGAGTCTCAGCGATCCGGCATACCGAGACCGAACTGTTCGCCGGGATCCCCTCGCAGTTCTCAGCGGTGCGGTATCACTCGCTCGCAGTGACCGACCTCCCTGCGTGTGTGGAGGCGACCGCGTGGTCCGAAGACGGAGTCATCCAGGCGCTGAGGCATCGGTCCCGACCGCAATGGGGAGTCCAGTTCCACCCGGAATCGATCGCCTCCGAGGAGGCACGGACTCTGCTGCGGAACTTCGCCGAGCTGACTGTGGCGTGGAACAGGCGGGACCGGAGGAAAAATGGCCTGCCGGCTGGCGAGGATCGGGCAGGGACGGATGTCGACTGCGATCGCGACGTCCCCGCGGGGACGTTTGCGGCGCTGGTTCGGTCGCACACGACCGTCGGTCCTGATGCTGGGCACCACTACATTCTCGACACCGATGTTCTCCCTCAGACTTTCACCGACGAACGTCTCTTCGCCGAGCTCTTCGGTGACGAACCTGAGGCCGTTTGGCTCGACGGAAATTTACCTGGCAATGACTCGTCCCGGTTCTCGATCATGGGTGCGCCGTCCGGTCCGCTGAGCAGAGTAGCGACTGGCTCTGTGCCGGAAGGGGTAGTCGAAGTGCGTTCGGCCGGTGACGAGTCAGAGAATGTGACTGAGTCGTCCGGATTCTTTGACTGGCTCGAAGCCGAACTCGCAAGCGCGACCGTTGCGGTGACCGGCGAAAGAACAGAAGCGCAAGGCATCAAATCCACTTTTCCCGGCTTGAGCGCCTTAAGCCACGATCTGCCATTCGATTTCCGCCTTGGGTGGGTCGGTTATCTCGGCTACGAGCTCAAGGCCGAGGTCGGCTCGCCGAACCAGCACGAATCCGACCTGCCTGACGCCGTCATGATGTTCCTTGATCGCGCATTGGTCATCGACCACGTCACCAAGAGCATTCACCTTCTGGCACTGCGTCATGACGACGACCCAACTGGCCACATAGCAAACCAGGACTGGTTTGACCACACACGCGCACGGATCGCATCGGTCCCCGCCGAGGAAATCAGTGGTACTGACCAACGGCGGGCCACCTCGTCGAAGGCAGACACCTCAACCCCAGCGGAACGTCGCAATCCAATCCTCGTGGCACGGCACAGTCGGCGCGAATACCTCGACCTCATCGACCAAGTGCAAAAGAAGATCACCGATGGCGAGACCTACGAAGTCTGCCTGACGAACATGCTCGAGGGTGCCGCCGACCCGCACGAGACACCGCTGGATATGTATCTGCGGCTGCGCGAGGACAACCCGACGCCGTTCGGGGCGTTCATCCGCACGCGCGAGGCGGCGATTCTCAGCACGTCGCCGGAACGGTTTCTGCGTATCGGCGCCGATGGTCGGGTCGAGTCGAGGCCGATCAAGGGCACTCGCCCCAGGGGCGCGAACTGGTCCGAGGACGAGGCAATCAAGGCTGAGCTGGCCGCCTCGATGAAGGACCGGTCGGAGAATCTCATGATTGTCGATCTCGTTCGGCACGATCTCGGGCGTACGGCCAGTTTGGGGTCGGTGCAGGTGGACACGCTGTTCGGGATCGAGTCGTATGCGACGGTGCATCAGTTGGTCTCGACGGTGAGTGCACGCTTGGCCGAGGATGCTAGCCCGGTGGCGTGTGTGCGGGCGGCGTTCCCACCAGGGTCGATGACTGGGGCGCCGAAGCTGCGGACGATGACGACCATCGAAGAGCTCGAGGCCGGCCCGCGCGGGGTGTACAGCGGAGCAGTCGGGTATTTCTCGCTCGGCGGTGCCGTCGATCTCAGCGTCGTCATCCGCACGCTCGTCGTTCAGGGTGAGACTCTGAGTTACGGGGTCGGCGGAGCGATCGTTGCGCTCTCGGATTCCGAGGAGGAGTACGAGGAGACAGTGGTGAAGGCGGCTCCGGTGCTGAGGCTGCTCGGTGGAGTGGAGCTCCCCGGCGAGGTTGTCGTTCATGCGAACGACCCGTCCGAACTGAGGACACATATCCATTCGACTGAGCAGATAGGCGATGTTGACGCCCACACCATGATCCCCGCCGAGGAGGCCGGACCGACCGATACCGCTGTGGCTGAATACTCGGGTGGAGTTGAGCGATGAACGTGTGGCTGTGGAATCAACAGGATCACCGTTTCGAGGAGCCTACGACGGACTTCAGCTCATCGAAGCTGATGGCCGCCGATTCGTGGCTTGTTGAAGACGGGCGGGTACGAGCGTTCGACCTCCATCGGACACGGTTCGGTGATGCTGCTGCGCAGGTGGGGATGGGTGATGCGATCACCGACGATTTTTGGGCGGCAGTGGTCGAGAAGATCCCGGCGAAGGGGGAGTGGTTCCCGCGCGTAGATGTCCTCGATGTTTCTCCTGACGCCGAACGTGAGTTGGCATTCCGGTTGCGACCAGCACCGACTCGGACGCAGGAGTTGAAGGTTCTCATCCCGCCATATTCCGACCCGCGAATCACTCCGAATCGGAAAGGCCCGGACATCGCATTGCTTGAGCGTGTGCGGACGGAAGCACGTGAGCAGTATGGCTGTGACGAGGTATTGCTCATCGATGGGGACGGGTACGTCATCGAGGGAGCAACGACGAGCCTGCTGTGGTGGGACGAAGAGACCCTCTGCGCACCGGATCCGGAGTTGGGAGCGCTGCCGGGAGTCACCTCGGCGGTGATCCTTGAGGAAGCTCGCGCTCGGTCGGTTCCGATCGAGTTGCGGCGAGTGCGGCCCGAGGAGCTTATCGACCACGAAGCATGGCTCGTCAACGCGCTCCACGGGATTCGGCGAGTGAGTGAACTCGTTGACGGGAGTGACCTTCACGACAGCGTGCAGCGCGGCGATGAGCCGAATCAGATTTGGGCTGGGCATAGAGGCGGACCCCATGCGGATGCGGTCCGGCTCGGCCGTTGGCGTGAATGGTTGGAAACGATTAGGGTCGCTCCGGGCATGTGAAGGCTCCGGGCGATGTAGTTGGTCAGGTTGCGGAACCCGAGTGCGGAGCCGCGCAGGTGTTCGAGCCGTCCGTTGAGCGCCTCGGTCGGCCCGTCGCTGGTGCCGGGTCGTTCGAAGTAGGCGAGCACGTCAGCGGCTCGCTTCTTCAGGGTCCGGTCCAGGGTGTTGATGTCGGTGAGCACCTTGGGGACGCCGGTGCTGAGGTCGGTGATCAGCTTCTCCATGAGTAGGAACATCCGTTGTCGGGAGACCTCGACGTCTATCTGCGGACCGACGTGCCCGGCCGACCTACACCGTCATCTGAGAAGACCCCTGAAACGTCTTCGACGACGGGACCGGCGAGGAGGAGGGCGCGGTGAGCTAAAGGAATGGAGCTTGCTCGGCTTGGACGCCGCCGCAAGCTCCGGTGAAACGATCGGTACTGGTCGGTCCTCGTCGGTCACCACCGGTTGGCAGCGTCCCCCATTCTCGGCGTTTGCGCAGGTCAGCGGCTCGTTCGCCCAGCGGACGCATCAAGCGATAGACGCAAAGCCGACGTGATTAGGTCGTCGGTTCGATTCCGACAGGCGGCTCCGGCGAAAAGCCCCTGACCTGCGGAAACGCAGGGCAGGGGCTTTTCTGTTCTGGTGGTCGAGCGATGCGCTGGCCTCACGGCTCTGCCCGACACCGACGTCGCTCTCCTCTGCGACGGACCCCTCGCCGGCTGAGCGCTCGCGGCCGCCATCCTGTCCCTGTGCCGATAGGCCTCACACCGCTCGGCAACGCAGCATGGCGTTGCGTCGCGACCTGGCGACGGGCTCGGCGGGGCGCGATCGTCTCGTGCGTTGGCGGACTACGGGAGCTTGGAGGCGAGGACGTCGGCAGCCAGGATCTCGGGTGCTGCGCTGAGGAGGTGCTGGTTGGCCATCAGGGCTGCGACGATGGCGCCGTTGGCGTGGGCGTCGCGAGCGGCCTCGTCGGGGAATGCATCGAAGATCCAGAAGGTGTCGGCGTCGGTCCTGACCGCGAACCAGACAATCGTTCCTACTTCTTCGTTGGCGAGTGCGACAGCGCCGGCGAGCAGATCGGCGACCGCGTCGTGCTGTCCATCGGCCGCGACGATCTTGGCGACGAAGGCATACGGAAGTGATGCGGGTGTTGACATGAGGGACTCTCCTTGAAGTCGTGGTTCTTCGTGTGACGAGTTCAGCTTATGACGAGCGAGGGCCGGTGGGTAGTGGCGTATACGGCAGTATTGCTATTGTTTACGTCATGCGTATTGGACTGATCGCGATTGACGGCTGCTTCGGTTCGGCTATCGCGTCGATCATCGACATCGTGCGGGTGGCCGACGGAGCCCGCGGCGATGTCGACCCGCGGATCGACCCGATCGAACTCGCCATCCTCGGACCGAAACGGCGAGTGGCCACGACGGCATCGATGACCCTGTCGGTGGACCACCCGCTGTCGGAGTCCGCAGAGTTCGACGTGGTCGTCGTCCCTGCGCTTGGAACCCTTACGGCCGCCGCTACCAATGACGCCCTCCAGAGCCGAGATGCTCGTTCGGTCATCGCCTCGCTCGGGCGCCTCGACGAGGCGACCACCCGGATCGCCGCGGCGTGCACCGGCGTGTTCGCTGTCGCCGAGACCGGACGGATGCATCATCGGCGGGCGACGACCAGCTGGTTCCTGGGGCCGGAGTTCCTGAAGCGCTATCCGACCGTCGCCCTCGATCTCGACACCATGGTCGTGGTCGACGGGAACCTCGTCACCGCCGGCGCAGCGTTCGCCCACATCGACCTCGCGCTCTCACTCGTGCGATCGATCAGCCCCGACCTGGCCCAACACGTCGCCAAGCTCCTCATCATCGACGAGCGCCCGTCGCAGGCGGCCTTCGTCGCCTACGAACATCTCCGGCACGAGGACCCGATCGTCGTCGAGTTCGAACGCTTCGTGCGCGCTCGCCTGGACGAACCGTTCAACGTCGCCTTCGTCGCGCAGTCGCTCGGCACCAGCCGGCGCACACTCGAACGACGAGTCCGTGCGGCGCTCAACCTCACTCCGCTCGGCTTCGTCCAACGGCTTCGCATCGAACGAGCTCGGCACCTCTCAGCAACCACGGACCTCACCTCCGCCGAGATCGCGCTACGGGTCGGCTACGCGAACGCCGAGACTCTGCGCTCCCTCCTGCGTAGGGAGCGACGCCGTTCTTGACCTATCGCCATGCCTGTAGCCGGTGTGCTAGTGCTCGACTGGAACCACCTCTCAGCACGTCGCGTCGACGCTCCTGCGTCGCCCCTGGACGACCAACTCGACACGCCCGCAGCACAGGCCATGTGACGTGTCCCGGCTTCCCGAACGGTCGGGGTTGGGTGGCTGTGGTGTTGCTGCGTTCTCGTCGAGAGGATCAGCAGACTCGATCAGAGTCGATTGGGATAAGACGCGAAGGCGGTCAGGTCAGGGCGGCCGAAGCAGGCCGGCGGGGTAGCGTCGGACTCTCCATTTGAAGGCGCACGGTTCTTGACCGGATGCGTTTTGGCTCGTGGCGATCACCGTTCCGATCGTCGCAGTCTCCGATGTTCAATGCCGAATGGTTACAGGCTCGTCCGCCATCATCCACTCAACAATCGCCGCCACATGCGCATCGACTGAGTCGATGGCTGGCAGGGGAGCGGTCTCCGGTGGGACCAACAGGCCGATCTCCGTGCATGACAGCGCCACCGCGTCAGCGCCGCGGGCCTTGAAGTCGTTCATGATCTCGACGTAGCGTGCCCGCGAAGCATCCGTGAAGACTCCCTGCGTGAGTTCGTCGAAAATGATCTGATCGACCTCGAGGCACGTCTCCTCATCGGGAACGAGCGTCCGGATTCCCTGCTCCTCGAGTCGTCCCGTGTAGAAGTCATCGAGCATCGTCCACTTCGTGCCCAGAACCGCCAGCGTCGAATAGTCCTGACGCTTCGCCACTGTCGCGATCGAATCGACCATGTGAATGAGAGGCGCATCGACTGAGGCTTCGATCGCCGGGGCGCACTTATGCATGAGATTGGTGGCAATCGCGACAGCTTCGGCGCCGCCATCGACTAAACGCTGCGCCGTCGCCGTCAGGGATGCATCATTACCTGCCCAATCGTTGGCCTCCTGCAGCTCCCGGATGTCCGCGAAGTCGCACGAGTCGAGGAGGATCTGCGCGGAATGATGACCGCCGAGCTTTTTGGCCACGGCATCGTTGATCTTCGTGTAGTACTCGATGCTCGAATGCCAGCTCATTCCACCCAGCAGACCGATCCTGCGCATACTCCCACTCCTCAAATCAGCACTTAAGTCACGACGATTACTTCCAGTGTGGTGCGCATCATCCACCTCCGGTAGACCCAGTTCCCTCTGCTCTGACATAAGCTGGACTTATGTCTACTGTCTTCGAACAGGCTCTCGACCTCGGCGAGCCCAAACGCCTCCTGATCTTCGGCGCCATCGCCGAATCCGGCAGCATCGGTGCCGCAGCCCGCGAACTCGGCTGGTCCCAACCAGCACTGTCCCAACACATGAATGCGCTCGAGAAAGACCTCAACGTCACCCTCTTCGATCGCACCCCACGCGGCATTCGGCTTACCACTGCCGGCCAACTCGCTCGCATTCGCGCCAACGAGGTGGCCGCCTCGGTGACGGGATTGCGCAGTGACCTTGCGAAAGCCTTCGGCCTCGGCGGACGCAATGTCCGGCTCGCCGGATTCCCCAGCTTCGTCATCGGCCCATTGGCCGCAGCACTCGGCAGGCTGGAAGCAAACGCGGGCACACAGGCTGACTCGCCGCTTCACCATTCGTACGAAGTCTCCGAGGCCGAACCGCCCGAAGCACTGCGGATGCTCGACGATGGCGACATCGACATCGCCTTCCTCTTCCATCACGAAGACGAAACCCCGCCCGAGCTCTCCGGACACATGACCGTCGACCTCGGCGCCGACCACCTCGACCTGCTTGTGCCTGAACGCTGGAACCGTGCCGGGCAGATCCAACACCTCAACGATGTTGCCGAACTGCCGTGGATCATGGGATGCGTGCGGTGCCGATCCACCGCCGAACGCCTCTGCCGCACTGCCGGCTTCGAACCCCGAACCCGGCACATCACCGACAACCCCGCCGCCATCCAATCGCTCGTCTCCAACGGGCTCGGCGTCGCGCTGCTGCCTCGCAGCGCCCGCCGCTACTCCCAGATCCCCGGCATCGACCCGATCGCCCTGGAAGAAGCCGGCACCCGTCGAGTCTCCGCGCTGATCCCCGACGGTTTGGCTGACGCTTCCGAGGTGCTTGACCTGATCGATGCGCTGCGAGCCGCCGATATCGCCGTCGGTGGGACAGGCGCGCCAACCGGCGCCGATGCAGCAGAAGCCGCTATCGGTGCAACCGCCGCCGGCACCGCGACCGACCGTTACAGTGACTCCTGATGAGCACGTTCACCAAAGTCCTCGATAGGTGGCTGACGGTCACCACGGCCGTGGCAATCATCGTGATGATGCTCCACATCGTCTCCCACGCCCTGGCCCGATCGATCTTCCACGCCCCGATCTACGGCACCAACGAGATCGTCGAATACTGGTACCTGCCGATCGTTGCGCTCCTCGGCATCCCCGCCGCCCAGCTGCAGAAGGAACACATCACCGTGACCATGGCCATCGAGCGGGCAAAACCCGCCACCGCTACGGTATTCACGGTCTTCGCGTGCCTCCTCGGCACACTCGTGTCGATCGCTTTCGCCTGGTTTGGGCTGAGCAAGGCACTGGAAAACACGGCTATCGGATCGACCGCCGATGTCTCCGACGTCATCACCTGGCCCGTGTACTACCTCGTGCCGGTCGTGTTCGTGCTCCTCGCTGTGCTTTACATCCTCGACGCCTTCGCGATCCTCCGCCGCCGCACCGAAGCAGGCGAGCAGGAGTGAACGCGAAAACCGACCTCACCGGCGCACCCCTGCCCCCAGAAGACTCAAACAGCGCGAACATCATCGGCACGACCACCCAGAAACCCACCACAGCACTCTTCCCACGCGGATCCCGCCGCGAACGCCCCGGCACACTGGCCCTGACCATCGGGTTCGGGCTCGTCGCCGTCTGCCTCGCAGGCCTCTTCACCAGCCCATCTGCGGCCATCGGCGGAGCCTGGTGCATCGGAATGATGCTCGTCCTCCTCTTCCTGTCCGTCCCGGTGGCCATCGCCTTGTCCGTACCATCGATCATCGGCGTCTACGCCGTGTCCGGCATCCCGGCGACGATGAACATCCTCTCCACCGCCCCATTCAGTGCCGTCTCTGACTGGTCGATGAGCGTGCTGCCGATGTTCATCTTCATGGGCATGCTGCTCACCCAATCGGGACTGTCCGGCAAGGTCTACCGGGTCGCCGACCACTGGTTCAGCTGGCTGCCCGGCGGCATCGGCATCGGCACCACCTTCGCCGGTGCCGGGCTGTCGGCAGTCACCGGTTCGACCATCGGCATGACCTACGCGCTCGGCCGCGCAGGCATTCCCGAAATGCTCAAAGCCGGCTACGACCGCCGCATGGCCGTGGGAACCGTCATGGTCTCCGGAATGACCGGCAACCTCATTCCACCCTCGATCCTCATGGTCGTCTACGCCGGCATCGCCTCTGTGCCCGTCGGCCCCGCCCTCATGGCCGGTGCCCTGCCCGGAATCGTGCTCGCCGTCTGCTTTGCTGCCTTCATCTTCGCCCTCGGCGTCGTCGCCCCGAAACTCGTCGGCCGCGGTCAAAGCGCCCAGAATCCAACGAACACCACGGACACCACCCGCCCAACAACAACCTGGCGTGACCGCTTCACCTCCCTGACCAGCGTGTGGGGTTTCGCGATCATCCTCGTCGTTCTCTTCGGCGGCATGTTCTCCGGCATCTTCACCCCCACCGAGGCCGGAGCCGCCGCCGCACTCTGCTCACTCCTGCTGTGCCTGTGGGAGAAGCGAGACGACGGGCCGTGGCGGAAGGTCGCGGATTCGGCCATGGATACGGTGGCGGCCACCTCGGCGATCTTCTTCATCATGATCGGCGCGACCATGCTCACCAGCCTGCTCGCCATAACCGGACTCGCCCCCATCCTCACCGGCCTCATCACTGACCTCGGGCTCTCGCGGATCGGATTCCTGCTCGTCCTCATCGTCCTCTACATCGTCATGGGCATGTTCTTCGACACCCTGTCGATGATGCTGCTGACCATCCCGATCCTCCTGCCCACCCTCGAGACGATGGGCGTGAGCCCGCTGTGGTTCGGGGTCTTCGTCGTCCTCCTCGGCGAGTTCGCCATGGTCACCCCGCCGGTCGGCATCATCCCCTACATCGTCCACTCGATCGCGAAGAACTCCGAGGTCAACCTCGGTGCCACGGTCACGCTGCGCGACATCTTCATCTCTCTGCTGTGGTTCCTGCCCGTCGGTGTCATCTTCCTCATCCTCATGGTCGCCGTGCCCGGAATGACCGAATGGCTGCCCGACCTCATCAGCCGCACGAGCGGGGGAATGCCCGGATAATCCTCGCCGAGGTGGCCCTGCCCACCCGTGCACTGTGTCGTTCGGGTGGCTGCCGCAGGGTGTGAGCGGACTCATGGTTAGGGTGACCTCATTCAGGCATATGATTGGAGGGAATTCTCAGCCTTCGTTCAAAGGAGTCCCATGAAGCGCATCCGCACGGCAGCACGCCCCGCCAAGGCCATTGCGGCGGTCGCATCGCTGGCACTGTTGGCCGGATGCGCAGGATCCGTCGGCGGTGAGGGATCAGGTTCGGGCGACTCCGCGGGGAAGGGCTTCGCCTATGAGGCTTCCCAGGATGAAATCGATGCGGCTCTGGCCGACCTTGACCCGGTGACGATCAAGTTCCAGCCGTCGTCGATGTCGGAGAAGTCGATCCTCGCGCCGAACGGACTCGACGTGAAGAAGGCCATCGAGGAACGCTCGGATGGCAAGATCACCGTCGACATCGTGTGGGGCCAGGCTATCGCCAGCTACGCCGACGTCGATGACGCCCTGGCCGATGGACGAGTCGACCTCGCATTCACCCTCCCGTCGTACACCCCGGCCGAGTACCCCGCCTTCGACGCGATCGGCACGGCCATGTCGACCCTGCCGTCCTCGCCGGTGGCCAGTGATCTGGCGGCGAACGCGGCCGGTGTGCAGGCAGCATGGGAGACGCCCGAAGTGCTTGAAGAATTCGAGAAGAAGAACCTCGTCCCGCTCATTCCGATGCTCGCCGCGGGTGGGTATTCGACGATGTGCTCGAAGCCGATGACGTGGCTCGATGACTGGAAGGGCAAGCAGGTGCGTGTCGGTTCGGCCGCGGCGGGCAAGCAGATGACCGATCTGGGTGCGACTCCGGTGTCGTTGTCATTCCCGGAGACCTATGAGGCGCTGCAGCGCGGAACCGTTGATTGCGATCTCGGTCAGCTGGCACCGAACGTCGAGGCCGGCACCTTCGAGGTCGCCCCGAACATCGGTGTGGCCTCGGACGCGGGCATTGCCCGTTCGGCGGGTGCGATCACGGCGGGCAAGAAGTATGCGGAGCTGCCGGTGGCCTACCAGCAGGTCATCTTCGACTCGATGTCGACGACATTCTCCACGATGATGGAGGTCGTTATCGGTGCGAAGGCGCAGGCTGTCGAGCAGGCGAAGGACAACGACGGTTCAGTTCAGCCGTTTGACGATGACGTGCAGAAGCAGATGGCGAAGTACGCGAAGACGCTGTCGGACAAGACCGCTGAGAAGGCTGGCGTTGACGGCGCGCCGAAGACGCTGGGCACCGCTGGAACCGAATGGGCAAAGTCCGTGTCCGAGCTCGGTTACGACGACAAGGGTGACTTCGCCTCACTCGACGAGTGGTACCCGGAGGACGCCTCGTACGACAAGCTCGGCGACGAGCTGTTTGAGAAGGTCATGGCCGAGCACCGGCCGGAGTGATCCGGGACGCTAGTTGCTGTCATTTCGATGAGAATCTCGGTTGGGCTGGAGTTTATTGAACTCTCGGCTCAAATTCCGAGCGGTTCAATCTTTCAATACTCCAGCTATTAGAATCGTACAGACAGTTTGAAAGGCTCAAGCTGTTCGCAAGCTGAAGCTGATTACTGTGCGAGGAGTCCTCGCTGAAAAGTGACTCTATTCGTTTAGGTACCAGGCCGTGGTCTCCAGAGTATCCACGCCAATAAAGTTCCTCAGTAATCGATCCTTCCTTCTTGGCAAAATTACATATTTATTGTCATTTTTGTCGTGCTTGACTAGGTGTTTAACTGTTTTTACGCTACCGTATTTGAGTTTCGAGTATATTAGCCCGCGAATCTGATCGCGTACCGTCGACGCGTGCATCAAAAACGTAACGGTGGCTATGCACGCGATAAGTAGGATGGCGGCAGAGATCAGAGTGGTTGCCGTTTGCGACCAGTTCCAGATCGCGCCGAGCGCAATTGCGCCAGCGACTAGAGCAAACGTAGCTGCGAGAACCGTGAGGGCGACCGCGAAAGATGGCAGCAGTCCTGAAGGGAGCAGTATCCGCGGTAGCCTCTGCTTAAGCATGTTTCTCGCGCTTAAATTAAGTAACGTGACAACTTCTGAAAGATCGGAGTCTTCGTTGCCATTGGCATTACGGCTAGACTCGGCCATTTCGCTTAACTTGATTTGAGCTTCTAATTCGGAGACAAGAGAGGAGAGTTTTTCTTCGTGTCTGGTTGGCTTGAAGTAGTCGAGCCCTTTTGACACGAGTACTGAAAAAGCACTGGACCCTAATATGGCTAATAGTATTGTGCTGAAGCTCATTGTCCTCCTATCGTGATGCTCCCGAGCTGATCAGTTTGACTGCCCCGTCCACGGATTCACTAGCCGGACTCCAGCAAGCGCTTCGAAATGTTTGGTGTTTCGCGTTGCGACAGTCATCTGATGCGCAACTGCGATTGAAGCAATGAGGGCATCATCGAGAGGCGCATGCTCGGGTACGCGGAATGAGCCCAGTGCGCGGGCGGCAGGCAGATCGAAAGGGAGAATGCGTCCCGCGAATCCGGGGAGGAGCATTTCCTCGAACCACATTCGCAAGATCTTGCCTTGCTGCGAATCTGTGCGTTCTTTCGCCGTCACACCACGTTCGATCTCGGAAATGCTCAGGGCCGATACAAACTGGGCTTGCGCGGGCACCGAACTCGACCAGGATTCGACCTCCGGATTTCGACCGCGCACTCGCAGAGCCGACAGGACGTTCGTATCGAGAAGGAAGTTCATAGCTCTGCGCTGCGGGCTTTCAGACCGAGGCGTTTCGGCTCGAACTCGAAGTGCGTGTCCGTAGGCATTGAGATGAGATCAACGAGTGTCGGCTCCTCTGCCGCAATGCCGACCGCAAGGGCTTCCCTGGCTTCTGCCTCGATGCTCGAATGATGTGCAGCCGCCCGTCTTCGCAGTATGGCTTTGGTGCCCTCCGGCAGATTGCGAATCAAAATCTGTTCCACGACGCCTCCTCCTGATATCAACTCAATGATATCGTTTACAGTGCTTGGTGAGAAGAGGTTCTTCCAATCCACCGCAAACTCTCAATCGCACACACTCCCTGATCAACTAGGCTGGTGACGGCGCCAGACCACAGCGTGCCGGCCACGGCAATCCACGCCCCACGGGGTCGCAGGACCACAGACGAGTGAAAGGTGACAAGCGGGTGACGATCCTCTACACCATCGGACTGGGCGTCCTCAGCGCGCTCATCGTCGGATTCCTCGTCCGGCGGATGATGCTCACCGGCACCGGAGCCGCCCGCAACACCATCGTCTCCCTCATCATGGGCCTCTCCATCTGGCCCATCACCCTCCAGGCCTACAAGCTGCTCGGCATCTCCGAATCCGACCAATACCCAAACCTGTCGATGAGCTTCCCGGCGATCATGGTCTTCCTGCTGCTCTTCGCCTGGTTCATCGTCATCCAGATGTTCGTCCTGCTGGCGATCGAACTCATCATGCCCTCGGGCACCCTGAGCTCACTGATCCGCAACGCACCGAAGATCCCCACCTGGTACCGCCGCGTCAACCGCCTGGCCCAGATCCAGTCGATCCTCATCAAATTCGGCCTCTCCCGCTACCTTCGACCGCGAATCCCCACTCTGCGCGTTTCCCTCCGCGAGATCGCCGCCACTACCCGTGACGCCCTGGCCGCCTCGGGGGTCACGTTCATCAAGCTCGGCCAGTTCATCGCCACCCGCGGAGACATGATCCCGCACGAATTCGTCGAGGAGTTCTCAACCCTCCAAGCCGGGGTCAAGCCCGTTCCGTTCGCAGAGGTGAAAGATCAGCTTGAAGCCAGATGGGGCCGTCCCGTCGCCGAGGTGTTTGCCGAGTTCGATGAGAGACCCTTCGCTGGTGCCTCCGTCGCCCAGGTCCACCGAGCCGTGACCTGGGAAGGTCGCGTGGTCGCGGTGAAGGTGCAGCGGCCGAAGATCCGCAAACAGGTCCGAGCCGACTGCGATATCGTCCTCACCCTCGCCGACCGTCTCGATCGCACCACCGACTGGGCGAAGAAGATCGGCATCGCGAAACTCGCCCGCAGCTTCGTCGATTCCTTGCAGGGCGAGCTCGACTACCGCGGCGAGCTCGCCCAGATCGAGGCTCTCCGTCTCGCCGACGAGACCGGCCGGTCGACGACGAAGACCGAGTCTGTCGTCCATATTCCGCACGTGTACAAGGAGCTGTCCGGCGAGTTCGTCATCGTCATGGACCTCGTCGAAGGTGTCCCGCTGTCCCACGGCGACGAGGTGGTCGACCAGCTTTCCGACATCGCGCGCAGAGAGATCGCCCAGGACCTCTTCCTCATGGTCGTCCGCCAGGTGCTCGGAAAGGGCATCTTCCACGCCGACCTCCACCCCGGAAACATCGTCGTCTCAAGCGCCGGCCGTGCCGGCCTCGTCGACTTCGGCGCCGTCGGCCGCATCGACAAACGCGACCGCCGAGCCATCGCACTGCTGCTCATGGCCTTCGACTCGCAAAACTCGCAGGCCGCGACCGCGGCCATCCTCGAACTGCTCGGCACACCGAGCGAGGTGAACCTGCGGGAGCTGCAGCGTGAAATCGGGCAGATCATGCTCAAGTATGGCGATGGCGCCCCTGGCTCGACCTCAGCTGCGTTGTTCGGTGAGCTCATCGACTTCGTGGTCGATTTCGGTTTCCCGATGCCGGCTTCAGTTGCGACGGCGTTCCGTGCCATCAGCACCCTCGAAGGGTCAATCACTCGCCTCGTGCCGGAGCTCAACCTGCTGGCGCTCGTGACTCAGCACGGCAAGACACTGCTGCGTGAGGTCGGGGGACTGGGAGTCGACCGACACGAGATGACGCTCTACGCGGCAGCGACCGCGCCCCAGATCGCCGAGCTGCCCGGGCAGATCTCGCGCATCGCCGGTCACCTGCAGGACGGCACGCTCGACGTCGGCACGAGCGGGCTGAACATTGCGACGATCAAGAATCTGCTGGTCTCCACGGTTGAACAGTTCATTCAGGTCATCGTCTCAACTGCACTCATCCTCGGCGGGGTGATCCTCATGGCCGCGGACTTCGGACCTCCTCTTGCTCCAGATCTCAAACTCTTCACGTACTTCGGCGCCTGGATGTTACTTGCTGGTAGTGTGATTGCGGCGTTGGTTCTCGCGCCAGCGCTCAGGCAGCGGATGACATGGGAAGGGTTGGGGTAGACCAAGTGGCGGAGCCAGTGGAGACGACGCGAATCAGCGATACCGCACTCATCTTCGAAGGCGGTGGGATGCGGGCTTCGCTCACCAGCGCCATGGCAGTCGTCTTGCTCAACGAAGGCCTGTTGTTTGACTGGGTCGCTGGAATCAGTGCCGGAGCGTCCACTGCAGTGAACTACCTATCCGAGGACAAATGGAGAGTGCGTCGATCGTTCGTCGAGTTCGCCAAGGAAGAAGAATTCGGCGGGTGGCGCTACTTCGCTCGCGGCAAAGGGATGTTCCATGGCGAGTACATCTACCAACGAGCGGGTGCCCCCGACGAAGCATTGCCGTTCGATTGGGACACCTATGAGGCGAGCACCGGCGACATGCGGGTCATCGCATTTGATGCGGTGACCGGCGAGGAGGCGGTGTGGTCGAAGAAGGACACCCCGAACATCGACGATTTGATGATCAGAGTGCAGGCGTCATCGACGATGCCGATTGTCATGCCGCCGGTGCATCTCGATGGGCACGTGTACGTCGACGGCGCGATGGGGCAGGACGGCGGCATCGCGTTGAGCCAGGCACAGCGTGAGGGCTTCGAGAAGTTCGTCATCGTGCTGACCCAGGAGCGCTCATACAGTAAAGTTGCGCAGCGGTTCCCAGCGGTCTACCGGGGAATATTCCGCAGGTATCCGGCTTTGGCCGACGCACTGCTGACCCGTTGGAAGCGGTACAACGAAACCCGCGAACGTATCTTTGCCCTCGAGGAGGAAGGCAAAGCGCACGTCTTCGCTCCCGACCGCATGCCCGTCGACAACAGCACCCGCGACCTCTCGCGATTGGCTGCAGCCCACCGGATGGGGCTGTCCCAGGCCCGACGTGAGTTGCCGGTCATCCGAGAGTTCCTCGGGGCACAGAGCGCGGTGTAGGCACCTGAGCATCACCACCGTCCGTGGAACTCTTCAGTTTTTCCAAAGATGTGCTCCTTCCGATATTCGCACCCGGCCAGGGGCCAGACTGTGCCGGAGGAAAGGCCGAGGACAAATTCTTCGCGGTTGCCGACGAGCCTCTTGTCGTGGACTTCTCGAGACGGTAGGTGCCTTCGTTGGCGCAAACGCACTCGCTGACGCTCAGGCAGTTGTCCTTGCAGGTGTATCGGAAGCGTCGACTGTTCCACGGAACGAGGACGCCCATCGATGACGTTGGAAACTGTCCGCCAAGACATGCGACCGATTGCCTCCCGGATCAATCCCTCTGGTCATGCGTGCTCTTCGACACCCATCGCCGAGTCCGGACGGCCCAATGAGTCGAACGCCGTAACGCAGTGCGAGGGACGTCTTCGCGGCGCCGACAATAAAGTCTCGGTCCGCTGAGTGGGCGTGTACACGGGCTGAATCCTGGCCAGAAGGCTCGAGATCCGATCACTACGCTGAGATGGGCACTCGGTGCGAGATCATAGTGTTGTGAACTCTTTCGAAACCTCATCGTGGAGCTTGACCTCACGAGACTTCGACTCTCTCGCTGCCGGGGCAGCGCTCCTCGGTTCGGGAGGCGGCGGCGATGGTCGAATCGGCCAAAATCTTCTGAGCAGCCTCCCGCCGGAAACCAGCATTGCAGTGGTGCGGGCCGACAAACTCCCAGACGACGCCAGTGTCGTTCATGTCGGCACGGTCGGTGCACCGGACGTCGTCAGCGAACGTCTGCTCGATCCTGCCGACTTTGCTCAAGCGGCCGAGACGGTCGCTGACCTGGTGGGGCGCGATGTCGATGCAATCGGGTGCGTTGAAGTCGGTGGACTCAATGCACTCATCAGTGTGCTGGTGTCCGCGCATATCGGCGTGCCCATAGTCGACGGCGATCTTATGGGCCGAGCGTTCCCGCGAATCCACATGACTTTGTTGTCAGCACATGGGCGAAGGAGCACCCCCTTGTCCTTGGTGAGTCCCAGTAGGGATGTCGCAGTCCTCAAAGACGGGTCGCCTCGGCGGCTCGAGGCGATGCTGTCGGCCATTGTGAGTTCGATGGGAGGAGCAGCCGCGCTGGCCGTCTATCCCGTATTCGCGGCGGAGCTCCGGCAGATCGGAATGGGGCCAAGCTTGAGTCACTGTTTGGATATCGGCCGAGCATTCCGAAGAAATATGCACTGTAAGACCACTGAGCTGATTGAGGTCATCGGCGGTCAGCTTGTTGCTGAAGGAGTCGTTGAGGAGGTGCGCAATGGGAACCTCAGCTCTCTGACAGTTGTCAATGATCTGCGACGAAGTACGGCGAGAATCGACTTCATCGATGAGTTTCTTGCAGTTACTGTCGATGGTGCGCCGGCTGCGAGCACTCCGGAGATCATTATCGTTGTCGACCGGACGACGAACCGCCCATTGAGATGCGACGAGGTGACTCGGGGACTGTCGGTGGTGGTGGCGACACTGCCGAGTATCCATGAGTGGCCCGAGGACGCGTTGTCGTTGGTTGGTCCCGCAGCCTTCGGCATGGACGTAGGAGAGGGCTGAGACATGGTCGAAACAGCGAAGGTCCGGGACCTGTTGTCCTATCCTGTGCTGAATGGTGTTCGAGTGGTTGCCGGTGAGGCAGGACTCGATGATGAGATGAGCGATGTCGTTTGGTTCGCCGGGGACCTGGGCGCTGCGGACCGTGCGGTATTGGTCTGCGCTCGCGCAATCAGCGTACCTTCGTACAAGCTCGACTCCGTGGTCCGGAAAGCCCACGGTGCCGGCGCCTCCGGACTTCTTATCCTCGCCGACGAGCAGCCGCCGCTCCTATCGACGGTCCGATTGGCCGACCGTTTGAGATTCCCGATCATGCAGACGAGGGAGGCGGACCCGGCGGTGGTGGTGCCGGAGTTGATCACGATGGCCCGGGCTCCTCTGTTGGTCGAGTCTGCGACTGCGGTGAAACTAACGCGACAACTGAGTTCACGGCGCACGGGGGAAGAAATCCTCTCAGCAGCGAATTCGGTGCTGCAGACGGACCTGGGCCTGGTCACCCCCGATGGGGCGAACATCCTCGGTGCGCATTTGATCCCCGACGATGCTCTGCACCTCGACCGGTCCGTCACCCAACGGGGCCGGAACACGCTGATACATCCCGTGCTCGACCCGGAGGATAACCGCCCGGCAGCCTGGCTGATTGCTCCTTTCAGCCAGTCATCGTCTGCGCGACTGAAGATCCTCGAGCTTGGACTGATGATCGTCGAACCGTTCCTTCGTTCGTGGCTGTTGACTCAACGGGCGAAGGCCGAGAGGAGTCAGGTGATCCGTGCTCAGCTGTTCTCTGAGATCGTGGCGGCCAGAGACACGATCAGCCGCGACTACGTCGAATCGGCTCTGTCTCTCGGCTGGCGCCTGCAGGACTGGCACACCGGCCTGCATATCCGGGCAGGAGACCAGATTGACGAATCGCAGTCGGCGACGAATCAACTGCGCAGCGAGCTGGCGCACCGGGGAATCACTGTCACCGCCAGTATCCCGCGCGGAGACGGCCACGTGATGTGGGTGACGACAGCGACTGAGCCGAGCGCCGACGATGGTCGCCAATTGCTGGGCAACCTGCGGCAGGCGGTGCTGCAGTTGGACAGCCGAGATGACGTCATCGCTGGAATCGGGCGACCGCGCAGAGGCCCAGGGGGCCTCTCTGACACTGTCCACGAGGCGCGGGACGCATGCGACTTGGCAGCCAGCCATAGTTTTCGTCCGGCAGTCGAACACGTCGACGAGTTGGGCGTTGCACGTCTCCTCGCCACATGGCAGCGCTCGGAAGTCACTCGAGCTTTCGCCGAGTCCGCGCTCGCCCCGCTCGTGGACGCACCGCACCTGATGAGAACATTTCAGACCTATCTGGAAAGCGGGGGTTCGACGGCCACGACAGCAAGTGTCCTGGGTATTCATCGCAACACCGTGGCCACTCGAATGCAACAGATCCGATCACGATTGGATACGGACCTCGATGAACCCAGCCAACGCTTGGCTTTTCAGCTCGCATGTCGCGCCCTTATGAGCTGAACTCGGAGCGATTGAGCTGATGGAGCGGAGCAGAGCACGCTGATCAAAGAACCAGACATTCCAGCGGCATGATATTGGGCACTGTGCACTGCCGCAGCGGCGTAGGAGGGCAATCTGCACCTAGCTCGGGTGGGCACGTGAGCCTAGCGTGATGAAAGGAACACGCAAACAAGCAAAGGAGAAACCATGCATATTCGAGTAATCGTTCCTCTCATCGGCAATAGCCTGCTGGACCACGTCATCGAGGAAGCTCAAATCTGGGTGGGGACCGAGACCACTGTCGACGCGGTATCGCTGACGCGAGGGACAGCCAGCATCGAATCCGAGTACGACGAGGCACTTGCCGCACCCGGAATCCTGGACCGCATCGCAGAGGCCAAGGCCGATGGAGTCGACGGAGTCTTCATCAGCTGCTTCGGCGATCCTGGCGTCCACGCGGCCCGAGAGGTCATTGACGTCCCGGTGGTGGGCGGATACGAACCGGCCATGCTCACCGCGATGAGCCTCGGCGAGAAGATCGGCATCGTCACGGTGCTGCCGAACGTCCTACCTATGCTGCACAGCCTCTCCCGCCGATACGGCATCGACAATCGCGTCGGTGCCATTCGCGTCATTGACCTGCCGGTGCTCGGTCTGGAGGATCGACAGGCGATGGTCGATCGTCTCTACGAGCAGTCACTCGCCGCCGTCGAATCGGATGGTGCCGATGTGTTAGTCCTCGGCTGCACGGGGATGCTGGGAGTAGCCCGGGACCTGATGGACAAACTTGCAGAAGCCGGCCACAAGTTCCAGTGGTCGACCCCACCGGTGCCGCGATCACGTGGCTTGAGGGCAATCACAGGCTGGGTGTCTTCCCGAGTCGAAGCACCTACATGACGCCACCGGAGAAAGAACGCTCGATTTGATCACCGGTCAGCTGGTGAATTACATCCTCCCACCCCACGTCCGCAAGGGGCACAGCATCACTGCTGATCATCAGAAAGAAAAACAGCTATGTCAAAGACAGCACCCCGGGATGCCGACGACTACTCGTTGAGCAGAGTCCCACGGTCCGCCCGCTACCACTGGTTCCTCATCGCGGTGCAGCGCTTCGGTCAGTTGTCCGCACTGTCACAGTTTCTCATCGGTGCCACACTCGGTTTCGGAATGTCATTCTGGAACGCATTCCTTGCCTTCACCTTCGGCGCTGTCATCCTGGAAGTGGTGACGATCTTCACCGGAATCATCGGCATGAAGCAGGGAATGAGCACCTCGGTGGTCACCCGGTGGACGGGATTCGGGACTGTGGGATCCGCAATCATCGGTCTTGCCATCGGCATCAGCGCCGTCGGCTGGTTCGGTATACAATCGGGGGTCTCTGCCGACGGCCTCGCCCTCATCATGCCCTTCCTTCCGAGCTGGGCCTGGTCGCTGATCTTCGGAATCCTCATCACCCTCGTTGTCGTGCGAGGCATCGGATCGATGCAGTGGATAGCGAATATCACGGTACCGATCTTCATGGTCCTCGTCGGATGGGCGGTGATCTCCGAACTGAGCTCTCATGCGATCTCCGATATGATCGCCGCCGCTCCGGCCGGAGAGCCGATCAGCCTCGTCGCCGGCACCACCATCGTGGCAGGCAGCTTCATGGTCGGCGCTGTCATCTGCCCTGACATGAGCCGGTTCAATCGCACCATCGGCGACGTCGTCAAACAGACTATCCTCGGATTCACTCTCGGCGAGTATGTCATCGGAATGTCCGGAGTTCTGCTCGCTCACGCCCTCAAAACCGCTGATATCACACAGATCATCATCTCCTCCGTCGGGTGGGTCGGCGTGCTCATCATTGTTCTAGGCACCTTCAAGATCAACGACTGGAACCTCTACAGCTCCGGCCTAGGCGTCGTGAACTTCATCGACACTGTTTTCGGACGGAAGATGAATCGCGCGGTTGTGACTGGAATCCTCGGCGTAGCCGGATCACTTCTGGCTGCTGCCGGCATTCTCGGCAAGCTTGTTGGGTTCCTGACTATCCTCGGAGTCGCCTTCCCACCGATCGCCGGGATCATGATCGCCGAGTACTTCTTTGTGAAGAAGTGGCGGAACGATCTCGAATCGACCAAGGGGGACGAGTTCCCTGCCGCAGCACCGCGATTTGTTCCGGTCACACTGATCATCTGGGCTGCAGCGTCGATCGGAGCGTACTTTGTGAATTGGGGGATTCCGTCGATCAATGCGGTGGCATCAGCTTTCCTCCTGTACCTCGCCCTAGGCAAATTGGGTCTCATCCGCGGCTACGGAACCCAACTGAACAACTCATCCGAGAACAAAGACACCAGCACACACCACTTGGAAGGTCAGGTATGAGAATCGGAATCGACGTCGGTGGAACGAACACCGATGCTGCGGCTCTGGACGGCACGACCGTTCTAGCAAGCGTCAAACAGACGACTAGTGAAGATGTGACGACCGGCATCGTGCAAGCACTGCGGTCGTTGAGCGCACAGCATGCTTTCGGCCCCGGTGAAGTCGAAGCGATCATGCTCGGCACCACACACTTCATCAATGCGCTCATCGAAGGCCGAGATCTGGCGCCCACTGCGGCGCTGCGCCTGGGGCTGCCCGCCACTGCATCATTGCCACCCATGGTGGGCTGGCCAGAGCGCCTGACGACCGCAACTCGCGGACAGTCGTATCTTGCCCATGGCGGGCACGAGTTTGATGGGCAGGAGATATCGCCTCTGCAGCCCGACGAGATTCGCCGGATCGCTCATAATATGGCAGCTGCGGGAGCTCGCTCTATTGCGATCTCCTCGGTGTTCTCGCCGATCAACGGCGAATTCGAGGAGAGCGCGGCAGAAATCATCCGCGCTGAACTGGGGGCGGACGTCGTGCTGTCTCTGTCGCACGAGATCGGACGTGTCGGTCTGCTCGAGCGGGAGAACGCGACGATCATCAACGCCGCGCTTCGAGAATTGGCCGACAGGATCATCGGGAGACTCGTCGAGGTGATTCAGGCCGAAGGATACGTCTGCCCGCTCTTCCTCAGCCAGAACGACGGAACATTGATGGACGTCGAGTACGCTCGGAAGTATCCGGTCGCAACGTTCGCCTCGGGCCCCACGAACTCGATGAGAGGCGCAGCGATCACATCGGGCTTGGAAACATGTGCAGTCGTCGACGTCGGCGGCACTACCTCGGACGTCGGGGTCCTCACCAACGGCTTTCCCCGCGAAGCGACCACAGTCGTCGACGTGGCGGGAGTGCGCACCAATTTCCGTATGCCTGATGTCCTGTCCATGGGAATCGGCGGCGGCTCGATCGTCGGCGATGGAACCATCGGTCCGGCCTCCGTCGGCTACCGTCTCACCTCCGAGGCGCTCGTCTTCGGCGGGTCCACCCTGACGGCAACCGACATCGCAGTAGCAGCTGGTTTCGTCGACCTGGGGGACACCTCTGCGGTGGCTCATCTGGATCGCGGGATGGTCAATGCCATGGTTGATCAGATCGGAACCCGAGTCGCGGACACTGTGGAGCGCATGCGCACGTCCTCGGCTCCTCTGCCGGTCGTGGCAGTCGGCGGCGGCTCGGTCATTTTGCCGAAGGTGCTGCCGGGCCTCGGCGAGATCCACCTGCCGCAGAACTCCGGAGTTGCCAACGCAATCGGAGCTGCGATCGCACAGGTCAGCGGCGAGGTCGACAGAGTCTATTCTCTGGCGACGCGAAGCCGTTCATCGGTTATCGATGAGGCGAAAGCTGAAGCGACGGAGAAGGCGATCGCGGCCGGTGCGTCGGCGGAGAACGTCGAGGTTGTCGAGTTCGATGAGTTCCCGATTCCGTATCTGCCGGGAAATGCGACGCGGATACGAGCCAAGGCAGTAGGAGATCTCGGTATCAAGGAGATGGCACGATGAGCATGACCGGAACTGACACAGTGAGCCCACAGACCCGCCAGATCCTGCCGGAGGACTGCCCGGACTTCGCAGCCGGCGCGGCAATCCTCGGCACCGGTGGTGGAGGCGACCCGCACATCGGCATGCTCATGGCTCAAGCCGCTTTGGACAAGCATGGTCCGGCCGACTTGGTGAAGCTCGAGGATGTTCCCGATGATGCCGTCGTCATTCCCGTCGCGATGATGGGAGCCCCGACCGTGATGGTCGAGAAGCTCGCATCGGCTGAGCAGTTCGTCGAATCGATTCGAGCCATCGCTAAGTACCTCGGTGTTGAGCCTACTCACATCGCCTGCATGGAAGCCGGCGGGGTCAACTCGATGATCCCGATGGCTGCGGCCGCTGAGCTCGGGCTGCCGCTGATCGACGCCGATGGCATGGGGAGAGCGTTCCCTGAACTCCAGATGGTGCTGGCAACCTTGAGCGGAGTCCAGGCCGCGCCGATGTCGATCAGTGACGAGAAGGGCAATACGATCGTCCTGGAAACTGTGAGCAACAAGTGGGCCGAGCGTTTGGCGCGTACAGCCACTGTGGAAATGGGATGTTCGACGATCGTCAGTCTCTACGCAATGACTGGCGAACAGGTGAAGGGTGCATTTGTGCCCGGAACGTTGAGCCTGTGCCGAGAACTCGGCGAGTGCATCTCCTATTCCCGCCATCATGCGGGTTCAGCGAAGGATGCTGTCATCGCACGCCTCGGGGCAGTGCAGATCGCCGAGGGCAAGATCAGTGACGTCGAACGCCGGACCACATCGGGATTCGCCCGTGGGAGAGCCGAATTGAGGACGGCGGATGGGCCTGTCGAGATTGAATTCCAGAACGAGAACCTTCTCGTTCGCCGAGGTGACGAGGTAGTGGCGACGACACCTGACCTGATCATCGGGCTCGACACCGATACCGGAGAGGCAATGACGACGGAGCAGCTGCGCTTCGGAACTCGTATCAGTCTCATTGTCGCGCCTGCCGATGAGCGCTGGCATTCAGAAGGCGGCCTGGAACTGGCCGGTCCTCGCTACTTCGGATACGACACCGATCCGGTCCGACCGATTGAGTTCACTCAGTCATGATTTGATTGCGCTGCTCGAAATGAAACGAATTCATCCTCGTTGTCTCTGGAACTTCGCCTGGCTAAGCGCCAGTCCACGACGGTGATTCGAAAGCGCGGGGCAGGTCGCCGACAGGCAGGAGCAGGCACTCTGCACTGCGGCGACCGCCCCGCATTTCGCGGGGCCTCTATTGAAAGCTCTTCGGCATCGCTTCGGGTTCTACCCCTGCCGGAACCCCAACTTCACCGAGATCTCCTTCGCTGCCGCCTTCATCACCGGCACCAACGCCTGCATCCGATCCTTCGGCATGAACGGGCGTGTCGCCGACAGTGAAATGCCGGCGACGATGTCGCCACTGCCGTCCCGAACCGGAGCAGCCACACACCGGATCCCCGGCTCATTCTCCTCGAGATCGAGCGAGGCTCCGTCGCGGGTGTAGCCCTGCATCCGCTTGACGAATGCATCCACCGCAGCGGAGTCCGCACCAGGGTTCTCTGCAACGAACAAACGCTCCCACCGGTCATCCTGTCCCAGCAGCAGCGCCTTGCCGACACCGGTGCGCGTCATCGGCATCCGATGGCCGATCTGTGAACGCATCTCGGCCCCGCGGGTACCCGGGATCTTATGGAGATAGAGCACCGACTCACCATCCTCGACCGAGAGATGGATTGTGTCCTGAGTTCGTTCAGCCAACGCCTCCAAGCTCTCCCTGGCCACCACCGGCAGCGGATCCTGATTGAGCGCGGTGAAACCATACTCGATCAGCGTCGGCCCGAGCCGAAACTCTCCCGGCGACCCATGTCGCAGATAGCCCATCTGCACCAACAGTTGGATCATCCTGTGCGCACTCGACCGACCGATGCCAGTCGATTCGACAATCGACTTCAGAGTCGTCGAGCCATGAGCCACGGCGCTGACGATCTGTAACCCCCTGGCCAGGGTCTGAGTGCCCTGCGGAATGGCTGCGCCAGCAACGGTTCCAGAATCCTCGATCATCACCCCAGTATGTCATCTATCCCACATATAGGGACATTAGTGGCGCATGATGGAACGCGTGCCCATAGTGGCTCTTATGGCAAAACTGGCACCACCCGCGGCCCCGCAGATGATCGGGCTCGACTGGGGGACGAGCTCGCTGAGAGCCTTCCTCATCGGCAGCGATGGACAAGTCCTCGCAGAACGCAATGGTTCCGACGGCATCATGGCCGTCAGCTCCGACACCACAGACCTCCGCGGCGACTTCTCCCGGATCGCTGATGCCGCGGTTGGCGACTGGCTCACCACCTACGGCCCCCTGCCGATGCTCGCCTGCGGAATGATCGGCTCAACACAAGGCGTCGCCGAGGCAGGCTACCTCGAATTGCCCACCGACCTCAGCGACATGGGCGGGGAACTGACGACGGTCGAACTGACGACCGGTGACCTCCACATCGTCCCCGGCCTGCAGAAAGCTCCGACCGAGGCGACTCCTCCCGACGTCATCCGTGGGGAAGAGACCCAACTGCTCGGCCTCCTGGGCGAAGAAGAGAACGAACCCAGCATGGTGATCCTGCCCGGCACCCACACCAAGTGGGTGAGCTGCCAAGGACAACGCGTCACCGACTTCACCACCTCGATGAGCGGAGAGCTCTTTGGCCTGCTCAGCACCTCATCAATCCTCAGCCGCCTCGCCAAACCCACCGCCGGCTTCCACTCCGAGGCCTTCGACTGGGGACTGAACGTCGGAGGAGACAACCCCGCCGCATTGACGTCCTCAATCTTCTCCGCCCGAACCTGGGCTCTCGACGGGCGTCTGCGTGCCGAAGAAGTCAACGACTACCTCTCGGGAATGCTCATCGGCGCCGAGGTGGCCCACCAGCTCACCGTGGTTGCCGAGTCGAGCGCCCCCGTCATCGTCTGCGGAACCACAGATCTGACAAAGCGCTACACCCGCGCACTGCACCGAGCAGGCCGAGAGACGATCAACGCGAATCCGCGCGCTGCGGCCACCGGTCTCTTCCGCATCGCCGAACAATCCGGCCTCGTCCCGACCAAGGAGTATTCCCATGTCTGACACTGTTCCCTCCGGCCTCATCGCCATTCTCCGCGGTGTCCGCCCCGACGAAGTCCTCGACATCGCCGAGGGCATCGTCGCCGCCGGGTTCTCTGCCATCGAGGTTCCGCTCAACTCGCCCGACCCCCTCGACTCGATCGCCGCGCTGGCCGAACGGTTCGGCAACGACCTGGAGATCGGTGCCGGCACCGTGCTCACCGCCGACCAGGTCCGCGACTGCAAGCGAGCCGGTGCCCGCATCATCGTCGCACCCGACACAGATGCTGAAGTCATCCGAACCGCGCTCGGGATGGGCCTCACCCCCTACCCGGGAGCCGCGACACCGACCGAGGCGTTCGCAGCCATCAAGGCCGGTGCCACCAAGGTCAAACTCTTCCCCTCCTCGGCGATGGGGATCAGCGGAATGAAGGCCTGGAGCGAGGTGCTGCCTGTTGGCACCGAACTCTTCCCCGTCGGGGGAGTAGGAGCCGACAACGCCGCCGAATGGCGAAAGGCTGGCGCAGCCGGCCTCGGCCTCGGTTCTTCCCTCTATCGCCGAGGCGACCGCCCCGATGACGTACGCGTGCGAGCCGAGGCGATCGCCTCGGCGTGGGTGCACACCAACTGAACACCGCTCCATCACCGTCAACACCTGAACGAAAGGCCAGACCAATGAAGATCACGTCGATGACGACGTACACAGTGCCGCCTCGGTGGCTGTTCCTCAAGATCGAAACCGATGAAGGAATCGTGGGATGGGGCGAACCCATCATCGAAGGCAAGGCAGCCACCGTGGCCGCCGCCGTTGATGAGCTCTCCGACCTGCTCATCGGCGAGGATCCGGCGAACATCGAGGACCTGTGGACGATCATGTACCGCGGTGGCTTCTACCGCGGTGGCCCCATCCTCATGAGTGCGATCTCCGGAATCGATCAGGCGCTATGGGACATCAAGGGCAAGGTACTCGGTCAGCCTGTGCATCAGCTGCTCGGCGGGAAGGTGCGGGATCGAATCCGCACGTACTCGTGGATCGGCGGAGACCGTCCAGGCGACACCGCGGCAGCCGCACTCGAGACGAAGAACCGCGGCTTCACCGCCGTGAAGATGAACGCCACCGAGGAAATGCAGTTCATCGACTCCTTTACCAAGGTCGACCAGGTCATCGAGAACGTCCAGGCGATCCGGGAGGCCACCGGCGACGATTTTGGCATCGGTGTCGACTTCCATGGTCGCGTGCACAAGCCGATGGCCAAGGTCCTCATCAAAGAACTCGAACCCTACCGGCTGCTCTTCATCGAAGAACCGGTGCTCTCCGAACACTTCGGCTCACTGCGCGACGTCATGGCGAACACACCGACACCGATCGCGCTGGGGGAGAGACTCTTCTCTCGGTGGGACTTCCGTGAGGTGATCGCCTCCGGTGCCGTCGACATCATCCAGCCGGATGTCTCCCACGCCGGCGGCATCACAGAGACGCGGAAGATTGCGATGATGGCCGAAGCCTACGATGTGGCACTCGCACTGCACTGCCCGCTGGGGCCGATCGCACTCGCCTCCTGCCTGCAGGTCGATGCCGGCAGCTACAACGCCTTCATTCAAGAACAGAGCCTAGGCATCCACTACAACACGAGCAACGACCTGCTCGACTACGTCACCGACCCGTCAGTGTTCAACTACGACGACGGCATGATCGACATCCCGTCCGGACCGGGTCTCGGCATCGAGGTCAACGAAGAGTACGTCATCGAGCGCTCCGCAGAAGGACACCGGTGGCGCAACCCGACCTGGCGCCACACCGACGGCTCCTTCGCGGAGTGGTGAGGAGAGACCAATGACAAAGCTCGACCACCTCACGGTCACCAAACCGACCCGAATCCGCTACATCATCGCGGTTCTGCTCTTCATCACCGTCGTCATCAACTACATGGACAGGGCAAACCTGTCCATTGCGATGCCGGCATTGTCTCAGGAATTCGATCTGACGACCGGGCAGCAGGGTATCTTGCTCTCGGCGTTCGGGTGGACTTATGCTGCGATGCAGTTGCCCGGCGGGTGGCTCGTCGACCGAGTCCGGCCGCGAGTCCTCTACGCGTCTTGCCTCGTGCTGTGGTCGCTCGCTACGTTGTTCATGGGAATGTCCGGCGGCTTCATCGCTCTCATCATTCTGCGGCTCATGGTCGGCGGGTTCGAGGCGCCCGCGTATCCGATCAACAACAAGGTCGCGACCGCGTGGTTCCCGGAGCGTGAACGCGGGCGAGTCATCGCTTTCTATACCTCGGGTCAGTTCATCGGACTGGCGCTGCTCACCCCTGTGCTGTCGTGGCTGCAGACGGTGCTCACCTGGCACTGGGTGTTCATTCTCACCGGTGTTGTCGGCATCATCTGGGCGGCGATCTGGTGGTTCGTCTACCGTGAGCCGCGCGATAAGGCCGGCGTAAACCAGGCCGAGGTCAACCTCATCGCCTCCGGCGGGGGACTTGTCGACGTCGAAAGCGGCGTGAAGAAGGCAGCGAAGCCGAAGCTCAAGTGGTCCGACGTCAAGGTCGTGCTGACGCGGCGGAAGCTGTGGGGCATCTACCTGGGCCAATTCTGTCTGACGTCGACACTGTGGTTCTTCCTCACATGGTTCCCGACCTACCTCGTCGACTACCGGGGAATGGACTACATCGAATCTGGCTTCATGGCATCGTTGCCGTTCATCGCCGCCCTCGTTGGTGTCCTGCTCTCCGGATGGGTTTCCGACCTCATGGTCAAGAGGGGCCTGTCGCTGGGTACGGCGCGGAAACTGCCGATCATCATCGGCCTGGCGATGACAGTGTTCATGCTCGGCGCGAATTACACGGACTCCTCGGCTTGGGTCATCGTCTTCATGTCGATCGCGTTCTTCGGCAATGGGTTCGCTTCGATCACCTGGTCGCTGGTGTCTGCGCTTGCACCTGAGCGACTGTTGGGTCTGACAGGAGGCATGTTCAACTTCATCGACAACCTCTCGTCGATTGCAACACCGATCGTCATCGGCTTCCTCGTCACCGACATCGACTTCGCCCCGGCGTTCGTCTACATGGCCGCAGTCACCATTGCCGGTGTGCTGTCTTACGTGTTCCTCGTCGGGAAGGTTGAACGCGTCGAGGAGTAGGTATTACTCCAGACTCCGGGCGATCCGACGGTTGCGGGCTTCAATAAACTCATTGTTCGCCTGCAGATAGTCGATGAGATCGCCCGGAGTCTTCGGCACAGCCGGGGTGGAGAAATCATCAAATCGATGTAGAAACCTGATCTGCGAAGTCTGGCTGTCCCAGAGGTCATCGAGGAGGAAGAACTCGACGTACTCCGGGAAGCTCGAGAACAGTTCGAAGAAGTCGGCGTATCTCTGCAGCGCGGTTGCCAAAGGGCTCGCTTCACCGAGATAGTGACGACGGATGCATTCGAGAGTGAGGTCGAAGCGGTCCGCGATGCGCGGGTGGAACCCCCTTGCACCATTGATTGTGGAAGCGCCATCAATGCGATTGCCGGGAAAGATGATCGCGCTGCCGATCGTATAGCCGAGATCAGGCGGCAACGATTCAGACGGAATCTCTTTCAAAACCTTGGCGGCGCGGCCCTTCAGCCGTGTCGTGATCGCATCACTGGACAGAGCGAATCGCCCGAGACTTGACTCGTGGAGAAGATAGGCGTTCTCACCTTGAGTCAGTGTGAAGGTATGACCTGTGGGCAGTTGCTTGCTCCAGAGCCTCCGGTGATATTCGCGCAGTGTGGGGCTCAGCAGATCAGCGTCTTTTCCCGGAGGAGTGTCGGTGCGGAAATCGAATCCGACGTCAATCGTAGTTTCCATATCTGAGCGACCAGCCTCCAAATCGGTTACCGGGTCAGTGAGAACGGCGTCAAGTCTATCGGGAACTCGGCCTGATCGTCTGATTCGTCCCAGGTCAATGTGCGCACTTTTCGCCTGAGGAGGAACGTAGTGAACCAAAGAGCCGCAAATGATTGCTGACGGCTGGTACCGCTGCCCCTCGGAGACGAGCCTTCAGCCTTTGTCCACACTATTTGTCACACTCAGCCGGTTGTGGGTCCTCTGCTCCGGTCTGGAGCGTCGAATGGCTGGTCAGAGTTGCCGTCGTCGAACTCTTCGGTGCAGGCAAGCTGACCTCAGCGAAGAATGAGTGGGCCTCGAACTTTTCCTTGAGCTTCTCAAGTGATTTCTTCTCCAATTGACGGATGCGCTCACGTGTCACCGCGAATCGGTTGCCAATGGCATCTAGGGTTTGAGGTGGTTCGCCATTCCACCCGAATCGACGACGAATGATCTCCGCTTCACGTGCAGGCAGACTGTCGACGACGGAGTTGACGGTCTCCAGCAGCTCCCCATCCACGATCTTCGTCTCAGGGTCGTCAGTGAATACGTCCGGATCGGCAATGCGGTCGTCGAACGACATCAGGCTCTCGGCATAGTGTCCGTCCCACTGGAGTTCGAGGTAACCCTCCAGAGAGACCGGCTGCATCCGGAGTGCCTGCTCGACTTTCGAATGATCATGGTCGCAAGCGGCACGGGACTCATCATCCCGCATGCAATTCCAGAATTCTGAAGCCTTCTCAAAGAGGTGGATTGGGAGGCGAATTGTCTTGGCAGTGTCCCCGATCCCGCGGTCAATTCCTTGACGAATCCACCAGGTAGCGTAGGTGGAGAACTTGTTGCCCTTGGTGTAGTCGAATTTCTGGACCGCTCGGACAAGACCCAGATTGCCTTCTTGGATGAGATCAAGGAGGTCGAGTTTGCTGCGGTTGAACCTTTTGGCAATCGACACGACCAACCTCAGATTGGACGTCACCATCTCCTCATAGGCGGCGGCTCCGTCGGCCTTAACCCACTCGAGTGCCCTGCGTTCACGCCTGGTCTGATATTGCCCAAGGCTGAGCACGTGCTTCGCGTACATGCCAGCTTCGATACGTTTGGCGACTTCGACTTCCTCAGCGGCGCTGAGCAGCGGATATTGGCCGATCTGTTTGAGGTAGACACCGAGGAGGTCGTCAGTATCTGTGACACTGCGCAGAAGCTCCTGAGGTTCGTCGTCGTCCGCGTCCTTGACGAGGACAATCTTCTTCGATGCGGGCTGCTCATCTGCGCCGCTCTGATCGGGGAGGTCCTCGGCGAGCAGAGGTGGTGGAACGAAATTCTCGACCGTCGGACCGACGGGCGGGGACGGCTCTGACGCAGAGCGGCTACCGGGAGCTTCCGGCGGCGCAATCGGTGCTTCAGGCACCAGGCCCCTCAAGAATTTCCGCAGCTCGCGTATCTGCGTTTCGGTGAAATCCGCAATCCGTCGGGCGGACGGGACAACTGCTCCGAACTGTTGATCGCGATTTCTAGTCTCGTCTTCAATCGTGTTGATCGCATACAGAACGACAAATCGTCCGTGTCGTCCGTCGTCCTTGCGTCGGATGATACGCCCAAGACGCTGAATGGTCTGGCGAGGCTGCTTGCTGCCGGAGAGCACAACTGCAAGATCCGAATCGGGGACATCGATGCCCTCGTCGAGGATGCGCGGAGCACACAGAACCTTCGCGAAACCGTTGGCGAACTGCTGCATGGCCCCGCGACGCTCGTGCGGCTTCGACGCCGACGACACAGCCTTGGTCTCAATTCCCGCTCGCTGAAGCACATGCGCGGCCTGGCTCGATGAATCGACTGTCTGCGAGAAGATGAGACTTCCCTTGGACTCGGCGATCACAGGCGCGATTCCCTCGAGGATCTTCATCTTGTTCTTCGCGTTGGTGAGCACCTGCTGTCGCTTCACGACCGCGTCCAGATACTTCCGGGCCATGAACACAATCGGAGAAGGATCATTCTTCTTCTTGGCGAGCGTTTGGATGGCGACCATGAATTGGTCGAACGAAGCCTCCTGAAGATTCAGCTTGTTCTTCAGGGACATGCCGAGTTTGCTGATCGCTGAGCTTGCGATCTGATATTCGCCGCGTTCTGAGTCGGTCAAACCGATTCCGACAAACGCAATGTCGAATTCGGCGATCACGCCGTCGCGTAGGGCGCGCTCGTACCACATCTGAAAGACGACGCCACCGAAATAGGGGTCGAGAACGGCTGTATTCGCTTTGTCCGGCCTCTGATAGGTCGCGGTCAGACCGAGACGGTAGCGGAAGTCGGACCGCAGAGCCTTCGAAAATGACCTCGCTGCGTACCGGTGGCACTCGTCTGCAATGAGCAGACCGTCCGAATGCTCTTTCAGCAGCTCCGCTCGAGTCGCCGAATTGATGATGGCCACGAGAATGTCGCAAGCGCCGAGGGAATCTCGCCGCCCGTTCCCGAGCGTACCGACATCTGCCTGGGGCAGGGTCTCCATCAGACGGCGTTGCCATTGTGACTGCAATTCCGCAGTCGGGACCAGAACAAGCACTTTGATGCCCTGGCGGAACGCCTCAAACGCCGCGGTGATGCCGATCATCGTCTTGCCCGCCCCGGTCACGGCTTCGACGACACCTCGGCACTCTGACTGATGCCATGCGTCGAGGGCTTCCGCCTGCCAGGTCCACAGATGCGGATTGACTTCACTGCTGGGCCGGGAAGACACGATTCTGACGAAGTGGTCCTCGGTCCGAGGCGCCCGTACAACTGCATCGACTGACCCCACTGCGGGACCCGCGAGGTTCTCAGCAGCCACGGCGGCGCTGGGGTCATCGGAACTGCGGGCAGGGCTGATCAACGTACGGACAGGAGCCGGGTGAACAGAACGAGAAGTCATCGTTGTCTCCTTTGTGAAGTGCTCGAAACAACAGTAGACGTCGGTACTGACATAGGGTTTCCGGCTGCGACGTCTCGGCACGTGGAGGAGCCCATCTGCTCCAATTCGGCTGTTGATCGCAGCCGCCGGGTCCGCTTCCGCCTGCGTCTGAGGACGTTTCAAACTATTTGAGGAGGCTCAGCTCTCTCGCGCTGATAGACAGTCCCGGCAGATCGTGGAGGTGGACTTTCTGCCGAGCCCGGCAGCCCTTATTGCGGATACGCTATAGTGTTGCTATGTCGAGAGCCAGTGCGATGATCCGTCGGGCCCGCGTAGACGCGGGTCTGACCCAATCTGTGCTGGCGGAACGATCAGGGGTCGCGCAAAGCGTCATCAGCTCGTACGAAAAAGGGCGACGTGAGCCATCAGCCTCAGCATTGGACGTCCTGCTGACGGCGGCGGGATTCCGTCTCGTGGTTGAACCCGAACCGGAATCACTGCACAAGGTCCGAACCCACTCCGCCGAGCTCATCGCGAAGCTCGCCGAACTCGGAGGCCACAATATCTCCGTGTTCGGCAGCGTGGCGCGTGGCGATGATCGACCCGACAGTGACGTGGATCTGCTCATTGACATCGACGATTCGGTCGGCCTCTTCAAGCTGATGAAGATGCGCTCTGTCGCGGAGCGCATCCTGGGGAGAGAAGTCGACCTCATTCCCCGCAACGGGCTCAAGGCTTCAGTGTCAGAAACGGCGCTGCTCGATGAGGTTCCGCTGTGACACGTGACCCGAAGTTGCGGCTGCTCGACATGCTTTCCGCCTGTGAGGCCATCACAAGCTATCTGCAACGTGTTGGTTCGGACGAAGACATGATGTTTGACGCGATCAGAGTCCGACTGATCGAAATCGGCGAAGCAGCGAAAGACGTGCCTCAGTCTGTGTTCGCCGGCGAGCCTTCGATTCCGTGGGCTGAAATTATCCGAATGCGCGATTCGCTAGCGCATCGATACTTCGACACATCAAGGACGATCATCTGGGTGACAGCCCGAGACGACATCCCCGAACTGGAAGCAGCCGTTCGCAGGATCGTCGCACAGTACAGCATTAGCTGACGCCGAGGCAGTACGGTACACCGTATCCGTTGCGTCTGCGAAGGTCAGGTTGGTGTGCGTCTGAATCTGTCTCCTGCTGTGGGATCTTCTCGGCAGCGACTGTTGTAGTCTGAGGGCGATGCGGCAGACGCGTATCGAGGATGAGAGAAGGGTGCAACGTGGCCAAATATACGGTGCGGCAGGAACAGGTCGATACGCTGCTCAGCTGGGTCAAAAGTGGGCAGATCGCGATCCCGGAGCTGCAGCGTCCGTTCGTATGGTCGTCAACCAAAGTCAGAGATCTGCTCGACTCCCTCTACAACGGGTACCCTGTCGGCTACCTCATCACCTGGCAGAGCCAGGATGTCGGATTGAAAGACGGTTCGACTTCTGGGTTCAAACAGATCCTCATCGATGGCCAACAGCGCATTACGGCAATGACCGCTGCCCTCGTCGGCCATGAAGTCGTCGATAAGAACTATGCGAAGAAGCGAATCAAGATCGCGTTCAATCCCCAGACCGAGAAGTTCGAGACGCTGACTCCGTTCCTCGACCGTGATGACGCATGGGTCTCGGACATCGCGGAATTTATGAGTTCATCGGCAACGACATTCGGCTCGATCAACCACTACCTTTCGCGGAATCCCGAGGCAGACGAAACGTCAGTGGTGAAGGCGTTTGAGAAGCTGGCCGGCATTCACAATTCCCAGGTCGGCATCATCACGCTGGCTGACGACCTCGATATCAACACGGTCACAGAGATCTTCATTCGCATTAATTCGAAAGGGGTGACACTCTCAGGCGCTGACTTCGCGATGAGCAAGATCTCCAGCCACGGCGAATTCGGGTCCAATCTGCGGAAGCTGATCGACTATTTCTGCCACTTGGCCAAACACCCCCACGCCTACACTGAGATCGCGCAGAACGATCAGACATTTGCCGAATCTGGCTATTTGGACAAGATTGCCTGGCTCCGCAATGACACGTCGGACCTGTACGACCCGGACTATACCGATGTCATTCGAGTTGCCGGACTGCGCGGCTTTGGCCGGGGCCGGATGTCGTCCTTGGTCAGCTTGCTGTCGGGCCGTGACTTCGACACGCGGACCTTCAGCGACGAACTTGGCCGGCGGTCGTTCGAAACACTTGAGAAAGTGCTCCTCGAAATCGTCAACCAGTACAGCTATCAGCAGTTTCTGCTCACCATCAAATCGTCTGGCTTCACCGTTGCGAAGATGATCAGCTCCAAGAACGCCCTCAACTTCGCCTACGCGCTGTTTATCCAGTTGAAGGCCGGAGGCACCTTGACCGACGGAGAGGTCAAGTCGATCGTTCGACGATGGTTCGTCATGTCGATGCTCACTGGAAGGTACTCGGGGTCGTTCGAAACCCGCTTCGAAGCAGACATCCGCAAGATCGCAGAGACGGGCGCCGTTGCTCTCTTGGACGAGATCGAACGGGGACAACTCACCGATGGATTCTGGAATGTGGAGCTGCCGTCGAACATGATCACCACGAGCACCCGCAGCCCCTACTTCAACACGTTCAGAGCCGCACAGATCCACAAGAACGCCAAAGGCTTCCTGTCCAAGCACATCACCGTGCGCCAGATGACCGAGGAAAGTGGAGACATCCACCATCTGGTCCCGAAGAACTACCTCGTCAGATCTGGAATCACAGACCGAAATCAGTACAACCAGATCGCGAACTTCGCGATCACCGAAACGCCTGTGAACATCGCTATTCAAGATTCTGAACCAGCGTCGTACATCGAACGAGTCGACCAACAGATCCAGTCGGGGAACCTGACTCTCGGCGAAATCGCCACTGAAACTGAACTCGAAGCGTCGTTCGCAGAGAACGCGGTCCCTCAGTCTCTTCGAACCACCTCCGCTGAGAACTATTCGCATTTCCTCAACGAGCGTCGGGCGCTGATGTCACAGTACATCCGGGATTACTACTTCGCTCTGTGAAGAAACTGCAATGAGCCGTGGATGGGCTGAGGGAAGGACCACACATGCGCATCGTCTTCGGATGGAACCTCGATCGGGCACCGTGGTCGACCGATACGACGGGAACGACAGTCGTCACAGGCCCGCTCGGCTTGCTCGGCATCCTCCAGACTCGATTGGGCACGACCCGACCCACCATCGACCGCCCCATTCGCATCGCTCAATACCGGTCGTTGCTGGCACAAGCTGACCATCCTTGGTATCGCCGGTCGTTCGCTAACGACCCCTGGAACACCGCCCACCATCTGCTCGAGCTGCGCGACGACGCGATCGAGGCTGGTTGGAAACCGGCCAATGACGGCCAGGATTACTCCGCAGACCCTCGACTCGACGCCTTGGCTACAGTCGAAAGTCTCGTCGTGATCGGTCCGCCACATGACACCGCCGCAACGCTTGCGCCCGGTCGTGCAGACGACGTGCGCGAATCTCTCGAGTTGCTCCGGCTATACGGAGCTAGTTGGCCGCTCGGAATCGATTCGATCGAACTGCGTGACAAGAGGGATACTCTCCCGCAGGTGTGGCAGGACATCCTCGGCGCGGTAGAAGCTGCAGGCGTGACCGTCACGGAGTCCGCAGCACCAACGGAAACGCCGCAACTCACCATCGTGCGCGGCCCCGATACCTGGTCCACCGCCGAGGCGGCCGCCCGGTACCTCGCAAATGTGAACGACCGAGAGCGCATCTGCATCATCGCCGGCGATGCCACCGCTGTCCTCGACCAACAGCTGGCACGACGACAGGCGCCGACGCTCGGAATCGCCGACTCCAACGCGGCAAATCCGTCCGCACAGATACTCCCTGTTTTCCTCGGCGCTGTCTTGCCCCCGACCGATATCCGTAGAGTCGCCGAGTTCCTGCATCTCTCGTTCGGCACAAATTACGCAACTTCCCCCGCCACGTCGCTCGTTCCGCAGGGAGTGTCGTCGGTGCTCCTGCAAGCCTTCACCCAAGAACCGGGTATCTCCAACGATCCTGAGTCCGCGTGGATGCGCGCTCTCGACCAGTTGAAGAGCCGAACAGCCGAGAATTCCGAAATCGCCACCCGAGCGTGGGAAACCGCGCAAGCACTTGACGGTTTCCTGCGTACCAGGCCGCCAGCGATCGACTCAGAAGAGCTCGACCTCGCCTCCCTCAACCCCGCATTGGACTGGTTGGCTACACGCCTGCGCAGACTGAACGGCAACCGCACCGCTGACACAGCACAGGACGACACCACCGCATTGATCGCCGAGGCGGCCACCCACCTCGCGTCCTTCCGCGCCGCAATCACCCGGCTCGGTACGAATTCCATCCGAGTCCGCGAGCTCTTCGACATCGCAGAATCCAGTGCACCGACTGCGACCCGTTCCGACGCCCACGCCCAAGCCGCCGACTGGACGGTCGTCACCAGCCCCGCAGAAGTCCCGGAAGACACGGACACCGTCGTCTGGTGGTGTTCACAGCGCTCAGCCACCTCGGCGAACGAGACCTGGGACTCAGCCGAATTCGACGCATTGGCGCAGTCAGAAGTCCGGATCTCCACCTCAACCGAGAAGGAACGACTGAGGCAAGCCGCCGAACTCGATGGTCTCCGCACCGCTGTAAACCTCACCTGCTTCTGCCCCGAGACCAGCCGAGGCGAACCGGTGACCCTCCACCCAGTGCTCGCTCGACTGGCAGAAGACATCGCCGCTGCAGATGGCGACCGCTTTCCAAACGCATCGGTCGACACAGTGCTCTCCGATCCGATGATCGCTCTTTCCGTCGCGGATCTCATCACAGACGAGACATGGCAACTGAATGACGTCGCCATTCCGACGTCGACGGCCAGCCTCGAAGAGTTCACCGCCCCGAACAGAATCTCGCGCGTACTCGAAGGCGACTTCCGCCACCTCCTGCCCGAGACCCTGTCCTTCAGCCAGATCGACCAGTTGCTCTCCGACCCGTTGGGCTGGACACTCGAACGCGGCCTCGGCCTCAGCCGCGGGTTCACTTTCGACATCCCCACAGACAACCGCATGATCGGCAACTTGGTTCACGCCGTAGTCGAACACCTCATGCAGACGAACGACACCGACACCTCGCTGACCACCCCCGCCGACATCGCTAAGACCTTCGACCGGCTCGTCCCACGGTTCGCTTCCGAGCTGCTCCTGCCGGGGCAATTGGCACGCAATAACACGATCAGATCCACAGCAATGGCATCGTTGGTCCACCTGTTCACCACGCTCAGGGACCGTGGCATCACGATCGTCGGTGCTGAAACCGGCTTCGACCACGACTGGGTACTGACCGTCGCCGGCGAAGAACTCACCGTTCAGCTGCGAGGACAACGCGACCTCGAAGGCGCTTTCGACGACAGACGACCCGCAATCATCGACCTCAAATGGGCGAACTATGAGAAGCGCTATCGGACGATGATCGATGACGGCGAAGCCGTCCAGTTGAGCGTCTACTCTCACACCATCGACTCCCCGACTGGCGCCAACCCACTCACCTCGTACTTCATGCTCAAACAAGGACGATTCATCTCAACCGACTCCGGTCTCGACGAGAACTACAACGGGGGAGCGGCCGACATCTTCGACGAGGACGGCAACGGGCTCGGTGGCGATCCCGCAGGACTATGGCCGCTCATCCAAGCCTCGATCGAGCACACACTCTCGGCCATCGCCACCGGCCGCTTCGATTCCCTGAACGCAGACGTCCATGCGGAATTCGGCGTCAACCCCCAAGCGAAGAACACACAGGTCGACAAAGCGCTCAAGACCATCAAAACGGATGAGCTGGATGAGGGCCGTCTCTTTGTGGCCAAGAACCAGTCGTACAGCAACTTCAACCTCATCTACGGCATCGCGGGGGACCACTCATGAGCGTTCACGTCATCACCGCCTCGGCGGGCTCGGGAAAGACCTACCGACTGACGGAAGTGCTCTCCGAACGACTGTCGCAGACAACAGACGACGGCCAACCCGTCCTTCGCGCAAGCGAAGTCATCGCCACCACCTTCACCGTCCGCGCCGCGGCCGACCTCGTCGAAAAGACGCAGAAGCGACTCCTCGATGACGGGAACATCACCGCCGCCGAGGAGATCAGCACCGCACTCATCGGCACCATCAACTCGATGTCCGGTCGCCTCGTCACTGAATACGCCATCGACGCGGGGTTCTCACCAGAGCTGCGTGTGCTCGACGAACAGGAACAGGCGATCGTCTTCACCACGGCCGTCGACGCGGTTGTTGCCGAAGCTGAAGCCACTCACCGCGATCTGCTCGTCCGCACCGGTCATAACGGCAGTCCCGCTGATTCGAACTCGTTCGGCCACGGACCCGTTGTCTGGTCGGACCTGGTCAGATCCGTCGCCGAGGCGGCCCGGGCGAACCACCTCGGCGAGGCCGAACTGCGAGCATCGGCACGCGTTTCGGCTGAGCTCTTCCTCTCAGCTCTTCCTGCCGCTGGGGGAGACGGACGGCAGAAGTGGCGTGACAGGTTGGCCGGCGACATCGAGCAGCTGCGCGACGCGCTGCGAGTCTTCCAGAACGGCGAGGAACCTCCGTCTGAGAGACCGAAGGTGACGAAGACCAACGAAGGCAACGTCGAAGGCAGCCTCGTGACCTTGGACCGTTTCCTCAGTGGACTCGAGAACGGCGCCGAGGAGGCTGTTCCGTTCGCGCGGGTCCCGTGGTCGACATGGGCGAAGGTGGCAGAGCGGAAGTACACGGCCGTGCCAGGTGGGAAGGCGCCCGGAGCAGTGCCCAAACAGGTTCTCGATGAGTCGAGCGCTCGCCTCGTGTCTGAAGAGCTCCTCGCCAACAGTGCCTTCCACTCTGACATCGAGGCACTGATCACCCTCGTCATTGACACAGCGATCGCGTCACTGTCGGCTTATGAGGAACATAAGAACACTCTCGGGGTGATGGATTTCGTCGACCAGGAGGTTCGCGCCCTTGACCTGCTGCGCACGAACGAACGAGTCAGGGCATCGATCGCCTCTCGCTACCGACTGCTTGCCGTCGATGAGTTCCAAGACTCGTCTCCCATCCAACTGGCGATCTTTATGGAGCTCGCCGACCTCGTCGACGAAGTCATCTGGGTGGGCGACCGCAAACAGGCTATCTACGGCTTCCGCGGGGCGGACCCCGAGCTGATGAACGATGTCTTTTCGGCACTCATCGACGGAAAGACAGAACTGGGCAAGGCCACTTCGGAGAACCTCGGCGCGTCCTGGCGCTCGACCGAACCGGCTCTCGAACTGTCGAATACTCTCTTCAGCTCGGTCTTCGCCGACCAGAAGGAAGACGAGGTTGTGCTGAGCATCCCGCCACAGCGTGAACACCTGCGCCACATCGGCAGCCGCGAACTCTGGGTACCGACCACGACAGCCGGCGGAACTCGATCCGCGGACACGCGGATGGGTAAAGCCATTGCCACGGGAGTTGAAGACTTTCTGCAACGCTCGCCTCAATTGTCCGACGGCGAAGTCAAACAGGGTGATATCGCTGTCCTCGTTCGCACGAACTCTCAAGTCTCCCGGGTCGTCTCTGAACTTCGCGAACGCGGCATCCGCGCAGTGGGGTCGACCAGCGATCTGCTTTCAACCAGGGAAGGACAGTTCGTTGCCGCCGGTTTGGCCGCGGTCGTCGACCGGGACGACGCTGTGGCGCTCGCCGAACTCGTCACTCTCATGCCCGACCACGGCAGCCACGACACATGGTTCGAAAATGCGGCACGGATCGTCGACAAGAAAGAACGGCGTGACCAGCCTCGGACGTGGTGGGATGATCCGGCGCTGGCTGCCCTGTCGGAACTGGCGCTCAATGCCGCTCATCACTCACCGGTCGACCTGCTGCTGAGCATCATCGATGCCCTCGACCTGCCGCAGCGGATCAAATCGTGGACAACACCGGAGAACCGTCTGGCAACGCTTGATTCCCTGTGCCAGATCGCCGGTGAATATGCGGACGCTGCGGAACAGACGCGTTCGCCGGTCACTCCAGCAGGCCTGCTCGATCACCTCACCGAGGCGGCCGGATCCTATGAGCAGACGACGGCCCATGACGCCGTGCTCGTGACGACGATGCACCAGTCGAAGGGTCTGCAGTGGCCAGTTGTCATTGTCGGTGTACCGGTAGATAAGGACTATGGGCACAGAGAGATCACCGTGGAGAAGGCATCTGTCTTCGACGCGCGGTACCCCTTGGCGAATCGTGCTCTGCGCTTCCTGCCTCGCGTGCTCAAAGACTATGAGCCGTTGAAGGACCGGTTGGGGCGTCTGGATGCGGTCAGTCGTGCAGGCCAGGCAGAAAAGGATGAGACGGCACGGCTTCTCTATGTTGCGCTTACTCGGGCTGAGACGCACAGCATTGTGGCGTTCGGGGATCCCAAGGGGGCGGACAATGTTCTCAATAGGTCTGTCGCTGAGGGTCTGGTCGAATGGGAGCAGCCGACAATCACTGATCGATCAGTGAGCGCGGTCGACGAGAACGGAATCCTGCGCATCGCCGACCGGCGCAGCGACGAAAGAAGGGCTACAACCGAGTTGCCGATTCGGATCAGTGCCCTCCCGATCGACATCGAAGACGGCCCAACGGCTGATTCGACTGGTTTACCTCGATCGTTCTACGCTCGCTCAGACACTCCAGTCCGCAGCACGACTCCCGTTGAAACCACGTTGCCGGCCCGGTTCACCGCGAGCAGTGTGCCGTCCAACGGGGTCGAAGCAGAGGTGGAGATCCTCGCCGAACTGGGGGAGCCGCTGGTGGCCAAAGGCGGAAAGGACTGGGATCGCGTCGGTGACGCCGTACACGCCTACCTGGGATTGCCTCTCTCGACGCTGACCGCTGAGCTGAAGCGCACAGCTGCCGAGCGGATCCTCTCACGTTGGGATTCTGACAGTGTGCTGAATGCGGATGTGCTCATCGAAGTCGGTAAACGCTGGACCGAATGGGTGGAGACGACGTACCCCGGCGCCGAGGTGGCCACCGAGTCCCCGATCGCGTGGCGCAACGATGATGCGCAGGTGATGGAAGGATGGATCGACGCGCGAATTCTGCTGCCAACTGGCGAGCACATCCTCGTCGACCACAAGTCGTATCCCGGAACCGACCCGGTGGGTCATATCCGCGAGAAGTACCTCGGGCAGATGGCCACCTACCGTCAGGCCTTGCAGAAGACCGACGGCACCGCCCCCAAACAGGTGCTCATCCACCTGCCCCTGCTGGGAGCAGTTGCCGAGGTGCGTCTAACTGACTGACTGGCGCCTACGAGGTGAGGAGTTTCCGAACTTCCATGGCGGTGGGCAGAATATCCCGCTTGTTCGCGTTGTAGATCTTCATGAGATTGACGGGTTCTGCATTTGGGCGATGGAGAGTTCCGTCGATTTGGAGAAGGCCGAGGCACTTTCCGTCGCGCAGCACGCCCCAGAAATCATATCGAGGAACGTTGGCCTTCCAGCCCAGTGGGCGGGATTGGCGAAGCGCAATCTGAGCCGACTCGATCCCCTCAAAATAGGGACGTTCGCTATCACTGTACATTCCACTGGAGTCGAGCTTTCCATTTCGGATGTCCCAGTACTCTGCCTCGTTCAGCGCGAAGAGCAACAGGTGGTAGATAGCTCTGCAGGTAAGCGTCTTGGATGTGGTTACAGGGGTTTGAGAAGGTGGCCGCAAACCAGCGGCATCTTCAAGGAATCTCGGAATCCGACGTCGGTCTTCCTGCTCGAGCTCGGTAGACCACTCGACTGGGTGGCGGATGTCCCATCGGGTCGAATCGAACCAGGACGGTGTCGCCGAGTGGATGTGGATGCGCCCGTTACGATTCAGATCGATGTCCAGCTTCGCAGAACCCTCGTTGCTGAGGACAGATAGGCAGTCATACAGACCTCCTCCGGGGTGGGTCTCGATCAGTTCAAGTTCCGGATGGCGGCGAATCAGCTCCGACGCAACCCACCACGACTGCAGGAACACCATTCGTTCTCGTACGTTCATCGAGAGGATCCGTCCTTATTGGTACAGGTGACTGTGGGAAACGTCGGCACGCGCCGGCAACGGATAATCTACCCGTGTTTCAATCGACGATCTCCCAATCACCATCGGTATAAAGGTCGCGGCATGATTCGGAGTCGTCGATGTCGAGCTTGGGATAGATATATGGACGAAGCCGATCCAAATTCAGTGTGCCATCGGCCTCAGAGAGTGCATCAGAGAACGCGATACCTGACTTCAGTATCGGCGACAGCAGAAGCTCATCATCTCCAAGGACGGGCCCGTCCTCGGAGAATGTGCTTTTGAGCCAACGGCCATCATGCCGAGCGTAGACGTTGCCGAGCTGGCTGAAGTAGAAGATGCCCTGTACCGGAATGCCAGGACACATTCGAAATCCAAACCGAATTTTGACCGCCGCTTCGTCTCCAGCTCCGCCATGACCACCCGCGCTCCGTCCGTGAAACTGTCAATCACGACGCCCTCAGGAGCTGCAGCCCGATAGTCATCGATCGTGGCCGTCGACAGTGTGAGGATTGTCAGGCTGTCGTCTTCGAATCCGAAGAACCAGATGATCGATCCGTCATCGCTGGCGCGCATGCTCATGCCGTCGCTCATCACCGTTCGGCCCAGCTCGGATCCGTCCTGGAAGATCAGATGACGGCCGACTTGCTCGAGACGATAACCCCACGTCCACTGTGGAGACCTAGGGCGTGTCTGATAAATGCTGTAACCAGGCGATGACGCCGTTGAGAACTACAGCGGCTCGGTAGACGATGCCGAGTTTGTCATAACGAGTGGCCAGTCCTCGCCACTGCTTCAAACGGGCGTATCCACGCTCGATCACGTTGCGGCCCTTGTACTTGAT
>NZ_FXYY01000063.1 GCF_900169165.1 Brevibacterium linens ATCC 9172
CGCGCCCTGTCAAGCTGTTTGGAGTCACTCACGCTGCTAGCGTGTCTATCTCTCGATGGTTGATCCCGACGACCTCGGCTGGTGCCGGGGTCGTCGGTGGTTTCGCGAACCGTTCCGGATGCTGCGCGTAATACTTGGCCAGAGTGTCCTGTCGTTTCTCCCATACTGTGTTCCAGGACCCGTCTTGGACCTGGTCCGGGGTGAAGTGAGCGATCCCGGAGTGACGATGCTCAGTGTTGTACCACTGCACATGCGCACCGACATAGTCTCGAGCATCATCAAGGTCATCAAACACGACGGGATACGCCGGCCGATACTTCATCGTGCGAAACGCTGACTCCGAATACGGGTTGTCATTAGACACATACGGTCGGTTATGCGTTGTCTCAGTGCCATGAACGGCCAGGACTTCTTTCAACACCGCGGACTTCATCGCCGCTCCAGAATCGGCATGCACGAACTCCGGGGCACCATATCTCGTGATAGCGTCTTCGAACATCTCCACTGCAAGGTCATCGGACTCGCGGTGCTCGACCCGATATCCCACGATCTTGCGGGAGAAGATATCAATGATCGAGTACACCTTGAACACGACGTGTGCCCAGACCGACTTCACATCAGTGATGTCCCATGACCACACTTGCCCCGGCCTGGTCGCCACCAGCACCGGTATCTCACGGGGCTGCCTTGTGCCCTTGCGCGTGGCGACCTGCGGCCGTTTGGTCTGATCCTCCAGATCGGCAGCGATGCGCCACCATGTGCGTTGGGACGCGACCATGATCCCGTCGTCCCAGGCCCGCGCGAATGCATGATCAACCGAGTGATCATCGGCCCACCCTGCTTCGATGAGTGTCTTAATCTGCTGTTTCGCTTCAGCATCGATGCGGTTCGGATAGGCCCGGTCCCGATGCGCCACCGGCTCAGCCGTAGTCTGGCGCGGGTTGAGCCGGTAATGCCACGTAGACCGTGACAGGCCCACGACGTCAAGAACTCGGCGCTGTGACAGGCCAGACTCGACGAGGTCGAACACGAGGGTGTTCTCCATGGTCAGGAATTCTTCGGACTCGAATGTTCCTCGTCCGCGTCGGGCTCTGACACGTTCCTGCTGTGCAAGAGCCCGATAGCTTTTCCCAAGCTGTTCGCCGTCTCTTCCAGCCTGCGGATCTCCTCACCTTGGGACGCCAGTTCCTTCTCCTTCGCGGCCAGAGCCGCCTCCTTGACCGCGAGTTCCTTCATCAGGGCTTTCTCACGGTCCGAGGTCAATTCCTCGGTCATCTTCTTCCGCCGTGTCGCATAGGTCATAGGGTCATTGTTCCGCGGGACGAGTCCGCGGTCGAGGTCGCCGGTAACGAGAGCTCGTATCCACGTGTACAGCTGCTTTCGCGTGAACGGTTGAGCATCGACCCATTTGCCCTTCTGTCCGAAGGGGATCTGGTCGTACTGAACCAGGAAAGACCGGATCTCTGCCACGCTGTATCCAGTAGTGATGGTCATGGTTAGTGTTCCTCTCAGTGTCAGACTGAGTGACTCACAACCAGCCTGACAGAGAGGG
>NZ_FXYY01000035.1 GCF_900169165.1 Brevibacterium linens ATCC 9172
CCCCGGGGAATCATCTATGTGGAAGAGACCGGTGAGAGACCGGGACACTACTTCCTGCCCTCGCACCGCGTTCGCACTCGAATCCGAGTGAGCCCCTTGCCATCAAGCGAATCGGTGGATCAAGGCTAAGCGTCGACCGCTCACCTCAGTCACATTCGTGCTCACCGACCGCGCACCTTAGCGTCGACCGCTCGCCGCATAGTTTATGCGCTCGACGCTAGGGTGAGCGGTCGGTGAAGGGGATGCCAGAGAATGTGCTCAGCTGTCCCAGCGGCGCTGGCGCAGGATGGGCGGCAGGCCGAAGTAGATCGGCGGGCGGGCCGATGCAGTCAGCGGTAACGGCATTGCTGTTGAGTTGTTGTCAGCGTCCATTTTGATTCCCGGTTCCGGCGCTGCGCCCGCGGTGGCATCTTCATCGCTTCCGCTCGCTCCCAGCGCCCACGCGCTTTCCCAGCTGATGAGCTCACCGGCGTGGCAGACAGGGTCGCCTCCGCTGGACGGCGGCTCGGCCCACATCCACAGGTTGATCCCGTACTCCATGAGGACCAGCTTGTCGCCGGTCTCGCGTGACGAGTTCTCCTGGAGCAGTCCCGCCCGCAATTTCGCCGAGGCGGATTCGAGATCCGTCCACCCGTCCTGCCGATGTGGCAGGAACACCCACGTCCCCGCGGGGACGCGACCCGGTACGAGCTCCTCGACGGTGACGATCTCAACCGAGTCCCCGCACGCGTCGAGCAACTTCCCGAAGCACGCCCGGGCCACCTCCGGGGAAGGCGCGACGATGAGGTGGTGGGCCGCCTCGGTGCGTACCTCATCCAGCGCAAGATGCGTGAACGGGTTCGCCCGCATCGCCCCGAGCACCTGAGTCCAGTGCCCCGGTACCGTCCCGTCGGCCAGGAACCCGCTGGTGCGCGGGCGCTCCTCATCGTGTCGCATCGAAAATCCTCCTCGCCGAGGCTGCTCACCGTTCCCCTCAATCATGCACCCACCCGCCGGTGACCTCACCCTCCCCTCGGTAGAACTGAGGCAACCGCCGAGAATCTCATCTCGACGATCATCCGGGGATCTAACGAAAGGGATACGTTCCTGCCGACCGTATGCCACCGCCGCGCCGCCGGATCTAGACTGATCGAAGTGGATCGAGCAGCGACATTCGTGTCGGCTCGGTCCACGACCACGTCTGAACTATCTCGCCGAACCGGCGAGCCTCCACGCCCGAAAGTCCATGCCCTTGCTCTCTTCCTCGCGCCGCACACTTGCGGCACTCGCAGCAGTCCTGTCACTCGGCCTCCTCTCCGGATGCGCCGAGGATGCCCAACCGGCCATCGACACCGCCTCAACCAGTTCGGCCGATCCCAAACCCACTCGTGAGGCCCCGGAACCGAGCGAGGACACTCCCTCACCGTCGAAGTCCGATGACACCGACGAAGAGAGCGAAAGCGGGGAAGGGGACGAAGGCCATGCGGGCAGCGCAGCGACGGGGACCGCCTCGGTGATGTTGGACGAACTCACGGTCAAGGGCCGGGCCCCGAAGACCGGGTACGACGGTGACCTGTTCAAATGGCGGTCGGACACCGATCACAACGGCTGCGACACCCGTAACGACGTGCTCCGCCGCGACCTCACGGACATCACCCTCAAAGCCGGAACTCACGGATGCATCGTGCTGGCCGGGACTCTGGCCGACCCGTATCAGGGCGAGACCTACGACTTCGACCGCAGCGCGAACGCCGTCGACATCGACCATGTCGTCGCCCGCTCGAACGCCTGGCAGACCGGGGCTTTCAAGTTCAACGAGGAGACGCTGAAGGAGTTCGGCAACGACCCGCTCAACCTGCTCGCCGTGAGCTCGAGCCTCAACCGGCAAACTTGCGGGTATTGCATCAAATGCAGGAATACAAGCGTGATCTGAGTCGCGAAGGCATCACTGGATGGTCCTGCTCCCGCTTGATTCCGTGTCTGTTGACATTATATCTGCATCCGATGCATGATTATCCCCTCAGGCGAATGGTGGTCATGGTGAAACAAGGCGTCCCTTATGGCGAATCCTCGCTGTACCTTGCGCCGGGAGTGGCGTTCATCAACGAGGAAGAAGCCGTATTCGCGGCAATGGTCGAGGGGTGGACAGACGCCCAAGTCGGCGGACGGCTGAATAAACGACAGTCTGCCGACTCCAACGTCGCACGAGCGGTGGCTCTGCAGGAGTTCACCAACGAATTCCCGTGGAACTGGACCGCAGGCATGTTCGACGAGTGGATGATGCACCTCATCTCAGAGCGGAAGCTGATGCGCTCGACTTTACGGGTCTACCAAGCCTCGATCCGGGCCTTCTGCAATTATCTGATCTCTGATCATTACACGTGGGCGCAGCAGTGCGAACAGCGCTTTGGCACACATCCAACACAGATCGTGCATGAGTGGAACTCGGCCAGACACATCCTCGATTACGAAGGGAGGCCGGGGCGCCGACCGCTGGCACGCGACGAGGTTCAGCGTCTGTTTGACCACATCGACTCGATTGTCGATTCGCGCCTCGACCAGCACAAGAAGGGTGCCCTGCAGGTCTATCGCGACGCGACGATCATGAAGGTCATCTACGGTTGGGGGCTTCGAGCCGATGAAGTTGCGAACCTGGAAGTCACCGACTTCTACCGCAATCCCCATGCACCGGAATTTGGCGACTACGGGATTTTGCAGGTCCAGTTCGGGAAAGGCTCGCACGGTAGCGGGAAGAAGCGTCGCTCCGTACTGACGCTTCGTGCCGGAGCCGTCGCAGCATTGAAGGCATACGTCGACGAGGTTTGGCCGACCGTTCGAATGTCGGGGTCGAACTTGCTGTGGGTCACCGAACGAGGTAACCGGCTTCAGGCCAAAGAAATCACCGAGCGATTCGCCGTCTACCGTGATGAGATCCGCCTCGACAGTGTGCTCTCACCACATTGTCTACGACACAGCTATGCCACTCACCTCGCCGAAGAAGGATTCGACCCGCGCTTTATTCAGGAGCAGATGGGCCACCAGTGGGGCACGACGACCGGGATTTACACACACGTCACGGGCAACTTCATGAACACAATGATGAGACAAGCCTTGGAGAAGAACCAGCAGGCACGACCGACTAAAGGACCGGGCAAATGAAGATCGTTGGCTACGAGTGGAAACTGCGCGAAGTAATGGCGACCAAGGGGTTGTTCAGTACCACGGACCTTATTCCACTCCTTCAAGAACGAGGCATCAATCTGTCGTCGAGCCAGGTCTATCGGCTCGCAGCAGAGAAGCCGGAACGACTCAATCTCCACGTTCTCGTCGCGTTGCTCGACATTCTCGAGTGCAGCTCGGATGACCTCATTAAGGGTGTGGATCTCGGCAGTGCCGTAGCCGCGACAGGAACGGAAAGCTCGACCGCTCGGGACCGTTCCGCGGCCGTGAAACTCGGTGGACTGCGTCCGGTTCGGATGGAAGTCCCGGGCGCCCCCGATGCGTGAGTCGCAAACAGTCTCATTCTGCACCGGCGAGCTCTCGCACATTATCGGTGAGATGGAGTCGTCCCTGCCCACTGTCCTCATCGCCGAAGTTGTCCGCAGACTGAAGCTGTCTGCTCCTGCGCTGGCGCGATTGCACGCCCATATCATCAGCGATCCGCTGGTTTTGACGCGGGGGCTCGACTCCACACCTGCCACGGTGACGCGACTGATCAGGGACCTGCGCGATTCCGGCGCCAGAGTCGTCCAATTACCGCGGTGCGCCAAATGTGCCGATGTGCGGCCCTTAGTTCGGACTGCCAGTGTGGGCAAAGTCTGTGCTCGCTGTGATTACAGTCTGAGGCGAACCGATGTTGAATGCGGACTCTGCCACAGGATCCGTCAACGCCGGGGTCAAGTCCTCAACACGCAAATCTGTCAGAGCTGTTGGCGCCTCGGCTCGATAACCGGGGCCGAGGACTTCGTCACTGCGGTGTTGTTCAGAACTCGATCAGCGGGCAGCCGTACAGAGTTCGAGGCTCGGCTACGACAGGCAACCAACGGGATGTCGGCCAGCATCTGTTTGCGCACCCGTTTAGAAATCGAGCTATCTTCCCGCGACTTGTTCGCAGACCCTCAGTTTGGGAGCGCGAATTTCGGAACTATGTATGACCTCGTGAGGTCCGTCGGCGCGATCCTCCCAGTTCGAGCATGTGGCCACTGTTCTCGCCAAGTGCCTCTCACCGAGAAGTTGGATGGACTTCGCACCTGCGACAGATGCAGGAGGCGCGCAAACATGGCTCCATGTGATTCGTGTTCGCAACCGTCAATCACATCCCGGATCATGGTCGACGGCACGCGTCTCTGCATCAGCTGTGTGAACCGTCTCCCACAGAACTTCGGCACATGCTCACGATGTGGCCGAACAAAACAAATCGGCTCAGAACGACCTGAGGGACTTCTCTGTCGCACGTGCCGAATGAAGGAACGTAGCGGCACTTGCACCAGTTGCGGCCACGTTCGTCCCTGCCGCTTCGCGGGCACCGCACGAGCCATCTGCGAGAACTGCGCCCTGTCGAAAGAACCCTGCAGCCAGTGCCGGCGTAACAAAGTTCCAGCGAACCGCCTCGCCGATGGTGGTTCGCTGTGTGCGACATGCTCGCCGAAAGTCATCGAAGCCTGCGCCGATTGCGGGAAGGACCGCCAGATCCGTGCCCGGATCGACGGGGCGCCCTACTGCTGGGAATGCGGTGAACGGAATCCGCTGTTCCACCAGAACTGCCTCCGATGCTGCCGCTTCGAATACCTGTCCCAGCTCGGACTCTGCCCGTTTTGCAAAGCCGCGGACCTCGTCGACTCGCTGTTCGAAGGCGGCCCGTCACCCGTTGCGCGGCAGTTCGATCGAAGGTGTCAATCAATCGTTGGTCGACAACTGGCTCTCCCGTGGGCCGGGAACACGAATACGGGTCAAACACTTTTTGACATGGTGTTATGAGAACAATCTCGCCTCGGCAAAGGTCACCATCCCGGCCGCTCGTGCGACAGCACTCACGGTTGCCGGCATAACCAGCACCGAAGTTTGGACGGTACTCGACCAGTTCCTGGACCCCTCGAAAATGATCAGCGGCCAGACCAGACTCGCGGGGTGCTTGCTATTGATCTACGGCATTCGACTTGGCCGTATCGCCGAGTTGAGGCTTTCCGATCTTCGCGAACACGACGGCAAATACAGCATCCTGATCGGAACGGATCCGCTTGAGCTTCCCTCGTCACTGGACATCGCGGCAATCCACGCTCAACACGATCGATCAGCTCCCCGGCTGATGACACCCGCAACGGACGACGACTGGCTATTCCCAGAAGGCGTCCCCGGTCGACACCTCACATCCACGTCATTAGCGGCTCGCCTCCGCAAACTCGGCGTCCACAATCCGACGAAATACAGGAAGGCAGCACTGACGCCTTTGGCTATCTCATTGCCAGCACCGGTTCTCTCACGGCTTCTCGGCCTGAGTATCTCAACGGCAACGACTTGGGCCACCGCTGTTTCGTCCAGCAACGCCTCATACGCCGCTGCACGTCTATCCACGCGACCTGGGTTGTAGTTGCCAGCGCTCAACTGCGGTGCATAACCGCAGTACGCCAAGAAACCTCGTCGGACCCAGTTTGTGAGTGGCAGAGATAGGTGGCAGGGTCCTCGCAGTGCTATCTGGCCTGTTCAACATCTTCGGTCAGGTGGGGCTCCTGATCGGAGCGGCGGCGGGGATGGCCCTGATTGGCCCCCTGCTCCTCGGGGTCGTCCTGGCAGCGATGGGTGTGGTGGTCGTGATCTCTGCTCCCGCTAGCCGGCGGATGGTGCCATTCTGCTTGGCTGCGACGATGCCGGCGTTCGTCCTAACGGATCCGGAAGGCAATAAGTTTTGTCTCATGGCCAAGCGCATCCCGATGGAGCCTGAAGACTTTCACGACTGATGCTGGCTAATCCCGAGGGGTGGGAGGGGCTCGAAACTCAATTATTGCCGAGCAGTCCGTAGACGAACGCGGAGATCGCCTAAAGATCGTGAACTCAGTACCGCCACGAAAAGTCGAAAGAACACCGCCATTTATCGCTGAAGCTCACATGTGATGAGCGGTGAAAGGTCCGCTGGACTGTCACACAAACGATCGAATAAGTGATGGAGGTAGCGGTGGCACTGATCGGATATGTCAGAGTGTCGAAAGCCGACGGGTCACAGACCACCGACCTGCAACGCGATGCGCTCATCGCCGCCGGAGTCGATCCTGAACAGTTCTATGAAGACAAAGCCTCCGGCAAGAAAGACGACCGTCCCGAGTTGACCAACTGCCTCAAAGCACTCCGGGACGGTGACACGTTGATCGTCTGGAAGCTCGACCGTCTCGGCCGCGATCTTCGGCATCTGGTCAACATCGTCCACGACCTCACCGAGCGGGGTGTGGGACTCAAGGTGCTCACCGGTCAGGGCGCTGCCATTGACACAACCACCGCGTCGGGCAAGCTGGTGTTCGGGATCTTCGCCGCCCTGGCTGAGTTTGAACGAGAGCTGATTTCCGAGCGCACCAAAGCCGGCCTGGCTTCGGCCCGGGCTCGGGGGCGTAAGGATGGTAGGCCGTTCAAAATGACGCCGGCTAAAGTTCGATTGGCCATGGCATCGATGGGGCAACCCGGCACCAACGTCGGTCACCTGTGCGAAGAAATTGGGGTGACTCGCCAGACGTTATACCGCCATGTCTCTCCAACTGGTGAGCTGCGGCCCGATGGGGCCAAGGTCCTGGCGCGGTAGAACGCGGCTGTGGACGTAAGCTTGGTGGCGTTGATCTGTGATTGATATTTGGCGCGCCAAGCTCGAGCGACGAGTCGCAGGCGCCGAGCGCGGTGACGCCACCTGCGATCGACCTTTAGGAACGCAGGGCCCAGAAGCAACACCACAGATATCCCGAACCGTTACCTACCGCAAAGCCGACCATCATCACTCCAACTTAACGGCACTAGGCTTAGGAGCTATCCTCTTCATGTGACGCCCTGGAGTTGAAAGTTGCAGGCCCATTCCACCGCGTCTAAGCGATACGTTAGAGGTGTTCGTTCACGTGAAGCTCCCGAGCTTTCAGCCGCGGTCTAGCGGCTGCCGCTGTCATGCCCCGGTCCGGACGACGGTATTGGCGTGCATTGTTGCGCTGGCCGCGGGACTGTCGGGCTGTTCCTCTGGCGACGATGACGTTGGCGGGGATAGCGATAAGAGTGATCATGCTAGCGGTGATCAGGAAGCCAATGACGGCAGCCCGTCGCCGTCGCGGACGAGTCGTGAAGAGTATCAGCGGCTTGCTTACGAGGAGGACCCGGACAAATTCTGTTCTCCAGATGACCTCGATGGGTCTGCCCGGGCCGGTACGTTAGAAGGTACTGTGTCGTTCGCGTATCTGCCGGTGTTCGTTGGTTCGAAGAGCGATATCAGTTCTGAGCTCGACAACGAGCACTCGAGCGAGACGTACGTGCCGTACTCCACCAGTAAGGTTCTCTTGGCCGCTGTTTCGCAGGATTCGGAGAGTGTCCCCAAGTCGGCGATGACTGGTGTCAAGGTGTCGCAGGTCGTCGAGGCAATTAAGGACGGGCAGCTGGTGAGCAAGTGCGGGCCTGAGTCGAATCTGGAAGTTGAACCGGTCGGACAGACGGAGGTCAAGTACCTCCATGATGGCGTCTGGTACACGAAGGAGTGGACTCTTTGGGAGCTGTCTGGCGACGACTTTAATCCACTTCCCAAGGATCGAAACACCACTGGGTTCACCGCGAACATCACAATGGGCGAGGAAGACGTTCATGCGGTGCTTTCGAACAATCGGGCTAGGCTCCCCAGCTCCATCGCCCAGGAGGGTGCAGCGACACGGACTCCTGATCCGGGTATGTCCCTGATTCGCTTCTACTTCCAGCACCACGTGTGGGAGTAAGTTCGTAGAGCAGTGGCGGCCATGGGAAACGACGGAACCGTCTCTGCAGTCTTTCACTGCGCTTCCTCGTCGGATCTGGATCGGCCACACTGGGGCCACAGCTATCAACATCGGCTACCGTTTTCACTGACGCGGTGCGACCGGTGATAGTCATTCAGCCAGCGAGTGTGCAACTGACTTCTGGCATCAGTACATTCGACTCCTGAAACTGACACAGGGCAACCACAGTCGGTTAGTTCACGCGTCCCCGTGCACGTCCTTAGTCTGCGTCGAAAGGTCACCTACATATGCAGCACTCCAACCAAGGCGTCATCGCCCACCGTTTCGGCCCTCCGCCAGAAGTTCTCCAGGTAGAGTCCCTTGCCCCTGCAGAACTGGAACGAGGTGCCGCGGCCGTGCGGATGATTGCCTCCCCCATCAACCCCTCAGACCTCATACCGGTCTCGGGGGCCTACCCGTCCCGGACGACACTTCCCTTCATCCCCGGCTTTGAGGGAGTCGGGACCGTCGAGACCGTCCACTCCGACAACGATCCGGCGCTCCTCGGTCAAAGGGTGTTGCCGATCGGAGCAGCTGGCGGTTGGCAGAGCGTGAAGCCTTGCTCCCTGGTCTGGTGCATCCCGGTCCCCGACGACATCAGTGATACGGATGCGGCCACCGCCTACATTAATCCACTGACAGCCATCAGGATGATCGACCTCCACGCCAGCTCGTCCGGAATACATACCGCAGTCGTTAACGCCGCCGGTTCCGCCATCGCCCGCACCCTCGGGCATCTGCTCACTCAGCGGGGTACCCGTACCATCGGGCTCATGCGCCACCCGAGGAAAGAAGAGGCCAGCAGCTGCTGGGCTCACGTGATTGACACTTCCACTGACAGCTGGCGCGAAGAGCTCCATGCTTTTACAGGGACAGGAAGCCTCGACCTCGCGTTCGACTGCGTGGGCGGCGGTGAAGGCATCGACCTGGCACAGTCCTTGAGACGCGGGGGAACATTTGTGCACTACGGCTTGCTGTCCGGCCAACCACTGTCGCCCAAACTGCGGCAGGACCGGCCCGACCTCAATATTCACTACTTCCGATTGCGCGAATGGGTCCACAGCGCCAAACGGGCACAGTTGGTCTCCGCCTTCACCCAGGTCTTCAATCTCGTGCGGGAAGGGGTCATCCGAACACGGATACAGGAGGAGCTGCCGTTGGACGACATAGCCGAAGGGCTAGCCCTGTCGTTGAGCCAGGGATCCCAGGGTAAGGTGCTTCTGCGCCCCTGACCGATTCCTAGGTGGGGCCTTTTCGTCTCGCGGGCTTGTGTACAGGCCACTTCTGAGTTGAAGTTCATCCAGTGAAGGCGGCTTCTGAAATCTGTGCAAACGACTTCTGAAACTGACAGCAGCTACAGCCACCTCGGCGTAGTTGAGAGAATTTTCCATGATGAGTCGATTGAGTACGTTTATCAACTGAATGCCAGCAGACTTGAGGTATAGATTGAGGTCATGCTTACTGAAACTGTGACGTTGTCCGACGAGACTCGCCAGCATTGGTCCGATAATAGCCGTGCGAGACCTCTTTCTGTGAGCGTGTGGAGGCCAGCTTGCTCCGACAGGCCCCTCCCAGTAGTTCTCCTGTCCCACGGGACCGGCGGCGCAGTTGAAGATCTTTCCTGGCTGGCCGAGCCCCTGGCTGACGCTGGCATTCTAGTCGCCGGCGTTGATCATCACGGCAATAGTTATAAGGACGTATATCTGCCTGAAGGTTTCTCATTCACTTGGGAACGGGCTCGAGATGTCTCGCTCCTTCTCGACTACCTTGTTTCCAGGCATGACATCGACGAGCAAAAGATTGGTGCCGCGGGCTTCTCTATCGGAGGCTACACGGTCGCTGCGCTTCTCGGGGCAAGAACGAACCCTGAGGCGCTCAACGCAGTGCTAAGCGGCTTGGTTCCAGCGCCGCAGTTGCCTGAGTATCCAAACGTGGTCGAGCAGCTTCACTCTCGCTATACAGAGGATCAAATTAGTGCGAGGATCTCGGACGGCGGTAAGTCGGTCGCCGATGAGAGAATTCGTGCGGGTTTTGTGATCGCGCCCGCGATCGGTCGCTTGCTTGACCCGAGAAGTCTTAGAGCAATCTCCGCTCCGTTCGAGATCCGCTGGGGCGGAGCCGACGACATTACTCCGGCAGAGGACAACGCACTTGTCTATCTCGACTCTGTCCCAAAGTCTAGCGGTCGGAACGTAGGGGCGCAGGTAGGCCATTATGACTTCTTGGGTGACCGCGATGATCCGTATTGTGCGCGTGACGTGGTAAGTGCTGATGCCGTCGAGTACTTCACCACAGTATTTATGGAATGACCCATTCCTATATGCGCAACCAGGTTAAGATTGCGCTGAGAACGACGGCAGCCCGGTAGGTGATCGCGAGCTTGTCGTACCGAGTCGCTAATCCTCTCCACTGTTTGACGTAGGCGAAGGATCGCTCGACGACGTTACGGTTTTTATACGCAACGGCGTCGAACGCTGGCAGGCGTCCTCCCCTGTTTCCACGTTTCTTCCGAGCAGCGATCTGGTCCTTCTTTTCAGGGATCACTGCCGTGATTCCACGAGATCGTAGGTGCTCGCGATTGGCTCTGGACCCATAGGCTCGGTCGCCCAAAACCGAGTTCGGACGTGTGCGTGCACGACCGGTACTGTTGCGCGGAACCCGAATATCAGCCAGCACTTGGGGCAGAATCACTCCGTCGTGGCGTTGGCCGCCAGTGACTACGATGGCCAATGGTCGGCCGTGTCCGTCGACAGCGTGGTGGATCTTCGTTGTCAGTCCACCACGTGAGCGTCCAATCCCGTGACCAGCTGGTTCGCAGGTATCATCGTTCAGATTCTTGTAATTCGATGTAGCCCCCTGTGTCCTGCGCAGGACGACGGGTATTCGTCGCGTGCTGGTGGGGCACGATTTATCGTGCCATCAACAGAGATATTCCAATCGATATTCCCAGCAGCGTCGGCGTCGGCCAGGATTTGGGCCTGTACTCGATCCCATGTGCCATCCGCGGCGTAGCGGCGGTGGCGTTTCCATACTGTCTGCCAGGGACCAAAGTGGCTCATCGTAAATAAGAGTGTAGAAGCGGCCTGAAGCCACCGGATTCGAGTAAGCACCTGGCGATGTAATGAGTGAGATTCCGGAAACCGAGTGCCGATCCCCGCAGATGCTCGAGCCTTCCGTTGATGGCCTCGGTGGGCCCGTTCGACGTTCCGGGCCTGGTGAAGAACGCCAACACGTCGGCTGCTCGTCTTTTCAACGTTCGTCCTAACCGCTTCAGCTCGAGCAATCCTGGTGGCAGACCCGACGCCAGGGTATCGATGACTTCCTGAAGAAGCCTTTTACCCTCGTTGCGGTCCTCGGCTCTGTATGCAGCCACGATGTCCTGGTAGACGCTCCAGGTGACTTCGACTTCAGTGAGATTGTCGTCAGCGAAAAGCCGCACGATCCTGGCTTGCTGCTTGGTCGTGAGCAGACTGGTGCCCGTATGCAGCGTCCTGCGCGCCCGATATAACGGATCCTTCGCCCGTCCCCGATGCCCAGTTGTCTCTTGCTGGATGCGGCGTCGGGCCTCGTCGAGGGCGTCACCGGCGAGCTTGACGACGTGGAAGGGGTCCGTGACTTCGACAACATCGGGAAGTTCCTCCGCGGCTGCGGTCTTGAACCCGGAGAATCCGTCCATCGCCACGACTTCGATGCCTTCACGCCAGCCCTTGGGTCGGACGGCCAGCCATTGCTTGAAGACTTGTTTCGACCGTCCGGGCACCATATCGAGTAGGCGTGCTGGGCCTGTTCCCTGGCTGATCGGGGTGAGGTCGATGATGACAGTGACGTATTTGTCACCACGTCGTGTATGGCGCCATACGTGTTCGTCGACACCAATGACAGACACACCGTCGAAGCGAGTCGGATCGCTGATCAGCAACCGGTGTCCTTCGGCCAGGACCCCTGAGTTCGCGGTATGCCAGGACACAGCGAGTTTCGCAGCGATGACTGAGACGGTGTCGTGATCGATGACGAGGGCGCGCAATGCCCAGTCGAGTCCGGCACGGGAGATCTTGGCACGTGCTGGTGCTGCGGCTGTGGTGTCCTGGCGCCAGACGTGTCCGCACTCGCAGCATTTGTAACGGCGTAGGCGGATGTGGAGTGTCGTGGGGCGGTGTCCGAGGGGTTCGTGAGCCAGCCGGCGTAGAACAGTGTCCCTGGCTTCACCATGGCCGCCACACCGCCGGCACCAGTCATCGGCTGTGGTGGGTCGGCACTTCAAGACGGCTTTGTGTGCGGTGATGTGTTGGCCGATGCATGTCAGGTCGAGGGTGTCGAGGCGGGCGAATGTGGTGAGGTCAGGGGTCGAGAATATAGGCTTGTCCACGTCGAGGTCTTTCGGATGGCGAGTGTGAGAACTTCCATCATCGGAAGACCTCGACGTCTATCCGGGCAGCGACTCGCCCTATTTCAAATTCACTGACCTACACTCTCGTTTGCGAAGAGCCACCAAAGTGCTCCCGAGGCAGATCGCGCCAGGCGATACCTGTTCGGTATCGGTAGACGATGCCCTCGACGATACGGCGATTGTTCTCGAATGGGCGGGCTCTCTTGCCTGTGTTGGACGGCAGTAGAGATTCGACCCGTACCCACTGTTTGTCGCTGAATACTCGATGTCGCCGTTGCGTAATCACCCATTCAGGCTCTCAGCAGTGAAATCCTCAATAAAGGAGACACGCCCATGTTGCTTTGCTTCTACGACCCGTGCTCCGGGGAGATCACCGTGGGAGGTCGACTGGTTGAGGAACTGAGCCGGCAGGATGTGAGAGCCCACATCAGCTATCTCCCCCAGAACGGAGGGATCATCGACGGGACTTTCCGAGAGAACGTGGAGATCGGGAGTCCCGGGTTGGACGAGAAGGCCGCTCCGGCACTGCTGACGGGTCTCGGTCTCGATGCCCTGAACGGATTCGCGGACAAGGGAATGGCTCTCGATGTCAGCGAACAGGGAGCGCACCTCTCTGGCGGCGAACGCCAGCGCCTTGCACTGGTGCGAGCTTTGCTTCGACAGACCCCGATCATCCTCCTCGATGAGCCGACCTCGAGCCTGGACGGGTAGAACGAACTGAAGTTCTCGCAGCTCCTCGTCCAGCTGTCAGGTGCTCGCACGATCGTGGTCATCGCGCATCGACTCCAAACGATTCAGAGCGCAGATCGTATCTACGTCCTGGACCACGGACGGATCGAGGCCGCAGGCCGGCACGAGCAGCTTATGTCGGAGTCGTCGCTGTATCCGCGCCTAAGAGCACAAGTGACAGGTATCTCCCGTGACAGCACACACAGATATGACCTGCCAGGATCAACCCGTGGTTGGTATCAGACGGTTGCGAACGATCCGTAGCGTCGAATCATGAGCTACGAGCGAACTATGCGATATGACCAGCACCCCGTCGCACCTTCTCAGCAAAACCACGTGCCCCGCCTGTCGGTGGCCGGCCTGCAGGTGAGATATGGCGAGGCTGTCGCTCTGAACGGGTTGTCCTTAGCTGTCCAGGACGGGGAATCAGTCGCCATCATGGGGCCATCGGGGTCCGGTAAGACCACCTTGCTGCACGCTCTTGCGGGCATCATCAGGCCCGACGACGGCACCGTCGCACTGCGCACACTGGATGGGCAGGGCCGATCGCAGATCGTCCGGGTCGACGAGCTCTCTGACGCAGCTCGTTCAGATCTCCGGCTACGGGAGTTCGGGTTCGTCTTCCAGCAGGGCATGCTCATTCCCGAGTTGACCGCAATGGAGAACGTGATGATGCCCCTTCTACTTACAGGCGTGACGAAGAGCGAAGCGAACTCCAGAGCCGGCCAACTGCTCCAGGAACTGGGAATGACCGGGCTCGAACAACGCCGCATCGGACAGTTGTCCGGCGGCCAGGCGCAAAGGGTCGCCATCGCCCGGGCGCGAGCCACGCAGGCCCAGGTTGTCTTCGCCGACGAGCCCACGGGCGCTCTCGACTCCCGAACTGCGGCCGATGTCCTGGCTCTCCTTCTGCGCTCGACCTCCGAGCAGGGCCGCGCGCTTGTCATGGTCACCCACGACAAGGATGTCGCTGCTGCGTGCTCGCGTGTTGTGCGGCTGCGCGACGGGCAGATCGTCAAGCAGATCCCGGATAGTCAGGCCGACTGATGAGTACCCATGAGGCACGGACCGGGGTCTCGGCACGTAGGGCCGGGCAGCGCACGGCACTGTGGCTGTTGATCCGTCCCTCTCGTGCGGATGCTTCCGAAATCGTTCTGCCCGTCATCGCCATTGCTGTGATCACTGCAGTGTCGATTGCGGTGTCGACTCTTGCCAACGCGTTCTGGTTCGCACCCGATCCCAGCGGATTCGGTCAGTACCAGATCCTGGCGGTGGCGATGCTTGCAGTCATGGTCGTCCCAGTCAGCACCCTCGGCAGCTCGGCCGCGAGACTGTCAGCTCGCCGTCGCGAAGACCGATTGGCGACGCTCCGACTGATGGGCGCGACCCCCCGCTGGGTCCGAAAAGTAGCTCTCGTCGAAGCCGGTCTGCTCGCATTGGCGGGAGTGCTCCTCGGGGCCGCCCTCGCCCTTCCCATTACTCCGGCACTGGCCTTGGTACCGGTCGCTGGCAACACGCTCGGCATAGATCGTGCCATCCTGCCACCCGCGCTCGTCGTCGTGCTTGCGAGCTGCGTCGTGCTGGTCGCGCTCATCAGCGCGGTCGCGAGCCTCAAGCAGGTGATGATCTCGCCGCTCGGCGTGCGCATGCGCCAGAGCGCCCCGCGGATGCACTGGCTCCGGCTGGTGATCGCCGCGCTCGTCGTAGCGGGGGCCGTCCTGGTCCTGCAGCTGACATCAGCCAGCTGGGGCACAGTGGGCATCACCCTCGCGCTGGTACTCGTCATCGTCTCGGTGATGGCTGTGCTGAACATCCTCGGCCCCTTCTTGGTCGGTCGGTCCGCTCAGCGTCGGCTCCGGCGATCCGACAATGCTGCATCGCTGATTGCGGCGCGGACCGTGCTCGAGTCGCCCCAGGCGGCGTGGAGGCAGGTCTCCGGGGTCGCGCTTGCCAGCTTTATCGCGGTCCCGGCAGGCTCAGTGCTTGGCTTCCTCGACATGGTCCAGAACGTCTCCGATGCCGTCACCCCGGAGCAGATCCAGTTCTTCGGCGACATCCGCACCGTCGTGGTCGCTGCCCTGGCGGTGTCCTACCTGTTGGTGGCCTGTTCGGTGGGGGTGACCCAAGCTGCCGCTGTGATGGAGCGCAGAGCGCTCTACGTCAGCCTCGATCGACTCGGCATGTCCCAGCCTGTGATGCATCGGTCTCGTCGGATGGCGATCAGTATTCCCCTGCTCGTGGCAGCAGTGGTTCCAGCTGTCATCGCAGCCGTCCTGGTGATCCCGGTCGTCGGCGTCTCGGCGGTGACAGCGCCGCTGTTCCTCCTCACCGTTATCGGATGCATTGTCCTGGGGATGTTGCTAGTCCAGTTGGGGGTGATCGCCACCTTCCCAGTTTTGCGCCGGGTGCTGGCAGCGCCGGAGCGTGCGCTGTGAGACATCTCGAACCTCAACCCGTGGTTGGCATCGTCGGTGCCGTGACGATCCGTAGCGTTGAGAACATGCCGCAGCGCACAGCTGGTGCCCCTAGCGAGAGAACAGGAGAACTGAGATGACGATCGAAGTCGAAGCACTCACGAAACGATACCGCGAAAAGTTCGCGGTGAAGAACGTCTCCTTCACCGTGGAGCCGGGCAAGGTCACAGGTTTCCTCGGGCCGAACGGTGCTGGAAAATCCACCACGATGCGGTCGATCGTCGGACTTGACCGCCCCACCTCCGGACGAGCTCGGATCGATGGCATGACGTACTCGGATTTCCCTGCACCGCTGGGATCGGTGGGGGTGCTGCTCGATGCACGAGCAGCACATCGATCCCGCACCGCCCTCAACTACCTCCGATCCATCGCTGCGACCCATAGGATTCCCAGGTCGCGGGTCGACGAAGTTCTCGAGGCGACGGGGCTGACCTCAGTGGCAGGCAAGAAGGTCGGCGGGTTCTCCCTGGGCATGGGCCAGCGCCTCGGCATCGCCGCGGCGCTCCTCGGTGACCCGGCCACGCTCATCCTCGACGAGCCGAACATGCTCAAGGGTGATACGTATCGTGCTTCGTATCTCCAGTGTACCGACTTCAAGCTGGCGGCATGACGAAGACAGTTGAGCTGTGCGAAGTCCGGGGTGTGAGCGATGTGTCGCTCACACCCCGGGTTCGACGGTGGCTGGGTTACTTGTACTCACCCACAACCTGGTAAAGACCAGGGCTCGCCTTCGCGATGCCCGCGGTCTTCTTGGCGTACTCAGCCGCCTCCGGGTCGGACTGGGTCGCCTTGACATCATCGGCAGACTCCCACTGGGCCACGTTGAGCACGCGCGTCTTGTCGGCGCTGGCGAGCAGGGTGACAGAGATGAAACCGGGCCGGTGCTTCATCACCTTCTCGGTACCCTCCTTCAGCAGCTCGACGAGTTCCGGCTGCTTCTCCGGCTCGACGTCGATGACGTTGACGAAAGTGACTGGATTGGACATTGCGATCCTCCGTTGGGTTCGAGTTCGACCGGAGTCGATTCACATGGAGCCGAGTTCCGGGGGCACTGCTTCCGTGCCTAGTAGACAGACGAGCTAGCTGACGAGAGTGTGAGGCGTGTAGGACGTCTCGCTGCTCCTCGACGGTCAGAGCGGGCTAGAGCGACCCCGTTGCGCGTCAGTGACGACGCACCCCGAAGCCCGCGGGTGTGCGACCGAGACTGTAGGCAACGCGCTCAGTCTTGACCCTCACTCCTGGCAAGAACCCCCAACGGCTTAGATGAGTAACCCGGAGATCGGACCGCGGTTCGGAGCAGGAATCAGAATTGTCACCCAACTTCCCCCAGGTCACAGATATGTGCGGATCAAACCCATGGAACTTGAACGTATTATCCTCCCGGCGAACCAGGCCGGTCCTAAATTCAGCTACTGCTTCAGGAACACTGACAACAAGGCTGACCTCCACGTGTTCAGGAACTGCATGCAATGCAGCGAACGCGAGATCTTCGTGTTCCCAGTCTACGTAGATAGCGACATGACGAACCGACCGACTCAATACACGACTGAAACGAGCATTGGCGAGGAGGGATACGAGGTAGCCCGGCGAGGTTGATATGTACCGGACTTGAGCGTCCGGCATAGCACTCCAGCATTGACGCGCACCCTCGTCGCAGGAACCAATGGGGACTTCCCGAAGGGTCGCCTCATCGGGGTCTACAAGGTACGGACGCGTCCCCAACCTTCTAGCTCGCTCGGCACTCACGGCAATAGCAAATTGAGCGTCCGGCGCTAACGCAATTAGCGTGCAATCCCCTCCAAGGGCAGGTGGTTTACTGTATCCCGATACGCGCCAGGTCACCAGCTGATCAAGCCAACGCTCCAGCAAGGGCAGACCTGCGCCTCGAAAACCAGCCCTGACGATACGCTCCGCACGAGGAAGCCCAGCCGGAATGAGACTCAAGCCCTTGGCCTCGTCAGGCACTCCTGTCCAGTCGGTGAACATATCCAACTGCTCTGGGGTTCGTACATCCTCCAGCGGGTCAAAAGGCAATGACGGACGAGACGCAACCCAAAATGGCGAGCCCGTACGCGGTGAAAAGTGCCACTTCATCAGGCTACGCACTGAGAGCGCAGCCTCATCATCATCAGAACGTCTGCCCAGATCGTCCGTCTGTGACGCGCAGGAGTTCACGGCTGAAGCCTCGAAACCGCCCAGCCAGATCCCCGGCGTGAGAAGAGCAGTCGCTCATGCAGCCTGTCACGGCCGTTTGCCCAGAACTCGATGTCGGAAGGTTGAATCTCGAAAGCCCTATAGGTTACCGGTCTCGGCAATGGGGCATCCTCGGCGAGTTGCACGGCCGTCTGGCGGAGGCCTTCAACATCACCTAGAGGACGGCTTTGACAGGAAGCAACGGACATCGCGTGTGTGCCGAGGGGGCGTCGTTGCCACATCCTGTCGGCAACGGTCTCGTCTAGGCATTGGATAGAACCGCGGATGCACACCTGCTCGCTGGTTTCACGCCAGTAAAACAGCGCTGCCACCTTCGGATTCGCCAGAGCTTCCTGGCCTTTAGGGGAGTTGGAGTGAGACGTGAAAATGAGGCCAGCGGTCGTGAGCTCCGCCAATGCTACTGTTCTGATAGACGGCTGGCCCGCATTTGTAGAGGTGGCCAACGCCATTGCTAGCGGTTCGCGGACCCCGAGACGCACGGCGCGTTTCAGCCATGAGGTCAGTAGCTCGAAAGGCTCGCCAGGTGGATCTAGATACTCAGGGAAATCTACCTCGATATGGCCTGTGAGAGTCTCCGAAAGATTGTCATTCATTGCTTCGATCCGTTCTGGTTTATACGAGTAGCGTGCCGTGAGCGACAAGAGCCGTAGCTCCCGATAAGGAGACAGCGCATTGCGGCTCTTGATCCTGTCGAATCGAAACTGTCATCCGACAATCTTTGCCGAGCTTGTGCCCTTGTCGGACTTCAACCCGGAGTAGTGAGTCATGGAGTCCGATCGACACCGCGTGTAGCGCTATTGGTGCGCAGGCTGATCCGGTGGCAGCATCTTCTTGGACTCCATATGCCGGGGAGAACATTCGATTGAACAGGACTCCGTTTTCTGCGGCATAGCAGTTGATCGCCATGTCCTCGAAAATAGAGAGACGGCGATGATCTGGGCGTATCGCCATCAACTCATTTACGGTCCTGATGGGTACTACGAGATGTCTGGCACCCGCGTCGTAAAGCGCTGGAGGGCCAGCGAAGCTCGACGTGCCTAGAGCGGCTTTCAGCTCAGCTGCATGTTCGGTCACGACCTCAGTGGGCATGGCTTGGGTGATCTGCACGCTACTCGTATCAGCCGGATCTTTGGAGATCCTTACCGCCCCGGACGGAGTTGTGAACGTTGCGTTAGAGAGTTGATGACGGTCCAGATGCACTCGCGCTGCACCGATGAGCGGGTGGCCCGCGAACGGTAGTTCGTTCACAGGGGTGAATATTCTGCATTGCACCCGCGTCGGGTCGCTCCTCGGCCTGTCGACAAAGACGACTTCCGAGAGTTGAAACTCGGCGGCGATGTCTTGCATCGTCCTTTGGTCCAAGTCGAACGAGTCGAGGAACACAGCGACCGGGTTACCGACCAGGGGTCTGGTGGCGAACGCGTCAACTAATTGGTACTGATGTTCCACGGTCCACCTTCTTGGTCGTCCTCGTTTCGGAACGGCTGAGTACGCCCTCGATGAGTTCAGCGAGCAGCCAATCATTGTTGTGAGTCAGGACTGACTCAATGTGGAACTGGGTCGAGGCAAACGCCGTACCGCTGAGTACTGCGACGTCCTCGGAGTCAGGGTGCAGGATCGCCCGGACATGCCTTGCGGGATTGGAATGGACGAAGGGGGTTAGGGAACGAGCGGTGTATGTGTTGTAGAACCCCAGTGTCGCTTGTCGATTCCAAAGCGGAAGTTCGATCTGCTCACCTTGGTGCGGTTGCGCTAGTCGAGCTATGGGCAAGCCAAGCTCTAGCGCGAGTATCTGATGGCTCAAACACTCGGCGAGGAACGGTCGCCGTTGCAACAGCGCGGACCGGATGAGCCGGTGAAGAGAAACGATGCGCTGATCGGTCTTGTTCTCGGGGTTGCCGGGACCAGGGCCGAACAGAATCAGATCACGGTCAGCCGGGAGTTCGTCCACGTCGAGGGCTGGTTGTTCGTCCACGTAGAATCCCAAGGATCTGAGTAGTACAGCCAGCATGTGTGTAAAGTCGTCTTCGGCGGTCACTATCAGGCATGTCCGCCCGCTGAATCGATGTCGGTTGAGTGCGCGCTCAGTTGTGCTCTTGAGCCAGAAGTCGGACACTACGGCGCGGCGAACTGTCATGGCCTGGCCAATGGAGGCGTCAAGGGAAGCCTCAGCCTCAAAGACCTGTCGCAATCCCGCAGTCTTGGCACGAGTCTCCTGCGCTTCGGAGTCGGGATCTGAATGGCGCACAATAGTTGAGCCAGCCGAAATACATACGTCGCCGTATCGCGATATCTCGGCGGTTCGGATGAGGATGGCTGAATCGAGAGATTGCCCTCCGCAGCCGTCGGGTTCGACCAGAGCCACCACGCCGCTGTAGTAGCCGCGCGGCGAGGGCTCCCGCTTGTGGATGACGCGAGTAGCGCTCTCCAGGGGGCTCCCCACGACTGTTGGAGCTAGGAGGGTCGATCTGAGCACTCGGCCGATGTTGGCGGAGGTCCGACCGGAGATTTCGAACTCCGTGTGGACGACGTTAGACATTCGACGAATGCGTGGACCGATTACGGCGGCCCCTTCCGGGCAGAGTGAGGCCATCATCTTCAGCTCCTCATCCAGCACCATGAGGAGTTCATCGGCTTCCTTCTGATCTGCTAAGAACGCTTGGACCTCGCGTGTTGTCGGCCGACGCCCTTCCGCTCTTAGAGTTCCGCTGATGGGGGTCATCGCTACGATTGAGTCATGAAGCGACACATGGCGCTCAGGAGAAGCCCCCAGGAATACTCTGTCTTCCAACGAGACTAGAAAGGTCCAATAGGCGCCTGCTTCGCGTTGGAGCAGCCGCTTGTAGAGTCCGAGTAGTGAGGCGTTACTGCTATCGCTCAGCGTTCCTTGAAGCGTTCGTTTTAGGACGAAGTTTGACCCGAGGCCGCTGCCGATGTCTTCGACAATGGAGGCGGAGGCAATGTCGGCGTATTCCGCATCGCTGATATCGAACTCGAAATTCTCCACGTGGCCTATTGGTCCCGCGACCAGGCTCTCGAATTCGTCGCGGTCTGTGACGTAGTGCTGAGACACCGTGCAGGTCAAGATTGGTTGCTTGTCGTCTTGAGCGGAGAATCCACGTTCTTCGATCGAACGGTAAGGAAGGAGTACGAGTTTGGTGGCTTCATCGTCGGTGGCGATCTGAGTCGTGTCCTCAACGGTGCTGGCGTCGAAGATGAGCAGGTCGATATAGTCCGGGGTCGCTTGTCGCAGTATCAGGGCGTAGCTGGTCTCATGTTCGCTGATGATCTGCAACGCCTGGCTGGCGGAAACCTGGCAGTTCATATCAGGTCACTTCCAATAAACTTGATCTGTCCGCATCGATCGCCGATATATTTCAGCGTGTCGATGTGGAGAGTTCGATTGAAGTCTGCGGTTGCATCTCCGATCACGAAGCACTGGATGTCTTCGGCGACGCAGTCGATGGCAGTTGCCAGGATGCCCACATGTAGGTAAATCCCACAGACGATCAGCTGATCTTTGCCGAAACCTGAGAGGAGTTCTGCCAAGCCGGTGTGGGTGAAGGCGCTATAGCGCCATTTCGTAATTCGGGAGTCCTGCTCCGTAGGCTCAACAGAGTCGACCAAGCGGCGGTCCTCCTCGTCTGCGTCCATCCCAGGCCCCCAGAAGTCCGTCATGAGTCCTCGTTCTTCCAAGGTCATCCCGCCACGCTGACCGCTATAGATCAGCGGCGCTCCTCGGTCTCTGGCGAGACGTACGAGCCGGCTGACGTTGCTTTGCAACTGATGAGATGGCTCAACTGGCAGTGCCCGGACGAAGTACTCCTGCATGTCATGGACGAGCAGTGCTGCGCGGGTCCAATCGAGTGCCCATCCGGGTCCGCGCGTCTTCACATCAGCGATAGTGACTTGCGCGTATGACGTAGTTGTGAATGTATGTTTCATGTCAGCGGCCCTCCGTCCAAGCGGTTAGGACTTCGGCAGTTTGGATTCGATTGAGACGCGGGTCGCAGAGGCTCCGGTAGCTGTTAGGCCCACGTCGGCTATCGACGCTCGTGGTGCACTCTTCGATCCCATAGTCTCCGGTGGCTTCCAGATGGATACCTGCGGAGTGGAGGTCAAAGGTCTTGAGAATTTCGTTGAAGGCGGTGACCTCGTCCAGGACATCAGGTATCAGTCGTGTCTTGGCTCCATCATCAGCACTTCTCGTGTTGCCGTGAAGAGGATCCACCATCCAATTAGCTTCAAGGCCGGCGGTGCATAGTGCCGAGACGATGGCAGGAAAGTCATCTCTGATCCGTGAACGACCGAATCGCGCAATGAGCGAGAGGCGCCCCTTTTCGTTATGCGGATTAAGGGTCCTGACAAGCCGCTCAGCTTCTCTCGTTGATACACCTGGTCCAATCTTGCAAGACACCGGATTGCGAATGACCTCCATGAGCGATAAGTGGGCACCGTCGAGCTGCCGGGTACGGTTGCCTATCCAGGGCCAGTGCGTCGATGTCAGGTAACGATCATGGCCCTGGAATCGAACCTGCGGGTGTTCGTAGTCCATCAGCAGCGCCTCATGGCTCGTCCAGATTTTTCGTCCGGTCGTGCTGTTGTGGTGACGTATGGCCTCCGTCGCCCGCTGGGCCAAACGATGACCTCTCAAGAGCCGGAACGGGTCCGGCTCGCGTTCTTCAGGAGTTGGTCCAGGCCCGTTGACTGCGTCGCCCATGTACGTTGGAATGTCTTGTCCGGCGACGGTCTCGGTCGGATTGCTGCGGGGCTTCGCGAACTGACCCGCGACCCGACCGATAGCGATCACCCCCTGGCCGGTGGCTCCAGCGACCAGGTCAGCGGCTTCATCTATGAAGTCCAGCTTCCGGTCGACGGCCTGCGGTGATAGCTCGACGAACGGCTCAGCGCAGTCGCCAAGCTGAACGACGGTTGCGTGGCCGCTGGCGACAACTGCCAGACAGACTCGCAGCTCCTCGATTTCCTCTGCGGTCACGAGGGACTGGGCCGCCTCCAGCCGGTGCCGCACCTGCTCGACTAGGTGGGGTTGGGGCCATGTGGGCTGATGCGCTGCGGAGGAGTATCGAGTGAGAGTGGACTGATGCGTGTGGTTTCTGGTCGGCGTAGTCATTACTGGGGGATGCCTTTGCGTTCAATTCGCGGCACCGGGAGGCCGAGGGCCTTGAGCTGCAAGATCGGGTTCATGAATTCGCGGCACCGGACGATCAGGCCGCCGTCCATCTCGAACGAAAACAGGAAGTGGTTTTCGTAGTATCCCTCGTCATACCCCTCGAACCGGATGGCACCGTGACCATCGCATTCGACCCAGAAATGGTTGGGATCGGTCTCAGGGTGGACTGTGATGTTGTACCACTCCCAGTCAGGGAAGCACTGGAGCGACCAGTACGCATGCCGCTTAAGCGCCGACTTGCCTCGGATCTCGATTGCTTGTCCCGATTCGGTGGTCCAGAGGCCCCCGATCCCTTCCTCGACAAACAGGTTGTGTCGGTCATATCGGTCCTCGCCTTTGGTATGCATGTACCGTTCGACGGTTTGGAGGTTCTTGTTGCGGAGGTCATCGTTCTCACTGATGGACATGGTGTGCTCCTTCTCTCTGTTGAGTCAGCCGAGACCGGGTGGACAGCTGGAAACTTGGAAGTCGATTGTCGATCTCGTTGCGAAGACGTTGGCGGTATGAGCCGAGGCCGCCGAAGTAGAAGAGTGCTCGGGGGCTGTCGGTGTGAACATTTGACCCAAAGATCCACGATTTAACTTCGGCGAAAACGGAGCCCTGGGCCATCTCCGTGGACTCAACCGCCCAACGATTCACAGCGTCTGGATGTACTTCGACGGTGGCGGCCTCGGTAGAGTCGGCTACCGCGATCACCTCTGCGATGAAATCGACCTGTGCCTCGATGCCTGGCGGCAAGTTCGAAAAGACCCCCAAAGGTCCAAGTACGGTGAAGAAGTTCGGGAACTTCGGCGTAGCAATCCCTAGGTACGACGAAGGAGCATCGCCCCAGTGTTCGAGCAGGTTCGTGCCTTCTCGCCCTTGGACGTGGAAATCGCGGTATGCCCCGTCTACTGCCTCGAACCCGGTGGCGAACACGATGACATCGACTTCGAAGAAGCGTCCGTCGTCGAGGGTGATTCCGTGCGGCGTAACGGATCGGATACGGTTCCGTCTGGTGTTCACCAGGGATACGTTCTCGCGGTTGAAGGACTCGTAGTAGTTGTCTACAGCGACGGGGCGCCTGGCGTACGGCTCGGTGGGAGTCAGATCCTTCACCGTGTCGCTGTCCCTGACGATGACGTTGATCTTCTGCTTGATGAAGTCAGCGGCGGCGTTGTTGGAGACGCGATTGAACGCAAGATCGGAGAACGTCCCGAACATAAAATTGAAGCCTCCGCCTTCCTCCCAGGCCTTCTCAAAGACTTCTTCTCGCGTCTTCTCATCGACATCTTGCGCCCCGGTTTGTGGCTCCTCGAAACCGCACGCAAGTCTCGTCAGCCGCCAGGCATCCCAGAGTTCGGCGAAGGACTCTTCATAGTGGTGAGATTCGCTGTCGGTCCACCGTCGTTGCCCCGCCGGGACGACGTACTGGGCTGTGCGTTGGAAGACGACCATCTCTTCGACCTCGGTCGCTGCATTGGCGATGAGCTGACAACCAGTTGAACCGGTGCCAAACACCGCGACTCTTGCTCCGGCGAGACTCACGCCTTCAGGCCATCGAGCCGTGTGGATGGTCTGCCCGGTGAACGATGCAAGGCCGGGGATGTTGGGGAGGACCGGCTTCGAGAGGACGCCGGCGGCTCCGATGAGATACCGAGCCGAGAACGTCTGGCCTCTGTCCGTCCGCACTTCCCACCGTGCTTGCTCTTCTTTGAAGTCAGCCGTAGTTGCGGTCGTCTCGAAGTGGAAGATCTTGTCCAAGTCATGCCGCTTCATGAAATCCTGAAGATAGTCACGAATCTGGCTGCCCTTCTGATATCGCGCGGCGCGATCCCAGGAGGGCGATACGGTCGGATCACCGGAGTACCGATAGACATGGCTATCCGTGTCAGCCTGGACTCCTGGGTATCTGTTCCAGTACCAGGTTCCTCCCGCATCGCTGCCCTTCTCGATGCCGACAACGTCGAGACCGAGGTCGTTGGAGAGCTTATGGGCCGCATAGATCCCTGAGACTCCGGCTCCAATGATGATTGCGTCGCACTTCAGATAGCTCACGTCGGTTACCTTTCGATGGTGTTGTGGCCGACGCTGCTTGAGTGCGGCCGAGTTCTATCGCGGACAGCTTGGCGATAGTTCGAGGTTGTGGTTCGAAACTTTTCGGATCGGGTGCTACTGGCGGTGCCGACATGTTCGAGTTCTTCGCGGTTCATCTTTCGATTCGCGAGCACGACGTTGTTGGTCTGAGGAAGCCTGGCGGACACGAACTCCGCAATGGCGATGAATGGGTCGGCTTCGGTCTTGATTGCCCCGGCAAGACAGGCGGCGTCGACGATAGTTTGCGAGGCACCCTGTGCCCCAATGGGGTACATCGGGTGTGCCGCGTCGCCAAGTAATACGACTCGTGAGCGGGACCACTGATTGATTGGGTCACGGTCACGGAGGCGGTCCGACTTGATAGTCGGGGACTTCTCGATCATCGCTTCGATGTCCAGGAAGTCGAGGGCCCAGTTTCCGATGTGGGACCCCAGTATGCGCCGCACGGCTTCTTGGCTCTCGCCGAGGACCGGAGTTTGTCCCTCGTAGACTCTGTCAGGGACGAGGAGCACCCAGTTGATCCGGCTCGATCCGCTTCTAGCAATGGGCGCGGAGACCGGGTAGGCGATGAGTCGACAGCCATCGTCGGCTGTGACGAGGATGAAGGTCTCTCCGTCGAGCATCTTGGGGAGGTCCGCGACTCCGCGATAGAGAGTCATGCCGCCATCGTGAAGCGCGGTGGCTCCTACGGTGTAGGTACGGGTGACGGAGTTGATGCCGTCCGCTCCAACGATGAGGTCATATGGTGCAGGAGATTGCCTATCCCACCGTTCTAAGTCTTCGATCGTGATCGTGGCGCTCGTGTGTATCTGGCAACTACCGGGCAGCTGGGCGAGCAGGATCGAAACCAGATCGTGTCGGAGGATCGATAGTTGGGGCATCTCTTCCCCAGCGAATCGTCCCCGAGGTTCTTCCATGATCTGTTGTCCGTCTGAGGATAGGTACCGGTGTGCGCGAGTCTGTATTCCGAGGCTGCACAAGCGAGACAGGAGCCCGAGGCCAGCGAGTTCCGTTACTGCAATAGGCTGGATGTTGAGTCCGTAGCCGTCACCGTTCAGCGAGCTCCGATGATCGAAGAGGTCGATCCGGTAGTCCTCGCCGAGGGAAGCCGCGAGCATGAGTCCGCCGATACCGGCTCCCACTATTGCGATTCGAGTTGCTTTTTCAGGCAATGCGCAAGACATGAGGCTCACCTTCAGAGAGTTCGTTGTGCCAGAGGTGGAGCTTCTCGGGGTTTCTAACGGCCCAGATGTTGCTAATTCGGGTCCCAGTGATCTGCGTGGCTACGACAGCAATCACGCGCCCATGCGACGACCCGATCAAGCCGGGCTGATAGTTGACGACAGCCTCGGAGACGATCAGGTCGGGTTGCTTGATCATGACTGCCTTGAAGAAGGCGGCGACTTGCTCTGCACCGACCATTGGGTCAATTGCTGCGCTCACGATTCCCCGTTACCTTTTAATTAGCCCCACCATCCGTCAGGATTGAAGGGGTCGCTGGCCTGAGGACCCCGGCATGATTGATGCCCCCAGTCATCATGATCCGGGGGGTGTAGTCACCGGGGTTCGAAGGC
>NZ_FXYY01000004.1 GCF_900169165.1 Brevibacterium linens ATCC 9172
AATCGTCTCGGCGTTGTCAGGGCTGCTTCCCGCCCTCGCTCCCATCCCGGAGTTCAGGCTGCCCTCAACTTCACCTGGCTGCTGCGACAGCCAGGCGGTGGTGGTCTCTCACCTCCACTCGGTTCAACAGCGCCTCGTGGCGCACAATGTCGGTCAACCAGAGCCGGTTCACGCCATCGGCTGTGAACTTGTGCCGGGTCCGACCGTCCTCGTCGACCACGGCACACAGGTCGTCGTGGACGGGTGGACCGGGCTTCTTTCCATTCTTACCCCGGCCCTTGCCGAAGGCTGAGAACCAGGAGTTGGTCGAACACAACCGCCACGCGGTGCGCACTGCCATGGGATGGCCGGCCGACTCTGCTTCATCGGCGAGGTATCGGTATCCGAACTCGGGATCGTCGCAGTGGGCGTCGAACAGGGCGTTGGCCCGGTACGCTTCGACGATATCGGCTTCAGGGACCGGTGTGGCCAACCACCGGTAGTAGGGCTGGCGCGAGAGCTTCAAGACCCGGCACGACACCGCCACGGGAATACCGTCGACGGCGAGCTCTCTCACGAGCGGGTAGAGCTGTAATGGCCTCTGGCGGGCCTGCGGCCGGCTGGGATGCTGAGCCGTAGCTCGGCCGAGTGACTCCGGGTAGAACCGACTCGTGAACAGTTCGCGATGTCTTCAAAAGGACGTGTCCTCGTCCGAGCCTCGGCTCGGTCTCTCCGCGCAGATGCCTTGATCAGAAGCCTGTCCGTCCCCAGGGGCGTGACTCATTACAGATGTGACTCTGAGCGACCCGGGCCAGCCCACTGATGTGCTGACGACTGGAGGAACTCACCATGGCCACCGTTACTGAACGCTACGAGCACGTCGTAGGGATCGATACCCACGCGCGTACCCACACGTATTGCATCATCGACTCTCGAACGGGATCGACGGTCGATACGCGAGCGTTCCCGACTACTGCCCCCGGGATGCAGCGTGCGGTCTCCTGGATTCGACGAAGGACTCGCGGAACGGCGGTGCTCGCTGCCGTGGAGGGTACTTCCTCGTACGGTGCCGGCATCACCACCGCCCTTCTGACCGAGGGGATCGAGGTCGCCGAGATCCGAGCTCTCTACCGCCGTTCCCGAGCACGAACAGGCAAGTCAGACCCCCTGGATGCAGAAGCAGCCGCTCGAACGGCGCTCTGCACCGACGTTGAGAAGCTCGCTCATCCACGCCGCTCTGGTGACCGCGCGGCGCTCCGCGTGCTGCTGGCGAGCCGGTCACTGACCGATCAGCAGCGCACGGCCAACAAGAACGCGCTCACGGCACTGCTGCGCACCACCGACGTCGGAGTCGATGCGCGCAAACCGCTCACCGACGCGCAGATCTCCACCATCGCGGCCTGGCGGACCGGGCGAGATGAGCCATCACATCGAATCTTCCGTGAGGAGGCACGAAGGCTGGCCAAGGCGATCATCGAGCAGACCCGGTCACTCCAGCAGAACCACCAGGCGCTGTCGGCGCTGACCGAGGCTCTCGCCCCGGGCCTCCAGGGCATCCCGGGGGTCGGCGCGGTCACAGGAGCGATCTTGGTGGCGTCGTACTCACACCACGGACGGGTGCGCTCGGAAGCGGCTTTCGCCGCGCTCGGGGGCATTGCCCCGTTGCCGGCTTCCTCGGGCAACACCAGTCGCCACCGGCTCTCCCGCTCGGGCGACCGGCAACTCAACCGGGCCGTCGACGTCGTCGTTCGCTCGCGGATGAGCTACGACCCTGCCACCTGCAAGTATGTTGAACGCCGGCGCGCGGAAGGGCTATCCAAGCGCGAGATCCGAAGGTGCCTCAAGCGATACGTCTGCCGTTCTCTCTTTCGGGAGCTTCGGACCCGGATGGCTTGACACGGAGGCATAGAAGCGTCCTTTTGACGGCAGATTCGCCTGCGACAGATACGCAGCCGCGCGGCGCAGGACTTCGTTCTCTTGCTCCAATAGGCGAGTCCGCCGCCGCAGCTCCCGCAGTTCAGCGGATTCGTCGGTGGTATTGCCGAGCTTGTTACCAGCATCGATCTCGGCCTGGCGGAGCCATTTCGCGATGGTGCCTTCGTGGACGCCGAAGTCCTTGGCGATCTGTCCGATCGTGGTCTTCTCGTCGCGGTTCAAGGCCACGCGGACGACGTCATCGCGGAACTCTTTCGGGTAGGGCTGGGGCATGGTGTCTATCCTTCCAGGCTTGCCTGTGTACAAGCCAGATCAGATGTCACCAAACCCTGCATCAGTCCCTACCGCGGTACACGGAAGCCGTCGCCGGAGCGGCTCCTGGCACGGCTCTTGCTACAGCGGCATTGTTCCGACGTCTGGCGGGGCGCCGAATAGAGAATCAATCGCGGCCCTCGCCAACTACCGTCTCGGGGCGATCCTTCCGCCTGTTCAGGGGTTCGCGTCAAGCCAGTCGCACGTTGGTGACTGGACTAGTCAAGGCAGGGCGGGTTGAACACCACGAGCCTGAAGCGCGGATGCACGACGACGGTAGCCGACAGTCCAGTGCCTCGGGAAGCCGTCACGCAAGCCTGTCACTGGGGAGCCTGTCACTCGCAGGGTGTGGTTGGCCTCCTCCAGCGGTGATTCGATGGGTTCATTCCCAGTTGTTCCACTGTCCCGTCTGCCAGTCACCAGATCTGCCGCAAGGCAAGTGCGGATTTGTGCTGCCTACACCAATGAAGAGAAACCGATAATGAACACCACCACGATTGAAACGCCACCGTCGAAAGGCCGCGTCGGACGGCGCTCATTTCTGCTGGGCTCGGCGGGAGCAGCTGCCGCCGGGGCGATGATGCCCTTCAACGCCGCGCCCAGTTTCGCCGATGCCAGCGTCTCCAGCGCCCTACCCAGTGGTGGCGGTGTCATTGGCCCCAAGGATCCGCGTTACTTGGACCTCAGGACGGGAAACAATGTGCGCTTCGTAGCGAAGCCTGACTACGTGCACATGATCAACAGTGCCAAGGACGCCAAGAAGGCGGTGCAGTCAGCGGTCGATGCCGGGAAGAAGGTATCCGTTCGCAGTGGAGGGCACTGCTTCGCCGATTTCGTCTGCAACTCTGACATCGAAGTCATTCTCGACGTGTCGACGATGGTCGGGGTGTCTTACGACGAGAAGAAGCGGGCCTTCGCGGTCGAACCGGGTGCGCGCCTCTCGAACGTGTACGAGCAGTTGTTCAAACGCTGGGGCGTGACGATCCCCGGTGGCATCTGCTACAGCGTCGGTGCTGGCGGGCACATCGTCGGCGGCGGATATGGCCTCCTGTCGCGGGCGCACGGCCTGGTCGTCGACCACCTGTATGCGGTGGAAGTCGTCACCGTCGACGCGGACGGGAAGGCGTCCATCCAGGTCGCCACCCGCGGCTCCCGCGGGGCGCTCGGCGATCTGTGGTGGGCGCACACCGGTGGAGGCGGTGGCAACTTCGGCGTCGTCACGAAGTACTGGTTCCGTTCCCCGCACGCGAAGGGCTCCGAGCCGGCCGGCCAGCTGATCGAGGCACCCTCTCGTGTGCTTGTCAATGCGCTCGCGTTCCCGTGGGACCAGGTCGACGAGACTAAGTTCCGCAAGCTCATGGACAACTGGGGTGCCTGGCACGAGGAGTTCAAGGACCCCGGCACCCCGGAATCGCACCTGTCGAGCCTATTCAACCTCAACCACAAGGCCCATGGCAGCCTGGGCATGTTCACCCAGATCGACGCCGACGCGCCCGATGCGACCGGCGTCCTCGAGCGGTTCATCGCCCGCATCACCGACGGCGTGGACATCGAGACTTCGGCGATGACCAAGCCTAACGGGGAGCTGCCGGCCCTGCCTGACTTCCACCAGACCCGGGAGATCTCCTGGATGCAGGCAACTCGCATGGTGGGCACGGACAACCCGACGATCACCAACCCCACCAGCCGGGGCGCGCACAAGTCCGCGTACTTCAAGAAGCGGTTCACCGACGCCCAGCTCGACGTGATGTGGGAGCAGATGACCCGGGAGGACTTCACCAACCCGGACACCATGATGGTGGTCTTCTCCTTCGGCGGCGCGGTCAACGCGGTGAAGAAGGATGCGACGGCGAACGTGCAGCGCGACTCGATCTTCAAGATCTGCCTGCAGACGTTCTGGCCGGACAAAGCAGATGATGACTTCTATCTCGGCTGGGCGCGCGAGACCTTCGAGGCCATGTTCGCCTCCTCCGGTGGCGTCCCGGTGCCCGACGGGCAAGTCGATGGCTGCTACATCAACTACCCGGACACCGACATGGCCGACCCGAAGCGCAACCGCTCTGGCGTGGCCTGGTCCGAGCTCTATTACCAGGGCAACTATCCCCGCCTGCAGCGGGCGAAGAAGTCCTGGGATCCGACGAACTTCTTCACCCACAGCCTCGGCGTGGAACTTCCCGCCTAAGAAGGGTGCCTGACATGACCACTCCTGTCCCCGCGACGACGACGCGACCACCGAAGCTGCCGTCCCTGACCGGGCTGCGATTCTTCGCCGCCCTGCTGGTGTTCGGATTCCACATCACCCTCTCCTCCTCACCGATCCCGCCGAACGACCCGATCAACCTGTTCGCCGACCCCGAGGTCGCGCGCGTGGCCGAGCAGATCTTCCTGGTCACCGGGTACGTGGGAGTGTCGTTCTTCTTCGTCCTCTCCGGGTTCCTCCTGGCGTGGGCGGCGAAGCCCGATGAGAAGCTCACCGCGTTCTGGCGTCGCCGGGTGATGAAGATCTTCCCGAACCACATCGTCATGTGGGTGCTGTCGATGGTGCTGTTCGCCGCCGCGATCACCCCGGCACACGCCTCGGTGCTTAACTTCTTCCTCCTCCACGCCTACTCCCCGGACGGGGCCGTTAACGTGGCCGTCAACCCGCCGTCGTGGACGCTGAGCAGCGAGCTGCTGTTCTACATGCTCTTCCCGTTCTTCATCGTCCTCATCCGCAAGCTCCCGGGTAACCGCCTGTGGGCGTGGGCGGGGCTCATGGTCGTGGGCATGATCGCCATCCAGATCATCAACCTCACCCTCATCCCCGACACCCCGAAGTCGGCGTTGACCCCGGTGTCCTCGTTCCAGTTCTGGTTCGGCTACATCTTCCCGCCCTCGCGCCTGTTCGAGTTCCTGTTGGGATCGATCGTCGCCCGCCTGGTCCTGGAGAAGCGGTGGCCCGCCTTCCGCATGTGGCACGCCCTGCTCCTGGCCGTCGCGGGATATGCGCTGGCAAACGTGGTGCCCTTCGTGTGGACCTTCAACGTCGCCACCATCATCCCGGTGACCGTGCTCATCGCTACCGCCGCCTCCTACGACGCGACCGGACGCAAGAGCTTCCTCCAGTCCAAGCCGATGCAATGGCTCGGCGACACCTCCTTCGGCTTCTACCTCGTCCAAGGCGTCTCGATCTTCTGGGTCCGCCAGATGATGGACAACGCCACCTTCTCCACCTCGGTCGCGCTGTTGTTCATCGCCGGGTTCCTCGCCCTGACCTTGCTGGCCGGCTGGGCGCTCTACGCGCTCGTGGAGAAACCGATGATGGACCGCTTCGCCCGGCCCCGCCGCAAGCCCGCCCTCCCGCGAGTCGCCGTCCAACCGACAGCGCCCACTGCTGCCCCCGCCGTCGCCGAACCGGCCGCGGTGGCCACCGCTGATTCCCGAGTCTGAAGAAGGAGACACATCATGGACCTCAACCTCACCGGCAACGTCGTCATCGTCACCGGAGGCACCAGCGGCATCGGCCTGGCCACCACCGAACTGCTCACCCGGGAGGGCGCGCACGTGGTCGTCCTCGCCCGCGGCACCACCGACGTGGCCCTGCCCAAGGGGGCGGAGCTGTTCAAGACCGATCTGACCGACCCCCACGCTGCCACTGAAGCTGTGGAAGCTGTCCGGGCACGCCATGGGCGTTTGGACGGGCTGGTCAACAATGCGGCCATCCTCATTTCCCAGCCTTCGTTCGCCGACATCGACGACGAGCAGTGGCACCGGATCTTCGAGCTGAACCTCCACGCCGGGATTCGACTCATCAGGGCCGCGCTACCGTTGCTGGCCGCAGCGGAGGGTGGCGGATCGATCGTGCACATCGCCAGCGAAGCCGCGCGGATGCCGGATCCCACGATCGCCGACTACGCGGCAGCGAAAGCGGCTCTGCTCTCGGTGTCGAAGTCCCTGGCCATCGACTACGGCGGGAGGGTGCGCTCGAACGTGATCTCACCCGGCCCCACCCGCACAGCTCTCTTCGATGCCCCGAGAGGGTTCGCTGAGCAGCTCGCGGAGAGGTTCGAGCTTCCCCCAGAGGAGGCCATCGAGCACTTCATCCAGAAGGAGCGGCGCCTGCCCACTGGACGCATCGGCGCACCCACGGACATCGCCGGGCCGGTGACCTATCTGCTCTCGGCGCGGGCAGCCCAGGTCACCGGAGCGGAGTGGTCGATCGACGGTGGAGCTCTGCGCCAGATATGACCACCCCCCTCACGCAGGATCGCCTACGCGCGACGATCAGCCCAACTCGGGTCACCGTGCCTGCCAGCAAAGACGGACCAGCGCTACCGGCGACCATGCACCGGCAGACCGAGAACGGGGCTGCCGGGTGGATCATCTGGGCCCACGGCGGGTCCTGGCACCAAGGGTCGGCCGCCGACTGGCAGCACGCCACCGGTCTGCTCGCGAGCCTGTCAGGCCGGAACGTGCTCTCACTCGACTACCGGCTCGCGCCGACGCATCGGCACCCCGCGGCCGTGCTCGACATGCTCACCGCCATCGGCTGGGTGCGCGAGACCAGCCCGGACAGTTCGATCATCGTCGGCGGCGACAGCGCCGGAGGCACCCTCGCCGCTGTCGCGGCGATCGCCGCCCGCGACCGGGGCGAGAGCCTGCAGGCGCAGATCCTGGCTTACCCGCCAATCGATCCCGAGTGCCGCGCCGTCTCCTACCATGCCGACCCCGGTTCATTCCCGCCGCCCGGGCTGCTAAGGACAGCCTGGCGGTCCTGGCACGGTACGCCGCAGGCTTCGGCGGTGGCCTCCGACGGGACTCGACTCCTGCTCTCCCCGCGCGAGGCCGACTCGCTTGCTGAGGTGGCCCCGGCCGTGCTCGTCGTCGGTGACCACGACCCCGTCCGTGACGACGTCGCCGCCTACGCCGAGCAGCTTCGCGCCGACGGAGTGCCCGTCGACCATCGTGTCCTGCCCGGGATCGGGCACGGCGACGTCCTCCGCCCGGCCAGCGCCGTCATCGGCGCACTCGCCGCGGCACTCACAGATTTCCCCCGAGAATACACACAGCGAAAGGAAGCATCATCATGACCACCGCGACCACGACCCCTGCACCGCTGGAGGCCCTCGTCCGCCACTTCGCCGATCTGCGCGACGGGGACCACTTCGGCGAGGTCACCCGCCAAGGCAAGGAGGCCGCGTTCCAGCGCGCCGTCGAACTCCTCGACACCCCAGCCCGGCAGGTGCTGGAGGAGTTCAACTCCTACCTCCTGCTCGACACCGGACAGATCGACTTCACTGGCCTGCACCGCGATGCCCATGGCGGGCTCCTGGCCTCCTGGCTGCTGAGCTGGCCGGAGCAGAAAGCCGCAGGCCTCGTCCCGATCAGCATCATCGCCATCTACGGCGCCGGATTCCACCACCCGCACCTACGCGGGGCGACCGTGGCCCAATGGCCCCTGAACGTCGCCACCGCCGATCACGCCTGGGAACTGGTTCCCGTGCTGCGATCGATCGCCGGCAGCGACATCGAGGATCTCGTGTTCCAGGTCGGCGGGAACTGGCGCATCGTGCCGGCCACCGCGCAGAACCGGACCGGGGAGCTGATCGCCTCATGACTGGCTCCACCACACCCGTGACGCTGTCGGTCCTCGACCAGTCACCCATCACCGACCATCTCGACCGCACCGAGGCGCTGCAGGAAAGCCTGCGCCTGGCCGAACGGGCCGAACGCGAGGGGTACCGGCGGATCTGGTACGCCGAGCACCACCACTCGATGTCCTTCGCCAGCCCAGCCCCGGAGACCATGACTGCCCTGGCCCTCGAACGCACCACGCGGATCCGGGTGGGCACCGGTGGGATCCTGCTCCCGCTGTACACGCCTCAGAAAGTCGCCGAGACGATGGGGCTGCTCCAGCGGGTCCATGGCGATCGTGTCGATATCGGTATCGGCCGCGCTGCGCTGCACACGAATGACTTCCCCCACAAGGTCGAGACCCTGCTGAGTCGACTCCCTGAGGGGATGCCGCAGACCGTCACAGAGCCCGAGCACCGGGTGTGGGTGCTCGGCGCCGGCGGAACCTCTGCTCCTCTCGCTGCGAGCCTGGGGGCCGGGTACGTGCAGGGGCACTTCCTCAGCCCGTCATCCACGCCTCGAGGCATGCGCGCCTACTGGGACGAGGTCGGGAAGAAGCCGGGGTTCGCCGTTATCGCGGTGCGTGCCGTGACAGCGGATACCGCCGAGAAGGCGCAGCGACTGGCGGCAGCGGCCGCCCTGTGGCGAGCTCGCAAGGACCTCAACTACGACAGCCCGATCCCGAGTCTCGAACACGCAGAACGCGACAAGGAATGGAGCGATGAAGAACGGGCGCGCGCAGTCACCCGGGAAAACGGCTTCATCCACGGCACCCCGGAGCATGTGCGCGACCAGCTCCTCGCGCTTGCCGAGCAGCATCGGGCCAGCGAGATCATGGTCAACACATTGACTAGCGATCCGGCAGACCGTGACGCCTCGTACACCCTGTTGGCGGACGCGTTCGACCAAGCGGCAGTGGGCGTGGCATAGACACGGCCCACCGAACGCGAAACTGCCCCGGAGTCCAAATCAGACTTCGGGGCAGTTCTGTCGTGTCCGCTGGGCAACGCTCGGCGATCACACGATGCCGCAGCGAGCGCGCAGGGAGAGGCAGGACTCAGGCGGAGTTGAGGAGCAGCTGAAGAGCGGAGCGGGCGCTGCTGCCCGGCGTTGCAGAGTGGGTGAGAATGCGCTGCCCGTCGCCCTCAGGCAGGTGCAGCACCTCGTAGTCGACGTCGAGGTCGCCGACCTCAGGGTGGTGCAGCCGCTTAGTGCCGCTGGTGCACAGCTGGACCGTGTGCTGGACCCACAGGCGCGCGAAGTCTTCACTACCGACGTTGAGTTCGCCGACGAGCTCGTGCAGACGCCGATCGTCGGGGAACTGGGCGGCGACATACCGCAGCGAGGCGACCGCGACGGTGGCCTCAGCCTCCCAGTCGCGGTAGAGCTCGCGGGTGTGCGGGTCGAGGAAAAGCATCCGCATCTGGTTGGGACGGTCGTCCTCGCGAGTGGGAGCTTCGAAGTCGAGGTGCCCGGCCAGGAGGAGATGCCCGGCACGGTTCCACGCGAGGATGTCGTTGCGACGACCCAGGAGGACAGCGGGCACCGATTCCATCGCGTGGAGGAGCTGACGGGCACCGGCGTTGGGCCGTTCGGGCCGGTCCACGGCAGGCCGTTTGACCATCCCCGGCCGGGCCAGGGCGAACAGGTGCGCGGTCTCATCGGCATCCAGGCGCAGAGCGCGAGCCAGAGACTCGATGACCGAGTCGGAGGCATTCTGAGACTGACCCTGCTCAAGTCGGGTGTAGTAGGTCACGGAGACACCGGCGAGCTGGGCGAGTTCCTCACGCCGCAGGCCCGCCACGCGGCGGCGCCCGTAGGAGGGGACGCCGACGTCTTCGGGGCTGAGCCGATCCCTGCGCGAGCGCAGGAATTCGCCGAGGTCGTCGGCGCGGGCCTCGTAGGCGGCTGTGGCGCGGGTCACTGTCGTGTGGTCCTCCATGCTTCCATTGTGCCGTGCCTGCGAGTTCCTAGCCTACCCCTGTGAGTGATAGGCAACTCAGGGATCTGGCTACGCCTTTGACCGGCTTCCAATATGGGAGCATGTCCACAAAAACCGAAGCACCAGAAGAAATAGACCGCGGTCAAACTCGGCTTACTGCCCTTCAGCGTTTGGCCCTCGCGGTGTTGTTGACGGCGAACTTCACCCTCGCGGTGGATTTCTCCATCCTGAATGTCGCGCTGCCGCACATCGGCCGCGAACTCGGGTTCCCCACCGAGAGCCTGCAATGGATCGTGACCTCCTTCGCATTGTGCGCGGCTGGTTTCACACTGCTCTTCGGCCGCGTCGCCGACCTGTTCGGGCGGAAGAAGCTCTTCCTCATCGGCATCGTGCTCCTCGGCGTCGCCTCCCTGGCCGGTGGCCTCGCCCAGGACCCGACCCTGCTCATCATCGCTCGCGTCGGCCAGGGCATCGCGACCGCGATGGTCACTCCTGCCGCACTGTCCCTGATGACCACGACCTTCCCCGAAGGACCGGCCCGTAGCCGCGTACTCGGCCTCAACGGCGCGCTCATGGCTGCAGGCTTCACCGCCGGGGCCGTGCTCGGCGGCCTGCTCACCGGCGCGGTGTCCTGGCGCTGGGCGTTCTTCATCAACGTCGTCGTCGCCGTCGCCGTGATCCTCGTTGCTCCGTTCGTGCTGCGCGAGAAGCCGACCGGTAACCGACCCAAGCTCGACGTGCCCGGCGCCATCACGGTCACCCTCGCCCTGGTCGCCCTGGTCTTCGGCATCGACACCGCCGGCCACGCCGACTGGTCCCACCCCGGCGCCTGGGGTCCGATCCTGGCCGCCGCGATCCTGTTCGTGGTCTTCTGGGCCATCGAGCGTAAGGTCGCGGAACCGCTGGTCGAGCTGTCGATGCTGCGTCGCGGAAACGTCGCGTGGGGCAACATCACCGGGCTCCTGGCCTTCGGCACGTTCACGTCTCTCGTGTTCCTACTCACGCTCTACCTGCAGGAAATCCTCGGCCTGGGCGCGATCAGCACCGGAGTGGTCCTGGGCGTGCTCGGCATCGGTACCGTGCTCGGCGGTCTCATCGCCCCCAAGATCATCGGCCGCACCAGCTCCAAGACGGCGATCATCATCGGTCTCGTCGTCCAGGGCGTGATGACGGTGCCACTGTTCTTCGCCACCGAGTCCAGCATCTGGGTGGTGCCGGTCGCAATCCTGTCCTTCATCGGCGGCGTCGCGAACCTGGTCGCCATCGTCGGCTACACCGTCACCTCGACGGCCGCGGTGCCCTCGCACCAGCAGGGCCTGGCCACCGGCCTGGTCACCATGAGCCAGCAGGTCGGCATCACGCTGGGCACCCCGGTGATGTCGGCAATCCTGGCCAGCCAGCTCGCCGCCGGCATGCTGCCTGGCCTGCAGCTGGCCATGGGCGTCAACGGCATCATCGCCCTGGCATCGGCCGTGCTCATCGCGATCGTGCTCCGGCTGCCCAAGCCCGCACGCGTCTGAGCCTCCAAGCACCACCGGACCGTCACCACGGGTCCATCCCATCTGCGCACGGCCTGCGGGCCACCGTGAGAAGCAGTGGCCCGCAGGCCGAGGAAGGAACGAACGAAGCCGGGGTGGGAGCCCTCCAACACGGAGAGCTCCCACCCCGGCTTCGTTGCGTCCGCTTGCGTACCGTGCTGGCCGGGTTGCTGACCTGGTCTCCCTGGGTATCACGCGATTCTGCGTGCACGAGGCGACGCCGTGGCCTCTGTCATGACAAAGGGTCGAGCGACACCAATGGGCGCGACGGTACAGCGTCGATGATCAGCCCACGGGGCCGAGTCGCCGCCGCCGCCAGCACACCACGATGTCGGTCTCCGCCGTACCACCGGAGCTCTTGCAAGTCGGTGAGAGGAGGGGCGTGCCGGACACAGCGAAGCGGTGCCGGACCCGCGGGCCCGGCACCGCCGAGAAGATGGTTGGCCAAGAGGTAGGTCAGGCCGGGATGAGTGCCGCCAGGTCGCGGAGGCGTTCCTCGGACACGCTGCCGGGGTCGGCGGAATGGGTCAGTAGTCGTTGCTCGCTGCCCTCGAGGGTGAGGATCTCAAAGCGGAGATCCAAGTCCCCGACTTCGGGGTGGTAAAGCTCGCGGATTCCGCGGGTCGGCGCTGCTGGTTGCGGGTCTGCCCAGTAGGCGGCGAACTCGTCACTAGCCACGACCAGATCTCCGACCAGTCTCATGAGCGCGAGATCGTCGGATCGGTGTGTGGCGAGCTGTTGAAGTTGGGTGACCGCTCGCTGCGCCTCGACCTTCCAATCGCGATACGTTTCTCGCAGTCGGGGATCGAGGAAGACCATCTTCACGCGATTTGGGCGTGTGTCGAGGTCTAGAGGCGATTCAAAGGGCAGGTGGGAGGCGATGAGGCGATGCCCGAGTCGATTCCACGCGAGGACGTCGTCGCGAGTGCCCAGCACGATCGCGGGAACATCGGCCATCGCGGTGAGCAGCTGCGCGGTGCCGATGCTGACATGCTCGGGCGGAGGCTCGCGGCGACGCGTGGCAGGAGGCGTCTCGGCGAGACGGAAGAGTTCGTCGCGCTCGTGAGCGTCGAGCATCAACGCGCGCCCGAGACCGTTGAGCGCGGCTACGGAAGCCTGGGTGGCCGTGCCCTGCTCAAACCGGGCTAGGTAGGCCACAGAGATGCCAGCGCGGTGAGCGACCTCTTCACGAAATAGGCCCGGGCCTTCGCGGGGCTGGGTGAGATCGAGACCGAGGTCCTCCGGGGTCAAGGATTGCCTGCGGGAGCGGAGGAATGCTCCCAAGGCGGCACGGCCAGGATGGCCGTTCGGGTGTGACGGCATAACAACAGGTCCCCTTTCGCGGGAAGCCGGACCGCGTGCGTCGCAGACCGGAGTTTTGAATAAGGAGATCGCCGCGCGCAGCCCCGGTGCAGCTCGGCAGCGATGCGGATATCATCTGCGACCGACGCGGGGCATGGACCCTTCGCCGGGCAGGCAGTTGCGGCGCGGTCACGATGTCAGCGCGTGATACTCGATGGCGAGCCAGACCACGTCGGTGTCTGCCCGATACTGGTGCCAGGGGTAGGCGAGCCGCCCGTCATCCCATCGGCCGAAGATGGACGGTTGGGTCTGGGCGGGCGCGAGGATCTGGTCCTCGAAGACGGAAGCATGCGAGTTGTAGGCGAACTTCTGCATCCGGCCGGTCCCCAGCAGCTGCGTATGGGTCTCGATGAACGCGTGATCCCGGTGGATCCCGCAGTCGGTCCCCGCGGGACTGAACCACAGATTCAGCTTCACCTCGTGAGGAAAGGGATCCTGCGGGGCGTGCGGGTCGGCGAGGATCTGCGCGGGCACGAGCTCGACCTGGCCGACGCTGTCCTGCGTCGACTTCAGCAGCACCGCCGTCCCCGGTTGCGCGTCGGCGCGGTCGGATCCGTAGAAGTCTTCCCACCCCTGGGCGCGGAACACGGACTCGGGCAGCGGCTGCCCGGGCAGGCTGATGAGCGCGAGGAGCCGGCCGGAGACCTGGGTGCCGGCGGCGAGCATCGTCGAGGCCAGCGGCGGGATATACCCGCCCAGTGGCATGTCGATGCGGGCAGGATCAGCATCGAGGTTGACCACCATGCTCGGGTTCTCGAGCGTGAACTCGTCGGCATCGGTGACAGTGTCCGCGGAGAGGGCATCGAAGGAGAAGGAGGCGCGGCGGGTGGTGGACATGGTGGGTCCTTTCGTGAGGTCGGTGGCTACGCGAGGATGCGCTCGGCGACGCGCAGGGCGTTCGCGGCGATCGTCAGCGCCGGATTCAACGCGGCCGAGGATGGGAAGAATGACCCGTCGACGATCCAGAGGTTGTCGAGGTCGTGACTGCGGCAGTCCGGGTTGAGGACGCTGCCGTCGGGGTCGTGTCCGGCCACAGCGGTGCCGCACATGTGCGAGTTGGTCTGGATGCCCATCCGCTCAGTGAAGACCAGTGGGTATCCGCTGCCTCGCACGGCGGCGGTGACTTCCTCGACGAGCTCCTGATGGGGACGCAGATTCGTCGGCGTCCAGTCGATGACAGTCCGCCCGCCTGCCAGGCGCACACGGTTGTGCTGCCGAGGGAGGTCCTCGGTAGTCAGATAGAGGTCCACGGTGCGTGCTGCGACCTTGTCGAGGAACCACAGCGGCAACCGCGCTCGGGCAGGTTTCAGGTGCGCCCCCTGGAGTTTGCCGAGCATCTGCACGTTACCCAGCGGATATCGGTGCGCCGGAGTGGGCAGATACCAGTCGTTGAGGCCGAGGGTCTTCTGCCATCGGGTCCGGTTGCGGCGCAGCGGGTGGAGTCCGATGACAAAGGTGCTGTTGTGCACCATGTAGTTGCGTCCCAACAGGCCGGATGAGTTGCCCAGCCCGTCCGGATGCCTCTCGGTCGCCGAGCCCAGCAGCAAGACGGCGGAGTTGACCGCGCCGGCGGCCAACACGAACCGCTGACCGCGTACCGTCACGGGGCGCCCCTGCCTGCTGCCGTGAGCCGCGGTGATGTGCTCGCCCGCGGGGTCGGTTGTGAGCCGGGTGAGGGTGGTGCCGGTGAGCAGGCGCACGTTCTCGTTGGCCAGGGCCGGGCGGACCAGCCGGGTTTCGGCATCCGATTTCGCATCGGTGCCGGAGGGAGTGCCGTCGTCGGTGGACGCGCGGGCACGATCCCCGTCCGCGGTGAACGTCATCCCGTTGGGCATGTGGAACGGCTGTAGACCCTGGCGGCGCAGCCGTGCGGCGAATCGTTCGATGACCGGCTCATGGGCATGTGCGGGATGCGGATAGGGTCCTGCATGTGGCGGCTCGGTCGGATCTTCACCGGCGTTGCCATGGACGTCGAAGATTTTCTCTGCCCGCGTGTAGTAAGGGTCAAGATCCTCGTAGCGGATCGGCCAGGCGGGCGAGATCCCGTCGGCGGTGTCGAAGGTTTCGAAATCCTCACGGCGGAAGCGGGGCAGGCACGCCCCGTACATCTTCGTGTTCCCGCCGACCCAGTGGTAGACGCCGGGCTGGAACTCCGTACCAGTGTGCCCGTCAATCCAGGCTTCGCTGGTCTGGTAGCGGTGGTGGAGGAACATCTGCGCCGCATCGAAGTTCTCCGATTCCCTGGGCAGGAAGTCGCCGCGTTCGACGATGAGCACAGACAGGCCGGAGCCTGCGAGGGCGTAGGCGAGGGCACCACCGCCCATCCCGGAGCCGATGATCACGACGTCGGCGGTGATCGTGCCGCCACAGGTCTCAGGGTCGATGAGCGCCCCGGGACGCAGCGGTGGATGCGGCTGCGGCTGCCAACCGGTTGAAGGTGTCGGCTCGATCGTGGACGTCATCGCCTCGGCCACCTCGCCTCTGGGCTTGTGAAGGAGCGCGTGTTCTCAAGCATCGGACTAGTCGCTGAGCATCCGGAGCGCGTCGTAGCCGACGGTTCCCTCGGGCGCGGTGTGCACCAGTAGGCGCTGGCCGTCATCCAGCGGGGAATGCAGCACGTGATAGTCGAGCTCGACGGTCCCCCAGTCCGGCAGGATCAAGCTCTTACGACCCCGGGTGCAGCGAGTGACCGGATGCTCCGCCCACAACTTCGCGAACTCCCGGCTGGCCATCGACAGCTCGCCGACGAGGTTGCGGATGTCCGGGTCGTGCGGCGAGTTGCCCGACATGAAACGCAGTGACGCCACCGCCAGTCGGGCCTCCCATTGCCAGTCCGAGTAAAGGTCGCGGGTGTACGGGTCGGTGAACAGTAGCCGGTGCGTGTTGAGCGGCGCGCATTCGTCGAGGTGGGAGAAGAAGATCCGTCCGGCGAGATCGTTGTAGGCGAGCACGTCGTTTGTGCGCGACATCGCGAACACCGCCGCACTGGGCATCAACGCCACCACGTCCTCGAAGAGCGGGTCGCCGGCCGGTGGTGACGCAGGCGCTGCCGGCGCCGGTGCTTCCTTGATGGTGCCGGCGAGGCTGTGCAGGTAGATCGTCGCATCTTCATCGAGGCCAAGTGCCCGGGCGAGGGCGTTGATGACCGACCCGGACACGTTTGCCGCGTGCCCCTGCTCCAGGCGTGTGTAGTACGTCGGCGAGATACCCGAGAGTTGGGCGAGCTCTTCGCGCCGCAGTCCGGGCACCCGGCGGATCCCGTAGGCCACCAGCCCGACCTCTTCCGGCGTGAGACGCGAACGGTGCGCCTGGAGGAAGTCTCCAAGCGGGTTCGTCGACGTGTGAACGGCGGGTGGGTCAGGGTGCCCGGTGGGCCGAAGCGATGCTGCTGCCATACTCACCAGGGTCTCAAATTCGCCGGTGCCGTGCCTATCCCTGCCAGTGATAGGCAGGCCGGTGCTAGACGAAGCAGAGGGATGGTTGATGGCTCGACGCGGTCCGATAGTGGAATTGACACCCGTTGATTTGTCGCCTTGGCGGCGAGGTATCGGGCACATCTCGCACACGGACCTATGGAGAGAATGAGGACGGCTATTGTCCATCGACACGAAACCCGATGTGGGCATTATCAGCCCCGTTCGGAATTCCCGCGCGAAATTGGCGTTGCTCGCATTGAGCATCGGCGGCTTCGGGATCGGGTTGACCGAATTCGTTATCGCAGGACTCCTCACTGAGGTCGCCACTGACCTCAGTGTCACGATTCCCGCCGCGGGGCATCTCGTCGGCGCCTATGCCCTGGCGGTGGTGCCCGGCGCTCTCATCCTCACCCCGTTTCTGATGCGCCGGCCCCCGAAGGTCGCCCTCGTGGCGCTGCTGGCCCTGTTCGTCATCGGCAACATTCTCTCGGCCTGGTCGCCCAGCTACGAGGTCATGTTCGCCGGGCGCATCGTGGCCGCGCTCGCCCACGGCGGGTACTTCGGGATCGGCGCGGTTCTGGCCGGATCCCTGGTCCCGAAGTCGCGGCAGGCGTCGGCGATCTCGATCATGTTCGCCGGCCTCACGATCGCCAACGTGCTCGGTGTGCCCCTGGGCAGCTTCATCGGCCAGCAGCTGGGATGGCGGGCCGTGTTCTGGATCATCAGTGTCATCGGGGTGCTTGCCCTGATCGGTCTGATGGCCCTGGTCCCGCGCACCGATCCCGAGCAGGATCAGCTGCCGGTGCGCCAGCAGTTCGCCACCCTTGCCAAGCCCCAGGTGCTGTCCTCGCTGATCACCACCGCGCTCATTTTCGGCGGCATGTTCGGCGTGTTCACCTACATCGAGCCGCTGCTGCGCAACGAGACCGGTTTCTCCGCCGGGGCGATCCCGTGGCTGCTGGTCCTTTTCGGCGGTGGCCTCTTCCTCGGCAACGTCATCGGCGGACGCGCCGCCGACCGCAACCCCGATAAGGCGGTCGTGGTGCTGTCGATCCTGCTGCCGATCGTCATCCTCGCCCTGGGCATGGCCGCGGGGATCCCGTGGGCGACCGCGGTACTGCTCACGCTCATGGGCGCGGTCGGTTTCGCGACCGTTCCGGGCCTGCAGGCCCGTGTGATGCGCCACGCCCAGGGCGCGGCCACCCTGGCCTCGGCGACGAACATCGCCGCCTTCAACCTTGGCAACACCATCGGCGTGAGTCTCGCCGGAGCGGCGATCGGCGCCGGGTGGGGCTTCCGCAGCCCGACCGTCGTCGGAGCCGGACTGACCGTCATCGGTCTCATCATCATGTGCCTGGCCGCCACTCGGTCGGTACGCGCCGCGCGTGCCAAGAAGGCGCACCCGAGTTCGCTGAGCTCGTAAACCCCACGAAAGGAAACACTCATCATGTCTCTCACCTCACCCGCCCCCGCAGCAGCCCCTGAGCGCGCTGCCGCCGACATCACCATCCCGTGGTTCTCCTCGAGCACCGTTACCGACTTCCTGCGCGACGGCTACTGGCTCGAAGCCCCCGACATCACCGGCGATGGCAAGCCCGACCTCTTCGGCCACGGCCTCAAGGCCGGCGAGCTCTACTGGTACGAGAACCCGACCTGGGAGAAGCGACTCCTGCTGGACAAGATCAAGGAGCCCGTCGGCGCGGACTTCGCCAACATCACCGGCGAGCACGGCGACGACTACGTCATCTCCTATCAGCTCTACGGCCCCGGCGGCACCATCCACCACGCCGATCCCGAGGGCGGGAAGATTGACTGGCTGGAGAACCCTGGCCCCGACGCGGTGCGCCGCGGCGAACGCTGGAAGCGCCACCACGTCGGCCGCGCCATCGGCATGCACCGCCTGCGCGTGGGGCACTTCACCCGCCACGACCGGATCCAGATCCTGGGCTTCCCCATCGTCGCCGTCGAGAGTGTCCACTCCGTGCTCCCGATCGTGCTCTTCACCGCCCCCGACGACGTCCACACCGCCGAGCAGTGGGACATGGAGGTCGTCAACGACAACCAATTCCGCATGATCCACGGTGTCGCCCGCAAGCCGGGCTTGGCCCCCAACGGGCTCGACGGGATTCTCATGGCCTCCGACGAGGGCGAGCACAGCCAGTTCGAGCAGACCACTTTCCGCGGCAGCGGCGATGTCGACGGCGGCCGCATCGGAGACGACCCGCTCGCCTACGTGGCTACCCTCGAGCCCTTCCACGGCAACACCGTTGCCGTGTACGTCAAGGACCCCGTCAGCCCCGGTTCCTGGAACCGGTTCCTGCTCGACACCTACGGAGAGCCCAACGAGAACGGTGAAGGCCCCGGCCACTCGGTGATGTGCGCCGACTTCGACGGCGACGGGGAGGACGAGTTCCTCATCGGGCTGCGCGGCCCGCAGCCCTGGCAGGGCGCCGTCTACTACAAGGCCATCGATGCCGCTCGCGGCATCTTCGTGAAGTGGAAGGTCGGCGAGGAGTCGACGGCTCGCATCGTCGCCGCTGATTTCACCGGCACCGGGTCGATGGACTTCGCGACGATCTCCTACTCCGTCGAGCACTACTTCGTCGCACCCCGCGCCGAGATCACCCTGCACACCAACAACACCCACCCCTGAACCCCAGAGACGCCCCATTTTCGGGACACGCACACGAAGGAAACAGACATGAAGACCATCGGCATCATCCTCGGCACCCGGCCTGAGGCCGTGAAGTTCGCCCCGCTCATCCACGCACTGCGCGAGGATTCCCGCTTCCACCTGCGAGTCATCTCCACCGGCCAGCACCGGGAGATGCTCACGCACACGCTCGGCGAGTTCGGGATCACCCCCGATGTGAACTTCGACATCATGGAACCCGGCCAGTCCCTGACCGATGTCACTCACCGTGCCCTGGCCCGCTTCTCAGCGACTTCGGCGCTTGACGGGCTCGACGTGGCGCTCGTCCATGGCGACACCGCCACCACCCTCGCCGGAGCCCTGGCCGCGTTCCAGGCCGAGGTGCCCATCGTGCACGTCGAGGCAGGCCTGCGCAGCGGCGTGGCGACCTCGCCCTTCCCGGAGGAGGGCAACCGCAAGCTCGTCGCGCAGATGGCCGCGCTGCACCTGGCACCGACCCACGGGAACTTCGCCAACCTCATCCGCGAAGGCGTGCCGGAGAAGAACATCGTGATCACCGGCAACACTGTCGTCGACGCCCTCCACTGGGGCATGGAGAACGTTACCGGGTACGGCGACCCGCTGCTGGATGACCTCGACGATGATCCGCGCCGCGTCATCGTCGCCTCCGCCCATCACCGCGTCAGCCACGGGGCACCCATGCAGGAGATCGCGGACGCCCTGGCCGACATCGCCAACCGGCACGACGTGCGCATCGTCATCCCGGTCCACCCCAACCCCGCCGTCCGGAACGTGATCGTGCCCGCACTGGAGGGCAGGGACAACATCGACCTGGTCGAGCCCCTGCCGTACCTAGCGTTCTGCAAGCTGCTGCAGCGCAGCGACATCATCGTCTCCGACAGCTCCGGCGCCGAGGAAGAAGGACCCGCTCTGGGCATCCCCACTCTGGTCCTGCGTGACGTCACCGAACGTCACGAGTCCCTCGCCACGGGCGCCGCTCGACTGGTCAGCCGCTCCCGCCCCCAGATCATCGCTGAAGTCGAACGGCTCCTCAACGATGAGGAGGCGTACTCGTCCATGGCCAACGCGATCTACCCCTACGGGGACGGACAGGCCACGGCCCGCTCGATCGAAGCCATCGCGGACTTCCTGGAAGTGCCGAAGGCCCGAAAGGACGCAATGGCTCACCGTTCCACACTGCGACGCCCTGTGCTGACGGCGTAAGACACCCTGCGTGAGTCGAGGTGCGGGGTGATGGGGGCTAACGACCGACATCACCCCGCGCCTCGCACTCTTTGCCCAATTCCAGGGTGCAAGTATCTGAAGAATCCTCAGCCTTTTGCATTAAGCGCGTCTGCGACGGAACGCTACCCCATCAAGGGAAAGTGGTCTGACGAGGAAGATGCCGAAGCCCATTAGTGCAGGTGAAGGATTTGAGTTCTCCCCAATCCTGGCGAGGACGAGGGCGTGCCATCGCCCTATCGCGCCGGTCGCGTACGACTGCATCAGGCTCATCATCGTGCGCGATGGTTCCGCGTTCATGTATAGCGAGTTCGGCGAGCGCGCTGTGAACGTCGGTGATGTTGTGCTCTTGGGGACGAACGTGCTGTGCGGCATTGATCCCGACCCGCAGATCACGGCCAGCACGATCTACATTGATCCCGAGTACGCGTTGGATCAGCTGTACTGGCAGTACGCCAGCGTCATTCAGAATCGGCTCGATGCGAAGGAGTTCGCCGACACGGTCTACACCGATCCCACACAGATACTGCGTCTCGGCGAAGACCGTGTCGGTTTGCTCATGCCCTGGGTTGACGAGCTCGTGAGACTGAGCATGGATCCGCACGGATTCAACCGTCGTGCTCCAAGGATGCAAGCGCTGTGGTTCTTGGTGCTGGACATCATCGCGCCGTTTGTGCGCTTCTCGCCGGTCCGGACCTCGCCGCTTCAACGAGCGAGTACACGCCCCACTGAACCCCGCCATCGGAAGTATTGCCCGCTGCGGGCTGAAGCCCGGCAGGCCGCAGAGATGATGAAAGATCAGCTCGACCGGCAGTGGAAGCTTGCGGACCTCGCTGCCGCGACTCACCTATCGCCCTCGCGATTCAGCGAAGTCTTCACCGATGCGTTCGGCAAGACCCCGCACGCGTGCTTGACCATGCTGCGCATCGAGAAAATGGCACGGCTCCTCAGGGACACGGATGCCCCGATCGATCAGATCCTCCGGCAGGTGGGCTGGAGCAGCCGGGGTCACGCCGCTCGAGTGTTCCGTCACGCTATCGGCATGAGTCCTAGCCGCTATCGCGCCATGCGACATGCAGACCCATAGATGACACTTCTGGTTCCGATCTTCCGATCTCTGATCCTGATTTACGGGTCATCCCTAAGGTCCAGCTCCGGCTCGACTAACTTCCCGCTATCCCGGTGTATACGTCAGGTGCGAGTCGCGCCCTGGCGGCCACCCTACTCACCGATCGTGAGTGCTGGCCGTCTCGACACGCCGGACCCTCTCCGCGCACCTGCCGGACGTAGAGCCTGCTCCACACCCCGAAGCCGGCTCTCGACGAGGAGACCTGGTGATGAGACACGCACGGCACAACCGACACGAACCACGACCTGATCACACAGCACGCGATCACGACAGGACCGCACCTGCCACAGGCACCGCCCGAGGGGCGTGGTCGTGATGGCCGAACACGGTGCCGTCTCCTCGGTCCTCCTCCGCCTCGATGACTCCTGGCCCTTAGGCGCAGCCGCACGCGAGTTCGCCCGGGCTGGAGTACCCGTCTTCCCCTGCGCGCCGAACGGCAAGCGCCCCCTGACCCACGGCGGGTTCCACGATGCCACGACAGATTTCAGCCAGGTCCAGGCGTGGTGGGACCAGATCCCCAACGCCAACATCGGCCTGCCGACCGGCCATCCCAGTGGTGTGGTCGTCGTCGATGTCGACCTGCACGAGAAGGTCAACGGCTACGACGCGATCAACCGCGCCCACGACGCCGGGAAGCTCGGGCACTGGGAAGTCGTCACCCGCACCCCCTCCGGCGGCGCCCACCTGATCTACCCGGCCACACCGGCGACGCAGCAGCGGTCGTGGCAGGCGGCCCGGGCTGGTGTGGATTTCCGCGGTGACGGCGGCTACATCATCGTCCCGCCCTCACACCGCCACATCGACGGCCAGCAACACCACTACCGGCTGGACCAAGTCAACAACGGCCCGGCCACCGCCGTGGATGCCCAGGGCTTGCGGGACTTCCTCGATCCCCGCCCTGCCGTGCCTGCACCCGAGTCACGCGGGACTCGGCGGACGCCGAATATCGCCGCGCTCGCTGACCGGGTGGCCAGCCTGCGCGAGGGCGAACGGAACCTGGGCTTGTTCAAGGCCGCGTGCCGGCTGGCGGAGAACGGCATGCCTGCCGGTGAGGCTCTCGACGTCCTCGGTGCGGCCGCCGGTCAGGCGGGGCTGGGCCAGCGGGAGATCTCCCGGACGGTGCAGTCGGCCTACCACAACGTCCACGGCAGCGGAGCACGGCAACGCACCACCGTCGGCGACCAGCAGCGCTCGTTCTCCCCGGCGAGTACGGGGCCGTCGCGTCCGCCGGTGTATCGGGTGATGTGATCATGGGCAGCTCGGAACGGTGGGGATGGTCGGTGATCACGGCCGCATGCGGGACGATCGGGATCGCTCTGGGCGCGTTCTGGCTCTCGTTCACCGCTCTGGCGGATCTGGCGCGACGCTCAGGGATCGCCAGCTCGCAGGCGTGGGTGTGGCCGCTGCTCGTCGATGGGCTCATCGTCGTCGCCACGATCGCTGTGGTGGCTCTCGATGGGCGGGCTGGGGCCTGGTATCCGTGGGGGCTGCTCATCGCTGGGGCTCTGGTCTCGGTGGCGGCGAACGCGATGCACGCTGTGGTGGCCGCGGAGGCAGCCGTGCCGGGATTGCTGGCGTCGGTGATCGCTTCGGTACCGCCGCTGGTGCTGCTGGCATCCACGCATCTGACTGTGGTCCTCATCCGCTCCGCCCACCACCATCGCTCATCCGCTGTAGACGGGCTGGAGAAGGCCGAGCGCACCGATGCCGTCGACCCCGAGCTCGCAACGGTGCCGGACCGGACAGACGGCGACGGTGACGAGTTGCCGCTGACGTCCTCGACCGTGGCGGACCTGCCCCGGTCGGCTCTGCCCTCACCGACCCCGCTGGAACCGACCGCCGAGTCTTCGCCTACACCGACCGAGGCCGTATCCGACGACGGTCCCACGCAGCTTCCTGCCCCATCGCGCACGAGCGAATCGGCGGGGTCGGGACGGAAGGCGGAGGCGGCGCGGCTGTGGGAGGCCGGGTGGTCGAACAAGGCCATCGCCGCGCGCCTGGACGTTCATCCCTCGACCATCGGCCGCTGGCGCACCCGCCAGACCGCCACTACCGCCTCGTCCGAACCCGGGGAGGCCGCAGAGAAGGAGAGCACATCATGAGTTCCGATCCCGCCCAGGACGCGCAGAACTGGGACACCAGCTTCACCCCGCCCGATCCCGAACCATGGAATGCGCTGAACACCGCACCCGCTCCGGACCCTGCCGGAGAGCAGAACCCTTGGTGGGACGCCCCTGAACCCGAGGCCGAGCCCGATCACGACGCCGCGAGGATCACCGGCCGTGAGGGCACGGGGGCTCCGGATGCGATCGAGCACGAGAAGACCGCGCAGCGCCGCGCGAGCCTGCACCAGCGCCTCCAGGCCCCGCAGGGCCGCGGCGTCGACTGGGTCAGGCCCACCGACCTGGTCGCCCGGTCCTCCGCCGCGATGGCAGGACGCGGGATCGCCCTGCAGGAACACCTCGCCCGCAAGGTCGACCGCGGCCTGGTCACCGCCGGGAAGAGCGCCGGCGCGTTTGCCGCGAAGAAGCTGCCACCGCTGAAGGCCTTCGGCCACGGCCATATCCGCGAACCGGCCACCCGCTCGGCCATCGCACGGAACTAGGCGGTGACCTCACATGAGCCCACGCCACGACCCGATGCGACCCCCACGAAAGCGACGTGCACCTGACGTACAGGAGGAAATACCGATGATGACGACCTTGTCCGAACCCGAAGACTTCACGACCAGCGAGGGCCTGCGCGCCCTGCTCGTCCGCCTGCATGAGGCCGGACCCGCCGCCTGGCGCTTGGACCCCGTGGCCGCAGATCTGATGGAACACGCCGCGGCCAAGTACACGCCGTTGGCGCGCAAGCACGGCCTCGACCCCTGGGAGGCCGCCAGTGCGGCGTTCGATGTCATGCGCACCCGCTCGGCGCGCACCGCGAAGGACCCGTGGGGTGTGATCACCCACGCGGTGCGGATCACCTGCATCGCCGAAGAACGCGCCCAAGGACTGCTGTGCTCAGTCCATCAAGCTCGCCGCCCGCACGTGTCCGCCTTCCACGATCCCGAACGGATCTCCGACCGTGAGAACCCCCTGACGGACTACCACGAGGCCTTCCACATCACCGACCCCGACCCGACCGAGGACCCCGCCGATCACGACGAGGACGACCAGCGGCGCGAGTACGACACCTTCACCACCGCCACCCGCCTGGTCGAAGACGCCATCGCCTTCGTGACCATGATGAAATGGCCGCCGGCGCTGGCTCGGGCCGCGGTCGAGCACGTCTGCCAGGAACTGGCCCGCGCCGGGACCCGGCGTACCGCCTACGAGGCGCTGCGCCGAGACAAGCACGCCCAAGCGCTGCTGGATATCGAAGCCGACTCCTGGTCGATTCTGCTCAAAGCGCTGCTGGGGCACCCGCACCCGGCCTATGCCGCGACCAGCACCGGTCGCGGAATCCTGCACCGGCTGCTCATCGGCGAGACCCTGCGGGCACTGCTGCGCGATGAAGACCTCGTGCTCACCCTCTCCCTGGCCGCCCCGCGCCGTGGAGGGTATCGCTGATGGGACAGGCACAGGGACACATCCAACTCCAGCGGGCCGTTGCCTCGATCATGATCGGGCACCGGCACCGCACCGACCTCGGCGACATCGACGCCCTGGCCGCGTCCATCGCCCAGCTCGGACTGCTGCAGCCGCCGACGATCACCACCGACGGGACCCTGGTCTGTGGCGCTCGCCGGTTGGCGGCCGTGAAGCAGCTGGGCTGGCGGACGGTGGACGTGTGGGTCCGCTCGAGCATCTCGGACCGGCTCGGGCACCTGCTGGCCGAACAGGATGAGAACACCCAGCACAAGGACCTCACCCCCGTCGAGGCCGCCGCACTGTACGGGGAGCTCAAGACGCTCATGGCCGAAGACGCCAGCCGACGTGAGTCCGCAACGCAGTTCAGTTCCGAACATCAGCCCCGGTGGAACGGGTCCGCAAAATTTGCGGACCCGTTGGGGACTCCCCGAGGTGAAGCACGCGCACAGGCCGCAGGGATGATCCCCGGCGGTGCTTCCCACACCACGCTGGACAAGATCGCCTACCTGCATCAGCTCGCCACCGACCCCGAGACCCCACCGGCGCTGCGAGAGCAGATCACCGCGGAGCTGGAGGCGATCAACGACGGCGGCCCCGTCCATCCCGCCTACGAGCGCATCCGCGGCCTGCAGCAGCGCGAGGCGGTGCCGGCGCGCGGCACGGATCTGCAGAGCATGGCCGACGACGCGATCGCGCGCGCTCACCGGAGCAAGGACGCCCCGGATCAGCCCGCCGGAGACCCGCCCGAGACCAGTCATGAGGAACCGGTGGCGAAGATCATCCGCTGGCCCCTGCGCGCGTTCAACGCCACCTGGACCGAGCTGGAGAACTGGTGGATCCACTACAACGCCGAGGCGCTCGCCGCTGAGCTGAGCGAGGAACAGATCGAGAGCTTCCTCGCCACCGCGGAGGGAACCAGCCAGTTCGCCCGGGACCTGCGCGCTGCCCGCGACGCCCACGACGAGGGCGCGCGACGAGGGCATCTGCGCGCCCTCTGACCCCGCCCCGCCCGACCGGCGACGGTCGGAGTGCACCTGGGGGTATGACGAGAACTGAAGGCTCCCCGCGGCTGCGCCGCCGCCACATCGCCCTGGCCATCGCCACGATCATCCTGCTCATCTTCACCGGGGTCGGGGTCTACGGCATCATCATCGGCCCCGCCAACCCGGAGCACACCGCACCACAGCCTGACCCTCCAGGCACCGAGACTCCAGCACCGTCCCCGGCTCCGGCGGAGGTCGAGATCCCCGGCATCGCCCCCTCGACCGACCCGGAGGACTTCGCCCGCAGTGCCGCCGAGGCACTGTTCACCTGGGACACCACCAGCGGGTTGATGCCCCTGGACTACACCGCCACCGTGCTGGAGGTCGCCGACCCCAGCGGCGTCGAGCAAGCCGGACTGGCCTCGGACATCGCCGGCTACCTCCCGACCCGGGAGGCCTGGGTCGAGCTGCGCAAGCATTCCACCCGCCAGCATCTGAGCATCGACCGGGCCTACGTCCCCGAGCAGTGGGACGAGGCCCTGGCCCAGGCCCAGCCGGGACAACTGCCCGAGGGCGCGACCGCGATCACCATCGAAGGCACCCGGCACCGCGACGGCACATGGAACGACGCCCCCGCCACCTCCGAGCACCCGGTCACCTTCACCCTCTTCCTCACCTGCCCGAAGGCCACCAGCACCCCGGAGAGCACCGCCACGGTGGCGCCCTCCACGGAGGGGCAAGAGGACTCCTGTTTCCTCATGCGGCTCTCGGCGCTGGATACGCCCCTGCGCTGAGACGAAAGGCCGTGCGATGAAGAAAGCCGTGGCCGCTCTGGCCGTCCTGGTTCTGCTGGGCCCGATGTTCGCCCTGGTCGGCGTCGGCCTGATCATGAACCCCGCCGCCTCCGCCCAATGCGTAGCCCCCGGGGAGAACGGTGATGTTGGCGATGTTGGTGATGTCCCCGATGAGCTCACCGCCGAGACCGCCAACGGCGAGACGATCACGCTGGGCAAGAAGCAGCTCGAGCACGCGGCCACGATCATCCAGACCGGCTCGAAGACCGAGGGCGTCACCCGCGACGGGGTCCAGATCGCCCTGATGGCGGCACTGACCGAATCCGTGCTCAAGCAGCTGTCGAACACCAGCTCCTACCCCGAATCCGGCGACATGCCCAACGACGGCAATGGCTCCGACAACGACTCTCTGGGGCTGTTCCAGATGCGCCCGCAATCCGGGTGGGGATCGGTCGAAGAGCTGATGGATCCCGACTACCAGGCTGAAGCGTTCTACGGCGGGCCGGACGGTCCCAACGGCGGTTCCCCGCGGGGCCTGCTGGATATCGACGGGTGGGAGGAGATGAGCAAGGGCGAAGCCGCCCAAGCCGTCGAAGTCAGCGCCTACCCCGACCGCTACGCCAACTACGAGCCGGTCGCCGAGGCCATCCTCACCAAGCTGTCGACCTCAGAGGACGGCAGCGGCGACGGGGAAGAAGATGATCAGCCGGCCGCGGAGACCTCCCGCGTGGTCTTCCCCCTCCCGGAGGACACCTGGGTCGCGACCTCCCCGTTCGGCCCGCGCACGCACCCGATCACCGGCGAAGAGACCCTGCACACCGGCAGTGACTTCGCCGCCGAGGACGGTACCGAGATCCTCGCCGCCGCTGATGGCACTGTGGCTGAGGCCCAGTACACCGACTCCGGCGGCGGGATCGTCGTCATCGACCACCAGGTCGACGGGCAGCGACTGGCCACGGCCTATATCCACATGTGGGAAGACGGCATCCACGTCCAGGTCGGCGATGAGATCACGGCGGGGCAGCACATCGCCGACGTCGGAAGTTCCGGCCAGTCCACCGGAGCCCATCTGCACTTCGAAGTCCGCGAAGGCGGACCAGACGGCGACTACACCGACCCCGCCGCTTGGCTTAACGATCACGACGCGGCAGACCTCCCCGAGGCCGAAGGCGGCAACCCAGAACCCGGCGAGGACGGCTGCGAGACCGACGACGGTGGCGGGACAGGCGAAGACCCCAGCGACTTCGACGGGGATGATCCCAGCCAGATGGTCGACGATCCCACCAGCGACGGGCAGATCACCGCGCGCATGCTCCACGTCCACGACGAGGCGCTGAAGGCCTACCCCGACACCTCCTGGGCCTGTTATTCCCCCAGACCCGGGCAGAAGTCCGAGCACCCGTTGGGCCGGGCCTGCGATGTCACGTTCGGCAACCCGATCGGGCAGATGCCGACGCCGGATCAGCTCGAGGCGGGCTGGGACTTCACGCACTGGATGCAAGACCATGCCGAGGACCTGGGCGTGGAGTATCTGATCTGGCAGGGCAAGATCTGGTCGGTCGGCAGCGACAAGGACGGGTGGCGCGACTACGACGGTGGGGGCATGCACAGTCCCGAGGACATCACAGGCGGACACTACGACCACGTCCACATCACGGTGAAAGAATAATCTCGGAAGTTGCATCTAAACCTGGATCCACCGATCGAGTAGTGGTTTTGATGGCGCGTTAAACACGAGAATGCCCCTGTGATCAGGGAAAATGGAACTTGCGACAGTTCACTTTCCAATTGATCAAGGAGCATCTCGCAGGTGCAACTCTCTCATACTTCGGCGGCCACGTCAGTGTCCTTCGATGACCCGAATCTCGTGTCGGCAGCCGGCCTGGTGCCGGCCGTCAAGCTCGCCGCAGATGCCGGCCTACACGCGCTGGCCGACCAGCACCTGAGCGTGCCCACGGACAAGGGCGCCAACGCCGGGGCGAAGGTGGCCTCCCTGGTGGCCGGGATGGTCGCCGGCGCCGACTCGATCGACGACATGGCCCTGCTGCGCCACGGCGGCACCGGAAAGGTCTTCACCGGCCGGTACGCACCCTCGACGCTGGGCTCGTTCCTGCGTAAGTTCGCCTTCGGCCACGTGCGCCAGCTCGACGCGGTCGCCTCCCGGGTGCTGACCGGGTTGAGCGCCCAGGCTCCGCTGCTGGTCCGTGAGCCCGGCCAGTACGTGTACGTCGACGTCGATGACACCATCGTCCAGGTCCACGGCCACGCCAAGCAGGGCTCCAGCTACGGCTACTCGGGGGTCCGCGGGCTCAACGCGCAGCTGGCCACCGTCAACACCACCGGCTCGGCTGATCGGCGACGCACTGGCCACCACCGGCCGCCTCGCCGGCATGGCCGGGGCAAGGACCCTGATGAGGGCCGACTCGGCCTACTACGGCCACGCCGCCGTGCAGGCCGCGATCGCCGGCGGGGCCGAGGTGTCCGTCACCGTCAGGATGGACCCGGCCGTGAAGAAGGCCATCGCCGCCATCGACGACAGTGCCTGGCAGACCATCAAGTACACCGACGCGGTCTACGACGAGGACACCGGCACCTGGATCTCGAGCGCCGAGGTCGCCGAGATCGACTACACCGCCTTCACCTCGAAGAGAAAGGGCCAACGCGTGCCCGGCCGCCTGGTGGTGCGCCGCATTCCCGAGCTCAACCCGAAGGACCTCGACCAGCCGACCCTGTTCGACACCCACCGGTTCCACGCCTTCTTCACCACCAGCGACCTGGACACCGTCACCGCGGACAAGACCCACCGCGCCCATGCCGTGATCGAGCAGGTCAACGCCGATCTGAAGGACAGCGCGCTGGCCCACCTGCCCTCCGGGGAGTTCAATGCCAACGCCGCCTGGCTGGTGCTGGCCGTCCTCGCGTTCAACCTCACCCGGGCCGCGGCCACGATCGCCGGGGCCGGGCTGGCCAAGGCGACCACCGGCACCATCCGGCGCAAACTCATCAGCGTCCCGGCCCGGACCGCGACCTCCGCCCGCCGGATCACCCTGCACCTGCCGCAGGATTGGCCGTGGGAGACCGCCTGGACGAACCTATTCACCGCCATCAACGGACCACCACAGCAAGCTGCAGCCTGACCGACCAGCCGGCGAACGGCGCGACTTGAGGACCATCAGTGGAACGCTCCGGGCAGCGAGGCCCGGCGATCATTCCTGCCCGGAGGCTGCGACCTCAGCTGAAATCGGACCCGACACCTACTCCAGCGTTCATCGGTGGATCGAGGCTAAAGCACGATTCATGCACTTGATACATGGCGGAATCGCGCCGATCTGCGGCAACACGTTAGGTCCGGGCCTACCCTGCGACGCACTCCTGACCTGGCCTTTCGTGCGGCGGATCGCATCTAATGCACGAATCGTGCATCTAATGTATCGCCGCACACGGACGCCGTCACTAAGTGCTGGTCCTATCCCAGCGCGTGGATTACCTCAGCAGTCGTGAGCACTTCGTGCGCGTAGGTCGGCCCGTCAATGTTGAGCGCGGCGTGCAGCGCCTCTTCGGACCTGGCCGCAGTCGCGTCACGGACCAAGGTCGTATGGAAGCCCAGTTCCATCCCGATCCTGGCCGTGGCCTCCAAGCACGTATTCGCCAGTAGTCCCACGCAGATGATCTTCTCCTTGCCGAACCGCTTGAGCTTGTGCTCCAGGTCGGTGTTCGGGAAGCCGCTGGAGGCCCAGTGTTCGGTGGCCACGACATCGCCGTCCTGGACCTGGAAGTCGTCGTGGAACGTCCCGCCCCAGGTGTCCTTGGCGAACGCCTGCCGCTCGGCAGCACCGAGCTGATAGGGCGAGGGGTACTTCCAGTCCTGGTAGTCGCCGGGCTCCCACCGGTGGTGCGGTACGTGGTAGACGGTGATGCCCTTCTCCCGGGCGGCTGCCACTAGCGTGCGCAGGTTCTCGTGCATGTCGTTGGCCTCGGCGATGTCCTTGACCCAGGGGTAGAGCTTGCCGCCCTCGGTCAGGAAGTCGTTGTACAGGTCCACGCACAGCAGTGCGGTGATCTCGGGCTCGTAGGCCGTGGTCATGATGTCCTCCTCGTAATGAGTGGTGCCGGTATCGCGGTGATGCGCGTCGGTCGGGTCAGCGGGCGGCGACGAGCAGGGGTTGGCTCACGACTCCGAGGTATCCGTCCTGATCGTAGAGGTCCCCGTCGGTCACACCGCGGCCATCTGCGGAGATGATCGTGCGCGCGGTGATGTTGACCCACTCGGTGCCGGGCTGTCTGCCGAGGGTGAGTGTCATGGTCGGCGGGATGAACGCCCACTCGGTCTGGGAGAGCTCGGCGGAGAGCCCGTTGGCGGAGTCCGCGACGATCGCCAGCCGTTGGACGGGGCTGGTCTCCTCGCCGGCGACGAGCGGGATGCGGGGCCTGGCCCAGACGTTGGCCGGGCCCGTCTCCTGGTAGGAGCCTGCGACGAAGCGCCACTCGATGGCCCGCCCGTACCCCCAGTCCGGATCCACGCCGGGGAAGTAGACCTGCTCCTGCTCCTCCGGCAGCGCCGGGGCTTCCACTGTGTGTGCTTGCTCGGTTGTTGCGCCGGGGGTGGCGCGGAGGCGCCAGGCGGTCGCGGTGACCGCGAGCTTCTCGTTTGCCCACAGCTTGGCCTCGACCAGCTCGATCCGTTTGCCCGGCCGCAGGATCTGCGCTTCGGTGCGAATACGCCCCTGCGGGATCGGGCCGAGCATGTCGATCGAGATCCGCCCGATCGGCATCCCCGCATCCGGGCGCACCCGCTCGACCGCGCGAGCCAGCAACGCCGCCGGCGGTCCGCCGTGCTGCATCGACTCGTCCCAGGGGCTCATTGTGGCCGCGGTGGAGTCGAACTCGTTCTCGGCGAGTGGCAGGTAGAATGCTGCGGGCAATGAGGCGGTATCGGGTGCGGGCATCGGGTGTCCTTTCCTGGTGCTTCTTCGGACCACCGCGGGCGCGGTGGCCGGGAGCGGAAGTGTTCCGGGGGCTATCCGGCCAGGGGTACCGGTGTGCGGTCGGTGCTCGACGGGCGAATCCATGCCGTGGTCGCCACGGTGAGCTGACTTCCGCAGGCGCTGCACCTCTCACCCATGGTGCTGTGGGTACCGCAGGCGCGGCAGACGATCTCGATCTCCCGGTCGGCATCGCCGGTGGCGTGCTTGCCGGCCCACAGCGAGAAGGCGTGCAGGATCGGCAGCGCGTCCTTCGCGGCCTCGGTGGGCTGGTACTCGTAACGGGTGCGGCGCCCATCGTGGTAGGGATGCCGGGTGACGAGCCCGGCTTCGGTCATGGACTTCAACCGTGCTGCGAGTGTGTTGTCCGCGATACCGAGTCTTTCGCGTAGGGCGTCGAACCGTGTCTGTCCGTTCACCAGTTCGCGCAGGATCAGCAGCACCCAGGGGTCACCGACGGCTTGGACGCCGCGGGCGATCGAGCAGGCATCGTGCGACCAGTCAGAGCGCAGAGGCACGATGCCACCTCAGCGTTCCGGTGCGGGCCTGGCCGTCCTGCTGGATGGGTTCCAGCAGGTCCAGGCTCAACGTGTCGTTCTGGATCGTGGCCCGGCGGGGCACGTCGCTGCCCTCCCAGTTCGGGAACAGGCTCGCGACCGGGTGATGGGTGATCACGTCTACGTCCACGCTGTAAGTGCCGGTATAGGCGAGGTAGCCGGCCGCGGCAGCGGCGCGTTCAGCGTCCGTGCCGCCGTGCAGGGCCCCGTCCGCATACGCCGGGCGGCCAGCGGCGCCAATCTGCACCGACATGTACCCGTCAGCGGTGTACATGATCATCCCGGTCGCGTGCTCCCCGAGCGGGTAGGCCACGTCGCTACCGTCGATGTCCTTCGTCTCGTAGGAGCCGAACGTCCACACGCCGACGACGGCGTCCTTCACTGATTCTTCACTGGCTTGCATAAAGCAAGCCTACATCCGATGGCACGCGACGGCCAACCCACCTGGACGGCATGAGGACCCAAGCGAGCAGGCCATTCGGGCACTTCGATCATCCGACCCTGCCGGTAAAGGTCCGAAGTTACATCAGATGCATTCGTCTCTTGATCGCACCGTGAACCCTCGACCCACCAGGTCAGTCGCATTCGATGCCCGGTTTCACGTGCGTGGGCTTCCACCGAGGTAATGCTCCGTGCCCGACGTTGACGCGAATCGGCGGCTGGCGCCCCACCCGGTGCCTGTGCACCTGGGGGCATGGATGTTTTTCCCGATTTCGAGGGCATGAGCGGCATCGGTGATCTCATGGAGGTCGCCGGTGCCTTGCTCATGGCCGCGCTGATCATCGCCGTGCTCATGGTCCTCGTCTCCGCGATCATCTGGGCGATCGCTGCGAGCACCGGCAACTACAGCCTCGCCGCCAAAGGCCGCATCGGCGTGCTCGTCTCCCTCGGCGGCGCGATCCTCGCTGGAGCGGCCACCGGATGGCTGAACTGGCTGGTCAACCTCGGCGAACAGCTCTGATCCCCGCCCCACTCCACGAACGACCCGAGCGCCCATCCAGATACCGGATGGGCGCTTCTTCATGCCACGACAACGCCCGTGCACCTTGCCGCAGACAAGCACCCAACGACTCTGCATGAAGGAGCGTCTGTCGTGATCAACATTGACCCCAATGACTCCGGACTCCCCGGCATCGAACAGCTGCGCGAGATCGTCGGCGCCGTGATGACCGTGGCGCTGATCCTGTCCGTGCTCGCCCTGATTATCTCCGCGATTGTCTGGGCGTACGGCTCCAACTCGAGCAACCCGAACCTCGCGGGCAGGGGCAAAATCGGTGTCCTCATCAGCTGTGCCGCAGCCGTCCTGTCGGGGGCCGCAGTCACCCTGGTGAACTTCTTCTGGGACGTCGGGCAGGGCATCTGAGATGGGCTTCTGCGACGTACCTGTCCTCTCCTCGGTCTGCGACACCGCAGGGGAAGCCGCGGCCAGCCTCGTATCAGCACCATTCGAGTGGCTGGCCGCGGGCATGGGCGCGGCCGCGGAATGGATGTTCGAGTCCGTCTGGAAGATCTTCGACACCACGACCCTGGTCGATGTCACCAGCGGCGAATACGTCGAGGTCTTCAACTTGATCTTCGGCATCGCGATCTTCGTGATGCTGATCTTCTTCTGCCTGCAACTGATCACCGGGATGATCCGCCGAGAACCCGGCGCGCTCTCCCGCGCAGCCTTCGGACTGGCCAAGAGCGTACTCGGATCCTTCGTCGTGCTCACCCTGACCGCCCTACTGCTCGAGATCGTCGATCAGCTGTGCATCGGCATCATCCAAGCCGCCGGCGAGACCACCGAGTCGATGGGCGCGAAGATCACCGGCCTGGTCGCCGCGCTGGCCACCCTGAACATCACCGCGCCGGGAGTCGGCGCGATCATCTCGATCTTCCTCGGCGGCCTCGCGATCTCCGCGGCCGCGATCGTGTGGCTGAGCCTGCTCATCCGCAAAGCACTGCTGCTGGTCGCCGTGGTCCTGGCCCCGTTCGCGTTCGCCGGGGCCTCCTGGGATGCCAGTCGCGGCTGGATCGGCAAATGGTCGATGTTCGTCCTCGCGTTGATCTTCAGCAAGCTCGTCCTGGTCATCATCCTGCTCGTGGCCGTCACCCAGGTCTCAGCACCGATCGAGGCGGATCTGGCCTCGGTCGCCGATCCTCTCGCCGGAATCGTGCTCATGGCGCTCGCCGGGTTCGCGCCCTATCTCACCTACAGATTCCTGTCTTTCATCGGCTTCGACCTCTACAACTCGATGGGCTCCGAGCAGGAAGCGAAATCGGCACTGAACCGGCCGATGCCGACACCGGGCAAGCCGCAGGGCAACAGCCCGAACAAGGTCCTCGACGGAAAGTCCGACAAAGGCGGCGACGGCGGAGGCGGGGGGAAGAAGTCCGGCAACAGCTCGAGCCAGGCCGCCACTCTTGGTCCCGGCGGTGGCACCGGTGGCTCCGGTGCCTCCAGTGCAAGTGCGGGGTCGGCGGGTGCTGGTTCGGCCGGAAGTGCTGGAGCCGGCAGCGCGGGCGCTGGAGCGGGCGCGGGTGCCGGGGCCGGCGCAGCTGCGGCCGGGCCGGCCGCAGCGGTCGTGGCTGGTGCCGCGGTCGCGAAGAAGGCCGCCACCGCCGGCCCCGAAGCAGGCCAAGCCCTGGCCGGACAGGCAGAGACGGCAACCGAGGGCGCCGAGAAGCCCTCCCAGGACACCACGACCTCGACACCGGCCCCGGTCGATACCCCGGCCCCGAACGCCGCCCCGGCGTCCTCGCCGGTGCCGAAGTCGCCGCCGGACACGTCCTCACCGAAACCGTCCGCGCCCAAGCAGGGCCCGAATCGGCAGGGTCCGAAGCCCTCAGGCCCGACGAGTGGGAAGGAGTAGTCCCTCATGTCCACGGAAACCTCCACGGAGTCCGGGACCGCCCTGGTCCCGGCGAAGTTCAGCCGCCTGACCCGTCGGGGCATCCTGCTCGGGCTCTCGGCCTCCCAGCTGGTCACCCTCGGCATCGCCGGGGTGAGCCTGGTCGGCTCCTTCTACGGCGGCGGCGGGGCGCTGTTCCTGCTCACATCACCGATCTGGATCCTCGGTGCGGCGATGACCTGGATCCCCATCAGCGGTCGCCCCGCGGTGGAGTGGGTGCCGATCGCCGGCTGGTGGGTGTGGCGGGCCAGCATGGGCCAGCTGATCTACCGGCGCCGGATCGTCATGCCCCGCCCGGCAGGCACCCTTGCCCTGCCCGGTGATGCCGCCCGACTGCGGGAGTATTCCGATCCCGAGACCGGGGCCGGCATGATCCACGACCCCACGGCCGCGACGCTGACGGTGATGATCGAACTCTCTCATCCGGCGTTCGTGTTACTGGACCCGGTCGAGCAGAACCGCCGCGTCGAATCCTGGGGTCGTGTGCTGGCCACGATCTGCCGCTCGGGCCGGATCAGTCAGCTCCAAGTCTTGGAGCGCACCCTGCCCGACTCCGGGCAGGGCCTGGCCGAATGGTGGTCCGCCCACGGCAGCGACGACGGCTCGTGGGCGGCGACGACCTACGCCGAGCTCATCGACCGGGCAGGCCCTGCCGGGGAGAGGCATGCGACCACGCTGAGTCTGAGCCTGGACATGAAGCACGCCGCCCGCCAGATCCGCACCGCCGGCGGCGGCCTGCGCGGGGCGGCGAACATCCTCCGCCAGGACATGTCCACCCTCGCCTCAGCGCTACGGGCAGCCGACCTGTCCTTCACCGACTGGCTGAGCACCGGCCAGATCGCGGTGATCCTGCGCTCGGCCTACGACCCGGCCATCGCTGCGACCCTGGAACGCCACGGCGAGATCGGCCAGGACCTGGCCACCGCCGGCCCGGTCGCTGTGACTGAACGGTGGGGGCACCTGCGCACCGACTCCGCGTTCCACGCGGTGCTGTGGATCAGCGAGTGGCCCCGGGCGATGGTCCACCCCGGGTTCCTCTCACCTGTGCTGCTCTCGACCGGTATCCAGCGGGCGTTCTCGTTGATCTGCACCCCGCTGCGCACCGATCAGGCCGCGAGAGATATCCGCAAGAAGAAGGTCGAGTACATCTCCGACCGGACCCAGCGCGCCCGGATCGGGCAGATCGAAGACGCCGGGCACAGCGCCGAATTCCAGGACGTGCTCCAGCAAGAGGCCGATCTGACCGCCGGCCACGGCGTCGTGCGCTACACGGGCCTGATCTCCGTCTCGGCCGAAACCCTCGATGACCTCGACCGAGACCTGGCCGCACTCGAACAAGCTGCGATCCAGGCCTCCTGTGAGACCCGCCGCCTGGTCGGACAACAGGCCCGCGCCTTCACCGCCGCGGCCCTGCCCCTGTGCCGTCGGGTCTGACCCTTCGCGTGCACCTCCGTGCTATCTCCGCTCCCGCCCTGCAGCCGGAGCGTCCACCTTCGACTCAGGAGAGCTGATCATGCCGACCTACTCCGATCCCGCCCGTGATGCCGCCGAGACCGCCGAGGCCACACGCGGTCTGGCCCACGCCATCCACGCCATCTCCCGTCCCGAGACGATGCCCGGCATCGTTGGGGACCTGCTGGCCACCACCCGGCGCCTGCGCGAAACCCTCGAGGTCCTGGCGCAGACGCACGTGTACTACATCGACCGGGCCAGCACCGATGCCGGGGACTTCAAGACCGGTGAGGCCCATGCCTTCGCCGCCGCCGACGCGCTCGATGAGGCTGTCACCCTCATCGATGACGTCGAAGCTCGCCTGGACCGGGCCGGCACCCACGCCCACCTCATCGCCTGGCAGCCGTCCCCGGAACCGGACCCGCAGTGGCTAAACGTCGTCTTCCTCCAAGGCCAGGACGCCGATGAGGTCATCGAGATCATCGACGACGAAGGCGAAGACGCCGCGATCGATCACCTGCAGGCCTTCGACGCCGGTGCCGAGACCACCGACGCCGCTCTGACCAACGGCTACGTCTACACCACCCCGCCGATACGGGCCTTGGACCACACCGCCTCCGGTGAGGGCTACATGATGGTCTACAACCGCGACCTCGGCCACGTCGGCCTCTACCGGACCTTCACCCCGGACCCGGACGACGCCCTCGACACACCCGCCGCCCCCGCAGTGCCGGACCACAGTCATGTGCCGGGCTTCCCGCGCCCGGTGATCAAGCCGGCCCCGCGCCAGGCACCTGCCGGGCAGAGCCCTGCTCCACCGTCTTCTGGGGCGACGCAGTCGTCGCGCCGGGACAGCTCATGGTTCGAACACCCCGGTGTCGCCGCGGTCAAGGACAGCCGAGGGCTGGGACGATGAGCCGGGACGACGACGAGCGACTGCACACCTCCGTGCTGGTCGCCCCTGCCTCTGAACGGCGCCGCTCCCGCAAGGCTCGCCGGGCCGCGGCCACCGCGATCCAGGCCAAGCAGAACCGCCAGCACATGGCCGCAGCGAAGGCACGCGCCGAGGCCGAACGCGCCGAACGCCGTGCCCGGGCGTACCTGCCGGCCTCCGGGGAGCCGGGGCCGGCAGCGCTGCGCACCCCGGGCCGGTTCCGGTTGCCGCGGCATCAGGACACCACCGCCAGCCTGGCCGCGGCCTATCCCTTCTTGGCCGAAGGGGGCCTGGGCAGTGAAGGCGTGTTCATCGGTCAGGACCTCTACTCGGGGGCCAGCTTTGTCTATGACCCGTGGGTGCTCTACGCCCGCGGCGTGATCACCGCCCCGAACGTCGTGGTCGCCGGCATCGTCGGCTCGGGCAAGTCGGCCCTGGCCAAGAGCCTCTACACCAGAAGTCTGCCGTTCGGACGGCGCGTGTACGTGCCCGGTGATCCCAAGGGTGAGCACACCCGGGTCGCCCAAGCCGTGGGCGGGCGCGCCATCGCGCTGGGCCACGGGCTGCCGAGTCGGCTCAATCCCCTTGATGAGGGCTACCGGCCCAGCGGCATGACCGATGCCGAGTGGTCCTCCACGGTCGCCTCCCGCCGCCGAGACCTGATCGGAGCACTGACGGAGACCGTGCTGACCCGGCCGCTGACGCCGCTGGAGCACACCGCGATCGACACGGCCCTGGCCGCGACGGTGCGGGAGAACGACACGCCGATCTTGCCGATGGTCGTCGAGCACATCCTCAACCCTTCCGACGATGCCGACGGACGTTTGACCGAAGACGGCAGGATCGCCGGCCATGCCCTGCGTCGGCTCGTGGTCGGGGATCTCGCGGGACTTTTCGACGGTCCCTCGACCGAGATGTTCGACCCTACGCTGCCGATGATCAGCCTGGACCTGTCCCGGGTGACGGAGAACAACACGCTGATGAGCGTGCTCATGACCTGCTCGTCGGCCTGGATGGAGGCGGCCCTGTTGGACCCGCGCGGCGGTCAGCGGTGGTGCGTCTATGACGAGGCGTGGCGGATGATGAGCCACCCCCCGCTGCTGCGGCGGATGGACTCGCACTGGCGGCTGGCCCGCCATTACGGGATCGCCAACCTCATGCTCTTTCACCGGATCTCGGACCTGGAAGCCGTCGGCGATCAAGGATCGGCGATGCGTTCGATCGCGGCCTCCCTGCTGGCCAACGCCGAGACCCGCGTGATCTACCGGCAGGAAGCCGACCAGCTCGGCTCCACCGCCAAGGCCCTGGGCCTGACCGGCACCGAAGAGTCCTTATTGCCGACCCTGAGTGTTGGGCAGGGGCTGTGGAAGATCGCCTCGAGATCCTTTGTCACGCAACACCAACTCCACCCCGCCGAGATGGATCTGTGGGATACCAGCGCTCGCGCGGCCGGGAAAGTCTGAAAGCACCGTCCTGGTCCACAAGCTTCGCCGACGCTTTGGTTTCCACAGGCAGTCGACACCTTTGGACCGTCGCGATCGAGACTAAATAGTAGTTGTTATGCTCTGGGCCTCAGGATGCGACAGCGGTCAGCAGCCGAATACCAGAGTCCGCAAGTGCTGTCGTGCCTGCATCGGTTAAACGCACCGCTCGGGTGGCACCGAGACGTTCAATCCATCCCTTGTCGAAGAATACCGAGCACAGTTCTTTTCCGAGCGGTCCGGCCAGGTGGAAACGTCTCTCGGTTGAGTCCATGCATGGAGTGGCAGTCACCGACTGCGCGTGCGGAAGCCCCCACGCGGCCAGCAGCTCACGACCGGCGGCGGTGGGCTCCCACATTTCGTTCAGGCAGTCTCTATCGTGAAGCTGTTCTGCGAGTGCGACACCGAGGCGACCCGCGAGGTGCTTATAGCACGTGCGTCCAGCCCGGGCGCGGTCGGTGGCGGAGGAGGCCCGAAGACTGTGGGCGGTGTCGAACTTCGACTGCGCAACGATACCAAGACTCTCAATGACGCGGGCGATGTCGCTACCAGCAAGGCGGACGTAACGATGCCGGCCTTGGCGGATGTCGAGGACGAGCCCCCGCTCGGTGAGAAGGTCCACGTGTTCCGAGGCGGTCGAACGCGCGAGGCCACAGTAGTTCGCCAGCTCGCCGACCGTCCATGCACGCCCATCCATCAGAGCGGAGCACATCGCTGCGCGTGAAGCGTCGGCCAGCGCGGCGGCGGTCCGGGAGATATCCGGAAGAGCCTCGGGAAACGTGCGCGTGTCCATCCCTCCAGTATGAGCCCCTGTCTGTTCGGCAACCACCGAACAGTTCCTGGACAAGACTCAATGCCATCGCATCTGTCGTATTCAGAGGAGGAATGATGAGTACGGGACGTCCGCAGTACCGTGGCACCTACGACGACGACTTCTACTGGGAGAGGGTCAATCGCAACCTCGGCTGGCTCGGCGACACCACCGAGGAGCAGCGCGCCAGGCAGGAAAGACTCCGCGACTCTGTGATCGGGGTCGTTGGCACCGGAGGCATCGGTGGCGCAGTTGCCGCCCGTTTGGTGCGCATGGGAGCACTAAATCTGAAGCTGGCCGATCCCGACCATTTCGATCTCACGAACGTGCAGCGGCAGTACGGTGCCGGACGCGACACGATTGGTCGGAACAAGGCCGAAGTGGTCGCTGAGCAGGTTTACGACCTCACAGGCGATGTCAACATCGATGTGTTTCCTGAAGGTATCACTCCGGACTCGGCCGAGGAATTCATGGACGGGTGCGACTATGTCATGGACCAGATGGAATTCTTCCAGATCAAGAACCGGTATGCCCTGCATCGAGCGTTCCGCGCCTCGGATCGGTGCAAGTTCATGTTCAAGATCCCGACAGTGGCTCATTCGACGATCATCTTCACCTATACGAAAGACTCGATGCCGATCGAAGAGGTCTATGACCTTCCCGAGGACGCCGAATTCACGCCGGAGGTCACACGGCGGCTGATGGAACGGATCATGCCCGAGTACCAGGACTTCCCGTCGGAGAAGACCCTGGACGAATGGTTTGTGAAGAACCAGACCATGCCGATTTTCGGAGCCTGCCCCCCGTTGGCCGAAGGTGTCCTTGTCGAACGCTTGGCCCAAGAGATCATGGACCTGCCCGGCCGGGTGCCGCTTCCCGTGCAGCCTGGGTACGCCCTCTTCGACACCCTGACGTGGCGGGCGAAGCTGGTGGAGAAGGCGTGGTGGGCACAGTGAACACACGATTCGTCCTCATCACCGAGACCAACTCACTGTTCGGCTATGAGTTTCTGCACCGTCTCCTCGCTGACGAGCGAAGCAACCTGGCAGCGGTCGTCACACGGGCGCCCGGCGTTCTCTGCGACTACTACCTCGACGATGACGTGCAGGTCGATGTCGCTACCGAGGCTCGCCAGAACGGCGTCGACGTGTATCAGCCCGAGAACCCCAATGCTTCCGAAATCGTGGAGGCGATGCGCGCGCTGGCTCCGGACTACATCATCGTGGCGAACTACCAACTGCAGGTCGGACGCGAGCTGAGGGACGTGCCCGCTGTGGACATCCTCAATTTCCATCCGAGCCCGCTGCCACGCTATGCAGGACTGGCCCCTTATTACTGGATGGCTCAGAACCACGAGGCCCAGGGAGGAGTCTCGGCAATCCGCATGAGCGCGGGCCTCGACGACGGGCCTCTCATCGCTCAGCAGCTGCTGAGCCTGCGCGGGGACGAGACGCCTGATGAAGTCCGTGCCTCGCACTTCGGTGCCTCATGGCGGCTGTTCGATCTGGTGTTGCCCACACTCCATGCACGAACGTACCGGTCCTGGCCGCAAGACCTAAGTCTGCGGACCTACTACGGTGCGCCGCCCCAGCGCGTACTGACCACAGCCTGACCCAGCAGACACCCGGACCGTAACGGCGCAGAGAGGAGCACAGTGAACACACAGCGAAAAACCGGTGCGCTGGTGGCCGTCGTGCTGGGATTCTTCATCGTCATGCTCGACACCACCATCGTCAACGTGGCACTGCCCGACATGGCGGCGTCCTTGAACACGCAGGTGGCGACCCTGCAATGGGTCGTCGACTCCTACACGCTCGTGTTCGCCGCACTGTTGCTGACTGCCGGTGCCGCCTGCGACCGGATTGGTGCGCGCAAGGTCTACATCCTCGGGCTCGTCGCCTTCGGAGTTCTCTCCATTGCCTGCGCTCTGGCGCCGACCGGGCCAGCGCTCATCATCGCCCGGGCCCTCCAAGGCATCGGCGCTGCGGCAGTCGTACCCGGATCGCTCGCGCTGCTGGCAACGGTCTACCCGGACCCGGCCGAACGCTCGAAGGCCATTGGACTCTGGGGTGGAGCCGGCGGTATTGCCTCCGCCTGTGGTCCAGTCTTCGGCGGACTACTGGTTTCCGCGATCGGTTGGCAGGCGGTTTTTTGGGTCAACGTGCCGATCATCGCGTTTGGCTGCTGGCTGACGATGCGCAGCATCGGCGCCTCGGCGCATGACCGAACTCGGCGGCTCGATCCCGCTGGCCAGGTGATCTCCATCGCCGCACTCGTGGCGATCACCTACTCTGTCATCACCTCAGGTGAGCAGGGGTGGAGCCCCGTCCGGCTGGGCTTGCTCCTATTCGGCGTTGTCCTCGTCCTCGTGTTCGTCTGGGTTGAGCGTCGCCATCCCGATCCGATGCTGCCCATCGTGCTGTTCCGAAAACCTCGCTTCACGGTCGCAGCCCTCGTCGGTTTCGCACTCAACGTCAGCTTCTTCGGCCAGTTGTTCGTGCTGTCGCTGTACTTCCAGACGTACCGTGGATACGACCCGCTCATCGCCGGTCTAGCACTGGCACCCCAAGCTTGCAGTGCGGTCATCGCCTCCCCATTGGGAGGGCGTGTTGCCGCCCGTATCGGACCATTCCCGACGATGCTGATCGGACTGCTCATCGGAACAGTGGGTTTCGGAAGCCTGATCGTTCTGAACGCGACTACGCCCTACCCGCTGATCGCTGTCCTGTCCTTCATCGCAGGATTCGGTATGGCATTCACCATGCCCGCCGCTACTTCCGCTGCCGTGGCGGCGGCTCCACCCTCGCACACTGGTGTGGCCGGTGGCGTCATCAACGCAGCCCGCCAGACCGGGAGCATCTTCGGCATAGCGGTGCTCGGTGCCATGATCGCAGGCACCAACGGTTTTCTCCCCGGCTTCCACCAGGCAGTCGCAACGGCCAGCGCAGTATTCGCTGTGGCGGCCGCACTGGTGGTGCTGGCCCTTCTGACCACTCGCGAGCAGGCGTCGAACACGCCCACTGGATGATCTGAGCAGTCACACCGGCAACGCCGGGACACGCTGATTGCCACTTTGAAATGACTGCGGATCTTGCCGCGATAGATAAAACAAACATGAGGCGTAAGATTCAGATGCGGAAACCCAGACGAAGCAACCGCACCTGGAAGTCCGGCGAAGATTGTGAAGGGCTTCGCGGATACTTGAGAACCCCATCCCGGTCAGACGATCTCAGTTCTAAGCTTCACGAACCCTTCTGATCAGCATCGTCCTCGTCTCCCTGTAACCTGGCGTGCTCTGTCAAGCGCGCCTCCGCCGCGCGTGCGAGGTTCTCCGGCAGACTAGGGCCGATAGCGCGCGGTGAGGTCTCATGAACGAGCAGCACTCGTCCGTAGACCCGTCCAACCAGCGAGCAGAGGGCCGCAAGAACGAGGGCCAGTCGGCAGTCATCAGGGGAATTGTGGCCGTGCCAAAGAGAGGTAAAGCGCATTGGCGGATTTCAAGGAGGAACTCTCTCCGGGCCTCATCGAACGTCTCGGCAGTGAACTCGCTGGTGCTTCGGCATCATTCGAGCGGGCAACGTTCGAACAGCTCGCGATTGATGGTCTCGATGAGCGTGAGCTGATGGCCCGGCTGGACTGGATCGCCTGCGCTCTCACGAAAACAACGCTGCCCTCGCCCGAGGACGCCGACCGGATGATTCGCGGCGCCCTCGATCGCGGAGGTCTCCAGGACTGGGCATCGATGGCCGTTAACGCCTACATTGCTCAGACGATGCTGGACCGACCCGATATCGGTCTGCCGCTACTGGCGGCCTTGACCTCCCGGTACACGGCGGAGTTCGCGATCCGCCCGTTCATCGACGCCCAGTACGAAACCACGATGGGGTACCTGCGGGCGTGGACGCGTGACCCGGACGAGCACGTGCGCCGGCTCGTCTCCGAGGGCACCCGTCCGCGGCTGCCCTGGGGCAGGCGCCTCGCCGGATTCATCGCCGATCCCACACCCACATTGGAGCTGCTGGATGCTCTCGTGGATGACGAGTCGTTGTATGTGCGCCGGTCGGTGGCGAACCATCTCAACGACATCGCCAAAGACCACCCCGACCTCGTCCTCGAGACCGCCAGACGGTGGGCGGCCAGCACCACGCAGGGTGACTTCGTAGTGCGTCATGGCCTGCGCACGCTCATCAAGCGCGGGCGCCCAGAGGCGATGGAGATCCTCGGGTTCGATCCGGACGCGGTGATCGAGATCACTGACTTCACCTGCACGCCGGCGAGCATCGCGATCGGCGATGCGGTCACGATCAGCTTCACCCTGCAAGCCGAAGAAGCCACGAGAGCGGCCATCGACTACGTGATTCACTACCAGGGGGCTCGCGGCCCGAAGTCGGGCAAGGTGTTCAAGCTGACCGTGCGCGATCTGCCGGCGGGCCAGCCGGCGCGTTTCTCACGCGAGCACCGGTTCGGGCACGTCTCGGTGCGCACGATCCATCCCGGCCCGCACCGGATCGAGGTGCAGGTCAACGGACGCATCCTGGATGGAACGATCATCGAGATCACCGAAGACGAGGTCTCATCCTGACCCCGTACCCGCTGGTTCCAGTTCGTCGAAGAGCGGTGGTGATCGCGCTCAGGTTGCCGCGTTGTCTGAAACAATGTGCCCCATGGCTAACACGTTCGATTCCCTGATCGAAGCCGGGGCCTGCGCCGACGTGTCTGGGTGGGATTTCTCCTGGCTGGAGGGGCGGGCCGCTGAGGAGCGCCCGCCCTGGGGCTATGCACGGCAGCTTGCCGACCGGCTCAGCAGGGCCACGGCGTCGCTGGATATCCAGACCGGCGGCGGTGAAGTCCTCGCCGAAGCCAAGACGTTTCCCACCACTGCGGTCGCGACCGAATCCTGGTTGCCAAACGTCGCGAAAGCCACCCGCCTGCTACATCCCCGCGGTGTGGTCGTGGTGGCCGATCCGGACGAACCCCCGCTACCGTTCGCAGACGAGGCGTTCGACCTGGTCACCAGCAGGCACCCGGCCACGATCTGGTGGGAGGAGATCGCCCAGATCCTCCGCCCCGGTGGCACCTACTTCGCCCAGCACGTCGGGCCGGCGAGCGTGTTCGAGCTGTTCGAGTTCTTCCTCGGCCCGCAACCGGCTGCGCGGCGAGGACGCCACCCCGACGACGAGACCGCCGCAGCCCAGGCCGCGGGCCTGGAGATCGTCGACGTGAAGACGTCGAGGCTGCGCATCGAGATCCATGATGTCGCGTCCATGGTGTATCTGCTGCGCAAGGTGATCTGGTGGGTGCCCGGCTTCACCGTGGAGAAGTACCACGATCGTCTCTGCGACCTCCACGACCTGATCCAGCAGGACGGCCCGTTCATCGCCCACTCCACCCGCCACCTCATCGAAGCCAGACGGCCAGCGGCGTAGGACACAGGCGCGGGTTCGCCAGGACCGGGCAGTTCCAGGGCACCCTCAACCGCGGTGAGCAGTATCGCCCCGCGACTTCAGGAGTCGCGACGATCTGCCAGGATTCCTAACAACAGTGGACCCCAGCGGACAAGGCGGGCGGACGCACCTGAGAGGCATGAACTTCAGTCAAGAAGATGTGCCCCTAGAGATAATCAACCCTAGCTCCGCCCCCTCAGATGAGGCCATCCCAAGCCCGACCTACGATGCAGACCGGGAACGCCTGACCGGATACATGAAACGGCTCAGTACGGGACTGGAGCAGATCAAACGCGACTACTCCCGGTTCATCGACCTCGAAGACGAAGACCCCGAGACGTTCGGAGCCGGGCATTTCGTCCTCTACCCAGATGGCGAGAGTCATGCCCGCTTCGCCATCGAGGAGCACTACACCGGCACGGACTGGTCCGATCCCGACCGGCTGCCGACCTCCTGGTCCTGGAAGGCCGAAGAAAGAACCCGCCAGCCGGCCGGTGATTATCAGTGGAGCACGCACGCCAGCGGCAGGGTCCAAGCCGCCGACGTCGACCAGCTTATCGACCACGCCCGCGCTTGGGCGCAGTCGGTGCGGGCCCAGACCCTCCGGACGGAATCCTTCGATGCCACTGGCCGCGCCGGACCCGGCCCCGCCCCGCCCAGCCACCGCCTCTAACCGCGCAGGCCCGTCAGGACTCTTCCTGGCGGGCCTGATTGCTGCCCGCCACGGTTCCGAATGCGGCTTCGGTGGGGCCCTGGTCGCGCCGGCGTGCACCTGCCTGCATGAGCAAGAATCCCAGCCCCAGCCTGCCCCCGGTGTCCATGCCCACCGTCATGCTGAACGTCAACGATGACGGGACGATCACCGTCACGGTCGACGAGACGCCCCTGCCGCCCCCACCCGATCCCGGAGTGTGGCGACGCGGTGCGTTCCCGCAGATCATCGACCTCGCCTCGAACGACCGCGCGTTCCCGGTGCGGGTCGAAGTCCACGAGAACGACGGGACCGCCTTCACCGACATCGTCCCGGCCATCATCCGCCGCACCCCCGCCCCGGACCCCCTCGACCCCGACGCCGAGGCCGACCCCGCCGTGGAGACCACCCGCGAGGACGACGGGCAGGAGGTCGCGGCACCGGCCCATGTCGGGCAGGCCGAGACGGTGGAGGTCACGGCGACGCGGATGGGATTCGCACCCGGTGAGGCCCTCGCCGTGGCCGTGGTCACCGGCCAGGTCGAGGCCACCGAGACCGGGGACGCTCGGGTCCAGCTCGACCGCGACCTCATCGAGGGCCTGGGCATCAGCGAGGTCATCTTGCTCGGGCGCACCTCGAAGGCGCTGGTCGTGCGGGAGATCTCGTGAGCTCCCCGGCCGGACGCCAGACCGGCTCCATGGGCGATGAGCTGACGACCTTCGCGATCATCGGGCTCATCGGCCTGTTCGCCGTGGCCCTGGTCCTGCGCCTGGCCGGCTCCCTGACCGCACTGCTGACCGGCAGCCCTGCACCGGAAGCAGGACCGGCCGCCGGGGCGCTGGTCCTCATCCACCCCACCAATCCCGGTGTCGCCTTGCAGGCCGAGGACCTCAACGCGATCGTGTACTGGCTGGTCGCGGCCCTACTGCTCTCCACGGTCGCGGCGGCGATCACCTGGGTGTGGTCGCTGATCCGCCGTCGCACCCAGCAGGTCGAGAAGGACCCGAGGCGTCTGGCCGGGGTCGCCACCCGCCAGGATCTGGCCCAGGCGACCTCGCCGAAGGCTCTGCTGGGCCGGGCTGGGAACCTGCGCCCGTCCTTGGAGAACCCGGCCCCGAAGGATGTGGGCTACCTGCTGGGCACCTCGCACGGCAAGCAGGTCTGGGCCTCGGTCGAAGACTCCCTCCTGCTCATCGGCCCGCCCCGGTCCGGCAAGGGCCTGCACGTGGTCATCAACACGATCCTCGATGCCCCGGGCGCGGTGGTGACCACCAGCACCCGCCCGGACAACCTCACCGCGACCCTGCGGGCGCGCAAGCGCATCGGCCCGGTCGCGGTCTTCGACCCCCAGCACCTCGCCGAGAGCCTACCGGCCGGGTTGCGGTGGTCGCCGATTCGCGGCTGCGCGGACCCGCTGACGGCGATGATCCGCGCCAACGGGCTGGCCGCAGCGACCGGGCTGAGCTCGGGCGGTGTGGAAGGCGGAGGATTCTGGGAGGGCAAGACCCGCTCGGCCCTGCAGGCCCTGCTGCACGCCGCCGCCATCGACGCCCGGCCACCGGAGGAACTGTTCCGCTGGACCCTGGATCCCAGTGCCGCCAGCGACGCGGTGGCGATCCTGACCAACTCGCCGCAGGCTGCCGGAGGGTGGGCGGATTCCTTGCAGTCGATGATCGATGCCGACCCGCGCACCCGCGACTCCATCTGGCAGGGCGTGAGCCTGTCGCTGAGTGCCCTGGCCGATCCGCGGGTCCTCGATGCCGTCTCACCCCGGGACGGGGAGGACTTCGACCCGGAGGCGTTCCTCCGCGAGTCCGGCACCCTCTACCTGCTGGCCACCGGCGCCGGAGCCGGGGCCAGTGCCGCACTGGTGGCAGCACTGGTCGAAGACCTCATCGAGACCGCCCGGCGGATGGCAGCACGGGCTCCCGGAGCCCGGCTGGACCCGCCGATGCTGCTGGCCCTGGACGAGATCGCGAACTTGGCGCCGTTGCCCTCGCTGCCCACGCTCATGGCTGAGGGCGGAGGTACCGGGATCACCACGATGCCGGTCCTGCAGTCCCTGGCCCAGGCTCGGGATAAGTGGAACGAGCATCAGGCCAACGCCATCTGGGACGCCGCGATCGTCAAACTCCTGTTGGGCGGGGCGTCGAACAGCAAGGACCTCCAAGACCTGTCCAACCTGATCGGCGAGCGGGATGAGTTCACCGACAGTGTCACCCTCGGCGATCACGGATCTCGATCCTCCCAGCGCTCCATCCGCCGGGTCGCGGTGTTGCCGCCCGAGCGGATCCGCCTGCTGCCCTTCGGGACCGCGGTGACGCTGCTGCGCTCGGCCCCGCCGATCATCACGGACCTGCGCCGCTGGCCCGACCGCACCGACGGGGCGCAGCTGAAGACGGATCGGGCCGAGATCGAGGCCCTGCTCGAGACCACCCCTGACACCTGAGATGCACCCACCCCCGATGCGTTTGTGCCTGAACGGGCGCGAGATACCGGCGGGTGTGCTGGAAGGAGACCGCGATGGCACGGCGTAGCCGCCAGCCCGCCCCGGGACAGCTGGAGTTCGACCTGTGGGGCACCTCGGAGACCGAGGCGGCAAAACAGATCGAGAACGACCGCACCAGCCCGGAGACCAACACACCGGCTGAGACCGACGAACAGGAAGCCGAGGCCACCGATGAACCACTACGGAACGAAAGCCCTGGAGCACTGGCGTCGCCACGCCCCGCACCGGCTGGAGGAGATCCAGGATCAGGAGACGTTCTTCACCGAGCTGGGCGAGCAGATCGCGACCCAGATCGTGGAACTGACGATCCAGATCGAGACCGGTCGCTTCGCCCCTCTGGCGATGGCGGGCTCTTCGCGAGAGAATGGGAGGTACCTACAGGAGGTCTCGCGCCGAATAACGGCACGACGGATCGCGGAGGAGGTCGTGATGGACGAGCTGGTCTGGATGCAGGATCCGAGCCTGTCGATCGACGAAGCCCGCGAGGAGTGGGAGCAGACCCGGCCAGCAGATTCGAATCTGGTCAGCTGGGCCGAGAGGATTCAGGACTCCCCGGACCTGGCCCCGCCGACAGCCGAGCTGGAGGAGAAAGCCAAGGACTGGGCCCTGCCGGTGTGGTTCCTCGAGGGCCTGATCGCAGCGGAGATCCCGGGCCAGTACGCCCAGGAGCACGAGAAGGTACTGACGGAGGCCGCGAGCGTGCGGTTCCTGCGCGAAGTCCACTAACTCCCACCGCGCCGCGGTTCGACCCGCGCACCCATCCTGGCGTGCCCTCCGGTGCCCGGGCACGTTACAGCGCCAACCTCGATGCCCTGGGACTGGCCCGCGTCCTGGACGAGGAGCAGCGCCCGGCCACCGAACAGGAACAGGCCGTGCTGGCCGGCTGGTCCAGCTGGGGTGCCCTCCCGGAAGTTTTCGATCCGCGCAACGACCAGTGGGCCGAGCAGCGCGAGGAACTGCGCGCTCTGCTCTCGGAGCAGGAGTGGGACGATGCGGCCCGCACGACCCTCAACGCCCACTACACGTCTCCGTTGGTCGCCCCCGAGCTCTGGCGGGCCATGACCTCGCTGGGCTTCACCGGCGGAGAGGTCCTCGAACCCGGCTCCGGCTCCGGCACATTCATCGGCCTGGCCCCACCGGATGCACGCATGACCGGCGTGGAACTGGACCCGGTCACCGCCAGCATCAGCCGCCACCTCTACCCGCACGCGGACATTCGAGCGGAGTCTTTCGCCGAGACCCGCCCCGCCCACGGGCAGTTCGATGCGGTGATCGGCAACGTCCCCTTCGGCAAGATCGTCCTCCACGATCCGGTCGATAACCCCACCCGGCAGTCGATCCACAACCACTTCATCCTCAAGTCCCTACGCGCGACCCGCCCCGGCGGGCTCGTCACGGTGTTGTCCTCGCGCTACACCCTCGATGCCCAGAACCCAGGCGCGCGGCGGGAGATGGCCTTGCTGGCCGACCTCGTCGGCGCTGTGCGCCTGCCCACCGGCACCCATCAGCGCACCGCCGGGACGGAGGCGATCACCGACGTGTTGATCTTCCGCCGCCGTGACGAAGACCAGCCGCCGGCCGATGACCTCTGGGAGACCGTCACTCCCGTGACTCTCGACGGGCAAGAGATCAAGATTAACGGCTACTTCGACACCCACCCCGAGCACGTGCTGGGCACGATGAGCATCAGCCAGGGCATGTATGGCGCCGAGAGCCTTCGGGCCGACGGCGACCTCGACCATGTCGCCGAGGATCTGCGCACGACCTTGGAGCAGATCACCTTCACCGCCCGCCGTAAAGGCCAGACGATGACCGCGCGCACCACCCCGGTCGGGCAGGCACCGGCGGTGGCCGCCACCGGCAGCGCACCGCGGACGTGGGACGGAACCATTCTGGCCACCGACGACGGAGGATTCGCCACGATCAACGGTGGTTCCCTGGAGCCGTTGAAGGTGCCGAAGAACGCGACCCGGGAGATGACCGCCCTGCTGGGACTGCGGGACTCGGCCACGCATCTGCTCAAGCTCGAAGCCGCCACCGCCGATGACACCGAGGAGATCACCACGGCCCGGGAGAGCCTGCGACGGGACTACCAGAAATACCTCGGCACCTTTGGGCCCTTGAACCGCTTCTCCTGGCGGCGGACCGGACGCACCAACGACGCCGGTGAGGAGACCCACGCCCGCATCATGCCCACCCCGCTGCGGCTGCTGCGCTCAGATCCCTTCGGCGCACTGGTGACCGCGCTGGAGGAATTCGACGACTCCACCCAGACCGCGAGCCCCGCGACGATCCTCTCCCGCCGGGTCGTCGCCCCACGCGCGGAGGTCCAAGGTGCCGACACCCCGGCCGACGCGGTCGCTCTGAGTCTGGATCGCACCGGTGGCATCGACCTGCCGCTGATCGCGGACATGCTCGGCATGGACGAGACCGAGACCCGGCAGGCGCTGACCGGGCTGGTCTACACCGACCCAGTCACCGACGCCCTCGTCCATGCCCCGGAATACCTCAGCGGCGATGTGCGCACGAAACTCGCCCAGGCCAAGGACCGCGCCGCCGAGGACCCGGACTTCCAGACTAACGTCGAGGCGCTGACCGACGTGCAGCCCGAGGACCTCGGCGTCGAGGACATCACGGCCCGGTTCGGGGCCGTGTGGATCAGTCCCGCCATTCACCAGCAGTTCCTCGCAGAGATCCTGCGCACCGAGCAGGTCCGGGTCGAGAATCCGCTGCCGGGCATGTGGGACGTCCGCGGGGGCCGGTCCGGGCTGCAGGCGACCAGCGAATGGGGCACCGAACGCCGTCCGGCCCCAGCCATCGCCCAAGCGCTGATGGAACAGAAGGCCATCATCGTCAAAGACGAGATCGAAGGCCCTGACGGCAAACCCCAGATGGTCCTCAACGCCACCGAGACCACCGCGGCTCAGGAGAAGGCCGAGACGATGCAGGCCCGGTTCGCCGAATGGGTGTGGGAAGACCCCGAGCGGGCCAAGGGCCTGGTCGATGAGTACAACACCCGGTTCAACAACATCGTGCTACGCGACTACTCCATGGCCGGGGAATACCTGAGCTTGCCGGGGATGGCGGAGACGTTCACCCCGCGCCCGCATCAGCGGGCCGCGGTCGCGCGGATGATCGCCGAACCCTCCACCGGCCTGTTCCACGAGGTCGGAGCCGGGAAGACGGCCGAGGCGATCATGGGCGCGATGGAGATGCGCCGGATGGGACTGATCAGCAAGCCGCTGATCGTCATCCCGAACCACATGCTCGCCCAGTTCAGCTCCGAGTGGCTGCAGATCTACCCGCAGGCCCGGATTCTCGCTGCGTCGAGCAAGGACGTCACCGCCGATAAGCGTCGCTCCTTCGTTGCTCGCGCCGCGGCCAACGACTGGGACGGCATCCTGCTCACGCAATCGGCGTTTTCAAAGATCCCCTTGCGTCAGAGCACTCAGCAGGACTACATCCGCGGACAGGTGGTCGACCTCCGGCGCGTGCTGGAAAACGCCGAGGCCGGTGATGCGATGAGCGTCAAACGCATCCAGCGCAAGCTGGTCAACCTGGAGAACAAGCTCAAGGAACGCCTGGACACCAGCCGCGACGTGGGAGTGTGCTTCGAGGACACAGGCATCGATTACCTCGTCATCGACGAACTGCACATGTACAAGAACCTGGCCACGGAGTCCAACATCTCCGATGCCGCGATCGAGGGCTCCGGGCGCGCCAGTGACCTGGACATGAAGCTGACCTATCTGCGCGACCAGGGCAAGGACCGGGTGGTGACCGGGATGACGGCCACCCCGATCTCGAACAGCATCACCGAGGCCTTCGTAATGCAGAAGTACCTGCGTCCGGACCTGCTCGACACGGCCGGTGTGCAGGCCTTCGATGCGTGGGCGGCCACCTTCGGTGAGACCAGCACGGACATGGAGATGTCCCCGACCGGCAGCTTCCGGCTCAAAACCAGGTTCTCCCGGTTCACCAACGTCCCGGAGATGCTGCGCATGTGGTCCACCTTCGCCGATGTGAAAACCGCCGAGGACCTCCAGCTTCCGGTGCCCGATATCGCTGAGCGCGACGACGGCTCCCGCGCCCCGTCCACGGAGGTCGTCCAGCCCACCGCCGAGCTCGAAGACTTCGTCGCCGACCTAGGTGACCGGGCCGAGAAAGTCGCCGCCCGCTTGGTGACGCCGCGTGAGGACAACATGCTGACCATCAGCACCGATGGCCGCAAGGCAGCCTTGGACATCCGCCTGGTCCTCGACGATCAGCCCACCGGGCCGACGAAAGTCGATGTGGCCGCCGATACGATCGCCCGCGTCTGGGAGCAGACCCGCGACAACGAATACCTCGACCCGGCCACCGGGCAGCCGGCCGCGGCCCGTGGGGCGCTGCAGCTGGTCTTCGCCGATATCGGCACCCCGAACCCCGATCAGTGGAACGCCTACGACGAGCTGGCCGCTCAACTGGTGCTGCGCGGGATGCCCGGCGAGTCGATTCGCTTCATCCACGAAGCCAAGTCTGATATCGACAAGGCCCAACTCTTCGCCGCAGCCCGGGCCGGGCACGTCGCGGTGCTCATCGGATCGACCCAGAAAATGGGGGTCGGCACGAACATCCAAGCACGCGCGGTGGCGCTGTATCACATGGACTGCCCCTGGCGGCCCTCCGATATCGCCCAACGCGAGGGCCGCATCCTGCGCCAGGGCAACCAGAACCCGGAAGTCGGGGTGGTGCGCCTGGTCACCGAGAAGAGCTTCGACGCGTACATGTGGCAGGCCGTGGAGCGCAAAGCGAAGTTCATCTCCCAGATCATGCGCGGGTCCCTCGATGTCCGCGAGGTCGAAGAAATCGACTCCGCCGAGCTCTCAGCCGCCGAGGCCAAAGCGATCAGCTCCGGCAACCCCTTACTGCTGGAACACTCCACGATCCAGGCCGAGGTCGCCAAGCTGCACCGCCTCGAGCGCGCCCACTCCCGAAACGAGTCCATGCTCGAACACACCCGCCTCCGCGCCCGCGAGGACATCACCCGGCACGAGGAGGAGATCACCGGTCTCGAACAGGCCGCAGGCCAGGTCACCGACACCTCGGGAGAGAATTTCCGCATCACGCTGGCCGGACACAGCTACGACTCGCGCACCGACGCCGGCCATGCCCTCGCCCAGTGGGCGCACCGGGAAGGTGTGACGTGGGCGCCGAAGCACATCGGCCGCGACTACGGAACCCTCGGGCAGATCAGCGGCTTCGACATCACCGTGGCCACGGTCCCGTCTTTGGGGGATGAGCCCTCGGTCGAAATCGCCCTGGCCGATGTCCCACGCAGCGCCACCGTGGTCGGACGAGAGACGTTCCTGGCCGGCGGGGCGGGAGTGATCCAGCGCATCGAGAACCGAGTCTCCGGCATCCCCACCCTGTTGGAGCGCGCCCGATCCGACCTGGCCGAGGCCGAGCAGTCCCTGGCCGAGGCCCAAGAGCGCATCGGCAAGCCCTTCCGGCACACCGAGGCCCTGGCCGAGGCGGAGCAGAACCTCGCACAGGTCGAGAAGAAGCTGGCCGCCACCCGGAAGAACAACCCCGAGCAACAGCCCGGGCAGCCACAGACCGGGCAGGATCGCGGCCGGGAACTGACGGTCGAGGCAGTGCGCGCTCATCGGCCCGCACTCGGGGTCAAAGCCGATCCGTCCCGGACCCCGGACCCGATACCGGAGGCATCGCGCTCAAGTGCCGCAGGCGGGTTCGACCGTCGCCTGTAGCCGGCCCCGCTGGCCTCCGAGGACTACCGGACGGGGCGTGCACCTGTCTGCCAGCAGCGAGCAGAGGTTCTGATCGCCAGGCACACAGGAAGGAGGCCGGATCATGGCCATGAAGACCGGCACATCGGTCTCGGGGTTCATCGCCACGGACCCCAAACTGACCTATGGGCAGCAAGGCGTCGCCCGGTTCTACGCCCGGATGGGAATCGAACACTACCGACGCGAGGAAGACGGCACGTTCACACAGCTCGAGCCGTCGTTTCACGATCTCGTCGTCTACCGCAAGAGCGCCGAACACGCCGCAGAAGCCTTCGCCAAGGGCGACCGCTTCGTCGCCGACGGATACGTACGCCCCTATACCTACGAGCGTGAGGGACGCCAGGTCGGTGGCGAAGAATTCGTCGCCCGCAAGATCGGCCACGACGCCGCCCGCTCGACGTACACCGTCGACCGGACCCCACGGGATGAGGGCCTGACCCAGGAGCAAGTCACCGCCCAGCGGGCGCAGGCCTTCGAGGCCCCCGAGCGCCCAGCCCAGCAGCCCGAGACCGTCGCGATGGGCCAGTAGGAGGAACCCTCATGGATGACGACGACATCACCCCCGGCCCGGAAGAAGTCCCCGAGCTGGACGAGCCCGAACCCGAGGACCTGCCCACCCCGCCCAGTGACGGGCCCGCGGCCCTGGACGAGCCGCCGGGGCCGGTGAACTGGAACCTGCTGACCGCCGAGCAGGCCGAGGAGGCCTGGCTGGAGCTCAACCGGTGGGTGGACTGGCTGCGCCACGCCTTCGGGCTCCCGGCCGCGGTGATCCCGCCGCACTGGCATCGTCACCCCGAGTTGGTCTGGGAGCTGAGCGCCTTGCACATCCACTGGCTCTGCGCCTACGACCCGCAGCAAAACGGATCGGCACCGATCGGCTGGCTACGCGATTTCGCGGACTCCCGGCAGCGGCTGCGCGACTGGGTCGCCGCGTCCGGAACCCGGCTGGATCGAGACCGACCGACCCGGCAGACGATCTGGCCCGGCGAGGAACAGGCCGAGCCGATCGAGGACGCCGCGATCACCGACCGGGACGCCGACTTCGTGGCCTTCGTCGTCTCCGACGTCGCCCGCCGGGAACAGGCTGAGGAGGACTTCTACGCTCGGCTGGACCCCGAGACCGGTGAACTGACCTGACCCACCCGCCGCACAGTCTGGGGGCCGGAACCGATCTCGGTTCCGGCCCTCCTCGTATGCTCGTCTCACTGGGACAGGGCACGGCCTGCCGGGCTGGACTGCCCGGGCTGCGAGGCCGGTACGAACGGCGGCAGCTCACGTCGCGGTGCCCGTGAGGGCACCTGAGGTGCGGCGGGGCGTTCGAGTGCGGTGTGGGAGAGGTCGTAGCCGCCCCACGGCGAGTAATGGTGCACATGCCGGGTGCCGTAGGGCCCGCGCTCGGTGATGATCGGCGCGCCGGGAACCTGCATGTGCTGCGGGTAGCGCTCGGTGATCCACTTCATGGCCAGCTTCGACAGGCTCGAGCCGCCATCTCGGACACGGATCGTCGCCGGTAGAACAGGCAGGTCACGCCAACCGGGCACCGCGTGATCGTGCCACTGCTCGATGACGGAGTTCTCGTCGCCGATCACGTGCCACTCGCACGGCTCGCAGATCATCTGCTCCAGCATTCCGCCGGGGCCTTCGTGACCGTCCTCGGGGCCGAGCTCGGCTTCGAAGATCTCGCCGCGGTGCCCGCCGAACTCGGTGCCGGTCCCGTTCCAGCCTTCCCGGTGCCACATGTGGCTGCGCTTCCACGAGCCCATGGAGCCGTTGAGGAACTTCCAGTGCTCGAACGCCTCATCAAGCTGCGCGGGCGGGAAGTAGTCCCGCGTGAACCCCAGCGGTGCACCGCCCCATTCGTCCAGGCGTGCACGTGCTTCCTCGCGGGCCATCTCGTCGAAGTCGAACGCGAACTGTCCCTCGATGTGTTCTGGCATGATCCTGACCTCCCTCTCGAGGGCAGGTACGCAGCAAGGGGTCGGCGCACCGATAAGCCGGTTGGCCGCAGTCGCACTTCCCTGTGTCAGCCCGGATTGGTAGGATGTGATCTAGGCGATACAAGTTAACTACGCTGCCGCACCAGCTGGATGCGGTGGTTGACAGTCCAGGGGAACCGGCCCCCGGCACGTCCCTCCCGAAGATGAGTCGCCTCCTGGGAGGACTGAGCCATGCTCCGCGCCATACTCGTCACCAGCATCCGTACCCGCGGCATCCTGCGGGCCTGGTTGCCCAGCAACATCGTGCTCGACCTGATCCGCACCCGTGCGGGTTTGAAGTGGGGCGTGCCGGCCATGCTCATCGCAGCTCCCTATCTCGCCATCGCGCAGTGGGCCACCACCACCATCGAGCACGGCGGCCCCGGCTTCCTGCACCTGGTCTTCCTCGTGTACGTGTGGTCGGCGTTGAAGTTCCTCATCATGGGACCGATCAGCCTGGTCACGCTGATCGTGGTGCGAGCAAAGGAACGCGCCCGTGGTCGGCGCGACGATGTAGAACGCTCAGCCCCTCGCGCTGCCGGGGATCGGAGCGGAACACTACCCGGTGAGCGGTGGGTGCCCTAGAGTCGGAGGCATGGACTTCGCAACGGCCCGAGACGAGGAAGTCGCACGTAATCTCGCCAGCAGGGCGTTCTCCCGGCACGTGGGGTTCGACAGCATCGGGGCTCTCGATACCGAAGGTGCGGATGTGCTCCGGCAGAGCATCGTCCGTGCCTGGGAACAAGCCGGTTCCCCGGTCGGCGTGCTCCACCGGGCGGCGGTCCTCTGCGCAAAGCTTCCCCGACTGGTCGACGAGAATCAGCTTCCCGCCGACCTCGAAACTGCGGGAGTCTCCCGCGAGCGTGAGATCGCCTTAGCCAAGCAGGCCTCCACCTTTCTCGCCGCGATCGCGGCCGACGTCGATACCGCATCAGACGTGGAATAACCAGATCGTGGCAGCGAAGACGGGGTGAGCATGTACGCTCACCCCGTCTCTGTGCATCATCTAACCGATGGCATCTCGATGATCAGACTTCGCCGAAGCTCTTCCGGGTCCACCCGGATCAAGCGTCCGACTCGATACCCATGGATAGTTCCATCGGAGATCCGCCGTCGTAGTGTCTTGACGGAGATCCCTAGTTGGTCCGCCGCGTTGGCGAGCGATACCAGGGTCTGCGCGGACTCATCGGGTCGTTTACGTTGGTCCATGATGGTTCCTTCCAGCGAGCAGGGTCCTTTCCCCTCACAGGTGTCCATCGCCGTCCGGAGATGACGCGGCTTCACCGTTTTCCTTCTTGCGGAGATGAGCCTCCACGCGATCGCTCATCCGGTCTGCGAGTTCACGGTCGCGGGCCATCGTGGCGTGCTGGTATCGAAGCACGACGCGCATGTCCGAATGGCCTCCCCGTCTCATCAGCTCGGCGAGCGTTGCTCCCTCCTGCGCGAAGATCGTGAGGCCGGTGTGCCGTAGGTCGTGGAATCGGAACCCTGAGTCGATGACGTCCACGGCGTCTTTCGCCTCGCTCCAGACGTTCCACCAGCGGGTGTTCGACAGCGGCACGCTGCCTTGAACGCTGGCCGCGATCACTGGAGCCTTGGCCTCCTTCGCTACGTAGTCGCGCAGGTGTTCCCAGAGGCGATCACGCATGATCCGTGGCACGCTCAGAGACCGCTTGCCCGCTTCACTCTTCGGATCGGTAAAGTCCCCGGTGTTCGCGTTGAGCTGCCTGCGTACGTGGAGGATGGCACTGCCATCGGGGCGCCATTCGATGTCGCGACGCTGCAAGCCCAGGCACTCCCCGCGTCGCAGCTGGCACCAAGCGGCCAGCAAGACCGCGATGGCCCACCGCTTGGGCATGGCATCGTAGAGAGCCTCGACCTGTGCCGGGGTCGCCACGTCTTCACCGGGGTCGTGGTCGGCATCATGGCGAACAGGCTTCTGCCGAGGCATGGGCACGTCCGGTTCCTTGGCGATGATGCCGTCTCTGGCGGCCTGCCGCAGGATCATCATGAGAACGATGAGCACCGGGCGTGTGACTCCGTTGAACTTCGATTTGGGATTGAGTGGGGAAGGGATCTTGTCCAGCTTGTCGGTCATGAGCCGGATCCGCTCTTTGTCGATGTCTCGAATGGGGGTGTCATCGAACTCGGGAATGAGGTAGCCGTTGACCTTGCCCTTGTAGGAACGGATTGTTCCTTCGGAGCGCATCTTGCCGCTGCGATTTGGCTGGGTGCGGATCATCTCGATCCAGCGGTCGGCGTACTCGGTGAAGCCGATCGTGCGAGCAGCTTCTGCCTCGGCTTCGGCACGTCGGCGTGTGGCCTGGACCTCTGGTATCTCCCACGTCCCGAGCGCGATCTTCGTGTGCACACTAGACAGCCAGGTTCGGGCGTCCGTCTTGGTCTGGAACGTCAGGGCCTTGTCGTCTTCGGTTCGCGCCGTATGGGTCTCACCGTCCGGGCCGGGGTAGCGCGCCTGCCATCGACCGGATGGGAGCTTGCGCAGGCTCCCCCAGGCCTCTCGTGGAGACGCCTTCTTCTCCTTCGTCGTCGCGCTCATCGTGTCCTCCAGTCGCCTCGAACGGACTGGAGCGGACGGTCGTGCCACTTCGTGCCACTAGATCTTCTTGCCTCCTCGAAACCGCTTCTGGCCTCGGGTTTTGCCGCCTCGCGGTGGTCGTCAGTGGCACGAAGTGGCACGACATTGTGGGTGCTCCTCCACCAAAATCGCGTGTGTGAAGGCGTCCGCTCTCGGGTGGAAGGTGTGTCCGTGCCACCCGTGTGCCATGCCGAACGGGTACTGATGTTCATCTGTGCTCTCCTCTGTCCTTCGGATGGAGGCACGAAAAAAGGCCCGGACCTGCAGAAACCTGCAGGTCCGGGCCTCCCATCAGCCCTTTCGGGCCTCGAGCAAGCTACGGGGTCTCAGAAGTCCCAGTCGTCGTCTTCCGTGTTCTCGGCCTTGCCGATGACGTAGGACGAACCCGAACCGGAGAAGAAGTCGTGGTTCTCATCGCTGCCCGGCGAGAGAGCCGCGAGGATCGCCGGATTGACCTTCGTGACCTCCTTGGGGAACATCGCTTCGTAGCCGAGGTTCATCAGCGCCTTGTTGGCGTTGTAGTGGAGGAACATCTTGCAGTCCTCCGACAGGCCCACCGAATCGTAGATGTCGTGGGTGTAGGCGACCTCGTTCTCGTAGAGCTCGAACATGAGGTTCATGGTGTAGTCCTTGAGCTCCTGCTTGCGCTCCTCGGACTGCGACTCGAGACCCTTCTGGTACTTGTAGCCGATGTAGTAGCCGTGCACGGCCTCATCGCGGATGATCAGACGGATGAGGTCAGCAGTGTTCGTCAGCTTGGCGTGTGCCGACCAGTACATGGGCAGGTAGAAGCCCGAGTAGAAGAGGAAGGACTCGAGCAGCGTCGAGGCGACCTTGCGCTTGAGCGGATCGTCTCCCCGGTAGTAGCTGAGGATGATATCGGCCTTGGACTGCAGGTACTTGTTCTCACGCGACCAGCGGAAGGCCTCGTCGATCTCCTTCGTCGAGCACAGGGTCGAGAAGATGGAGGAATACGACTTCGCGTGGACGCTCTCCATGAACGCGATGTTCGTCAGCACAGCCTCTTCGTGCGGGGTCACCGCATCAGGGATGAGCGAGATCGCACCGACAGTGCCCTGGATCGTATCGAGCAGGGTCAGACCGGTGAAGACGCGCATCGTCAGCGTCTTCTCATCATCGGTCAGAGTCGCCCAGGACTGGATGTCGTTGCTCAGCGGGACCTTCTCCGGCAGCCAGAAGTTGCCGGTCAGGCGATCCCAGACCTCATCATCGATCGGATCGACGACGCGGTTCCAATTGATGGCATCGACATGCGATGCCAGAGTCAGATTCTCCAACGCTTTCTCTCTTCCCAAAGTGCTGTTCGTCGTGAGTACGAGTTGTCTGCGCGGCAGACGAAAGTCATATGCGCGGGCCCGGCCGGTGGGACGGGGCCCGCACGAAGCCGGCGGACCGATTCACATCGGTCCGCCGATTCCATTGATCAGAGCATGCAGGAGACGCAGCCTTCGACCTCCGTGCCCTGCAGAGCGAGCTGCCGGAGCCGGATGTAGTAGATGGTCTTGATTCCCTTGCGCCAGGCGTAGATCTGCGCCTTGTTGATGTCACGAGTGGTGGCGGTGTCCATGAAGAACAGCGTCAGCGACAGCCCCTGGTCCACGTGCTTCGTGGCCTCGGCATACGTGTCGATGATCTTCTCGTAGCCGACCTCGTAGGCATCCTGATAGTACTCGAGGTTGTCGTTGTCCATGAAGGGAGCCGGGTAGTACACGCGGCCGACCTTGCCCTCCTTGCGGATTTCGATCTTCGAGGCCACCGGGTGGATCGACGAGGTCGAGTTGTTGATGTACGAGATCGAACCGGTCGGCGGCACGGCCTGGAGGTTCTGGTTGTAGATGCCGTGCTCGGCCACCTGAGCCTTGAGCTCTCGCCAGTCGTCCTGGGTCGGGATGTGCACGTTCGCTGCGGAGAACAGTTCGGCCACACGAGCGGTGCGCGGCTGCCAGGCCTCATCGGTGTACTTGTCGAAGTATTCGCCGGTGGCGTACTTCGACCGCTCGAAGCCGGCGAAGGCCTCACCGCGCTCCTTCGCGATCTCCATCGACGCGCGCACACAGTGGTAGGCGACGGTGTAGAAGTACATGTTCGTGAAGTCCAGGCCCTCATCGGAGCCGTAGTAGATGTGCTCCCGAGCCAGATAGCCGTGGAGGTTCATCTGCCCCAGGCCGATGGCATGCGACATGTCATTGCCGCGGGCGATCGAGGGCACGGACTGGATGTTCGAGGTCTCGGCGACAGCGGTGAGTCCGCGGATCGCGGTCTCGATGGTCTGACCGAAGTTGTCCGAGTCCATCGTCAGAGCGATGTTGAGCGAACCGAGGTTGCAGGAGATGTCCTTGCCGACGACATCGTAGCCGAGATCATCGTCGTACTTGCTGGGCTCGGAGACCTGGAGGATCTCCGAGCAGAGGTTGGACATGATGATCTTGCCGTCGATCGGATTCGCCTTGTTGACGGTGTCCTCGAACATCACGTACGGGTAGCCGGACTCGAACTGGATCTCGGCCAGAGTCTGGAAGAATTCGCGGGCGTTGATCTTCTTCTTCTTGATCGCCGCGTTGTCGACGAGCTCGGTGTACTTCTCGGTGACATTGATGTCGGAGAAGGGCACACCGTAGACGCGCTCGACGTCGTAGGGGCTGAAGAGGTACATGTCCTCGTTGCGCTTGGCCAGCTCGAAGGTGACGTCCGGGATCACAACGCCCAGGGACAGGGTCTTGATTCGGATCTTCTCATCGGCGTTCTCGCGCTTGGTGTCGAGGAACTTGTAGATGTCTGGGTGGTGGGCGTGCAGGTACACGGCACCGGCGCCCTGACGCGCTCCGAGCTGGTTGGCATAGGAGAACGAGTCCTCGAGCAGCTTCATCACGGGGATGACGCCGGAGGACTGGTTCTCGATCTTCTTGATCGGGGCACCGGATTCGCGGATGTTCGTCAGGGCGAAGGCCACACCGCCGCCGCGCTTGGACAGCTGCAGAGCGGAGTTGATGGAGCGGCCGATCGACTCCATATTGTCTTCGATGCGCAGCAGGAAGCAGGAGACGAGCTCACCGCGCTGCCTCTTTCCGGCGTTGAGGAACGTCGGGGTGGCCGGCTGGAAACGGCCGGCGATGATCTCGTCGACGAGCTGGGTGGCCAGCGTCTCGTCGCCACGGGCCAGGAACAGAGCGACCATGACGACGCGGTCCTCGAAGCGTTCGAGGTAGCGCTTCCCGTCGAAGGTCTTCAGCGTGTAGGAGGTGTAGAACTTGAACGCACCGAGGAAGGTCTGGAAGCGGAACTTCTGATCATAGGCGCGCGTCGACAGCTGTTCGATGAACTCAAACGAATACTGCTCCAGGACCTCGGGCTCGTAGTAGTCCTTCTCGACGAGGTAGTCGAGCTTCTCCTTGAGGTTATGGAAGAAGACGGTGTTGTTGTTCACGTGCTGCAGGAAGTACTGGCGGGCAGCCTGCTTGTCACGTTCGAACTGGATCCTGCCGTCCTCGTCGTACAGGTTCAGCATCGCGTTGAGCGCGTGGTAATCCAGATCCGTCTCTTCGCGGATGATGTCCTCTACATTGCGGTCTTCAGCGAGCTCGCGCACAGTTTGTCCAATCCTAGGTTGACAGCGTCGACATCATCCTGAGTGCCCAGGAGTTCGACTCGATACATGAGGGGTACTTGACACTTTGCCGCGACCTTGACGGCCGCGCGGCAGTAGTCCTCGCCGAAGTTCGTGTTTCCGGCGCCGATGACACCGACGAGATGACGTCGGTTCTCTTCGACATTGAGGAATCTGATGACTTGCTTGGGAACAGCCCCGCGATTGCGGCCGGCCCCATATGTGGGGGTGACGAGAACGAATGGCTCATCCACTCGCAGCGTCGGCTCCGTGGTCAACGTCGGCAGCCGCACTGCCCGGTGACGCAGCTTCGCGACGAAGCGGTGCGTGTACTCGGAGTTGGCAGAGAAGTAGACCAGCAGCATTGTCAGGCCACGACGGACGCAGACTGTTCGCCGGTCAGAGTGGCGATCTTGTCGGGACGGAAGCCCGACCAATGGTCGTTGTCGGTGACGACGACAGGAGCCTGCATGTAGCCCATCGCCTTGACGACATCGAGGGCGTTCTCGTCGACGCTGAGATCGACCGACTTGTACTTCAGGCCCTTGGCGTCGAGAGCACGGTAGGTGGCGTTGCACTGGACGCAAGCTGGCTTGGTGTACACGGTGATCATGACGACTCCTTCAATCTGCTGTGCAGTTCGGCATTCTGATGGCTGTGACCGTGTCCCGTCAACTGCTCGATCATGATGAATATCACCAGGCGCAGGCTCAGGGGTGACCACTAGATGTTGTGTTCGGGTTAGACCTTACCCCTATATCCAGTGTTACACCAGTGTCATTCGGAGGCTCCACACCCTGTGTCATCACCGTCCACAATCGTCCACAGGCTGTGAACGACACTCGTGTAGTTCGATCACCTGCGCGGACGCTGGTATCGGCGGCTTCCAGATTCATTTTCGGCTCTTTTTCCACCGACGTTTTCCACCGCTTTCCACAGGAAAACTTTTTGCCTGTGGGCATGTTGCGGAACCCTCGATCGACGATTTCGACCTCCTCCATGCGGTGCCGGTCACGTCGTAGCGGAGGCGATCATCACAGCACCTCCTCCCATCTGTCTGTCGGTCCCACCGACGCTACAGCTCGGTCCTGACATGAGATGGCCCCGCCGTGAACGGAGGGTGGCTGGCCGGCGGGAGCAGACCGGGACGCGGTCGAAGTGTGTCAGCACTGCAACGTCGACGGCTGTTGCGTGTCAGTGCCACCCAATATGCTGGAGACCACAGAAACGCACCGCACTGCGTGACTGACGAGCACAGTGACACCGAGCGACCAGTGACACCGAGAGACTGAGGGACCATGACGGCAACGGCACCGGCGAACACGCAGGAGATCGCGCACGCACAGACGATCCTCAAGGCCTTGGAGTCCTACCTCGACCATTTCGTCGTCGGGCAGCAGCGGCTGCGCGAATCCCTGCTCATCGGGCTCCTCTCCAGCGGTCATCTGCTGTTGGAGAGCGTGCCGGGGCTGGCGAAGACCACGGCCGCCGCCGCGTTGGCCAATGCCGTGGACGGACAGTTCTCCCGCATCCAGTGCACCCCTGACCTGCTGCCGGCCGACATCATCGGCTCGCAGATCTACAACGCGCATGAGGGCTCGTTCAATACGGTACTCGGCCCCGTGCATGCGAACATCGTCCTCCTCGACGAGATCAACCGGTCATCGGCGAAGACCCAGTCGGCGATGCTCGAGGCCATGCAGGAGAAGCAGACGACGATCGGCGGCAAACGCTTCGAACTCCCCCGCCCCTTCCTCGTCATGGCCACCCAGAACCCGATCGAGCAGGAGGGCACCTACCAGCTGCCGGAAGCTCAGCTCGATCGGTTCATGATCAAGGATCTGCTCACCCACCCGAACCCCGGCGAGGAGGTCGAGATCCTCTCCCGCCTCGACTCCGGAGTCTTCGACAAGGATTCGGTGCCCGATCCGGCCTGCACCCTCGACGATGTCGTGACCATGCAGAGCTATGCCCGCACCGTCTACATCGACCCGGCCATCACCCGCTACCTCGTCGAACTCGTCCACGCCACCCGCAATACGACGAAGTACCTCGGGCGATTCGCCCCGTACATCGAATACGGAGCCAGTCCGCGTGCCTCCATCGCGTTCACGAACGCCGGCCGGGCGCTGGCGATGATCCGCGGCCGCAACTACGTTATCCCCGAAGACATCAAGGACCTCGCCCACAGAGTGCTGGCCCACCGCATCCAACTGGGCTTCGAAGCCGCCGCCGAGAACATCACGAGCGCCCAGATCGTCGACGCCCTCCTCATGGCCGTGCCGACCCCCTGAGCGGCGATACCCATGACTGTCCTGCTCAATCGCATCAAGGCGCGGATGACCATCCACGCCCACCGGCGGACCCGGCGCCTCCTCGACGGGGACTACTCCTCGGTCTTCCACGGCCACAGCCTCGACTTCGATGATCTGCGCGACTACATCCCCGGTGACGAGATCCGCGACATCGACTGGAAAGCCACCGCCAGACACACCGAGCCCCTGGTCAAACGCTATGTCGCCCACCGCAGGCACATCCTCGGACTCGTCGTCGACACCTCCCGGAACTTCGACGCCGTGACCTCCGCCGGCGCCGACAAACGCCACCTGGCCATCCTCATGGCCGGAATGGTCGGGTACCTCGCCGTCCGCCACGCCGACGACGTCATGCTCATCCACGGCCACGCGAACCACACCACCGCCTCCCCGCGGAAGGGCAGCGAGGCCCACCTCGAACACCTCTTGCAGCAGATCCTCGCCGAGACCGGCACCACCTCCCCCGGGTCGATCAACACTCAGCTGCAGTGGATCACCAGCCACATCAACCGTCGGATGCTGCTCGTCGTCATCTCCGATCAGGCCCCGCTGGGACCGGAGGCCGAAGCGACGATCCGCCGACTGCGCGCCCAACACGAGGTCCTGTGGATCACGATCACCGACGCGGACCTCGCGGGTCTGCCGGCCGCCTCGGCGCCGTTCGACGTCGCCCGCCCCGACCATGGGCTGCCGACCTCGGTGATGACGAAACCCGAGGTCAGACAGGAATTCGCCCTCGCCGAGGCAGCCCGCCGTCAGCAGCGGAACGACCTTCTCGCCAAACTGGGGATCGCCCACATCGAAATCGACCATCCGAAGTCGGCCCTCGGCCGCCTCCACACTCTTCTGCTGAGGCACCGCCGTGGGCCCCGCTGAACTCATCGGGCCCCTGGAGGTCTCACCGGCGTGGTACGTGGCGGCCTGCTTCGTGCTGCTGCTGGTGCTCGGAAACGTCTTCGCCCCGCTCTTCCGCTCCGCTGCCGGAGTCACCGCGGCGGAAGGTCCGCGCATCCCGATTCCCGTGCGCAGCACCTACCTCTCCCGCATCAGCGCGGTGGAGACGGGCTTGAGCGCCGAGTCCGCGGACGTGCGCGAATCGGCACAGGAACTGGCAGCGATCGTGCGCGAATTCGCCCATGACGCGTGGGGCGTCAAAGCCGAACATCTGACCTACCGCGATGCGGCCGTCGCCGGTCTCGATGACCTCGCGGACTGCCTGCTCGGCCTCTATGAGGCGGAGTTCGCCGAAGCGGAGCCGGCGGGTCTGCAGCCGCAGATCGCCGAGGCCAGGAAGCTGGTGGCGCGATGGTCCTGATGTTCTGGTGGCTGGCGCTCATCCTGCTGGTCCTCGCCGCGGCCGCGGTGTTCTTCTTCCGCCGTCCGAAGTCGACGGAGTCCTCACTGGCCGTGGCTCACAGCGGACGGATGACGAGCCTGCCGAGTTTCCGCAGAGCCATGCGCAGACGGCTGGTGACCACGGTCGCCCTCCTCGGCGTCGTCGTCCTCACCGGACTGTCCGCGCTGGCGGGAATCGCTCGCCCGGCCTGGATCGAGACGGTCAACCCGGAACGGAAGATGCGCGATGTCATGCTCTGCCTCGACGTGTCCGGCTCGATGCTCGGCTACGATGCCGATCTGCTCGAGTCCTACCAGGAACTCGTCGACCGCTTCGACGGCGAACGCATCGGACTGACCGTCTTCAACGCCACCGCGGTCTCCGCATTCCCGCTCACCGACGACTACGACATGGTCCAGAACTACCTCGCCGAGGCCGAGGAGGGGTTCCGCACCTGGGGTGCCGAGGGCACCGACTACTCATGGTCGACCTCGCCCCCGAACATCGGCGGCTCCTCACTCATCGGCGACGGGCTCGTCAGCTGCGTCGACAACTTCGACCGACAGGACGAGGACCGGTCCCGGTCGATCATCTTCGCCACGGACAATATGCTCGCCGGTCAGCCGCTCTTCGAACTCAACGAAGCCGCCGATATCGCCGTCGACGCGAAGGTCCGCGTCTACAGCCTCTCCCCTCCCTCGGTGCTGACGACCACTCAGACGAAGGAGCTGCGTTCCGTGTCCGACCGCACCGGCGGCGAACAGTTCGACATGGGCTCGGCCTCGACGATCGACCGCATCGTCGAAGAGATCCAGAGCCAGGAGGCGGCGAACACGCCCGGGCGGTCGTACACGATCGTCCATGACATGCCGATGGTTCCGCTCGGCATCGCCGTCTTCGGCCTCGCCGGAGTGTTCGTGCTGGCATGGAGGACGAAATCATGATCTTCGATCCCGTGTTCACCTGGTTCGGCTGGGGCTTCCTCGTCCTCGCCCTGCTCACCGTGTGCATCATCCCGGTCATCCGCGGCGACGGTCCGCGCTGGAGGTGGTTCGCCCGCATTGGCGTCGTCGCCCTGCTCGCGCTCGCTCTGGCCCGCCCCGGCGTCCCCATCAAATCCTCGACCGAGGAGTACGAGACGCGAGCCGATGTGTACTTCGTCGTCGATGTCACGACGTCGATGGCCGCCGAGGACTTCGACGGCAACGACACCCGTCTGACCGGGGTCAAGGAGGACATGCTCGAACTCGCCGATGCCTTCCCCGGCACCCGGCTGAGCATCATCACCTTCGCGTCGACCGCAGCCACCGTGATGCCGCTGACGACCGATCACGCCGCCTTCGCCTCCGCCGTCGACGTCCTCGAACCCGAGTCGTCGATGAACTCGAGGGGCTCATCGATCACCGAGGCCGGTGAGGAGCTCGAGAAGCGGATGACGTCGAACGATGAGGACCGCCCGGAGAACAAGAACGTCGTGTTCTACTTCGGCGACGGTGAGCAGACCGTGTCGGAGACCCCGGAATCGTGGTCGTCGTTCGCGTCCCGCATCGACAGCGGAGCCGTCTTCGGATACGGCACCGAACAAGGCGGGAAGATGCGCGACAGCCAGCCGTTCGGCTACGGGTCCGGAGTCGGTGATCCCGGCACTGCGCCCGGCATCGGCGACCCCGATGACCCCGACGACGATCAGGCACCACCCGAATACGTCCAGGACCGCAACGGCGAACCCGGGATCTCGACGATCGACGAGGGCAACCTGCGCCGGATCGCCTCGGACCTCGGCGTCGACTACCACCACCGCGACGGAAACGGCGCGATCTCCAGCGTCTACACCGCTCCGAAATACGATCAGGCCCTGGTGAGGAAGGACGGCCGGGTCACCGTCGACGAATACTATTGGGTCCCGCTCATCCTCGTCTTCGCGTGGATCGCCGTGGAGCTCGTCTTCGGAGTCCGCGAATATCTTCGCCTCAAGGCGATCACCCCGAAACGCCCTCGCCGAGGCGGCCCGCCCGGTCCCGGCGGCCCGGTTCCCTACCAGCAGGTCCCCCAGCAGGCCGTTCCCCATCAGGCGGTTCCCCATCAGGCGGTTCCCCATGGGCCGTCGCCTCACCAATCGGCGCCCTACCGGGGAGGTCCGCGATGAACCGTGTGAAGAAACTGTGGTCACGGCGGCGCCGGATCACGAAGATCAACCTCATCCTCGGCACCATATTCGCCCTGGTGTTCGGCTATATCGCGATGGCCACCTATTTCGGAACGGCCTCGCAGGTCCGATACACCTCGAATGACTTCCCCGGTGCGAAGAAGGCGGCGACGGCGTTCCTTCGGGTCAGCCCGTTCCAACGTCACATCGGCTACTTCAACCGCGGCACCGCCGAGGCGGCCGTCGGCGATTTCGATGCCGCCCAGACCGACCTCGAATCCGCTCTGGAGATCGCTCCGACCTCGGCCGAGTGTGCGGTGCGGATCAACCTGTCCTATGTCTACGAGAAGCAGGCAGATCAGATCGCCTCGCAGGACCCCGACCAGTCGCAGGAGCTCTACGACCGATCGCTGAAGACGCTCGAGGACGCGCCCGAGGAATGCCAGCCGAAGAAGAGCGAAGAGAAGCAGAAGAGCAGCCAGGCGAAGGAACGCGTCGAGGACAAGAAGCAGGGCGAGAAGGCCAAGGAAGAGGGAACCGACGACAGCGAGTCCGATGACGAGGATTCGCAGGATCAGGACTCCGACGACGACACATCCTCCGGAGACGAGGGCCAGGACTCCGACGAGGAGAAGAAGCCGGACGATACCTCCGGCAAATCCGAACGTGAGAAGAAGCGAGACGAGCTCGAGAAGCGCCGCGAGGACTCCGAACGCCAGCAGCGACAGCAGGGCCCAGGCGGCGACGGCGGCCGGTCGACCCCGGAGAAACCCTGGTGATCACCGGCGCGGGCCTCCGATCGCTCCGGCGAGAGGCTGCGGCGCCGCTGCCCTGTGACATCATGAGTCCATGACCGTCTCCGACCCCGCCGCCTCAGATCCAGCTTCGTCCTCCACGCCCGGAACGTCGTCGTCGAACGCATCCGGCTCCGCCGCTTCGGTGTCCCCCTCCTCCGCGGCCGCGCCGCGGCTGCGGGCCGCTCTGGAGACCTTCCCTCCCTATATTCCGGGCAAACCTCCCCGCCGCGTCGACGGCTTGGAGTCATTCAAGCTCTCCTCGAACGAGAACTTCCTGCCTCCTCTGCCGGCAGTCCTCGACACCATGGTCGCTCATGCGACGAACCCCGCGCTCTACCCCGACGATGCCGCACTGGCCCTGCGCCAGGGACTGGCCGACCGCCTCGGCGTCGGACTGGATCAGCTCGTCGTGACCACCGGAGCCAGCGAACTGCTCGTCGCTCTGACCCAGATCACCTCGGACTCCACCACCGAGGCGATCTATCCGTGGCCGTCGTTCGAGATGTACCCGCAGACCACCGGGCTCGCCGGTTCCACTCGCCACGAGGTGCCGCTGACGGCCGACGGCCGTCACGACCTCGACGCGATGGCGGCGGCGATCACCGAGGCCACCAGCCTCATCATCCTGTGCTCACCCAACAACCCGACCGGCCCGGTGCTGCGCGATGACGAGGTCCGCGCTTTCCTCGACACAGTCCCTGCCCACGTCCTCGTCGCCCTCGACGAAGCCTACTGGGAGTTCGCCACCGCACCCGGCCGAGCCGATGGACTCGGTCTCGTCCGCGACTATCCGAATCTCGTTCTGCTGCGCACCTTCTCCAAGGCCCACGGGCTCGCCGGACTGCGCGTCGGCTACGCCGTCGCCCACCCGCCGGTCATCGCAGGACTGCTCAAGGCCGTCGTCCCCTTCGGCGTCACCGACCTCAGCCAGGCCGCCGCCCTCGAATCCCTCAATCACTGGGACGACGTGCTCGAGCGGGCCGGCGAGATCGCACAGACCCGCGATGCCTTCGCGGCCGCTCTGCGCGAACAGGGCTGGGACGTGCCCGAAGCACAGGCGAACTATGTCTGGCTGCCGTTGGGTGAGAAATCCGATGCCTTCGAAGACGCATGCGTCGAGCAGGCCGTGGCGGTGCGCAACCTCGGTGCCGGTGTGCGCATCAGCATCGGCGAGGACGAAGCGCTGGCCCGGGTGCTTGAGATCGCCGAACGCTTCCGCATCGAACACTTCGAGGAGTAGTCAGCGAGCACTGCCGGGCAGAAGACTGCCGCGCAGAACACTGTGCCGGGCAGCCGGTGAGAGGTCAGCCTTGAGAGGTGAGCCTAGAGTTCGGCGAGTTCGAGGGCCATCGACACCGCCTGACGCGTTTCGGCACGGGAGAGGTCGCGGCCGAGCAGCTTCTCGATCTTCGCCAACCGTGCCCGCACCGTATGCCGGTGGACTCCCAATTCGGCGGCGATGCGCTCCCGTGCCCCGGAGGCGGCGATGAACACCCGCAGAGTCTCCAACAGCTCCTGACCACCACGGGCCCGGAAGAGCTCGCCGAGGATGCGCTCGACGAACCGGTCGGCAGCCTCCTCATCGACGGCCGAGAGCAGCGCCCTGACCTCGGACGCCTCGGACTCATGCTGCGTCCGCCACAGCATCCACGTGTGATGGAGCTGCCCCAATGGCAGTCTCTTCTCCGCAAGCACGTCCAGGCCGGTGACCTCGGCTGCCTTCGCCACCAGCTCGTCGAGCCCACGCTCCTGCGCCCCGACGACTCCGAGCAGCGAACCGGTGCGGGTGAGCAGACTCCGCCCGACGATGTCGGCGATGAGGCGTTCGGCGGAGTCGCCGCGGACACCGCCGAAGATGTGCATCCCCACTGTCGCCACCGGCGCCAGTCCCGTCACCCGCGTCCACTCCCCGCGCGCCTGACCATCGGCCAGATCGGTGTCGAAGAGCAGCGACCGACCGGAGGGAACGGGCAGATCCGCCAACGACATCGCCAACAGCGCCGCGGCGGTCGACAGCAGCAGGGCACGTGTCTTCGGGGATCCGGCCGCCTCGGCGGGGGTGAGAATCCACCCGAGCGGATGGTCACCGCCGATCGGCACGGCCTCGACGATCCGCGAACCGGTGCGGATCAGTCGAGGTCCCGCCGTCGGTTTCAATGACTCCTCGATGAGCGCCGAACGCACGTCGGCCTCGGCATCGTCCCCGCTCAACGCCCGGCCGGTGGGCGAGACGAACCGGACCGGAGCCTCCAGCGTCTCCGCCAGATCGGCCACGAGAGCAGCAGGCCCCTCACCGGCCAACGCGGTCGCGAAACGACGTGCGGCGCTGCTCGCCCGGGTCAGCTCCCTGTTGGTCTCGGCCTCACGCATCCGGGTGAAGGCATCGACGACGGCGACGAACGGCACCGGCTCGGGCACTCCGAACAGCGCCAGCCCCGCCTCCTGCGCGGCGGCGACGAGCTTCGGCGGGACCTGCTGCCACGGCAGGTCGGAGCCCAGACCGATGCCGAGCGCATGCACGCCGACGAACTTGAGGCGGCGCACATAGTCCGCGACCGTGTCCCCGCCGAGGTCCTGGCCGACCCCGATCGTCAGCAGCACCTCACCGCCGGCAAGCCATTCGTCGACCTCCGGAAGCTCCGAGGAATGGACGATCGTGACATCCTGCTCAGCTGCGGTGGGCGAATCGACGATGACGTCGAGCGCGAGTTCGGTGCGTGACCAGATCTGTTCCAAGGTGACCATGCACCCGATTCTATCCACATTGGACAGCACCGAGTTCAATTACTCCACTTTGGATATCGGTGTTGTGTGACCCAGGTCCTAGGCTGAGGGCACAACCTCCGACCCATCGGGGTCGGGTCAGCCGCCACGACGAAGGAGAAGCCAGTGACGTCTCAGCCGCTCGGCCCTGCCGACTACAGCAAGACACCCCGCTACGCGGGCCCCCCGACGTTCGGACTGCTGCCTCGCATCGACGAGGTCGAAGCCGAACGTCCCGGCGAGAAGATCGACGTCAAGGTCATCGGCATCCCCTTCGACGCCGGCGTCAGCTACCGTCCCGGCGCCCGCTTCGGACCCGCTCACATCCGCCAGTCCTCGAAGCTGCTGCGCCCCTACAACCAGGCCACGAACGTCCACCCGTTCACCTGGCAGCAGGTCGCCGACTGCGGTGACCTCGGCGTCAACCCCTTCGACATCGAAGAGGCCATCACCACCGTCGAGGCCAACGCCGACGCGATGCGCGCCGATGGCGCCAAGCTGCTCACCCTCGGCGGAGACCACACCCTGGCCCTGCCGAACCTGCGTTCCCTGCACAAGACGCACGGGAAGATCGCCGTCCTCCACTTCGATGCGCATCTGGACACCTGGGACACCTACTTCGGTGCGCCCTACACGCACGGCACTCCGTTCCGCCGCGCCAGCGAAGAGGGCCTCATCGATATGACCGCGTCGATGCACATCGGCATCCGCGGTCCGCTCTATGGGAAGAAGGACCTCGAAGACGACGAGGTGCTCGGCTTCCAGATCATCCGCAGCGACGAATACCAGTTCACCTCTGTCGCCGACGTCGTCGCCCGCATGCGCAAGCGACTCGGTGATGCCCCTGTCTACATCTCCGTCGACATCGACGTCCTCGATCCGGCGGCCGCTCCCGGCACCGGCACCCCCGAGGCAGGCGGAATGACCAGCCGTGAGCTGCTCAATTCGATCCGCGGACTCCAGGGACTGGGTGTCGTCGGCGCCGAGATCGTCGAGGTCGCCCCGGCCTACGATCACGCCGAGGTCACCGGACTCGCCGCCGCCCATGTCGGCTACGAGATCCTGTCCCTGTGGGCGGCTGAGAACAACGGAATCACGGCGCCCTCCGGCCCGTCCGGCAGCGCCCTCGGAGTCTGAGCATGAACGACGAACACAACGTCCGCAACGGCGGTCGCGCAGTGGTGGCGACCCTGGCCGCCCACGGTGTCGATACGATCTTCGGCATCCCCGGCACCCACAACCTCGAGTTCTACCGGCATCTGCCGGAGTTCGGGATCCGCGCCGTGACACCGCGGCACGAGCAGGGAGCCGGCTACGTTGCCGACGGGTACTACCTCGTCTCCGGCAAACCCGGGGTCGTCATCACGACCTCGGGGCCGGGACTGACCAATGTCATCACCGCCGCCGCGACCGCCTATGCCGAGTCCCGCCCGATGCTCATCCTCTCCCCCGGTGTGCCCACCGGATTCGAACGCGCCGACGTCGGCATGCTCCACGAGACGAAGGACTCCTCCGGGGCGGTGGGCCACCTCCTCGTGTCCTCCCAGCGCACCCGCACCGCCGAAGGCGCCGCTCAGGCCGTCGCCGAGGCGTTCGCCATGTTCGACTCGGCCCGTCCCGGACCCGTGCACATCGAGGTTCCCCTCGACGTGCTCGAGGGGGCATGGAACGGCAGCGTGCCGGTCCCGTTCGCGGGCCGCCGCCCCGGACTCGACGATCATGTCGTGGCCCGTGCCGCCGAGGCGATCCGTACGGCCACGCGCCCGCTGGTCATCGCCGGCGGCGGAGCCCGGCGCGCTCACGCCGAGGTGGCCCGTCTCATCGAGGCCCTCGACGCTCCCCTGGCGACGACCGCCAACGGCAAGGGCATCGTGTCCGAGACGCATCCGCTGTCTCTGGGTTCCAACGTGCGCTTCCCCAGCGTGCAGGCCGAGTCCGCGGCTGCCGATGTGCTCATCGTGCTCGGATCCGAACTGGCCGACTCCGACCTCTGGGGCGGAGTCATCGGCGCGCAGACGAGCATCGGCGTCCGTGATGACTCTGCCCGGCAGACCGTCATCCGCTGCGATATCGACCCCGACCAGCTGAATAAGAACCTGCCCGGTGACATCCTCGCCTGCGCGGACACCGCGGAGTTCCTCACCGCGCTCATGACCGCGCTCGAGTCAGCAACGGCCACCGCCGCCTCGGCGAGGAATGCCGGAACGGATGCGTCCGACTCGCACGGATCGGCCGCCTCGGCGAGGGAATCCGGGGCCGATCGGGTCACCCGGATCCGGCAGAGCTGGGCCACCGATTTCGACTTCGACGCGATCGGGGCCAGGGTCACCCGGCTCGTCGAAGAGGGAGCGGGATCGACCGTCGTCATCTCCGGTGACTCCTCGCAGGTCACCTACGACGGCACCGTGCACGCCCTGACGGCGAGCACACCCGACCAGCTGCTCTACATGCCCGGATTCGCCACCCTGGGCTACGGCATTCCCGCCGCGCTCGGGGCGAAGCTCGCTGACCCTGCGCGTCCGGTCGTGTGCATCCTCGGCGACGGTGCGGCCATGTTCTCCATCCAGGAGCTCATGACCGCGGCCGAGCTGGGACTGGGCATTCCCTTCGTCGTCGTCGACAACGGCGGGTACGCGGAGATCGAGGGCCAGATGGTCGATCGCGACATCGAACCCTTCGCCGTCCGGCTCGCCCGTCCGGACTTCGCGAAGCTCGGTCAGTCCATGGGCGGGGCCGGGGTGACGATCGCCGAGGCGGACATCGATTCCGCGCTGCCGCAGGCCATCGCCGAGGCGCTCGGTCGCAGGGTGCCCACCGCCATTCACATCACCGTCGGTCACTGAGCCGATCCAACAGAGAGGGTCACCGTGGACTCTGCAATTGTCATCATCTATCTCGCCGCAATGGTGGGATTCGGAGTCTGGGGCCGGTTCAAGGCCCATAATCAGGAGGACTTCCTCGTCGCCGGGCGCCGCCTCGGCGGGCTGCTCTACACCGGCACGATGTCGGCCGTCGTCCTCGGCGGCGCGTCGACGATCGGCGGTGTGGGCCTCGGCTACACGGCCGGACTGTCGGGCATGTGGCTCGTGCTGTCGATCGGCTTGGGCATCATCGCGCTGTCGCTGTTCTTCGCGCCGAAGATTCAGAAGCTCGAGATCTACACGGTCTCGCAGATGCTCGAACTCCGCTACGGCAGGGGCTCCCGGTTCGTCTCCGGAGCGATCATGACCGCCTACGGTCTGATGATCTCGACGACGTCGACGGTCGCCTACGCGACGGTCTTCCATACCCTGTTCGACCTCAACAAGGTGTGGTCGGTGCTCATCGGCGGCGGCATCGTCATCCTCTATTCGATGCTCGGCGGAATGTGGTCGATCACGCTGACGGACTTCGTGCAGTTCTTCATCCAGACGATCGGCATCTTCCTCATCATGCTGCCGCTCGTGCTCTCGAAGTCCGGGGGCATCGGTCAGCTGTTCTCCTCGCTGCCCGACACGCACACCTCACCGGTGGGCATCGGCTGGCAGGCGATCCTCGGCTACATCCTCATCTACACCCTCGGTCTGCTCATCGGCCAGGACATCTGGCAGCGCGTGTTCACCGCCCGCAGCCCGGGAGTGGCCCGGTGGGGCGGATTCTCCGCGGGCGTCTACTGCCTGCTCTACGCCGCGGCCGGTGCGCTCATCGGCATGGCCGCGACCACGATCGTGCCCGGCATCGAGGTCCAGGACGATGTGTTCGCCGCCGTCGTCGATGCCTCCATGTCGCCGGTGCTCGGCGGAATCGTGCTGGCTGCGGCGCTGGCCGCAATGATGTCGACGGCGTCCGGTTCGCTCATGGCCGCCTCGACCGTCTGCCGCCAGGACATCGTCGAACCGATCCTCGCCCGCAAGGACATCGTGCCGGCTTCGGCCGGATCGTCTGTGGACGGCGCAGCGACGGATGGGTCGGCCGCCTCGGCGAATGGAACCGGATCGGGAACGAGCGCGAGGTCGACGCTCGTACGGTCGCTGGTGCGCGAGACCGGTGACGAGGTGCGCGACTCGCGCATCTACCTCATCGTGCTCGGTGTCGTCACCCTGGTGCTCGCGATGATCATGCCCAGCGTCGTCGAGGCCCTCACCGTGGCCTACAACCTGCTGGTGGCCGGCCTGTTCATCCCGATCCTCGGCGGCCTCGTGTTCAAGCGGGGCACGATCGTCGGCGTCATGGCCGGCATGATCCTCGGTGCCGTGACCACCGTGGTGGTGATGATCACGATGGGCATCTACTCGAACGAGGCGATCTACCTCGGCCTCATCGCCTCGCTGGTCGGATACCTCGTCGGGTCCTTCGCATCGAAGCCGACCTCCCCCGAGATCATGGCCGCCTGGAAGGAACGCATCAACCGCTGATTACTACCTGACGGCGGCCCAGCAACCTCGCGCGAGATTGCTGGGCCGCCGTCAGGTAGTTCTGGACGGTGCGATCTGCGTGCCGGGACGTCGCCCGACTTGGTGCCTCAGGCCACAGTCACCTATATTCGAAGGGTCAGGCTGAGCCGACCGCGGCAACCCTCGGAATTGGGTCCCCAGGGCGAGCGGCACATCAGCCGGTGCCCGAAAAAGGGGCACGAAGCCGCCGAGTCGCGCGTGTGAGACATATATGGATCCCTCGTTTCCATATCTCATTCGCGAAAGGCCAGCCATGGCTCATACTTCCGCGCACGTCGCGCAAACACTCGCCGCCCACATCGACGAGGTCTTCGGCCTCATGGGCAACGGCAACGCCTACTTCCTCGACGCCCTGCTGCGTGGCACCTCGGCCACCTACACCGCCGTCCGCCACGAGGCCGGAGCCGTCGTCGCCGCCGACGCTCACTTCCGCACATCCGGGCGGATCGCCGCCGCCACCACGACCTATGGTGCCGGGTTCACGAATACGCTCACCGCCCTCGCCGAGGCGGCCCAAGCCAGAGTTCCCCTCGTCCTCGTCGTCGGGGATGAGCCGACATCGGGTCCGCGGCCGTGGGACGTCGACCAGATCGCCATGGCTTCGGCGGTGGGTGTACGCACGTACACCGTCGGTCGGGTCGATGCGGCCGCCGCGACCGTGACCGCGATCGAGCACGCGCTGACCTACCGGGTGCCCGTGGTGCTCGCGATCCCCTACGATGTCGCGACTCTTCAGATCGGTGAGATTCCGGCCGTCCCCGGTCCCAGCCGTCCGGCACCGACAGCACCGACCGGGGAGTTCACTCATGCGGCCTTGGATCGTCTCGCCACAGATCTGGCTGCGGCGAAGCGCCCGCTGCTGCTCGCCGGTCGCGGAGCCTGGTTGGCCGGAGCCAGCGACGAGCTCGGTCAACTCGTCGAGCTCACGGGTGCGCTGAGTGTGACGACCGCGCTGGGCCGCAATCTCTTCCCGGCTGCCGAACACGACCTGGGAGTCGCCGGCGGCTTCGGCGCCCCGGCCGCGATGGATCGCGTCCGGGAAGCCGATGTCGCCGTGGTCTTCGGAGCCTCGCTCAATCAGTTCACGATGCGTTTCGGAGACCTCTTCCATCCCTCGACGACGGTGTGGCAGATCGACACCGACGACCGTGCCACGAACGCCCGCGTCGGCGGCTTCATCCGAGCCGATGCGAAACTCGCTGCCGCCGACCTCGTGGCACGGCTGAAGTCGACCGGAATCGACGGTGCGAAATATTCGGACAGCGGCGCTCCGCGCTGGCACGATTCCGTCGACACCACCGCCGACCGTGCCTACGCCGTCGGGTCGGAGCTCGCCGGGGACGGTCGGCTCGATCCACGTGCGGCGGCGAGCCGCCTCGGCGAGATTCTGCCGAAAGATCGGGTCGTCGTCTCCGACGGCGGACATTTCATCGCCTGGGCGAACATGTTCTGGGAACCCAGCGCCCCGGACCGGCTGGCGATGGTCGGCACCGCGTTCCAATCGATCGGACTCGGCTGGCATTCCGTCGCCGGAGCCGCCCGCGCGAACCCGGAGTCGACGATCGTGCTCACCAGCGGTGACGGCGGCGGAGCCATGGCATTGTCCGACCTCGACACCGCGATCCGGGTCGCCGACGGTCGCGGAATGGCCGTGGTCTTCAACGACGCGGCCTATGGCGCCGAGGTCAACTTGTACGGGCTCAAGGGGCTGGAGAAGTCACCCATGCTCATCGACGAGATCGACTTCGCGGCCCTGGCCACGGCCGCCGGCGGACACGGCGTCGTCGTCCGATCCCTGTCCGATCTCGACATCGTCGAGGAGTGGAAGGCTCGTCCGGTCGACGAACGGCCCTTCCTGCTTCTCGACCTGCGGATCTCCGGCGAGGTCATCGCGCCGTACCAGGAAGAGGTCATTCGCGTGAACTCGTGACCGCGCCTGGCCGGTTGCACAGCTGGTGGCGGCCCGGGTGCAGACGCTGGTCTTGCTGTGCCGACCGACCCCAGGTGACGAGGCGCCACAACTTCTCCAGCCGGCCCTGTCAGAAACGGCGCAGCCACAGAGTTGAGACGACGACTGTCCATATTCGTACCGCTGCGTCCGTTGGCGCTGAGCAACTACGTCGGCGCTACCGTGATCTTTGTCGCCGTTCGGCTGGCAGTGCCCGACTTGGCCCGGTTCGACGGTGGCGATGCGACGTCGTTCCGCCTCGGTGGCGGTGGCCTGTCGTTCGATCAGGGTGCAGTCATTCGATCGCAGCATCAGACCGATCGCGATCGCGGCGATGACCAGGGCGAACCCCATGAGCGCAAAGGTCGCACCGTCGGCCGTGACCAGGGGACAGACGATGTTCGCGACTGCGAGAATGACGATGACGGCGAGGCTCATCCGGCTCGACGACGTTCGGGCGAGCATCGCCAGCACCGTCAGGCTCAGCCACAGAGTCGACAGACCCAGCGTGGCGGCGACGGCGGCCAAGGCGAGGCCGCCGAGCAGTCCGAGGACTGCCCACTCCAGCCGTGCAGCCCGTCCCGGACGCAACTGAGCTCGAATGAGGATGGGCAAGCCGACGGCCACGGCGATGACGATCGTGATCGGCCGAGTGGTCGGAACTCCGGGGTCTCGCGAGGGCGTCGCGAAGAGGGTGCCCAGATGTTGGTACGGCGGTCGTCGCCGTGGGAGGTCAGTTGTCTGCGGACCGCGCCGCGCGGTGGGCCGTCGTCCAGACTCTGACAAAGAGGCCGAGGATGAGAAGCCACCCCGAGACCGCGAGAACGGCTCCGACTGCCTTCGGCCAGGCGAATTTCTCAAGGCTCAACAGTGCAATCGAGAAGCCGACGGCGATGATGCTGATGGTGATCAGCATGGGAATCGCCGCACGGTGGCCAGCTTTCCAAGCGGCCTCGGACCGCAGCGTCAGCGCCGACCGGATTCCGATTGCACGATTGCGGGGCAGACGGTCGCCGCGGATGACCAACACGAGAACGACGCAGACAACGGCAAGGAGCAGGTAACCGATCAGCGGCGGATAGAACATCGGTACCGGTCCCCTCTCTGAGCTCGGATCCACCGTATCTCATCGGGGCTGAACTCAGCCGATCTCCAAGGGACAGGTGGGAACGGCCCTGTCCGGCCGCCTCGGCGATGGTGTTCGCTCTATTCGACGCTTCGTCGACTTCGACGGGGCAAAGTGGCAGCTCTGGGGATCTCCGGACAGCGAAATGCCCCGGATCCTTAAGGAATCCGGGGCTTAGACACGTGGAGATGGCGGGAATCGAACCCGCGTCCGTCGGCAGATTGTCAGGACTTCTCCGGGCGCAGTTCGTGAAAATGTCTCTTAGGTTCTGGCCCTTGCACGAACACATGGACCAACGAACGGAGTTGAGTGAAAGTTCCTCAGACACCCCCAACATGTGTCTGAAGCAGTGGCCTCTTAAGCGACGCCAGACACTAGAGCAGAGGCAACTCTAGGCTGACGGATTCGCAGCTCGCGCTCTATCAGGCAGCGAGGGCGAAATCGGTGCGGTTGTTAGACTTAGCACCTATTGTTTTACAGAGGACATTAACGAGATGACTCTGCATTCTCGGCCCGCTTCTCCCGACGCAGTGTCCGACGTCGAAACCGATCATCCCCATATTCTGTTACCAAAACTGATCAGCTGTTTCATCCGCCGAGGAGGCTGCTGGCGCCGATCAGGTACTCCAGCATACTCCTACAACGCAGACCGAGCCAATTGCATTCCCGGCCGTTCACGAAAGGTGCCGAGCAGGCCTCAGAGGAACTGCTTGGCCTTCATCGCGCGTTCGGCTTCGCGCTTGTCCTGCGCCTCACGCAGGGCCTGACGTTTGTCCCATTCGCGCTTGCCCTTGGCCAGAGCGATCTCGACCTTGACCCGCGACCCGTCGAAGTAGAGTTCGAGCGGCACCAGAGTCCGGCCGGACTCCTTGACCTTCTGCGAGAGCTTGAGGATCTCCTCGCGGTGGAGCAGCAGCTTCCGGCGACGCCTGGCCGAATGATTCGTCCAGGTCCCCTGCAGGTACTCGGGGATGTAGACGTTCTCCAACCATGCTTCGTTCTGGAAGATGAGGGCGAAGCCGTCGGTCAGTGAGGCCCTGCCTTCGCGCAGCGACTTCACCTCGGTGCCGGTGAGCACTAGCCCGGCCTCCCACGTGTCTTCGATGTGGTAGTCGTGGCGTGCCTTGCGGTTCCTCGCAATGACTTTCTTGCCAGTGTCCTTTGGCATGACCGGCCTCCTCTCTGCCCCCGATCGCCTGTGCACGCGTTCGCGCGCACAGCCATCCATTCTATCCCAAAGCGGACCACGTCCCAACGCCGGGGACCGTCTCCGGATGAGGCAACGACACCGTCGACTCCCCTATTCCTCGAAACCCCTCCCAGAACTACCTGACGGCGGCTCAGCAACCTCGCGCGAGGTTGCTGAGCCGCCGTCAGGTAGGAATTAGGAGATGTAGGGTTTGGGATCGACGTAGGTGCCGTTCTTCATGATCTCGAAGTGCAGGTGGCAACCGGTCGATGCGCCCGTCGTACCGGAGTACGAGATGATGTCGCCTTTCTTGACCTTCTGCCCGTCGTGGACCTTGAGCTTCGTGTTGTGGTTGTAGGTCGACGCGATCGAATTGCCCTCGATCTTGCCGTGGGAGATGACAACGCGATTGCCGTACCCGCCGGTCCAGCCGGAGGTGACGACGATCCCGTCGCCGGCCGCACGGATCGGTGTTCCGCAGGGCACACCGAAGTCCATTCCGGTATGCAGCTTCCGGGCGCCGGTGATCGGGTGGATGCGGTATCCGAACGGAGACGTTATCGGGTATCCCTTGGCCGGGTTGGCCAAGTCTCCGTCACCGAAGACGAACTTGCCCTTCTTCTCCTGCTCCTTCTCCCATTCGCGGACTTTCTTGGCCAGACGATCCTGCTCGGCCTTCTCGTCGGCCAGCTCCTTCTCGGTCTTGGTTTTGTTGTCGGAGATGGTCTTCTCCGCATCGTCCTTCGCGGAGATGAGGTCGTTGAGGTTGTCGGCCTTCTTCTTCGCATCGACCTGCGCGGCTTCTTTGGCCAGCACCGCTTCGGCGGCTTCGTCCTTGAGGTCGGAGATCTTCTCCGTCACGCCCGAAAGCCGCTCTTCGTTGTTCTTGTTCAGCGCCCGCTGTTCGGAGAGTTCGTCGATCGTGCGCTGCTGGGACCGCACCGCTGAGTCGACGCGGCCGATACCGCCGTCGGCACTCGTGCCCTCGGCCATCTGCAGCAGCATCGCGAGATCTGAGGTGATGCCCGAATTCTGGTAGGCCTGCCGCCCGATGCGCGCGGCCGAGGTCTTGTGCTTGTCGATCTCCTCGGTGCCGGACGTGATCTTATCCTTGAGGTCCTTCTGCGCGTTCTCCGCCGAGGACAGGCGCGCAGCCATGTCCTCATCCTTTTCGATCGCCTTCGCCAACGCATCGTCGGCGGCCTTCGATTCGGCTTCGGCATCCGGCAGCTTCTCCTGCGCGGCGTCGCGTTCGGCGATGACGCGGGCGAGTTCCTCATCGAGGCCCTCGAACTCCTGCTGGAGTTCCTTGACGCGTTCGTCGACCTCGCTTTTGTCGTCGCGCGGGTCGGCCACCACCGAGGTGACCGGCATGATCACCGCCAATGCGGCGGCCGTGACGACGAGTCCCAGTCTGCGTCTCATCTCAGACCTTCGTGTACTTGTTCAGCGTGATCAGCGACGAGGCTCCGGCCATGAGCACGCCGATGATGATGAGCACGGGGGTGATGAGGAGGACGTCCCATCCGGAGATGAGACTGAATCCAGTGGCCTGCGCCTGCAGCCAGCCGCTGACACCGAAGCGGACGAGCAGGCCCAGAGCACCGGCGGACAGAGTCGCCCCGATGGCCGAAGCGATGACCCCCTCGAGCAGGAACGGCATCTGGATGAAGGTGTTCGACGCACCGACCAGTCGCATGATGCCGGTCTCCCGGCGTCTCGAGAACGCGGAGAGTCGGATGGTGGTGGCGATGAGCAGCATCGCACACAGCAGCATGATGCCGGCTATCGCGATCGCGACGATCGTCGCGATATTGAGCACCCCGAACAGACGGTCGAGCAGCTGATTCTGGTCGACGACCTCTTCCACCCCGGGAGTCGACGAGAACGTCTCCTTGATGATGTCGTACTTCTCGGCGTCCTTGAGTTTGACCCGGAAGGACTCGTTCATCTCGTCCTCGGGCACGGTGCCTTCGAGGCTGGTGCCCTTGAACTGCTCCTGGAAGTGTTCGTAGGCCTCGGTCTTGTCCTCGAAGTAGACCTTGTCGACATAGGGGGCCAGATCGGAGCTTTCGAGTTCGGCCCGGATCTGATCCTTCTGGTCGCCCGTGACCTCACCGTCGACGCAGTTCGTCGCCTCCGAATCCGGCGGGCACAGGAACACGGAGACCTGCACACGGTCGTACCAGAAGTCCTTCATCTGACCGACCTGCATCTGCAGCAGGATCGCGGCTCCGACGAAGAGCAGGGACACGAATGTCACGAGCACGACGGAGATGACCATGGAGAAGTTCCGGCGCAGGCCCGACCAGACTTCGGAGAGGATGAACCCGGCCCTCATGAGGCGACTCCGTAGGTGCCTTCTTCGACGTCGCGGACGATCTCGCCTTCGCGCAGTTCGATGACCCGCCGACGCATCCGGTTGACGATCTCTCCGTCGTGGGTGGCCATGAGCACGGTGGTGCCGTTGCGGTTGATCTTCTCCAGCACGTTCATGATGTCGGCGCTTGTGGCCGGGTCGAGGTTGCCCGTCGGCTCGTCGGCGAGCAGGATTCCGGGTTTGTTGACCACGGCGCGGGCGATGGCCACACGCTGCTGCTCACCGCCGGAGAGCTCACTGGGGTACCGTTTCTCCTTGCCGGCCAGGCCCACGGTCTCGAGGACGTCGGGGACGAGGGTCGACATGGCCGCGCGGGACTTTCCGATCACCTGGAGGGCGAAGGCCACATTGGCGAACACGGTCTTGTTCGGCAGCAGGCGGAAGTCCTGGAACACGGTTCCGATCCCCCGCCGCAGGTAGGGCACCTTCCAGCTGGGCATCTTCACCACGGACTTTCCGGCGATGTGGATGCGTCCGGCGCTGGGGGCCTCTTCACGCAGAATGAGTCGGATGACTGTGGACTTTCCCGATCCGGATGCCCCGACGAGGAACACGAATTCCCCGCGGTCAGCCTCGAACGAGATGTCGTCGAGTGCTTTGCGGGAACGCGTGTCGTAGGACTTCGAAACGGAGTCGAATCTGATCAAGTCGGTCTTCAATCATGTTGCGGGTGGCTCGGCCGCTTCCACTGTACGTAACAGTTCCGTGATGTTTGCGGAGGCGGCCGGGCGTGTGGTGCGATCTGATGAAGTTCACAGTCGGGCCGGCGAGCCGCCCGCGAGCCCGGAATTCCGAGGGAAGGGAATGTTGGTTTCGGCAGCGAAAATCAACATTCTCTTCCCTGCAATTGGCGATGCCCCGTCAGGGGAACCGTCGCCGAGGCGGATGCGCGCCGGATAGTCCGGCTGCCGACGGGCGGGCGGACCGGGGGCGGGCAGACCGGGGGCGGGCAGACCGGGAGAGGTCCCGGCCGGAGGCTCAGGCCTCGGCTTCTTCGGCCATCTCCTGTTCCTTGCGCCAGCGGATGCCGGCTTCGATGAGTCCGTCGAGGTCGCCGTCGAAGACTGCCGAGGGGTTGTTGACCTCGTAGCCGGTGCGCAGGTCTTTGACCATCTGGTACGGATGCGTGACGTACGAGCGCATCTGGTCGCCCCAGCTGGCCTTGATGTCGCCGGCCAGCTCCTTCTTCTGTGCAGCCTCTTCCTGGCGCTTGAGGTCGAGGAGGCGGGACTGGAGGACGCGCATCGCGGCCTCGCGGTTCTGGATCTGGGACTTCTCGTTCTGCATGCTCACGACCACTCCGGTGGGGATGTGGGTGATGCGCACCGCCGAGTCCGTTGTGTTCACCGACTGTCCGCCGGGGCCCGAGGACCGGTAGACGTCGATGCGCAGATCGTTCTCGTCGACCTCGACATGGTCCGTCGACTCGATGAGCGGGACCACCTCGACGGCCGCGAAGGAGGTCTGGCGGCGGCCCTGATTGTCGAAGGGGCTGATGCGCACGAGGCGGTGGGTGCCGGCTTCGACCGACAGTGTGCCGTAGGCGTAGGGCGCGTCGATCTGGATGGTCGCGGACTTGATGCCCGCACCTTCGGCATAGGAGGTGTCGAGCTCCTGGACCTTGTAGCCGCGGTTCTCCGCCCACCGGACGTACATGCGGGTGAGCATCTGCGCCCAGTCGGTCGCGTCGTCGCCGCCGGCGCCCGAGCGCACGGTCACAACGGCGGAGCGCTCATCGTATTCGTGGCTGAGCAGGGTCGAGATCTCGAGTTCGGCGAGCTGATCGCGCAGCTTCTTGATGTCGCGGTCGGCTTCTTCGAGCGAGTCCGAGTCGCCTTCGTCCTGGGACATCTCGACGAGGAGTTCGGCATCGTCGATGCGCTGTCCGAACTTCTCGAGCTTCTCCAGGGTGCCCTGCTTGTGCGAGAGCTTGGCCGAGGTCTTCTGCGCCGAGTCGGGGTCGTCCCAGAACGTGGGCGACGAGGCCTGCTCTGTGAGCTCGGCAACCTCGTCGCGCAGATTGTCCAGATCGGACACGTCGAGAATCGCTTTGTACGTCTGGCGGAGGTTGGCGATTTCAGAAGAGTAATCAGTAGAGGCCATAATGATGCGATTCTAGTGCATGCCCCCTCCCCACCCAGAACCGACGGATGCGCGCCGAGGCGGGACCGCCTCGGCGCGCATCTGCACCATCCCCCGGTTGAGGTCAGGCGGGGACGAGTTCGGGCACGGTTGCCCAGGTGTCGGGGCCGAAGACCTCGAAGTGGATATTGTCCTCGGGCACGTCGAGCGCATCGAGTCCGCGGAACACGTCCTTCATGAATGGTGGCGGACCGCACAGGTACACCTGCGCGTCGACGGGGACGCCCACCTCGGCGAGATCGATGAAGCCTTCATGGACGGTCTCAGTCGCCGTGCGCGCACCGAGCTGTTCGTACCAGTGGTGCATCCGGGCACCCGGCAGCTGGGCGACGAGTTGTACCATCTCCTGCCGGTGGGCGTGGGAGGCCATCGACTGGTCGGCGTGGAGGACCGTGACCTCGCGCCGGGATTCCTTGGACACGAGGTCATTGAGCGCACCGAGGATCGGGGTGCAGCCGATGCCCGCAGAGACGAGGAGCAGCGGGGTCTCGGCCTCTTCGACGACGAGGTCGCCGTAGGGCAGCGAGCAGCGGACCCGGTCGCCTTCGAAGACATTTCATGGATGAAGTTCGACACCTCACCAGCAGGGACGCCCGCTTCCGCGCGGCCCGGTTCGGCCTTGATCGTCACCGCCCAGGAGTCGTTCGAACTCGTCCGGGTGAGGCTGTACTGGCGGATCTGCCGCGCCCCGTCAGACAGCTGCACCTGGACTGAGATGTACTGCCCGGGACGGGCCTGCGGCAGAGCTCCACCATCGGGGCGAGCGAGGAGTAGGCTGACGGTGTGCGGTGATTCCTGCCGGCGGCGGCTGACGACCAGGTCGGACCAAACGTCACCGGGGTCGACGTCGTGGTGGGCGTAGAGCGTTCGTTCGGCGGCGATGAGGGTATTCGCCATATCCCAGTAGACCTCGGTCCACGCGTCGACGACCTCGGGGGTGGCCGCCTCGCCGAGGACCTCGCCGATGGCCGCGAAGAGGTGCTCGTAGACGATCGGGTACTGGTCTTCGGTGATGCCCAGCGACGCGTGCTTGTTCGCGATCCGGCTCATCATCGCGTCGATGTTCGGCGCATCCTCGGACACGAGCAGGCTGGCATAGGCGGCGATCGCGCCGGCCAGCGCCTTCTGCTGTTCGCCTTGGGCCTGATTGCCGCGATTGAACAGGTCAGCAAGCAGGTCGGGACGGGCGGTGAACATCCGGTCATAGAAGATCGGGGTGATGTCGCCGATGGCCGATCCGATGACGGGAAGGGTGCCTTTGACGCTGGTGAGAGCGGGTCGGGAGATCACTTGTGCTCCTTTTGCGGCACCGGTGCGCCGCGCAGCGGGAACGGCCCTTCCAGGTCGCTGTTCTTCTTGGCAGTTTCGATCGTAATCGGACCACAACGCCGAATTCTACGCATTGTAGAATATGAGATTCTTCGTACCAGCCGGAAGGCGAGGATCCCTTCGAGATCAGAACAAAGCGCCGCCGGCGGGAGATCTCATTCATCCCGCCGGCGGCGCTGCTCACATCGCTTCACACGAAGACTGGTGAGGGAAATATAGATCGAAACCCACCCTTGCGCAAGACGAACAGCCCCATAGTGACATTCGTGAAACTACACGGCGGGCATTTGCCGAACCGATTCTCCGTTATCCACAGATTTGGTTTTTCACTAGATTCTTCATTCGACTACAGATAGGTTAAACAGCAAATCACGCTGTCTATTGAATGATCAGGCAAGGGTTCAGAGTGGAAGCCACCGAAGTCATCACCAGCGAGGTTCACAAACGGATCAGAGATCTCGATGTGGATCCCCGCGCCGATATTCAGCGCTCTCGTGAGCTCATTCGCACCGTCATCGCCGAATACGACGAGCGCAGCCTCGTCGCCGATCTCCCCCTGCTCGAGGACAAAGAGGCGACGTTCCGGCATATCGATCATCAGCTCTCGGGTTTCGGTGCCCTGCAGGACTATTTCGACGATCCGCACGTCGAAGAGATCTGGGTGAACTCACCGAGCGAGGTGTTCATCGCCGTCGACGGAATCCATCAGCTGACGACGACGAAACTCAGTTCGGGTGAACTCGATGACCTCATCGAGCGGATGTTGCGCACCTCGGGCCGCCGCGTCGATCTGTCGCAGCCGTTCGTCGACGCCATCCTGCCCGACGGGTCCCGTCTGCATGTGGTGCTGCCCGATATCACTCGCACCCATCCGGCCGTGAATATCCGCAAGTTCATCGCCCGACCGCGCAATCTCGCCAATCTGATCGCGCATGGATCGCTGACGGCCGGGGCCGCCGAGTTCCTCGACGCTGCCGTGGCCAGTGGGGCCAATATCCTTGTCTCCGGGGCCACTCAGGCGGGCAAGACCACGATGCTCAACGCCTTGGCCGGCTCGATTCCGGCCCGTGAACGCACGATCTCCTGCGAAGAGGTCTTCGAACTGAATCTGCCCAGCCGCGACTGGGTCCCCATGCAGTGTCGCCAGCCCTCATTGGAAGGCACCGGCGAAGTCACCCTCCGCGCCCTCGTCAAAGAGGCACTGCGGATGCGGCCGACGCGCATCATCGTCGGCGAGGTCAGAGAGGCCGAGAGCCTCGACCTCCTCGTGGCGTTGAATTCGGGGCTGCCCGGGATGGGCACCATCCACGCGAACTCCGCCCGGGCGGCGATCACGAAGATCTGCACTCTGCCGCTGCTGGCCGGAGCGAACATCTCCTCGGCGTTCGTCGTTCCCACGGTCGCCGTCAGCCTCGACGTCGTCGTCCACCTGCGCAGGGATCCGTCCGGGGTACGCCGGGTCGATGAGATCTGCGCGGTGCCAGGCGGAGTCGAAGGCGACGTCGTCGAACTCGACACGATCTTCCATTCGCCCCGAGGACAGCTCATCCGCGGTCAGGGGTTCGGCCACCTCGGCGAGCGATTTGCGGCCATCGGCCGCGATCTGCACTCCATTCTGGAGGCGGCATGAGCTATTCGCAGTTCGCTCTGCTCAGCGGTGCCTGCCTCGGGGCAGGGCTCTTCCTCATCTGGATGTCACTGTGGCAGCGACCGCAGAGCAAGCGGACTCAGTCGCGGTGGGTGCGCGAACTCGATGACATGCTCACCGGTGCCGGATTCCCCAGGCTGCGTCCGGCCCATCTGCTGCTCATCTCGGTCGCGGCGTTCTGTATCGTGACCGTCGTTTCGACGGTGCTCACAGGATCGTGGGCGATCGCGCTGTGCTTCGGCCTCTTCGCCTCCTGGCTGCCGCACCGGGCATTGCAGCATCGGGCGCGCAGCAGACAGGTGATGCGGCGTGAGCTGTGGCCCGAAACCCTCGACCATCTCAATTCCGGAGTCCGCGCGGGACTGTCTCTGCCCGAAGCGCTGAGCTCTCTGGCCCATCGCGGACCCGAACCGCTGCGGCCGCTGTTCGAAGTCTTCGCCGAGGAATATCGGGCCAGCGGGTCATTCGCCTTGGCGTTGGAACGATTCAGACAGGTCAGCGCCGACCCGGTGGCCGACCGCATCGTCGTCGCACTCAGCGTCACCCGGCAGGTCGGCGGCAGCGACCTGGGCACCATGCTGCGGGCCCTGGCACAGTTCGTCCGTGATGATGCCCGCACCCGCAACGAGCTCTCCGCCCGGCAGCAGTGGACGGTCAACGGCGCCCGACTGGCCGTCGCAGCGCCGTGGGTGGTCCTCGCATTCCTGTCGACTCGACCCGAAACGGCAGTTGCGTACAACTCGCGAACCGGGCTGATCCTCCTGGCGGCGGGCTTCGTCGTGTCTCTGCTGGCATATCAGGCGATGAAGCGCATCGGCCGGCTCCCGGCCGAACCCCGGGTCATCGAGGGGTCCTCGCTCAGCGCCGCCCACCGACGTTTCGCAGACAACGCCGGCCTGAGCAGCGGATTCTCCGCCGACAGCGACGACTCCTCGGACGGACGGGCAGCATGAGTCTCCTCGGCGAGCCACTGTCGATCCTGGCCCTCGGACTCTTCAACGGCTTCGCTCTCTGTGTCTTCGTCCTCTCCCTTCCGCCGCTGCGCAGGCCGACGCTGTCCTCACGGATCGCACCCTACCTGCGGGATCAGGAGTCTTTGGTCGACATCTACGCTCCGCCGACCCCGCGCGCCGACGGTTTCTGGGGGCTGGCGAAGTCATGGCTGGTCACCTCGACCCTGTGGGTGACGTCGCGCATCACCACGGATGCGAGTCTGCGGCTGCGCATCGACCGCCTCGGCGGCAATGCCACGGTCGAACGGTTCCGCATCAGCCAGGTGCTGAGCATCCTCGTCGGGATGATCGTCGCCGGCGGTCCGGCCGGTGCGCTGTCGGCACAACGCGGCTTCTCCCCCATCGTCACCGTCGTCCTCGTCATCAGCGGCGGCATCGCCGGGCACGTCTTCAACGATTGGCGACTCAGCCAGGCCATCGCCCGCCACGAATCCCGCGTGCTCGCCGAATTCCCCACCGTCGCCGAACTCCTCGCACTGTCCATCACCGCAGGAGAGGGGATCGTGGAGGCCCTCGAACGCGTGTGCCGTACCTGCTCCGGCGAGCTCGTCGACGAACTCCGCGCGGCTCTGGCGGACACCCGCACCGGCACGCCGTTGGTCGAAGCGCTCGACGCGATGGCCACGCGTATCGCCATCCCGGAGATCGTCCAATTCGTCGACGGCCTCGCAGTGTCGATGACCCGCGGTACGCCGCTCGCCGAAGTGCTCCGCTCCCAAGCCGCTGACGTGCGCGAACAGTCCCGACGGCGGCTGCTCGAACTGTCCGGGAAGAAGGAGATCGGGATGCTGATTCCGGTCGTTGTCTTCGTGCTTCCCGTCACCGTGATCTTCGCCGTCTTCCCGTCCCTGACCGTCCTCGACCTCAGTCCGTAACGTCCACGCCACGCACCACCGACCATTCCCCGCTCCCAAAGCCAGTCCCGCACCACCGACCACGCGGATCGAAACCTCGACCTCGCCGATGAAGGAGACACGATGTTCCGCCAGTTCACCTACCGCCTCGTCCCGTTCATGCTCGGGCTCATCCCCGGTCCCCCTCCACCAGGGGGAACCACCATCACCGAGGCGGCCGAGACAGACATCGACGCGAACCTCACCACCGATGTCGACCGACCCGATCGCGGGGACGTTCCCGGCTGGGTCCTCATCACTCTCATGACCGCAGGGTTGGTGGTTGCCCTGTGGGCGCTGGCCGGCGAAGCCTTCACCTCGATGTTCCAAGATGCGATGAACAAGGTCCGCGGGGCCGGGTGACCAGGCGGTGACCACAGATGACGAGACGGAACCGGGCGGCCGGAGGAGGGCTGATTCGGTGACGGCGGCAGGCGAGCGCAGCGATTCGGGATCCGCCGTCGCCGAGTTCGCGCTCATCGCCTCGCTGCTGGCCCTCATCCTGGCCGGAGCCCTGCAGATCGGTCTCGTCATCCATGTCCGCAACACGGTCATCGACTCCGCCATCGCCGGAGCGAGGCAGGCGAGCCTGGCCGATCAGACTCCCCGCGACGGACAGAAGCTCACCCGCGACCTCATCCGTGTGTCCGTGGGCGAGCGCTATGCCCAGAAGGTCACCGTCTCGACGTCGCAGCGCGGTGCCGTCGAGATCGTCGAGGTGCAGGTGACGACCCCGCTGCCGGTCCTCGGCCTGTGGGGACCGCCCGAGGTCTGGGACCTGCGCGGTCGATCCATCGTCGAGGACATCGACCGTGACTGAGCCCGAGGTTGCTCAGGGAGTCGCGGCCGACGACGCAGACGAGGGAACAGCGGTCATCGAGTTCGTCTTCGCCTCCATCGTCCTGCTCATCCCGGTCATCTACCTCATGCTCACCCTGTCTCAGCTGCAGGCGGCCAGCTATGCGACCACCTCGGCGGCGATGTCGGCCTCACGCATCGCCGCCCGCGACGCGAACCCTTCGGAGGCTCGAGCCCACGCCGTCGCGAAGATGCATTTCGCGGACTTCGGGCTGCGGGATGCGCCGACTTCCATCACCTACTCGTGCGCCGGGCCCTGTGGACAGGCCGGGTCCCTCGTGACCGCAAGAGTCGAAACGAAGGTGTCTCTGCCCGGGTTCCCGCTCCTCTTCGGCCCCGACCGTTCGCCGCACATCACGTTGCGCGCGAACCATACCGACGTCGTCGCCGCAGGCGGCCAGTGATATGTCGACCACGGGAGAGCACAGATCGGAACGACGCGAGGATTCGACGCGCGGTCAAGAGTCGGATCATGATTCGGATGCCGGGTCCATCACGCCGCTGGCCATCGGCTTCGTCGTCATCGCCTTGCTGCTGGCCTTCCTCATCGCAGCCCTGACCGATCTGCACATGGCCCGCCGTGAGCTGCAGGGGCTGGCCGACTCTGCGGCGCTGGCTGCCTCCGACTCGTTCGAACCGGCTCCCGGTGACGATCCCGGGCTCGTGTTCTCACCTCCGGCGGCCGAACGCGCCGCCGGACGGTACCTCGACGCGGTGCCGACTCCGAAGGACATGGGCGATCTGCGGTTGAGTGCCGATGCGGATGGGGCGCATTCGGTGCGCATCCGCATCGAGGCACGCTACTCTCCGGCGCTGCTCTCACCGTTCGTGCCCGGTCTCATCGACCTCCACGCCACCGCTTATGCCCGGGGCGCCCTGCGCCTCGACTGATCGTGGCCCGTCGTCGTCACTTCGCCTCCGATACCTGTGGATTCCGGGCCCACTCACACGCCTTGAGGCTGTGGATGCCCGCACCGTTTCCACAGGATGTCTTCTCTCTCTTGCCCGAACAGTGCGATCGCGGTGAGTCTGTGGGCATGAGAACTCTGGGCCTCGTCCACCGCCTCGAGACGAACGGAGCCGTCACGAGCATCAGCCTCGAAGCTGATTCAGCCCAACCGGCCGTCGCCGTCTTCCGGTCTGCTCTCGGACCCGAGTTGATGCATCAGGACCTCATCACCGGCAACCGGCTCGAGAATCGCAGCGTCGAGTCGATCAGCTGGGGTCACTGGCAGCGACTCAATCCGATCACCGTCGTCGGGGCGGACTCTCTGCGCACTGCCGACACCTGTGCCGTCTCCGCACGGACGAGCGTATCCGTCCTGGCGGGGCCCGACTCCGGCTTCACTCTGAGCCTCGACCCTCGGCGAGCCTGCCTGGCCCGACTGTCCCACACCGATTGCCTGACCGTCATCGACCCCAGCATCTCCCGCACCCCACAGCCGCTGCGACTCGATGCCACAGGAGATCAGCCCACAATGCGATTGGGAACGACTGTGCTCGCACCGGGCACAGCAGATGGTTCGTCCGCCCGTGATTCGTCCTCGACCGCCCATTCGACTCCGCCGATCCGGTCCCCGCCGCTGCACCACAGCGATGACATCCACATCGCCCCGAAGACGATCGACGATCCTCGGCCGGCCAGACCCCCACAATGGTGGACGTTCCTCATCCCCGTCGGCATCGGCGTGGTGCTGGCCGTGGCCACCGGAATGTGGTGGTTCCTCCTCTTCAGCGTCTCGGCCCCGCTCTCCGGGTGGGTCGCCTACCTGGTGGAGAAGAAGCGCTTCACTCGTGACAGCGCACAATGCCGACTCGACCGTGACGAAGCGTTGGCCGAGGCGCGAGCCAGGCTGCGCCGGCTCGAGGCGGCGCAGCGACACAGGATCTTCTCTTCCCCTGGCCTGTGCCTGGGTTTCGGGACGGTCTTCAGCGACCTCACCATCGACGAACAGCTGCAGGACGGAACCGACCACGTCGACGGTCGAGTCGTCTGCGCCGATATGCCGATCCGCATCGATCCGCGCACAACGACGGTCACCGTCAGCGGGACACCGACAGTCCTGCGCACTATGGCCTTTGCCTGGCTGGCCGACCGGCGATTCAGATGGCGGCCGGAGTCCGAACTGGCACTGCTGCCGGAACTGGCAGGCACCGAGTTCTCCGACGACTGCGCATCGACCACGGTCCGGTCCGGTACCCGCGCAGACACCAACATGGACGATCCCATCTCGGTCACCCTCGACGAGGAGGTCGACCCCGCCGTTCTCACGCTCACCGCCCCGCATGCCGGCTCTGCGGTCTCGATGACGGTCGGCACCCTCGCGCAGGCTCGCGCCGACTCCTCGACCGCCCCCGGCGGCCCGGTACCCGGACGGACGTTCATCGCCACGCTCATGCCGGCCGCACGATTCGTCACCCTGAACTGTGGCCGCTCTGCCGATACCGGCACCCGCGCCTGGCCCGACCACGGGCTCGGCGAACTCTGCGACGATGCGCCCGAATCCATTCGGAACCGGTGGCGGTCTCCCGCCGCGGGGCCGGTGCCGATCGGTCGCGGAACCGACGGTGAGACCGGCATCGATCTGTTCTCCGACGGTCCCCACGCTCTCGTCGCCGGCACCACGGGCAGCGGGAAATCCCTGCTCCTGCAGACATGGCTGCTGTCGATGGCCTTGGCACAGCCGCCGCGGCGACTGCGCTTCGTGCTCATCGACTTCAAGGGCGGGGCCACGTTCTCACCACTACAGAAGCTGCCGCACACCGACAGTGTGCTCGACGATTTCGACTCCGGTCTGGCCTTTCGCGCTCTCGTCTCGGTGCGCGCCGAGATCACCCATCGGGAACGACTGCTGGCCGATCACGGGTGCGCCGATGTCGCCGACCTCGCTGACCCTCCCCCACGCCTCGTCGTCGTCATCGACGAGTTCCATGCACTCATGGCGACCCACCCGCGAGCCGCCGACCTGCTTGAACACCTCACCGCCCTGGGCAGGTCCCTCGGCGTTCACCTCATTCTCGCCACTCAGCGCCCCATGGGCGTCGTGACCGGGCAGATGAAGGCGAACATCAACGTCCGCGTGTGCCTGCGAGTGCGCGATGAGACCGATTCCTTCGACGTCATCGGCACGGAGGCGGGCGCGTTCCTGCCCGCGGACAAACCCGGCGCCGCCTGCCTGGACTCCGGGATCAGCGTCACCCGGTTCCGCGTGGCGGTGCCGTTCGGACATGACACCCACGCCGAGGCGGCCCTCCGACCCCGTATTCGCTCCTGGGGTCGGGGACCGGTTCCGTCCCTGGCCGGCGGCGTCGTCGGCGTCGACGTCGACAACATCGTCACAGCGGCCGGGGACAGTGCCGATCCCGGGGAACCGTCGGTTCAGCGGCAGGTGGTGCTGCCGCCCCTGCCGGAACCGGATGAGGTGGCAGGCGGTGAACCTTTCGCCGGGGTCACAGGGATCGTCGATGTTCCCAGTCAGCAGCTGCAGGAGAAGTGGACATTCGACCCGGATGCGGACGGTTCCACGATCCTCACGGGCGGCAGCCCGGACACCGTGGAATCCGTGCTCGCGACCATGGCACGAGCGGCCGCCCCGACCCGACGGATCATCGCAATCGGCAGGATCGCCCCAGCCCTCGACTGGGCCGAGATCAGCTGCGGCATGAACACGGGCTGGCAGATTCAGGCGGTTCTCGACCATCTCGCGGCCGGTGCGGATCCGGGTAGGTTCCTGCACGACGGCAGAGGCGCCGATGCCCCGACGAGTTCGGGGCCGAGTCGACAGCCGCCGAGCCTGCTCGTGTGCAGCAATTGGGCCGAATTCGTCGACTCGCTCGACCACTGCTGGGCCGAACGAGCCGAACGTCTGCTCGGGCACGGTGCCGGATCAGATCTCGTTTTCCTGCTCGCCGGGTGCCGGAACATGACGAGCAGAAGCTCGCGGTTCGCCACTCAGATCGTCTTTCCTCCCGAGGCCGGGGACGACGGGACGAGTGTCGGACTCAGCCGCCAGCGATTCGCCGGCAGATGGCCGGATCTGCGCGCCGTCATCCGCGGCCCCTGCGCACAGGCTGCCGGCGGGGACGGTGCCGATGTGCAATTCGCACCCGACGTCGCGGCACGATTCGATTCGTCGATGTCCGGGGCGGGCACGAGCATCCTCGGCGGACCACCCGGCATTCCGGAGTCCCGAAAGGGATTCGCTCCACGCTGGCGGGGTCTTGACCAACCTGCGGTCGCGTCCGAGGAACCTTTCGGCAGCATGCCGGGCGGCATCCCCATCGGTGTCGACGCATTCGGCGACCCTGTCATGTGGGATCCCCGGCGGGACGGTTCGGTGCTCACGGTTCGCGGCTCTCCGCAGAGCGGCAAGACCGGATTCGCGACCTACCTGGGCAGCCTCGGCGTGGTCGATGTCCACGATGATGCGCATCTGGAGTCGGACCCGCTCGACTGGGATCTGCTCGACGGACACGACCATGTGCTCACCGCGCCGACACGGTTCACTCCCGGCTATGGTTCCCCGCTGGCCAAGGCTCAGAATCTCGGGCCGCTGCTCGTGCTCGGCGTACACACCGGGCAGGATCTCACCGCGCTCGGAGTGCTGCGACAGGCTCCGCTCGACGGGCTGGCTGGGACGGGCTGGTTCGTCACCGAGGATCAGGCCCGCCCCGTCCGCGTCGTCAGCCTCGATGGGAGTCGAACCTGACTCAGCTCACGTCGGCAGGAGGTCCTGAGAGAGTCTCGTAGCGGTAGAGCTCGGTCGCGGTTCCCGCTTCGAGCAGCCGGTCGGCGAGAGCGGAGATCACGGGCATTCCGCTCGTGACTTCGATGACGACATCGGCATCGACCGACAGCCGGGCCAGCAGGAGTTCGGCATCGGCGACGGCCGCGGCGAAGTCCTCGCCCGTCGTGTCGGCGGCATGATCGCGGGTTTCGAACATCGATCCGAGGATGAGCTCGGTCGGCGGCTCCTCGTCGACCTGATCGACGACAGCGGACCCGTCACCGGGTCCGTCTCCGGCACCTGGTTCACCGGCCGAGGGCAGAACACCGGCTGTCTCATCGGCTTCCCTCGCATACGACACGGCGAAGGCACTGAGCCCACCCGCCTCGGCGGTTCCGGCCGCGCCGTTCAGCAGAGCAGCACCGTGAGCACCGGCCGCCTCGGAGAGGAACGCGTTGTTCACCTGTCCGATGGTCAGTGGGCCGACGGCATCGTCGCGGTTGACTGCGGTGTACCAGTTGAGGAACGCCTTCGTCAGCTTCACCGAACCGGTGGCGACGATCTCGAGGTCCTCGGCCCGACCGCCTCCTGCCGGGGGCAGAGCACCGGCGGGCACCTTGATCACGCGAGTCGTCGTCAGCGGGGTGAAGCCGAGTGCCTGCGCGAAGCCCTCGCCCGGGCTGCCGGCGTGCACACGGGCGCGCAGATCGAGGCCTTCGAGCGCGGTTCCCCGCGTCTCGGCACACACCGCCTCGAAGAGTTCTCGCCCCTGACCATGGCCCTGTTCCTCGGCGGCGACCTCCACATGGACCCATGCCCGGTAGGGGTGAAGCGGGGATTCGGCGATTGCGGCGGCTCCGACGGGAACGTCGGGGACCACCTCGGCGATGACGGAGCGGATCAGCGGCGAATCCGAGGACGGACGGAACAGGGACCTGGCCATATGACCGGCCGGGGTGGTCGCATCGGCGAACACCTCATTCAGGCGCAGATCGTCACCGTCGGTCAGCTCTCGAATCGGCATGTGCTCGCTCCTTGGGCGGTGGGGAACTTGATAATCTTGGCGTCATGACTGACTTAAGCGATCCTACCGCCGCCGCGCACGCCGCGGCCACGACCATCAACGCCAACGCGGGCATCGACGCCCATGACGTCGCGCTTGTCCTCGGCTCCGGTTGGGGCGGGGCGGCGGACCTCCTCGGCGAGACCGTTGCCGAGATCTCCGCGGCCGAGGTCCCCGGATTCCATGCTCCGGCCGTCGAAGGCCACGGCGCGACCCTGCGCACGGTGCGTATCGAGGCCAGCGGCAAGCATGCGCTCGTCCTCGGATCGCGCACCCACTACTACGAGGGCAAGGGGGTCCGCGCAGTCGCTCACGGTGTGCGCACCGCCGCTGCGGCCGGCTGCTCCTCGCTCGTGCTGACGAACGGGTGCGGCGGCCTCAACCGCAATTGGGCACCCGGCACCCCGGTGCTCATCTCCGATCACATCAACCTCACCGGGGCCTCCCCCATCGAGGGCGCGAACTTCGTCGATCTCACCGATCTGTACTCCCCGCGGATGCGCGCCATCGCCAAGGAGATCGACCCGACGCTCGACGAAGGCGTGTACGCGCAGTTCCGCGGACCTCACTACGAGACCCCCGCCGAGGTGCGCATGGCCGGGATCCTCGGTGCCGACCTCGTGGGCATGTCGACGACGTTGGAGGCCATCGCCGCACGTCAGGCCGGGTTCGAGCTCATGGGCATCTCCCTGGTCACGAACCTCGCCGCCGGCATCCAGGAGACCCCGCTCTCCCATGCCGAAGTCATCGAAGCCGGAGCCGCAGCGGCCCCGCGCATCTCCCGTCTGCTCGCCGACATCGTCGCGAAGCTCTGAGACGGCCCGGCCGACTCCGCACTCCCCCAACCCGCCACCGCGAACACGCAAAGGACTCATATGACCCGCGTAGCCGATCGCTTCAGACATGGATTCGACGCCGAGGTGGTCCGCGCCTGGATCGCCGATGACCCCGATCCGCAGACGGCCACCACCGTGGAACACATCCTCGCCTCCGCGGAGGACGGCGACGAGGCGGCGATCGCCGACCTCGAGGACCGATTCTCCGGTCCCCTCGTCTTCGGCACCGCCGGCCTGCGCGGCGAGATCGCCGCCGGCCCGAACCGGATGAACCGGGCCGTCGTCATCCGGGCTGCCGCAGGGTTGGCCGCGTTCCTCGCCGAAACCGTCGGTGAGGGTTTCCGCGTCGTCATCGGCTGCGATGCCCGGTACAAGTCCGCGGAGTTCGCTCGAGATACCGCCGCCGTCATCACCGCCGCCGGCGGGGTCGCGATCCAGCTGCCCGACCAGCTGCCGACCCCGCTGTTGGCGTTCGCGCTGTCACAGCGGGGAGCGGATGCAGGTGTCATGGTCACGGCCAGCCATAACCCCCCGGCCGACAACGGGTACAAGGTCTACCTGGGACAGCGTCCGCTGCAGGCCATCGAATCCGAGCCTGCTGCCGCCCTCGCCGGTGCCGGGGCGCAGATCGTCAGCCCGGCAGATGCGCTCATCGCCGAGAAGATCGCCGCGGTCGAATCCGTGGCCTCGGTGGCACGAGCCGAATCAGGGTGGGAGCACCTCGACGAGTCGATCGTCGAGGAGTACCTGTCTCGCATCGATGATCTGAGGGTGCGGGCCGAAGCGGATCTGTCGATCGTGCTCACCTCTCTGCACGGTGTCGGTGCCGGTGTCGCCGAGGCGGCGCTGACCCGCACCGGGTTCACGAACCTTCACCCGGTGACCTCCCAGCAGGCACCGGATCCGGATTTTCCGACCGTGTCGTTCCCGAATCCCGAGGAGGCCGGGGCTCTCGACGAGTCCTTCGCCCTGGCCCGTGAGGTCGGCGCCGAGCTCATCATCGCCAACGACCCGGACGCCGACCGGTTCTCCGCGGCCATTCCCGATGACTCTGCCGCGACCGGTTACCGACAGCTGTCCGGTGACGAGGTGGGGCTCCTCCTCGGTGAGGATGCCGCGACGCGCCTGACTGCGGGAACACATCATGCGGCGGGGGCGGAGGCTCCGGTGTTCGCGAACTCGATCGTATCCTCCCGTGGGCTGGCCGCCGCTGCCGCCAGCCACGGGTTCGCAGCGGTGAACACGCTCACCGGGTTCAAGTGGATCTCCCGAGTTCCCAACCTTGTCTTCGGCTATGAAGAGGCGCTCGGCTACTGCGTCGATCCGGCTGCGGTCCGTGACAAGGACGGCATTTCGGCGGCCGTGACCTTCGCGGCTCTGGCATCCCGGCTCAAAGCCGAGGGATCGAGCATCGAGGCCGAACTCGATCGGATCCGGGTCCGCGACGGCTACTTCGCCACCGCTCCTTTGAGCTTCCGCCTCGACGATGTCTCCCTCATCGCCACGGCGATGGCGAAGCTGCGCGAGAATCCTCCGGCCACGCTGGCCGGCTCCCCCGTCGCCGAGGTCCACGACCTCGCAGCCGGGTATGAGGGGCTGCCTCCGACCGACGGAATCCTGCTGCTCTCGGAGTCGAACTCGCGGGTCATCGTGCGTCCTTCCGGCACCGAACCGAAGCTCAAGTGCTATCTCGAAGTCGTCGCCGAGCCCTCCGAGCTCCAGGCTGCGACCGATGCCGATGCCCGTGCGGCCGCCAGCGCAGGAGTGCGTCTGCCGGCCGCCTCGGCGAGTGCCTCCCTCAAACCGGCCCTCAAGGAACGCTTGACCTCGCTGAGCACCGAACTCAAAACCTTCTTCGGCCTCTGACCCCAATTACCACGTGACGGCGGCCCAGCAACCTCGCGCGAGGTTGCTGGGCCGCCGTCAGGTAGTAATTAGAGGGAGTTGAGGATGGTGCGGCTGCCGGAGAGGCCCAGGCGGGACGCGCCGGCGGCGATCATCTCTTCGGCTGCCTCGGCAGTGCGGATTCCGCCGGAGGCCTTCACTCCCAGGCGGTCGCCCACGGTCTCGCGCATCAGAGACACAGCGTGAGCGCTGGCGCCTCCGGCGGGGTGGAACCCGGTCGACGTCTTGACGAATCCGGCTCCGGCGGCCTCGGCGCGGCGGCAGGCCTCGACGATCTGCTCATCGCCCAGCGCCGCCGACTCGATGATGACCTTGACGAGGGCGTCCCCGCTGGCCTCGACGACGCCGCGGATATCGGCCTCGAGTCCGTCGAAGTCCCCGGCGACGGCCTGTCCGATGTTGATGACCATGTCGACTTCGGCAGCACCGTCGGCGACGGCCTGAGCAGCCTCGGCGGCCTTGATCTCCGGCTTCACCTGGCCGGAGGGGAATCCGACGACGGTGGCCACGACGAGCTCACCCGGATCGGTGATCGGCAGCATGGACGGTGACACGCAGATCGCGAGCACGCCCAGCTCCTTCGCTTCCGCCACGAGGGCGTCGACGTCGGCGGGGGTCGCTTCGGGCTTGAGCAGGGTGTGGTCGATAATGTTCGCGACATCGGTGCGGCTGGTCATTCGGTCCTCCAGAAGTGGTCGTGCAAGGTTGCGTGGTCGAGCAAGGTTGCATGGTCGTGCATGGCTGCGCGTGCAGATGACGCGCGAAGTATCGTCAGGTCCAGCGTAGCGAGGCCAGCGGCCGCGCGGCAGTGCTGAGAGTGTGCGATTCGGCTCAGGTGATCGTGTCGAAGACGATCGACTCCGGCACCGAGGCGGCGTCCCCGCCGATCTCGACCGCGCCCTCCAGCGCTTCGATCGCCCGGTCGAATCGTTCCGGGGTGGCCGTGTGCAGTGTCATGAGCGGCTGTCCGGCCGTGACCGTGTCCCCGGGTTTCGCGTGGAGTTCGATTCCGGCCACATCCTGGACCGGGTCTTCCTTCCGCGCCCGCCCGGCACCCAACCGCCACGAGGCGACTCCCACCGAGAGCGCATCGAGTGAGGTGAGCACCCCGGAATCGGTCGCGGTGACGACCTCGGTGTGCTCGGCCACGGGCAGAGCGGCGTCCGGGTCGCCGTGTTGGGCGCGGATCATCTGCTTCCACTTGTCCATGGCGCGCCCGTCGGCCAAGGCGGCGCGGACGTCGACATCGGTCTTGCCCGCCAGGCGCAGCATCTCCTCGGCCAGGGCGACGGTGAGGTCGACGACGTCGGTGGGTCCGCCGCCGGCCAGGACCTCGACGGATTCGCGGACCTCGAGAGCATTGCCGACGGTCAGACCCAAGGGTGTGGACATATCGGTCAGCAGCGCCGAGGTCTTCACCCCGGCGGCCTTGCCGAGCTCGACCATCGTCTCGGCGAGCGTGCGGGCCTTCGTCAGGTCCTTCATGAACGCTCCGGAGCCGACCTTGACGTCGAGGACGAGCCCGGAGGTGCCCTCGGCGATCTTCTTCGACATGATCGAGGAGGCGATGAGCGGGATGCAGTCGACCGTCGAGGTGATGTCGCGCAGGGCGTAGAGCTTCTTGTCCGCCGGAGCCAGACCGGATCCCGCCGCGCAGATGACGGCGCCGACGCCGTCAAGCTGTGCGACGATCGCCTCATTGCTCAGTCCCGCCTGCCACCCGGGAATCGATTCGAGCTTGTCCAGGGTGCCGCCGGTGTGGCCGAGACCGCGGCCGGAGAGCTGCGGGACGGCCACGTCGAAGACGGCGACGAGCGGGGCCAGGGGCAGGGTGATCTTGTCGCCGACTCCCCCGGTCGAATGCTTGTCCGACGTCGGTTGGGTCAGGGACGAGAAGTCCATGCGCTCACCGGAGTCGATCATCGCCTGCGTCCAATGCGCGATCTCAACCGGTGCCATGTCGTTGATGAAGATCGCCATGGCCAGGGCCGCCATCTGCTCTTCTGCGACGGCGCCGCGGGTGTAGGCGCCGATGACCCAGTCGATCTGCTCCTTGCTCAGGGCCCGGCCATCGCGTTTGGCGGCGATGACGTCGACGGTGTCGAATGCTTCTACGCTCACGGTCTCAATCCTTCGTTGTCGTCGAAATCTTCGTTGTCAGCTCAGCCGTCGCCTTCAAGGCCCTGCCGTCTCGTTCCGGCCACGACCGCCTCGGTGAGGGGACGATCGGTCAGTGCTTGGCCTCATGGTCGCGGCGTGCGGCGGCCAGGTGATCGGGTCCGAACGCCTCGGGCAGGACCACGGACATCGGCTCACGTCCGCTGGGCATGTTGATGACGAGGTCGTTGCCGCCGTGTTCGAACAGCAGCTGTCGGCACCGTCCGCAGGGAACGAGGGTGTTGCCTTCCCCGTCCACACAGTCGAAGGCGACGAGGCGGCCGCCGCCGGTCATGAACATCTCGGAGACGAGCGAGCACTCCGCGCACAGAGTCACCCCGAACGAGGCGTTCTCGATATTGCAGCCGCCGACGATGCGCCCGTCGTCGACGAGACCGGCCGCCCCGACCGGATAGTTCGAATAGGGCACATAGGCCCGCGCCATCGCCCGCTTCGCTTCGGCCCGCAGCAGCTCCCACGTGCCCTCACTGAGGTCCTCGGGGGCGACCGGGGTGGGTTCCTCGCTCCAAGCCGGGTCGGTCGGGTGAGGTTCGGGGACAGTCATGGGGAGACCTCTTCCTTCGGGTGGTGACTGTGGGGTGCTCGAGGGGTCGTGCCGGTTCGTCGGGGACGGTGGCTGACCGATCCGTCGCCGAGGCGGGACTCACTTCACGTAGGGCACACCTTCCGCGGCCGGCGGGCGGACCCGACCGACGAATCCGGCGACAGCGAAGACGGTGACGATGTAGGGCAGCATGAGCAGCAGCTCGTTGGCCACCGGGGTGCCGATGGACTGCAGAGTGTTGCCGAGGCTCTTGGAGAAGCCGAACAGCAGAGCCGCCAGCAGCGCACCCTTCGGGTTCCATTTGCCCAGGATCATCGCGGCCAGGGCGATATAGCCCTGCCCGGCCGACATCTCCTTGCCGAAGGCCAGTCCGGAGCCGACGGTGAAGAAGGCACCGCCGAGACCGGCGATGGCACCGGCGAGCAGCGTATTGCGCACTCGGGTGAAGTTGACCTTGATGCCGACGGTGTCCGCGGCCTTCGGGTGCTCACCGACGGCGCGCATCCGCAGTCCCCACTTCGATCGGAAGACGAAGATCTGCAGGGCGATGACGACGACGTACATGATGTAGACGAGGATGTTCTGGTCAAACAGCACCCGCCCGAGCACCGGAATGTCCGACAGCAGCGGGATCGGCAGATTCGGCAGCTTCTGCCGGGAGTTCCACAGTCCCGGGTCCTGGGTGAGCACCGTCGAGTACAGGAAGCTCGTGATGCCGACGACGAGGACGTTGAGGACGACGCCGATGATGATCTGGTTGACCCAGTACTTCACCGCCAAGAAGGTGAGCACCACGGCGACGAGCGCCCCGGCGATGGGGGCGGCGAGCAGACCCGCGTACGGGTTCTTCACCACCGAGGCGACGACCGCGGCGAGGAAGGCGCCGGCCAGCAGCTGGCCTTCGATGGCGATGTTGATGATGCCCGACCGTTCTCCCACGAGTCCGCACATGGCGCCGAAGATCAGCGGCACGGACAGTGCCAGGGCACCGGCGAGCAGCGTGGTCAGCGGGATCACGCCACCGGATCCGCCGCCGGCCCAGGCGAGGAAGGACAGCACGAAGATGACGCCGAAGAGCATCGGGAACCAGGAGCCCGTGTCGATGCGCTTGATCGCCACATAGATCGACACGGCGGCCATGATGACGAGCAGGATGCCCAGCGTCAGCCCCGCCGCAGTCGAAGACACGGCGAAGTCGGGGATGGCGAAGAAGTCTCCGCCGGTGGCCACGCGGAAGGTCGTCTCTCCGTCACGGCCGATGAGGCCGAAGAAGACGAGCGAGACCAGCGCCAGGATCGTATAGACGATCGGGAACTTCCAGGCGATCGGCGCAAGCGCCTTGACCTGGGTCGAAGGTGTCTTATCCATGGTCTGAGCGGTCATCTCAGTCCTCCTTCCGCTTGAGCACCGGTGTGGGCAACCGGAAGATCGACCTCACCAGCGGCGGGGCCGCGATGAGCAGCACGATGACTGACTGGACGACGAGGACGATGTCGATCGGCGTACCGGTCTGGGACTGCATGAGGTAACCGCCGGCCTTGAACGCACCGAAGAGCAGACCGGCGAGGAACGTCCCCAGCGGTTTCGACCGTCCCAGCAGGGCGACGGTGATCGCGTCGAAGCCGATCGACCCGCTGATGCCGCCGGTGAGTTTGTATTCGGTGCCGAGCACCTGGGCGGCACCGCCGAGTCCGGCCAAGGCGCCGGCGACGATCATGACCGTCACAGTCACCTTGGACACGGAGATGCCGGCGGTCCGGGCCGCGTGCGGGTTCGCACCGACGGCCTTGAACTCGAAGCCGATCGTCGACCGCTCGAGCAGCCACCACACGAAGATCGTGGCGAGGATGGCGATGATGAAGCCGAAGTGGAGGCGGAACGGCGCAGGCAGCAGCAAGAACATCTGCGCGGAGTCATCGATGACACGTGATTGCGGGTTGGCCGAGCTCGTGTGCGTGAACCAGTTCTGCTTGAGCAGGTAGCCCAGTGCATACCCGGCGATCGAGTTGAGCATGATCGTCACGATGACTTCGTTGGCGCCGGTGCGCGCCTTGAGCACACCGGCGATGCCGGCCCAGATCGCACCGCCGATGATGCCGCCGACGACTGCGACGAGCATGTGGACGACGGGAGGCAGCGGCAGCGCATAGCCGAGGAATCCGGCGATGGTCGCGCCGAGGATGACCTGGCCCTGACCGCCGATGTTGAACAGACCGCAGCGGAAGGCCAGGGCGATGCCGAGACCGGTGAGGATGAGCGGGGTGCCCGAGACCATCGACTCGGTCAGGGGCCGGATGGCGCGTTCGGTGGTGCGTGCTTCCCAGTCGAAGACGGCTCCGCGGAACAGCGCCGAGTAGGCGTTGCCGACGGTCTGGAAGAGCGTGGCGAAGAAATCGCCGGGAGCGGCGAAGAAGTTCTCGGCCGCCGCGACGACCTCAGCGTTCGACACGGCGATGAGGACGCCGCCGAACAGGAGGGCGAGCACGATCGCCAGCAGCGAAACGAGCCATGAACCCGACATGATCTGCTGCAGCAGGGTCTGTTCCTTGCCGTCTGCGGCCTCGGCCTTCGGCGGCGGTGCCGGCGAAGGAGCCGTCGGTGCGATATCAGTCGTCATTTGGTCTCCTCCGCCGAGGTGGTGGCTGAGTCGTCGTCCGCCGGGGTGGCGGTGGATGCGGAATCGGCCGAGGTGGCGACCGGTTCCGCATCGGCGGCCGGGGTCGCGGCACCATCGGTGCTCGTGCTGCCGGCCGTGGCTTCGAGGGCTTCGTCGGCGGGAACGCCGGCCATCATCAGGCCCAGTGCCTCACGAGAGGTCTCGGGTCCCACGATGCCGACGATGCGTCCGGCGTACATCACGGCGATGCGATCGGCGAGGCCGTAGACCTCGTCGAGTTCGGTCGAGACGATGATGCAGGGAGTGCCGGCATCGCGTTCGGCGATGACGCGCTTGTGCACGAACTCGATCGATCCGACGTCGAGTCCGCGAGTGGGCTGGCTGGCGATGAACAGTCGCAGGTCACGACCGAGCTCGCGGGAGAGCACCACCTTCTGCTGGTTGCCTCCCGACAGGGTCGCGATCGGGTCGACCACGCTTCCGAGGCGGATGTCGAACTCGTCGACCTTCTTCTTCGCCTCTTCCGTGATGACCTTCGGTTTGAGATTGAGGCCCTTGGCATAGGGCTCACGGTCGTAGACGTCGAGGATCATGTTCTCGCGGATGGCGAACTCCGCGATGATGCCGTCGGTCGACCGATCCTCGGGAACGAATCCGATGCCCGCACCGAGGCGGCCCTTCACCGACTTCCCGGTGAGGTCCTTGCCGTCGAGGGTGATCGAGCCCAGACGGGGTTCGGTCACGCCGATGATCGTCTCGGCCAGTTCGGTCTGCCCGTTGCCCTGGACACCGGCGACGGCCAGGATCTCCCCCCGACGGACGTCGAAGGACACGTCGTCGACGACGACGTTCTCGGCCTTGTCGACGACGGTGAGTCCGCGGACCTGGAAGGTGGCGTCGCCCGGATCGGCGGCGTCCTTCTCGGTCGTCAGGGACACGGCGCGGCCGACCATCTGGCTGGCCAGTTCGGTCTCGGTCGAATCCGGGGAGGCCTCGCCGACGATCTTGCCGCGGCGGATGACGGTGATCGCGTCGGCGATCGCGCGGACCTCGCGCAGTTTGTGGGTGATGAACACGATCGAGGTGCCCTGCTCTTTGAGCTGGCGCATGATCGAGATGAGTTCGTCGGTCTCCTGCGGAGTCAGCACGGCCGTGGGCTCATCGAGGATGAGGATCTCGGCGTCCCGGGACAAGGCCTTGATGATCTCCACGCGCTGCTGGGCGCCGACCGGCAGGTCCTCGATGAGGGCGTCGGGGTCGATATTGAAGTTGAAGCGCGACGAGATCTCTTCGACCTTCTTCCGCGCCTCGTTGATGTCGAGGAGTCCGAGGCTCTTCGTCGGTTCGTAGCCCAGCGCCACGGATTCGGCCACGGTGAACACGGGCACGAGCATGAAGTGCTGGTGGACCATGCCGATTCCCGCGGCCACAGCATCGCCCGGGCCGGAGAACTTCACCGGCTCGTCGTCGATGAGGATCTCTCCTCCATCGGCGTCGTAGAGTCCGTAGAGGACGTTCATCATGGTGGATTTGCCGGCGCCGTTCTCACCCAGCAGGGCGTGAATCTCGCCCGGCTGGATGGTGAGATCGATGTGGTCGTTGGCCACGAACGATCCGAACACCTTGGTCATCCCGCGAAGCTCGAGTTTCACTGCTTCCGGTTCTCCTCACAAACTTGAAAACTGCAGGGCCGAAAGAACTCGGCCCTGCAGTTTATCCGACGAGCTTACTTCGGTGTGCTCTCCGACTCGACGACGAGGCTGCCGTCGATGATCTGCTTCTTCAGCTCTTCGACGTCCTTCTTCACGTCTTCGGGAACCTTGTCCTCGAAGTCGTGGTACGGAGCGATGCCCACACCTTCGTTCTCGAGCGTGCCGACGTAGGGCTCATTGGTGAAGTTGTCCTCGGTGCCTTCCTTGATGGTGTCTTCGACGGCCTGCGAGATCTGCTTGACCACCGAGGTGAGGATGATGTCGCCGTATTCGGTCGACTCGTAGCCATCAGAGTCGACCCACACGAGGTTGACGTCGCCGGCTTCCTTCGCCGCCGCTGCGGCACCGAGGCCGACGGGTCCGGCGACGGGCATGATGACGTCCGCGCCCTGCGAGATGAGCTGCTTGGTCAGTTCCTGGCCCTGTCCCTGGTTCTCGAAGTCACCGGAGAACGATCCGTCCTGCTTCTCCTTGTTCCAGCCGAGCAGCTTGACGTCCTTGTTGTTGTCCTCGTTGAACTTGTCCACGCCATCGGCGAAGCCGTCCATGAAGATCGTCACCGACGGAATCTGGATGCCGCCGAAGGTGCCGACCTTGCCCGACTCCGAGGTCGCGGCCGCAACATAGCCGGCCAGATACGCGGCCTCGGCGGTGTTGAAGACGACTGCCTTGGCGTTGTCGAGCGTCACCGGCTTGCCGTCGGCGTCGGAGAACGTGGAGTCGATGAGCGCGAAGTTGAGGTCCGGGTTCGCTTCGGCGGCTTCCTGGATCGTGTCCTCGAGGAGGAATCCGACGCCGAAGGTGAGGTTGCAGCCCTGCTGCACCATGTTGTCGACGTTCGGCCCGAAGTCCGCGTCGCCCTGCGATTCGGCGAGCTTCTCTTCGATTCCCAGGTTCTTCTTCGCGCTCTCCATACCTTCCCGACCGGACTGGTTGAAGGACTGGTCGTCCCAACCGCCGGAGTCGGAGACCATGCAGGCGAGGTAGTCGGAGCCGGATTCGCCTCCTTCACCTGAACCACAGGCCGAGAGGACGAGGGCGGATGCGGCGATCATCGACACCGCTGAAGCGAGCTTCTTCACGTTTTCTCTTTTCTGATACAGACAGTGCACACGGATGAGGGCGCTGTCTGCCCCTACCGAAGATGTGAAACCACTGGACGAACTGTCATATTTTGATGAGTTTCGGTCAGTCTAATGCACCGAAGTCGTTTCGGCGGCTCCGCTAGCACCTCAATCACGGACACCGATATGAAAAAGAAATATTCCGTCACGCACGGCCGTTCGCGGTCCGCAATGCGAACGCACAGACCTCCATCTTTGAGACAGTCGACCGTGGCGCGGAGACCGCCTGCCGACACAGAGCAGACACTCCGCTGGGGCACAGAGCAGAGCCCCAGCAGTGGCCGGGACCCGGTCATCGTGAACTAGGCTAGGGAGCGCTATGGCACATCTCCTCGGGGCAGAAGCCCTCCACCTCGAATATCCCACGCGCGTCGTCTTCGACTCCGTCACCCTCGGCGTCGAGTCCGGCGACATGATCGGCATCGTCGGCCGCAACGGCGACGGCAAGTCGAGTCTGCTCGGCATGCTCGCCGGCACCATCGAACCCGATTCCGGACGCGTGACCTATCGCGGCGGTCTGCGTCTGGGCATGCTCGGCCAAAGCGATGACCTCGATGACGAAGCGACCGTGGGCTTCTCCGTCGTCGGCGATGCCGCCGATCACGAATGGGCGGCCGATCCGCGGGCCCGTGACATCATCTCCGGACTCATCGCCGATCTCGATTGGGATGCGCAGATCTCCTCGCTCTCCGGCGGTCAGCGCCGCCGGGTGGCCCTGGCGGCGCTGCTCATCGGCGATTGGGACATGATCATCCTCGACGAGCCGACGAACCATCTCGACGTCGACGGCATCGCATGGTTGGCCAAGCATGTGCGCGGCCGGTGGCCGAAGAACGCCGGAGCCCTGCTGCTGGTCACCCACGACCGGTGGTTCCTCGACGAGGTGTGCACGAAGACCTGGGAGGTCCACGACCGCATCGTCGAGCCCTTCGAAGGCGGTTATGCCGCCTACGTCCTCCAGCGCGTCGAACGCGACCGGATCGCTGCCGCCACCGAGGCGAAGCGACAGAATCTCATGCGCAAGGAACTCGCATGGCTGCGGCGCGGCGCACCCGCTCGGACGTCGAAGCCGAAGTTCCGCATCGAGGCGGCCAACCAGCTCATCGCCGACGTGCCCGAGGTCCGCAATCCGATCGAGTTGAAGAAGATGGCCACGGCCCGCCTGGGCAAGGACGTCGTCGATCTGCTCGACGTGTCCAAGCACTTTGGTGAGACCACGATCCTCGACGATGTCACCTGGCGTATCGGTCCCGGCGAACGCACCGGAATCCTCGGCCCCAACGGCGCCGGGAAGTCGACCCTGCTGGGTCTGATCTCGGGAGAGATCGACCCCGATGCCGGACGGGTCAAGCGCGGCAAGACCGTGCAGATCGGCGTGCTCGATCAGCAGTTCAAGGATCTGGCCCGGATCGCCGACTCCCGTGTGCGCGAAGTCCTCGCCGAGTCGAAGACGTCGTTCACCATCGAAGGCAAGGACTTCACCCCGGCTCAGCTGCTCGAACGGCTCGGCTTCGCGAAGGAACATCTGTCCGCACGGGTCAAGGAGCTCTCCGGCGGACAGAAGCGCCGCCTCCAGCTTCTGCTGCTGCTCATGGCCGAACCCAATGTCATCATCCTCGATGAGCCGACCAACGACGTCGATTCGGACATGCTTGCGGCCATGGAGGATCTCCTCGATTCCTGGCCGGGCACCCTCATCGTCGTCTCCCACGACCGGTACCTGCTGGAGCGCGTGACCGATCAGCAGTACGCGATCCTCGATCACGGACTGCGCCATGTTCCCGGCGGCGTCGAGGAGTACCTGCGACTGCGAGCCGAAGAGGAACGCCGGGGTGCCGCCGGTTCGAACAAGGCGTCCGGCAGTTCGAACGGGGCCGCGACGGGAGCCGGCGGGGACGGTTCCGGTGGGGCCGCCTCGGCGAGCGAGGGAGTGACGTCGGCTCCGAAACTGTCCGGTGCGGAAGCCCGGGCGGCGAAGAAGGAAGTGTCCGCGATCGAACGGCGGATGGACAAGCTGAACAATCAGATCGCGCAGAAGCACGAGGAGATGGCCGCCCACGACCAGACCGACTTCGAAGGACTGGCTGAGCTCACGGCAGCGATCCGCGAGTCCCGGGACGAACTCGACGAGCTCGAGATGCGCTGGCTCGAAGCGTCCGAGGCGCTGGAAGCCTGAGGGTTCGAGGCGACGAACGACGATAACGCGGGACGACGGACCAGTCGAAGCCGAGGAGACGACGATGATCGACGAAGCGCAGATGCGGGAGCGGCTCGAGGATGAGCGGGCGGAGACGCAGGCGCTCATCGGCCGCCTGACCCAAGGTATCGACGAGGTCTCGGCCGCCCGCGACGGTGACAACAGCGACGACGAACACGATCCGGAAGGGGCGACGCTCGCCTTCGAACGGTCGCAGGCCGCGACCCTGCTCGCACAGTCCGAAAATCGCCTCAATGAGATCGCCGAGGCCGTCGACCGCCTCGCCGCGGGCACGTTCGGGATCTGCATCGAATGCGGCAGACCCATTGCCGAGGCGCGGCTGGAGGCCCGCCCCTATGCGGCCAAATGCGTAGATTGCGCCGCCCGCGACTAGTCGTTTCCATCGCTGGTCGCACACGCGAGGCCAGCGTCCCACATGACCGGGCGACCACCTCGGCGATGGTGTGATCTTTCCCCAAAGCCTGCCGGGTGCGGTAGTGTATCGGCGTGTCAACACGGGACTATCGCATCGACCGCGCCAAGGGAATACTGATCTTCCTGGTGGTTTTGGGCCACCTTCTCGCTCGAACCTCTCCGTGGGAGTCGCCGATCCTGGGCGCACCGATGTACTTCATCTACATGTTCCACATGCCGGCGTTCGTATTCCTCGCCGGAATCACGGCGAAGTCGAACAAGCTGGCCGAGCGGGTTCTCACCTACTTCGTCCTCCTCGCCACGGTGCTGCCGCTCATGTGGGGGTGGATGTGGATCTTCGGGCTCAATCCCGACTACGACTTCCTCAGACCGTTCTGGTACACGTGGTTCCTGCTGTCGATGGCGTGGTGGATGATCACGGTCCCCTTCATCGAGCGCTTCCCCCGCACGATGCTCGTCGCCTCGCTCGTCGTCGGGCTCTTCGGCGGACTCCTGCCGATCCTCGACACCGAACTCTCCGCGGCTCGGACGATGGCGTTCTGGCCGTTCTTCGTCATCGGCAAGCTCTACGGCAAGCAGATCATCGGCTGGGCGGGCAGCCTTGCCCTCTGGCAGAAGCTCGGCCTCAGCGTCGCTGCACTCGCCGCCGTCGGATACTTCTACCTCGACCAGGTCGATCACTACTGGCTCTACGGCAGCCTCAACTTCGCCCACTTCGGCGTCAGCGTTCCCGAAGGCGTGGGCCTGCGTCTCATCGTCGACCTCGGAGCGGTGCTGCTGACATTGGCGCTGCTGACGTGGCTGTCGAACACGAAGGACACGATCGCCACGATCGGCAAGCACAGCCTGGCGGTCTACATCCTTCACGGCTTCGTCGTCCGCGGTCTGCAGCCGGTCCTCGACGACAGCCGCACCGTCCTCCACGACGCCGTCGTCCTCCTCATCTGCGTGGCCCTGGCCGTGGTGTGGACGGGCGTGCTGTCCTGGGGGCCCTTCGAACGCGCTCTGCGCTGGTGGTCCTCGACCGTCACGGGCCTGCTGCTCAAACCGTTCCCATTCCTGCGACCGGAGGATTCCGACCGGCGCGGCGGACGTGGCGGACGTGGCCGCCGTGGAGATGCCTACTACTCCGGCGACGCTCATCACCCCGGCAACGCCTACAGCGAGGGCGACGGACCGGACCGGCAGGGACTCGGCCTGCAGCCGCTGCCCGGAGTCGGCTACCAGCACTCCCCCGGCTTCGAACAGCAGCCGGGCCAGCAGCAGTCCTTCGCCTCGCCGGCACCGGTCGCGGGCGAGGCGTACCCGCTGCCGGGTTCGCACGAGGTTCCGCAGAACAACGCCACGTACGAAACCACGCAGGAGGTTCCCGCCGGAGCCGCCCAGCGGGCAATGCGCTACCGTCGCCTGCCGGTCTACCTCAGCGGCGACGAGGACAGCTGACCCTCGGTCCGCAACCGGCGGTGCCTGCCCCCGACCGGGCCCCACCGGAGCCCAGCTGTGAGCGCTCTTCGGCGGGCCGCCTCGGCGAATGTCGTGTCCTTTCATGGCGATCGGCGACGATTTATGTCGATGTGACGGACGTCGCTGCGCCGATCGATGGTGTGATACCCAGGTTCGGGCCGCTCGCCCGGGCTCGACCACATCATCGAATCGGAGAGCAACCATGACCGCGACCAACGCACTGACCCAACGCCTCGATGCCGGCCCCGTGATCTGCGCGGAAGGCTTCCTGTTCGAGCTCGAGAAACGCGGATACCTGTCCGCCGGCGAGTTCGTCCCCGAGGTGGCCCTCGAATTCCCCGATGCCCTGCGGTCGCTGCACGTCGACTTCCAGCGGGCCGGCTCCGACATCGTCGAGGCCTTCACCTACAACGGACACCGCGAGAAGATGCGCGTGATCGGCAAGGAGGACCTGCTCGAGCCTCTCAACCGCGCCGCCCTGCAGATCGCCCGGTCCGTCGCCGATGCCGAGCCCGGGAACTTCATGGCCGGCAACATCTCGAACTCGAACATCTGGGACCCGGCCGATGAGTCCAAGCAGGCCGAGGTGCGGGCCATGTTCGCCGAGATGGTCGGCTGGGCGGTCGAGGAAGGTGCCGACCTCATCATCGGCGAGACCTTCTACTTCGCCGGTGAGGCCATCACCGCCGCCGAGATCGCCAAGGCCAGCGGACTGCCCGTCGTGCTCACACTGGCACCGATGGCCTTCCAGGAGATGGCCGACGGGGTCGGGATCGTCGAGACCGCGCAGCGCCTCGAGCAGCTCGGCGTCGATGTCGTCGGCCTCAACTGCTTCCGCGGGCCGACGACGATGCTGCCGTGGCTCAAGGAGATCCGAGCGGCCGTGTCCTGTCACGTCGGTGCCCTGCCGATCCCCTACCGCACCACGGAGGACGAGCCGACGTTCTTCAACCTCTCCGACCCCCGCGCCGAGGTGGCCTCCCCGCACGGGCGCACGTTCCCCACCGCTCTCGATCCCCTGCAGACCAACCGCTACGAGATCGGTGCGTTCGCGAAGGAGGCCTACGACCTGGGCGTCAACTACATCGGCGTGTGCTGCGGCGCCACCCCGATGCACATCCGCGAGGTCGCCGAGGCGGTCGGGCTGACCACAGAAGCCAGCCGGTTCTCCGAGAACATGGCCAACCACTTCATGTACGGCAGCAACGAACGGCTCGCCGACAACGTCGTCGCCCTCGGAGACTCCGCCTGAGGCCGAGCGCAGAGCCGAGGCCCGCCCGGCGAGGGTGCCCGGCGGCGCAGCGTGCCCGGGGCCGGAACGTGCCCGCGCAGGATTCTCCGGTAGGTAATTGTTGATTTCCCACGAAGATTTCTGCAATTACCTCCCGGAGAATCGGGCGGTCGCGTCGAGCACTGCTGAACTCGGCTGCGCGCGGCTCAACCCGTGGCGGCCGCGCGAGCCTCTCCGAGCCTCCCTCACCGTTGATGGTGGCCTGCACCGTCAGCGTCACACCATACAGTCAGCGCCATAACCTCTCGATGCAACGGGAGGTTATGGCGCTGACTGTGTAAGTTGCGACTGCCTGTGGGCGCGGGCGCTGCCGGTGCAGGTTCGTGCGCGCCGCTCAGGCTTCGGCGGTCACGCCGATCGAGTCGAGAGCGGCCTCGAGGCGAGCGATCGTGCCGTCGATGTCGCCGAGCTTGTCGAGACCGAACAGGCCGATGCGGAAACTCGAGAAATCCTCGGGCTCATCGCACTGCAGCGGCACGCCGGCGGCGATCTGCACGCCGACCTCCTTGAAGCCGGCGCCGGTGGCGAGCTGCGGGTTGTCGGTGTGGACGACGACCACGCTCGGCGAGGCGAACTCGTCCGACGCCACCGAGGGCAGTCCGCGTTCGGCGAAGACCGCGCGCACGCGCTGCCCGAGCTCGGCCTGCGCGGCGGCGAGCTTGTCGAAGCCGCGCTCCTCGCTCTCGGCCATGAGCTTGGCGTTGTGCGCCAGAGCGTCGGTGGGCATCGTCGCGTGGTACGGCGCACGGCCGGCTTCGTATTCGTCGGCGATGAACAGCCACTTCTTCAGATCCATCGCGAAGCTCGTCGACGTCGTCGCCTCCACGGCGGCACGGCCGGCCTTGCTGAGCATGACGTATCCGGCGCACGGCGATCCGCTCCACCCCTTCTGCGGGGCGGAGATGAGCACATCGACGCCGAGGTCGGTCATCGATGCCCACACCGCACCCGAGGCGATGCAGTCGAGAACGAAGATTCCGCCGACCGAATGCACGGCCTCGGAAACCTGGCGGACGTAGTGATCGGGCAGGACCATTCCCGAGGCGGTTTCGACGTGGGGAGCGAACACGACAGCGGGCTTCTCGCGCTCGATAGCGGCGACCACCTCGGCGATGGGGGCCGGCGACCACGGCGACTGGTGCTCGGCGCTGTCCGGGGAGGCCTTGAGCACGGTCGTCTCCGAGGCGATGGCTCCGGCGTCGAGGATCTGCGACCAGCGGAAGGAGAACAGACCGTTGCGCACGATCAGCGCCTTCTTGCCGGTGGCCACCTGGCGAGCCACGGATTCCATGGCGTAGCTGCCGCCGCCGGGGACGATGGCTGCGGAATCGGCATCGTAGGCCGAGCGCAGGATCCGGTTGATCTCCTGCATCACGGACACGAATCGCTGCGACATGTGGTTGAGCGATCGGTCGGTGAAGACCACCGAGTATTCGAGCAGGCCGTCTGGGTCAACATCTTCGTGTGGCAAAGTCATGGCTCTAACATATCGACAGTCCGACATCCGGGCCACCGCCGTCGGTGGGTGAGATCAGTTCGACCGTCACCAAGGTGGCCGAACGTCAGTTTCGCCCCTCCCCGAGGCGGCGCTGAGCCTAAATGGGTGCGGCACTGCCCGCCTCGGCGGGGGTGCCGTTCCTCTCCCCACGGTCAGCTGCCGTCCACGATGTGCGCTCCGGGGGCGGGCCCGGTGGTGCGCAGCGCTTCGTTGACGCCTCTCGTGGCCTGCAGGAGAACGGCGAGGTCGAGGGCATGGTGGGCATCGCGGGCGAGGAAGCCGATCGTCGGGCCGGACCCGCTGAGCAGGGGCAGGAGCGCTCCGGCGTCCCGGCCGGCCTCCATCACCTCGGCGATTTCGGGCATGAAGGACACGGCCGCCTCGGTGAGGTCGTTCGCCGCGGATTCCGCGAGCGTGTCCGGTTCACCGGCGGCGAGCGCCGTGAGCACCCGGTCGGGGACGGTCGCGGGCGCCGGGTCGGGGTTGAGTTCGTCGAAGCGGGCGTAGACGTCCGGGGTGGGCAGGGGCGACGCCGAGGTGGCCATCACCCAGTGGAAGGTTCCGCGGGTGAGCACGGGGCTCAGCTTCTCCCCGCGACCGTGGCCGATGGCCGTGCCCCCGCGCAGGAGGAACGCGACGTCGGCGCCGACGGCGACCGCGCACTCGTGGAGGATCGCCTCGTCGACGCCGCCGACGAGGTGGGCGGCTCCGACGAGGGCGGCGGCAGCGTCGGCCGATCCCCCACCCATTCCGCCGGCCACGGGCACCTGCTTGTCGATGACGATGTCGAGGTCACGCAGCACGGCGACGTCACGATCGTCTTCGAGTGCGGTGATGAGGAGGTCGACGGCGCGTCTGGCGACGTTCGACTCATCGCGTGGGACCGCGGCATCCGCGTAGCGGCCCTGGATGATGATCGTTCGTGTTCCGCCGGGAATGAGGGTCAGCGTCTCGCCGAGGTTGAGCGCTTGGAACACGGTCGCGAGCTCGTGAAATCCGTCGTCGACCGCGCCCACACCGAGGTGAATGTTGATCTTCCCCGGCGCCCACACTTTCACCGGGGCCGGGATCGTCATACGCGGGCGCAGCGGGACGGTCATGGTGAGGGATCCTCGGTGGGCGTGGTCGGCGCGGAGGCCTCATCGTCGACGGCCACGGCGGCGAGGCGTTCGAAGTCGGCGACGGTGAGTGCCTCGCCGCGGGTCTTCGGGTCGATTCCGGCCGCGGTCAGCAGGTCTTCGGATTGCTGGGGGCTGCCGGCCCAGCCGGACAGGGCGGCGCGCAGGGTCTTGCGGCGCTGGGCGAAGGCTGAGTCGATGAGGGCGAAGAGGCGGCTGCGGGTCACCGGGTCGCGGTCGGTGCGGGTGACGTCGATGCGCACGAGTCCGGAGTCGATGTTCGGGGCCGGCCAGAACACGTTCTTGCCGATCTTGCCCGCCAGCTGCACATCCCCGTACCACTGCGCTTTGACGCTGGGGACTCCGTAGGTGCGGGAACCCGGTGCGGCGGCGAGCCGTTCGGCGACTTCGAGCTGGACCATGACGAGGACGGTCGTCAGGCTCGGGAAGGTCTCGAGGAAGTGCAGCAGCACGGGCACGGCCACGTTGTAGGGCAGGTTCGCCACGAGGGCATCGGGCTGGTTCTCACCGGCGTCGGGCGTGCCTGCCACGGGTTCGGTCGTGTGCTGCGGCGCGGGAAGCCTCGTGACCCGCAGGGCATCGGCGTGGACCAGCCGGAACGGAGCGTCGCTGCCGGCGAACGTCTCCACTGTGCTCGGCAGCTTCTGCGCGAGGAGTTCGTCGATCTCGACGGCGGTGACGGTGTGGCCGGCTTCGAGCAGACCGAGGGTGAGCGAACCGAGCCCCGGACCGATCTCGACGACGTTCGAGTTCTCCGCAAGTCCTGCGGCAGCGACGATCGAGCGCACGGTATTGGGGTCGATGACGAAGTTCTGGCCCTTCTGCTTCGTCGGGCGCAGACCGATGTCAGCGGCTAATTCGCGGATATCGCGGGCGGTCAATAACGTCACAGCCAACAACTTACCGCAACGGTCGGCTCGCACAATCACCGCAGTGGCCCTGCGGTTCGGCCGGGCCGCCTCGGCGAGGGAAGACCCCACCGCGCAGACGATAGGGTGAAGCCTATGGATCCGCAGACACTGACCGAACTGCTCGACGTCGCCGTCCTCGACCGGCTCGACCGCATCGACGACCTCGCAGGCGATGAGCTCGCCCGGTCGACGGCCCTGCGGAAGGAGGGCTACTCCGCCGAGGTGACCGCGGCCCTGCTCACTCAGGCGCGGCTGCGGCAGGAGGCGGCAGCGAAGCTCGGTCCCTTCGCCGAGGACATGCTCTTCACCCGGGACGGGCTGGCCCAGGCCACGCGGCTGCCGGTCGCCGCTCATCACGCGCGTCGCCTCATCGGGGACGCGGCCGAGGGTGAGTCGTTCCGCATCGCCGATCTCGGATGCGGGATCGGCGCGGATTCGGTCGCCTTCGCCGGAATGGGCGCGCAGGTCTCGGCCGTCGACGCCGACGAGGTCACCGCCGCCATCGCCGCCTTCAACCTCCGTCATCTGCCCGATGCCGCCGTCGAACACACTCGCGCTGAGGATGTCGACTTAGGCGGATTCGATGCCCTCTGGTTCGATCCGGCCCGACGGACCGTCGGCAAGGCCGACAAACGCGGATCGACCGCCCGCATCACCGACCCCGAGGCGTTCTCCCCCTCACTGTCCTGGGTGATCGAGCAGGCGAGCGCGGCGAAGTCGGCCGGAGTGAAGCTCGGCCCGGCACTCGACCACGACCTCGTGCCCGAGGATGCCGAAGCCCAGTGGGTCTCCCATAACGGAGAGGTCGTCGAGGTCTGCCTCTACTTCGGTGCTGCCCGGCAGCGACCGGGCCGCGGAGCCCTCGTCATGGGCGAGCGCACCCTCCTCGTCCACGAGGACGACCTGCCCGACGAGGACGAAGCGGGCATCGGGGAGCTCGGAAAGTACCTCCTCGAACCCGACGGGGCGATCGTGCGCGCCGGACTCGTCGCCGCCCTGTGCGCACCGCTGCAGGCCCGCCGACTCCACCCGAAGATCGCGTATCTGACCACCGATGTCGCACCGAGCGGCCCAGCATCGGCAGGTGTCACCGCCTATGAGGTCGTCGACGTTCTGCCCGCGAAGGTCCCGAGCCTGCGCAAGGAGCTCGTCTCCCGCGGAATCGGCTCGGTCGTGATCAAGAAGCGCGGGGCCGACATCGTGCCCGACCAGGTCCGACGCCAACTCAAACTGCCCAAGGGCGACAAAGCCACACTCGTGTTCACCCGGCTCGGCGACAAGCACGTCGTCCTGCTCACCCAACCGGTGTGACCCCGTCCCAGTACCGGTACGACTCTGCTCGCCCACCGGTGCAACCCTGCCCCACCTGCCCGTGAAGGAGATCGAAATGACCCGCTCCGACGTTCTCATCAGCGCCGATGACCTGCTCGCCCGAATGGCCGACTCCCCCGCGCCGAGACTGCTCGACGTCCGCTGGACCCTGCCCAAACCCGATGGCCGCGAGGACTTCGCCGCCGGACACATCCCCGGCGCACTCTATGTCGACCTCGACACCGAACTCGCCGACCACGACACCACCGACCGCACGGCCGGCCGCCACCCGCTGCCGAGCCCCGAAGCCTTCCAGAAGACGGTACGCTCCTGGGGCATCGACGAAGGCACCGAGGTCGTGGTCTATGACGACAACTCCTCCCTCGGCGCGGCCCGCGCCTGGTGGCTGCTGCGCTGGGCCGGGCTGAGCGCGCGGGTCCTCGACGGCGGACTCGCCGCCTATCGTGATGCCGGCGGGACACTCGAGACCGGCGACTCCCCCGACGTCGTCCCCAGTGCCGTGGAGATCAGCCCGGACTCGCTGCCCGTCATCGGTGCCGAGGCGGCGGCCGGCTTCGACGGAGTCCTGCTCGATGCCCGCGCCGGTGAGCGCTTCCGTGGGGAGACCGAACCGCTCGATCCGCGGGCCGGTCATATTCCCGGGGCGAAGAGTGCCCCTGCCACGGAGAACGTCCCCGCGGGGACATTCCTGCCCGAGGCGCTGCTGCGCGAACGCTTCGATGAGTTGGGCGCCCTCGATGGTCCCGTCGGCGTGTACTGCGGTTCGGGAGTCACCGCCTGCCACAATGCTCTGGCGCTGGCGACCCTCGGAGTCGACGCCAGCCTTTACCCCGCGAGCTGGTCCGGTTGGTCGTCCGATCCCGACCGACCTGCCGAAACCGGAGCCTGAGACTCATTCACCACCGCCACCGACGCCCGCGGCATTCTTGGGTCGATCCACTGCCGTCTGGGCGTGAAAAACGACGCGGATCGTCCTGAGAATCACGCTTCGCCAATGTCACGAACCGTTATTCACGGCTGCGACTGCGTGCCGAGTCACAGGCACAAGCAGACGGAAACACGGCCCCTCACCAGCCATTCCTTCCAGCAATAAGCGTGTGACCTGGGATTATGCATCCGCCCCTGCCGCGGAATCCTTCTGTAACAAAAACGTGACAGAAGATCACGAATTAGTTACAGTGGAGCACATCGTCACAGACAGCCAGGCAACGAGAGGAAATCGTGGCATCTCAGCAGCACGGCCGCCGCGCCGCGAACGTCAAGGCCAAAACACCACTGACCGAGTTGAGCGAACTGCTCGCTGCGAACTCCGGCGCATTCGGCCGCCGCGCCGCAGTCGTCGCCGCCAGCGGCGGACTGCTCACCGCAGCGGTCCTCCCCGCTGCCGGACAGGGAACCGACGACGAGGCGAAGGTCGCGGCTGAGTCCGAGAAGCAGGCGCCCGTCGAGTTCAAGAACCAGACACCGACGATCGACGCCGGCGGTTCATCGGAGAAGGGCGACCAGGAGGCTGAGGTCACCGTCGACACAGACCTCGTCACCGCCGAAGCCGCTCCCAAGCCGAAGCCCAAACCGAAGCCGAAACCTGAGCCGAAGGAGGAGCCGGAGACGACCGTCGCAGAGCCGGCGCCTGCCGAGGAGCCGGAGGAGGAGCCGGAGGAGGAGCCGAGCGAGTCCTCGGACGATGGTTCGTCCGATTCCCCCGGCACCAGCGATGAGGGTCCAGCCGATTCGGGCGATGACAAGAGCAAGGACGACAGCGCGGACTCGGGTTCCGGGGGTGTCGAGGTCCCGGACGGCTCGAAGGCCGAGCAGGTCATCGCCATCGCAAAACAGTACGTCGGCACGCCATATGTGTTGGGCGGGACGTCGCCCAGCGGTTGGGACTGCTCGGGCTACACCTCATACGTCTACGGCAAGGTGGGGGTGAATCTTCCGCGGACGTCTTCGGCTCAGAAGGGTGCCGGGCAGATCGTCTCGGCATCCGAGGCGAAGGCCGGAGACATCATCTGGTCGCCGGGGCACATCGGCATCTACGCGGGCGACGGAATGATGTACGACGCAGGGAACACGCGCGTGAACACCAGCTACCGCAGCGTCGATTGGATGACTCAGCAGGGCGCCCAGTTCGTCCGCGTCCTCTGATTCCCACAACAGCACTGAGTCCCGCAGCGGCTCTGAGCTGTCTTCTCAACTCGGAGGAGCCCCTCAACTCCAGGGACACCCCTCGCCGGCTGGCGAGGGGTGTTCTCGTCTCCGAATCCTTGGCGCTGCGGGGCTTCTCGGCCCCGAGGGGTCACAGGAGCGAGTTCCGGACGATCCGTGCGGGATTCCAGGTGGTTTTCCAGCACGCATCGTCCGGAACTCGCACAGTCGGCTGCGGTCGGCCCTGGTCGGCCCTGGTCAGCCCCGGTCGGCCCCGTTCGGCCCTGGTCAGCCCCGGCCGGCCGTGCTCACCCGCAGTCGGGGGCCTTGTCGCTGCCGTCGTATTCGGCAGGCAGCTGACCCGATGCTTCGAGGTCGCCTTTCAGCCACTTCGCCACGGCTCGCAGCGCATAGGGGTTCGAATCGTATGCGGTCACCGCAGACTTCGCCGGAGTGCTGCGCATCGTCCACGGAGCGGCGGTGCCGACGGCCACCTCGGCCGACGTCGACGGGCTCAGACTCACGGAGGTTCCACCGGATCCGACGGTGAGGTCTTCGGCCTCGGCCGCTTCCTTCAGCGCTGCCTTCTCCTTGTCGCTGCCGCCGACGATCGAGATCGAATCGGTGCCTGTGAAGGAGCATTCGCCCTTGAGCACGGTCAGCGACTTGTCGGCGACTTCGGTGAGGACCTTCTGCGGATCCTTCGCATCCGAGTCCCCGGCCCGCACGCTCTTCTGCGCTTCGGCGGTGGCCAGCTGTGCGGCGACGACGCGTTCGGACTTCTCGACGAGGTCCTTCTTCTTCAGCGTCCCGTCCCCCATCGCCGTGACGATCGCCTTCTGCGCGGCCGCCGAATCCGGGGGCATGAGCGCGATATCGGCTCCGGCGGCGAGCGCCTTGACGGTCTCTCCGCCCTTGAGGTTCTGCGGCACGGCTTTCATGTTCAGGGCATCCGTGGTGATGACACCGTCATAGTCGAGGGTCTCCCGCAGCGCCGAGTAGGCCTTCTTGTTCAACGTCGCGGGCGTCGTCTTCGCATCGGGCAGACCGATATGCCCCATCATCACCATCGGCACTCCGGCCTTGACCGCGGACTTGAATGGCAGGAGATCCGAATCCTGCATCTCCTCGATCGACTTCTCCGACACCGGCAGGCTCTCGTGCGAATCGACGCCGAGGCGGCCGTGTCCCGGGAAGTGCTTCGCCGAGCTCGACACTCCACCGGACCGGTATCCCTCGACGGCGTCGGCGACGACCTCGGCGACATCCTCGTGGTCGGTGCCGCCCGAACGGACGTTGATCGCCTTGTCCTTCGGCCCGACCGTCACGTCGGAGTCCGGAGCGAAGTCGATGGTGAAGCCCAGATCGGTGAGGTTCCGCCCCTGCACGGTCGTGGCGTCGGTGATGAGATCGGAATCATCAGTCGCGGCTAAGCCCATGAGCGGCGGGAACGGCAGCGCAGCGGTGCCCAGGCGTGACACCGGGCCGCCCTCCTGGTCGACGCCGATCGATACGGGCTGGCCCTTCGTCCGTGCCCCGGAGATCTGACCGGTCAGTTCCGTGACCTGGTCCTTCGTCGGGTTCTCCGACAGGTTGTAGCCCATGACGATGACCCCGCCGAGGTGGTTCTGCTTGACCATGTCCACCGGGGTCTGCGTGTCCGTGCCTTCCCAGGTGCCGATGATGAGAGACCCGGCGAGCTCCTCGTCGGAGAAGCCTGCGACGATGTCCGCGGCCTCGTCCTCGAAATCGGCCGAATCCGCGTCGGCAGGGTCGTCGAGGGACGATTCGGTCTGGGCTTCAGACTGTGCTTGGGTCTGAGCACCCGAATCGGCGGAGGAATTCTGTCCGGCCGTGGAGGATTCGGGGGCTGACGCTCCGCCGGAACAACCGACGAGCGAGAGAGTCGTGGTCAGGGCCAGAATGCTCAGGCGAGAACGCAACATGTCCCCATGCTAGACGTTCTCGCCTGCGTGTCGCCTGGGTCAGAGCTCGTCGTGAGCGGCCAGGCGGCGTGCGGTCTCCTTCGCTCCCCGTTCGTGCAGCGATGTCAGTGCCTTGAGATACGGTTCGGTGAACCTCGGCTCCTCGGCCAGCGGTCCGAAGAACTGTTCCTGCCGGACGAATGCCAGCGGGTCCTCTCCCTGTGTCGCCGCCACTGTCTGCAGTTCGTCGGCATAGCGGTCGACGATGGTGAACCGACCGCCGGTCTCATCATGCCCTTCGGCATAGCGGGCCCACGAGGCGCAGATCGCCGCGGCCACCTCGATCGGGTGGCCCGAGGCGAGGTTGTCCTTGACGACCGGCAGCAGCCATTTGGGGATCCGGTCAGACGACTCCGCGCCGAGGCGGGCGAGGGTGTCGCGGATCTCCGGGTTGCTGAACCGTTCGATGAGGGAGTCCTTGTAGGCGTCCAGGTCGATTCCGGGCAGCGGTGCCAGACTCGGTGTGCCTTCCTCATCCATGTATCGGCGCAGGTAGACGGGGATGTCCGGGTTCGCCATCGCCTCGTGGGCGAAGGTGTATCCGCCGAGGAGGCCGAAGTACGCGAGCCCCTGATGCCCGGAGTTGAGCAGGCGCAGCTTCATGTGCTCATAGGGCTGCACATCGTCGACGACCTGCACCCGTGCCTCCTCATAGGGCGGACGACCAGAGGTGAATTCGTCTTCGAGCACCCATTGGAAGAACGGTTCGGCGACGACCGGCCAGGCATCGGCCACGCCCGTGTCGGCCACCAGATCGGCGCGGTCACCGTCGGTGGTGGCCGGGGTGATGCGGTCGACCATCGAGTTCGGGAACGCCACGGACTCGGCGATCCAGTCGGCGAGTTCGGCATCGACGAGACGAGCGAAGGCCGAGAACATCTTCGCCGCCACATCGCCGTTCTCCGAGATGTTGTCACACGACTGCACGGTGAACGGAGCGATACCGGCCGCGCGTCGCGCCCGCAGCGCGGAGACGACATAGCCGAAAACCGTCGCCGGCAGTGCGCCCGCCCGCAACGCCTCGACATCGGCGACGATCGTCGGCTCTTGCGTGATGAACTCTCCGGTGACGGGGTTGACGTTGTATCCGCCTTCGGTGACGGTGAACGAGACGATCCGGATCGCCTCATCGGTGAGCAGATCGAGCAGTCCGGCCGGGTCATCGGGTCCGAATCGGTAGTCGATGATCGACCCGATGACCCGCCGTTCCTTGGTTCCATCGGCGTGTTTGAGGGTGAGCGTGTACAAGTGATCCTGGTCGGCGAGCGCATCGCGCATGGCCACATCGTGGGGCAGCACTCCGGCTCCGACGATCCCCCAGTCGGCGGCGAGTCCAGCACCGAGCAGGTCGTCGAGGACCATCGCCATATGGGCGCGGTGGAATCCGCCGACTCCGAAGTGGACGATGCCGGGACTCACGGCCGAGCGATCATAGGTGGGAACGGCGATGCCGTGGTCGGCCATTTCGGCGAGGTTCTCCGTGGTCAGGGCCAAGGGGGTCGCGCCTCGGCGAGGATCGGACGGTGCGGTGTGTGGTGCGGTCATTTGACGGCTCCCATGGACAGGCCCTGGACGAGTTTGTCCTGGGCGGCGATTCCGGCCACGAGCACGGGCACGGAGATGATGAGCGAGGCAGCGCACACCTGCGACACGAACAGGCCCTGGGAGGTGACGAAGCTGGTGAGGAACACGGGTGCCGTCGACGCCGCCGTGGAGGTGAGCACGGTGGCGAAGAGGAGTTCGTTCCACGAGAAGATGAAGCAGATCAGTGCGGTCGCGGCCAGTCCGGGGGCGGTCAGCGGCAGCAGGATCTGGACGAACACGCGCGGCAGACGGGCACCGTCGAGTTCGGCGGCTTCGAGGACTTCGACGGGCACCTCGGCGAGGAAGGAGCGCATCATCCACACCGCGATCGGCATGTTCATCGCCGAGTAGATGATGATGAGCAGCAGCCAGGTGTCGAGGATGCCGAAGGATTTCGCGACGAGGTAGACGGGCAGGAGGCCCGCAACCATCGGCAGCATCTTCGTCGACAGCAGGAAGAACAGCACGTCCGACCAGCGTTCGATGCGGCGGATCGCCAGCGAGTATGCGGCCATCGTGGACAGGACGAGGACGATGAGCGTCGAGACGATCGCGGCGACCGCGGAGTTGATGAGGAACGGCCACGGGTTCGCGCCGTTGCCGCCGCCGAAGAAGTTGACGAAGGACTCCAGCGTCAGTGGGGCGAAGTAGCTCGGCGGGTTCGTCGAGGCGTCGGTTTCGGCGTGCAGACTGGTCAGCAGCATCCACAGCAGGGGTGAGACGAACAGGAGTCCGACGCACCAGGCCAACAGGCCGAGCAGGATCTTGCCGGCCCGCCCCTGGCCGGGCCGCCTCGGTGCGTTCGCCTTTCGCCGAGGCGGCTCGACCGATCCGGGTGAGCCGGGGTCGGTCGCGGCGGGGGTGACGCCGGGGGCAGGGCGCGTGTTCAACGGCGCCCGGGTCTCGTGGGTGCTCATGAGTTCTCCTCCTTGAGCAGGGTCGATGCGGTGCGCAGGGCGAAGGTCGCGATGATGAGCGAGGCGATGACGACGATGACGCCGACGGCGGAGGCGACTCCGTAGTCCTGGGCGACGAAGAACTCCTGGTAGATGACGTACGGCAGAGTGGCGGTGCCGAGCCCGCCGGAGGTCATGGTGAAGACCATGTCGAAGTTCTGGACGATGTAGATCGTGCCCAGCAGTGCGGCGAGTTCGATGTATCGGCGCAGGTGGGGCAGCGTGATGAAGCGGAAGGTCTGCCAGTGTCCGGCCCCGTCGACCAGGGCCGCCTCGTAGACGTCCATGGGTCGTGACTGCAGTCCGGCGAGCATGATGAGCATCATGAACGGCGTCCACTGCCAGACGAGGACGATCCCGATGCCCAGCAGGGGGTTCGAGGTCATGAGGTCCGGCTGCGGGGCGTTGTCACCGAACACGGTCGTCAGCAGCCCGTTGATCAGTCCGTACGAGGGGTTGAAGATCGCATGTTTGAACAGCAGTGCCGCGGCGACGGGGACGACGAGGAACGGGGTGATCATCAGGGTGCGGACGAAGCCGCGGCCGATGAACTTCCGATCGAGCAGCAGGGCGATGCCCAGGCCCAGCAGTGCCGAGGCCAGCACGACGCCGACGGTGAGCCCGACGGTGACCATGACGGCCTTGAGCAGGTCTGCATCGGTGAAGACGGTGACATAGTTGGCCACGGTGCCGAAGCTGATGTCATCGGGGTAGGCGGCGTTCCAGTTCATGAACGAGATGATGATCGTGATCGCGAACGGAATCTGGGTGACGAGGATGACGAAGATCAGCGCCGGCAGCATGGGCGCACGTTTGAGCCATCGGTCCTTGGCACGGGGTTTCGGCGGCGTGATCGGCTGTGATGCACGCTCGGCGGCGGGAGCTGACACTTCGAACATCCTTCGTCGGGTGAGTGGTTCGGCAGGGCCGGGGCCGGTCCGGTGTCACGGACCGACCGGGGCCGCCTCGGGGAGGGCAATCGTCACCCGCCCCGAGGCGATCGGTCACTTCTTGTACTTGTCTCCGACCTTCTCGGCTTCCTTCTGTCCCTTCTCCAGTGCCTTGTCGACGGTCGTGCGTCCGGCGATGGCGGAGCTGACGTCTTCGGAGATGCCCGTGGCGAGGTCCGCGAATTCGGGGATCGTCACGAACTGGACGCCCAGCGTCGGGCGCGGCTGCACGCCCGGGTTCTCGGGATCGGCCGAGTTGATGGCGTCCTCCGTCTGCTGATAGAAGGGTTCGGCGGCCTTCTGGTACTCGGGGTTCTCGTACGTCGAGGTGCGCTTGCCGGCCGGTACGTGCTGCCAGCCGAGCTCCTCGGCGACGGTCTCCTCGTAGTCCTTCGACGAGGCCCAGGCGACGAACTGCTTCGCCGCGTCCTGGTTCTTGCCCGCTGCCTGGATTCCCCATGCCCAGGTGTAGAGCCAGGAGCTCGAATCCGTCTCCTTCACCGGGGCGGCGACGTAGCCGATCTTGCCCTTGACGGGAGAGTCATCGGCTTCGAGGGTGCCGGTGGCGGCCGTCGAGTCGTACCACATGGCGACCTTGCCCTGCTGCAGGTTCGTCAGGCATTCGGTGTAGCCGGCCTGCGGGGCGCCGGATTCGCCGTGGTCCTTGATGAGGTCGACGTAGAAGTTCGTCGCTTCCTTGAATTCCTTGGAGTCGACCTGGGCATTCCAGTCCTCGTCGAACCAGGTTCCGCCGAAGGTGTTGACCACGGTCGTCAGCGGGGCGAACATCTCACCCCAGCCGGGCAGTCCGCGCAGGCAGATGCCCTTCGTGCCCTTCTCCGCACCGTCGACCTTCGCCGCGAGCTTCGCGACTTCGTCCCAGGTCGGCTTCTCCGGCATCTCCACACCGGCCTTGTCGAAGATGTCCGTGCGGTACATGAGGAACGAGCCCTCACCATAGAACGGCTCACCGTAGATCTTGTCGTCGACCGTCATCGATTCGGCCATGGGGGCGAGGATGTCGTCCTGGTCGAAGCCTTCGGCATCGGCGACGCCTTCGTCCATGGGCGTGAGCCACTTGTTGTTCGCATAGGTCGGGATCTCGTAGTTCGACAGCGAGGCGACGTCGTAGTTGCCGGCCTGAGCGGCGAACTCCTGGCCGATCTTCGCCCGCACCTCGTTCTCAGGCAGCACGGTGTAGTTGACCTTGATGCCGGTGTCCTTGGTGAAATGGTCGGCCGTGAGCTTCTGCAGATCCTGCATCTGCGGATTGTTGACCATGAGGACGTTGACTTCATCGCCGCCGCCTCCGGCCGAGCTGCCGCCGGCGCCGCCGCAGCCGGACAATGCCAGCGCTCCGACCATGCCGATGGCCGCCCATGTGACTCTCCGGCCTGTGATCAGGTGTTTCATCGTTGTGCCTTCCCTCGTCCTTGCGGGATTGCAGCCCGCCATCGGTTCGCTGCGAGAAAATCATATGAGCATCTGTGCTCATATGTGCAATACTGTGTCACGAACCAATCAGATGTGCAACACTTCACATATGAGCGAACACAGAGACGTCGACGCCGAAGGGAGGACCATGCCCACGGTGCCCACCGCCCGCCACCGCCGCTTTCTCGCGCAGCTGGCCCGCGATCACTACCTCGAGGGCCGTTCCAAGGTCGAGATCGGCAAGGCGCACGGACTCAGCCGGTTCCAGGTCGCCCGCCTCCTCCAAGAGGCCGTCGACACCGGCGTCGTGACCATCACCATCGAAGCCGATGCCGGTGAGGAGGACGGCGTGGCCGAGCAGGTCGCCGCGACCTTGAGTCTCGACTCGGTCGTCATCGTCGACATCCCCGATGCCTCCCAGGCTTCCCAGCAGATGGGCCGCGCCGCCCTGTCACTGGTCGGCCGGCAGGCTCGCGCCGGGATGCGCATCGGCCTGTCCTGGTCACGCACCCTCGATTCGGCGGCCGCGTTCACCCCGGCTCTGCCCCGGTGCACGATCGTCCAGCTCGCCGGTGCCCTCCGTTTGGAATCGCATCGTCCCAGCTCGGAGATCTTCACCCGGTTGGGCCAGGATCCGGCCGTGAGCATGGTTCGGCTCCCCGCCCCGCTGCTCGTCACCGAGGCCGGTACCGCCGATGACCTGCGTGCCCTGCCCGAGATCTCCGGGACCCTGGCCGCCGCCGATGACCTCGACCTCGCCGTGGTCTCCGTGGCCTCCTGGGCCGAGGGCCTGTCCTCGGTGTGGGGGAAGTGCTCCCCCGCCCAGCGGCAGGCGGGCATCGATGACGGTGCCATCGCCGAGGTGTCCGGACGTCTGTTCGCCGCCGACGGATCCGATGTCACCACGATCGACGACCGCGTCATCGCCGTCACCCTCGATCAGCTCCGCCGCGCCACGAGGACCGTCGGAGTCGCTCGCGGAGCCGAACGCGCCCGCGCGGTCCGCGCGGCCTGTGCTGCCGGGATCCTCGATATCGCGATCATCGACCGAGCGTTGGCCGATGAGATCCTCGCCGAGGCGGTCGGCCCCGGTGCGCCCGCAGCCGAACCGTCCGAGTTCGCTCCCTCCTCCGCCGAACCGTCCGAGGTCGCCTCGGCCGCCGCCGAGGAGTCCCGATGAGCATCCGTCGTTTCGTCGCCGGTGTCGACTCCTCGACGCAGAGCTGCAAGGTCGTCATCGCCGACCCGGACTCCGGGGACATCATCCGCACCGGTTCGGCCCCGCACCCTCCCGGCACCGAGGTCGCCCCCGAGGCATGGTGGACTGCCCTGCAGAAGGCGATCGCGGCCGCCGGCGGACTCGACGACGTCGCAGGATTGAGCATCAGCGGTCAGCAGCATGGACTCGTCGCCCTCGACGCCGAGGGCCGGGTCATCCGCGATGCCCTGCTGTGGAACGATCTGCGCAGCAAGGCCGCGGCCAGAGACCTCATCGCCGAGGTCGGAGCCGCCGACTATGTCGCACGCACCGGGATCCTGCCCGTCGCCTCCTTCACCGCCGCCAAGCTGCGATGGCTCCGAGTCGCCGAACCGGACAATGCCGCCCGGGTCGCCGCCGTCGCCCTGCCCCATGACTGGCTGAGCTGGCGCTTCCTCGGATACGGCCCCGCCGAATCCTCCGCACGCGGTCCCGTGCTCGATGCTCTGGTCACCGACGCCTCCGATGCCAGCGGCACCGCCTACTTCGACCCCTCCACTTCACGCTACGATCTCGATCTCTTCCGCATCGCCTTCGGTGCGTCCGCTCGTGAGGCCGCAGGTCTGCCATGTGCCGCGGATACGGACGTCGAGGCGGATTCACCGGACGTGAACGAAAAGGGCGACGCCGCCTCGGCGATCATCCTTCCCCGCGTCCTCACCCCCAACGAGGCGGCCGGGCACAGCCCGGACGGAATCGTCGTGGGGCCCGGGGCCGGCGACAATGCGGCCGCGGCACTGGGACTCGGGGTCACCTCGGGGGATCTCGTCATCTCGATCGGAACCTCGGGCACTGTCTTCGGGACCACCGACCTGCCCATCGCCGATTCGTCCGGAGCGGTGGCCGGATTCGCCTCCGCCGACGGCGGGCGCCTGCCGCTGGTTGCCACACTCAACGCCGCCCGGGTCCTCGATTCGGCGGCGACGCTCCTGCGGGTCAGCCACGACGAACTCGCGGCCCTGGCGCTGGCGTCCCGGCCGGGAGCGGACGGGCTCACGCTCGTACCGTACTTCGAGGGCGAGCGCACCCCGAACCTGCCCGATGCCACGGCCCGCCTCGAGGGGATGACTCTGGGCAACTCCTCGGCGGAGAACGTCGCTCGTGCCTTCGTCGAAGGCATGCTGTGCGGTCTGGCCGACGGACTCGATGCCGTGCAGGCGCAGGGTCTGGAGGCCGGACGGCTGCTGCTCATCGGCGGGGCGGCGCGCAATCCTGCCGTCCGGGAGGTCGCCCGCGATATATTCACCGTACCCATCGACGTTCCCGAACAGGCCGAATACGTCGCCATCGGGGCGGCTCGGCAGGCGGCGTGGACACTGTCGGGAGCCCTGCCCGACTGGACCGTCGAGCTGGTCGCCACGCTGCATCCGCGGCCATCCCAGGTACGGCAGCAGTACCGGTCCTTTGCAGCGCAGACGGCTGCTCAGCAGACTGCTGCTCAGCAGACGGCGGGTCTCGTCTCGCCCGACCGCACAACGCAGGAACGGTCTTCGTTCAAGTCCTCTACGTCGGAACGGTCTTCGTCCAAGTCCTCTACGTCCGAACGCTCATCGTCCGATCAATCACTGCCCGATCACCGTGGATCTTCGGGTGCGCACGCATCCGTGAAAGGTTGAGAACAATGGCCACTGTCACCTTCGACAAAGCACTGCGTCAGTATCCCGAGGCGCTCAAACCCTCCGTCGACGAGGTCAGCCTCGATATCGCCGACGGGGAGTTCCTCGTCCTCGTCGGCCCCTCGGGCTGCGGGAAGTCGACGACCCTGCGCATGCTCGCCGGGCTCGAACCCGTCGACTCCGGGCACATCCGCATCGGCGACCACGATGTCACGGACCTCTCCCCGAGGGAACGGGACATTGCGATGGTGTTCCAGAACTATGCGCTCTACCCGCACATGAGCGTGCGCGAGAACATGGCGTTTGCGCTCAAGATCGCGGGAGTCGCCAAGCAGGAACGCGATCAGCGCGTCGCCGAAGCCGCGCGGCTGCTCGACCTGGAGCCGTACCTCGACCGCAAACCCAAGGCACTGTCCGGCGGTCAGCGACAGCGGGTGGCGATGGGACGCGCCATCGTCCGCTCCCCGCAGGTCTTCCTCATGGACGAGCCGCTGTCGAACCTCGATGCGAAGCTGCGTGTGCAGACCCGCGCGCAGATCGCCTCCCTGACTCGCCGCCTCGGTGTCACCACGGTCTACGTCACCCACGATCAGGTGGAGGCGATGACGATGGGCGACCGGGTCGCGGTCCTCGCCGATGGCCGGCTGCAGCAGGTGGACACTCCAGCGAATCTCTACGATCGTCCGGCGAATCTCTTCGTCGCGGGCTTCATGGGCTCGCCGGCGATGAACCTCATCGACGTGTCTGTCGAGGGAACGTCGCTGCGCCTCGGCGATGTCGAACTGTCCCTGACGGCGGAGCAGCGTGACCAGGTCACGGGTGAGACCGTCACCGTCGGCATCCGACCGGAGGACCTGCAGGTCACCGAGACTCAAGGCCTCGAGGTCACCGTCGATCTCGTCGAGGAGCTCGGCGCCGATGCCTTCGTCCACGGTCGTGCGGGACTGGCCTCGGGCGTGAAGACGGTCGTGGCACGTGTCGCCGGTCGGTCGACCATTCGCCGCGGTGACACCGTGCGCGTGGCTCCCGATGCCGCACGCCTGCACCTCTTCGACACCGCTTCGGGCAGCCGCCTGGCCGAGGACGCACGCCGCGCTGCGTGATCGGCGGGCCGGGCGCCGTGCTCGGCGGGGCGAGGGACGCGAGCGTACGGCACGCCGCGCTGCGTGATCGACGGGTCGCGCTGCGTGATCGACGGGTCGCGCTGCGTGATCGGCGAGCCGGGGGCCATGCTTGGCTGGTCGGGCGCCGTGATCGGCGGGGCAAGGGAAGCGAGCGCATCGCGGGACGGCAGAGCCGCCTCGGGGAGCGAATGCGGGACATCACACAGGCCGAATCTCGCCGCTGAGTCAGGCGAATCGAGCGTGCGCGATTATGATCGGATCATGGTCGATTTCGCACGCTCTGCCCGCTCCACCCTCGGTGTCGAGTGGGAACTGGCTCTGCTGGATTCTCGCAGCCTGGACCTGACTCCGGCTGCCGAGACTCTGTTGGCGGATGTGGCCGAGCATGCGCCCGAGTTCGAGAAGCACATCGTCGGTGAGATGCTCACGAACACCATCGAACTCGTCACCGGCGTGCACACCCAGGTGTCGACCGTTGCGGATGACCTGGCCACCTCGCTCGGAGCGCTGCGGACGCTGACCGAGGCGCGCGGCGTCGAACTGATGTCGGCGGGCACCCACCCGTTCGCCCAGTGGCAGTCGCAGGAGGTCAGGGCGAAGGACCGTTACCTCGAACTCGTCGATCGCACCCAGTGGTGGGGGCGGAACATGCTGATCTTCGGAGTCCACGTCCACGTCGGCATCGACTCGCGCGACAAGGTGCTGCCGATCGTCAACGCGCTGCTCGCCTATGTCCCTCACCTGCAGGCACTGTCCGCATCGTCTCCGTTCTGGGGCGGGACTGACACCGGCTATGCCTCGAACCGGGCGATGATGTTCCAGCAGCTGCCCACGGCGGGTCTGCCGTTCCAGTTCGATGCGTGGGCGGACTACGAGAAGTACGTCGACGATATGCTCACCACCGGGATCATCGACAATATCAACGAGATCCGCTGGGACATCCGCCCCGCCCCGCACTGGGGCACCGTCGAGGTCCGCGTCTGCGACGGACTGCCGACCCTCGAGGAGATCCTCGCTGTCACTGCGTTCATCCAGTGCCTCGTCGATGACATGTCCGAACGCCTCGACGCCGGTGAGACCCTGCCGACGATGCCGGATTGGTTCCACAACGAGAACAAATGGCGCGCCGCCCGCTACGGCATGGACGCGATCATCATCGAAAACGCCGCGGCCGACGAGCGTCTCGTCACCGAGTGCCTCGCCGACGAGGTCGAACGACTCACGCCCGTTGCCGAACGCCTCGGCTGTGTCGACGAGCTGCACTCGATCACCTCGATCATCGAACGAGGCGTGCCCTACCAGCGCCTACAGAAGGTCTTTGGGACCACGGGCTCGCTCACCGAGGTGACCCGCTCGCTCATCGGCGACCTGCGCAACTCGTACAGCTGAGGGGCTGGGCGAGCAGCCGTCCGTCGAGACACGGGTGGAGTGTCGAGAAACGCACGTGCGCACCCGTTTTTCGACACGCTACCCGTTTCTCGGCAGCAAGCAGGCGGCAGCAGGCAGGCGGGCGCCCGGTCACAGGTGCGGGCGCAGCAGTTCCAGCAGCGTCGGCAGCGCAGCGGCGACTCCCGGGTGCAGCTCAAAATCCTCGAGCTCGTCCACCGGCACCCACGACAGCTGGATGCTCTCGGGGTCGTTGATGACGGCGTCGAAGCGGCGCAGGGTCTTCGCGATCACCGTGGTGTAGCTCCAGGTGCCGAGGTCGAGGACATGCGTCTCGAGGATCTCGATGCCCGATCCGTCCTGGTCGGGCACCCCGGCCTCTTCCCACGACTCCCGGACCGCGGCGTCGATGGCCGACTCGCCCATATCGCGGGCGCCGCCGGGGAAGCCCCAGGTCCCGCCCTCGACCGACCACAGCGCCCGGTGCTGCATGAGCACCCCGCGCTCGGGATCGACGAGCATGAGCCCCGCGGCCCCATTGAGCCCCCAATGCTTCTTCCCATCGGACCCGTACGTCCACCCATCACCGGATCGCCGAGGCGGCCGACCGTCAGGCAGATGTGTGGACTTCGCCGCCTGTGCGTTGCGTTCGGCGGCGTCGATCGCCGCATCGTGCGCAGCGCTGCTGGCAGCCTCGTCGCCGGCTCGGGTCTCTTCGTTCTCAGACGAGGACATGATCGACATCCAAAGAGGAGACGGCGGCGAAGGACAGGTCGCTCGGCCCGATTCCGCGGGAGACAAGCTCCGCGCCGAGGGCTGCGACCATGGCTCCATTGTCCGTGCACAGTGTCAAGGGCGGCACCCGCAGAGTCACGCCCGCCTCGGCGCAGCGAGCCGCGAGCACCTCACGCAGGTGCGAGTTCGCGGCCACTCCTCCCCCGAGCACGACATGGTTGATGCCGGTGTCGGCTGCCGCCAGCAGAGTCTTGGTCACGAGCACGTCGACGACAGCATCTTCGAACCCGGCGGCGATATCGGCCACCCGCAGGTCCGCGCCCAGAGTCTCGGCCTTCGTCACCTCGCGCAGTGCAGCGGTCTTGAGCCCGGAGAACGAGAAGTTATACCGACGCTCGGGGTCCCGAAGGTCCTGTTTCTTCGCCAGTCCGCGCGGGAACTTCACTGCCTTCCGGTCGCCGGGGACTCCGGTGCCGTCGAGCAGACCGAGGGCCGCCTTCGAGATGTTCGGGCCGCCGGGATAGTTCAGCCCCAGCAGACGCGCGGTCTTGTCAAAGGCCTCACCTGCGGCATCGTCGATCGTGGCGCCGAGGAGCTCGATGTCGTCGACGACATCTCCGATGCGCAGAATCTCGGTGTGACCGCCCGAGACGAGCAGGGCGATGGTCGGCGTGGTCAGCCCGTCGACATCCTCGGCGACGAGATCGACGGCGACGTGCGCGGCCAGATGGTTCACGCCGTAGAGAGGTCTGCCCAGAGCGGCGGCAAGGCCTTTGGCCGCGCCGACCCCGACCATGAGTGCACCGGAGAGACCCGGCCCGGCGGTGACGGCGATGGCGTCGATGTCGGACAGCTCCACCTCGGCGGCCTCACATGCCGAGGCGATGGCGGGGCCGATGGCCTGCACATGAGCGCGGGAGGCGACCTCGGGCACGACTCCGCCGAAGCGGATATGTTCGTCCATCGACGAGGACACGGTGTTCGTCAGCAGCGTGCGGCCGCGGACGATGCCGACCCCGGTCTCGTCGCACGAGGATTCGATGCCGAGGACGAGTGGTTCGCTCATGCTTCGTCCTCGTCAGCGTCGGCCGAATCCGTGCCGTCCCCGGAATCCGCAGCCTCGAGCGAGAGATCGGAATAGGCGGCGACGAGTTCGGGTTCGGTCGCCTCGGCGATGTCGATGCCGAGGGCGCGGGCGAACAGGCGCAGGTGCGTGTCCCACATGGGACCGAAATCGGCTGCCTGGCCTCGGGCAGATTCGACATCGGCGGCGGTGTGGGTGAACACCAGCAGGCTCTCGTCACCCGAATCTCCTTCGACCGGCAGGAGTCGAATGCCGAGGACTCCGAAGGCTTCGAGTTCGAGCAGCACGTGGTCGTAGTCGTCGCAGCTGAGGACGGAGCCGTCCAAGTCGGCGTCTTCGAGCTCGAAGGTCAGCGGCCGGGAAGCTGGCCCATCGCCGTCGTCGCCCGTATCTGCCGTTTCCTCGCCGAGGCGGAACGGCGCGAACCATGTTCCTGCGGTCTCGGCATCGGTCAGTGCGTTCCACACCGTTTCGACGTCGCGGGCCAGGAGCAGCTCGATGACGAGGTCGGTGCCGTTTTCCCAGGTGACCAGGCGGGGGCTGGGCTCGCTCATGCTTCGACCCAGGCTCCGTCGAGGGTGGCTTTCTCATCCGCGCTCAGCTGCAGCTCCGTGCCGGCAAGCAGCTCGGTGAGCTGTTCGGGCACACGTGCCGAGGCGATCGTCGAGGGGATGAAATCGTGCGTGAGCTGCCAGGCGATGGCCGTGGCCGTCATCGACGCTCCGTGGTCGGCGGCGACATCATGGAGGGCTTCGAGGGCGCCGAGGGCTTTCTGGTCGTCGACGAAATCGGCCACACGGTCACCGCGGACGCTGCCGGTGGCGTCTCCGCCGGTGTGTTTGCCGGTGAGGAACCCCGACGCCAGCGAGTGGAACGGCAGTTCGGCGATGCCCTCAGCGCGCAGGTACGCCTGCTTCTGCGGATCGACGGCGGCACGGGAGACGAGGTTGAACCGGTCCTGGACGACCCGATAGCAGGCAAGCGAGAACTTCGTCGAGATCTTCCGGGCCTTCTGCAGACGTTCGAGGCTGAAGTTCGATGCTCCGAGGTAGCTGACCTTGCCGGAGCGGACGAGAGCGTCGAAGGTCTCGGCGACGGCGACCTGGTCGACCTCGTCATCGTCTCTGTGGGCGTAGTAGACGTCGATGTGGTCGGTGCCGAGTCGGCGCAGCGAGTCGTCGACGCAGTTGCGGATGTTCGCCGGGTCGAGGCCCCGGCCCTTCGGGTGCATGCCGACCTTGGTGGCGATGACCATGTCGTCGCGGTTGCCGCGCGCCTTCATCCATTCGCCGATGATGGTCTCGGACTCTCCGCCCGAGTTCCCCTCGACCCAGGCCGAATACGCATCCGCGGTGTCGATGAAATTTCCACCGGCCTCGGCATAGGCGTCGAGGACGGCGAAGCTCTGATCCCGATCCGCACCCCAGCCGAAGGGGTTGCCGCCCAGCTGAAGAGGGTGGACGAAGAGATCGGTATCTGCCAATTGCACACGTGTCATACCCTCCAGACTACCCGTTCGACCTCCACGACTTCGGGACCGGATCATCAACCCGGAGCTCGGGTCAGGCCACGGCATCGCTGTGCATTGATGCCGAGCACACCGTGTTCATGGTCGGCCTCACCGAGGCGACCGGCCACCGCGCGGCTGCGGTGGCCTAGGTTCGGATCCGCAGACGCATGAGGATTCCCGCGGCTCCCGGATAGTAGTCCGGGCGCCGTCCCCATTCCTCGAATCCGAAGGCTGCGTACATCTCCAGCGCCGCGGTGTTGCGTTCGTCGACTTCGAGGTGGACGACCTCGGCCCCGCGGTCCTTCGCCCAGTCGATTCCCGCCCGCAGCAGGGCGCGGCCGATGCCCTGGCCGCGTGCCGCCTCGGTGGTGGCGATCGTCATCACATCGGCTTCCGCACCGGCCCCTGACATGACGATCCATCCGGCCAGCTCCCCCGCCGAGGCGGTGGCGTCCTCGCCTGAGGCTGTGGAGTCCGCATCCGAATCGTCCGCCGAGGCGGCTCTGGCGGCGAGCATGATCGTGCCGTTCTGTGCCTTCACCGACCAGTAGTAGCCGAGCGTCCACGCGGTCGGGCCGAAGATCGCCGCATCGTGGTCGGCCACCTCGGCGAGGTCCCACCAGGGAAGCTCAGCGATGGTCGTGGACGTCATCTCAGTGAGCTCTCCCGCACCGGGGTTGCCTTCGCATCGGCTTCGCGCAGGTATTCGGGAATCGGTTCGCGCAGTTCTCGGCCGGCGGTGAGTTCCCGTGCCGCGGCGAGGGCGAGGTATTCGGCACGGGGATCGGTGATCAACTCGACGCTCGGCTCTCCGAGAATGTCCGGATAGAGGAGGAACCCACGGCCGAGCCTCTCCTCGATCGTTTCGAGCCGAAAGCCGTTGTCGGCGAGAACCGAGGCGACCTCGGCCGGTTTCGCCACAAAAGGTCCTGCGCTCAGTGTGGCATCGGTGGAGTCGTAGACGCTGAAGTAGACCTCTTTGCGGCGGGCGTCGGAGGCGATGAGGACGGGCCGGCCGGATTCGTTCGCCGCGGGCGATGCGACCTGAGATGCAGGCGTCGCCAGGTCAGCGGCGCTGCGCACGAACTCTTCGGCGATCGCGGCTTGGGACAGCAGTCCCTTGACGGGGATCCCGTGGGCCTGACCGACGGCGATTCCGGCGGCGATGCCGACCCGCAGTCCGGTGAAGGGACCAGGACCGATGCCGACGACGACGAGTTCGGGTTGGGAATCCTCGGCGAGCACACTGGCGAGCGCGGGACCGATGAACTCGACATGCCGCCGCTGGTCATCGGCGTGTTCGGCAGCGATGATCGAACCGGTGTCCGTGTCCACCAGCGCCACGGAGGCCGACTGCGAGGTGTCGATGGCCAGAATGATCATGATTCGTCTCCCTCATTCGCGAAGTCCTCGGCAGGCAGATCTGCAGGGCTCAGGTCGTCGACTCTCACGCCTGCCAGTGCTGAGACAGCGGCCTCAACCGCGGGCATCCGCTCGGCCCAGGCAGCTCCGCGACCGGTGAGGTCGACGGTGCGCCGCTCGGCCTCGGGCTCGTCCTCGGGTGCGTCCTCGGGCTCGTCCTCGGGCTCGTCCTCGGGTTCGTCCTCGTCATTCGCGCCGACCGGCTCACCGTCGGCCTTCCCGCCCTCGGCGATCTCGTCCCATACCGGGGTGATGGTGATGTCGAGATGATCGCTGCTGAGCTGTTCGGCCATCCCGGCACCCCATTCGACGACCGTGATCGACTCGTCCAGTTCGGAGTCGAGGTCGAGGTCCTCGAGCTCCTCCCCGTCGGCCAAGCGGTACGCGTCGACGTGGACGAGGGCGGGTCCGCCCGTCCGCGACGGATGTTCGCGGGCGATGACGAACGTCGGTGAGGTGATCCGCCCGGCCACGTCGAGGGTCTTGCCCAGCGATTGGGTGAATGTCGTCTTCCCCGCACCGAGGTTGCCCGTGAGGATGAGCAGGTCACCGGCGCGCAGGTGCTCGGCCAGGGCCGCAGCGAACGTGCGCATCTGCTCCAGGGATTCGAGATGGACCCTCATCGTCCGTCTCCCTTCCGGGCGACCCGGTCGACGCGGGCGCTGAGCTGGGTGACGATTTCGTAATTGATCGTGTTCGCCCAGGTCCCCCATTCGGCCGCGCTCGGCCCACCGGGACCGAAGATGACGACCTCGTCGCCGATGGCCACCTCTTCGTTGCCGGCGCCGATGTCGATGATCATCTGATCCATGGCGATGCGCCCGACGACGGGATAGCGGCGACCCCGGATGGCCACCTCGGCGCGGTTGGATGCCGCCCGCGGCAGTCCGTCCCCGTACCCACCGGGCACGAGCGCGAACCGGGTGTCGGTCGCAGCGGTGAACGTCAGCCCGTAGGAAGCACCGTGACCTGCGGGAATGTCCTTGAGATTGATGACGGTGGAGACCAGCCGCATGACCGGTCGCAGTCCGAGAACCGTCGGATCGCCGTCGTCGAGCGGGGACAGACCGTAGAGGGCGAGCCCCACCCGCGCCGAGGTGCCCGGGCACGGTCCCAGGGTGAGCGCACCCGGTGAGTTCACGATGTGCACATCCAGGTCGTCCGATTCGCCGAGGCGGCCGTCCGCGGCGTCGAGCACTGCCCGCAGCTGCCCGTGGGCGGAGGAGAAGACCGCGCTCTGCGCTGCGGTCTCTGGGCGTTCGGGTTCGTCGGCGACCGCGAAGTGGCTCATGATCCCGACGACGCGGATATCGGCAGCGGCGGCGCGAGCTTCGGCGTCATCAGTGCGGCTGTCGTCGGCGTGGCGGCGCAGCCAGTCGAAGGCGCGGACGAGGGCTTCCGGGGACAGACCGTTGCGGCCGAGACCGGTGTCGATCTTCAGATGGGCTCGGGCGGTGACGCCGGTGCGGCGAGCCGCCTCGGCGAGCCGTTCGAGAGCCCCGACCGTCGAAATGCCCAGTTCGATGTCGGCGCGCACCGCTTCGTCGAGGTCGGTGGTGGGTCCGTAGAGCCAGGCGAGGATCTGCGCTTCGGGGCCGAGCAGGCTGCGCAGACGAAGGGCTTCGGGGATCGTGGCCACGCAGAACTCGCGCCATCCGGCCGAGAAGAGGGCGGGTGCAATGAGGTCGATGCCGTGGCCGTAGGCGTTTGCCTTGACGACGCATTTGAGGCGGGCCGGTGAGAGGCGATCGGCAAGGACGGCGGCGTTGTCGCGCAGGGCCGCCTCGTCGATCTCGGCCCGCACGAGAGCCTCGGGGATGTCGAAAGATGTCACTGGATAAGACTACCGCCGACCCTCGCCCGTCAGCAGTATCGGGATCTGCTGCCGGGGCCGGACGAGGCCGATCCCACAGCGTCGGTGCCGTGGATGAGTTCGCCGACCACCTCGGCGAGGGCATCGGCGAACCCGGACGCGGTCACCGCACGCCGGCCGGCCTCGTTGTGCAAAAGCACTGCGAGTCCGGCCAGGCGAGCCCACTCGCGGGGCGGATGCATCCGGTCGTCGCTGTCGTAGCGACTGTGGGCGGCGGTGATCGCGGCGAGCGTGCCGAGGATACCGGCGAGCACGTCCCCGGAGCCCGCCGTGGCCAGGCTGCCCGGCCCAGGTGCCGGCAGGACGAGGTGTCCGTCGGGAGCGGCGATGACCGTGTGATGGCCCTTGAGCAGGACGATCGCACCCGTCAGCTCCGCGGCCCGCTGTGCCCACCACATCGGGTTCGCCCCGATCCGACCCGCGGTGATGATCTCGCCGAGGAGGCGGCTGAGCAGCCGCGCCAGCTCGGCGGCGTGCGGGGTGATGATGAGCGGTCGGTCGGCCAGCCAGGTGCCGGCCATCGATTCGGCCCGGGCGATCATGTCGAGGCCGCCGGCGTCGACGACGACCGGGGTGCGGTTGCCGGTCAGTGCCTCGGCGACGTTGTCGACGAATTCGGTCTCGGAGTCGCCCGGGCCGAGGACGACGGCGTCGATGCGGCCGGAGGCGCTGACGACCTCGGGGTGGAGTCCGAGGACGTATTCGGCCACGAGCGGCGAGCCGAGGTAACGGACCATCCCTGCTCCGGTGTTCACCGCCGAGGTGGTGGTGAGCACTCCAGCACCCGGGTAGTCCTCGGATCCGGCGAGGACCCCGGTGACACCGCGGGAGTATTTGTGCCCGGTCGCATCGGGGCGGGGGAATTCGGAGACGAGATCATCGCGATCGAGCAACTCTGCGGCGGCCGAGCGGGGGTCGAGGCCGAGGCCGATGTCGATGACGTTGATGGTTCCGGTGAACTCGTCTACGCGCGGATCGATGAGTTCGGTCTTGAGTCCGCCGAAGGTCACAGTGCGGTCGGCGTGGAGTCGTTTCTCGGCCCCGGTGTGGTTCGGGTCGAGGTCGGAGGGGATGTCGACGGCAATGAGGCGGCCGGTGCGGTGCGGGGCCCAGTCGGCGATGAGTGAGCTGATGTGGTCGGGCAGTCCGCGTCGCCCGCCGGTGCCGAGGATGCCGTCGAGGACGAGATGGGCGCGGGAGAGTTCGCGCAGAGCGTCGGCCCGGGCGGCCTCGGCGTCGGCCTCGGTCTCGGACGATGTGAACGCGATGACCTGTGCCCCGGCACGGCGCGCGGCAGTCAGCCCCTCACCGTGAGTGCGATCGAGGAGAGTGATGATGGTGACGGCGGCACCGCGCCTGCCCAGTGTCGCCGCGGCGAAGAGCGCGTCCCCGGCGTTGTTGCCCGGCCCGGCCAGTACGCTCACGCGAGTGCCGGTGACCTGTCCGTAGTCGGCCTTCAGCATGGCGGCCGCACTGTTCGCCAGCGCTCGGGCCGCCCGGGCCATGAGCGGGACACCGGCCTCGAGGAGAGGCACCTCGGCCTCCCTGATGGTCTCGCTCGGGTAGGCGAACACACTCATCGACTGCTCCTCTTCACGACGCGGGTCCTGCTTCGTTGTCGCCCTGCACAGGGCTCATCCCTGCACCGTATGCCTTCTCACGCACCGGTGCCAGGGTCGAACGCTTCAGCTCTCGGCCAACTGCGCCAACCGGCGCCCGGCCAGATGCGCGAGGAACAGTGCCTGATCGGCCAGGCCGTCGTCGCTGTGGCGGGCGCGCGGGGAATGATTGGCTTCGCGTTCGGAGACCGGCAGATTCGGCAACGCGACTCCGAAGTGTCCATAGGCTCCGGGCACGGCGTCCAGTACCCGGGAGAAGTCCTCGGACCCGGGCAGCGGATTCGCCTTGCGCACGGTCCTCTCCTCACCGAAGAGGTCGGTGAAGGTCGCCAGGAAGAATTCGGCTTCGGCATCGTCGTTGATCGTCGGCGGCAGGATCTGCTCGTACTCGACGTCGGCCGACTGGCCGTGGGCGGCGACGAGGTCACGGACGAGCTGAGGCAGCTCCGCCTCGGCGCGGGACGTCACAGCTTCCGAGAACGTGCGCACACTGACGACCAAGGTCGCGAAGTCGGGGACGACGTTGGGGGCGGTGCCGCCGTTGAACTGGCCGACGGTGATCACGAGCGGGTCGAAGATGTCGAAGCGGCGGGTGACGTATTCCTGCAGCTGGCCCACGAGCATCGCGCCGACCTGGATGGGGTCCTTGCCGGTGGCCGGGCGGGAGGCGTGCGTGCCCTTGCCGTTGACGGTGATCGTCATCTTCGAAAACGCCGCCATGTACGAACCCGGACGGGAGCTGGCGACCCCGAGGTCGGCGTCGGCGGAGACGTGGATGCCGAAGGCGGCCTTGACGCGGGGACCCGCGGCGTCGAGGACTCCTTCGTCGATCATCTTTCCGGCACCGTCGAAGCCCTCTTCACCAGGCTGGAACATGAACACGACGTCGCCGGGCAGGCAGTCGCGGTCACGGTGGAGGAGTTTGAGTGCCCCGACGAGGCCGGCGGTGTGCAGATCGTGGCCGCAGGCATGCATCCTCCCCGAGGTGGCCGCGAAGTCGAATCCGGTCGCCTCGGTGACGGGCAGTCCGTCCATGTCCCCGCGCAGGAGCACGGCGGGCACGACGCCGGTCGAGTCCTCCTTGCGGGCACCGCCGCGCAGGACGACGACGATCGACGACAGCCTCTCCCCCGTTGTGACCTCGACGTCGAGGCCTTCGATGGCGTCGAGGACGAGCTTCTGCGTCACCGGCAGGTCGAGTCCGACCTCGACGTTCTCGTGCAGCGCCCGGCGCAGGGTGACCAGGCCGGGCGCGATGTCATTCGCGTCATCGGCGGTGGGCAGGTGGACGGAGGTGGCGGCCGCCTCGACGGGGGTCGGGACCGTGTGAGTGACGGTGTCGTCGGCGGCGGTGGTGGCGGCGTTGGGAAGTGAGCTCATGCCTTGAGTCTATTACCACCGGCTGCCACCGCAGCCGGGATGTCGACCCTGCTCACTGACTTGCGCCCCGAAACAACTACTGCTCCGGCCGCTCCCCCAGGCGCGATACCTTCCCGTACATCGAGTGGGTGAAGTGCTCAGCGGCGCCTTCGATCCCGCGGCTCAGCGACGGCCCGTCACCCTCGGCGATGACGAACGTCATCGTCAGGTGCGCATCGTGGGTGATCGACAGGTGGATGTTCGTGCCCCCGATGGCACGAAAATGCTCGAGGACGAGCCCGCGCAGACGGAAACTCGGCGCACCGGATCTGGCGGGGACCACCTCGGCGGACTGCCACGGCAGCCATCCGGGGAAGCCGATCGCCTTCTTCAGCGCCTCCTTGGCGGAGAACCGCGCAGCCAGGGAGGCATCGGTCCGACGTTTGCCGTTGCGTTTGAGCTGTTCACCGGGGGTGAGCAGGCGATCGAGGAGTTCGGGCACGCGTTCGATGTGCTCGGCGAAACGCGGCACGTCGGCGATGTCCGTGCCGATGCCCAGAATCGCCATACTCGAACCTCCTCAGATACCCGACCGACTCAGGTGCCGGACCGACCCTTGTCGTGCCCGGCACCGAGGCGGATCATTCGACCGTGACCGACTTCGCGAGGTTGCGCGGCTGGTCGACGTCGAGGCCCTTGGCCGTGGCCAGCTCCATCGCGAAGATCTGCAGCGGAACGGTCGTCAGCAGCGGCGCCATGAGCGTCGTCGTCTCGGGCACGTAGATGACCTCGGAGGCGAACTGATCGACCTCTTCGTCGCCCTCCTCGGCGATGACGACGGTGTTCGCACCGCGGGCGCGGACTTCCTGGATGTTCGAGATGACCTTCGCATGCAGCGAATCGCGGCCGCGTTTGGAGGGGACGACGATGATGACGAGCTGACCGTCGTCGATGAGCGCAATCGGTCCGTGCTTGAGCTCACCGGCGGCGAAGCCCTCCGCGTGGATGTACGCGAGCTCCTTGAGCTTGAGCGCACCCTCCATCGCCACCGGGTAGCCGACGTGACGGCCGAGGAACAGCACCGAGTCGACGTCCTGATTGCGGTCGGCCAGCGCCAGAACCTGCGACTTCGTCTCGTCGAGGATGTGCTGGATCTTCTCCGGGATGGACTGCAGCTCGGCGAGGATGGATGCGATCTCATCGCGGAACTTATTGCCCCGCAGCTGGGCGAGGTAGAGGCCGAGCAGATAGCAGGCGACGACCTGCGACAGGAAGGCCTTCGTCGAAGCCACGGCGATCTCCGGGCCGGCGTGGGTGTAGAGCGCGGCATCGGATTCGCGCGGAATCGTCGAGCCGAAGGTATTGCAGATCGCGATGACCTTCGCGCCCTGCTGACGGGCGTGGCGGACGGCCATGATCGTGTCCATGGTCTCCCCGGACTGCGAGATCGCCACGACGAGCGTCTTCTCCGTGACCACCGGATCCCGGTAGCGGAATTCGTGGGCGAGCTCCACCTCGGTGGGGATGCGGCACCAGTGCTCGATCGCGTACTTCGCGACCTGACCGGCGTACGCGGCGGTGCCGCAGGCGATGACGACGATCTTGTCCACGGACTTGAGCACGTTCTCGTCGATGTGCATCTCGTCGAGCGTCAGGCGGCCCTCGGTGTCGAGACGGCCGAGCAGGGTGTCGGCCACGGCCTGTGGCTGATCGTGGATCTCCTTGTCCATGAACGACGCGAAGCCGCCCTTCTCCGCCGATGCGGTGTCCCAGTCGACCTCGAACTGCTCACCTTCGACGGGGTTGCCGTCGGTGTCCGTGATCGTGACCGTCTCCGGGGTGATGGTGACGACTTCGTCCTGGCCGATCTCAACGGCTGTGCGGGTGTAGTCGATGAACGCGGCGACGTCGGAGCCGAGGAAGTTCTCCCCCTCGCCGAGGCCGATGACCAGCGGTGAGTTCCGGCGTGCGGCGACGACCTGACCGGGAGCATCGGCGTGGACGGCGAGCAGGGTGAACGCGCCCTCGAGTTCGGTCGCGGTCCTGCGCATCGCGGCGGTGAGGTCGCCGGTCTCCCGGTAGTTCTTCGCCAGCTGGGCGGCGGCCACCTCGGTGTCGGTCTCGGAGAGGAATTCGACGCCCTCGGCGACGAGGTCCTTCTTCAGGTGGGCGAAGTTCTCGATGATCCCGTTGTGGATGAGCGCGAGCTTCCCACCGTCGGCCAGGTGCGGGTGGGCGTTGACGTCGGTGGGTCCACCGTGGGTGGCCCAGCGGGTGTGGCCGATTCCGGTCTGCGCCGCCGGCAGCGGGTTGGCCTCGATCTCCTCGGTCAGGGCGGAGAACTTTCCGGCCTTCTTCGCCGAGGCGAGCTGACCGTCTTCGGTCACGAGCGCGACACCGGCCGAGTCGTAGCCGCGGTATTCGAGCCTCTTCAGGCCGCCGAGCACGACATCGAGCGCCGTGTGATCGGCATTGTCAACGGGGGCCTTGGATACATAGCCAACGATTCCACACATGAGGGAGATTTTACGCACTCCCGCCCGTTCTCGTATAGTTCGGCGAGTCACGATCGGGTCAACGTGACCAACCGCACGCGCACGCGGGCACGGTGGGACCGCCTCGGCGAGGGTGAGGGCATTGCCCGACCTGTCGCGGGTGAGAGCATTGCCCGACCTGGCGCGGGGGCAGAACATGACGCGTGACACAATGGGGGAATGAGCCATGTCGACCCTCAGTTGGACCGTGCGCGCAAGCTCGCCGGACTCAATACCGCCCGGCGCAGCGAACCGGACACGACGTCCCCGTTCTGGGAATTCGACCGGGAGGTGTGGGGCACGCTCGCCCAGGCCACTCCCCTGCCGCTGAAGCAGCGCGACATCGAACGGCTGCGCGGGCTCGGCGATCGGATCAACCTCGACGAGGTGGCTCAGGTCTACCTGCCCCTGTCCCGTCTGCTCAATCTCTACGTCTCCGCACGTCGAGCGAAACACGACCTGACCAGGGAGTTCTTCTCTCCGCTGCACGAACGCGGGCTGGAACCGCAGGACGCCAAACGCACGCCCTTCGTCATCGGCGTCGCCGGCTCCGTGGCCGTGGGCAAGTCGACGACGGCACGTGTGCTGCGCGAACTGCTCGCCCGCTGGCCCGACACCCCGCGCGTCGAGCTCATCACCACCGACGGATTCCTCTACCCCAATGCCGAACTCGACCGTCGCCGCCTCAACGGGCGGAAGGGATTCCCCGAATCGTACGACCGGCGCAAGCTGCTCAAGTTCATCTCCGCCGTGAAATCCGGGGCCCCCGAGGTCCGCGCTCCCGTGTACTCGCACCACACCTACGACATCGTTCCCGGCGCCGAGGTGGTCGTGCGCTCCCCCGATGTCCTCATCGTCGAAGGCCTCAACGTCCTCCAACCCGCCCGCCCCCGTCAGGACGGAACCGTGGGCTTGGCCATCAGCGACTACTTCGACTTCTCCGTCTACGTCGATGCGCGCTCCCGCGATATCCGGCAGTGGTACATCTCGCGGTTCCTCAAACTCAAGCACGGCGCGTTCCAGGACGAGGACTCCTACTTCCACCGCTACTCGCAGCTCGACGATGACGAAGCGATCACCCTGGCCACGGAGATCTGGGACTCCATCAACTTCCCGAACCTGCGCGAGAACGTCCAACCCAGCCGCGGCCGCGCCGACCTCGTGCTCCACAAGTCCTCGGACCACACCATCCGGAAGGTGCAGCTGCGGAAGCTGTGAGCAGGGCTGCCGGGCGGGGCTCTTTGACTGGAGTCGCCGGGCGGTGAGGAAATAGTTTCACCCCTCCGGCGGTTGCACTGGGTGCACTGAACCACTCACCGTCAGCAGGCCACCTGCCTGCGGCGGCGACCGGAGGCGGGCGATCCCCGCGCCGTCACGGGAGTCCCCGTGCATGCTCGGTCGTTTCGGCAGCAGAAAGGGACCCACTATGAGTGTGCCGTCCGCACATCACCTCATGTACTCCTCGGTCAAGAGCAAGAAGACCCCCGAGACGCGCATCCAACCGGGTATCTACAAGCGGATCGGCGGGTATGCGACTCGCCACAAGCGCAAACTCATCGTCTTTCTGCTGCTGTCCGTGCTCACCGCCGGCATCGGCGTCCTCAATCCGGTGCTCGCCGGTGACGTCGTCAACGCCATCACCGGCGGCGGTCCCGTGTCCACGGTCGTGTGGCTGGCCGTGGCCATCGGCGGGTTGGCTATCGCCGATGCGGCCATCTCGATCACGAACCGGTACCTGTCCTCACGGATCGGCGAGGGACTCATCTTCGATCTGCGCACGGCCGTCTACGATCACGTCCAGTCGATGCCGATCGCGTTCTTCAATCGCACCCGCACCGGAGCCCTGGTCTCCCGACTCAACACGGATGTCATCGGTGCGCAGCGGGCATTTTCGAACACCCTGTCCGGCATCGTGTCGAACTTCGTCTCCCTGGCTCTGACCGTCGGAGTCATGGTCACGATCTCCTGGCAGGTGACCGTGCTGTCGATCCTGCTGCTGCCGCTGTTCATCATCCCCACCCGCATGCTCAGCGGAAAGCTCGCGTCCCTGCAGTTCGAAGCGGCGAACAACTCCGCCGATATGTCGACGCGCATGACCGAACGGTTCTCCGCCGCCGGGGCCACCCTGGTCAAGCTCTTCGGCAATCCCCGGCAGGAGAACGAGGAGTTCGCCGACCGCGCCGGTCAGGTCCGCGATATCGGCGTCAAGGTCGCAATGCTGCAGTCGACGTTCGTCTCGTCCCTGACTCTCGTCTCTGCACTGGCGCTGGCCCTCGTCTACGGTGTCGGCGGTGTGCAGGCGGTCGTCGGCAACCTCAACGCCGGTCAGGTCGTGACCCTGGCACTGCTGCTCACCCGGCTCTACACACCGCTGACGATGCTCGCCAACGCACGTCTGGACATCCAGAGCGCAGTCGTGTCCTTCCAACGCGTATTCGAGATCCTCGATCTCGTGCCCTATTTCAAGGAACCCTCGCAGCCGAAGGCTCTGCCCGCCGGTGGACTGGATGTGACATTCGATCACGTCGACTTCGCCTACCCGAGCGCCTCGCAGGTCAGCCTGGCCAGCCTCGAGGACGTCTCCGTGCTCGACACCCGCGGCGGCGATGAGGTTCTCCACGACCTGAGCTTCACCATTCCCGCCGGGCACACCGTCGCTCTCGTCGGATCCTCAGGTGCGGGCAAGTCGACGATCGCTTCGCTGCTGCCGCGGCTCTACGACGTCACGGGCGGGACGATCACCATCGGCGGAGTCGATGTCCGCGACCTGTCGTTCGCCGACCTGCGCGAGGCCGTCGGCGTCGTCACCCAGGACGGCCATGTCTTCCACGAATCGATCCGGGCCAACCTGGCGCTGGTCAATCCCGACGCCACCGAGGAGCAGATGCTCGATGCCATCGACCGGGCACAGCTGCGTGGTGTCATCGATGCTCTGCCCGATGGACTGGATACGGTCGTCGGTGAGCGCGGGTACCGGCTCTCCGGGGGCGAACGTCAGCGGCTGACGATCGCCCGGATGCTGTTGGCCTCCCCGGAGATCGTCGTGCTCGACGAGGCCACCTCGGCGTTGGACTCGACGAATGAGGCCGCGATCCAACGGGCCCTGGCCCAGGCGATGCACGGGCGGACGGCTCTGGTCATCGCCCACCGTCTCTCGACGATCCGGCAGGCCGACACGTTCCTCGTCGTCGAGGCCGGTCGCATCGTCGAATCCGGCACCCACGAGCAGCTGGTCGGCCGCGGCGGTCGCTACGCCGAGCTCTACGCCACCCAGTTCGCCTCGAGCTGAGGACGCCCCGCAAGGCACTGCCGCAGCCGTTGGCACGACCGCTCTACAGCGCGAGGTGCTCCTTGACCGACGCGGCCAGGCGCTCGGCCTGGGCGGCGGCGGCGTCCTCGGTGGCAGCTTCGACCATGACGCGGATGAGCGGTTCGGTGCCCGAGGCACGCAGCAGCACGCGACCGGTATCGGCGAGTTCGGCTTCGACGGCGGCCACCGCGGCGGCGACCTGCGGGTGATCGACGTTGTTCTTGTCCACGCCCTTGACGTTGACGAGCGCCTGCGGCAGCTGCGGGATCTCCGCGGCGAGGTCGGCCAGGGTGCGCTTGGCATCGGCCATCCGCTTCATCAGGTGCAGGGCCGTCTGCACACCGTCGCCGGTGGTGCCGTGATCGAGCATGAGCACATGTCCGGACTGTTCCCCGCCGAGTGCATACCCGTCGGCGAGCATCCGTTCGAGCACGTAGCGGTCGCCGACAGCCGTCTGCACGGTGTTGATGCCGTACTTGTCCATCGCCTGCGTCAGGCCCAGGTTCGACATGACGGTGGTGACCAGCGTGTTGCCACGCAGCTCACCGAGCTCCTTGAGCCCGATCGCGAGGATGCCCATGACCTGGTCGCCGTTGACGACGCGGCCCAGCGAGTCCACGGCCAGGCAGCGGTCGGCGTCACCGTCGAAGGCCACGCCCAGATCGGACTGGGTCTCGACGACGAGGCGCTGCAGCGGTTCGAGGTGGGTCGAACCGACACCGTCGTTGATGTTGAAGCCGTCGGGTTCGGCGGCGGAGACGATGACTTCGGCGCCGGCCTGACGCAGTGCGGCGGGTCCGACGACGGAGGCCGCACCGTGGGCGCAGTCGACGACGACCTTGAGTCCCGACAGCGGGCGCACATTGTCGGCGTCGACACAGCGCACAAGGTGTTCGGTGTACTCGTCGGCAGCGGCCGGGTAGCGCGCGATGCGACCGACGTCCGCGCCGGTCGGACGGTCCCAGTCCTGGTCGAAGATGGCGAGGATCTCGTCTTCGACGGCGTCGTCGAGCTTCGTTCCGCCTGCGGCGAAGAATTTGATGCCGTTGTCGGGCATGGGGTTGTGGGAGGCGGAGATGACGACGCCGAAGGCGGCACCGGTGTCCTTGACGACCTGGGCGATGCCCGGCGTCGGCAGCATGCCCGCGTCGAGGACGTCGACTCCCGTCGAGGCGATGCCGGCGCTCAGTGCGGCGGAGAGGAATTCGCCGGACACGCGCGTGTCACGTCCGACCACGGCGAAGGGGCGCTTCTCGCCCGTCCAGCCGCGGCTGAGCACGCGCGAACCTGCGACCGAGAGCTGGAGCGCGAGTTTGGCCGAGATATCGCGATTGGCCAGTCCGCGCACTCCATCGGTGCCGAAGAGTCGAGACATGGTGGGGGATCCTTTCGTCAATGTCGGAGTCGATCTTAGTCGATCCGCGGGGTGTCGGCCGTGATATCGGCACCCTCACCGAGGCGGCCGAGTGCACCCGTGGCCACGTCAGTGACCGTGTGAGATGAGTCCGGATATGAGAAAAGCGGCCCCGAACCAGGTTCGGGACCGCATTCTCATGTTCATGATGCTGAACTGTCGATGACTGCGACTCAGTGGCAGACCAGCCGCAGTCGGTTCGCCAGCGAGATCAGCGCTTCGAGAACTGAGGTGCCTTACGGGCCTTCTTGAGACCGGCCTTCTTGCGCTCAGGAACGCGAGCATCGCGGCTGAGGTATCCGGCCTTCTTCAGCTCGGCGCGGTTGGACTCCGCGTCGATCTGGTTGAGCGAACGGGCCACGCCGAGGCGGACGGCGCCGGCCTGGCCGGAGGGTCCACCGCCGGAGATCCGGACGATGACGTCGAAGCGTCCGCCCAGGTCGAGCAGGGTGAAGGGCTCGTTGACGAGCTGCTGGTGCAGCTTGTTCGGGAAGTACTCTTCGAGAGTACGTCCGTTGATGGTCCACTCACCGGTGCCGGGGACGAGGCGCACGCGAGCAATTGCCTGCTTGCGGCGGCCGACTCCGTTGCCGGGAGCGGTCAGGGACTGTCCACGTCCACCGGCGGTGCTTTCGCCCAGGCCAGCGGATGCGGGAGTCTCGGAAGTGTATTCGGTGATCTCTTCTTCGACAGTTTCTGTCGCGTTGGTGGTATCAGCCACGGTTCTCCTCGGGATGTCTAGAGCTCAGGCGCTTACTGCGCGACCTGGCTGAGTTCGTACGGCTGCGGATTCTGAGCGGCGTGCGGGTGCTCGGCACCTGCATAGACCTTCAGCTTCTGCATCTGGGCACGTCCGAGACGAGTCTTCGGGACCATACCGGCGACAGCCTTCTCGACTGCACGCTCGGGGTGGGTGGCGAGGAGCTCGGCGTAGTTCACGCTCTTGAGGCCACCCGGGTAACCGGAGTGACGGTAAGCGCGCTTCTTCTCGAGCTTCGCACCTGTCAGCGCGACCTTGTCGGCGTTGATGATGATGACGAAGTCACCGGTGTCCGTGTTCGGAGTGAACGTGGTCTTGTGCTTGCCGCGCAGGAGGCGTGCCACCTGCGAAGCAAGGCGACCGAGCACCTGGTCAGTGGCGTCAATGACGTGCCACTGGTGCTCAACGTCACCGGGCTTAGCTGTATACGTACGCAAAAGTAGCCTTCTTTTCGTATCTGTGTTCAGTGCAGCGCCGGGTCCGCATCGGGTCGTGAGTCCAATGGGTCTCAAGCGCTGGTTGTCTTCAATCGGGTGAGCCTATCGACGCATTCCCCTCACCTACGGGCCTGCAACGCATGAGGCTATGTAAGGGAGTGCGACAAGCACACACAACGACAATCAAATATACATGGCCGCAGGCCCGGGGAGCAAACGCCCAGAGCGGTCTCAGGGCGGCTCGAAACCTGAGCCGATAGTATTGATCTGTGCCGACTCACTCCAGCCTGCTCTTCCGACTTCCCGCATTGAGAATCCTGATGCTGGGTCTGCTGGTCGGGCTCCTGACGGCAGGCCTCGGACTCGGCCCCGCCTCCGCGTCGGCATCAACGGACAGCACGGCATCGACCGACGATTCGGCTGCGAACGTCAGCGCATCCTCCGCGCAGGCCGCGGACACCGGCGGGCCTGCGGCCGGGCAGACGGTCGTCTTCGGCATTCCGGGCCTGACCATCGATGATATCGATCCCGAGCGCACTCCGAACCTCTACCGCCTGCTCTCCGAGGGTGCGGCCGCGAACCTCAACGTGCGCACGATCGGCGCGGCCACCTGCCCGGCGTCGGGTTGGCTGTCCTTCGGCGCGGGCGCCCGCGCGCAGGCCGGTCCCTCACCCGCCGCCGAGGATGCCGACCCCGATGACTCGGCCAGATGCCCGACGATGATCGCCCCCACCACGGACGGTTCCGTGGACGCCGAGGACGGGGCCGCCTCGGCGAAGGACGCCGCCGACAGTGATGAAGCTCATGCCGACGAATCCGCTGCGGGAGCGACGACCGCGCGGATCGAGGGCTTCGACGCGGTCACGGAGCCCAACATCGGCTCCGGCTACACCGTCGACTACGGAATGCTCGCGCGCACCGTCGCCGGCGCCGGTCAAGCCGTGCCCGCCGGCACCGACGCAGCCGGTGAGGACTCCGCGTACGAACCCTGCGTCGCCGCCGAAGGCCCCGGCGCCGCCTATGCCACCGCGGACGACGACGGGGTGGTGACGAACTTCACGGAGGACGCGACCGCCACGGACTGCCGCCTCGGCATCGTCGACCTCGGTGCGATCGGCATCCGCTCCTGGCTGTTCGACCCGATCCCGAACTACTCCTATACGGTTCCGCCGGATTTCGATCGGGACACCCGCGTCGCCGAAGCCGACCGCCGCCTCGGCGTGCGTCTGCAGGAGATGCGGGAGAACGCGAAGGACGGGGCCGCGGATCCGACGATCATCGTCGCCGGCCTCGGTGACAGTTCGGGTCTGCCGCAGCTGCGCGCGTTCATCGCCGCGGGCCCCGGCTTCGAACCCGGGTCGCTGTCCTCGGCGACGACCCGCACCCCGGGGCTGCTGCAGATCACGGATCTGGCACCCGGCATCCTCGATGTCCTCGACGTCGATTCCCCGCGCGCCGTCGGCTTCGATTCCACCCCCACCGATGATGATCCGCAGCAGCGCATCGACGATCTCGTCGCCGAGGCGCAGAAGTCGACGACGATCCACCAGAATCTCTCGACGTTCTCCATCACCCTCGACATCATCTTCTACGTCCTCTTCATCGCGTGTGCGGTTCTGCTCAACCGCTCCATCCTCGGTCGCCGAGGCGGCGCCACCCGAGCTGCCCACGTCCACCGCTTCCTCGGCTGGGTGTCCCTGGCCGTCGCGTCGCTGCCGATGGGGGCGTTCCTCGCCGGGCTCGTCCCCTGGTCGCGGACGGCCGATCCCGGACTCGGCCTGTTCCTCTCGGTCCTCGGCACGGCCGCCGTCCTGTTCGTCCTTGCCCTCATTCCGCCGTGGGGGCGGACCTGGCGGGGACGGATCGGGGCCCTGGCCGGGGCGAACCTGCTCATCCTCGCTGCCGACCTGGCCACCGGGTCCCACCTGCAGGCGAACTCGCTGCTCGGCTACAACCCGATCGTCGGCGGCCGCTACTACGGGCTCGGCAATCAGGGTGCGGCGATCTTCATCGTCAGCCTCTTCATCTTCCTAGGCGTCGTGGTGTCGTGGCTGCGGGCGCGCGGCCGGCGAAAAGCCGTGATCATCGTGCCGCTCGTCATCGGTCTGGCCGCCGTGTTCGTCTCCGGGAACCCGTCCTGGGGTGCGAAATTCGGCGGCACGATCGCCATCCTCGCCGGCCTCATGGTCCTGGTGGCGCTGCTGACGAAGATCCGACTGACTCTGCTGCGCCTCGCCCTCATCGGTCTGACTTCGCTGGCGATCCTCATCGGCATCGCCTTCCTCGACTGGCTGCGCCCGGCCGGGGCACGCTCGCACTTCGGCACGTTCTTCGACCAGATCGTCACCGGTGAGGCCCTGCAGGTGATCGGCCGCAAGCTCGGCGCGAACCTCCACATCATCCAGATCAACCCGGCCCTGGCGATCGTCACCCCGCTCGCGGTCATCGCGATCCTCATCTTCCTCCGCTACCTCCTTCACTTCCCGCGCGTCCACGCGGGCAGCCGCACCGGGCGCCTGGTCAACAAGTGGCGGGGTCGGCTCCCCCAGCTCTTCGCCGATTCCGACCTGCACTATGGATTCCTCGCCGCCGCCACCGGGCTCGGCGTCGGGCTCGTGCTCACCGATTCCGGTGTCGCCGTGCCCTCGACCGGAGCCATGGTGCTGCTGCCCTTCCTGCTGGCGCTCAGTGCTGAACACGCCGAGGAGGCCCACCGATGAGCGCCCCCGCGACCTCCCCAGCCACCCGGATTCTCCTCGGGATGCTCGCCATCGCGCTGCTCGTAATCGGCCTGCCCCACGCCGGGCAGGCGGCCCCGGCCGCGGGCCCGGCTGCGAGCCCGTCGGCACGGGCCGGCGCACAGGCGGAAGCAGTGTCGGACGACGCGGGCCCGGCTTCGGGCGAGGGTGAGGGCGGGGCCGCCTCGGCGAAGTCCGGGGTCGTGTCGATCAACGTCTCCGGGTTCCGCTTCGAGGACCTCGACCCGCGCACCACACCGCACCTGTGGGTGCTGATGAAGGGCGGGCAGATCGGAACGATCACCCCGCGCAGCGTGCGCTCGACGAGCTGCCCGGTCGACGGCTGGCTGGGGCTCGGATCGGGACGGCGAGCCGCCGATGAACCCCGCGATCAGTGCCGCGTACCGGCCTCACCGCTCGACGGCTGGGTCGCCGATTGGGACGTCTACGCGCAGGTGGCCCGCGGTGACAACTACGATGCGTCCCTCGGGGCGCTGGCCGAGGCGGTGCCCGATATCCGCGCCTTCGGCAACGGTGCCGCGATCGCCGCCGCCTCCCCTTCCGGCCATGTCGAGAACTGGTCGCCCGTCGGGCCCGACCTGGGAACGGACGTGGCGAAATCGGCCTCTGACGGTGAGCTCACCCTCGTCGATCTCGGCAACACCGCCGCCGACGGCTACTCTCTGAAGAATCTCGATGCACAGGTCGGGGACATCCTCGAATCGACGGGGTGGATGAGTGCGGATCGGCCGAACCGCCTCGGCGAGGGAACCGTTCCCGTGGTGTTCTCCTCGATCGCCGACGGCACGCACGAAGGCTCGTCGATGCAGGCGACGATGATGGTCGAACCGGGAGCGCCGGCGGGGCTGCTCACCTCCTCGTCGACGCGGCAGCCGGGGCTGGTGCAGGTGCCCGACCTGGCACCGACGCTCGTGGCTCTGTCAGGGGCCGAGGAGATGGACAATGCGGCCGGGGCACCGATGACCTCGGGAGCGCACGGATCCGATTGGCACTCGCGCTATCAGGCCGTGCTCGACCGCCAGGTGGCGGTGAAGACGCAGGACGATCTGTCGACCTGGTTCTTCCCCGTCGTTGCCACGCTCATGGTCGGGCTGCTGGCATTGGCGTGGTTCATGCGCAAGAACCACCGGGAGCTCGTCCATTCCGGGGCGTACCGCCTCGGTGTCGTGTTCGCGGCGATGCCGATCTCGACGTATCTGGTCAACACCGTGCCGTGGGAGCGGGCGACGAATCCGGACATCGCGATGCTCGGTGCTCTGGCGGGGTGGTCGCTGCTGCTCGGCGTGCTGGCCCTGCTCGGCCCCTGGCGGCGGCACACGTTCGGGCCGGTGCTCTTCGTGTCCACCGTGACCGTCGCCGTGCTCGCCTACGACGTCCTCACCGGGTCCCAGCTGCAGATGTCGACGCTGCTGGGCGAGCCGCTGCTCATCGCCTCCCGGTTCTACGGGATCGGGAACTCGGCGCTGGCGCTGTACTGCTGTGCGCTGCTGCTGGCGGTCGCAGGCTTCGCGTCCCTGGTGTCGAAGCCGCTGCACCGTGTTCTCATCGTCACTGTGCCCGTCCTCGTCTCGTGCGTCATCTTGGCCGCTCCGGGGTTGGGGACGAAGTTCGGGTCCGTGCCGACGCTCATCATCGGGGTGGCCTACCTCGTGCTGGCTGCGGCGAGCATCCGGTTCTCACTCAAACGGCTGGGGCTGACGGTGGGCATCGCCGGTTTCGTCATGCTCGCCGTGCTGTTCCTCGACTGGCTGCGACCGGCCGATCAGCGCACGCACTTCGGACGGTTCTTCGATTCGATCATCAGCGGGCAGGCGCTCAGCGTGCTGGCTCGCAAGATCGGGATGAACATCGACATCCTCACCCAGTCGTGGATGACTCTGGTGCTCCCGCTCATCATCATCGGCGTGTTCTGGATGGCACTGGATCCGCAGCGTTTCCGGCTGCGGGGACTCCAAGACACCTACCGGCGGGTTCCGCTGTTGAGAGCTGCGATGATCAGCTCGGCGATCCTGCTGGGCGTCGGCACCCTCATCAACGACTCGGGCATCGTGGTCCCGGCAGTCGGCATCCTCTTCCTCGTCCCGGTGCTCACTCACCTCGAGACTTTCCGCGCCGGCCGCCCACCGGTCCCGGCGGCCGGTGACGCCTCCGGTGACGCAACGCAGCACTCCTGACTCTGCGAGCATCACGCACCGGCAGCGTCAGCAGCCGCACTTCCTCGCAAACCACCCCCGCAGCGACACAACGCCCCTGTGCAGCGGCGCTTATTGCAAGCAGCGCGCGGGTGCGGCACTACCGGTGAGGGATACCCCGCGAAGACGACTCTCCGATCGAAAAGCGTCTGCGGACGACGGCAGGGCCGACGACGGCGGGGCCGGAGAGAAGAACTCTCCGACCCCGCCCGTCTCGGCGATGGTCTCGCCTGAGTGTCAGGTGCTTCTGAGCAGCCGACTCAGCTCTGGAGGCTGAGCTTGCGACGGCGGACGATCGTGACCGCAGTGGTGCCGGCGACGATGAGCGCCAAGGCCGCGGCGACGATGTTGACGGTCTCGAAGCCGGTGCGCGGCAGGTCCCCGCCGTCCTTCGAACCGTTCGCATCGGCGCCCGAACCATCAGCCGCACCGCCGTCGGCCGAGGCGTTCGCGCCGTCGGCTCCGCTGCCGGCATTCGACGAACCGTTATCGGATCCATCGGCCGCGCTGTCTCCGCCGTCAGCGTTGCCGCCGGCCGCGCTGTCTCCGCCGTCAGCGTTGCCGCCGGCCGCGCTGTCTCCGCCGTCAGCGGCACCGCCGTCGGCATTGCCGCCGTCGGCCGAACCGTCGTCGCCGGCCGAGGCGTCCGCGTCGTCACCGACGGCAGCGGTGGCTTCGAACTCGTGAGCCAGCGGCAGCGGGTTGTCATCCCACCACGGACCCTCGGCGTTCGCCTGCACGCTGACCGTGACGGTCACTTCGCCGGACGCATCGTCCGGCGCGGTCACGGTCACCGGAGTCTCGGACTCCCCCGCCGGAATCGAGTCGAGCGTGATCGTCGTGGCAGCCGCCTCGGCGCTGACCTCAGAGGACGCGCTCTTGGCAGCCTTCGCGGAAGCCGACTGGGCTCCGGACTGCTGGGCCACCTCGGCGGTGTATCCCTCCGGCAGATCGACGGTGACGTCGATGGGGCCGGCGACCTCGGACTTCGCATTCGTCTTGAGCGCGAACTCAGCGCTCTCACCGGGCTTGATGGATGTCGGACCGGTCAGCTCCGCGATGAGGTCGCCGCTGTCGATGACGTCCTTGGCCGCATCGGCCTGGCGCTCGTTCTTGTCCGGGGTGACGTCCTCGCCCTCGGCCTGGTGCTTGTTGAAGTAGTTCTCCCAGACCTCGAAGTCGGTCAGCCCCGACTGTTCGAAGTCGCCCTTGGCGAAGGAGAAGAAGTTGTCACCGCCGGTGGCGAGGAAGCTCAGCGTCGCGACCCGATAGTCCTTGTCCGGGTCGAGGTCCTTGCCATCGACCTTGACGGATTTCACGTGCTCGCCCTTGTCGGCGTCCGTGTCGTAGACGACGTCCAGGTCGTCGGAGATGCCCAGGTGCAGGAACGGGCGGGACGCGTCGTCGGGCTGCCACTGCTCCTCGAAGAGGCCGATGACGTCCGCCCCCTTCATCGTCACCACCCCGTGGTCGTTGGCGAAGGGAAGCACGCTGTTGAGCTCGGCGACGGTGACTTCGCACTCGTCCTCGGTGTTGTAGATGTCATCGCAGAGCAGGTCGGTGCGCAGTCCGCCCGGGTTGGTGATCCCGAAATCGGCTTCCTCGAGCTGGGTCTCCTCGACGCCTTCCTTGAGTGCATCCGCGACGAGGTTGCCGAGCGTGGACTCGGCACCGCGGTCCTCCTCGCCGTCCGTCTTCGCGCGGGTGATGTCCTCGCTGATCGAGCCGGTGACCTCGGAGCCGAGCTCCTTGGCCTTGTCCTCTGCGTCGTCGACGATGGCGGCGACCTTGTCGACGACCTCGGAGTCGAAGCTCTTGTCTTCGGTCTCGATGAGATTGATGCCGCCTGCCTGCCAGTCGCCGTTGCCGTCGGCGCGCATGGTCACCTGCCCGACGTATTCGCCGTAGCTGCCGGCTTCGATGACGGGACGGGTTCGGTCGGACTCTCCCGGCACGGGCGCTTCGAAGGCATACGGCATGTGGGTGTGGCCGGTGAACATGGCGTCGACCGAGGCGTCGGCCTCTGTCACGAGCTTCTTGAACTCGGCGTTCGACGCCTCCGCGTCCTCGAGGCTCTCAGCCGATGAGGCGCCGAGGTGGGCCTCGACGACTGTCATATCCGGCTTTTCGTCGTCGGGCAGGTTCTCGAGATCGTCAGCGACGCGGTTGACTGCGTCCGTAGGATCGCCGAAATCGAGGTCGGCGATGCCGTCCGGTGAGACGAGCGAGGTCGTGTCCTTGGTGACGACGCCGATGACGGCGATCTCGACCCCCGCCACGTCGACGATGGAGTACTCGTCGAGACCGTCGACGACGTTCTGGGTTCCTTTGTCGTAGACGTTGGCTGCCGAGTACGGGAAATCGGCTTCGTCGCTCACGCGGCCTGTCAGGTCGTCGAGGCCTTTGTCGAATTCGTGGTTGCCGACAGCCGAGGCGTCGAGTCCCATGGCGCCCAGGACCTCGAGGGTGGGGGTGTCGTTCTGCGACGAGGAAGTGTAGGTCGAGGCGCCGATGTTGTCACCGGTCGACAGCAGCGCGGTGCCCGCATTGTCGCCGCCGGTGCCGAACTGCGCGCGTTCGTCTTCGACCACCGAGGCGACTTGAGTGCCTGCCTCGGAGATGCGCCCATGGAAGTCGGTGATGTTGAGCAGCTGGACCGCGGTGCCCTCGGGCGCCGACTGCGCAGCGCTGCCGGAGTCCTGCTCATCGCCGGCGGCATCCTCCGCTGTCTCGGACTTGCCGGTGGATGATTCGCTCGATGACTGCTCGGGGTCAGCGGGCGCCGATTCGCTCGGCGTCGTAACGCTGCCTGCGGCGGAGTTTCCGTCTCCCAGAGAGGGGGCCGCAACGGCCGGTGCGAGGCCGGGCAGGGTCAGCATCGACACTGCAGCGCCGGCACCCAGCACTTTGGTCACAAGTTTCGACATAGATTCGGTTCCTTCGATCGTTCAGTGAGGCGCACATCAACCGTGCTGGTGGGGATGAAGACAGGTTCCATCCTGCAGTGCCAATGCGAACTGAAAGTTACTTACATGTGAATCTACACAGGATTCTCACACCTGGAAAGAGGAATTCTCACATAATCGAGAATTGCGCGATAAAAGGCGTCTTGATGCTTCGGCCGACGCCCACGGCGAACCGTCGGCTCATTCCTCGTCGCGGCGGGCCATCGTCTGGGCGTTCCGAGCCGCGTAGCCCTCGGGTGCCGGGTAGCCGACCTCCGTGAGGACGAGCCCTTCGGCAGGCGTGACGAACATGGGCACATCCGGGGTCAGCCCGGCGTCCGCCTCGGCGATGAGCTCGGCGGGGCGGGTGACGTCCCAGCTGCCCGAACCGACCTTGATGAGCCCACCGACCAGGGCTCGGACCATGTGGTGGCAGAAGGCGTCGGCGCGCAGATCGATGGTGATCACAGCGTCCTGGTCACGCTCGACTCGCAGCTCATGGAGCGTGCGGATCGTCGTCGCTCCCTCGCGGGGTTTGCAGAACGGCAGGAAATCGTGGAGTCCCTGGACCTCGCTCGCGGCCTCGGCCATGGCTTCGGCGTCGAGCTCGCCCTTGTGGCGTGGCGTCACCGGGGTCAGCAGCGGGTCGATGAAGGACCGGCGGTCGGCCAATCGGTACCGATAGGACCGCCACAGCGCGGAGAACCGGGCGTCGAAGTCCTCGGGCACCTCGGTCACCGCGTGGACGACGATGTCGTGGAACTCACCGGCGGTCAGCACTCCGCGAAGGCGGGACAGGAGGGCCGCCTCGGCGGGTCGATTCGACTGGCCGATGAGCTTGCCGATCGCCTCATCGCCGAGATCGATGTGGACGACTTGGCGGCGGGCGTGGACGCCGGCGTCGGTGCGGCCGGCGACGACGGTGGCCACCTCGGTGCCGGCGATCCGCTCGAGTCCGGATTCGACGGCGGCCTGGACCGTGCGCAGCCCCGGCTGCTTGGCCCACCCGTGGAAATCCGTGCCGCGGTAGCCCAGATCGAGGCGGAAGCGGGTCATGGAGTCATCCTCGCCGAGGCGGGGCCCGCCAAGCCGGGCCCGCCGTCGTCATCGATCGCTTCGGTGAACGGGGCGCGGGGCTTGAAGACCCCGCCGAAGAGACGGGAGACCAGTCGCTCCCGCTGTCGGTGATAGCGGTCGACGTTCGTATTGTAGAAGCGGGAGCCTGCGAGGATCCGTTCGGTGAGCACCTGCAGCTGACCGTGCAGCAGCTGGATCGTCGTGTCGACCTCGTCGTTGACCGCTGCCTGCTGGGACCGGGCAGAGTCCGAGGTCAGGGACCTCTCCGGCAGCGTCGCGGGGATGAGGGCGGCGTCGTCGACGGCGGCGGTCAGGGCGTTCTCGGCCGCGGCTCCACGGTGGTCGAAGGGAGCCCGTTCGGCGGAGGCGAGCGCGAGTTCGAGCCGGGACAGGTCGTGCCCGGCGATCTGCTGGAGCGTGCCGATATAGGCGGGTACGAGAGCGTGGCGGGCGCGGATCTCACCGATGAGCTGGCGTCTGGCCTCGTCGCACAGCGACCGGGCCATGGACAGCTGATTGAAGCGCAGGACGATGAGGACGACGAAGAGGACGATGAGGGCGGCGAGTACACAACCGCCGACGATGAACCAGACCATGGCCGATCTCCTCGTTCCCTGTGCTGCGCGAGCTTTTCCGACACCTCAGTTTACGCGGGGTTCAGACTCGTCGCGAACAGGCCACCACCCGGACACCGGGGCGTCTGTGCGCTGGACCGATTTCGGCCAGATGTCGCCGACCGGTCGCCTTCGGGTCACGCATTCGTCATCCGGCGGGCCTTAGCTGGGAATCGTGAGAGTAGCGATCATTGCAGAATCCTTCCTCCCCAATATGAATGGGGTCACCCACTCACTCCTACGGGTCCTCGACCATCTGGCCGACCGCGGTGACGAGGTCCTCGTCATCGCTCCGGGCACGCGCAGGGACGGTCCGAAGGAGGTCGCCGGCGCCCGCATCGTCCGGGTTCCCTCGATCGCCTTGCCGAAGTATCGGCGCATCCGTGTGGCTCCCGGCGGCGTCACCCGCATCCGCCGGCTGCTGCAGCGCTTCGCCCCGGACGTCGTCCACCTGGCCAGCCCTTTCGTCCTCGGTTGGCGCGGGGTGCTGGCCGCCCAGGCGCTCAATCTGCCGACCGTGGCCATCTACCAGACCGAGGTTCCCGCCTATGCCGCCCGGTACGGCATGCACGGCATCGAAGCCATGCTGTGGAACCATGTGCGCAATATCCACCAGCATTCCTCCCTGACGCTGGCCCCGTCGTCGTACACGATCGACCAGCTGGAAGGGCTCGGTGTCGCCGAGGTGGCCCTGTGGGCCCGTGGGGTCGATTCCTCCCGCTTCGACCCGGGTCACCGGTCCGAGGCGTGGCGTCGAAGCGTTGCCCCGAATGGGGAGAAGATCATCGGCTTCGTCGGCAGGTTGGCCGCGGAGAAGCAGGTCGACGACCTTGCCGCGCTCACCGATCTGCCCGGGGCGAAGGTCGTCATCGTCGGCGACGGTCCCTGGCGGACGCGCCTGCAGCGGCTGCTGCCGGAGGCGCATTTCACCGGGTTCCTCGGCGGAGATGCCCTGGTCCAAGCGGTGGCGAGCTTCGACCTCATGGTCGCACCGGGCGAGCTCGAGACCTTCTGCCAGACCATCCAGGAGGCCATGGCCTCCGAGGTGCCGGTCATCGCTCCCGCCCGGGGCGGCCCGCTCGACCTCGTCGACTCCTCACGCACCGGGTGGCTCTACACCCCGAAGGACCTGCGTGCCATGCGAGCGCATGCGGCCGACCTCCTCGGCGACGAGGCGAAACGTCGGGCCTTCGGGGTCGCCGGCCGTGAGCAGGTGCAGGCGAGGAGTTGGAAGAGCGTGTGCTCACAGCTCGTCGGCCACTATTCGCGGGCGATCGAGAATCCCGCCCCGCAGGTGCTCGGCCGCGGGTTCAGCTCGATGGTCAACTCCGGGCTGGAGAACCCTCTGCCCTACTGACAGTGCCCACGCTGCCTGACTGCCGGCGGGTCTTTCACCGACCGCTCAGGTTACCGTCGCTGTATCAAGCTGTACCGTGAGCGCTCGACGCTGACGTGAGCGGTCGGCGAAAGCGCGAGCCGCTGAGGTGAGCGGTCGGCGAAAGCGCGAGCCGCTGAGGTGAGCGGTCGACGCTGAGGTGAGCGGTCGGCGCTGAAAAGCTGGTGCACTCAGCCGAGATTCGCCGACCAGTCGGCGACGGTGAGCACTGCCGCCTGTTTGGGGAACACCTTCTCGGTGAGCACCTGGTGGACCTCGGGGTCGCGGTCGGCGCAGGCGTCGGAGAGCACCGTGAGTTCGAAGTCGAGATCGGCAGCCTGACGCACCGTCGAGAGCACGACACCGCTCGTGGCCACACCGGCGAGCACGAGCGACGTCGCCCCGTAGCCGCGCAGCAGCACTTCGAGGTCGCTGCCGGTGAAGGCGCTGATGCGGCGCTTCGTCACGATCGGTTCCCCTTGATGACGGTCAAGGGTGTCGTGGATGCTCGTCGAGGCATGCGCCTCATCGAGGTCACCATGGGCGGCGATCTGCACGAACGATGCCGTTGCGGCCAACTCCGGGTGTCCCTCGCGCAGGGCCACCCGCACCCAGACGACGGGGATGTCGTGGCTGCGGGCCGCGGCGACGGCGTCCCGTGCGCGTTCGAGCACACCGGTCGCAGCGAAAGCCTCGTCGCCGGCGATGCCGTTCTGGAAGTCCATGGCCAACAGGACGGTGTTCGCGGTGCCGGTCATCATGTCTCCTTCGGTTCGGGTGGGGGTTCGTCCCCTCTGTCGCCGAGGCTACTCCCCATACCGGATGATCCGCTGAGACCGATCTTCAGATGCGCTGGGTCTTCGGGTTCATCGTCCGATTGCCCGCCGAGCCGCTTCACCCAGGGCGCGGATCTGTCGCTGCAGATCACGGCCTGCCGACTGGCCCGGAGCGAACAGTGCGCCGTTGTCGACCCAAAAACGCGCTGGTATCATGGATGGTGAAGCAACGTCATGCCCCGGGCTACCGGATAATCCCGGCCCTTGGGAAGACGGCCCCCTGGTGAATGCGGAAGCACCCAGGGGGTGCTTCATATTCAAGGGCTTTCCATCGACGGCATTGACCATCGTCAGCTTTCCCTCTCGCAGTGTCGGCTCAATGAATCTCGTATCGTCCCGGGCGAGGTTCCGCTGCACCGCCCATGACATCACGTCCGCCGACCACAACAGCGGTTCAGACCCCATTCGACCGTGGGCAAACGCCACATCGGAGTGAATCGCACCCGACCGGCGCAGCTTGTCGACGACCTGCTCATCAACAGAGTTGAGCTTCTGATCCCTGTTGTTGTCAGCGACGATCCCGCGCACGGCCTCGTCTCCGGTGCCGCTCGTGAGGTTGCGGACGAGCCGGTCCAGGCACAGCGCCCTGGCGCGAGCTATGTCTCTCCGAGCGTCACCTGCCATCGGCATCTTCACTGCGATGACGTTCCACACCGATTCCTCGGTGACCGCCTCGATCATCTCGACGATGTCACCACGGTCGACATCGCTTCCGCGGAACTTCCTGTTCGTGTGCCAATACGTTCCGCCGGCCACATCCACGAGTCGCTCGCGAACGGAGTCCAAGCGAGCAGATGAGAAGATGACCGCGGCCATCTGATAGAACGACACCTCCTGCCCGACTCTGTCCTCCCCCGCGACGGCCGGCTGCCTCATCGACTCGTCGATGAACGCGATCGGGTTCGGGGCAGCTGAGAGGTAGAACCTCTCCAGTGCAGGCGCCTGCAGGCTCGGGCTCGACATGGCTCCGCTCTCATCCGAAACAGCTGTCCGTTTTCGACAACGTGCGACGAACACTACGGGGCGGTGCTGACACAGCACCGCCCCGCCGGCTTTTCATTCACACGCTTCGCCGAGAGCTCAAGTCCGCGTCGTTGTATCAAGCTGTGCGATGAGCGATCGACGGCAACTCGAGCGGTCGATGGAGACGATCAGTCCACGATGCCGCGGGCATCGAGTGCCCGACCGGTGTCCTGCGCGTATTTCACCGACCGCAGGATCGCCGGCACCACTCGGGCCTTGATGCTCGAGTCCAGTCCCCTGGCTCGGGCGGCGCGTTCGGCCTCGCCGAGCAGACCGGAGATATGCGAGATCGCCCGGACCATGAGGCTCGCGGTCAGTGCGATCGCCTCGGTGTTCGCGCCGACGAAGCGCAAGGGTGAGACCAGCACCGTGAACGTGTCGAGCAGCTGCGCCACCGACGTCGTCAGGGTGAGGATCAGGGCCGCCTGCACACAGGCGAACACGGTCCCGCCGACGGCCAGACCCGACTCCACGGACCCGAAGAGGTACTGCAGCCCCATGACGATGGCCACGAGCACCGCCACATAGATCCATGTGCGCAGGAAGTGCGTCACCCGCAGCCGGGCGGTGAAGCCGACGACGACGAGGACAGCGAACATCGACCAGTTGATCGCCGCGTCGCGGAAGATGAGCGCGACGATGCCGATAACGGCGATCACCGCCAGCTTCACCCCCGTCGGCACCGAATGCAGCCATCCCCGAGGATGCGCCACCTTCCCGAAGAGCTGCGGCCTGGCCTTGATGCCGGCGTTCGTCCGCCACGTCACCGACCGGGTCATGGCGTATCGCTCATGATGAGGTTCCGGTAGGCGGCGACCGCCTCGGCGGGGGTGGAATCAGCAGCGATCCGACCGTCGTCGACGACGATCGCGCGCTCGGCGATCTGCGCGAACTCGAGGTCATGGGTGGTGAGGATGATGCGCACCCCGCGCCTGGACACGAGATTCTGCAGATGCACGCGCAGACGCTCCTGGTTGCGCAGGTCGAGCAGCGTCGTCGGCTCGTCGAGGACGAGGATCTGCGGATCGACCGCGAGCACCGCGGCCAGGGCCACGAGCTGACGCTGACCGCCGGAGAGTTCGTAGACGCTGCGTTCGGCGAGGTCGGCGATGCCGAGCTCGTCGAGCACCGCCAGGGCCGCGGCCCGCCGCTCACGCTTGGGCACGGACTTGCGCAGGGACAGCTCGATGTCCTCGATCGGGGTCGGCATGACCAGCTGCGCGGCCGGATCGGTGAAGACGAAACCGACGCGAGAGCGCACCTTCGCCGGCTGCCGGCGCGGGTCGATACCGTCGACGAGGACCTCGCCGGCATTCGCGGTGACCAGCCCGTTGAACAGCTGCAGCAGGGTCGATTTGCCCGAACCGTTGGCGCCGATGACGGCGACGACATCCTCGGTGAGGGTGAGGGTGATGTGTGTGAGGATCGGGCGCACGACATCGCCGTCGGGTCCGTCGTCGATGACTCCGACGCCGACGTCGCTCAACCGGATCTCACGTGTCACTTCGCGTCCCGCTCCTGACCGGTCGCCGCCGATTCCACGCTGATGCCGCGACGACGCAGCACATCGGGGAACGCACGGTGGATGAGCACCGCCACCGAGGCGGCCAGGATGTTCTTGACAATGTCACCGGGCCAGTAGGCGAGGTCCGCGACCGCGGCGACGCCGAGCGGCAGATCACCGTTGATCGACATGCCGAGGATCCCCAGCGGGTGGTTGAGCAGGAGGCTGCCGCCGAAGCCGCCGAGGAACAGCACCACACCGAGCTTCATTCCGCTGAAGCGGCGCACGGCCCAGCGGGCGATGAGGCCGGCGAGCAGTGCGTAGAGGGCGAAGGATAGGATATAGCCGGCGCTGGGGCCGGCGAGGACGCCGATTCCGCCGCGCATCCCCGAGAAGATCGGGAGTCCGATGAGCCCGAGGACGACGTAGAGCAGGGTGGCTGAGAAGCCGCGCCAGGGTCCGAGCACCATCCCGCACAGGGCGATAGCGAAGGTCTGCAGGGTGATCGGCACACCGAGGGGACCGACCGGGACCGGCGGCATCATCGCGAAGGCGGCGAGCATCGCCGCGAATACTGCGACGAGGGCGATATCGCTGCCGGCCGAGCGAGGACGGGTGATTCCCGCCGAGGTGGTGCTGTGGGTCGGTGTCATGAGTACTCCATCGGTCGTGATCCTCCCCGACCGGGATCGGGGACGCTCGAGGCGGCCCCGAGCACCCTCCCACTGTAACTGAACGGTGTTCAGGAACGGTAGTCGGGGTCCCGGTCGGGGCCGCCTCGGCGAGGGTGTCCGCACGTTCACGTGCGCAGGACCCCCTCAACGGTCGCGGAGGATCACTCCCATTCGATCGTGCCCGGAGGCTTCGAGGTGACGTCGAGGACGACGCGGTTGATGTCATCGACCTCGTTGGTGATGCGGTTGGAGATCACGGAGAGCACATCGTAGGGGATGCGCGTCCAGTCGGCGGTCATCGCGTCTTCGCTCGAGACCGGGCGCAGCACGACGGGGTGGCCGTAGGTGCGGCCGTCTCCCTGGACGCCGACGGAGCGGACATCGGCCAGGAGCACGACCGGACACTGCCAGATCTCTCCGTCGAGGCCGGCCTTCGTCAGCTCTGCGCGGGCGATCGCATCGGCCTTGCGCAGGATGTTCAGGCGTTCCTCGGTGACTTCGCCGATGATGCGGATGCCCAGGCCGGGCCCGGGGAACGGCTGGCGGGAGACGATGACCTCGGGGACGCCGAGTTCGCGGCCGATGGCGCGGACCTCGTCCTTGAACAGGGCGCGCAGGGGTTCGATGAGCTGGAACTGGATGTCATCGGGCAGGCCGCCGACGTTGTGGTGGCTCTTGATGTTCGCGGTGCCCGATCCCCCGCCGGATTCGACGACGTCGGGGTAGAGGGTGCCCTGGACGAGGAACGCGATCTCTTCGCCCTCGCCCTCCTGGGCCTCGAGCACGAGGTCGGCGGCAGCGGTCTCGAAGGTGCGGATGAACTCGCGGCCGATGATCTTGCGCTTCTCCTCCGGGTCGGTGACTCCGGAGAGCTGGGACAGGAACTGCTCACGGGCGTCGACGGTGACCAGGCGGACGCCGATCGAATCGACGTAGTCCTTCTCGACCTGGACGCGCTCGTCCTGACGCAGCAGACCGTGGTCGACGAAGACACAGGTGAGCTGGTCGCCGATGGCCTTGTGGACCAGTGCTGCGGCCACGGAGGAGTCGACGCCTCCGGACAGGCCGCAGATGACCTTCTTGTTCCCGACGCGGGCGCGGATGAGTTCGACCTGCTCGTCGATGACGGATTCGTTCGTCCAGTCGGCGGTGAGGCCGGCGACGTTGAACAGGAAGTTCTCGAGGATCTTCTGCCCGTTCTCCGAGTGGAGGACCTCGGGGTGCCACTGCACGCCGGCGAACTTCTTCGCCGCGCATTCGAAGGCCGCGACGGGGGTGTCCGGAGTGGAGGCGAGCACGTCGAAGCCGGTGGGCGCCTCGGCGACGGAGTCCCCGTGGGACATCCAGACCGTGTAGTTGCCCGGGGTCTCGGCCAGCAGTGCCCCGGTCTGGGCCACGGAGACCGGGGTCGATCCGTATTCGCGCTTATCGGTCTTGGCCACGCGACCGCCGAGCGCGGTCGACATCAGCTGGAAGCCGTAGCAGATGCCCATCGTGGGCACTCCGAGGTCGAACACGGACGTGTCGAAGCTCGGTGCGCCGGCGTCGTTGACGCTCGAGGGGCCACCGGAGAGCACGATGGCCACAGGGTTCTTCGCGGCGAACTCGGACGCCGGGGCGTCGTGGGCGATGATCTCCGAGTACAGACCGGCTTCGCGGATGCGGCGCGCGATGAGCTGGGCGTACTGGGCGCCGAAATCGACGACGAGGACAGGGGGCACCTGCGTGCTCTGGGATTGCGTCATGATCCAATTCTAAGCGTCGGCGACCGGACGCCCGAATTCGGGTCAGACGGCCATCTCAGTGCGGTTGCGCACGCATCGACGAGCCACCTCGGTGAGGGTGGGAGACGAGGGCACGGTCGCCTCGGTGGGGGGTGAACTGGGCCGGCCTCACCACCGCGGTTGCGCACGGATCGGTGGGCCACCTCGGGGAGGTGGGTTCTGTCTTAGGACTTGGGGGCGACGACGACGGCGGCTTCGAGCTCCGCGTCGACCTGGCGGTGGATGCGACGTTCGAGGATGAACGACATCACGGGCACGACGCCGGCCAGGGCGAGGATGAGGTAGCGGCCGAGGCTCCAGCGCATCTGCTGATTGAGCCAGAAGCAGCCGATGAGGTAGACGACGTAGCACCAGCCGTGGCAGATCGCGATGGCCGCGGCGAGGTTGAAGCCGCCGAAATTCAGGGCGGTGGCCGGGTCGGCGGCGATGAGGTACTTGTAGATCATCTCGACCGTGAGGATGAGCAGCATCGTGCCGGTGATGAACGCCATCACACGGTAGAACTTCAGCGCATTGCGCGCGGAGGTGAAGCGTTTGACGCTCCACACGTCGTTCTCGTCGAAATCGGGGCGGGAGTCCAAGGACTCGTGTTCTTCGCTCACGCTCAGTTTCCTCCGGTCGTGGAAGTGTCGGTCGGTTCGGATGTCTTTCCGGGCGTCTTCCCGGCCTTCTTTCCGGGTGTCTTCCCCGGCTTCTTCCCACCGTGACGATGGGCCGGCAGTCCGGTCAGTCCGGACATCACCTCGGGGTCGATGGTCGCGTCGCCTGCGGGTTTGACGACAACATACTCGACGCGCTTCTCCGAATCCTGGGAGTCCTCGTCGAGGCGGCGCCGGACGAAGTCGTCACGCAGCAACTGGACCCACATGTAGAGGGCCATGGCTGCGAAGATGATCCATTCGAGGGCGTAGACCGCCGACTGCAGATCGAATCCGCCCTCGTCGCGCGTGGTCGTCGTCGGTACCTGTTCGAGGCCGTCGGTGCCCACCGAGGCGGCCGCGCCGTCGGCGGTTTCGGGGATGAGGAACCCGGAGTAGGTGAGCAGGTCGGGGAACAGATTGATGATCTGCGAGGTCGAGACCGTGTGCACCTGACCCTCGGGCAGGTCATTGCCCTCGACGGGGCCTTCGATGGGCCCGATCCGCGCGGTCAGTTCGACCTGGCCGTCCCGGGCCTCGGAGGTCATCGCCGTATCCTCGTCGGTGGTGAAACCGCGGACGACGGGGATCGCGATCGTCTTCTCATCGGCGTTCGCGACCTTGACACCCTCACCGAGGTGGCCCCCGTCCGGGGCGAACATCGTCACGACCCAATATCCGGAGTCCCCGTCCTGGACGCGTCCGGGGATGACGACCTGAGCGTCGGGGATCCAGTGTCCTGACAGGCTGACCCGCTGGTCGGCGAGGATGCCGGGCATCGGGGCCTGGGCGTCCATGACGTCGTTGAAGTCCTTGAGCTCATCGACTTCAGCGGATTCCGTGACGTCGTTCTTGTGCTGGGCGCGGTCGACCTGCCACGCGGAGAGTCCGACGAAGCAGGTGACGAGCACCAGGACGAGGAGCAGGGACCCCAGCCATTTGGGGGTCAGTGCCAGGCGGAACAGATCAGACCACCGAACCAGTCTGGTAGGGCGAGACGGTGACGTCGACGCGTTGGAATTCCTTGAGGTCGAGATAGCCGGTGGTGGCCAGCGCCCGACGCAGTGCGCCGGCGAGGTTGAGTTCGCCGATCGCGGTGCGGCCGGGGCCGAAGAGCACCTGCTCGAGGCTGCCGACGGTGCCCAGTTCCACGCGGTGGCCGCGCGGCAGGTCCGGGTGGTGGGCCTCGGCGCCCCAGTGCATTCCGCGACCGGGAGCTTCGGTCGATCGGGCCAGGGCGGTGCCGAGCATGACGGCGTCGGCGCCGACGCCGAAGGCCTTGACGATTTCGCCGCTGGTGCCGAGTCCGCCGTCGGCGATGACGTGGACGTAGCGGCCGCCGGATTCGTCCATGTAATCCCGCCGGGCGGCGTGGACGTCGGCGACGGCGGTGGCCATCGGGGCGTGTATGCCCAGGGTCTTCCGCGTCGTGGCCGCCGCTCCCCCGCCGAAGCCGACGAGGACGCCGGCGGCACCGGTGCGCATGAGGTGCAGGGCCGCGGTGTAGGTGGCGGCTCCGCCGACGATGACGGGAACATCGAGTTCGTAGATGAACTGCTTGAGGTTGAGCGGTTCGGTGTGGGTCGAGACGTGCTCGGCCGAGACCGTGGTGCCGCGGATGACGAAGATGTCGACTCCGGCGTCGATGACGGTCTTGTAGAACTCCTGAGTCCGCTGCGGGGTCAGGGCACCGGCGACGGTGACTCCGGCCTCGCGGATCTGCTCGAGGCGGGCGGTGATGAGTTCGGCTTGGATGGGTGCGGAGTAGAGCTCCTGCATCCGGGAGGTCGCCATCTCCGCCGGCAGCTGGGCGATTTCGGCCAGCTGCGGGGTCGGATCCTCGTACCGGGTCCACAGCCCTTCGAGGTCGAGGACGCCGAGGCCGCCGAATCGACCGAGGGCGATGACGGTCTCCGGGGACATGGCCGAGTCCATGGGGGCGCCGATGAAGGGCAGCTCGAACTGGTAGGCGTCGATCTGCCAGCTCAGGGACACGTCTTCGGGGTCACGGGTGCGGCGAGCGGGGACGATGGCGATGTCGTCGAGCGAATAGGCGCGACGGCCGCGCTTGCCTCTGCCGATTTCGATTTCAGAACTCACCCCAACAGCCTATCCCACCACCCTCCCGGCGGGGTCTCAGCCCACTATGAGGAACAGCGCATCTCCCCTCCCAGGACTACCTGACGGGGGCCCAGCAACCTGGCGCGAGGTTGCTGGGCCCCCGTCGGGTAGCAGTTAAGGGGTGAGGTGGGGTGCGACGGCTTCCTTCGCTGCTGTGGCGAAGGCACGGACGTGGGGTAAGTGCGCGTCTTTGTCGCGGATGTGCATGACGACTCGACGCATCGGGACGGGGTCGGTGAGGTCAACGGCGGTCAGGCCCGGCGGCAGATGCAGAGTCGAGAGCCGCGGGAGGACCGTGACGCCCATATGCGACGCCACCAAAGCCAGAGCCGCGAAGTCGTCCTCGCAGGCGGCGAAGCTCTTGCGTTCGAATCCGGCCGCGGCGCACGCATGGTCGACGACCTTGCTCGAGGGCCCGGCCCACATGTCGTAGTCGACCCAGTGCTCGTCCTCGAGATCGATGAACGGCACGGACTGACGACTCGCGAACCGGTGCCCCTCGGGAACCACGACCCGATAGTCATCGTCGAAGAGCGGAATCCGCGTCATCTCCGGCAGGTGGTTCTCCCCGTCCTGCGGGGCTTCGGCGCGGATCTCGATGAGGCAGTGCCCGCGCCGATTCTTCGCCGGCTCGTTGAGTTGGATATCGAATCGCAGATTCGGATGACCCCGGGCCACAGCATCGATGATGCCCGGCAGCAGACGCGCGTTGAACGAGGTGAACGCCGCGATCCGCAGCCGGGGCCTGCTGACGTTGCGGAATCCCTCGACCAGATCGTCGAGGCGGCCGACAGCAGTGAAGACCTCCGCGGAGTCATCGGCCAGGCGTCGGCCGAGTTCGGTGATCTCGATGCCGCGGCCCGACCGCCGGTAGAGCGGTGCCCCGACGGCCTTCTGCAGGGTGGTGATGTGCTGGCTGACGGTCGCCGGGGTGTAGTTGAGGTTCTTCGCCGCGGCGACCACGGAGCCGGTGGCCGCGACGGCCCGCCAGACCCGCAGACGATTGAGATCCCACATGCCCTCAAGAGTAGTCGCCGACCACCCGAAATATCATTAGGCAAGACCTGATGATCATTCACGATCAATTGCTTTTCCCGATTGATCGTTTCCGGCAGAATGGTGCTCGGCTCCGCCGACATCGCAGACCACAGTGATACTTCATCCCCGCTGACCGTCCTCACCCCCGAAGGAGTGCCGTGACCGGACCCGAGATCCTCACCATCACCGGCGCCGCGGCTGCGCTGGCCGTCACCCCCGGCCCCGAGACGATCCTGACGATCCGCCTGTCCTCGCTGCGCCGCAAGGCCGGGCTCGTCTATGCGCTCGGCACTGCCACGGGCACCGTGATCTGGATGATCCTCGCACTCACGGGCGTCTCCGCCCTGCTCACCGTCTACCCGGCCGCCGTTCAGGTGCTCAAGATCGGCGGCGGCCTCTACCTCTGCCTCCTCGGCATCCTCGCGGGACGGCAGGCCCTTCGCCTCCGCCGTGAGCTTAAGGCCACCGAGGCGACAGACGGACCCACCACGAACGCATCCCCGGCTCCGTCGTCCGAATCAGACTCCCCCGAGAGCCCCGTCACCGAGATCGCCCACGTCATGGAATCGACCTCGTGGGGCCACCTGCGTTCGCTCGTGTCCTATCGCCGCGGCATCATCTCCTCGCTGTCCAACCCGAAGGTCGGCCTGTTCTTCCTCGCGATCCTGCCGACCCTCGTGCCCGCATCCCCTACCGGCATCGACTACACCGTGCTCGTCGCGCTGATCCTCGGCGTGCTCCTGTCCTACCAGCTCATCCTCGCCTGCCTGGCCAGCCTCGCAGCGTCGGCGATGGCCCACCGCAGCGCTGATTTCTTCATCGAGGCCGCCTCCACGCTCATCCTGCTCATCATCGGCATCGCCGTCATCGCGATCCCCATCTGAGCCGCTCCGAACAACGAAAGGCCGGATGCCGAGGCTGATCGTCGCCCGGTGCGTTCAGAGGCGTACCTGCGTGATCAGAATTCCAGCGGCAGATTGTCGATGAGATGAGTCCCACCGACCGTCGCGGAGACGAGAAGCAGAGCCGGTCCCGTGAAGTCCGGTGGGCACGGCCGAAGGGTCGCGGCCTCGACGAGGCTGCAGTAGACGATCTCGAGATCCCCGCGTTCAGCGGCCGGCTCCAGCTCGGCGAGCGCGGCCGCCTCGACGGCAGCGGGCAAGCCCGCAGAGACACCACTGGCGCCGGCCCCAGAGTCAGAACCGCCACCGGTGCCGGACTCCGCCGTCCCACGGCCTCGCTCGGCCACCTCGGAGGCGGCGGTGAGAGCCCGCGGAATCGCCAGAGCACGGGCACGGTCGTCCGGCGCCAGGTAGGAGTTGCGGCTCGACATGGCCAGACCGTCGGCATCCCGGACGACGGGCAGGCCGATGAGTTCGATATCGAAGTTGAGGTCGGCGATCATGCGTTTGACCAGGACGAACTGCTGAATGTCCTTGAGCCCGAATACCGTGACGTCGGGGGCGATGAGGGTGAAGAGCTTCGCCACGACGGTGAGCACGCCGTCGAAGTGCCCGGGCCTGGCCGCACCTTCGAACACGGCCCCCATGCGCCCGGCGACGACCCGCACTTCGGGTGCGGACGGGTACATCTCGGCCAGCGCCGGGGCGAAGACGAAGTCGACGCCGGCCTCTTCGCACTTCCTCAGATCCGCTTCGATAGGCCGCGGGTACTGGACGAAGTCTTCGTCGGCGCCGAACTGGAGCGGATTGACGAAGATCGAGGCCACGACGAGATCCGATTCGGATCGGGCACGAGTCATGAGCGCCTGATGACCGGAGTGCAGGGCACCCATCGTGGGGACGAGTCCGACGCGGCCGGACTGTTCGGCCCGCCACCGACGCAGCGCCTGAATGCCTCCGACCTTCATCAGTCGAAGCTCCTCTCGGGCTCGGGGAAGACCCCGGACTTCACTTCGTCGACATAGGTGCCGACCGCCTCGGTGAGCACGGAATGCAGGTCTGCGTAGCGCTTGACGAAGCGCGGGGCCCTCCCGGTGCGCAGGCCTGCCATGTCCTGCCATACGAGGACCTGGGCATCACAGTCCGCACCGGCGCCGATCCCGACGGTGGGGATCGTCAGCTCGGCGGTGACCTGGCCGGCCAGCCCGGAGGGCACCATCTCCATGACCACGGAGAAGGCTCCGGCTTCGGCCACGGCGCGGGCATCGTCGAGCAGGGCGCCGCCTGCGTCGCCGCGGCCCTGGACCTTGTAGCCGCCGAGGTTGTGCTCGGCCTGCGGGGTGAAGCCGATGTGCGCCATGACCGGAATGCCCGCCGTCGTGATCGCCTTGATCCGCGAGGCCATCCGCGCCCCGCCTTCGAGTTTGACCGCGTGGACTCCGGCTTCCTTCATGAACCGCACGGCCGCGGCTACGGCCTGCTCATCGGAGACCTCATAGCTGCCGAACGGAAGGTCGGCGACGATGAGTGCCCGGCTCGTCGCCGAGGCGACGGCCCGGGCGAGCGGGATGAGTTCGTCGACGGTGACCGGCAGGGTGGTCGCGTGGCCATAGACGTTGTTCGCCGCCGAATCGCCGATGAGCAGGGCCTCGACACCTGCCTGTTCGAACAGGGCCGCCGTGTACTGGTCGTAGCTGGTCAGCATCGCCCACCGCCGGCCTTCGGCCTTGGCCTTGATGAGGTCGAGGGTCCGAATCCGCCGAGGCGGCGCTGCCGGTGCGGACACCGGACCGCCGTACGGGGCCGGCTGCTCCGCCGAGGCGGCCCCCGTCGGGGCACTGCCGCCGGCGGTCCCGCCGCCTGCTGTCGCGTTGCCGCCTGTCGCGTTGCCGGGGGTCACGCCGCCGGCCCCGTCGGTGGCGGAGGAGGACGTGAACTGGTTCGAGTGTGCCGCTTCGGGCATGAGAATCCTTCGGATATGCGATGTCGTCGGTGCCGGCGCGGGCGGGGCGAGACCGACGCTTCGGTCCGAAGCCTCGGTGACTCTCACGGGGCGCCCACCGCAGTGCGCATCGACTCGGATTGCGAGCCAGACCACAGCCTATTGCATCGCCTGGCGCGGAGCCATCGACTTCCGAACCGCAGAGCCATCGTCCGCCGAGTTGTATATTGCCCGGCCGCAGGATTAAGCTCAAATCTGCGCAAACAAATAAACGCACAAGTGCGCAAAACATTTCGGGCGGTTTCACCTCGTGCGAGGCGCGGGTTCCGCCCACCGAGCGAAGGACGATGATGACCACGACAGCTTCGATCGAACTCACCCTCAAGGACATCTCTGCCTCGGGCGCGAACGACGACATGTGCTCGACGGAGCTGCTCGATGCACCGTGGGACGTCGACGAACGCCCCGGCTACGGTCCCGGTTCCTCGATGGCCGACCCGATCCCGGTCGCCGCTCCACGTCAGGGCGACATTCCCGACGAATACAAGCAGGCATCGCCTGAGGAGCTCGACGCCCGCATCCGCGCCGCCAAGGCCACCCTCGGCAATCGTGTCGTCATGCTCGGCCACCACTACCAGCGGGTCGAGGTCGTCGAACATGCCGATTACATCGGCGACTCGTTCATGCTCGCCCGGGCCGCCCAGAATCATCCGGAGGCCGAAGCCATCGTCTTCTGCGGTGTCCACTTCATGGCCGAGACCGCCGATCTGCTGTCGAAACCGGAGCAGTCGGTCATCCTGCCCAACCTCGCCGCCGGATGCTCGATGGCCGATATGGCCAGCATCGACCAGGTCGAGGACTGCTGGGAGCAGCTGACCGAACTCTTCGGCACCGAGCCCGATGCCGACGGTCGCGTCCCGGTCATCCCCGTCACCTACATGAATTCCTCGGCCGCGATCAAGGGCTTCTGCGGCCGCAACGGCGGAATCGTGTGCACCTCCTCGAACGCCGAGGTGGTCCTGGAATGGGCCTTCGAACGCGGACAGCGCGTCCTCTTCTTCCCCGACCAGCACCTGGGCCGCAACACCGCGGTGAACATGGGCATCGGTCTGGACGAGATGCCGCTGTGGAACCCGGCCCGGCCGCTGGGCAACAACGACGAACAGACCCTGGGTGAGGCCCGCGTCATCCTGTGGCAGGGCTTCTGCTCCGTGCACAAGCGCTTCACCCCGGCCCAGATCGCCAAGGCCCGCACCGACCATCCGGACGTGCGCGTGATCGTCCACCCCGAATGCCCGCGTGAGACCGTCGAGGCCGCCGATGAGGCCGGGTCGACCGCGTACATCACGAAGGCCATCGCCGAGGCGACCGAACCGACCACGTTCGCCATCGGAACAGAGATCAACCTCGTCCAGCGGCTGGCAGCCGAGCATCCGCAGCATGAGATCTTCTGCCTCGATCCCGTCATCTGCCCGTGCTCGACGATGTACCGCATCCACCCCGGCTACATCGCTTGGGTCCTCGAATCCCTCATCGACGGACAGGTCGTCAACCAGATCTCCGTCGACGCCGAGGTGGCCGATCCCGCCCGCGTGTCCCTGGAGCGGATGCTCGCCGCGAAGCCGCGGATCTGATGAGCCGCGTCATCGTCGCAGGCTCCGGAATCGCGGGGCTGACCGCGGCACTGCGCCTGTCGGGCCGTCACACGGTCACGCTCGTGACGAAGGATCGCCTCGGCGAGTCGAACACCGAGTGGGCGCAGGGCGGCATCGCCGGTGTCATCGGCCCCGACGACACGGTCGACGCTCATGTCGCCGATACGCTCACCGCAGGTGCCGGACACTGTGATCCGGAAGCCGTGCACACCCTCTGCGAAGCCGGTTCGGACGCGATCGTCTCCCTCGCCGAGGCTGGGGTGGACTTCGACACCGACCCGGCCGGAGTCTGGGCCAGGGGAATGGAGGGGGCGCATTCATACCCGCGCATCTTCCATTCCGGAGGCGATGCGACCGGACAGGCGATCAGCACCGCACTGGCGCAGAAGCTGCGCACCGAGGTCGCCGCAGGACGAGTCACCCTGCTCGAGGACACGATGCTCGTCGACATCCTCACCAGCGACGACGATCGCCGGCCGGGTCGAGCCACCGAAGTCGCCACAGCCACCGGGATCACCGTGCTCCGCGACGGCAGCGTCGAGACCCGGGCTGCCGATGCGATCGTGCTGGCCACCGGCGGTGCTGGACAGCTCTTCGCACACACGACGAACCCTGCAGCTGCTACCGGAGACGGTTTGGCCGCCGCCATCCGTGCCGGTGCCGAGGTCGCCGATCTCGAGTTCTTCCAGTTCCATCCCACCGCCCTTGTCGGCCCCGGCTTCCTCATCTCCGAGGCCGTCCGCGGTGCCGGCGCTCTCCTCCTCGATGAGCGGGGCCGCCGGTTCATGGCTGATGTCGACGATCGTGCCGAGCTCGCCTCCCGTGATGTCGTCGCTCTCGCCCTGCACCGGCGCCAGGCGGAGCAGGACGGACGTCCGTGCTTCCTCGATGCGCGGGCCGTCCCGGATGTGAAGGCCAAGTTCCCGAGCATCACCGCCGGTCTGGCCTCTCAAGGACTTGATCTGTCCCGGGATCTCATTCCCGTCACTCCCGCCGCCCACTACTTCATGGGCGGGGTGGCCACGGATCGCGACGGTCGCACGAGCATCGAGGGACTCTTCGCTGTCGGCGAGGTCGCGTGCACCGGAGTCCACGGCGCCAATCGGCTGGCCTCGAACTCTCTGCTCGAGGGCGCGGTCTTCGCCGCCCGCGCCGCCGCGGCGATCGACGCACTGCCGGCCGACACATCCGCAGCCGGCCTCTCCGCACACCGTGCAGACCTCGCCGTCGAGGATTCGAATCCAGTGAGTCATGACCTCCCACTCCCCCAGTTCCGTTCATTCCACCAGACGGCACTGACACGAACCGAGTTGCAGGGCCTGACCTGGGCTCATCTGGGTGTGGAGCGCACGGCCGCGGGCCTGCGGACCCTGCTCGACCGCCTCAACGACGGTGCCCGCAAAGCCGGCACCACCACCAACAGCGCCCGCAAAGCCGGCACCACCACCAACAGCGCCCGCATTGCCGGCACCTCCACCGACGGTGCCCGCAACGCCGATGATCACCCCACCGCCCCGGCTGCGGCCCGAATCGAGGCACTCGAGACCGCGAATCTCGCCCTCATCGCCTGGCACATGGCTCGGCATGCCTTGGGCCGCGAGCACAGCCTCGGCGCGCATACCCGCACCGACACGACACTCACCTCGTCGACGACCGCACCGTCCACCGCCACTCCGCCCACCGCTCTGCTTCAGGAGGCCCCCGCATGCTGACCGCTTCAACCATCGATTCCGCACTGCGCACAGCCCTCGACGAAGACGCGCCCTGGGGCGATATCACCGGCGAGGTCTTCATCCCTGCCACCGCCTCGGCGAGGGCCGATCTGCGTGCCCGCGAAGACGGAGTGCTCGCCGGGATCGAGGTCTTCGCCCGCGCCTTCACCCTCGTCGACCCGAACATCACGGTCGAGCTCGCCGCCGCCGATGGTGACTCTTTCACCGCGGGTCAGGTGCTTGCCACGGTCACCGGTCCCGCCCGGGCGGTGCTGCAGGCCGAGCGGATCGCATTGAACTTCTGCCAGCGGATGAGCGGAATCGCCACTCAGACTCACGCCTTTGTCGAGGCCGCCGCGGGGCGGGCACGCATCGTCGACACCCGCAAGACCACTCCGGGCCTGCGGGCGTTCGAGAAGCACGCCGTGGTCTGCGGCGGCGGGCACAATCACCGTTTCGGACTCTCCGACGCGGTCATGGCCAAGGACAATCACCTCGCCATTCTCACCGGTGCCGGATTCAGCGTCGCCGAGGCGATCCGCACCGCCCGTGCCCGTCTGCCGCATACGACGACGATCGAGGCCGAGGTCGACCGGCTCGACCAGGTGCCCGCGGTGCTCGACGGCGGCGCCGATGTCATCATGCTCGACAACTTCACCCCGGCCCAGCTGCGCGACGGCGTCGCACTCATCGATGGTCGTGCCGTCGTCGAGGCCAGCGGCAATGTCACCCTGGAGACGATCCCGGAGATCGCTGCCACCGGCGTCGACGTCATCTCATCGGGCGCGCTGACCCACAGTGTCCGTGCGATCGATCTCGGTCTCGACCTGACCCTCGAGGCCTGAGATGACCGGGCGCCTCTACCTCGACACCGCGGCCGCGGCCCCCGTACGCCGGGAGGCCCTCGAAGCCGCGTGGCCGTATCTGGCCGGCGCGTTCGGCAATCCGTCGAGCCATCACGAGTTCGGTCGCGGCCCCGCCGACGCTCTCACCGACGCCCGGGCTCGGGTAGCGAAGGTGCTCGGAATGCGCGCCACGGACATCACATTCACCAGCGGCGGCACCGAGGCGGACAATCTCGCGATCATCGGCATGGCTCTCGGGCACCAAACCCAGGGTCGGGCTCAGACCCAGCGTCGGGCCGGGACCGCGGTGCCGCCTCGGCGACATATCGTCACCTCCCCCATCGAACACGAAGCGGTGCTCGCCTCGGTCGAGTTCCTGGCCCGCGTCCACGGATTCACCGTCACCGAGGTGGCCCCGACCTCCGACGGGACCATGACCGAACAGGCGCTGGCCGCGGCCGTGCGCCCCGACACCGTGCTCGTGACCGTGGGCTATGCGAACAATGAGATCGGCACCGTCGCCGACATTCCGAGCTTGGCCGGCATCGCCCATGACGCCGGCGCCCTCTTCCACACGGATGCGGTGCAGGCGGCCGGCTGGCTGCCGCTGACCGGGTTGGGCGTCGATGCGCTCAGTTTGGCCGGGCACAAGGTCGGTGCGCCGAAGGGCATCGGGGTCGCCGCGATCCGCGCCCGCGTCCCCGTCGAACCGCTCATCCACGGCGGCGGGCAGGAGTCCGGACGCCGTTCGGGCACGGAGAACGTGGCCCTGGCCGTCGCGTTCGCCACGGCCCTCGAACTCGCCGAGGCGGAGCGGCGTGAGGCCGCCGATCGTGTCCGGGCCGTCCGCGATGAGTTCATCGCCGCTGTTGTCGACAGCGTGCCCGGGGCGTTCCTCACAGGCGCGGCGGGCACGGCCGGGTCTGACGGTCGGGAGACTCGGACTCCGAACCATGCGTCGTTCTGCTTCTCGCACACCTCCGGAGAGGCGGTGCTGCTCGAGCTCGAACGCCGCGGGGTGACGGCGTCGAGTGGTTCGGCCTGCGCGGTCGGCTCCGACGAGCCCTCGCATGTGCTCACGGCATTGGGGATTGCCGCCGAGGTCGCGCAGACGAGTGTGCGCTTCACCTTCCCGTCCTCGATCACCGGCGAGCAGGGACGCGCTGCCGCGCAGTCCGTCATCGCCGCCGCCGGGAGCTTGGCCACGAGCTTCGCCTGAGGCTTTTCGGGGCCGCTGAAGCGAGCTTCGTCTCACTCCGGCGTGCTTTTGATCACCTTCGCGCTCACCAGGTGGGATACCCCTATCTTTCTCGGTACTTTGGGGCGAGACTGAAAGAGACGCATTCGTCTCAGGGTGTGAGGGGGCCGCCATGGATCTATTGATTCTGTTCATGATCGCAGTGATGTTCGCGACGATCGTCTTCGTCATCGGACGATACGCCTGCCCGAAGCATGACCGAGTGCCCCTCATCGAGGTCGATCATGTGCTCCTCTGGACCGCCCTGCGCCGCGGTTGGCATGTGCTCGGATCCTTCGGACCGCTCACTCCCTACCCGGAGGATCCCTCGGGCGCATCCCGCGCCTGAGGTTCTGCCTCCTCAGTCGGGGCGAACCTCCGTCACCTCAGTCAGAGCGAACCTCCGTTGCCTCAGTCGGAGCGAACCTGCCGGACGATCGCCGCAGGCCAGTTGCGCACAGCTGTTGTTAGAGTGACAACATGCCTTCCCCTTCTCAACCGCATCGGAACCCACCGAATGGAACCGCCGCGCTCATCTTTGTGTGTCTCTCGATCCTCGTCTTCCTCGGGTTCTGCGTCTGGTTCTGGGTGCAGGCCCCGGACACCGTGGCCACCCATTTCGATTCCGGTGGTCAGCCCGATGACTGGACGTCGAAGGCCGGACTTCTGGGGATCTTCGTGCCCGTGGGGCTCGGCCTGCCCACCCTCATGTCGATCCGGCCGTTGATTGCCAAGCTGCCGATCTCGCTCATCAATGCCCCACACAAGGAGTATTGGATCGAGCGAGGCGACAAGACCTACCTCGTCGACTGCCTCATGGAACTCCTGCGCATCACCGCCGGACTCACCGCACTGCTCATCGCAGCCATCCTCGTCATCATCGCGGAGACAGCACGTTCGGCGACGATGCCGGAATGGCTGACCGTCGTGCCGACGGCTGTCTTCCTCGTCGCCACAGGACTCGCCGTCTGGCGCTTCTACCGCAGACTCACCCCGCCGAGGTGACCGCGTCGTCGGCGACGGCCACCCCGCCGAGGTGACTCTGCGGTCCATCCCGACCGCAGGGGTGGGAACGCTCCCGCCCTCCCACCGGGGTGACCGACCAGAGGTCAGGGCCGCCTCGGCGAGGGAGATCCGATGCTCCCCGGGGTCAGACGGTGACTTCTTGGGGCAAGAACACGGAGACGTCCCAGTTCTGCATCGCGTGGGCCGACGCCCAGAAGTGGAGTTCGTATACGCAGGCCTGTTCGAAGGCGGCTCGCATGCGGGCGGATTCCTCGCTCGGGGCCTTCGCGAGTTCCTGTTCGAGGATGTGCACAGCGTGGCGGGTCGATTCGTCGAATTCCGGTGAGTCGTAGGTCTGCACCCAGGTGCGGTAGGGGTGGTCATCGGACATCTGACCGGCCTGGTCGATCAGCACCTTGCCCATGTGGGCGTACACCCAGAAGCAGGGCAGCACTGAGGCCACGCCTTCGCCGTAGGATCGGCTGGCGGCGTTGGCGACGAGGAAGGACACGTAACCCAGCGTCGTCGGGGAGGCCTTGAAACGGGAGCCTTCCGCGGTGAGCTCCTCCAGCGCCGAGGCGAGTCGGGCGTCGGCGAGCAGCTCTGCGTGCATCTCCTCTTCGACGGTGATCGCCTCGGCGGCGGAGCCTGCCCAGAATCGGGATTCGTCACGGTCGACGGTCTTCGCGGCCAGGAACGACATGGCCTTCGCATACCCGTTGAGATAGAGACTGTCCTGCGAGATGTAATTGGCGAACGCCTTCGGACCGAGGCTGCCGTCGGCGAGCTGGGCGAGGAACGGCAGGGCTTCGATCTGCTCGACGATGGGGCGAACGCGGTCCCACAGCTGGGTGGTCAGTGGGCCGGCGGTAAAGGTGACGGTCATGGGAACTCCTTTGTGCTCGTGTGACGTGGTGATTCGTATGACGTGGCGGTTCGAGTGAGTTGGCGCTTCCGGTGAGGTGGTGGTCAGGCGGGATGGATACCTCAGGCGGGTCGATCGCGGACGATGTCGACCTGGTGGTCGACGGGTCCGTGGGCGCCCTCCGGATCCAGACTCAGCTGCCAGTCCGCAGCCGAGTTCAGGGCGCGAGCGAGAAAATCGAGGGCATTGCCGACAGCCTCGCCGAGGAGGTCGGACCCGATCGCCGCGCGTGACCGATCTTTCCCGGTCGGGGCCGCCGGATCGGCAGGTCCCCCGGCGGCAGCTGCGCGTTCACGGCCGAGGACGGCCACCTCGGCGGTGATCGCAGCCGAGAGAGTGCACCCTGTTCCGTGCGTGTTCATCGTCGTCACGCGGGGGTGGGTGAACTCCCGGACCTGACCGTCGCTCGTGGCGAGGATGTCGATGACCTCGTCATCGCTACCGTGTCCGCCCTTGAGCAGGACCGCTCCGGGCCCGCGCTCGAGCAGGCGCCCGGCCTGGTCACGCATGGCTTCGGTCGTCTGCGCTTCGGGTTCGTCATCGCTGATGAGCAGGGCCGCCTCGGGGAGGTTGGGGGTGATGAGGTCGGCGACGGGCAGCAGGTGGGTGCGCACGGCGTCGACGGCATCGGCCTCGAGGAGGCGATGGCCGGAGGTCGCGATCATCACCGGGTCGACGGTGAAGAAGCCGAGCCGGCCTTCGGCGGCGCGGGCGACGACGAGTTCGACGAGGTCACGGCTGCCGAGCATCCCCGATTTCGTCGCATCGACGGGCAGGTCGCCGAGCACGGACTCGAACTGATCGGCGACGAAATCGACGTCGATCGGATAGACGCGCGACACCCCGTGCGTGTTCTGCGCGACGAGGGCGGTGATGACGGTCGTGCCCATGGTCTTCCGCGCGGTGAAGGTCTTGAGGTCGGCGTGAATCCCGGCGCCGCCTGAGGGGTCGGTGCCGGCGATGGACAAGGTGATCGGCGGGCGGGTCGTCACTGGTCGCTCCCGGTGAAAGCGGCCAGCAGCTCTTCGGCCGCCGACTTCGGATCCTCGGCCAGGCAGATCGCCGAGACCACGCAGATTCCGATCAGTCCACGTCCGTGCAGGTCGGGGGCACGGTAGGCGGTGATACCGCCGATGGCGACGGCGGGGATTCCGGCTTCTGCCGCCAGCTCGCCGAGGCGGTCCGGTCCGATGCCGTCGGGGGCGTCGGCTTTCGTGGAGGTGTCATAGACCGGTCCGATGCCGACGAGGTCGACGACTCCGGAGTTGCGGGCGGCGGCGAATTCGTCGCTGTTGGCGGCCGAGAGACCGATGAGCGGTGCCGCACCCAGGGCGGCGCGCACCTCGGCGACGGTGGCATCGGTTTGGCCGACGTGGATGTGCACGGTCTCGCCTTCGTCGATGAGGCGGCGGGCCACCTCGACGCGGTCGTTGAGGACGACGGGAACCGTGCGGTCGGTGCCGCGGGTGGCGGCGTCGACGGCGGCGATGACCTGGCGGGTGAGCGAGTAGAACCCTGCGTCGTCGATGTCCTTGTCGCGGACCTGGACGATGCCCACTCCCCCGGCGACGGCGGCCTGCACGGTCTCGGCGACGCTGCGACCGGCGGCTTCGCATTGCGCGGAGTCGGTGACGAGGTAGAGGCGAGTGTCGATTCCGGCGAAGCGGTCGGTCGCGGCAGCGCGGTCGGTCGCGGCGGCTCCATCGGTCGCGGCGGCGCCGTTAGCGGCGGCGCCGTTCGGGTTGTCAGCGATGTGGGCGGATCCGGCGGTCATGCTTCGACGCCTTCGCCGGCGGCACCGCTGCCTGAGGTGAGCGTGTCGAGGCTGATTCTCGTCTCTGCGAGTCGGTCGCCGTCGACGGCGTGGAGCGCGTCGAGGAAGTTCACCGAGTAGCTTCCCGGCCCCTTCGCACCATCGGCGGCGAGTTCACCGGCGACCGCGAAGTGCGCGTGGGCGGCGACGACGGCTTCGAACCTCGCCGAGGCGGCCCCACCGTTCGCGGACCCGTCCGTGGCGTTGACGGCCGAGGCATCGGCGTCGGGGTCGGCCAGTCCTGCCCGGGCGGCAGCCAGGTAGGCGACGGTGACGGCACCGAGAGAGCACCCGGTGCCGATGACCAGCGGCATGAACTCATGTCCGCCGGTGATGCGGGCGACGTGGACGGTGCCGTCGATATGGGCGACGACGGCATCGGTGGGTCCGGACACGGCGACGATCGCACCGGTTTCCCTGGCCAGCTTTGCGGCGGCGGGGAGGACGGCATCGACTTCATCGGTGGAGTCGACTCCACGACCGCCGAGTCCGACTCCGGCGAGAGCCGCGACCTCGGAGGCATTGCCGCGGATAGTTGTGGGGTGATCGGCGGCGGCGCGGCGGATGCGGGAGGTGCGGAAGTCGACGGCGCCGACGCTCACGGGGTCGAGGACCCAGGGTTTGCCGGCGGCGTTGGCGACGTCGATGGCGGCATCGGCGGCGAGCAGCTGATGGTTCGAAGCGGTGCCGAAGTTGACGAGGACTCCGCTGGCGATTCCGGCGAACTGTCCGGCGTCGGCTTCGTGGTCGAGCATCGCCGGGGAGGCGCCGACAGCCAGGAGCACGTTCGCGCTGAACTGCTGCACGACGGTGTTCGTGATGCATTGGATGAGTGGATTGCTTGCGCGCAGTCGCGCATTCGCAGAACGCAGGTCGAAGTCAACCATGACGATCCCTTCGCTAGTATGGCCCAGATCAGGTTCGATGGGTGTTCTCTCAGCCTCGGTGTCCTCCGTGCGCAGCGTCTTGGTGCGAACGGATCCTCGTGAGGCACCCCATGTCATTGGCTTCGACTGTATCAGCCCGGCTGAGGCACGGCGACTCCTTGGATGCTCAGTGCCGACCGCTCGACTTGACGTCGCTGTATCAAGCAATGCATTGCGCGCTCGACGCTCAGGCGAGCGGTCGGCAGAGGGAGCTCTTGCGGAACCGAGAGGTCGACGACAACTTGAGCGCTCAGCGCTGAGCGGACGCCCCTGTGCCGCCGACCCGGCACTACCCGCGCCCGACGTACCTCTGGCCTCGGCGGCTGAGCGCATCGATGACGACGGCGGTGAGCAAGACGAGCGCGGTGATGATCTGCTGTGCATCGGAGTTGAAGCCGATGAGGTAGAGACCGTTGTTGATCGCGCCGACGACCAGTGCGCCGAGCACTGCCGCCCAGGCAGTTCCGCGACCACCGAACAGCGAGGTGCCGCCGATGACGGCCGCAGCGATCGCGTTGAGCAGGTCCTGCGTGCTCACCAGCGTCGATCCCGCGTTCGTCGTCACTCCGGTCTTGATGAATCCGAACAGAGCGGCCAGCACTCCGGCAGCCATGAACACGCTGATGCGCACCCAGGTCACGCGGATGCCGGCACGCCGGGCGGCTTCGACCTTGCCGCCGACGGCGTAGATCGAACGACCATAACGGGTCTTGCGCAGCACGAGGTCGATGATGATCGCGATGACGATCATGAGGAAGAACGGCATCGCCAGACCGAAGTCCTGATTGACGAGGATGAGGAAGCCGAACACGATCGCGGCCAGCAGGACGATCCTCACGATCACCGAAGTCCAGCTCGGAGCGCTGAGACCCTCCCGGTGGCGGCGCAACTTCGAATAGATGATGCCGACGCCGAATCCGATGATCGCGATCGCACCGAAGACATAGGCCCAGATCGCCGGGAAATAGAAGCTCGCGAAGTCGAAGGCGAAGGTGTCCGACATCGACAGGTTCTTCTGCGTACCCAGGGTTGTCAGCGTCAGGCCGGTGAACGCGAGCAAGCCGGCCAGGGTCACCACGAACGCCGGGATGCCGACGACGGCGAAGAACCAGCCCTGGATCGCACCGACGACCAGGCCGAGCAGCAGCATGATGACCAGCGCCAGGGCCGGCGGCACACCTTGCCTCACCACCAGAACACCGAGCAGCGAGGCGGCCAATCCGCCCAACTGCGCCAGGGAGAGGTCGATCTCGCCGAGGAGCAGGATGAGGTTGATGCCCAGGGCAAGTATCGCGAGGAATGCGACCTGGGTGGAGAGGTTGACGAGGTTGGCCGGAGAGATGAAGTTCGAGTCGGCCGTCTGGAAGACGATGACGATGACGATGAGGGCGAAGATGACCGGGAACGATCCGAGCTGGCCCTCTTTGACCCGTCGCAGGAACGTTCCGACGACGCCTTCGTGAGAGATCCGTTCGTCGGTGATGAAGGAATTGCGGGTCATCGACGCTCACCCCTCCGTGCCGCACGCTTGGTCACGACGTTGTCGCTGGCCCCGGTGATCGCGGCCACGAGCACGTCCGTGCGTTCGTCGCCAGGGAAGTCACCGGCGTCCTTGCCCAAGCGCAGCACGTGCACCCGCTCGCACACAGCCTGCACGTCAGCCATATTGTGGCTGACGAGCAGCACCCCGAGGTCACGTTCCTTCAGCCGTTCGATGAGGTTGAGCACCTCGGCCGTCTGGGCGACACCGAGCGCCGCCGTCGGCTCGTCGAGCATGACCAGGGAGGGTTCGCCCAGCAGCGAGCGAGCGATCGCGACGGTCTGACGCTGACCGCCGGACAGGGCCGCGATCGGCACTCGCACGCTCGGGATCTTCGCTGACAGACTGCGCAGCAGCTCCCAGGATTTGGCCTCCATGGACACCTCGTCGAGCACTCCGCCGCGGGTCTTCTCATGTCCGAGGAAGAGGTTGGCGACGACGTCGAGGTTCTCGCACAGGGCCAAGTCTTGGAACACGGTGGCCACTCCGGCCCTCTGCGCGTCCTTCGGGGAGGAGAACCTCTGCGCCGTTCCGTTCATGATGAGCTCGCCCTCATCGGCGGCATGGACTCCGGCGATGACCTTGATCAGCGTCGATTTGCCGGCGCCGTTGTCGCCGACAAGGCCGACGACCTCGCCGCGGCCGACGCTGAGATTGATGTCGGTCAGTGCCTGAACGGCACCGAATCGCTTGTTGATTCCGCGCAGTTCGAGCACCGGCTCGCTGTCGCTGCCCGGCGTCCGCGTCGCCGCAGATGCCTGGTCAGGTGTCTCTGGTGTCATCTGTTCCTACTTGTCGCAGTCGTTGACCCCGGCAGCCGGCGACCGGTGATGGTCGCCGGCTCGAGGTCGGTCGCATCAGATCGTGAGCGCGCACGTGCTCACTTCACGCCGGCATCGGCACAGAGCTTCTCCACCTTGCTCGTGCAGATATCAGAGGCCTTGATCTGGTCGCCGACGATGTCCTTGATGTTGTCCTTGGTCACGACCTTGGCCTCGACGAAGTCCGTCGGGGTGTCTTTGTAGGTCGTGCTCGCTTCGACGTCCTCGCCCGCAGCCAGAGCCACAGCGGCCTTGGCGGCGAACTCCGCCTGCGGTGGGATCGACTTGTAGATCGTGGCGAACTGATCACCCTTGAGGATGTTCTGCAGACCGTCGACCTCAGCGTCCTGGCCGGTCACCACGGTTTCGACCTTGGCCTTCTTCGTCGCGGCGATGACGCCGCCGGCGGTGCCGTCGTTGGCCGCGTAGATGGCGATCGGCTTCTCACCGTCGCCCTGCAGCTGGCCTTCGACCCACTGGCGGGCGTCGTCGGGGTTCCAGTCGAGGGTGTCATGGCTGGCGGCGATATCGACGCCGGCACCTTTGAGAGTCTCTTCGGCACCGGCCTTGAAGTCCGCGGCGTTCGGGTCTTTCGGGTCACCGTTGACCATCCACACCGGGCCCGATTTCGGGTCGACTCCGGCCTCCTTGAGCCCGTCGAGCACGGCCTGGCCTTGGAGGTTGCCGATCTTCTTGTTATCGAACGAGGTGTAGTAGTCCGCGCCCTCGAAGAAACGGTCGTAGGAGATGACCGGGATCTTCTTCGCTTCTGCCTTCGACAGCGCCGATGCCACCGCTGAGGCATCGACTGGGTCGAGCACGATGGCATCGACACCTTCGGTCACTGCGGCTTCGAACTGCTGTTGCTGCTGGGTCGCATCCTGATTGGCGTTGCGGTATTCGACCTTCGCATCCGGATTGGCCTCTTTGAGGTACTTCTCGAAGTTCGGTTTGTCGAGCGACTCGTATCTGGTGGTCTTCGACTCGGGCAGCAGCAGTGCGATCGTGACGTCTCCGTCGCCGCCGGATCCGCTGTCCGCCTCGTCGTTTCCCTGCCCTTTCTGATTGCCGCAGCCGCTGAGTGCAAGAGCACCGATCGCGACCGAGGCGCCGAAGAGCGCCAGCTTCTTGTGGGACTTAAGGTTGTGCCTCATTGTGAACCTTTCAATCAATCTGACAACGTTGTCAGGCTGTTGAATATGATTCGCTCAACGCCGTCTGCTGTCAACTGTTTCGACAAAAGTTTTCAGCGGGTGTCCGGCGGCTCTTCACCGCTGCCACGAGCGATGACGCACAGCGCGTTGTCGAAATCGGGCACGCTGTCGTCGACACGACAATGCCCCATCGTCTCCGCCGCGATCGGGCCGTTTCCCTCACCGAGGCGGCCCCCGCCGGCCCCGGCAGCGCTGGGTTCCACCCCCGCACCGCTGGGTTCCGCACCGGCCCGGAGCCTGCGGACCGCCTCGGCGGCAAAGGACTCGACGTTGCGATCGACGACGGTGACGTCGAGGAGTTCGGCCGTGGGGAAATCGTCGATGCCCACCAGGGCCGGCCATTCGCCGAGGCGGCGGCAGGCATCGATGGCGCCCTGCGTGAGCGTGGCCGAGAGGGTGATGAGGGCACCGGGGGCGCTGCGGGAGCCGAGCCAGGCGGCGACGACGTTCTTTGCGCTGGCTTCGTCGTGGGCGTCTTCGCGCATATACGCGCGCCAGCCGACACCGCGACGGCCGGCGACGGCATCCTGGATTCCCTGCAGGCGGCGGGTGGTGATGAGGCTGGGCGATTGATCTCCGATGACGCCGAGTGCCATGTGTCCGTGTGCGAGCAGCTGCTCGGCCGCGAGGCGTCCCGCTTCACGGTCATCACCTGCGACGATGCCGATGCCGGGACTGTCGACCGCCGGGTCCAGGGAGACGATTCTGGTGCCTGGCGCCGAGGCGGCTCGTGCGTAGGTCTCGGCCGCCTCGGGGTGGGCGCGGATGACGATGATCCCGGTCAGATCGTTGGCGAGGCATTCGTCGAGGAAGGCTTCCTCCCGGTCGGGATCGTCACCGACGACGGTCACTACAGGGCGCAGGTCGACGGCTGCGAGTTCGGCTTCCACGGCGGCGAAGGCACGAGCCTGAAAGGCGTCCCCGGCATCGGAGAGGACCACGCCGATATAGGGTGAGCGGCCTCCGGCACGCAAGCGCCGGGCTGTGGAATTGAGTCGGAATCCGAGTTCTTCTGCGGCGGTTTCGACCTTCTCCGCGGTCGAGGCGGCAACGTGCTTTTCGCCGTTGAGGACGCGGGAGGCCGTCTTGATGCTCACACCGGCGCGGGCAGCGACCGTGGCCAGGGTCGGCCGATCGTTCTGCTTCGCCATGTGCGCACCTTTGAGTCTGAGGACCGATTCGTGACTCTGCGCAGCGACGCGCAGGCAACCGTTGGAATGATACTAACCGCTGAGGTGAAGGATGAACGCACTCGCCGAGGTGGGGCTCCGCTGCGAAGCCCCACCTCGGCGATCGCGGTGTTCGGACTTCGGCGCCTCACCCACCGCTCAACTCAGCGCCGACCGCACACATCGGCTCGGTCGCATCGCATCGACCGCTCAAGTCCGCACCGACCGCGCGCCGCATAGCTCGCTGCAGTGTCGCTGAGGTGAGCGGTCGGCAGATAGCGGCCGCGTCAACGGTCCCCGGGATCAGTCCGGCAGGCTCGTCACTGCCCGGTTGAAGTCCATGGCGGTCTTGATCCAGAACGCCAACTGTTCGTCATCACGGACAGACTCTGCGCTCACGTTGATCCATCCCGGCCCCATGTTTCGCCCGGTTCCCATCTCGGCTTGGGCCGCATCCGGTCGCTTGAGGAGCTCGTCGTGCCGAGCGGCATCGACTCGCGCTGACGGTGCCAACGGCATCCGGGTGGGGGATTTCGGGGGTCTGAAGGGGTGCTGAGGTGGGTGTCGCTTCGGTGTCATAGAGCAGAGAAGTCGTCACTGTGAGGTTTCCTCCTTCGATGATGCGCACCGCGAAGCGCGGCTCGCATTAGGGAAACCTACCCTAACTTTCCGGGTTGGCGAAGAGAGTCTTCGCCGATCCGACAACTACGGGCGTCGCGCATCCGTCGGGCAAGACCGTGCCCGCGCCCAGGTCTCATGCGGCAAGGAGGCTGTTCGCACTACGGGCGCATCGGGCAGAAAAGCGCTGAGTGGCCTTCGTCACATGCAGGTGTGTTGTCCAACATCGTGAGACGTTCATGGCGGATCCGGCTCCCGAGTTCCGGACGCCCCGTGCGGAGTCCCGAGGCATAATTCCGCACAAATCGTCCGGAACTCAGCCTTTACCGCTTCGCCTCAGCAAATATGGGTCGCTATCGGATACTTTTGTCGCCGGAAAGTATCCGATGCTGACCTAGATCTGCCGCTCGTTGGGCGCCTGGATCAATCCTCACAGAACGATTCGTCGTCGATCAGCACCGCCGCCAGGACCGTGCAGATCACGAAGACTCCAGAGGCTGTGGCCACAGGAATCATCAGGCTGATTGTGCCCAGAAGGCCTCCCGCCAAGGAGCCGATGGCAAGTCCGGACAGCCCCATGACGCGAGTCGCGCCGCCGACCTTTCCCAGCAGCGAATCGGGCACGAGCCTCTGGCGGAGCGAAGTCGAGCAGATGTTCCATACGACCGCGTGGAAGATGTAGACGGCCAATAAGGCTCCTGCGATCAGCGGGTCTGTTGTGAATGTGAGCCCACCCAGCGATAGCGCTCCGAGCAGAAGACTCGCGGCGATGGTCCATTTCGCGCCCAGTCGGCGTCGCAGTGCGGGTGCTGCAAAGGTTGCGAGGAGACCGCCGAGTGCGGAGAACGCGAGGAGGAAACCATAGGCTGTCTCACCGAGTCCGAGCCGGTCTCGGGCGATCAGCACGAGGATCGAAAACGCCAGCATGTATCCGATACTGGCTAGGGCACCGATCAGAGCAAGCCCACCGACGAGTTTGTGACGAGCCAGCCACGCAAGGCCGTCCATGGATTCGCGGTACATCTCCATGGGCGAGGGGAAGCTCCCGGCGATCCGCTGCTGTGACGACAGGTCGTGTTCGCGTCGGGCCCGGCGGGCGGGCAGAGCCAAAGCGATCAGACCCGCTGCTGACCACAGTCCTCCCATTGCGAAGACCGGCGCTGACGCTGCGACCGCAATGAGAAGTCCTCCTAACGGAGGTCCTACGAATTCATCGGCGACGAGTTGCGCAGCGGCGATTCTTCCATTTGCTGCCTCCAATCTTCCACGGTCGACCAGCGACGGCAGGATTGCGACGGCAGCGTTGTCCGCAGTGCTCTCCAAAGCGGCCACCACCGCCATGGCAAGGTAGAGCGCGACAAGTGACGACAGCCCGAACTGCAATGAGAGCGCGAATCCCAGCAGCGCGAGTCCCCGCAGAAGATTGGCAACGACGATCAGTTTCCGGCGTTCAAGTCGATCCACGACAACACCGATAGGCAATGCGACGAAGAGGCGGACGACCGCATAGAGGGTAGCCAAACCAGCGATGATTCGCGGGTCATCGGTGAATGACGCAGCGAGCAGAGGCATCGAGACAAAGGCCAGGCCATCCGCGAGATTCGAGAGTGCATTGGCTCCCCACAGCACTCGGAAGCTGCGGCTCAACGACATTTAGTCAGTCTACGAGAGTCTGTGCCTCGACCCGCTGCTCTGCGCAAGGAGAAGAGCCTGCGCCTCGACCCGAAGCTCTGCGCAAGGAGAGAGGAACGGCAAGTGCGAGGCACCACGCTCGCTGAGTTCCGGACGCCCCGTGCGGGGTCTCAGCACAGAATCCCGCACGGATCGTCCGGAACTCCACCTTCGCCCCTCCGCTTGAGCAAACTTAGGTCACCATCGGATACTTCTGTCGCCGGAAAAGTATCCGATGCTGACCTACTTTCGGTCAGACAGTATCCGAAGCTGACCTAGAAATGCCGCGCACTCGCGAACGCACGAAAAAGCCGCAACCCCCGCGCATTCGCAGACGCACGAAAAAGCCGCAGCCTCCGCGCAAACGCGGAAACTGCGGCTTCTCATCGACCAGAGTCCCCTCTGCCAGAGGTCCTGCCTACCTCACTTCACGACGTAGTTCGGGGCCTCGACGGTCATCTGGATATCGTGCGGGTGACTTTCCTTCAACCCAGCCGTGGTCAGACGGACGAACTTGCCCTTGGCCTTGAGCTCGTCGACGGTGCGGGCGCCGACGTAGAACATCGTCTGGCGCAGACCTCCGGTGAGCTGGTGGGCGACCTGCTTGAGGTGACCGCGATAGGCGACACGACCTTCGATGCCCTCGGGGATGAGGTCGGTGTCGGTGGCGATATCGGCCTGGAAGTAGCGGTCCTTCGAATACGACTTGCCCTTGCGCGGAGCCATCGCGCCCAGCGAGCCCATGCCACGGTAGGCCTTGTACTGCTTGCCGTTGACGAAGATGAGTTCGCCCGGCGACTCGTTGCACCCGGCCAGCAGGGATCCGAGCATGACGGTGTCGGCACCGGCGACCAGCGCCTTGCCGATGTCACCGGAGTACTGGAGTCCGCCGTCGGCGATGACCGGGACGCCGGCGGCTCGGGCGGCCTGAGCGGCGAGGTGGACGGCGGTGACCTGCGGGACGCCGACACCGGCGACGACGCGGGTGGTGCAGATCGATCCGGGTCCCACGCCGACCTTGACGGCGTCGACTCCGGCCTCGACGAGCGCCTGCGCGCCTTCCTTCGTGGCGACGTTTCCGCCGATGATCTGCACGCCGGAGAACGCCGGATCGGACTTGACCTTCTTGATCATGTCGGTGACTCCGCGGGCGTGACCGTTGGCGGTGTCGACGACGAGGACGTCGGCTCCCGCCTCGGCGAGCAGTCCTGCACGCTCGTAGGCGTCGCCGTAGAATCCGACGGCGGCACCGACACGCAGGCGACCCTCGTCGTCCTTAGTCGCCAGCGGGTATTCCTCGGTCTTGACGAAGTCCTTGACGGTGATGAGGCCCTGGATGACGTTATTGTCATCGACGAGGGGCAGCTTCTCGACCTTGTGTTCGGCGAGCAGCTCGAAGGCCTTCTCGGCGGCCACGCCGACGGGGGCGGTGACCAGCGGCATCTTCGTCATCGTCTCGGCGACGGTGCGCGTGGGGAATTCGCTGCGGGTGACGAAGCGCAGGTCGCGGTTGGTCACGATGCCGACGAGCACATTGTTCTCGTCAACGACGGGCAGTCCGGAGATGCGGTACTTGCCGCAGATCTCGTCGAGCTCTTCCAGCGTCTTGTCCGCGGTGATCGTCAGCGGGTCGTTGATCATGCCCGATTCGGAGCGCTTGACGTAATCGACCTGGTTCGCCTGATCCTCGGCGGAGAGGTTGCGGTGGATGATGCCCAGTCCGCCGATGCGGGCCATGGCGATCGCCATCCGGGATTCGGTCACGGTGTCCATCGCCGCGGAGACGAGCGGAATGTTGAGTTCGATCTCCTTGGTCAGCCGGGAGGCCGTGGAGGCTTCGGAAGGGATGACATCGGTGTCGCCTGGCAGGAGGAGGACATCGTCATACGTGAGTCCCGTCAGCGAGAACGGATCGTTTGCGGCCTGTGATTCCTGCTCAGGGTTTCCCATGAAGACAGCCTTTCGACGCGAAGATACGGTGGCTCAATGCTATCGGAGCGCGACAGCCGACGGCTATGGGTTCAAGTACCGAGCACTGTGAGACTGGCTACACAGGAAAAGCTGTCGGATTCGTGCGGGAAACCTTCACCGAGGCGGCTCATCGTCAAGCCCTCACCGAAGCAGGTGGCCGCCGCCCCATCCTCACCGAAGCTCTACCGCCCCTCCCCCACGGACCGTGCGAGGTCGAGGGTCGAGGCTTCGGAGTCGTCGAGGTGGATGCGCAGCAGCCCTTCGGCGCCCTGCCGGTCCCCGGACTTCATCTTCTCGAGGATATCCCGGTGCGGATTCGCCCAGTGCGAATGGTATTTGCCGGGTTCGGGCGAGCGCGAGAACGTCGTCGACAGCCGAGCCATGAGGTTGAGGTAGAACTCGTCGAGAAGCGGTGAACCGAGGAGGCCGACGATCGCGCGGTGGAACGATGCCGAGTGTTCCTGCGCATCGGCCCAGGTTTCGTTCTTCGGTGCGGTTTCGGCCCGGACCACGGAGGCTTCGACGGCGGCCATCGCCTCGTCGGTGGCATCCTGCGATTCCTGGACGGCGCGGATCTCGAAGACTCGGCGGGCACGGTAGAGGTCCTTGAGCTCGTCGATGCCGAAGGTGGAGACGAAGAAACCCCGGTTGGGCTCCTGGGTGAGCAGCCCGGCGTGGCGCAGCAGGCTCAGCGATTCGCGGGCGGTGTTGCGCGAAACGTTGAACTCCTTGGCCAAGGCACCATCGCGGACCGGGCTTCCCGCCGGGTATTCACCACTGGTGATGCGGGTGCGGACAAGGGCGACGATCGCCTCTGACGTGCAGCCGGGGGAATGTGGACTCATACCACCAGGCTACCGTGTCCCCGCCGACCATGGGCGAACTTCGCCGCCGACTCTGCCTGAGCCGACCGCTCAGGACGCAGCGACCGCACCCGGGTCGAGGCTCAGATGCGAGCTGAAATGGCGCGGGCACCCCGTCAGCGGATCGTCGAATGCGATCTCCGCGGCCAACAGCTGCAGTGGTGACGTGAAGTCGTACGGATCCGGGGCGAGATCGACCGGATAGACCGGATCACCGAGGATGGGCAGCCCGAGCCCGTTCATGTGCACCCGCAGCTGGTGGGTCTTGCCCGTGACCGGCGCAAGTTCGTACTCGGCAATCCCTCCCCGAGGCGGACCTTCGTCCTCGTCTCCCGCCCATTCGGACGGTGCATGGTCACCTCCCCCTCGCCGAGGCGGCCCAACTGCATCCGTATCCACTCGAGTCCCGCTGGGGCTGAGTCCCTGTGCTCCGATCGTGCGCACGAGTCGGATCCGACTGACCGCGTTCGGCTCCCCTGCGACTTCGAGCACCTGGCGTCCGCCGACAGGCTTGACCAGGCGCGATTCCCGGACAATCGGGAATTCGAGCTCCGGCGGCGGGGCCGGCGCCAGAGCTCGGTAGGTCTTGTGAACCCTGCGGTCTTGGAACAGACGCTGGTAGCGGCCGCGCGTCTCGGGCCGTTTCGACAGAACCAGCAGACCGGCGGTGATCCGGTCGAGTCGGTGGATGGCGACGAGGTCGGGCTGGTCGAGATCGACACGCACCCGGGTGACGACGCATTCGCGCACGAAGCGCCCGTTCGGAGTGCTGGCGAGGAAATGAGGTTTGTCGACGACGATCAGATCCTCGTCCTCGAACACGATCCCGACGTCGAAGGGGATCCGCTCTTCGGCCGGGACCGGGCGATGGAAGAAGTAGAACCCGCCGGGAATGACCGGATCGTCCCAGGTCACCGGGCGCCCCGCCTCGTCGCACATGTCCCCATCGGTCAGCAGCGCCTGTCGGGACTCGGGGGCCGCCTCGGGGAATTCGGTCTCCAGCCAGTCGCCGATCGAGTCGGGAACGGGCAGGTGGTTCTTCGCATGGGTGGCCTTGCCACCGGGGGCCCGCAGAGCGGTCGCCGAGATTCCCTCTCGGGGCGGAAGCGGACTGCGGGGCATGGGGCCAAGTCTATGCGGTGCCGCCTTCGTCCCCAGCCGATGCGGCGCCACCATCGGCGCGGTCGCGGAAGCTTTCGCGCGAAAGCACGGTCGCGAAAGCACTGGCACGGAGGCACGGTCGCGAAAGCACCGTCGCGGAAGCACGGTCGCGAAAGCACCGTCGCGGAAGCACGGTCGCGAAAGCACCGGCGCGGAAGCTCTGGAACCGCACAGAATCTGCCGGATACCGCAGATCGGCCGCGGTTTCCGCAAAACTCCGAGACGCCTTCGAATTCCCGCCGGCCGAGCACCTATGGTGGGACACATGGACCGCATCGAACTCACGCAGGATGTCCTCTGCGAGAAGGTCGTCACCCCGATCGTTCTCGGAATGTTCGCGAACTACGAATGGGACAGCATCGCGATGCTCCGAGACACCGAGGATGAGCGTCGGCTCATTGCGCGGATCGTCGTCGCCGGGGAGGCCATTGAAGTCCTCCTCGACTTCCCCGGAAACGAGGAGAGCCTCTACGACATGCAGGAGCGACTGGTCGCAGAGTTCCGGGCGTTCATCGACAGATCCGAGTTCGGGGCACGTCGCACTTCGGAGTGGGAAGCCGATTCGTTCAATCTCGAACAGAAGCCGGCTGTCGTCTCCCGCACACCGCGACCGGATTTCGACGGACCGCCGGACTGCGTTCAGCGTCGCCTGCGCTACGGCGGGAGGGTCATGCGCGTCGACCGCCGCCGCTGCGTCTCCGCGCACCGCCGCAGCTGAACAACCGCCCCGCTGCACCCTGCCCCCACCGCACTCGGCTGCGCGCCGGAGGCCCCGCGTCGCGGCACAGTTTGAGTTGAATAGCCCAGTTTCAAACATGTGCTGTTCAACTCAGACTGTGCTTTCAGCGACAGGGCATCCCGCTCACGCCCGGGCGACGAGGAAGTCGATGTCGACGCCGTCGGGCAGGGCACCGTATTCGCGGCCCCGATCGGCACCGAGGCGGGCCGCCGCAAAACTCGATGCCACCTCAAATGGCGCGGATTCGAAGAGGATCGCCACCTGCATGAGCAGCGCCATCTTCTCCACGAGAACTCGGCCTCGCCCCTGCAGCGCCGCCCGCGCCGCCGCATCCCCGGAATCCAGATCCTGCACCGCTGACTGCAGCGACCGCGCCAGCGATTCGTAGGCTGCATCGAAGTCCGTGTGCTGGCCCAATCCGGTCTCGAGGAAGCCGAGGAACGACTTGGCACTTCGCGGTTCACGGGCCAAGGCACGCAGCACGTCGAGGACGATGACGTTTCCGGATCCTTCCCACACCGCCATCACCGGCTGCTCCCGGTAGCGGCGGGCCAGGGGGAACGCTTCGGTGTAGCCGTTGCCGCCGAGGCACTCGAGTGCTTCGTACGCGTGCTCGGGCCCGCGTTTGCAGATCCAGTACTTCCCGACAGCCGTGGCAAGGCGCCGGAAGTCGGCCGCCTCGGCGCTGTCGTCGTCATAGGCGGCGGCAAGATGCAGCGCCGTGTAGGTGGCCGCTTCGGTTTCGAGCTGGAGGTCGGCGATGACCGCGCGCATGAGCGGCTGGTCGATGAGCTTGGTGCCGAAGGCCGCGCGCCCACGGGCGTGCCAGGCCGCCTCGGCCACACTTTGGCGCATCCCCGCGGCCGAGCCGAGGACGCAGTCGAGCCGGGTCTGGGCGACCATCTCGATGATCGTGCGCACTCCCCTGCCCGGCTGCCCCAGCAGCCACCCCTGGGTGGCGTCGAACTCGACTTCCGAGGAGGCATTGGATCTGTTCCCCAGCTTGTCCTTGAGCCGCTGGATCCGCACCGAGTTGAGGTCACCGCCGGGCAGCACTCGGGGCACGACGAAGCAGCTCGGTCCCTCATCAAGTTGGGCGATGACGAGGAAGGCATCGGACTGCGGAGCCGAACAGAACCATTTGTGGCCGGTGATGAGGTAGTGGTCGCCGACCGGGACCGCAGTGGTGGTGTTCGCGCGGATGTCCGATCCGCCCTGTTTCTCCGTCATCGCCATGCCGAAGGTCACTGCGGACTTCGTCGCCGGGTCGACCCTCCGCGGATCGTACCCGGCGGCGGTGGCACGCGGCACCCAGAAATCGGCGAGAGCGGAGTCGACGAGCAGGGACGGCACGACCGCGTGCGTCATCGACACCGGGCAGGCGTGGCCGGGTTCGATCTGGGAGAAGAGCATGAATCGCACGGCGCGTTCGACGTTCGCCCCCGGCCCGGGGTGCGTCCAGGCGTAGGAGTGGGCTTCCGCATCGAGTGCATCGCCGATGATCCGGTGGTAAGCCGGGTGGAATTCGATCTCGTCGACGCGATTGCCCCAGTCGTCGTGGGTCCGCAGCACCGGCCCGTGGACGTTGACCAAGCGTGCGTCGTTGATGAAATCGGCGCTGCCGACGAGCGCCCCGATGCGCTCGAGCTCATCGTGCGAGGCACCCGGCGAATAGTGGGCGAGCGCGTCTTTCAGGGCCGTATTCAGCGAGAACTCGTTGATATCTCGCCGAGGCGGCGCCTGGTTGAACACCGTATGCGTCGTCCGCGGGGTGGTGGGGTCCGACCCGGGGTCTGCCGAGCGTGCGGCTGCAGGGTTCGCTTTCGTTGACGCGGTGTCGGGCGTCGTGGTCATGGTTCTCCTAATGCGGATCTGGTGTAGGTGGTCAGTGCCTTGATGAGGGACTCGATCTCTGCGGAGCTCGGATTCGGGGTGGCCGGATCGAGGATGTCGACGAGGTTCTCTCCGACGCTTCCGACGATCGACCGGGCGACCACCTCGGCGGGGATCGTCGTGCCGCCCACCCGGTCAAGGGCTGCCCCGATGGCGGCGACGTATCCGCGGCGCAGCCGCAGACGTTCGCTCTGCACAGGCTCGGGAACCTCTTCGAGCAGCAGGGCGTGGGCGAGCCTGCGGCCGGCCACGGCGCGGCGGACGAAGACTTCGACGGTCGATTCCGCGACCTCGGCGGCGGTGGATGCTTCGTCGACGGTGCCGGCGATGACGTCGAGTTCGTGGCCGGCGGCCTGGGCGAAGACCAGCCGCAGCAGCTCATCACGGCTGCTGAAGTACGTGTAGATCGATCCGGCGCTGCAGTCGGCCTCGGCGGCGACCGCGGCCACACTCGCCGAGGCGAACCCTCCGCGGGCAATGACATGTCGAGTGGCGCGTTCGATGCCGGCCCGACGCGCCTCGGCATTGGCCCGGGTGCGCTGGGTTGCGCGGTACGCCATCCTCACCTCGGATCGTCGAAGAGCTCACTTCCCCAAAGAAATGAATCGTGGTTCAATTGTTTTCAGTATGGCACTCGTCACAGGGAGAAGCAATGAAGCTCGGAACCATGCTCGATACCACCGTTCTGCGGCACCCGGACAAGGAGGCTCTGGTCTTTGAGGACCAGCGCTTCACCTACGCCGAGCTGCGGCACCGAGCACTCAAGGCAACCCAGGTGCTCGCCGACAACGGCGTCGGCTCCGGCGATGTCGTGGCCATTATGACCTTCAACGTCCCGGGGTTCGTCTTCGCCGCCTTCGGTGCGTGGTACCTCGGCGCGACCGTCGTGCCGGTCAATCACAAGTTCCAAGCTCCGGAGGTCGAATACACGATCGAGCACTCGGGAGCGAGGCTCGGCATCGTCAGCACCGAACTCGCCGAGATCGCGCGGGCCGGGGCACCGGACATCACCTGGCTGGAGACCGAGCCCAACACCCCGGGCAGCTTCGACGTGCAGCTCGATGCCGCCGCAGAGGCCGAACCCGGCGACTTCACCGACGAGCAGGTCGCGCAGATCCTCTACACCTCGGGCACAACGAGCTCACCGAAGGGATGCGTGCATTCGCACCGCAACATCTTCCAAGTCGGCACTCTCATCAACCTCAATATGGGCTACCGCAGCGACGACCGGTACCTCATCTGCATGCCGATCTGGCATTCGGCGCCGCTGAATATCGCCCTCATCCCGACGATCCAGATGGGTGGGACCGTCGTCCTCCAGCGGGCGTATCACCCGGTGGAGTCGATGCAGATCATCGCAGCGGAGCAGATCACGACGTTCTTCGGACCCACTGTCGCCTATGTCGCGCCGATCATGACCGCGAAGAAGCTCGGCTTCGATTTCTCCGACTACGACTTCTCGTCCATTCGCCGGTGGAACTACGGCGGCGCTCCGATCGACCGCGCGACGGCGGCCATGCTCATCGAGGCCTATGGGACGAACCAGTTCTACAACCTCTTCGGCATGTCCGAGATGGGGCCGACCGGCTGCCTTCTCGGACCTGAGGACCAGCTCCGCAAGGCCGGATCCGTCGGCAGGCATGCCATGGTCGGCAACGCCATGCGCGTGGTCACGGCCGACGGTGCCGAGGCAGGTCCCGGTCAGACCGGCGAGATCTGGTTCGCCGGTGACACCCGGATGCGCGAATACCTCGGCAATCCCCAAGCCACCGAGGCGGCCTTCGAGGGCGAGTGGTACAAGACCGGTGATCTCGCACGGCTCGACGAGGACGGGTATCTCTATATCGTCGACCGCTCGAAGGACGTCATCATCGTCGGCGGCGAGAATGTATTCTCCCTCGAGGTCGAGGAGGTTATCATCACCCACGAACGGGTCGCCGACGTCGCGGTGGTGGCGAAGCCGGATCCGCAGTGGGGCGAGCAGGTCGTCGCCTTCATCACGACCACCGATGGTGAGGACTTCGGTGTCGAAGAGCTGCGCGACCACCTGGCCGACAAGCTCGCCCGCTACAAGCTGCCGCGCGAAGTACTGACCGTCGATGAACTGCCGCGCAACCCCTCAGGCAAGCTGCTCAAGCACAAGCTGCGCAGCGAGGTGGCCGCCGACTGAGGCCCGTCCGTCTGTGTCTGCATGAACAGCCGCAGTCCGGCGGTCGGCAGGGCGATCCCGACTCCGGGCACAGCCTCGGTGAGGCGTCCTTCCCGGCGCCTACCTCACACGGCTTCGAGTGCCTCGACGGGACTGATCGAGGTGGCCGCGCGGGCGGGTTCGCGGCTGGCGACGAATACGGCGATGAGGGTGCAGACGATGACGGCGATGACCGCGATGACAACCGCCCAGGGCACGCTCGGTGCGAAGAGGCCGAGCAGGGGCGAGAGCAGGGTCAGTGCGCCGACCCACCCGAAGACGATGCCCAGCGGGACGGCGACCGCGCAGGCGGTCAGGCTCAGCTGCAGGCCTTCGGCGGTGATCATCCGACGCACGCGCTTCGGGGTCTGGCCGAGCGCCATGAGCAGCCCGATCTCCTGAGTGCGCTGACGCACGGAGAGCATGAGTGTGTTCGCGACGCCGATGATGGCGATGATCACGGAGAAGAGGATGAGGGTCAGCGCGAACAGCATCGACTTGTCGATGACGGTGGCCAGCGCGTCCTCGAGGCCGCCCCACCCTTCCTCGCCGAGCGACCGCGCGTACCGCAGCAGCTGATCGCGGAAGGTCGTCATGGCGGTAGCGAACATGACGATGAGCGTGATGCCGATGACGAGTCCGATGACCGTGCGGGCATTCCGGGTGGGATGGCGGGCGATCGTCGAGGCGGCCAACCGGGACACCGCGGTGCGCCCGCACAGCCAGCCGATCGCCGCCTGCAGGGGCGGCAGGATCCACGGATGGCCGATGATGACACCGAGGAAGGTCAGGCTCGACCCCAATGCGGTGAGCACCACGCTGATCAGGCTGATCCGATGGTCGGCAGCCCCGATCACGGCGTTGACGAGGAACGTCAGCCCCATCGACAGCAGAATCAGCGAGGCCGTGAGTCCGCCCAATGAGGCCCGGGCATCCTCGGGCCGGACCTCCACCGCCTGCGAGGTCGCCTCGATCGGCGAGATCCCGGTGATGCGGCGCGCCCCCAGGTACGCCGAAGCCCAAGTCACGATGATCGTGGCGAGGGCGGGAACGGCCATGGTCGGGGTGAGGAGGGCGACCTCCTCGGTGATGGCGCTGCCCAGATAATTCTGGGCCGCTTTCGCCAGCCCGGTCGATGCCGCGAAGGCGAGCACCGCGGCGGGGACGGAGATGATCAGTCCCTCCGCCGAGGCGGCCCTGCGCAGCCGTTTCGACGACGCCCCGATGAGGCGCAGCAGGGCCAGCTGGCGGCTGCGACCGGCGATGATGATCGAGAACGTATTCGCGATGACGATCGCGGAGACGAAGAGGGCGATGAGGAAGAAGGTGACACCGATCATCGAGAGGAAGTTCTGCGCTGTCTCGGACTCGGCGATGATCTTCTCTGACGACAGCCACGCGGTCAGGATCGCGATGCCCTGCATGATTGCGGTGCCGAAGAGGGCGGCGATGAAAACGACGAGGACGCTGGGGAAGAACTGCCGCGGGTTGGTCCGGATTTCGCGCAGCGGGTTCATCGGCTCACCGCAGTGTCGTCGCGTTCGTCGATGCCGAGCATGGTCGAGGCGATCGCCTCGGCGGTGATGGCGTCGTTCAGCTCGGTCACCGGGGTGCCGTCGGCGATGAAGATGACGCGGTCGGCATGGGCGGCGACGATCGGGTCGTGGGTGACGAGCACGATCGACTGGCCGAAGTCACGGACGGCCTCGACCATGATCGCCATGACCTCGCGACCGGACTTCGCATCAAGATTGCCGGTCGGTTCGTCGGCGAAGAGGATGTCCGGGCGGGTCGCGAGTGCCCGGGCGATGGCGGTGCGCTGCTGCTGGCCGCCGGAGAGCTCGTTGGGTCGGTGTTTGAGCCGGTCCTCCAACCCCAGGCGGTGAACGATCGTGGTGATCCAGGCACGCTCGTCGGCACCCGGCCGACGGTCGTCGAGTTCGAAGGGCAGGCGGATGTTCTCTTTGACGGTGAGCGTGGGCACGAGGTTGAACGCTTGGAAGACGAATCCGATCCGGCGGCGGCGCAGGGCGGTGAGGTCGTCGTCGCGCAGCTTCGTGATCTCCTGTTCGCCGAGGTGGACCGTGCCCGAGGTGGGACGATCGAGTCCGGCGAGGACGTGCATGAGTGTTGACTTCCCGGATCCCGAGGGCCCCATCACCGCGGTCAGCTTGGCCGGTGCGATGTCGAGGCTGACCCCGCTGAGAGCCGTGACCGCTGCCCCTTTCGGATCGAAGACCTTCGAAACGTCGCGAAGTCGGGCGATGGGCATCGTCGGGCCGGTGGTCATAGATTCCTCATGCGTCGGTGCACGCTGTCATTTCCAGACTAACGAGGATCAGCGCTCAGAAACATGAAAAGCGACTGGCCAGTAGGTGTGAGCGAGCTGTGGGAGGGCAAGATCCGCTTCGGCCCGCCTACGGAGCGTACCTTCTGGCTCTCCCACCTTCGAGATCGAAGCTGAGACCCTACCTGCGAGCGGCACGCAGCCGGCGATATGCGCGACGGGCGAACTCCGTGGTTCGGCGACCTGTGCTCTCCACGCGCCGGACTGCTCGGACAGCAGGTTCGGACTCGCGCCGCTCATCACGTCGGCGGGCCTCGTCGCGTTCGGCGCGTAGGCGCTGCAACTGCGACTTCACCGCCTGCACCTCTTCGTTCGCCCGTGCCGCCTTCCGGTCCTTGAGCGCCATCACCAGCCCGTAGTTCTGGACGGCGTTGAGACGTTCGCGGACTACGCCGATGGCGTCGACGTATGGGCTGTCGATCGCTTCGGCGTGGAAGAAGCCGGGTGCTTCGGTCTCCGCCGCTCCGGGGCTGTCGCCCAGCGTCTTCGCGACGACGAAGTCCCACCACTGCTGATGCTCAGCGCGGCGCTTCTGCGACTGTGCACTCAGTCGGCCCGTGAGCTCGTCTCGGTTTCCCACCGCTCCGACGGCAGTCGACACGATGTCGTCGACCGAATCGAGCGGCAGCACGTAGTCCTCCATGCCGACGTTCTCCGCAGCTCCCCTCATGCGGATGGACGAATAGAGATTGGGTGCCAATGAGACGGAGGGAATGCCCGCGGCTCCGGCGAAGATCGCCGCGTGGTAACGGGTGCCGACGACCAGTTGGGCCTGCTCCGTCAGAGCGATGAGCTCTCGTGCGGTGAGCATCCGCGTGGGAACGACCTCGGCATGCCCGCTGGCCTGAGCGATCTTCGGGTCGGTGAGCTGGTCTCTCGTCTCCGGTGCCGGGGGCAGCGCCCCTCCGTGCGGCACAAGCAGCACCCGCAGCCCGGTAACCTCGGCGAGCCGACGAGTGAGTTCCGCCAGTCGCGCATGGTATTCGTCATCACTGAGCATCGGGGTCGAGGCCTTCTCGGCGAAGCTGGCCAGGATGAATGGACGCTCGGTCAGATCCGACACGGCAGACCGGTCCTCGTCGCGGGCTGTCAATGAGAACGCGTCGTCGACCTGACGGCGCACCGTCGCGGAACCTCGTCCGAGATCGTCGACGAGCTGGGTCGTGTAGCTTTCGCGGGTTCCGACGAACTCCGCCTCGGCGAGGAGGTCGTGGACGATGTCCCGATCCTCGTCGTAGATGAGCGGGCCGAGAGTCTGGTTGGTCAACGCATACGGTTTGCCGAGGGCACGGGCGATCTTCGCCAGGGTCGCACGCTCGTAGATGTGATGGGCGAACATCGAGTTGAGGTTGCCACCGCCCGCGATGAGGACGGCCGCGGAATTCCGGACTGCATCGACGACGTCGATCGCCGGGTCATCTGCCTTCAGCGCATTCCGATCTCCGGCAACGTAGTCGAGGATCTTCTTCATCCGAGAGGTATTGGGACGTCGGTCGCGCCTGAACCCGATGCGTCTGACAGCGTCGACGCCGTACATTTCGCTCGCGTGCTGGGGTTCACCGGCGATAAGCGTGATGGCGATATCCGCTCGGGCACGAAGCTCATCGATGGCCAGTTCCGTCATCGCCTCATCGCCGAGGTGGTAGAACTGGCTCCACCCGACATCGCCGATCATCGTAATTCTCTTCATGGGTCCCTTGTTCACTTCACGGAGTGCAGAAGTTCAATCGAATGTTCCGATCACTGTAACGACAGCGATGCGTTCGCTCGTGAACAGCGCCTGTCTCCGAGGTGAATACGTTCGCGTTCAAGCCGACGCCGAGGTCAGGCTCGGACACAGCCACTCAGAATGCGTCGAAAAAGCGGCGGCCGCCTCGGCGAGGGTGCATACGCCGATGCGTGCGAGAGTGAATGCGACAGTGGCCCGGAACGTGATGTTCCGGGCCACTGTCGTGGTCAGAGATGACTCAGTCCGAGCGAATGGCTCAGTCCTCGTCCTCCTCGTCCTTCTTCTCGACGACCAGGGTCTCGGTGGTGAGAACCAAGGCGGCGATCGAAGCGGCGTTGCGCAGCGCCGAACGGGTGACCTTGACGGGGTCGATGATTCCGGCGCCGATCAGGTCGCCGTAGTCACCGATGGCGGCGTTGTAGCCCTGGCCGGACTCGAGGTCGGTCACCTTGGCGACGACGACGTAGCCGTCCTGGCCGGCGTTGGCGGCGATCCAGCGCAGCGGCTGGACGACTCCGCGCTTGACGATCTCGACACCGGTGAGCGCGTCACCGGACAGTCCCAGGTCGTTGCCGTCGAGGACCTTCGCAGCGTGGATCAGAGCCGATCCACCGCCGGCGACGACGCCCTCTTCGATGGCGGCACGAGTAGCGGACACGGCGTCTTCGACGCGGTGCTTGCGCTCCTTGAGCTCCACCTCGGTGGCGGCGCCGACCTTGATGACAGCGACTCCGCCGGAGAGCTTGGCCAAGCGCTCCTGCAGCTTCTCGCGGTCCCAGTCGGAATCGGTGTTCTCGACCTCGGCGCGGATCTGAGCGACACGACCGGCAACAGCATCGTCGGAACCAGCACCATCGATGATGGTGGTGTTGTCCTTGGTGACGGTGATGGTGCGGGCGTTGCCGAGCTCTTCCAGGGTGACCTGGTCGAGCTTCATGCCCATGTCCGGGGTGACGACCTGGCCACCGGTGAGGACGGCGAGGTCCTCGAGGATGGCCTTTCGACGGTCACCGAAGCCGGGAGCCTTGACGGCGGCGACGTTGATGATACCCCGCAGCTTGTTGACGACCAGGGTCGACAGAGCTTCACCCTCGATGTCCTCGGCGATGATGAACAGCGGCTTGCCGGCCTGCTGCACCTTCTCGAGGACGGGCAGGAGCTCCTGGATGTTGGAGATCTTGCCCTGGTTGATGAGGATGAGCGCGTCGGAGAGCACAGCCTCCTGGCGATCGGCATCGGTCACGAAGTGCGGCGACAGGAAGCCCTTGTCGAACTGCATTCCTTCGGTGATCTCGAGTTCGACGGACGCGGCCTGCGATTCGTCGATCGTGATGACGCCGTCCTTGCCGACCTTGTCGAAGGCATCGGCGATGAGCTTGCCGATCTCGGGCGACTGAGCCGACAGACCGGCGACGTGTGCGATCTCCGAGGAGTCGGCGACGTCGCGGGCGATCGTGCCCAGCTGCTGCGAGACGGCCTCGACGGCAGTCTCGATGCCGCGCTTGAGCTGTCCGGGTGCGGCACCTGCGGCAACGTTGCGCAGTCCTTCGTTGACGAAGGCCTGAGCGAGAACGGTCGCGGTGGTGGTTCCGTCGCCGGCGATGTCGTTGGTCTTGGTGGCGACTTCCTTGGCCAGCTGTGCGCCGAGGTTCTCGTACGCATCGTCGACCTCGACCTCACGGGCGATGGTCACACCATCGTTCGTGATCGTGGGAGCGCCCCACTTCTTGTCGAGCACGACGTTGCGGCCCTTGGGTCCCAGCGTCACCTTGACGGTGTCGGCCAGGGTGTTGACACCCTTTTCGAGTGCACGACGGGCTTCGTCGTTGAATTCCAATGATTTAGGCATTCGTCCTCCTGTCAGTGAAGTGGTTGTTCAGGGGATTCAGCCGATGACGGCGAGCACGTCGCGAGCCGAGAGCACGAGGAACTCTTCGCCTGCGTACTTGACTTCGGTGCCTCCGAACTTGGAGTAGATGACCTTGTCGCCGACGGCGACGTCGACCGGCACGCGGTTGCCGTTGTCAGCAACGCGGCCCGGGCCCACTGCGACAACTTCGCCTTCCTGAGGCTTCTCCTTGGCGGTTTCGGGAATGACCAGACCACTGGCGGTAGTCTGTTCTGCTTCGACCTGACGGATGACAATCCGATCTTCGAGTGGCTTGATGGAGACCGACATATCGGGCCCTCTCCCTTCGCTGGGTTCTATTTCATCGAGTCAGACGGCGGCTGCTGCCATGAACCTCTCGTCGTCGCGGGTGCCGAGCGATTCGACCGTCTCATGAAACTGGCACTCAATGAGTGCTAGTGCTAATTCTGACTCTAGAACGCTCTTAGCACTCGGTCAACTTGAGTGCCAGCAATTCGTCATACTCTGGGCGAAAGTTCAGTTCGGGGGCTGCGCGGGGGGTGGCACCGGTGTGGACTTCCGTTGGCACCGGTGTCGAGTTCCGGTCGATCCGTGCGGGAATGCGCGGGCCTTTCCAACACGGATCGTCCGCAACTCGCACCTCTACCCTGCCCCGACGGGCACGAAAGAGCGTGGGCCCCGAGGATTCTCCCTCGGGGCCCACGCTCCTTGCTGACCGCCTCAGCTCAGTTGTCGATATCTGTTGTCAATGGCGGCCAGAGTTCAATGCCGTCAGGTGCCCAGTCGGCACCCCGGCTCCGATCTCAGATCAGGCGCAGGCCCACTGTCCCCAGCCGGCTGCGGCCTGGAGCTTCTTGGCGCGCTCGAACTGCTCCCGCGGGCTGGCATCGATCGGGTTGCCGCTGCCGCCCATGGACTGCCAGGTGGCGAGCTTGAACTGGAACAGACCGAAGTGCGCGCGGTTCGACTGGTTCACCGCACGAGGGTTGAAGTTCGATTCGCACTTGGCGACCTGGTACCACTTGGATCCGGGTCCACCGAGCATGGCCTTGATCTCTGCGGTGCTCATGTCGCCGCCTCCGGAGCCGGAGCCGCCGCCGGTGCTCGAGTCGCCGCCGGTGCTCGAGTCGCCGCCGGTGCTCGAGTCGCCGCCGGTGCTCGAGTCGCCCGAACCGGAATCGCCGGAGTCGCCCGAACCGGAATCGCCGGAGTCACCAGAGTCGGAGCCGCCGGTGTCCGCCGGTTCTTCCTTCTTCTTGGTGCCCTGGATGACGACCTTGGCCTTGGGTTCGGAGAGGACCTTCTCGTCCTTCTTCTCTTTCTTGACCTCTTCGCCGTTGATCGTCTTGACCTTGTAGGTGACCTGCTTCTCGCCGTCCTTGCCTTCGGTCTCGACCTTGGTCTCACCCTCATACAGGGAGTCGGATTTCTTGGTCTCGACCTTGGCCTTGATGGTCTGCTTGTCTTTGACGGTGTCGTTCTTCACGCGGTTGACGGTGAGCACCTGGCCGTCGGAGACCTCGGCGGACATCGGCACGGACAGGAAGTCGTCCTCATCCAGCTTGACGCCCGTGTCCTTAAGCGCCTCCTTGGCGGTGCCCACCGCGGCCGAGACCTTGTGGTCCTTGCCGTCGGCGACGACGGTGAGGTTCTTCGACGTGGTCACCTCGATATCGTTGCCCTCGTCCTTCAGCCGCTGGCCGGCCTTCGCGTTGAGGTCGGCGCCCTTCGCGTCGACGCCGAGGTCGGCCAGAGCCTGACCCACGGTGTTCGCATTGGTCCATTCGTCGGATTCCTTGCCATCGACGGACAGCGCCACCTTCTTCGCCGTGTTGACGGTGATCGTCATGTCACGGTCGACCTCGGTGCCCACACCGGGCTTGACCTGGTCGCGCTTACCGACATCGATCTCATGGCTGTCGAGGATGTCCCCGACCGTTCCACCGAAGGTCCGGATCTCCTCGGCCTGCCCGTTGACCTCCAAGGTCACAGGCTTGTTCATGGTCACAACTGCGCCCGTGCCACCGACGAGTCCGGTGATCACGACCGCCTGTGCAGCGATCTGAACCTTGCGGTTCTTCAGAAAATCAATCACAAAAATATCCCTGAGCAGAGTTTATCGACCCGTTCACTGTAACCGATTCGTTACACGGTTCGCAAAATATCACGGAAATGTAACGGTGTGAGTTTCCTGAGGGCGTGTCTGACCTGGAGTTCCCCGTGGTTCCGGGGCATTCCCGATCGTGATATTTCCTCGCCGAGGCGGCACCACGTCCCGTTACCTCGCTCACAGAACGACGGGGCGGAGTCCGGCCCAGGTGCGGCTGTGCGCCATCCGGCCGGGTGCCGATTCACGCTTGCCGCGGGTTGGGTCCCAGTCCCGACCCCTCGCGCGCCGAGGTCCAGTCCCCGCTTCCCCCGGGTCCGGCTCAGTCCCAGCTGCCGAGGGCCCGCTCGGCGTTGCTCCACACGGCAGCGCACAGATCCTCTTCGCTCATTCCGCGCACCTCGGCGAGTTTCCGCGCCGTGATCGCCGTGAGGTAGGGACCGCCCGGCTTCCCCCGGTGCGGGTGCGGGGTGAGGAAGGGTGCGTCGGTCTCCGTCAGCAGCAGCTCCAGTGGAGCAGCCGCCGCGGCCCGCCGCAGTTCGTCGGCGTTCTTGAACGTGAGGTTGCCGGCGAAGGACATGTAGTAGCCTTCCGCGGCGCATTCGCGGGCCATTGCCTCGTCACCGGAGTAGCAGTGGAAGATCGTGACCTCGGGGGCGCCTTCCTCCTTGAGGATGCGCAGCACATCGGCGTGTGCCTCCCGGTCGTGGATCTGCAGTGCACGTCCCGTGCGCTTGGCGATCTCGATATGGGCACGGAAGGAGCGCTGCTGTTCGGCGACGCCCTCCTCAGCTGTGCGGAAGTAGTCGAGACCGGTCTCCCCCACCACACGCATGCGCTCGTGCGAGGACACGAGCGATTCGATCTCGGTGAGCGCGTCGTCTAGCAGGCCATGTTCGGCCAGCCGCGGTGCCTCGTTGGGGTGCAGGGCGGCTCCGCCGATCATCCACGTCCGCCCCTCAGCAGGAGGGGCGGGCACTGTACGGGGGTCGGCCGCCTCGGCGGGGGAACCCACCTGCGTGACCGCCTCGGCGGGGGTGGCTGAGAATTGGGACGCCACGAGCGCTGTCGTCCACCGGGCTGCCGGCAGGTCGCAGCCGATCTGGACGATGCGACGGACCCCAGCCTCGGCGGCGGTGTCATGGAAGAAATCCAGCGTCGGGAACTCTTCGTCCGTCTCCGGGGTCACCTCGGGTTCGGGTTCGCCGGCGCCCAACGGCAGCCGCACACCCGTGCAGATGTCGAGGTGGGTGTGGGTGTCGACGATGGGATGAGCGAGCGGTTCGGGCACCGGTGGATAGGTTCCGGCGGCGCGCGAGGCCATTATTCGGTCTCCTCCACGAACTTCGGGAACACGGGTTCGGGCTTCGGCAGGGGTGTGCCCGGCTCGAGCGGGAACCCGACGGCCGCGAACGACCGGGGATCCGCCTCGGCGGCGGCGATGCCATCGGCAGCGGCCTCGGCGACATTCGGCGCCAGGGCGGCCGAAGCGTAGGCGGCACCGGCGGCGACACCGATGCCCGCACCCGCGGATACGGCTCCCATCGCCTCGGCGCCGGATCCGGAATCGACGGCGGTCGGCAGGACCTTCGCACCGGCCTCACCGACGCCTTCGGGCACACCGAGGAGGTCGAGGATCTTGCCCGCAGAATCGGGCATGACCGGCTGGATGAGGATGGAGATGATGCGCACGACCTCGATCGTCACCCACAGCACGGTGGCCATGCGATCAGGCTCGGTCTTCTTCAGCTTCCACGGCTCCTGCGCGGAGAAGTAGCGGTTGGCCTCGGACAGCACCTTCCAGCAGGCCTCGACGTAGAGGTGGAGAGCCTGGGTGTCGACGTGACGTCGGGCGGTCTCCGGTACGGCCCGGGCGAGGGCGAGGAGCTTTTCATCTGCCTCGCTGAGTTCGCCTGGCTGCGGCACCTGGGCGTCGCAGTTCTTCTGGATCATCGACAGCGAACGCTGGGCGAGGTTGCCGTATTCGTTGGCGAGGTCGGAGTTCTTCCGGGTGATGATCGAGTCCTTCGTGTACGAACCGTCGTGGCCGTAGGAGAACTCACGGAAGAGGAAGAAGCGCAGGGTGTCCAGGCCGAAGGCGTCGACGAGGTCGAGGGGGTCGACGACGTTGCCGACGGACTTCGACATCTTCTCACCGGAGTTGAAGAGGAAGCCGTGGGCGTGGACGCGCCCCGGCAGCTCGATGCCGGCGCTCATGAGGAACGCGGGCCAGTAGACCGAGTGGAAGCGGATGATGTCCTTGCCGATGATGTGGACGTCTGCGGGCCACCACTTCGCGAACTTCTCGTCGTCGTCCGGGAAACCGGCGGCGGTGATGTAGTTCGTCAGGGCGTCGATCCACACGTACATCACGTGCTTGTCGTTGCCGGGCACCGGCACGCCCCAGTCGAAGGTGGTGCGGGAGACGGAGAGGTCCTTGAGCCCGGAGGAGACGAACGAGGCGATCTCGTTGCGGCGGGAGTCCGGGCCGATGAACTCGGGGTGGTTCTTATACAGCTCGAGCAGCTTGTCCTGGTACTTCGAGAGGCGGAAGAAGTAGGACTCCTCTTCGGTCCAGGTCACCTCGGTGCGGGTTTCCTTGGACAGGCGGACGCCGTCGACGACTTCGGTTTCGTCGTCGGTGTAGAAGGCCTCGTCGCGCACGGAGTACCAGCCGGAGTACGTGTCGAGGTAGATGTCGCCGGCCTCTTCGAGCTTGCGCCAGATGGCCTGCGACGCAGTGTAGTGGTCGTCGTCGGTGGTGCGGATGAAACGGTCGAAGGTCGAGCCGAGGGCGAGTTGGGTGTCGCGGAAGTTCTTCGCGTTGTCGTCAGCGAGTTGCTTGGGGGTGATACCGAGCTTGTTCGCCGCCTGCAGCATCTTCAGTCCGTGCTCGTCCGTGCCGGTGCAGAAGAAGACATCATGATTGTCCAGTCGCTTGAACCGGGCGATCGTGTCGGCCGCAATGTACTCATAGGCATGCCCGATGTGAATGGCCCCGTTGGGGTAGGCAATCGCTGTCGTCAAGTAGTAACCCATAGGGAACTCAGTCTAAGGGACGCGGTGCGGCGGGCGCGCATGGGCGGGTGCGGGACCTTCGACCGCGAAAGCACCGTTTGAGTCGAATAGCCCCTGTTTGAACACGTGCTGTGCGCCTCAAACCGTGTAGCCGCCGCTCTCGACTCCGCTGACAGCACTGCGCGGCTCCGTACGACGGGAGGAGGAGACACCGAGAGACGGAGTCAGCGAACAAGCCTATTGCGGCACCGCCCACGGAGCTCAGGAGCCTGGTGGAACAGTTTCTCACCGAACTGCTTCGGCGACTGGACCTCATTGAACTTGAAGCGCACTACTTTGTAACCCATCGCCAGCAGACGATTGTGCTGCCGGCTCTCCTTGTTCATGAGGTCGAAGCCTCCATCGACATATTTCTGAGATCCGTCCACATAGAGAGCTACCTGGTCCTCACGGAGAAGGAAATCGAGTCTCGTCAGCAGACGACCCCCGTCGAGGATTTCGATCTGTTGGGCAAAGTCACTCAGTCCGAGCAGATGCAGATTGAACGCCGCTCGGCTTTCCGCGTAGCTTTCGGAAAGGGGCGACGCAAGCCTTGCCAGCGTGGACGCAACCTTCTTTCCTTTGGCCAGACGTATGATCGGCTCCAGAAAGAGGTCGATCTGCATTTGGGGAACATCGCCGAGCAGAGTGGGCGGATACCCGAGTCTGAAAATGAGGTCCTCGTCGCCGCCGAGCATACGGCGACGGAGCACTTGTTCCATCGCTGCGAATCCGGCAGCGTTTCCGAGTTCGCTTCGAAGGTCCAGCGCAGTGCGAACCGGGGTCGTCACCCGCAGCCCGGCAACAGTGCAGATGTCTTCCGCCGCGATCGTCCTGCGCCGACGCACCAGTTCACTGGTCCGCGTGCTCGCCGCCGGATGGAACACCGACACTGGCTGATCCGGCTCGTTGAACATCCCGATCCGGTGTAATCGCGCAGCTGAGACTCCGCATACGATGTCATCCGGGCGAAAGTGCGGATAGTGGATGATCTGCAGGCGTTTCAGATGTTCTTCATACCTGCGCGCCTGATCAGGTTCTCTGGTCAGGCCCGCTTCGTGTTGCTCAAGCCAGGCGATGTCCGTCGCGAAAACGGAGAACCGCTGGTGTGAGCTGACATTGCACCGTCGGATCACCGAATACACGCCTCGAGACAGCTTCTTCAGGCAGCAGTCCAACGCTCCTCTGATATCCGTCGTTGAGATTCCGACGTTCCGCAGGTCCTGAAAGTAAACGACATTGCTCTTCATGTCGCCACCATGTCGACATGCTGTCAGCGGCGACAAGACCCGATTCGAAGACTGTGGATACGACCCGAACGTCCACATGCGCAGGGTGGCTCAGTGAAGGTCGGATCAACAGCACGCTGAGCACGAGTCGCAACGCTGTTCCACTGCCCCTCACCGTCGGAATCGGTGGCTATTGACGCTGACGGCCCGGTTTGAGTCGAAAAGCACCTGTTTGAAACCGTGCTTTCTGACTCTAGGTGTGCCGCAGCAATCCACAACGGAAAACGTTCAAGTCACGGCCACGCTCGCCCACGTCACTCGCGGTGGAGCCAGGCCTCGTAGACATCGCGCTTGGACAGGCCGAACTTCTTCGCCACCTGCCCGGCCGCATCCTTGGCACGTACTCCGGAGTCGACCAGTGCGCTGACCTCGCCGAGGTGGTCCTCCGGAGCCGTTTCGACCTCGGTGGCGCCGGCGAGCACAAGGGTCAGCTCCCCGCGCAGTCCTCCAGCGGCCCGATCGCGCAGTGAACCGACGGTTCCGCGCAGAGTCTCCTCGTAGGTCTTCGTCAGCTCACGGCTGATGGCCATGGGCCGGTCGGCGCCGATGATCTCGGCGAAGTCGTCCATCGCATCGGCGATGCGGTGCGGACTTTCGAAGAAGACCACCGTCCGCTTCTCGGCCTTGAGCTCGGTCAGCAGGGTCTTGCGCTGCCCGGACTTGCGCGGCAGGAACCCTTCGAAGCTGAACCGATCGCTCGGCAGTCCCGAGACCGCGAGTGCCATGAGCACCGCGGACGGCCCCGGTGTCGAGGTGATCGGAAGTCCTGCCTCGGCGCAGGCCCTGACCACGCGGTAGCCGGGGTCGGATACGGCGGGCATTCCCGCGTCGGAGAGCAGAACAACGGTCTCACCAGCGGCGATGATGTCGACGAGTTCGGGGGCGCGGTGGCCCTCGTTGTGGTCGAAGACGCTGATGACACGCTTCGTGTGCGTGAGGTTGAGCCGCTGCGCGAGCGATAGGAACCGACGCGTGTCCTCGGCGGCGATGACATCGGCAGTTTCGATGGCCTCCCGCATCCGCGGGCTCGCATCGCCGAGGTTGCCGATCGGAGTCCCGACCAGGATCAGTCGGCCGCCGGTGAGGTTCGGACCGAATCTTGGCCCCGCGTCATCGGTCAGGTCGATGTCGTCGGACGGCGCCGCCTCGGCGAGGTTGTCGTCGGCTCCGTGGCCGGCCGCCTCCGTGGGGTCCTCGTCTGAGGCCGGATCCGCGTCTGAGGTGAACTCAGAGTTCGGATTCGAGGAATCCTCGGTCACGAAGCCCCTTCAGCAGCGAAGATCAGCGCGAACATCCCGAGGTAGAGGAGGATCATGAAGACCCAGAAGAGGATCCAGAGGATGGTGCCGATGTAGCCGACCCACAGAGCCGCGATCGCCATGCCGTCGCCGCGCTCACCGCGTTCCTTGATCTGCTTGCGGGCGATGTGGCCCATGATGATGCCGGCGATGCCGCCGATGAAGACCGACGAGATGACACCGAAGATCGAGGCGCACATGCCGACGATAGCCAGCACGTTCGTCGGCGGAAGCTGCTGGTACACATAACCGGGACCGCCGGCGTACTGCGCATTGGCCGCGTAGGCGTTGTTCTGGCTGTACGACTGGGCACTGTATGAGCTGCCCGCGTTCGACTGGGGCTGCTGGTAGTACATGTCCGGATTGTTCCAGTTGTTCTGGCTGCTCATAGCGAAGTCTCCTTGTGGTTGCCTTCAACGGTACAGAGTCGTCGGTGGCGGCAAAAGGTGGGGCGGTTACAGGTCAATCACAGTTGGGGATGCGGGCCGTGGGATGGGGTGCCGGTTCTGCCTTGCCGGGGCGGGCTCCCCCGAAGGGTTGCGGCATCAGCTGACGGTTCCTCCTCCGGCGGTGATCGCCGCGCCGATCATGAGGGCGATGACGCCGAAGTAGATCAGCCAGAACGCAACCCAGAAGAGCACGCTCAGGTAGCTCAACCACAGCCCGGCGACGGCCATTCCGTTGCCGCGTTCACCGCGAGCTTTGATCTGCGAGCGGGCTATATGGCCGAAGATGATGCCGACGATGCCGAGGAGGAAGAACGTGGAGATGATCGAGATGAGGCCGAGCACCAGCGCGACGATCGACGAGGAGTTCGTCGGCGCCACCTGTTGGTAGACGACGACCGGAGCCCGATTTCCGTAGGTCACCGGCGCCTGAACCAAGGCAGGCGCGTGGACCGGTGCGGGCGAGTGAACCGGTGCGGGCGAATGGACCGGTGCGGGCGAATGGACCGCGACGGGGGCGTGGACCGAACCGTTCGATCCGGTGCAGGTGTTCCCGAGGGGCAGTACGCGAGTGTTCATGTCCGTTCCGTTCCGCTGGCTGTCGTTGATCGTCAGGTCTGTTCCGGGCCGTCTTCAACGGTTGGCCCGATGTCTGAGATCAACGCTACCCACGTGCGGCGAGCGCGGTGGCCGAATCGTGTTGCAGTCCTGCACCACGCGTTGCAGAACACCCCCGACGTCAAGGTCAACAGTTCCGCCCTTGACGGCGACCCGGTCAGCTGCCCGCAACCGCACCTAAAATGGCGAAGAAGCTGACTCCGAAGATTCCGACGATGACGAGAGGCACCACCAGTGCGAGCCCGATAGTCACATAGCCGATCACAAGTCCGGCAATGCCCTGTCCGCGGCCTTCTTGGCCCGTGCGTTTAATCTGAGACAACCCTATGTGTCCAAAAATTACGGCAAGAATCGGGGCAACCCCGATGATCATCGCCAATACGACGAAGATGAACGCGATGAGAGGAAGGATAGAAGTCAGTACAGCCAGCAGAATACAGATTAATTCGCCGACGACACCGATGATTCCCATCCACATTGACCACACGGCCATTCCATTCGACGCGGACCGAACCATCACCGGCGGTGCACCATACGTCACCGGCTGGCTGTAACCGCCCTGTTGAACGTAGCCATTGTATGAGTTGGGCTGGCTATAACCAGCCAGCTGGTTATTTGTTCCCGATTGACCGTAGGCCCTCGGCTGACTATATCCAGCCTGCCCCGAACCGTACTGGCCCGCGCCGGATCCATACTGACCGGACTGTCCCTGACCGTACTGCGGCTGGGATCCGTAGTTGTTGTTGAACTGCTGCGAGCCGACCTGGGGAGGGTCGCTCGGGCGGTAGTTGGGGTTGTTCGACACGTTGTGCACCATTCGCTCTGACTCCGGCTGTCTCCCACTACTCTAGTGATGCGCAGTGGCGAATGCCCAAGAATCCTGCTCAAGGTGCCGAACCTCATGCCCGGCCCGACTGCCCGTCAACAACCGCTGCCGTTCCTGCGGGTCGCATGAGAACCCCGCCCGCCGAGATCTCTAAACTGGACTCCGATGACACACACCGCAGACTCCCCGGCCCCCACCCGGCGCATCGCCCGCGAGCGCCTGGCGAGGAAACGCGAAAAGGTGCGTGCCGGCGCCGCTGCGATGCGCCGCGAAACCTTCCACGCCGGCATGTGGGCCACCCGCGCACCGCTGTGGATGTGGCCCGCCCTGCTCGTCATCACCGGAATCGGTGCGGCCCTGCGCTTCTTCCGCCTCGACTTCCCGCACCGCCTGATCTTCGACGAGACCTACTACGTCAAGGACGGCTACTCGGTCTTCAACTTCGGCTACGAACGCTCCTGGCCCGAGAACGCCGACGATTCCTTCAACGCCGGCGACCCCAGCGTCATCGAGCCCACCCCCGAATACGTCGTCCACCCACCCCTGGGCAAATGGCTCATCGGGTGGGGCATCGACGTCTTCGGCGCCGACGATTCATTCGGCTGGCGCTTCACCGTGGCGATCATCGGCACCCTGACGATCTTCTTCCTCGGCGTCATCGCGTGGAAGCTCTTCCGTTCGGCATTCTTCGCCTGCGTCGCGGCCGGCCTGCTCGCCATCGACGGCGAGCACTTCGTCCACTCCCGCACGAGCCTGCTCGACATCGTGCTCATGGCCTTCGTCCTCCTCGCCTTCTTCTTCATCCTCCTCGACCGCGAGCAGGTGACGAAGCGCCTGGCCAGCTGGACCCAGCGCACCGCGGAGATCGACAGCTTCGCACCGGCCCTCCCACAGCAGAATCCAGATCCCCTCGCCGAGGCGGCCGCCACTCCCCCACCGACCACCGCCGAGGCGGCCGTCTCCACCTCATCCTCCCCATCAAAGGTTCCCCGAACCTTCCCGCCCGAACTCAGTGAGTCGATCTCCGCCGCCCCCGTCACCGAGGCGGCCCCGCCCACCGCAGCCGCCCGACGTCGGCGTCGGCGTCGGACCAGGTCAAGGGACGTGATCAACTTCGGGCCCCGCCTCGGCGCGCGTCCCTGGATCTTCGCGGCAGGGATCAGCCTCGGCCTGGCTACGGGAGTGAAGTGGTCGGGTCTGTATGCGCTGGCGGTGTTCGGGATTCTGCTCGTGCTGTGGGATGTGCATTCGCGGTCTCGGGCCGGGGTTGTGCATCCGTGGCTGGGGATGCTCATCCGCGACAGCATCCCGTCGTTCTGCAAGCTCGTGCCGATCGCGCTCGTGACCTATGTGGCGTGCTGGACGGGGTGGATCCGGTCGGATGACGCGTGGGACAGGCAGTGGGCTGCGGAGAATTTCGGCTGGTGGAGTGCGCTGCCGAAGTGGTTGGACTGGCTGCCGTCGTTGGCGCACTACCACTACACGGCGTACTCGTTCCACGTCGGGCTGGACTCGGAACATCCGTACATGTCGAACCCGTGGGGTTGGATCGTGCAGTGGCGGCCGACGTCGTTCTACTACGAGTCCTACGACAAGGGCGATATGGGGTGCACGGTCGCGAAGTGCTCGTCGGCGATCACCTCGGTGGGCAACCCTGTGGTCTGGGGCTTGGCCGCGTTGGCTGTGCTCGTCTGCCTCGTCGTGTGGATCATCCGCCGCGACGTCCGCCCGGCCGTCATCCTCGCCGGCCTCGCCGCGACCTGGCTGCCGTGGTTCGCCTACCAGGAGCGGACGATCTTCACCTTCTACACCATCGTCATGGTGCCCTTCGTCGTGTTGGCCGTGACCTACTGTCTGACTCTGGTGTGGGGCCGGGTGCCTGTGAATGGTCGAGCGCCCGCTCATGGTCGAGCGCCCGGGGGCGGGCAAGCGAACGTGACCGGGCACGCGGCCGAGCACCGAGGCGATCCGCCGCCTGCTGGCCGTGGGCCGTCGGCGTCGGCATCGGCGGCGGCCGACCGAACGCCGTCGGCGCCCGCGGCGTCGGCGGCCGACCGAACGCCGTCGGCGCCCGCGGCGTCGGCGGCCGACCGAACGCCGGCAGGGTCCGCGGCGAAGCAGCGATTCGCACGGATCTCCGCGGCTCTGTTTGCCAGGCGGCTGAGCGTCGGCCTGTTCCTCGTCGCGGCGATCCTCGCATTCGCCTACTTCTGGCCCATCTACACCGGCGAGGTCATCCCGTTCTCGGCCTGGAACAACCGTATGTGGAACATCACCTGGCGCTGAGTCGCTGACGTCGGCGCGCACCTGCGCCCCCCGCACTGGCGCAGCCACACCACGCCGCTGACAGCTGCGCGCCGAGCGTCAGCGGCTTTTGTCCCGAGCGTCATCGACTTTTGTTCCACTCGTCATCGACTTTTGATCAGATACTCATGTTCGAACCGGATTATCCGTCCAAAAGTCGATGAGACCTTTTCGCGCACCTGCACAAAAGTCGATGAGGCGCCCACCGGCTCTGTCCGCTCAGCACCCACCGCCCGCGGCCCGCCGGCACATCCGTCACAGGTTCGCCATCGCAGGGTCGCCTCGGCGACATGGCGTGTTCACCTTGAGGTAACACCCCGTCGTTAGCGTCAGATTATTGTGAATGACCATTCGACGACCTACGAGCCCAACGCAGCCGAGTTTCAGTCAGAAATGAAGCCGGCTGCGCGCACCACCGTGGCCGCGAACCAGACGGCAGAAAGCACCACCCCACCGGTAGCCACCACCTCCCCCACTCCCCACCGCACAGTCGCCATCATCCCCGCGCGCGGAGGGTCCAAGGGCATTCCGCTGAAGAACCTGCAGAAGGTCGCCGGAATCTCGCTGCTCGCCCGCGCCATCAACGCCGCCCAGGCCAGCCCGAGCATCGATCGCGTGATCGTCTCGACCGACCACGACGGAATCGCCGCCGAAGCCCTGCGCGCCGGCGCCGAGGTGGCCCACCGTCCCGCCGAGATCGCCGGCGACACCGCCACCAGCGAATCCGCGCTCATCCACACCCTGTCGACCCTCGACGAGGACTTCGACATCACCGTGTTCATGCAGTGCACCTCGCCGTTCATCGACTCCGCCTCGATCGAGAACGCAGTGCGCACGGTCCGTGACGACCACGCCGATGTCGTCTTCTCCGCCGTCGAAGACCACTCCTTCCTCTGGCGCCTCGACGACGACACCCGGGCCGTGGCCGTCGGACACGAGGCCAGCTTCCGTCCGCGCCGCCAGGACCGTGCCAAGCACTTCAACGAAACCGGCGCGTTCTACGTCATGCGCACCTCCGGCCTCATCGAACACGAGCACCGCTTCTTCGGCCGCATCGGCATCGAGGAGGTCCCGCCCGAACACGCCCGCGAGATCGACGACATGTCCGACCTCACCCTCGTCCGCGCCATCGCCTCGACTCAGGAGACCGCCCAGGTCATCGACGTCGACGCTCTGGTCACCGACTTCGACGGCGTCCACACCGACGACGGCGCCTATGTCGACGAGGACGGAAACGAACAGGTTCGCGTCCACCGCGGCGACGGCATGGGCGTCTCCCGCCTCGTGAAGTCCGGGGTGCCCGTGATGATCCTGTCGAAGGAACGCAACCCGGTCGTCACCCGCCGAGCGGAGAAGCTGCGCGTCGACGTCGCCCAGGGCATCGACGACAAGGCCGGCGTCCTCGCCGCGTGGATCACCGCCAACGACCTCGACCCGGCTCGCGTGGCCTACGTCGGCAACGACATCAACGACCTCGAGGCCTTCGACGTCGTCGGCTGGCCCGTCGCCGTCGCCGACGCTCATCCACGGGTCCTCGCCGCCGCCCGCGTCATCCTCGACCGACCGGGCGGACGGGGTGCGGTGCGTGAGGTCTGCGACCTCATTCCCATCCCCGCCGAGGCGGCCGACCCCCTTCCGAATCCGACCCTGACCTCACTGCGGCAGCAGCCGCAGTTCACCCACCGCGCGGAGAATTCGCGTGCCAACCGAAAGCAGGTTTCATGACTGATCAACTCGCCCGCGTGGCCATCGGAGAGCACCTCGTCGGCCCGAACCAGCCCGTGTACATGATCGGTGAGATCGGCATCAACCACAACGGCGACGTCGACATCGCCAAGCAGCTCATGGATGTCGCCGTCACCGCCGGTGCGCAGGCAGTGAAGTTCCAGAAGCGCAACCCCGAGGTGGCCGTCCCCGAACACCAGAAGTCGAAGATGCGCTCGACCCCGTGGGGCGAGATGACCTACATCGACTACAAGCACCGCGTCGAGTTCGGCATCGACGAGTACACCGAGATCGACCGCTATGCCAAGGAAGTCGGACTCCAGTGGTTCGCCTCCCCGTGGGACACCGACTCCGTCGACTTCCTCGAGACCGAATTCGATGCCCTGACCTGTAAGGTCGCCTCGGCCTCGCTGACGGACTTCGAACTGCTGCGCGCGATCGCCGCCACCGGCAAGCCCGTCCTGTGCTCCTCGGGCATGTCCGACTGGGAGACTCTGGACAAGGCCGTCGAGGTCTTCGACCGTGACAAGCTCGTTCTCATGCACGCCACCTCCACGTACCCACTGCCTCCCGAAGAGGTCAACCTCACGGCGATCCCGGCCATGCGCGAACGCTACGGAGTTCCCGTCGGCTACTCCGGGCACGAGCTCGGCCTCGAGATCTCGTTCGCTGCCGCCGCTCTGGGCGCCGTGACCATCGAACGTCACATCACCCTGGACTCCTCGATGTGGGGATCCGACCAGTCCGCATCGATGGAACCACGCGAATTCGCCTCCCTCGTCAAGGGCGTCCGCGTCCTCGAATCCGCGTTCGGCGACGGAGTCAAGCGCGTCATGCCGGGCGAGGAGTCGAAGATCGATTCGCTGCGCAAGGTCACGGCCTGAGCAATCGGCGAAGCCACCTCGGCGAGGTTCTTCCCCCGCCGAGGTGGCTCTTCCCTGTCCGCCCCACCGACGGTCGGGTGACCCGACCGTGACCGCACCTTCCGGAGAAGCACCGTGACCGATTTCGACTTGAGCATCATCATCCCCGCGAAAGATGGTGCCCCCTACCTGAGCACACTGTTCCGCTCACTGCGGCAGCAGGGCCCCGTGTGGGACCGCACTCAGCTGATCTTCGTCAATGACGGATCGAGCGATGAGACGCCAGAGCTGCTGGAGGAATTCAGCACGTGGTTCCCTCATTTCGAGGTGCTCACCAACCCCGAGGCAACGGGACTCGCCAATGCCCGGAACAAGGGTCTGGCATCTGCTCGGGGCGAACACATCATCTTCCTCGATGGGGACGATTGGCTGGCTCCGGGGCATCTGTTTTCGATGCTGGCGGCGGCGCACAGGCTCGGAGTCGATTTCATCCGCTGCGACCATACGACTGTGGAGGGGACCAAACGGGTGCGCAAACTCGCGCCGATGTCGGTCCGTGATGTGGCGTTGGACCCCAAGGTGGGGATCCTGCCCGTCTACGAATCGACGATGGTCGACTATCCGTTCGCCTGGGCCGGCATCTTCCACCGCAGGGTGCTCGAACAGGGGATCCTCCATTTCCCGGAGAACTTCATGACTGCCGAAGACCGGTCCTGGATCTGGCGACTGCACCTGCAGGCCGAGTCCTTCGCCGTCGTCGATGCTCCAGGGATCCTCTATCGAAGAGGGATGGCGGGCTCTCTGTCGCGCATCGTCGACATTCGACAGCTGGATTTCATCCGCGCATTCGGACAGATCTTCGATCTCGTCGCTGCCGAGCCGGACGCCGACCGACTGTGGCCGAAGGCGATCCGCAACTGGTTGGCAATCCTCGACCATCAGATCAATCGTTTCGCGGCGTCGCCGGCGTCCCTGCGAAACCAGTTGCGAAGGGGTGCACGAACGATTTCGGCGAAGATTCCGCCAGAGTATCTGCGTGAGGAATTCGTTCTGCAGAAACAGGGACGACAGCTCAACGTCAGCAGCTACCTCAATGACGCACCCTCGTTAGTGCTGGAGATGGTGAAGTGAAACAGATCTTCCTCGCTTCGACCCTGTTCGAGCTCGTCTGCCTGGCAGCCGGCATCGACGGCGGTGACTACGACCGGCCGGCGGCTCCGACGCTGATGGGAACCGAAGGGCTCGCGCCCGAGGACGCACCGGCACCGACCGAGCGGATCCTTCTGGTCAGCAACAATGCCGTCGTCATGGAGCTCTCGGAGTCATTCGTCGACTCGCCGGGAGCCGCCTCGTTGATCGCCCGTTTCGATCGGGTCGTCGACCTCAACGAAGCGCTCGCGCCTCTGCACGTCCATCCGTCGTCGTGGCGACCCGATCATGCGGATCTGCCCGTTGTGGAATCGTATCTGCGCGGCCGCTGGGGTCTCGGCGACACCGACGAGATCGAACTCGTGCTCGAATCACCCCAGGTCAACCCGGCCATTGCACTCGGCCGAGTGTTCTCCCGGGCGACGATCAGGGTGCATGCCGACGGGCTGATGAGCTTCGGTCCGACCCGCAACCAGATTCCGCTGACGAACGGTCAGCGCATGTCCGTGCTGCATTATCTGCCGCTGGTGCCGGGAATCTCGCCGAAGCTGCTCCGCGAATTCGGCATCGCCCACCGCCCGCTGGGTGTCGAGTCATTCACCGGTGTGGTGCGCGAGCTCGGTGAGCATTCGGCCGAAACTCTCGATGCGGAGCTGGGAGAGATTCTCAGCACCGAGCCGTCGGGTACTCGTCCGTGGGCACTGGTCGTCGGCCAGTATCTGTCGGCGCTGGGACTCATCACCTCCGAGGAGGAGACGCAGCTGCACATCGACATGATCGAGGCCGCTGCCGCCCGCGGCATGGAGGTCGTGGTGTTCAAACCCCACCCGGCCGCTCCGCCGTCGCAGACGGGACCGCTGTTCGAGGCGGCACAACGACTCGGCATCACACTGCAGCTGTTCGACCTGCCCGTCATGGCCGAGGTCATCATCGATCGGCTGGCTCCCGACCTCATCGTCGGCGGGTTCTCCACCGCACTGATGACTGCTCGCCAGATCTATCAGGTGCCCGCCCTGGCTGTGGGTACGGATCTGCTGCTCGAAGCCATCGCTCCTTATCAGAACAGCAATCGCATCCCATTGACGATCATCTCCGAGATCTGCGACGGCAGCGCCCCGGACAAGACCGACGCGCATCCGCAGCTGGGGCGTCTGCTCGCAGCCGTCACCTACTGCATGGCACCGACGCTGTCGCACGATCTGCGTGACGCGGCAACAGACTTCCTCACAGAGGTCTTCGAGGTCAGCACAGGCCGCGGCGAGTCAGCTGACCGATTCAGTCGCTATTTCAAACGCCGACGCCTCACCGCGCTCGCTCTGCCGGGCAGCACGTCGAAGGCGTTTGCTCCGAAGCGGATAATCAAACGATCGGGAACGCTCGTGATCAAAGCGGTGGCAAGAAAACAACAACGCATCATGAAACGGATCCAACAGCGGTGACACCGAAGAAGAAGCGCCGGAGCGCCGTCGCTTTCGTCGAATCCCCACTGCAGTTCCTTTCGGCGCTCGAATCACATGAGCCGACGGAGGAGATGCTCATTCGGGCTCGGGCGAGCGCGAAGGGGATGACGTCCTTCCTCGACGCCTTCGACCCGGCCTGGCTGCCGAAGAATGTCCGCCTCGACCGTGACGGAGCGAAGCCGGGGCTGCTGCGCAAGACGGCCTTCGACCGGATCTACCTCGGCGATGCCTGCTCCGGTCAGGTGCACAGAGCCTTGGCGCTGGCGTATCTCGAGCGTCGCATGCCCGAGGTCGTCATCCTCGACGACGGTCTGGCCACGTATTCGGCGATCGAGATCCTCACGGCCAAGCGCGGTCCCCTCGTGCGGCCCCGGCAGAAGCTCAAGGCCTCACGCACGGTCATGGCCGCGCACGTCGCCGACCGGCTGCGAGGCCTGGCGACGGTGGGCAAACTGCGCTGGCACACCGCCCTGCCGGTGGCCAAATCGCTGCGCAAGGCGTTCCTCAAATCCGGCGGCGAGATCACCCGCCACCGGTTCGAACACCTCCAGACCCTGCCCACCGGCGGCAGCCACCCGCGCGACAACCCGGTCATCGGTTCGTCCCTGGCCGCCGACGGACTCATCGACGCCTTCGCCTACCGGGCCTGGGTCGATGAGATCATCGACGCTCACGGATCGATCACGTATTACCCGCATCGACGTGAGACCGAGGAGTTCCTCACCGACCTCGCCCAGGATGAGCGGGTGCGGATCAAGAACCTCGGTCTGCCGATCGAGCTGCGCCTGATCAATCTGCCGCCGAATTCGACGATCCGCAGCCTGCCGTCGACCGCGGCGGTGTCCCTGGCCGTGCTCAATCCGGACGTGACGATCGATGTCACCGAGATCCCCGCGAAGTGGTGGACCGGAGCCTCACCCGATAGTCTGCGACAGTCCCTCAACGCCCAGTCGGTCAAGGCAGATGACGATTCCTGAATCAGGCGACCCCCACTACAGTGGGCCGATCTTTCCGCCGTCGCTCTCCGACGTCCCGCCGCGGCCTTCGCATCTGACCGAGCGCACCCGCGCGGACGGTCAGTCGTCGCAGTCGACCCACCCGGACGGGCCGGTGTTGCCGCCTCGGCGATCGGCCGGGCTCGCCCCGATCCGCATTCTCTCGATCTCCGACAGCGAGTCCTACCTCAAGTGGGCGACCCAGCTGCTGTCGTCCCTGCCGGATGTCGAGGGGCGCGTGTTCCTCGTCGACAATCCGATCCTGCCGACCGACGAGCAGATCGCCAGCGCCGTCGCCGGCACCGACTGGGAACACCGCGAGGTGCCCGTCATCGCCCGGTCCGACCTTGCCCGCGTCATCGCCGACCACTCCCCCGACATCGTCCTCGGCGCTGCCACCGGCCCGATCGTCGCCCAGGTCTTCCTCACTGCGCATACCCGCACCGACAGGCCGGCGTTGGTCTCGGGGCTGCCCGGAATGGGCCTGCCCGCCAGCGGCAAAGGGATGAATTATCGTCGGCTGATGGATGCGTTCATCGCCCATTCCTCCGCCGAGGTGACCGCCTACACCGAGGCGAGCGCGCGGTCACAGGTGCCCTGCGAGGTGCTGTTGGCGCGCCTGCCGATGCTGCGCTCGGAGGGCATCCCGCACCTGACCGCATCCCCCACCGCCGAGGCGGCCCCACCATCGGTCGGCTCCCCGCCCTCCCCGGCATCCCCGCCATCCCCGGTCGGTGGCCCGCAGACCGGCACTCCTGCGCTCCCGCGCACCCTCGTCTTCGCTCCGCAGGCGAAGGTCCCGACCGAGCGTGCCGACCGCGAGGCGATCATCGCCGCCGTGGCCGACTTCGCCGACCGGCACCCGGAGTCGACGGCAGTGATCAAGATGCGCTCGCGACCCGGTGAGTTCGAGACCCATCACGAGCAGCATTCCTACTTCGAGATCCTCGACGACTTCCGCACCCGCGAAGTCCCCGGTGCGGCACGCATCGAGTTGGGCTACGGTCCCCTCAGCGACTTCCTCACCGACGACTCGGCCCTGGTCACAGTGTCGTCGACGGCCGCACTCGAATCCATCGACCGGGGCGTTCCGACCCTGCTCATCTCGGACTTCGGCTTCGATGCCGGACTGCTCAATGAGGTCTTCGAAGGCTCCGGCGCCACCGGCACATTGGCCGATGTCGCTGCCGGGTCAATCGGATTCCCTGACCCGGAATGGCTGACCGAGAACTACTTCCACCCTGTCGATGGACAGCTGCGCCGCGACCTCGGGCTGCTGGCGACCCGCGCGCAGACCGGTCAGCTGCCGAATCGGCGGGCCGCACTGCTCAAGCAGAAGCGGATGCTGCTCCGTGCCGAGCTGCGCACCATCACCCCGGCCCCGGTCGTCAGCGCCTACCGCAAGCTGCGTCGCACCCGCTGACTGCCGGCCGCGGCAGAAACCTCCACCGCCGACGCTCGGCTCCCCGAGAATTGGTCTCTATCGGATAGTCGGGTCCGAGAATAGGTCACTACCGGATACTTCTGACCCCCAAAAACTATCCGATAGTGACCTGAATTTCAGAGGTGCCACAGGAGGAATCGGCTCAGCCGCGGTCGTCGGGGACTCGGCTCGATTCCTCCATGGGCACGACCACCTCGGTATCGGGGTTTTCGTCCTTGAACACCCACGTGCGGTAGGCGTAGAAGCGGAAGACCATCGCCAGTCCGATGCCGATGACGTTCGTCGAGATGTTGTAGGTGAGCTGGTCGCGCATATCGAGCAGATACCAGGTCACGCCGAGCGGGATGACGGTGATGATCATGCCGGCGAGGTTGACCGCGACGAACAGGACGACGCCGCGCATGTTCGAGCTCGTGGTCCGGTCCCCGTAGGTCCAGAGCCTGTTGCCGAGCCACACGACGACCATCGCGAGGATCGTCGAGACGATCTTCGACTTGATCGGGCTGCCCTCGAGGAGGGCCGGGATCGGCCCGAGTCCGTAGGCCAGCAGGTTCGACAGGCCGACGTCGACGATATAGCCGAGCCCGCCGACGGTGAGGAACTTGAAGGCTTCCACCGCCAGGCGCCGGAGACGGACCGAGAATGACTCTTTCATAACTGCACTCAGTCTATGGCCCGATGTTTCGGACTCGCTGGATGCGGAGCTGGGCGAGCCAGAGGACGAACGCGACGGTGACGGCCAGCGCCGGCCAGTATGTGTATCGGAAATGATTGGCCGGAACGATCGGGAAATACCCGACGATGTAGCACAGCGCCGAGGTGGCCAGGACCGTGACCTCGGGCCAGAACGTCGGCGTGTGGCTCAGTTTCGACCCCGCTGAAGGGCTCACGGAGGGTCCCGATGCGATTCCCGATGCCGTCGCCGATCTAATTCCGGGCACTGTCTCGTCCCGCCGAAGTGCGCGAACGGCCAGCCCCACCAGCACAGCGGCGACGAGGGTCCAGAACCAGGGCTTGAAGAGCATCGGGAACGTTCCCAACGCGAAGTCCTCGACATACGGGCGGAAGATGAAATCGGCTTTGACGCTGCCCGCCTCGTAGCCGACCTTCTCGGCGTCGCCGTCCCAGTCCGCTTCCCAGTATTCGAGTTTCGAGGAGAAGAAGTAATACGAGAACACTGCCGATCGATACTCGAGGTAGCTGACCGGGTGGGTGATCACTTCGTTCAGCCAGAGGTGCTTGAGATCGTCCTGATACTCCACTGGGCTGAATGCCCGTCCGGTGTCCCCTCGGCCGTAGCAGTTCCAATACGCATCCCAGATCACGCCCTTGTCGAGGCATGTGTCCCGGGCCGAACTGATGTGGTCTTTGAGCTCTCTCGGTGCGTCAGACGACTGCAGTCGAGATTCCGGCACAGAGAACATCACATCGTCGAGGAAGATCTGCGAGATCTGACCATTGTGCTCGACGTCGACGCGCGACTCGATGAGCTTCTCGGTGGCAACGCTGCCGAACCCGACCACGCAGATGACGAGCACGGACAGGCCGGCGAAGCACCACCTCGGCGCTCGGTCCACGGCCGTGCGCAGCCCGCCGCGCAGTCCGCCGCGCAGTCGGCCGCCCCCACGGCCGCGAGGGCCGCCGCGCATGACGCTCCGCAGCCGTCCGCGCAGGCAGAACGCCCCATAGACGGCGATCGGGACCAGAGCGAAGACGGCGTTCTTACGCACTCCGAGAGCGTAGACGAGCAGGACCAGCGCCGGCAGCCACAGCACCCAGGTCCTCGGCACCATCCGGGTGACGGCCAGCAGCGCCACGGCCAGCGCCAATGCCACCGCCATCTGTGTGTCCTTCCACAGAGTCGTCAGCTGCGAAAGCACCCAAGGCGTCGCCATGGTGACGGGGCCCAGCAGGGAGATCCACCGCGGTGCACCTCGGCGATTGATGATGACCCCGATGATGAGAGCCGCGGCGGCGAGCATCACCACTTGGAGGACGAGTAGACTGCCCGGTCGGCCGGTGACGGTGATGGGCAGGCCCCAGACGACGCTCATCACCGGCGCGTGCCAGTCCGTGAACGGGATCGTCCCGGTCGCCTGCTGGTACTGATCGGCGATGTCGACGTTCATCCGGCCGGGAGCAAACAGACGGATGAAGACGAACGACCAGACGCCGGTGAGGGCAGCCAGCAGCAGGTCCCATGCCAGAGGTGTCCTCAACCATTCGAACCATTCGCGGAGTGCAGAACGGCTCTTGAGGCGAGCTCGGTCCTCACTCGGGTTCGTGTCCGGTCGTCTGCGCGCGCAGAGTCCGTCAGGAGCGAGTCGAATCCGCTGTCTGCCATCGCACCGTTCGGCTTCTGGACGGAGTCGACCCAGGAGGTGCCCGTTGCCGAGTCACAGACGGCGGGCAGGCTGAGATAGGCCAAACGCGCGGTTTCCCGCCTGGCTCGGCGCAGACCGTCCAAGGTCAGGCCGACACTGCCGAGCAGGAACGCCAGTCCCATGAGCGCAGCGGCGAGGATCGCGGTCGGGAACCGGGGCACGAGACCGGTCTGCCAGAACTCCCAGATCACGGGCAGGCCGAAGACCAGCGACAGGGCCGCGAGCAACACGGTGAGGCTGCCGTAGAACAGGCGGGGTCGTTCGTGCCTCACGAGCGCAGAGATCAGACCGAGGATGCGGAACCCGTACTTGAAGGTCGAAAGCTTCGACTCGCTTCCGTCGGGTCGGTCGCGGAAGTCCACGGCCACCTCGGTGATGGGCAGGCGCAGGGACATCGTGTGCACGGTCAGCTCGGTTTCGATCTCGAACCGGCGACTGATCGCCGGGAACGATTTGACGAAGCGGCGAGAGAACACGCGGTAGCCCGAGAGCATGTCGGAGACCTCGGATCCGAAGAGCCACCCGGTCATCCGGTTGAACATCTGGTTCCCGGCCTCGTGGCCGGGACGGTACGACGTGGTCTCCTGATTGTCCTGGCGCACCCCGAGAACATGGTCGTACGGGCCGGAGATCAGGGTGTCGATCATCTCCGGCAGGTGAGCCGCCTCGTAGGTGTCGTCGCCGTCGATCATCACGTAGATGTCGGCGTCGATGTCGGCGCAGGCGCGGCGGACGACGTTGCCCTTGCCCGGCACGTTCTCCCTGCGGACGATGGCTCCCGCCTCGGCGGCACGCTGCGAGGTGCGATCGCTCGAGCAGTTGTCGTAGACGTAGACCGTGATGCCGGGGACGGCGGCCTTGAGGTCGCCGACGACCTTGGCGACGGTGATCTCCTCGTTGTGGCAGGGAACGATCGCCGCGATCCTGCTCGATACTTCGGACATGCCCATCCCATCGTCGCGTGAGCACCGGCAAGCCCGGCCCGGTGCGCAGATCTGTCGATTCCACCGGTCTACGCCTCCGACGTGGACTGCGGGTTACGGACCGGGAAATAGCAATGCACCTTTCCCTGGGCATGAACCGACAAGACGGATACCGTCTCCTCCGAACGCGCTGCTGCATGGCCGCATGGCCGCCTCACCTCGTCCCGTGGGCGGGGCCCCTGCGCCACGTGGCCGCCGCACCTCGTCCCGCGATCGTGGCTCCCACGCCACGTGGCCGCCTCACCTCATCCCGTGGGCGGGGCCCTACGCCACGTGGCCGCCTCGGCGAGTATGTTCTCAGTCACGATCGCCCGGTTATACGTCGATTTATGACATCCGCCTGTGAGGATCATCTGATTGCTTGTCATCCTGAATCGTCGGCCCTACTGGACCGTAGACCGGCCCATCCCCAATTCCTGCCGTCCACCACCGTGCGCGGCACTGACCAACCACACGAGGAGGCGCCTGTGATCGAACTGCGCGCACTGCGAAAGGTGTTCGGAGGCACCGTCGCCCTGGAGGAGATCGACCTCTCGGTCCCTGCCGCGGAGATCCACGGCATCGTCGGCCGCTCCGGCGCCGGCAAGTCCACCCTCATCCGCTGCCTGACCGGGCTCGAGTCCCCCACCTCCGGGACGGTGTCGATCGACGGCGTCGACCTCACGAACCAGTCCGGTGCCGGTCTGCGCGAGGCGCGCCGCAGCATAGGCATGGTCTTCCAGCACGTCAACCTCCTCGACTCGAGCACGGCGCTGAAGAACGTCGCCCACCCGCTCAAGATCGCTGGCGTGCCGAAGGCCGACCGTCTGGCCAAGGCCCGTGAACTCCTCGATTTCGTCGGCCTCGGCGACCGCGTCGACAACTATCCCTCTCAGCTCTCGGGCGGGCAGAAACAGCGCGTCGGCATCGCCCGCGCCCTGGCTGCCGAGCCGAAGGTGCTGCTGTGCGATGAGCCCACCTCGGCGCTGGATTCGACGACGACGGAGCAGATCCTCGGTCTCATCCGCTCGCTGCGTGACCGACTGGGCATCACCGTCCTCATCATCACTCACGAGATGTCCGTCATCCGCGAGATCTGCGACTCCGTGACGCTGCTGGCCGACGGCCGCGTGGCCAAGACCGGGAAACTCGCCGAGGTCATCGCCGAGCCCGGGTCGGTGCTCGCCAAGGATCTCGTCCCCCTGCCTCCGGTCAGCCTCGATGACGGGGCGAGCCGCCTCGTCGAGGTCTCTCTGGCCGGCACGGACCTGCCCACCGTGCTCACCGCCGCGCGGAATGCCGGAGCGAGCGCCGAGGCGATCCTCGCCGGAGCCGTGGAGACCATCGACGGCCGTCAGGTCGGTCGGCTGCGCTTCTCCGTCGACTCCGCCGACCAGGCGAAAGAGCTGATCAGCGCCCTGCAAGCCGATGGAATCTACGCGGAGGAGGCTGCCTGATGAACGATCCCACATGGTTCGACAACCCGGCGATCACCGATCAGATGTGGCCGGCCACCATCGAGACTCTGCTCATGACGGCGTGGTCGACCGGCCTGGCCGTGCTCTTCGGTCTGCCCTTGGGCATCTGGCTGTTCACCGCCTCGAAGGGTGGGCTGAACTCGAACCCGGTCGTCTACCGGGTGCTGTCCTTCATCGTCGACATCACGCGCTCGATCCCCTTCATCATCCTCATCATCGCGCTCATCCCCTTCGCCCGATTCGTCGTCGGCTCGGCACTCGGCTGGCAGGCGACCGTGGTGTCGCTGACCATCGGCGCGATCCCCTTCTACGCCCGTCTGGTCGAGAACTCGCTGCGCGAGGTCTCCGAGGGCAAGATCGAAGCCGCGCTGATGATGGGCGCATCGAACGGCCAGGTCATCCGTCAGGTCTACGTTCCCGAGGCTCTGCCAGGGCTGATCGGGGCCGCCACGGTCACCTCGGTGACGTTGGTGTCCTACACCGCGATGGCCGGTGCCGTGGGCGGCGGCGGTCTGGGTGCGCTGGCGATCTCCTACGGCTATCAGCGCTACCAGGCGGACACGATGATCGCCTGCATCATCGTCCTCGTCCTCATCGTCACGCTCATCCAGTTCATCGGCGACCGACTGGCCCGCGCGGTCGACCACCGGTGAGCCGCCTCGGCGAGGTCGGCCACGTCCGGCGCAGCGGCGGCTCCGTCGGTCGTGACGACGGCCACCACTGCCCATCCCACTGCACATCACTCAACACACATGAAGGAGAACTATGAAGACCAAGCTCATTGCGATCGCGGCCAGCGCCACTCTGCTGCTGTCGGGTTGCGGACTCATCGGCGGCGGCACCGATTCCGTCGGTGAGAAGGACGGCGACGTCACGAAGCTCACCGTGGGTGCGACCCCGGTTCCGCAGGGCGACATCCTGCGCTACGTGGATGAGAACCTCGCCGAGGATGCCGGCCTCGACATCGAGGTCACCGAGTACACGGACTACACGCTGCCGAACAAGGCGCTCAACGACGGCGACATCGACGCGAACTACTTCCAGCACAAGCCATACCTCGACTCCGAGGTCGAAGGCCAGGGCTACGAGATCACCGGCTTCGAGCCCATCAACCTCGAGCCCTTCGCACTGTTCTCGAACGACATCACGGATGTTGCGGACATTCCGAAGAACGCGAAGATTGGCATCAACAACGATCCGTCGAACCAGGGACGTGCGCTCAAGCTGCTCGAAGGGGCGAAGCTCATCACCCTCAAGGACGGAGTGGACGCGGTCGACGCAAAGCTCTCCGATGTCGAGGACAATCCGAAGAACATCGAGTTCGTCGAAGCTGACGCCGCGCAGCTGGCCCGCACCCTCGAAGACGTCGACGCCTCTGTCATCAACGGCAACAACGCCCTCGAAGCCGGACTGAGCCCGGCCGAGGACGGCATCCTGCTCGAGAAGGCCGAGGACAACCCCTATGGCAACTTCCTCGCCGTGCGCACGGAGAACAAGGACGACGAGAACTTGGGGAAGCTCGACGAGCTGCTCCACTCCCCCGAAGTGAAGACGTTCATCGAGGACAAGTGGGCCGACGGCTCCGTCCTCCCCAGCTTCTGACCCTCTATTGCTACCTGACGGCGGCCCAGCAACCTCGCGCGAGGTTGCTGGGCCGCCGTCACGTAGTTCTGGAGGGGGTTTGTGTGTCAGGACATTTGTCACTTCGCAGTCGGGATCGCACTCCCTACAGCGCCGCCTCGGGCCTCGGTAGCGTCGACGGTGTCAGAAACCAACGACACTTCGAACGAGGAGGCGGACGTGATGAACCGTCGCACCAAACAGGCATCAGCACCACCGTCCACTGTTGCCCCCATTCAGAGCGCAGGGCACGAACCACCGGCCGAGCCGATTGCGACTCCCCTGCGGAGTCCTGCGATCAGCGCTGCCGCCGTGACCCTCACCGCGGTCTTCGCCGCGCTGGCGGTGTGGGTGATCGCTGTACCGGTCGCCGGCGTCACTCTGACCGCCGGCGGCCTCACTGTCTCCCTTACTGCTGTCGCGCTCGTGTCCCTCGGCAGCGGGTGTGCAGCCAGCCTGTCCTACCTCATCATGAGAGGCTTTCGCAGCGGAGCGGTCATGTGGACCGTCATCGCCTGCACTGTCCTCGTCCTGTCCATGGCAGGTCCGCTGCTGTCAGGAGCCAGGGACTCGGCTCTGGTCGCACTGGAGCTGATGCATCTGGCCGTGGGCGTCACGATGATCGTCGGCCTGCGGCGCTTCGTCTCGCGCAGCATGAGCCGCGCTTTCGATCAGCGCACCGCTGCATCTGATTCGGCCTCGTCTGCGGCGGGTTCCGAGTAATGTACGAATCGGAGGCGACAATGACGAAGCAATCCATTTCGACCGACTGCGACGACGAAGTCACATGGTGGGTCGCCCGAACCCGCGGGCCGGGGTTCGCGCTGATCTGGCTGCCGGTCCTCATGCTGTCCCCGATGCTGACAGCTGTTCTCGACGGCAAGGCCGTCATACTCGCGGTCCATCTGGCGATCGCTGCCCTCTATGTCATCACGGTCGTCATCGCCCACCGCGGCCTGCCGCAGCGAGTGGGAGAACTCTGCACGATCGGGCTCATGGCACTCGTCGTCGTCCAATTCTTCCTGTCTCCCGGGGGTCAAGGCTTCCTCTATCCGCTGCTCGCCATCGCAGCGGCAACCGCGATCCGCCTTCGCGCCGCACTCGGCATCGTGATGGGCCTGGCCATCAGCGGCTCCTTCGCTGAAGGATTCTCCACGATGTCGCTCAGCAATGCTCTGCAGTTCGGCTTCGCCACCGTCATGGCCGGCGCCAGCACCTACCTGATCCGCTGTCTCACGGGAACGATCGATGACCTGCGCGCCACCCGCCGCCGTCTGGCCGGGCTTGCGGTCGTCGAGGAACGCCAGCGCTTCTCCAGAGATCTCCATGATCTGCTCGGCCACACTCTCTCGGTGATCGTGGTCAAGGCCGAGGCCATTCGTCGCCTCGCCGACGGTGATCCCGCAGTTGCCGCCAAGCATGCGCAGGAGATCGAAGGCATCGGACGCACAGCCCTGGCCGATGTCCGGCAGACGGTCGCCGGGTACCGGCAGATGCGCTTCGCCGATGAGCTGTCCCACGCAGTCGACACCCTTGAGGACGCCGGGATCGAAGTCGAGACGACGACTCCGCTGCCGCACCTCGATGGTCCCACCGACACGCTCTTCGCCTGGGCTGTCCGGGAGGCGGCGACGAACATTCTCCGTTACGCCCACGCATCCCACTGCACGATGAAGATCACGGTCGACGAGTCAGCCGCAGCACTCGAAATCACCGACGACGGCCACGGGACGGGCTCGAATCCGACCGGCTCGGGCCTGGTCGGGGTGCGAGAGAGGGCAGAACGTCTGGGCGGTCACGTGCATACACGCTCGGGCCCGCGCGGCTTCACGCTCACCGTCCACGCACCGAGTACAGAGGAATCGGAATGATCAGGATCGCCGTCATCGAGGACCAGGCTCTCATGCGCTCGGCCCTCATCAGTCTGCTCGACCTCGAAGACGACATCACCGTCGTCGGTGAAGCAGCTCGCGGCGACGAAGTCTCCGAACTGGTCCGCGGACTCAAACCGGATGTCGTTCTCCTCGACATCGATCTGCCGGGGATGAACGGACTCGAAGCTCTCGAAGAGCTCAATCATGCGACCGACGGCACCACATCCACCACTGCCGATACTGACGCGACCGGCTCCTCAGTCATCATCGTCACGACCTTCGGCCGAGCGGGATACCTCAGGCGTGCGATGGACGCAGGCGCACGGGGCTTCCTCGTCAAAGATGATCCGGTCGAGACGCTCGCCGGGTCGATCCGGCGGGTCGCACAGGGGGAGATGGTCATCGACCCGCTGCTGGCGGCCCAGGCACTGAGTTCAGGAGAGAATCCGCTCACGGACCGGGAGAGCCAGGTACTCCGCGCGACTGATGACGGGGTCCCCATCGTCGACGCGGCCGAGGCTCTGCATCTGTCTCCGAGCACCGTCCGCAACTACCTGTCGAGCGCGATCGGCAAGCTCGGGGCCCGCAATCGCGCCGAAGCGATGCGAAACGCCCGCCGCGAGGGGTGGATGTGACGCTCAGCCCCGCGCACCGCAGCCGTCGCCGAGGCTGGGCTCGACGGGACGACCGGCGCTGCCCGAATCACACCATACTCGGCAGCACCCCGCCGTCTGCGCGCAGGGCCGCACCGTTCGTCGCCGAAGACAGCGGGCTGGCCAGATAGCCCACCAAGCTGGCGATCTCGCCCGGGTCGATGAAGCGCTGCAGCAGCGAGGACTCCCGCACCAGTGAGTCCCGCAGATCATCGACGGACATCGATTGTGCGGCGGCGTTCTGTTCGACCACGGCAGCAACCCCGTCCGAATACGTTGGTCCGCCGAGCACGGTGTTCACGGTCACCTCGGTGCCGCGGGTGAGTTTCGCCAAACCGTTGCTCAGCGCCAGCGCCGCGGCCTTCGTCACGCCGTAGTGGATCATGTCCGCGGGCACGTCGATGGCCGATTCCGTGCCGATGAAGATGATTCGGCCCCACCCGTCCGCAAGCATCCGCGGAAGCAGCCGTCTGGACAGGCGAACCGCGCCCATGAGGTTGATCTCGAAGTAGCGCGTCCACTCGGCATCGTCGATCTCGGCAAATGTCGCCACGTCGAAGAGACCGACGTTGTTGATGAGGATGTCGACGTCGCCGAGGCGGTCGAGCAGCTCGTCGACCTGCCCGGGGTCGGCGAAGTCCGCCGCGATCCCCCTCGCCGAGGCGGCCGGGTTGTCGTCTTGCAGACGTGCAACAGCCGCGTCGACGCTGTCCTCATTGCGTCCGTTGATGATGACCGTCGCACCTTCGTGCGCGCACAGGGAGGCGATCGCGTACCCGATCCCCTGTGTCGAGCCTGAGATGAATGCGGTTTTGCCTGCCAGTTGAAGGTCCATGTAATGCCCACCTTGACGTCTCGAATCCGATTCGACTTGTCTAGGAAAGTCAACAATAGATCGATTGAGTTTCTCAGGCAAGTAATCAGCTAGACTGCACTGCATGAGCAGTCCTGCGAGCAGCGCCACAGAACGAAACCCTCAAGACTCCGATACGCCCACCTTCACGGCGGACGAACTCGAGATCTGGTCGTCGGTCGCGACCTTGCTGGAGTGGCTTCCGGCCGCACTCGATGCGCAGATGCAACGCGATTCGCAGATCAGCCACTTCGAGTACGGAATCCTCTTTGCCCTCTCCCAGGCAGACGAAGCATCCCTGTCGATGAAGGAGTTGGCCGGCTTCGCCAACAGCACTCTCTCCCGACTGTCGAGGGCAGTCGCCCGCCTCGAGCGCCAGGGATGGGTGACTCGACGCCCGGACCCCGAAGACGGGCGTACGACGATCGCCTCCCTCACCGACTCCGGTCTCGCAACAATGCGTGCGGCCGCTCCGGAACACGTTGCCTTCGTCCGACGCGTCGTCTTCGAGTCTCTGACCCCGGCTCAGGCTCGCACGCTGGGCAGGGCCAGTCGGCGTATCACCTCCGCGATCAGGGAGGATGGCGGCTGGCGACCGCAGTGATATTCAGACATCGAGCACCTCGGCCTCGAATTCAGAACTCTGCCCTGCCGGCACGATTCGATGACACAATGCGAGGAGGCGAATTCGCCTGCCAACGTCTCTGAGCGAGTTCCTCAAGGAGGAGAACATGACACGCATCGGCTTCATCGGAGTCGGAGAGATCGCCTCGGCGATGGCCGAAGGTCTTGCGCACAGCGAGACGAATGCCAGCCTCCGATTCTTCCTCTCCCCGCGCAACGCCGAACGCGCGGCGAGCCTCGCTGCGTCCATCGCAACCGCCACCGTCTGTGAGAGCAATCAGGATGTCGTCGACCGCAGCGACCTCATCGTCCTCGCGGTGCTGCCGCAGCAGTCGGAGAGCGTGCTCGACGAACTCGACATTCCGGCCGAGAAAACCCTGGTCAGCGCGGTAGCCGGAGTCCCGACCGAGGCCCTCGGGGCACATCTTCCGCATTCGCCGACCATCGTGCGGATCATTCCTCTGCCCGCTGTCCGCGAGCGCAAGGGAGTCACCGCCATGTACCCGGCCAACGAGACGGTCGCGGATCTTCTCGACCGCCTCGGCGGGTCGGTGACGGCCGCGGACGAGACGATGTTCTCGACACTCTCGGCGGTGACCGCGACGATGTCGACGCATTTCGCGTTCCTGCAGACGATCACCGCGTGGCTCGTCGACCGCGGTTGGGATCGAGCCGACGCCGATCATTTCATCCGCGGTCAGTTCGTCGGCCTCGGCACCACGCTCGCCGAGACGACCGAGTCCATCAACGGCCTCGTCGCCGCCCACGAAACCCCGGGCGGTCTCAATGAGATGCTCAACAACGAATGGATGGACGAAGCCAACCGCGCCGCTCTCGCGTCCTCCCTCGACCGGGTGTTCGCTCGCGTCACCGGAGCAGACTGACATTTCCGGGGTGGTCCTCTGACCGGCCGGTGCCTGATCGAGCAGTCTCCGACCGGTTGGTGCCTGATCGAGCAGTCTCTGACCGGTCGGTATGTGAGCGACCGGCTGGGAGGCCGCTCGTCCGACTCTGCGGATCGTTAGAATGATCGGCATGACCGAGTCTCTCACCTTCGCAGATTCCATCTCCATCAACGCTGACCCGGCAACGGTCTACCGGACCGTTGCGGACGTGACCCGCACCGGAGAATGGTCTCCGGTCTGCCGCGAATGCTGGTGGGACGACGGCGATGGCCCACGGCTGGGAGCCTGGTTCACCGGCCGCAACGTCACCCCTGACCGAGAATGGCAGACCCGCAGCCAGGTCATCGTCGCCGACGAGGGACGGGCATTCGGGTGGAGCGTGGGCCCCGGCCGAGTCAACTGGACCTACAGTATGCAGGAAACCGAGGAAGGCACGCGGCTCACCGAATCGTGGGAGTTTCTGCCCGCGGGGCAGGAATTCTTCGCAGAGAAGTACGGTGCGCGGGCAACCGAGGAGATCGCTGCACGCGCCGAATCCGCGCGGACCGGCATTCCCGAGACTCTCGCAGCGATCAAACAGGTCATCGAACGCCCATAGGGCATCCGCAAGGGCATTCGCAGTGAGCGTCTGCGGGGCATGAGGCCCGAGGCGATCCCTTAGGATTTCCACTATGCCTCAGCACTCTGCCGTCACTGTCTCGATCACCCGAACCGTCCGCCCCGACAACCACCGGCGCTTCAACGCCTGGGTGCAGGCGGGCCAGGAGCTGGCCCGTGAACGCGACGGCTACCTGGGATCGGGATGGGTGCGAACTGCACCGGACTCCAACGAATGGCACGTGCTCTACCGGTTCTCCGATGAGAAGTCGCTGCGGGCGTGGGACGAATCCGAGGATCGTCGGTGGTGGATCGAAAGCGCGGCAGAGATCGTCGAGACCACCCGGGTGGAGCATCGAACCGGCATCGAGGGCTGGTTCGAACCGCACGGGGAGGAGTCCGTCACCATCCCGGAGACGGTCGTCCCGCCGAGGTGGAAGCAGGCCGTGAGCATCTTCCTGCCGTTCTTCCCGCTCAGTCTGCTCTCGACGTTCCTCCTCATGCCTCACCTGGAGAGCTGGCCGAAAGTCCTCGCCGTGCTCCTCAACATCTGCATTCTCACACCGCTGATGACCTACATCTTCCTGCCGGTGAGCACGCGGCTGCTGCGCCCCTGGCTGCAGCGACCTCGCTGACACCACCGCTCCCCCATCTGCTACCTGACGGCGGCCAAGCAACCTCGCGCGAGGTTGCTGAGCCGCCGTCAGGTAGTAATTAAGGTTCAGAAGAGGCCGGTGATGTTGCCGTTGTCGGTGACGTCGATCTTCAGCGCCGAGGGTTCGCGCGGCAGGCCCGGCATCGTCATGATGTCACCGGCGATGACGACGATGAACCCGGCGCCGGCCGACAGCCGCACATCCTTGACCTCGATGATGTGGCCGGTCGGCGCCCCACGCAGACTCGCGTCCGTCGACAGCGAGTACTGCGTCTTCGCGATGCACACGGGTGCGTCCCCGTAGCCCTCCTCGGTGAACTGCTTGAGCTTCCGTTTCACCTTGGCCGGCAGGTCGACGTCCTTGGCTTGGTAGATCCGCTGCGCGATCGTGCGGATCTTGTCCTCCAGCGGCTGGTCGAGTTCGTACGAGTACCTCGCCGAGGCGGCCGGCTCCTCACGTGGCGGACGAGTTCCGGACGAATCGTGCGGCCCTTCGCCTCGATTTTCATCACGAATCGTCCGGAACTCGGCGTCGCCGCCGTTCGACGCAGAAGCAGCAGCCCCGCCCCCAGCACCAGCCCCGCCCGCAGCCTCGACGACCGCCTCCGCCAGGGCCAAAGCACCCTCGCCGCCGTCGGCCCAGTGTGTGGACTCCACAGCCGCAACCCCAAGACCGTCCAAGTGCGAGATCGCCGCGGCCATCTCCTCGTCGGTGTCCGTGGGGAACCGGTTGAAGCACACGACGGGCGTCAGTCCGTAGATCTCGCGCAGGTTCCGACAGTGCAGCTCAAGATTGCTCATCCCCTCGAGCACCGCCGATACGTCAGGAGAGTTCACGTCGGCGACGTCGACTCCTCCGTGGTATTTCAGGGCTCGCAGAGTCGCGACGACGACCACGGCAGACGGCCAGATTCCGGCGGTGCGGCACTTGATGTCAAGGAACTTCTCGGCCCCGAGGTCGGCACCGAAGCCGGCTTCAGTCACGACCCAGTCCCCCAGCGCCAGCCCGGCCTTTGTCGCGAGCAGACTGTTGCAGCCGTGGGCGATGTTCGCGAACGGTCCGCCGTGGATGAATGCCGGCGAATGCTCCAAGGACTGCACGAGGTTCGGTGCCAGAGCATTGCGCAGCAGCGCAGTCATCGCCCCCGCCGCCCCGATATCCGCGACGGTGATCGGCTCCCGCCCTCTACTGTGGGCGAGCACGATCCGTCCCAGCCGTTCCTTGAGGTCGGACAACGAGGTGGCCAGGCAGAACACCGCCATGACCTCGCTGGCGACGACGATGTCGAAGGCGTCCTCGCGCGGCACTCCCCCATTGAGCCCGCCGAGCCCGACGACGACGCCGCGCAGTGCCCGGTCGTTGAGGTCGACGACGCGGCGGAGGTGGATGCGTCGCGGGTCGACGTCGAGGTCGTTGCCGAAGTGGATGTGGTTGTCGAGCATGGTCGCGGCGAGGTTGTTCGCCGCAGCGATGGCCGCGAAGTCTCCGGTGAAGTGGAGGTTGATATCTTCCATCGGCACGACCTGCGCGTATCCGCCGCCGGCTGCCCCGCCCTTCATTCCGAAGACCGGCCCCATGCTCGGCTCCCGCAGCGCGAGCACGGCCTTGCCGACCTCGGATTTCGACCGCGCGAGTTCGTTGAGTCCGTCGGCCAGGCCGATGCTCGTCGTGGTCTTTCCCTCGCCGGCCGGGGTCGGGCTCATGGCGGTGACGAGGATGAGTCGCCCGTCCGTGGCGGTTTCGGCCGCTTGGTCGAGGACATCGATGGGCACCTTGGCCTTCGTCCATCCGTGGGGAATGATGTCCTTCGCGTCGAGACCCAGCCCAGCGGCGATGTCGACGATGGGATCGAGCTCGGCGCTGAGCGCAATATCCATATCTGTGGTCATAAGGCCATCATGCCCGTTCCGCGAGATTTTGTGACCATCACCGACCCGAGAATTCGCGCAATGTGCACTGAGTTCCGCCCAGCGCAACATCAACCTCGCCGAGGCGGCCCGCCGTCTCATCGTTCGACAGGTGAGAGCCGCGTGCGCGACGATGGAATCATGCGCGCATTCGACGAGCTCGTCACCGAAGCACAATCCGCCGATGTCACCGGCTGGGGATTCGACTGGCTCGACGGACGCGCCACCGAGGAACGCCCTCCGTGGAGGTACTCGACGCTGCTCGCCAGGCGGCTGTCGACCGCGACCGCGGCCCTCGACATCGACACCGGCGGCGGTGAGGTCGTCGACGAGGCACCCGTGCTGCCGCCGCGCATGGCGGTGACCGAATCGCACCGCCCCAATATCGCCGTGGCCCGTCACCGGCTCGGCCCGCGAGGCGTCGATGTCGTCGAAGCCGACCCGGACAGGTTGCCGTTCGCCAACGGCAGCTTCGACCTCGTCACCTCGCGGCATCCCGTGAGTCCCACGTGGTCGGAGATCAGCCGTGTGCTCGTTCCCGGCGGCACCTATCTCGCCCAGCACGTCGGTCCGGCATCGGCGTTCGAGCTCATCGAGTTCTTCCTCGGGCCGCTGCCCGAGAACCGCCGAGCCCGGCATCCCCAGACCGAAAATGATGCCGCCGAGGCGGCCGGGCTCGCGGTCGACACGCTACGTACCGCACGCTGCCGCATGGAGTTCTTCGACGTCGGTGCGATCGTGTGGATCCTGCGCAAGTGCCCGTGGTGGGTGCCCGATTTCGCGGTCGCCGACTACCTTCCGCAACTGCGTGAAATCGACACTCGGATGCGCCGGGGTGCGCCTTTCGTCGCCCACTCGACGCGGCACCTCATCATCGCGTCAAAACACTGAGGCAACGAAGCGCTGAGGCGCCCCCGCCGCCCGATCACTTAGTCGACTCGATCACGAAGTCGAAACGCCACCCACGCGGAACCGTTCCGGCACACTGCCGGCGCCCGTGGCGAGGTCGGCTGCGAACTCTCCGAGCAGCGGCGCGAACTTCGCCCCGTGCCCCGAACAGGCCGAGACGAGAACAAGACCGTCGACCTCGTCGATGACGAAGTCCTCGTTCGGCGTGTTCGTGAACAGGCACGTGGTCTCCGCGTACGGTTCCGGAATGAGTCCCGGCAGATTCCGCTTCGCATAGTCGATCATCCTGGTCCGCATCTCCTCGGTGATCTGTCCGTCCTGGTCAAGCGCCGATCCGATCACCTTCCCACCGTTGAACTGGGCGAACTTCTGCCCCGCATAACCGGCATCCCGACCGCCGGGAAGCCCGTAGGTGAACATCTCACCGGATTTGTGGATGAACGTCGGCCAGGGCGTGCTCGGCCGCCCGTCCGCACCGGCATCGCGGTAAGGCATGTGGAAGGCCTGCTCCTGCCGCACTTCGAATCGCGGCAGTGCATCGAGGAACGCCTGCGGAAGACCAAGATCGCCGAGGAGGGCGGGCAGCCACCCGCCCGCCGCGACGATGACACGGTCGCCCTCGACGACTTCGCCTGTCGCCGAGGTGACACGGAAGTCGCCCGCGGACCGTCGGGCCACCTCGGTGACCGTCCAATCGGTGAGGACCCTGGCCCGCCCGGTGTCCATCGCACGGTCGAGCATGGTCGTCACCGTGGTCTCGGCGTCGATGACGCCGGCATCGGGGTGCCACAGGACGTCGGTGTCGAAGACGAACTGCGGCCACCGTTCGCCGGCTCGTTCCGGGTCGAGGATCTCGTACTCGACTCCGACTGCCTCGAAGATCTTCGCGAGCAGATCCGTGTGCCGGGTATCGCCGAAGTCGAGCGCTCCCGTTCGAGTGATGAGCTCGGTCTCCGACTTCGTCTCAAGGTCATCCCACAGTTCCCGGGCGCGTACAACGAGCTCGGTGTAGAGACGATCCGGGTAGGCATAGCGGAAGATGCGGGCCGAACCGTGGGAGCTGCCTCGGTCGTTGGCCGGAGTGTGCCGTTCGAGGACGGTGACGTCCTCGCCGCGCGCGGTCAGGGAATATGCGGCTGCGGCACCGGCCAAGCCCGCTCCGATGACGATGTGGTGGGTCAAAGCTGCGCTCCTGTTGGATGGGCGTGATCGGTCGGCCGCGCCTGATCGTGTCTACTGCAATTCGAGGTCGGTCACGCAGGTGGGCCCATCGCTTCTCGTCGAGAACTCGGTCGTTCCGGTCTTGCCCTCGGCGGTGATTTCGATGGTACCGGTGATGTCGGATGGCACCCAGAAGCCCACGAAACCGTTGTCGAAGGTCGTCGTCGAGTCACCCACCACTGTTTTGCCTGTCGCCGAGTCGGTGATCACCACATCGACGTCCTTCCCGCTCAACTCGCCGAGACAGGTCGTGAGGCTGTGGTAGAAGCAGTCGTGTGTCTCATCGACGAAGGGAGCGATGGACACATAGCTCTTCCCCTCCGGCAGTGCCATCGTCGCCTCGTGCTGCCCGTCGGTGAGGACGAGCTCATCCGGCTGCACCGAGGCCATGAGGTCGGCGGGCCTCTCGTCGACAGGCAGACGATCGAGATGATCGATGACTCCTGTGACATCTTCGTCGGCCAGATCGAGATCCGCCAGCATTTCTTCGGCCGAACCCGGCTGCATTGCCGCGGACTCTCCTGAATCAGCGGATGACCCGCTACCCGACCCTGGAGCCGAACACCCGGTCAGTGCTAGAGCCAGGGCCGTCGCACCCAACACGAATTGCGTCGTTCTCATATATCTCCCCATGTCACTACGGGCGCAGAGCACCTCTATCGTCTTGGCAATCATACCCTCAAGGGGTATAGGGTGATCGTGGCGGCCCCAAGGAATGGGATGCCCTCAGATACTCTCATCTTCCGCCGAGCGAATCCGACGCGACCGTCTACATGAACGACGCAAAGGCAGACGAGATGGAGATGACGAACCACAAATCGGTCGTCGAAAGCGAGATGAAACCCGCGAAGTGACCACCAGGGTCCGTTCCTGATCAGCCCTGCTTCTGCTCGGACAACATCCCCGCGGCCTCGACGGCGCTGCGGACGATCTCATCGAGCCCGTACTCGGCCTTCCAACTGAGCAGGGCCGAGATCCGGGTGACGTCGGCGACCAGCGCCGGTGGGTCACCGGCACGACGCTCGCCCATGTCGGGGACGATGTCACGGCCGGTCACCTCGGCGATGGTGTCGATGACTTCCTTCACCGAGGCGCCGGTTCCGGTCCCGACATTGAACACGGTCTCCGTGGTGCCGCCGGCCTTCATGTAGTCGAGGGCGGCGATATGCGCCTCGGCGAGGTCCTTGACGTGGACGTAATCGCGGATGCACGTGCCGTCGGGGGTGTCGTAGTCGTCGCCGAAGATGATCGGTGCCTTGCCGTCCTTCAGCCGTCCGAGCACGATCGGGATGAGGTTCATGACGGCGGTGTCGGCGAGTTCGTTCCAGCCGGCACCGGCGACGTTGAAGTAACGCAGCTTCACGGCGTTGAACGTGGTTCCCCGCATCTGCGAGGCAGTGATCTGGTTGTCGATCATCCACTCGCCGATGAGCTTCGTCTGACCGTAGGGGTTGATGGGACGGCACTCGAGATCCTCAGGCACCATGTCGACATCGGGCATGCCGTAGGTCGCTGCTGAGGAGGAGAAGACGAGCGATTCGATGCCGGTCGCTTCGACGGCTGAGAGGATGTTCGTCAGCGCGCCGATGTTCTGCCGGTAGTACATCACCGGTTCTTCGACGGATTCGCCGACCTGCTTCTTCGCGGCGAAGTGGATGATCGAGTCGACGCTGTGTTCCCTGATCGCCTCGACGAGGCGGTCGGTGGCATCCGCTGCGGACAGGTCGAGGTTGACCACGGGCAGGCCTTTGACGCGAGCGTCGATGCCGGTGGAGAAGTCGTCGACGACGAGCACGTTGTCGCCGCGTTCGGTGAGCAGCCGCACCACGTGCGAACCTATATATCCTGCTCCGCCTGTGACCAGTACCGCCATAGCTGGGCTCTCCTTCATCTCGTCGACTCTTCACTGTCAGAATGCTCGGTATCAGAATACGTGCTCAGGCGCCGAAGTTCTGATCCGGGCTGAATGCGCGGTGGGAAAACATCGTGCACGAAAACGTTGCATGTCCAGGCCGACCACCAGCTGGCGCTGAGGGGGGGGGCGAGGTGCCTCACTGAGGAGTGAGCGCGTGATCCGTGTTGGTGCCTCAGCATTTTTGAGCGTGAGGCTTACGGTTCACTAATTCGTTTGGAGTCGATTCATCGACGGTTTCAATGATGCCATGTCCA
>NZ_FXYY01000006.1 GCF_900169165.1 Brevibacterium linens ATCC 9172
CGATCTACGACGAAGAGACCAGGGCCTGGATTTCGAAGGCCGAAGTCGCCGAGGTCCCGTTCACCGCATTCACCTCGAAGAAGAAGTCCCTGCACGCCGCCGGCCGCTTGGTGGTCCGCCGCATCCCTGAACTCAACGAGACCAAACGCACTGCCGGGCAGGACCCATTGTTCGACTTGTTCCGCTATCACGCGTTCTTCACCACGGTGGACAAAGACCGTTTCGACACCGTCGCTGCTGATCACATCCACCGCAAGCACGCGATCATCGAGCAGATCAATGCGGAGCTGAAGAACGGTGCCCTGGCACATATGCCCTCTGGGGTGTTCAACGCCAACGCCGCCTGGGTAGCAGTCGCAGCGATCACACACAACCTGATGCGGGCTGCGGCCGGACTCATCGGTGGACGGATGAGCAAAGTGCGCGCTCAGACGCTGCGGACACGGATCATCGGCATCCCGGCCCGGATCGCTCACCGGGCCAGGAAGCTGATTGTGCACCTGCCGAGACGGTGGCCGTGGGCGACGGAATTCGCACGACTCTGGCACGCGGCTCTGAGCCCACCTACACGATCATTGTCCTGACCGATTCGCTCCTGCTCGAGCACGACGCCGCAGGGTCTGGAGGAGACCTTGGGAAACATTTGTGGAAGAGACCGGTGAGAGACCGGGACACTACTTCCTGCCCTCGCACCGCGTTCGCACTCGAATCCGAGTGAGCCCCTTGCCATCAAGCGAATCGGTGGATCAAGGCTTAGGGTGGGAGGGTGAGAATCGCTACGTGGAATGTGAACTCGATCCGTGCCCGCCACGACCGCATCGGGGCCTGGCTGGATCGTTCTGATGTCGATGTCCTGGCCATCCAGGAACTCAAGTGCAAGGATGCCCAGTTTCCCGAGGAGCTGTTCACCGAGCGCGGATACGAGGTCAGCTATCACGGCCTCAACCAGTGGAACGGGGTGGCCATCGCCTCGCGCGTCGGACTGGCCGACACCGAGATCGGGTTCACGGACATCCCTGTCTTCGGCTCGGAAGATCCCGTCGTCGAAGCCCGGGCGCTGTCGGTGACCTGCAACGATGTGCGCGTCTACTCGCTCTATGTGCCCAATGGCCGCGAACTCGACCACCCGCATTACGCGTACAAGCTCGACTGGTACAAGGCGCTGACGGCCGATATCGCCGCCCAGCTCAGTGCCGAACCGGAGAAGAAGCTCGTCCTCTGCGGTGACTTCAACGTCGCCCCGCTCGATGAGGACGTCTGGGATATGGCCGAGTTCGACGGCGCCACCCACGTCTCCGATGCCGAACGCGCCGCCTTCGACGAACTGCTTGGCGCGGGACTGTCCGAAGTCACTCGACAGTTCACGCCCGGCCCCGGCGTCTTTACCTTCTGGGACTACCAGAAGCTGCGGTTCCCGAAGAAGCAGGGCATGCGCATCGACTTCCAGCTCGCCTCACAGGCACTGGCGAAGACCGCGACCGCAGGCGAGATCGACCGCGAGGAGCGCAAGGGCAAGGGAGCGTCCGACCACGCTCCCGTCATCGTCGACTACGACGTCTGAGGCACCCTCGTCTCACCTTTCGGCACCCCGGCGCAACTTCAGCGTCGAAGCCATAGACATCTCCCCTCTCTTCTGGTGAAGTTGAATCAGGAGCTAGGAAGGTGACGAGGATGTCAGCAACTGTCCGTGAATTGGTCGACGAAGCCTACGACCGGCGTGAGTCCACCTGGAGAGCCGCCCTCGAGACGGTCAACGACTGGGTCGAGTCCGTCCGTGCTCCGTCCGCTCTGCTCTCCGGGGACCGAATCCGCGTCGTCGACGGTCGGATCAAGGATCGGCTGCGCACGGGCGAGAAGCTGCGCCGCAAGCTCGCCGATGCCAATGACGAGATCCACGAATCCGTCGAGGTCGAGAATCAGGTCATCGATGTCGTCGGGGCCCGCGTCATCTGCCGCACCGAACGCGAACAGTCGGCCCTGTGGGATCTGCTCACCGAGGTGAGTGACGATACGAACCTCTCCATCGCCGAGGTGCGCGACTACTCCGCGACCCCGAAGCCCTCGGGATACCGCGGCCGCCACCTCATCGTCGAGGTCCCCTTCGACTCCGAACCCTCCGTCCTCGTCGAACTCCAGCTGCGCACGATCATGCAGGACGCGTGGTGCGTGCTGGCCGAGGAGCAGCTGTTCAAACCCGGCCAGGCCCTGAAATCCGATCCCCAGCAGGAGCGGCTGTCGGTCATCCTCGCCGGACTCATGGCGCAGGCCGATTCCGTGGCCGGCTACATCGCCGATGACGTCGGCGCGTATCTGGGCATGGGCAATTCCGCCCCTCCGCGAGCCTTCGCCGAGGCGGACGAACCGACCGATCCGGCCATCGAGGTCACCATCCGCGAGCTCAACCACTCCTATGTCCTCGCCGCCGACGAGGTGGGCCGCCACGGCATCATCCGGCTCGAGACACTCGGGCTGACTCCCGACAATCCGGAGCGCTCGGCCTTCCCCCATCCCGGCGACAAGCTGCAGGTGCGCATGGACGAGTCGAACACCACGCGCTACTTCATCCCCGTCGGCCACGAGAGCTGAACGGCCCCGCATCGGCTCGGACAGACTGTGCTCAGTCACATTCGATGCCTCTGACCCCGCCGCCACAGGCACGCCTGCGAACCCAACAGCCTGGCACGCGCTCCACCGACTAGACTTGCGTCCCATGGGAAAGAAGTCGAAGCGCTCCAAGGAAGAACTCATCGCCAAACGCCTCGCCAGGGCGCAGGCCACGGCATTCGTCGCGCGTCCGTTCGCGGACCTGCCGTTCGAAGCCGACCTCATCTGCCTGCGTGAGCTCGTGCCCGCGGCCACCGCAACCGCGAAGCTCACCGAGGAATACGGCGGCCACGAAGTGACCATCACGTCCCTGCTGCCCGCCGCATGGCAGGCCTGGCGCCGCGACGACGGTGAGATCCTGGCCGGAATGCAGGTGCCCGTATCCTCGACCGACGCCTCCCGCGACGTCGCCCGCGGCCTGCTGGCCGCCGTCGACGCCGAACCCGGCACCTCCATCGAGGCAACGACCGAACCCGGTGAGGGCCCGCGTCTGCAGGACATCCTCGACACCTCTCACCCGTTCGACGTCCGCGTGCTCGAGAACTTCGACTACTGGGCCCTGCCCGAAGCCGAGTCCGATGCCGACGTCGCCGCCGCACTACAGCAGGCCAACGACTCCGTGGCCCCGACCGAGAAGCTCGCCTCCGTCGACTCCGCCTACTGGACCGAGATGTCCGGCCGCACCTACGTCCGCTGGGCCCGCCCCGAAGGTGAGGACCGCGTCGTCGATGCGATGGCCCGCCTGCAGGCAGAGAACGCCAACGACCTCGGCGGAATCGGCACCTTCCTCGGCTACTTCCGCGCCCACGGCATCATCGTTCCCGTCTGGGAACTCGAGTTCGGCACCCCAGTCGACGACGTCGACGAGCCCATCGCCGCGTTCGGCAAGCGCCTCGACGAAGCGCTGAACACGACCGAGCCGATGAGCACCGAGGCCCGCCGCGTCCGCTCGGGCATCGTGTCCCGCCAGCTGACCATCCACTGATATCCGTCACCACTCCATCACCGAGGCGGGACCCGAAAAAGGGTGCCCCACCTCGGTGATGGTGACGGACAGGAGAACCGACATGAGCGCACAGCCGCACCCCGCCCCCGAGGCAGTCGCCGCCATCATCCCCGCGATGAACGAATCCCAGCGGATCGGTGCCACCGTCACCGCGGCCAAGCAGATCCCCGGGGTCGACCTGGTCCTCGTCGTCGACGACGGATCGGCCGATGACACGGGGACTCGGGCCCGCCGGGCCGGCGCCGAGGTCATCACCCACCCGAAGAACAAGGGCAAGGCCGCGGCAATGATGACCGGGGCCTTCGCCGTGCGCAATCGGGAGATCTCCGACGCCGATCCGGGCGTCGACCCGCACCACCGAGCGCTGCTGTTCATCGATGGCGACCTCGAGGACTCCGCCATTAACACCGCCCCCCTGGCCGAGCCCGTGCTCGCCGGTCGGGCGGACATGACGATCGCGATCCTGCCCGCGCAGAAACGCAAGGGCGGAGGCTTCGGCTTCGTCGTCGGACTGGCGAAGAAGGGCATCGCCGAACTCTCCGGATTCGACGCCACCCAGCCCCTGTCGGGAATGCGCTGCCTGTCGAGGGAGGCCTTCGACGCGGCCCTTCCCTTCGCCGCCGGATGGGGCGTCGAGGCGGCTATGACCATCGATGTCGTGGGCGCCGGTCTGCGCGTCGAAGAGGTCGAATGCGACCTCCACCACCGCGTCACCGGGCGCGATCTCAAGGCGCAGCTGCACCGTGCCGCGCAGTACCGCGACGTCGCACGCGCGCTCCTCGTCCGCCGCCTCCGCGCGAAGCGGAACCGTAACCAGAAGGAGACCGGCAAGTGAGCCTCAACCGTTTCGCGTACCTCGGCCCTGAGGCCACTTTCACCGAGGCGGCCCTGCTCAGCTTCCTCGGCTCCCGGAACCTGCGCGCCGAGGCCACGACGCATCCGATGCGCAACGCCCCCTCGGCACTCGATGCGGTACTCGAAGGTGACTGCGATGCCGCAGTCGTGCCGATCGAGAACTCGCTGGAAGGCGGGGTGCCCGCCACGATCGATGCGCTCACCGAGAACGGGCGTCTGCAGATCATCGCCGAGGTGGTCGTGCCCGTCCGCTTCGTCCTCGCCGTCAAACCCGGCACCACCAGGGATGAGATCTCCTCCTTCGGTTCGCACCCGCACGGCGAGGCACAGGTGCGGGCGTTTATGAACGAGAACTTCCCCGAAGCCGTCTACCTGCCCACCTCCTCGACTGCCGCGGCCGCCCGGGATCTGGCCAATGACGCCGGTGACCATATGGCTGCCGTCTGCCCGGCCCTGGCCGCTCAGCGCTACGGACTCGAGATAGTCGCCGAGGACATCGGCGACCGCAAAGATGCCGTCACCCGATTCGTCGTGGTCACCCGCCCGGGTCCTCTGCCCGCTCCGACAGGGGCCGATAAGACGACCATCGTCGCGGCCCTACGCTCGGACCGTGCGGGTTCGCTGCTCGAACTGCTCGAACAGTTCTCCAGCCGCGGGGTGAACATGTCCCGCATCGAATCCCGGCCCACCGGTGACGGGCTGGGCCTCTACCAGTTCTCGATCGACCTGCTCGGACACATCCATGAGTCACGGATGGCCGAGGCCCTGCAGGGTGTCCACCGGGCGGCCCTCAAGCTGCACTTCCTCGGCAGCTACCCGAGCTCCGACGGAGCAGCGGTGCCCGTCGACCCGACGACGGCGGACGAGTCCTTCGCCGCAGCCGCCGATTGGCTCGACCGCACCCTCGAAGGCTGACGCATTCCGACCGGCGGCCCCCGTCCCAATTCGGTCCGCCTGCCCCTCTTCTCGCCGGGAAAATCTGCAATACTGAAACCTACTGGCAGGTAGGTGTGTCCAGATTGTCAGAGCCCTGAGCCCACCGGCCCAATTCGGACAATCCGAACCCACTTAACGTCGGTTCACACACCGGCGGAGACGACAGAGGAGTCGATTTTGGACACAGACAGCCACACGTCCCCCGATGCGATCGTCGTCGGGGCTGGACTCGCCGGTCTCGTCGCCGCCCACGAACTCACCCAGGCCGGCAAACGCGTGCTCATCCTCGACCAGGAGAACCGGGCGAATCTCGGCGGACAGGCGTTCTGGTCCCTCGGCGGACTCTTCCTCATCGACTCCCCCGAACAGCGGCGACTGCGCATCCACGATTCGCTCGAACTCGCCAAGGACGACTGGGCCACCTCGGCGGGATTCGACCGGGAGGACGATCATTGGCCCCGAAAATGGGCGGAGGCCTACCTCGAGTTCGCCGCCGGAGAGAAGCGCCGGTACCTGTGTGACCTCGGCTTACGCCTGACACCGATCGTCGGCTGGGCCGAACGCGGCGGGTCTGGCGCGGGCGAGCACGGCAATTCCGTACCGCGGTTCCACCTCACCTGGGGCACCGGCCCCGAGGTGGTCCGGGTCTTCCGCGAACCCGTCGAGACCGCGGAGGCCGCCGGACTCGTCGAGTTCGCCTTCCGTCACCGCGTCGACGAACTCATCACCGAGGATGGGGCCGCCGTCGGGGTCCGCGGGCACACGCTCGCCCCCAGCCACACGGCCCGCGGAGTCGAATCGAACCGCGACGAACTCACCGACTTCGAACTCCGCGCTCCCGCCGTCATCGTCACCACCGGCGGCATCGGACACAATTTCGAGCTGATGAAGAAGTACTGGCCGGTCGACCGCCTCGGCGAGTTCCCGGACACGATGCTCGCCGGAGTGCCCGCGCATGTGGATGGGCGGATGCTGCAGATCGCCGAGGATGCCGGTGCCAGCCTCATCAACCGGGACCGGATCTGGGCGTACACGGAGGGAATCGAGAACTGGAACCCGATCTGGCCGGAGCACGGCATCCGGATCATTCCCGGCCCGTCGTCGATGTGGTTCGATGCCGGGGGCAACCGATTCCCGGCCCCGAACTATCCCGGCTTCGATACGAATCGGACGATGCGCACGATCCTGGAGACCGGGCACGACTATTCGTGGTTCGTGCTCAACGAGTCGATTATCCGCAAGGAATTCGCGCTCTCCGGTTCGGAGCAGAACCCGGACCTCACGGAGAAGGACATTCGGATCACGCTCGATCGGGTTCGCTCCTCCGATGCGCCGGGGCCGATCGAGGCTTTGAAGAAGTACGGCTCCGACTTCGTCGTGGCCGAGACCACCGAGGAACTGGTGGCGGGAATGAACGAACGCTCCCGCGGGCCGGTCATCGATCACGACCACCTCATCGCACAGATCCGGCAGCGGGACCGGCAGACCGAGCACGCTTTTTCGAAGGACGCGCAGGTCCAGGCCATCCACAATGCGCGGTCCTATCTGGGCGACAAGATCGTGCGTGCGGTCAAACCGCACAAGATCCTCGACTCGGCACACGGTCCGCTCATTGCTGTGCGCCTGAGCCTGCTTTCACGCAAGACCCTCGGCGGGCTGGAGACGAACCTCGACGGGCAGGTGCTGGCGGGAGCCGTCACTGGTGACAGCGCAGGTGGCACAGACTCGAACACACCGATCCCTGGCCTGTACGCGGCCGGCGAGGTCACCGGTTTCGGGGGCGGCGGAATGCACGGGTACAACGCGCTCGAGGGAACGTTCCTCGGCGGGTGCATCTTCTCCGGCCTGCGTGCCGGGCGCGCTGCCGCCGAGCAGGCGGGCCGTGCGGTGACATCTGTGCGACCGGAAAGCGGGTCTGCACGAGACGAAGCAGCGCACTCGTGACCGGCAGCGCGCGTTCAGCCCTCACCGTCTTAGTCACCGGCGGCACTTCGGGAATCGGCAGAGCCGTCGCCGAGGCGCTGTCGGCGAAAGGCTGCACGGTGCTGGCAACCAGCCGGAACCCGGACCGTCTCTCCCCTGCCGATCGGATCCCCGGCGTCAGTTATCTTCGGCTCGATCTCGCCGACCCGGATGGCCCCGACCGACTGGCCGCAGAGCTCGACGGGCTCGGTCTGCTCGAGAGCCTCGATGTGCTCATCAACAATGCCGGGGAGAGCCAGTCGGGTCCGTTCGAAGAGCTGCCGGCCGAGGCGATCGAACGGCTCTTCCGCACGAATGTGTTCGGGCCGGTTCGCTTGAGCCAGCTCGTTCTGCCCGGAATGCGTGCGAGGTGGGCGGGACGCATCATCATGGTCGGGTCGATGCTCGCCAGCTTCCCTTTGGCCCACCGCAGTTCGTATTCTGCGGCGAAGGCGGCTCTGCGCGCTTTCGCCACGGCGGCTCGGCAGGAGCTCTCACCCTTCGGCGTATGGGTGAGCACCGTCGAACCCGGATCGATCGCCACAGGTATCGGGCTGCGACGGACGAAGTACCTCGACGAGGGGTCGCCCTATACGCAGGACGTGACGACGATGCTCCAGCATCTCGACGCCAACGAACGCGGCGGCATTCCGGCCGCCGAGGTTGCGGCCACGATCGTCGATGCGATCATCGCGCCGAGGCCGCGAGGATTCTATGCCGTCGGCAGCAGAGCGCCGCTGCCGTTCCTGCTCCAGCGTGCGCTTCCCCGCGAGCTCGTATCGAAGATCGTCGCCGCCCAGCACGGGCTGAAGCGGTGAGCGCCTCAGTCGCCGGGTCCGGCGGCGGAGTGGTCATCTGACTACCGCAGGCGGGACGGGATGAGGTGTTGTGTAGTCGAGATGCCGAGCACCCGCTGCTGCCGCGACAGGTTGTACGTCCGATCGGACTGCAGGTACTTGACGAGGAAGAGCTTCGCTCGGTCCCCGCGCTTGAACACGCCCTTGATCTTGAGTCCGAGCTTCGCCGCGACCAGCGCCTTGTCCTTCGCCACGCCTTCGATGACGACTTGGTCGTAGCCCATCCGCGCGAAGTGCGTGACGATCGCCTCTTTGAGCCGGTACGGAATCGGGTCGCCGATATTGAAGGGTCCCGCCGCCGACGGCACGTCGAGGCAGGCGAGAGCGGCTCGCACCACATTGTCGACATGCGTCAGGGTGAGCTTCTGCCGACCGCCGCCGGGCAGCCGCAGCACACCCTTCTTGGCCAGCCTCGACAGGAACGGCATGAGCATCGTCTCCCCCGGACCGTAGACCGACGCGGGCCGGAGAATCGCGGCATCGGGGCGGATCCTCATGACAAGCTGCTCGGCGAGAGCGTGAGTGCGGGAGTAGGCGTCGGCGAATTCACTGGGGTCCTTCGGCCCGGCCTCCTCCCACAGCTCGGCGTGGGGTTCGGTCTGGGAGTACACCGTCGTCGAGGACAGGTGGACGATTCGGGCGACCGGGAAGGCATCGAGGACATGACGCGTGCCCGTCACCTTCACGGCGTAGAGATCGTCGTCATCAGCGCTGACCGAAGAGATTCCGGCACAGTGGAAGACCGAAGTCACGCTCTTGGCCAACGAGGTCACCGACGCGGGAGCAGGTTGCGTGATGTCCCAGTACTGGAAGTTCACCCCGGGGATCTCGGGGTCTCTCCGGCACAGGGCATAGACCGTTTCGTCCCGATTGGCGAGCGCCCGTGCAATGGCACCACCGATGAAGCCGCTGGCTCCGGTCACTATCACCGACACGACGGTCCTCTTCTCATCGTCACACCCTCCGCCTCAGCGGCGGTGCTGCCACTGCGGTTCCCTCTTGTTCAGGAAGGCATCGATCCCCTCCTGCGCATCGGCTGCGACGGCGTTGTCCGCCATCACCTGCGACATCCGCGCATAGGCATCGGCCACAGGCAGTTCCCGCTGTTCGTAGAACGCAGCCTTTCCTAGGGCAACTGTAGCCGACGAGGCGGACGCGACCTTGCGAGCCAATTCCAAGGTCGCCGACTCCAGATCGGCATCGGCGACGACATCCGAGACGAGACCGAACGTCAGCGCATCGTCAGCGGTCACGAAATCACCGGTCAGCAGCATCCGCATCGCCTGCTTCGCCGGCACCGCACGGGAGACCGACACCATCGGCGTCGAACAGAACAGCCCGATCTTCACCCCGGGGGTCGCGAACCTGGCGGATTCGGCGGCGACGGCCAGATCACAGGTCGCCACAAGCTGGCAGCCGGCCGCCGTGGCCACTCCCTGGACCTGCGCGATCACCGGCTGCGGGATGGATCGGATGAGCTGCATCAGCCGTGCACAGGCATCGAACGTGACCTGCTGGGTCTCCAGATCCGCCCCGCGGATCTCGGTGAGGTCATGACCGGAACTGAACACATGACCGGCGGTCGACAAGATGACTGCGCGCACATCGGTGCGGTCGGCCACCTCGTTGAGGGTGTCGATGAGGGATTGCATCACCTTAAGCGACAGCGCGTTGCGCGTGGATGGCCGATTGATCGTCACGGACGCGACCCCGCCGTCGAGCTGCGCGAATACAATTGATTCCGACATAGCCTCATTCTGCCAAAGGCCACGGGCCCGGCGCGGAATCTGCGCCGACGATCTCCGCCCGCCTCCGGACCCATCCGCCCCGAGGGGAGCGGCACGGAAGGACTGGCATGACCACACTGCTGATGATCATCGGATTCGGTGCCGCCACCTCGGTGGTGGTCGGTCTGGGGCAGAAGCTCAAGCTTCCGTGGCCGGCGCTCATGGTCCTCATCGGCATCGCCGGCGCGTTCATCCCCACCTTCGCCGAGGTGGCCATCGATCCGGAGCTCGTCCTCCCCCTGTTCCTGCCGCCCCTGCTCTTCGCCGCCGCACAGAAGACGTCGTGGGCGCTGTTCGCGATCCGGTGGCGCACGATCCTCGGCATGTCCGTGGCCTTGGTCGGGGTGACCGTGGCCGCCGTCGCCGGGTCCGCGGTCTTCCTCATCCCCGGAATCACCATCGCCGCAGCCATCGCGCTCGGCGCGATGCTCGCCCCGCCCGATCCCGTCGCCGTCGAAGCCGTGGCCAGCACCGTGTCCATCCCGCGCCGCATCATGTCCACCCTGCAGAGCGAGGGCCTGTTCAACGATGCCGCCTCCCTGGTCATCTTCCAGACCGCGATGGCCGCGGTATTGGCCGGGACCGAGGTGGACTACGCAGATCTGGCCGTGTCGTTCGTCGTCTCCGCCGTCGTGGCGATCCTCGTCGGTCTGGTCCTGTCCTTCGCCGCCTGGTGGGTGATGGAGAAGATCGATCACACGATCGCTCGGTCCTCCCTCATGCTCGTCCTGCCCTTCGGCGTCTACCTCGTCGCCGAGCACTTCCACGCCAGCGGGGTCATCGCCGTCGTCGTTGCGGCCCTCGAAGTGCGGCGCCGCGATGTCGCGGGCAACTCGGCGGAGCGGGTGACGCAGAATTCGACGTGGCAGGTCCTCGAGATGCTCATCACGGGAATCGCCTTCGGACTCATCGGCCTCGACCTGCGCCTCATCGTCGAATCCGAGCATGCCGACCTCGGGCGAGCGCTGCTCGTCGGCGGCTTCATCGCCGTCGTGGTCGTCGCCGTCCGTTTCGTCTGGCTGGTGCTCGGCACGGTCATCGAACGCAAGCGACGCGAGGAGGATCCCGACGCCGCCCCCTTGAGCGTCCGCGATGCCACACTGATGACCTGGGGCGGGATGCGCGGCCTGGCCACAGTCGCCCTCGCCCTGTCGATCCCGGCCACGACGGCCTCCGGCGCCCCGTTCCCCGGCCGGTCGTATGTCGTCGTCGCGGCGGCGGTGGTCCTGCTGGTCACACTGGTGCTGGCGGGCCTGAGCTTTCCGACAGTCGTCGCCGCCCTCGGCATCGACGACGAAGCGGAGAAGGAACATCAGGCGACCAGGGACATCGCACTGCGCGCCTACAAGGCCGCGATGCGCGAGATCAAGAACGATGACAGCCTGCCCGACGACATCATCGAACCCCTGCGTGCGAGGTTCAAAGTCCTGCACGATCAGCTCAGCGGAACCACCGATGACCAGGCGAGTTCGGAGCAGGCGATGGCGTTCAAGGAACACCGGGAGCAGATGTTGGCCGTGCAGAAGAAGGCCATGCAGTCCGCCCGCGCCGAGGTGCTCAAAGCTCGTCGTGAGCGCGGCACCGATCCGGAGGTCGCGGACAAGGTGCTCCACCGCTTCGACCTGCAGTCGGTCATCACGAGGTAGGGGCGGGTCGGTCCCGACCGGACGGGATTCCGGGCCGGTCCCGGTGGGGCAGGGGCACGCATCCGGGCGGGATGCTTCGACGAAGATTCCTCTGGAAATTCAAAGTTGAGCGGAATAGACTCAACTTTGTCGATGTTGTTCTAGGCGAGAGTTCAAATCAGCCCGGAATCTTAAGAAGGAGATGCGCAGATGGACGCACAGATGACAACCAAATCCCGGGAGGCGCTGCAGACTGCGGTCAACGACGTCGTCGCCCGGCACAACAACCAGATCGAACCGGCCCACCTCGTGGCCGCGCTGCTCAAGCAGCCCGACTCCCTGGCCTCGGCCCTGCTGACGAAGGTCGGCGCCGACCCGCAGTCGGTGCTCACCGCGATTGAAGCAGTGATCGGCGGGTTCCCCACGGTCAGCGGCGCCTCGGTCAGCCAGCCGGGCCTGTCCCGCGCCGGACTCGAGATGATGAACCTCGCGCAGGAGGAGATGACCTCCCTGGGCGATCAGTTCGTTTCTACCGAGCACCTGCTGCTCGCAGCGGCGGCCGGAGATGACGGCGCCGGAGAGACGCTGCGCGCGAATGGGGCGAACCGGGACGCACTGCTTGCGGCCCTGCCCGAACTGCGCGGAGGCAAGAAGGTCACTTCGGAGAACCCCGAGGACACCATGCAGTCGCTGGAGAAGTTCGGCGTCGACCTCACCGCCACCGCCCGCGAAGGCAAGCTCGACCCGGTGATCGGCCGCGACAAGGAAGTGCGCCGCGTCGTCCAGGTGCTCTCGCGCAGGACGAAGAACAACCCCGTCCTCATCGGTGATCCCGGCGTCGGCAAGACCGCCGTCGTCGAGGGCCTGGCCCAGCGGATCGTGGCCGGAGACGTGCCCGAATCGCTGCGGGACAAGACGCTGATCAGCCTCGACCTGTCCGCCATGGTCGCCGGTGCGAAGTACCGCGGCGAGTTCGAGGAGCGGCTCAAGGCCGTGCTCGAGGAGATCAAGAACTCCGACGGGCAGATCATCACCTTCATCGACGAGCTCCACACTATCGTCGGAGCCGGCGCCGGCGGGGACTCCTCGATGGACGCGGGCAATATGCTCAAGCCGATGCTCGCCCGCGGCGAGCTGCGGATGATCGGCGCCACGACTCTGGACGAGTACCGCGAGAACATCGAAAAGGACCCCGCCCTTGAGCGCAGGTTCCAGCAGGTGTTCGTCGGAGAGCCCAGCGTCGAGGACACGATCGCGATCCTCCGCGGGCTCAAGGAACGCTATGAGGCGCACCACAAGGTCTCGATCAATGACGGCGCGCTGGTGGCCGCGGCGACGATGTCGGACCGGTACATCACCGGCAGGCAGCTGCCGGACAAGGCCATCGACCTCGTCGACGAGGCGGCCTCCCGCCTGCGGATGGAGATCGACTCGGCTCCGGTCGAGATCGATGAGCTCCGCCGCGCCGTGGACCGCCTGAAGATGGAGGAAATGGCCCTGTCGAAGGAGACCGATTCCGCATCGGCCGAGCGCCTGACCGCCCTGCGCGCCGACCTCGCCGACAAAGAGGAGGAGTTGCGTTCGCTCGAAGCGACGTGGGAGTCCCAGCGTGCCGGCCTCAACCGGGTCGGTGAGCTGAAGACGAAGCTCGACGAACTGCGCTCGCAGGCCGAGAAGGCTCAGCGCGACACGGACCTCGAGACCGCATCCCGCCTGCTCTACGGGGAGATCCCCGCCGTGCAGAAGGAGATCGCCGAAGCCGAAGCAGCAGAGGCTCAGGCCGACGCCGGTCAGACCTCGGATCCGATGGTCTCGGACAAGGTCTCGAGCAGCGATATCGCCGAGGTGGTCTCCTCCTGGACGGGCATCCCCGCAGGACGCCTCGTCCAAGGTGAGGTCGAGAAGCTGCTCGAAGCCGAGAACATCCTCGGTGAGCGCCTCATCGGTCAGAAGAACGCCGTCGCCGCGGTCTCCGATGCCATCCGCCGTTCGCGTGCGGGTGTCGCCGACCCCGACCGTCCGACCGGTTCGTTCCTGTTCCTCGGGCCCACCGGTGTGGGTAAGACGGAGCTCGCGAAGTCGCTGGCGGACTTCCTCTTCGACGATGAGAAGGCCCTGATCAGGATCGATATGAGCGAATACGGTGAGAAGCACACCGTGTCCCGCCTCGTCGGTGCCCCTCCGGGCTACGTCGGATACGACGAGGGCGGCCAGCTCACCGAAGCGGTCCGCCGTCGTCCGTACTCCGTCGTCCTGCTCGACGAGGTGGAGAAGGCGCACCCGTCCGTCTTCGACATCCTGCTGCAGGTCCTCGACGACGGCCGCCTCACCGATGGTCAGGGCCGTACGGTCGACTTCAGGAACACCATCCTGATCCTGACTTCGAACCTCGGTTCGCAGTTCCTCGTCGACACGAACCTGTCGACCGAGGAGCAGAGGTCCAAGGTGCTTGATGTCGTACATTCGACGTTCAAGCCCGAGTTCCTCAACCGGCTCGACGACATCGTGCTCTTCGACGCACTCAGCCAAACCGAGCTCGCGTCGATCGTCGATCTGCAGATCGCGCACATGTCGCGCAGGCTCTCCGACCGCCGGATCTCGCTCGAGGTCACACAGGGTGCCGAGGACTGGTTGGCCCTCGAAGGCTACGATCCGGCGTTCGGTGCCCGGCCGCTGCGCAGGCTGGTCCAGCGCGAAATCGGCGACAAACTGGCCCGCGCGCTGCTGGCTGGCGACATCGTCGACGGGGACACCGTGGTCGTCGACCTGCCCGAGGATCCCGAGGCCACCGGCCTGGAGCTGCGCCCCAAGCGCTGAGTCTCCCGGCCACGCGGGTTCAGCCCAGTCTGAGTTGGAAAGCACATGTTTGAACATGGGCTATTCAACTCAGACTGGGCTGTTCCGCCTACCGATGCCGGCCGAACGCGGGAACTGCGAATGTCTTCGCCGACAGGAGGAGTGGCTGAGAGTCGTTGCGGCGCAGTTCCCTCAGGCGGCACAGAACGAGGGCACTGAACTGGAGCACAGAGTCGAATGGGACATGTTCTTCCGAATCGCTCACTTTCTTCGGTGAGCATTTCAGAGAAACATGTCCCATTCTGCGCCTGCAGGACGCTGAGCACCGTCTGCTGGAGGCTGTGCGCGCGGTCTACTTGCCGCGGGAGCCTGCGGAAGTCCGTGCGCCGGCCTTCGCGGCATTCCCACCGGCCACTCGACCAGCCGAACCGCCCGAAGCCTCACCAGCACCCCGCGGCGCCGATGACGTCCACCAGTGCCGCAGGTAGGCGGAGACCTTCGCGAACGAACGGTCGCGGATGAAGATCGCATCGACGGCGATCATCGTCAGCGAGAACCACGGCAGGCCCATGAGCAGCGCGATGCCCAAGTGGAAGGACAGGATGCCCAGCAGCGCGATGATGCGGGTGTAGCGGTTGAAGAGCATGAACGGGAAGGCGCACTGGAAGAGGATCGAACCCCACGAGATCGCCACGACCATCGGCCCCCACGCCGTGACCAGGTCCGACAGCACCGGCCACGTCCCGAACTGCTGAGTGTGCAGCGGGTTGTACACGGCGAAACCGTGCTGCCAGGCTTCACCTCCGGCCTTGTACAGACCACCCGACATGTAGATCGCACACACCTGGAACGCGAGCACGACGATCGCCAGATTGTTGGCCATGATGAGCGCCCAGCGACACTGACCGCCGTCGGTGTCCGGGAACTCCGGATTCCGCGCCCGCCGCCTGGCATCGAGGGACCACCGGCGTGTCGTATCGGCGAAGAGCATCGCGATCATGAACATCCTGTAGGCGTTGTCGCCCTGGTCGCCGGCCCCGTCGTTGAGCTCGATGAAGCTCACCCACAGCACGAGGTAGATCGGCAGGACGATGCGCGTGCGCCAGCCGAGGATGATGACGATCGCCAACAGCGCGAGTCCGATCAGCATCGCGGTGAACAGCGGCGGCACAGTCACCGCCCGGTGGAAGAGGGAGAAGAGCCAGATGTTCGGGAAGTCGCTCTTCGGTTCGGCGATCTCCCCGTTCCAGGCCGCCCCCACCCCGAAGGCGTAGTGCCGAGCGCTGAAGTTCGTGAGGATGAGGCCGAGACCGGTGAGGCCGATGAGGATCCGCGTCACCGCCAGACCGTACGTCGCGTGGTACCGGCCGGTGAGCATCTCCTCGAGCCAGTTCCACCCCTGCGCGAGCTTTGTCCGCACGAGGGCCGTCACCGGGACGAGCCCGAATTCGGGGGCGGAGACCTGCGCCGAGGCGGTCGTACCGGTCCGCTGGTCCGTGACCTCTGCGTCACGGTCGTCCCTGCCGGTCGTGTTGTCACTGTTCACCGACGCACCTCACTTCGTCGGAGGCGCAGAAGTACTTCGTGAATTCCTCCTGGGACTGGTCGTCTTCGACGACGAGTGCGCGCCAGCCCACGGGGACGGGCTGGATGTTCGGACGTTTCGCGCCTTTGTCGTTGCGGTCGGCGAACGGTACGACGTTCTGGCGGGCGGCCTGGTATTGGACGCGCTGGACATCGTCGCCCCAGATGGCCTTGGCCACCTGGGTCGCATAGGCCGTGGCCAGGTGTTCGCTCTCGAGATAGGCCGGGATCGCGTTCTCCGGGTCGTCGTACTCCTTCATCTTCGTCTCCAGTCGGTCGACGGAGTCATCGCCCTTGAAGTAGTCGAGTTTGACGATCGCCTTCTGGTCGTCGGGCAGATCCTCCCACGAGCCCTTGATGTCCGAGGCCACTCCGATGCCCAGTCCCGCCGACCGCGGCGGGAAGAGCTTGTAGGTGGAGTGGTCGAGTTCGACGTCGGTGGCCCGCACCCACTGAGTGATCTCTTCGCCGCTGTCGGTTGTGATCACCGCGCGCACGTCGAAGTAGTAGTCTCCGTTGATCGGTTCGGGGGCGAACACGCTCCACGACTGTCCCCACAGCGGGATCATGTATTTGGAGAGCAGATCACCGGGAATCACCTCCCGCATCGTCGACGCAGGGGCGATCCACAGGAAGCTGGCGAAGATATGGAACCCCGTGATCGCCATCGCGATGACCATCAGGGTCCGTTTCACCGCCGAACGTCGCCGAGGTGTGACCTCGGTCGGCTCATTGTCCATCTCGGTTCCGGATTTCTTTTGGGAGTACGACAGTCGTCACCGCTGGTCCCACACCGCGCTGGTCGCTTCGCAGTTCCCTCGGTGACAACGCACAGTCAATAGCGTACTTCAGCTGTGGCAGTGCCCGCCCGGGTGTCGGCACAATCATTCGCGGTCATCAGACGCACGATGACCCATCATCCGTGACCACCGCACACACGATGTCCCACCTTTCGCGGTCGCAGGCACGATGGCTCGCCGAACCACGGCAGACCGACCACGGCCGCCTCGCCGGCCCACGGCAGCCGACCACGGCAGAGCGCCGCCTATTCGCCGGCTCGCAGCCACGCCTTGACCGCTTCGGTGGAATCGCCGAGCGTCGGCGGGGCCAGTTCGTAGCTGGGCGGGGTCTCGGACAGTCGGATCGGGTTGGCCACGGTGGGGATGACGCGATCTCCCTGACCCGCCTCGGCGACGGGTTTGAGCCCCAGCGACGATGCCAGGTCCACGCCCTGGGCGATCGAGTTGATCGGTGCGCAGGGCAGCCCCGCCTCGGTGAGGATGTCGAACCATTCCTGATTCGTCTTCTCACTCAGCGCGGCGATGAGCTCGGGTTCGAGGTCATCGCGGTTGACGTTGCGGTCGGCGAAGTTCGCGAACCGTTCATCGGCAGCCCATTCGGGGTGGCCGAGCACCTCGGCGAGCCGGGCGAACTGCTTGTCGTTGCCGCACGCGATGATGATCTGCCCCTCGGCCGTGGGCATCGGCTGGTACGGGTAGAGGCTCGGGTGCTTGTTGCCCATCGCCTGCGGAGTCACGCCGCCGGCCACGTACGCCGAGGTCTGGTTCGCCAGACCGGACAGCGCCGAGGACAGCAGGTTCGTCTCCACCAGCTGACCGACCCCGGTGTCCTTGCGATGGTTGAGCGCACCGAGGATGCCCACGGCCGTGTGCAGCCCCGTGATCACGTCGACGACGGCGACACCGGCCTTGACCGGGCCCGATTCCTCGGATCCGGTCACCGACATGAATCCGGACAGACCCTGGATGAGCAGATCGTAGCCGGGCTGCGGGTTGCCTCGACCGAAACCCGTCACCGAGGCGTAGACGATTCCGGGATTGACCGCGCTGACCGTGTCATAGTCGAGGCCGTACTTCGCCAGTCCCCCGGCCTTGAAGTTCTCCACGAGCACGTCCGCACGAGCGGCCAGCTGCTGCGCGAACGCGAGATCATCCTCGTCCTTGAAATCGAGGACGACGGAGTGCTTGTTCCGGTTCGCCGTGAGGAAATACGTCGCATCATCCCCTCGCCGAGGCGGCGCCCAGTGACGTGTATCGTCCCCGGTCGTCCCCTCCACTTTGATGACCGTGGCACCCAGGTCCGCAAGCATCATCGTCGCGTAGGGGCCGGCGAGGACTCGCGAGAAGTCGGCCACGACGGTTCCGGCCAGCGGCCCCGTCCCCTGCCGACCGAATGCTGCGTCTGCGTCCGCTGCTGACAACTGATGCCTCCCTTGGCACGTTCGACTTGTCTGTTCTCCGCCCGACTATACGGAATCGACATGGCTGCCCTGGACTGCGGGTTGCGCGAGAGCGGAAACGAGTCGAGAGCCGGGCAGGTCGACAACGAAATCCGTCGACCGCCGTGGCGAGATTCTGGCTACACTCGGCCTCAGTGACCGGCCAAGCGAAGGGACGAACGATGACGTTGCACATGCCGGCGGAGACCGCCGCCCAGGATCGAGTCTGGATGGCGTTCCCGTCGTCGGGCTACGCCCTCGGCGATACGGAAGCAGAGGCCGAGGCCGCACGCGCCACCTGGGCCGCCGTCGCCCGCGCCACCAGCGAATTCACCCCAGTCACGGTCGTGGTGACCAGGGCACAGACCGATCATGCCAAGCGCCACCTCGGCGAGGGGATCACCCATGGGATCACGATCGTCAACGCCGACCTCGACGATGCGTGGATGCGCGATATCGGGCCGAGCTTCGTCATCGACGAGGCGGGCGCGCTGCACGCGGTGGACTGGGTGTTCAACGGCTGGGGTGCGCAGGAGTGGGCGAGTTGGGATCACGACGAGCACATCGGGAAATTCGTCGCGGACCTCGCCGGGACACCCGTGGTGTCTTCGGATCTGCGCAACGAAGGCGGCGGAATCCACGTCGACGGTGCGGGCACCGTGCTTGCCACGCGCAGCGTCCAACTCGATCCCGGGCGCAACCCGGGGCTGACGGAGGCCGATGTGGAGGCCGAATTCGCGCGCACGATCGGGGCGAAGAAGGTCATCTGGCTCGACCGCGGACTCCACCGGGACAACCAGACCTTCGGCACCCGAGGACACGTCGACATCGTCGCCGCGATGCCCAGCCCAGGCGTCGTGCTCGTCCACGATCAGCGCAATCCCGAGCATCCGGACTTCGAATTCAGTCGCGGACTCAAGGAGCAGTTCGCGGCCGAGACCACGGCCGACGGCACACCGTTCGAGGTCGTGCCGATCCCGGCCCCCGAGGTGCTGCGCGACGAGGAGGGATGGGTCGACTACTCGTACGTCAATCACCTCGTCACCAACGGCGGGGTCATCGCGTGCACCTTCGATGATCCGATGGACGCCGAGGCGGCTGCCGTGCTCGAACGCGTCTACCCGGGCCGGAAGGTCGTCGGGGTCGATGCTCGCGAGCTCTTCGCCCGCGGCGGCGGAATCCACTGCATCACTCAGCAGCAGCCGAGTCTCGGCTGAGCCGGACAGGGCACAATCGCAATCACCGCGTGCCGGCCCGGTGGCCGTGGGGAATCCGCTTCAGCGGCGCAATCCATACCCGTACGGGCCCCACTCGGTATAAGGTGGTTCCAGAGGGCACAGAGCCCGTGCGCGGCCACATCGTTGCCCGGACCTGTGTCGCACAGCAGAGCCGAATACGGTGACGTCGAGTTGCGAAGAGGAGCAAGACCATGAAGAAGAGATTGATTCTCCTGGCCGGTCTCGGAGTCGGATTCATCCTGGGATCACGCACCGGGCGCCAGAGCTACGAACGGCTGAAGGCCCAGGCTCAGGAACTGTGGACCGACCCGCGCGTCCAGGACACCGTGGAAAAAGCCAACCAGTCGATCCGCGAGAAGTCGCCGGCCGTCGCCGATGCCGTGCAGACCGCGGCCGACAAGGTCAATGCCGCCGCAGCCACGAATACTCCGGTCTCCGAATTCGACGGTGACGAGGATTCGGCCGGCGCGAAGGCATCGGGCGGTGCCGCCAAGCACTCGCCGTCACCGAAGGCGAAGGACACGATTGCCGATCCCGAGCGTCACCTCGACGACGAAGGCCCGGCCGGAGTCGCCGACGACGACTGAGAATCGGCTGGCTGAGTCAGTCGGCAACAGCACAGAAAAAGGTGAACAGCCCATGTTGGAAACTGGGCTGTTCACCTTTTTCTGTGCTGTTCGCGGATTCCGGCGTCTACAGCAGTGAGCTCGTCAGGCGGGCCACGTTCTCCACATACTTCTTCAGCATCGGCCGCGCCTCCCATTCCTCGGCATTGAGTTCGACCGAATTCGGCGCGTAGCGTTCGGCTTCGAGGTCATACATGCGCTGCGTGAATTCCTTGTTGACGATGAAGAGGGTGACCTCGAGGTTCATCGCGAATGACCGTTCGTCCATATTTGACGAACCGATGATCGAAACGTCGTCGTCGATGATGAGGAACTTCGAGTGCAGCACCGTCGGAGCGTGGTACATGAAGATCCGCACCCCGGCCCGCACCAGCTCGTCATAATAGGATTGCTGCGCCTTGTGGGTCAGCCAATGGTCGCTCGTCTCACCGACGTACAGGCGCACATCGACCCCGGATCTGGCCTCCGTCGTCAGCGCGTGCAGCAGCGATTCGTCGGGCACGAAATACGGTGAGCAGACGACGACCCGGTGATTCGCGTTGTAGATGAGGTGGTTGAACAGGCGCAGATTGTTCTCGTCTTCGAACCCCGGACCCGACGGCACGATCTGAGCCTGGATGCCACCGAACTCGGGGGCCTCGAGTTCGAAGCTGTCGGGTTCGTCGAGGATCTCATCGGTCTCCGAATACCAGTCTGCGATGAACACGGCATCGAGCTCTTCGACGACCGGCCCCCGGCATTCCACCGACAAGTCCTTCCACTGGAAGCCCTTCCGACGGTTGCGGGCCTTGTTGTACGTGCGGTCGATGATGTTCTGCGAACCGGTGAACGCGACCTGCCCGTCGACGACGAGGATCTTGCGGTGATTGCGCAGGTCGGGCCTCTGGTATTCGCCCTTCCACGGTCGGATCGGCAGGGCCCGGCGCCAGCTGACGCCCGAGCCGTCGAGCTTCTTCACCAGCTCCGAATATCCCGGGTAGCCCAGCGACCCCACATGGTCGATCAGGATCCGCACATTCACGCCGCGCCGGTGCGCGTCCACCAGCGATTCGAGCAGCCGCCTCGTCGTGTCATCGATGGCGACGATGTAGAACTCGAAGTGGACGAACCGCTGCGCGCGGTCGACGGCGTCGGCCATCGCCTCCACGCAGGCATGGTTGTCGACATGGAGGTCGAAGGAGTTGCCGTGCGTCATCGGCAGGGCACCGAGGTCGAAGTTGAGCTGCGCAGCCGTGCGCAGCGGCTCGGGCATATGGTCGTTGCGCCCGACGATCGCCTGGTAGCGGGTCTGATCACGGAAGAGATCGTTCATCTTCGACTGTTTGTCCCGCCGCCGCTTCGGCAGCTTCGCCGAACCCAGCAGCAGGAACGCCGCGATGCCCACATAGGGGATGAGGAAGATCGCGAGCAGCCAGCCGAGCGCGACCGACGGCCTGCGGTTGTGCGGAATCCAGCCGAGCGCGATGATGCGGATGATCAGGTCGATCAACAGCAGGATGATGATCAGCCAGTTCGGCCACGCCTGGTCGATGGTGAAGAACGGATAGATCCCGAAACTGCTCATATAGTGCCCGTTCAGCTCCGCCCTGTTCGTCACAGCTGAGGTATTCGGCCTCCGCTGGAGGATGTCAGATTGTCCCCCATCGTATCCTGCCCGTCCCGGGCCCATCCGGCCCACCCCGCCGTCGGCCGTCTGACCGATCCCGGGCATACTGGACGGTGACATCAATTGCTGAGAGCGAAGGTGCTGAACGTGATTCGAGACATCAACCCCGAGGGTTCCGACCGTTCGGATACCGCCGACAGCGCGAGCCGCGGACCCGATATCGCCGACGCCGAGGCGGTCCCGATCAAGCCCGCCGTCAGCGTGCTCATGCTCCGCGACGGGGGCGAAGGACTCGAGGTGTTCGTCCAGCACCGGGTGTCGACGATGGATTTCGCCGCCGGCGTCGTCGTCTTCCCCGGCGGTCGCGTCGACCCCATCGATCACACGATCGCACCGACCATCACCGTCCCCGATCCGCAGGTGCACACCTCCGCATGGTCGGCATCGACCATCGCCGAGGATGCCGAGGGGTGGCGTGTACTGCTCGCCACCGCTGTGCGCGAGGTCGAAGAGGAGACGGGCGCGGTCCTCGACCCGGCCGGGCTCAGACCGTGGGCGAACTGGGTGACTCCGGTTGGTCGGCCCAAGCGCTTCGATACGTATTTCTATACGATCGCGGCTCCCGAACTCGCCGCCGCCCAGCATCAGACGACGGAGGCACACACGAGCGAGTGGCGTTCCGTGACCGGGATCCTCGCCGATGAGGGGGCCCGACGGCTGAAGCTCATGCGTCCGACGTTCGTGCTGCTGCGTGAGCTCGCGGGGTTCTCCACCGTCGCCGAGGTGGTTGCCGCCGAGAGGATCATCGACCCCGTCCGCCCGGAGTTCCCCTCCAACCGCGGTTCTTGAGTTCGGCTCTTCGCCCGAGTCCTGCTGCCCGCATCTGAGCCCAGCATCCCGCTGGTCGCAGCAGGACGCGGGAGTACCCGACTTCAGGCCTTGGCGCGAGCCTTCATCGCGGCCAGGCGAGCGGCAACGACCTGCTTCTGCTCGTCGGTGCCCAACAGTTCGGCCAGTGCTTCCTGTTCGGCATCGAGTCCGGTGCTGAGGTCGGAGTCATACGACAGGTCGACGAGACGCTTCGCCCACACCAGCGCCGACCGAGACCGGGCGGCGATCTGCCCGGCCAGCTCGAGCGCCCGGGCCATGGGATCCTCGACGACCTCGTCGACGAGGCCGATGCGCAGAGCTTCCTCGGCACCGATCGTGTCGGCGGTGACGATGAGCTTCTTCGCCTGAGCCGGTCCGACGAGGCGCGGCAGCAGCTGCGTGCCGCACATATCGGGGATGATGCCCCAGTTGAGTTCCATGAGGGAGAGCTTCGCATCGGGTCCGGCCACGCGCATGTCCGCGCCCAGGGCGATCTGCAGTCCGCCTCCGAGTGCCGGTCCGCGTACCGCCGCGATGACCGGAACCTCGACGAGCGACCACACATGCACGGCCTTCTGTGCCAGCGCCCGGGCCGAGCCGAGTCGCTCTCCGAGATCGACGGCGGTGGCCACGGAGTCCGACTCCCCGCCCTCCCCGCCCTCGGCGGCCGCTTCCCCGGCGGCCGCCTCCTCAGCGGATGAGCGGGTCGCGGCTCCCGCCTCGGCGATCCGGGCGAGCTCGGTGAAGTCGAGGCCGGCGCTGAAGGCACGACCGCGACCGGACAGGACCACGGCCTTGATCTCGCTCGAACCTTTCAGCGCCAGCCCCGCCTCGACGAGGTCTTCGAAGACCTCACGGGTGAGCGAATTGAGTGTGTCGGCACGGTCGATCTCGACGTGGGCGACGCCGTCGGTGATCGCATAGACGACGGTCGAGTTGGTGGTCTCGGGCATGAGCTGGCCTTTCGAAGACGTGACCGGCGCGAGGGCAGCCGGCGGATGAGGAACACGCTGCGATCGCAGGCTCCGCGGTGCCGGCCCCGGCGCCGCTGAACGAGCGATCAGCTGCGTTTCCTGAACCCTATCGGAGCTGCCGTCAACGTCAAGACCAACACGGCGATCAGCGACGCCGCACACATGCCGACGACCCCGGACCAGGCGAAGTGAGCGAAGAGGACCGCCGAGAGCCAGGCGCCGAGACTCGTGCCCAGGTAGTAGACGGTGAGGTAGATGGCCGCGGATCGGGTCGAGTCGACCCCCGGCCGAGCCGCGCTGGCTGCCGCGGAGGCACCCGTATGGCCGAGGAAGAATCCGGCGGTGAGCAGCGACATGCCGATGACGATCACCACGAGCGAATCGACGAGCGTGAGTCCCGCGCCGACGAGCGCGATGACCATTCCCGCCAAGGTGATCCGGACGCGCGGGTACTGCGTGGCCAGGCGGCCGTAGTACGTGGTGACGACGGTGCCGACGAGATAGATGAGGAAGAACAGGGCGACCGCGCCCTCGCTCAGGTGCCACGGATCCTGCTGCAGGCGGGTGCCGAGCATCGTGAACGATCCGCCGAAGACGATCATGCACAGGAACCCGGTGAGATAGATCCGCCACAGTCCCCCGCGCAGCGGAATCGCTCGCCGAGGCGGCCGCGCACTCCCGGCCCCACCGTCGTCGGCGGCGGTGCCGGCAGAGAGGGAAGCGTCGTCGGCGGGCTCATCGGTGGCGGCCGGGACGCCATCACCGTCGACGAGAGCATTGCTGGCACTGCCGTCACCTGCGGTGACAGCGTCGGGGTCGGCCGCCTCGGTGAAGGTGGGATCCGCATCGGGCGGACCGGAATCGTCCGTGTCGAGGACGGCGCGGCTGCGGCCGGTGGAGAAGAGGTCGTGGCGCAGCAGCCAGACGACGATGAGGCCGAAGGCCAGCGACACGATCGCGGTGAATGCGAGTCCGCCGTGCCAGCCGAGGAGCTCGGAGGCCAGCCCGGTGAGCAGCCTCGAGCACAGTCCGCCGATCGTGTTGCCGGCGATGTAGACCCCGATCGCTCCGGGCAGCGCGGCCGGCGGCAGGCGCAGGGACAGATAGGCCATGGCCGTGGCCGGCACCGAGGCGATCGCCAGTCCCTGGAGGAACCGGACGGCGATGAGCAGCTCCGGGGTCGGGGTGAAGGGAAGGACGAGCGCGAGGATCGCCGCAACGATCACTCCCGCACCGATCTGGCGAGCGTGGCCGATGCGCGGGGCGAGCATCGAGAACGGGATGAGGAAGCAGGCCATGGCCACATTCGTCGCGGACACGGTCAGGCTCGCCGTCGGACCGTCGATTCCGTAGGCGTCTCGGATCGCCGGCAGCAGCCCTTGAGTCTCGTAGAGGACGAGGAAGACGGCGATTCCCGCGAGGAAAACTGCAGCGACGGTTCGCCGAGTGCTCGTCGGACTCGGCTCACCTGTGCTCATGAGTCCAACGCTATGCCTCCGAGAAGCACCCGCTCAAACGATTCCGAGTCCCGGACCGCGTGAGTCCGGACACCGCGGATGCCTGTGGGCCCTCGATGTCTGTGCACCCGCACGATCGCACGGCACCGCGGGGATGTGGAGGATAACCCCATCGCCGAGGCGGCCCGACGTTTCATAGGCTGAAACCAGAAGTTCGACGAGCAGTGAATGGACGTGCCAGCGATGACGGCGACCAGCGAGATTCCCGCACTCAGCGCAGACCCCGCAAACCGCCCTGCCGCGCCCTCCCCCGGCGTCCCCACCTCGTCCCTGGAATCGCTCGCGCCGACCGACGGTCGGCACACGGACGTTCCCGGCAACCGCTCCTTCGTCATCACCTGGCTGTTGTCGATGCTCTTCGGCGTCCTCGGTCTTGACCGGTTCTACACCGGCCGGTACCTCACGGGCGCGCTCAAGCTGCTCAGCCTCGGCGGGTTGGGGATCTGGTGGATCATCGATCTCGGCATCGTTCTGGCCGGCGGTCTGCGCTATGGGCGGGCTCCGCTGCGCGGCTACGCTCAGGACAAGGAGATCGCGTGGATCGCCACCGGTTTCACCCTCATCGTCGCCTATTCGATGCAGGTCGACGAGCTGGTCACGGCGCTGCTGAGCTCCCTGTTCTGACGCATTACCCACGCCTGTTCCGATGCGCTTCGCCGACTGTTCACAACCGTCTCAGGTCTGCCTTTCCTGAAATCTGCGTCTCCCGGGTCTAGGCTCGAAGTCAGAACAGTTCAAGGAGGCACAATGAAACGGCAATTCCCCATTGTCAGGATGGTCACCGGTGACTCGGCAGGCAAACAGATCGCGGGGGCGGCGGCGGCCGCCTCGGCGCTCGGGTTCGGCGCACTCGCCGCATGGGATCTCACGCAGAAGAAGCACTCGATCCTGCGCAACTATCCGATCGCCGGGCACGCCCGATTCCTGCTGGAGTCGATCCGGCCGGAGATCCAGCAGTACTTCATCGAACGCAACTGGGACGGTCGCCCATTCAGCCGCGACACTCGCACCACCATCTACGAACGGGCCAAGGGCACCCACTCCGAGCACGCGTTCGGCACCGAGCGCGATGTCGACCGTGCCGGCTACGAGTCGCTCATGCACTCGAATATGCCGATCCCCAATCCGCCGCGTCCGCCGCGAGTGCGCATCGGCGGTGACGACTGCACTCAGCCCTACGACATCTCGCTGCTCAATGTCTCGGCAATGAGCTTCGGTTCGCTGAGCAACAACGCCATCCGTGCCCTGAACAAAGGAGCGGCACTGGGCGGATTCGCCCACGACACCGGTGAGGGATCGATCTCGCCGTATCACCGTGAGCACGGCGGCGACCTCATCTGGGAACTCGGCACCGGATACTTCGGCGCCCGCACCCCGGAAGGACAGTTCTCCCCCGAGGTCTTCGCCGAGAAGGCTCGGGACCCCCAGGTGAAGATGGTCTCGCTCAAACTCTCTCAGGGAGCGAAGCCGGGCATCGGCGGTGTGCTGCCCGGGGCCAAGGTGACCGAGGAGATCGCGGAGATCCGCGGCATCCCCGTCGGCCAGACGTGCATCAGCCCGCCCGGACACACGGTGTTCTCGACCCCGATCGAGCTGCTCGTGTTCATCCGGCAGATGCGTGAGCTCTCCGGCGGCAAGCCCGCCGGCTTCAAACTGTGCATCGGTTCGCGCACGGAGTTCCTCTCGATCGTCAAGGCCATGGTGGAGACGAACATCCTGCCGGACTTCATCATCGTCGACGGCTCCGAAGGCGGCACCGGTGCGGCACCGCTGGAGTTCGAGGACAATGTCGGTCTGCCGCTGACCCAGGGGCTGATGATCGTGCACAACGCGCTCGTCGGCGCGGGGCTGCGGAAGAAGATCAGGGTCGGCGCCTCGGGCAAGATCGCCACCGGCACCGATATCGTCAAACGCCTCATCCAGGGTGCGGACTTCACGAATTCGGCCCGCGCCATGATGATGGCCGTCGGCTGCATCCAGGCCCAGGTCTGCCACACGGGCAAATGTCCCGTCGGCGTCGCCACTCAGGATCCGCGGCGAGCCCGCGCCATCGACGTGCCCACCAAGGCCGAACGGGTGCGCAACTATCACGACGGAGTCGTCGCCGAGGCGGTCCGGCTCATGGCGTCGATGGGTGCGGCCGCACCGGATGAGCTCGAACCGACGATGCTGCGTCGCAATGTCTCGGCCTCCGAGTCCTGGTCCTATGCCCGCCTCTACGACTGGCTGAAGCCCGGCGAACTCCTCGACGACACCCCCTCGGAGTGGGCCGACGACTGGTCCACGGCTCGCGCCGACACATTCTCGATCCCCCGCGGACACAGCCGCTGATCCGCCGAGGCGGTCACTCGGCTCCGGCCTCCCCAGCTACCGGACGCGTGACGCTGAACTGACCATTCGGCTCCGGCCGCACGGCCGGTCACTCGGCTCCGCCGATTGACGTCGACCATTCGGTTCCAAGCGCCTTGTCGACTTCGCCGATCCTCCGAAAGGAACTCGATGACCACCCTTGTCCTTCTCCACTCGGCTCTGGGACGGACGTCCGGAATGGATGCCGTCGCCGAACGCTTCGCACTGGCCGGGTATGCCGTCCACACTCCCGACGTCTACGCGGGCAGAACCTTCGACACCGCCGAAGCGGGAGTCGCCCACTCCCAGGAGGTCGGGTTCTCGAGCCTCGTGGATCGGATGAAGGAGGAGTGCGAGGATCTCGGCGACGACCTCGTCTTCGGCGGGTTGTCGCTGGGAGCCGCGCTCGCGCAGCAGATGGGCAAAAGCGATCCGCGCGCTCGCGGCGTCCTGCTCTTCCACGGCGGCGGATTCCCGAAGCCGACGCGCTGGCAGGCCGGTGTGCCGGTGCAGGCGCATTTCGCCGTCGACGACTCGTGGCGCAGCCCGGGCACGATCGAGACCCTGATGGAATCCGCTGCGAGGGCCGGCGCGCAGGCAGAGTACTTCCTCTACCCGGGCAACACCCATCTGTTCAGCGACCCGACGACCCCGGATTACCGCGAAGACAGCGCCGAACTCCTCTTTGAGCGGGCCCTGGCCTTCCTCGACCGCTTCTGAGGTCCTCCACTCACCATCGGGGTCGTCCTCGCTGGCCGGCCTCCTCGCGGTGGAAGCGCCCAGCGCTCACGTCAGCGCCGAGCGCTCATGCTGCCGTCGACCGATCACCTCAGCACTCCACCTCCTTGCCGACCGCTCGAGTCAGCGCCGAGCGCTCGACGCATACCTTGATACAGCGGCGTTGAGTCGAGCGGTCGGCGAAATCAGTCCCTTGCAGATGAGAGCTGACCACCCTCATATGCATTCGTTTGATTCCATTTGCTGAATTTTCTTGCCATTTGACTTCCATGAAGGCACAGTGTTGTCATGGTGACCGTCTTCAGCACCAAGAGACTTCGCAGCCTCGGCTTCGCGCACAAGGACATCGTCAAGGCTCTGCAGTGCTGTCTGCAGAGGGTCCGACGTGGCCAATTCGTCCTCACCTGGTCTTGTGATCAGCAGGCTCACGCCGTGCTGCAGGACGTACACTCGGCATCCTCGACCTCGTACCCACAGGTCTTCGGTGACATCCGAGACGCATCCGAGAACCTCAAGTCCCTGATCCGGTCGTACGCTGATGACCGGCTGCCCGACGCAGTCTTCTCCCATGTGTCAGCGGCCTTGTTACATGGTCTCGATCCACCGTTCCCCGCAGTCGACAAGTGCGAGATGATCCGGCCCGGAACTCGCCGGAGCAGCGACACTCTCCACATTCGTGATCGGCACCTGCCTCCAAGCGACGTCGGTTCGATCGGAGGACTCCCCGTCACGACATTGCTCAGGACTCTCGTGGACATTGCTCGCGAATACGACCCCGAGTTCTCGGTCCCATTGCTCTCGGACGCACTTCGCCGGCGGCTGGTCACCAAAGCAGCACTGCGAACCGCCCTTCCACCGGCCCACCGAGGCTGTCGCACCGCCGCTCTTGCCATCAGCCTCGCGGATGCGAACCACGAGTCGGCCGCAGAATCGATCACTGCCGTCAAGTTCTATCGCTTCGACATCACCGGAATGATCCCCCAGGTCGAGACCTGCGACGCGGCTGGAAATCTCCTCGGCCGCAACGACTTCCGCCATGAGAAGTACGGACTGATCGTCGAATGCCACGGTGTCGGAAAGTATTTCATGGGGCGCAACAGCCCCGATGAGGCCAGCAAGAAGAACCATGAACGGCACATGAAGCTGCTCAACGCGGGGTTCCGCATCGTCAATCTCGTCTGGGCGGACCTGTTCCGACCCCATGAGTTCATCAAGATCAAAGCTGAGCTGGACACGCTGGCGAAGAATGAACTCAACCAGCACGGCAAATGACCACGGCTTCTCCGCCGACCGCTCATCTCAGCGTCGCTGTATCAAGTTATACGCCGCGCGCTCGACGCGGAGTCGAGCGGTCGGCGAGCTGAGTTGGTTCGCTCTACGTTGCGGCGGGACCGGTCACCCCATGACGAGGCCGTTGTCGACGATGAGATTCTGGCCGGTCACCGCACGCGAAGCGGGAGAGGCGAAGAACACCACCGCCGAGGCGAAGTCCTCCGGAGTCGTCACCCGTCGCAGAGCGCTGGCGGCGGCGATCTGGTCGAAGACCGCTTCGGGTGTCGCCGAGGAGGCGTCCGTGGTGCGCAGCAGTCCGCCGGAGACCATGTTCACCCGCACCCCGGCCGGGCCGAGATCCTTCGCGAACGTCCTCGTCAGCGACAGCAGCGCCGCCTTGCCGGCCGTGTAGTCGTGGTACGGCACGACCGGATGCTGGAACAGGTTGGTGCCGATGTTGATGACGCGGCCGGAACCGAGCTCGCGGAAGCCGTGCATCGCGGCCTGGATCGTGTTGACCGCACCTTCGACCGAACCGCGGAACTGGTCGGCGAAATCCGAATAGTCGATCTCGTCGGCCGGCTGGCGCTCATCGCCGTTGAACGAGAAGTCGGCGAGGGCGTTGTTGACGACAGTGGATACCGGAGCTCCGAACTCGGCTGCCGCGGTCTCGAACATGGCGTCGACGGCGCGGGAGTCGGTGACGTCGGCCTCGATGGCCACGGCGCGCCCACCGCGAGCGCGGACCGCCTCGGCGAGCTCTTCCGCGGCCTCGGCCGAATACCGGTAGTTGATGACCAGCGCCGCACCCTCCGGCGCGAAGGCCTTCGCGATCGCGGCGCCCAGGCCGCGTCCGGATCCGGTGACAAGCACGACCTGCTCGTCGAGAGGCAGGGCCTCGGAGGTGAATGCCTGGGGGTTGCTCATCGCGTGTCTCCTTCGGACGTCGGTGGGCGGATCCTGACCCCACCATACCCAGGAACCGCATACGCCAGGACGGAGCTGCGCCAGCACGGAGTCATGCGCGAAGGCGATGTTCGCATCCCCTTCAGCACGGAGCCGATCGCTCCGAGCCGCGCGCATATGCGCCGCGAAACGTGCTCTGAGCGGCATGAGTCCATAGACTGACAAGAAGACCACCGTTGTCCATCCCCAGGAAGTCACCCTTATGAACGAGCTCGGCGCCGGCATCTCCATCGGAGTCCTCGCGGCTCTCGTCGTCTTCGTCATCTACTTCATCGGAGCGAAGCTCGGACGATGGCAGCCCCGGAATCCCAACGGCGGAGCCGGTGCTCAGGACGGCTACCCGCAGGCACAGTATGGTCAGAACCCCTACGGCCAGTCCGGCTACTCCCAGTCCGGTCGCCCGTGGAGCAGCGAGGATGAGACCCGTGTGCTTCCCAACAACGCACAGGGCTACGACGCCCAAGGCTACGACGACGTCGACGCCGATCAGCCGCGGGCCACGAAGAGAGAACTCGCCGCCAACATCCAGTACTCGGGCCAGATGATCGAAGCGAACCGGCGGGCCGCGACCTCCTCCAACGGTGACACCCTCGCGGTGTTCACCTACATCTTCGGCGCCGCGCTCATCGCCGTCGTCGCCTTCGTGTTCTTCAACAACCTCCTGCTCCCGGCCACCATCGGTGCCCTGACCGGAGCGATCATCTGCGTGGCGCTGTCGGCGACCTACACGCTCAAATCGCTGGACTTCTGGCCCGACAATGCGACGATCACCATCATCAACCTCCTCGTGGCCCTGGCGGCCTCGATCTTCATGTACATCGGTGCCGTGCAGACCCAGCGCGATGGCACGAGCCTGAACTCCATCACCGACTCCTTCGCCCCGCTTCCCTTCAGCGAAGGGTTCTCCGGGTTCGCCATGGCCATCGGAGATCGGGTCGTGACGTTCTTCAAGGACTTCGGCTTCCTCGGCTTCGTGTTCCTGCTGTTCATGGGCATCGGCTGCATCATCGTGTTCACCCTGGCCGCGAAGTCGCTCGTCGACGTCATGGACTGGCGGATCTTCGCCCAGTTCGGCCACAACGTCACCGACCGCCCGATGTCGTATTCGCGTGCCGTGCGCTTTCAGACCTCGAAGGTCTCGCACACCGTGACCTCGCTCGTTCTCGCCGTCATCGCCGTGCTCGCGGCCACAGGATTGCTCTATGACGGCTTCACCTGGTTCACACGCTGAGGAACATCTCAGAAACCGGGCGGTAAGATAGGTCCGGAATTCCCCGTCGTGACGCGTCACGCGCGCGCCTCTGCGGCCGATATCGACACCGACGAACGACCCGAAAAGGGATGAGTTACTCAATTGGCGAATGGCAACGCAACATTCCGGCACTCGAACGTGGCCCTGCTCGGCCTGACCGAGACCCTGGCCCCGAACGAAGTGACCTCCCAGGAATTCGACGACCGCCTCGCCGATACGCTGTCATCGCTCAAACTGCCGCAGGGTCTGCTCCGACGAGTCGCCGGCGTGTACGCCCGCCGCAACTGGGATGAGCCCCATCAGTTCGCCGCGGGTGCGATCACGGCCGGAAAGAAGGCCCTCGCCGAGGCGGGGGTCCCTCCCGATTCCATCGGACTGATGGTCAACACCTCCGTGACCCGTGAGCACCTGGAACCGTCCGTGGCCGTCGGCGTCCACGCCGGCATCGGGCTCGGCCCGCAGGCGATGAACTTCGACATCGCCAACGCCTGCCTGGGATTCGTCAATGGGATGACCCTGGCCGCGAACATGATCGACGCCGGGCAGATCGAATACGCCCTCATCGTCGCCGGCGAAGACGCCTCCCGCGTCCAAGACGCGACGCTGCGCCGCCTCAACCGTCCGGAGATCACCCGCGAGGAGTACCTCAACGAATTCGCGTCCCTGACCCTGGGTTCCGGCGCTGCCGCGGCCGTCCTCGGGCCGGCCGACAAGCATCCGGAGGGCCACCGCATCCTCGGCGGGATCACCCGTGCGGCCACCCAGCATCACGAACTGTGCGTCGGCGACCACAACGGCATGTTCACCGACACGAAGGGGCTGCTCTCCGGCGGCATGGAACTCGTCGTCGCCGCGTGGGAGGAAGCCCACGAGACCGGGTGGGACTGGCGGGAGATGGACCGCTACGTCATGCATCAGGTCTCCGATGTGCACACGAATTCGATCACAAGGGCCGCGAACCTCGACCCCGACCGGATCCCGGTGACCTACCCGGAGCTGGGCAACGTCGGCCCCGCCTCACTGCCCATCACCCTGTCCCGTGAGGCCGAGAACCTCAGACCCGGCGACCGCATCCTGTGCATGGGCGTCGGATCCGGCCTCAACACCGCCATGACCGAGATCGAGTGGTAGAGACCTTCATGAGATTTCCTGCACGGCCGGCCACGATTCCCCCGCAGCTGCCCGAGTGGGACCGCGCCTGGTCCCGGATCGTCGAGGCGAGAACCTCCGACGGGACGCATGCGTTCCATGTGCTCGACACGCTGCCCGCCCTGACCGCGGCCGGTGTGAAGCCTGCGGGCACGATCGTCGCCCTCCACGGCAACCCCACCTGGTCGTACCTGTGGCGTCGGCTGGCCAGCGCCACCATCGCCGCCGCTCTGTCGGGCGGACGAGCCTGGCGGCTCATCGCCCCCGACCAGCTCGAAATGGGCTTCTCCGAACGGCTCGCCCACTCTTCCATGCCGGCCCCGAAGTCCGCCGAGGTCCGTCGCATCGCCGATCGCCTCAATGATTTCGATGCGGTCGTCTCCAACCTGTTCGCCGAGGTGGCCGCCACCGGATCCGCCACCCACCCGATCGTGACGATCGGTCACGACTGGGGCGGAGTCCTCTCTCTCGGTTGGGCCGCCCGAAATACCGACAGGGTGTCCGCGGCGATCAGCCTCAATACGGCCGTCCACCAGCCCGAGGACGCCCCGGTGCCCGCGCCGCTGCGTGCGACCTTGGCCGGGCCCATGCTGCCTGCGGCCACCGTGCTCACCGACGGGTTCCTGCGCGCGACTTTGGGACTCGGCGATCTCGCTGCCGAAACCAAGGACGCCTTCCGCGCCCCGTACCGCACACCTGCAGACCGGTGGGCGATCGGCAACTTCGTCGCCGACATCCCCGTCGACGACACGCATGCCTCCGATCCCGAGCTCCAGCGCATCGGCCGGGACATCGCCGCCTTCGGCAAACCGGCGCTGCTCGTCTGGGGCCCGAAGGACCCGGTGTTCCTCGAACGCTATCTGCGGGACCTGCGCCGGCGCCTGCCGCAGGCCGATGTGCATCGGTTCGAAACGGCGTCCCACCTCGTCAGCGAAGATCACGATGTGGCCGGACTCGTCCTCGACTGGCTGGACGCGCAGTTCGATACACCCACCACTGCGAACACCCCCACCGAGGCGGCCCCTGCGGAGGGATTGTCCGCGCGGTCGGGCACAGCCGCGTCGGCGAGGAGATCGGCGTCCGATATCGCGGATGACTCCGCCGCCGGCGACGGATCCGCGGATGTCCGCTCGGTCACGGCGATCCTCGATGCCCGCCGTGACGACGAGGCGATCGCCTCGGTGGACTTCGCGCAGAACCCGGCGCAGCAGATCAGCTGGCGGCACCTGTGGCACGTGACGACGTCGATCGCGAACGGCCTCCTTGACCTCGGCGTGAAGCCCGGGGACCGGGTGTCCATGCTCGTGCCTCCGGGCAACAATCTCACCGCCGCCCTCTATGCGTGCCTGAAGATCGGTGCGGTCGCCGTCGTCGCCGATGCCGGACTCGGCCCGAAGGGAATGACTCGGGCGATCACCTCGGCCGATCCGCAGTGGATCGTCGGCGAGCTGCCCGGACTCACTCTGGCGCGGGCCTTCGGCTGGCCGGGACGACGCATCTCCGTGCGTCCGCTCGGACCTGTGCGCTCGCGGATGTTCAAGGCGGAGACGAGCCTGACGGAACTCTCCCGCACCCCGCACCGGGCCGAGCTGCCGACCCCGTCACCGGATGCCGATGCGGCGATCCTCTTCACCTCCGGGTCGACAGGACCGGCGAAGGGCGTGCGCTATACGCATGCGGACATCTCCGCGCTGGCGGCCGTGCTGACCAGGACCTTCAATGTCACCGAAGGCACCGGTCTGGTGGCTGGGTTCCCACCGTTCGCCCTGTTGGGACCGGCCATCGGGGCCACCTCGGTGACACCGGACATGTCGGTGACGAAACCGAAGACGCTCACGGCCGCTGCGATCGCCGATGCGATCATCGCCGGACGGGCCACCATGGTCTTCGCCTCCCCTGCCGCATACACGAATGTCGCCGCGACCGCCGGCGAGCTCGACGACCAGCAGCGGGCAGCGTGTGCGGGGGTCGAACTCGTGCTCTCGGCGGGTGCGCCCGTGCCGCTGGACCTCATGGATGCCATCGCCGAGGTATTCCCGAACGCCTCCATCCACTCCCCCTACGGCATGACCGAGGGACTGCTGCTCACCGACATCGACCGCGACGGGGTGGCCGAAGCCGATGCCACCGGTGGTCTCGGGGTCTGCGTGGGGCAGCCGATCGACGGCGTCGAACTCGCCCTGGCCCCCATCGATGAGTCGGGACGTTCGGCCGATGAGCTGCTGCAGGGCGCGGCCGTACAGGGCCGCCTCGGCGAATTCGTCGTCAGCGCCGCCCATATCAAGTCCGGCTACGACAACCTGTGGCGCACCACTGCGGCTTCGGCGCGTGATGATCTGCACGGTCTGACCTGGCACCGGACGAACGACATCGGCCATATCGATGACGCCGGTCGGGTGTGGCTCGAAGGACGACTGCAGCATGTCGTCACGACGCCACGTGGGCCGGTCGGACCCGGTGGTCTCGAGGCGCTCATCGACGCCGACGCACAGGTCAGCCGCAGCTCCGTCGTCGGAATCGGACCCGTCGGCACTCAGGCTCTCGTGGCGGTGCTCGACGCCGAGGGCACCTCGCTCGCACCGGGTCTTGCGCCCTTGGACCTGACGGAACGTCTGCGGGAGACGGTCGCCGAGGCTGGCGGTCATGATCTGGCTGCGGTGCTCGTGGCGCCCGAATTCCCCACCGACATCCGCCACAATTCGAAGATCGACCGTTCCCGCCTCGCCGCCTGGGCCGACAGCGTCCTTGCCGGTGGGCCGGTGCGTGGAAGCGTCTGAGGAGTTGAAGTGAGAATCACCGTCACCGGAGCCTCCGGACTGCTCGGTTCGTCCGTCGCTCGTGAGCTCGTCACCGCTGGTCACGAGGTCACGACCCTGCAGCGTCGCCCCTCTGGGGTCGACGGCGCCACCGATGTGGTGGGGTCGGTGACCGATGCGGCTGCCGTTGAGAAGGCGGTCACCGGCGCCGAGGCGGTCGTGCATTTGGCCGCGAAGGTCTCCATGATGGGTGACCCCAAGGAATTCGAGGCCGTGAACATCGGCGGCACCCGCACTCTCGTCGATGCGGCTCGGGCCGCCGGCGTACAGCGCCTGGTCCATATCTCATCGCCGTCGGTGGCCCATACCGGTGAGTCGATCATCGGCGACGGCGCCGAACCCGCGTCTCCGGAGTTCGCTCGCGGTGAGTATGCGCGGACGAAGGGCGCCGGTGAGCGGATCGCCCTGGGCGCCGACTCGCCTGACTTCCGAGTGCTCGTCCTGCGTCCCCACCTCATGTGGGGACCGGGAGACACTCAGCTCACGGAGCGGGTCATCGATCGCGCCCGTGCGGGGCGGATGCCGGTGCTCGGATCGGGCGCGGCGCTGGTCGACACGCTCTTCGTCGACAATGCCGTCGAGGCGATCGTCGCAGCGGTGACCGCGGTCGATTCCACTCATGGTGAGGCGCTGGTGGTGACGAACGGTCAGCCGCGACCCATCGGCGAGCTGATGTCACGCATCGCAATCGCCGGCGGTGCGTCGGAGCCGAAGCTGCGCATTCCGGTGTCGCCGGCGCTGGCGGCCGGAACCGTGGTCGAGAAGGTGTGGGAACTCGGAGAGCACGACGACGAACCGCCGTTGACCAGGTTCCTCGCCGAACAGCTGTCGACCGCGCATTGGTTCGATCAGCGGCGGACGCAGGAAGTTCTCGACTGGACTCCCCGCGTCAGCATCGAAGAGGGTATGCGGATCCTCGCCGCACACTACGCCTGAGCGGGTTCGCCAGCAGAGTTCGACTGTTCAGCTCCGGCAGCGACGCGGGCCAGTAACGGCTCAGGCCAGCTGCGGCTTAAGTCAACTGCGGCTCAGAGCCGGTACTGGTTGTTTTCCTCGGCTGAGGGACCCTTGCGTTCCGGAGCCTCAGCATCAACGGCGTCGTCATCGGCGGCCTCTTGTCCGGCCGTGTCGGCGGACTCGTCGGCCTCGTCCGGCAGCTTGCCGGAGAGCGCGTCGGCCGACATTCCGGGCTCGCCGGTCGGAGGTGCCTCGAGCGAGGATCCGCTGGCGGATTCGTCGTATTCCTCCGGGTCGAGCGTCACTGGGTCATCGGCCGGCCCTTCGGGATCCGGGTTGGAAGCCGGAACGGACCCGCTGTCGCTGACACCGTCCTGATTCAGCGACGGAGCCGCGGACTCGTCATCGTTCGTCGCGTCGCCGCTATCGGCCTGCGGTGCCTCGGCGACATCGGCCTGCGGGGCGGCGGTGGGTCGGGCGGGGAACGACGGCGGCATCGGCGGAGGTGGCGGCAGTTCGGACGAATCCCCTGTCTGGACGGTCGGCTTCTCAGCGGGCCGAGAGGGTTCATCAGCGTCAGCGCCGGTGTCTCCGGCTTCGGTGTCACCGCCGGCGTGGGCCTTGGCGGCGTCGGTGTCGCCCGGCTGTGCGGATTCGGCGGAGTCTGTCGGCTCTGCGGGTGCGGCCGGCTCCGCGGTCTTCACGACCACTGCGGGCTTCGCTGACTCGGCGGGTCGTTCCTCATCCGTCGAGGCCTCGTCACCTTCGGCTCCGTCGGATTCCAGGGAGGAATCTGACTCATTGTTCTGCTCGGCTGCATCGTCAGCCGCTTCGCCCTCTGAGACCTCCCCCTCGGGAGGAGACGCTGCGGCGGACTCACCGCCTGCTCCTTCTTCCTCGGCGGTTACCTCCTCTGCATCGGCACCCTCGAAGCGAGACATCTCCGCGTCGGCGCCCTCGGTGGAAGCCGCCTGAGCATCGGCACCCTCGGTGGGGGCCGCCTCAGCGGTGTCCGTCTCATCCGACGAGGTCGCCTCGGCGGACTGGGCGGTCGATCCCGGCAGGGCACCGTCGATGCCTTCGAGGCTCACTCCCGCCTCGGCGGCGAGTCGGGCACGTCGGTCGGCACGTGCCTGAGCGCGCTCCTCTTCGCTTTGCTGAGCCTTCGCCAGCTCGCCCTTGGGCTGAGTCGGGCGGACGACCTCCCAGATGAGGAGGACGATGAGCATCGTGACGCCGACGGTCGCGCCCATGAGGATCGAGCCCAATGGCCGCGACATCGAGAAGAAGTCGAAGAGGGCGTTCAGGCCGAACATGACGGCCAGGCCGAGGATCAGTGCAACCAGGAATCTCATAACCCCATTGTGCCCTCTCCTGGTCCGAGTGCAGGGAAATGGGTCCACTTTCGTGCCGCACCGATCCTTCTCAGCCCCGCGGCACCTCACGCGCAGGACGAAGAATCCGGGCCCCACCTCGGCGAGATTCTGTGCCGTGGGTCACAATGGGGATATGGATACGCAACCCGACACCGCCGCCCCCAGCTACGACGACGTCGTCGCCCGCATCGCCGCCGATGCCGACGGATTCTGGCTCGAGCAGGCCAGGAACCGCATCGACTGGATCACCGAACCGACGAAGGCCGTCGACAATTCGAATGCGCCGATCTATCGCTGGTTCCCCGACGGCGAACTCAACGTCTGCTACAACGCGATCGACCGACATGTCGAGGGCGGCCGCGGCGACCAGGCCGCCATCATCTACGATTCGCCCGTCACCGACACCGTCCGTTCGATCACCTACGCCGAACTGCTCGATGAGGTCTCCCGCTTCGCCCGCGCCCTGGCCGACAAGGGCGTGGCCAAGGGCGATCGCGTCGTCATCTACATGCCGATGATCCCCGAGGCAGCCGTGGCCATGCTCGCCTGCGCCCGCCTCGGCGCGATCCATTCGGTCGTCTTCGGCGGCTTCGCCCCGAACGAGCTCGCCGTGCGCATCGACGACACGGCACCGAAGGCCGTCATCTCCACCTCCTGCGGGGTCGAGAAGAGCCGAGTCCTCGAATACAAGCCGATGCTCGATGAGGCGATCGAGATCGCTGCGAACAAACCGGACTTCACCGTCATCGTCCAGCGCGACGAACATCGCTGCGAACTCGGCGAGAACGACCTCGACTACGCCGAGCTGCTCGACCAGACGCCCGAGGGCATCGATCCGGTGACCGTCAGGGCCACCGACGAGCTCTACGTCCTCTACACCTCGGGCACCACCGGCAAACCGAAGGGAATCGTCCGCGACTCCGGCGGCTACGCGGTGGCCGGCGCGTTCTCGATGCCGACCGTCTTCGGGCTGAATCTGGGCGACACGATGTTCACCGCCTCCGATGTCGGCTGGGTCGTCGGGCACACCTACATCGTCTACGCACCCCTGCTCGCCGGCGTCACCTCGGTGCTCTACGAGGGCAAACCCGTGGGCACACCCGATGCCGGAGCCTTCTTCCGCGCCATCGAGCAGCACAAGGTCAACGTCCACTTCACCGCCCCGACCGCCATGCGCGTGGTGCGCAAGGAGGACCCGAACGGCGAGCTGATGAAGAAGTACGATCTGTCGAGTCTGCGTGCGGAATTCCTCGCCGGCGAGCGCCTCGATCCTGACACGTATGAGTGGACGACGACAATCCTCGCCGAGGCGACCGGACGCGACGTCCCCGTCGTCGACAATTGGTGGCAGACGGAGACCGGCTGGCCGATCACGGCGAATCCGCTGGGACTGACCCGGTTCCCGCTCAAGGCGGGGTCCTCGACGAAGCCGAATCCCGGCTTCCACGTCGAGGTCGTCGACCCCGGCGGTCAGCCCGTTCGCGCTGGGGAGGAAGGACTCATCGTCATCCGGCTGCCGCTGCCTCCGGGCACCATGGCCACGGTGTGGGGTGACGACGAGCGGTTCATCTCCTCCTACCTCGCTGCCTTCGACGGCTATTACCTCACCGGCGATTCCGGCTATCTCGATGAGGAGGGGTACGTCTTCGTCATGGGTCGCACCGACGATGTCATCAACGTCGCCGGCCACCGCCTGTCCACCGGAATCATCGAGGCGGTCGTCGCCTCCCATCCAGCCGTAGCCGAGGCCGCTGTCATCGGCGTCCACGATGACGTGAAGGGGCAGATCCCACGTGCGCTGGTCGTGCTCGGGGATTCCGCCGAGGCGGCCGATCCGGACACCGTCATCGACGAACTCGTGGCGCTCGTCCGCAGGGAGATCGGGCCCGTCGCCGCGTTCAAACGCGTCGACATCGTCGCGGGTCTGCCGAAGACCCGTTCGGGCAAGATCCTGCGCAAGACGATGCGCCAGATCGCCGATGGCGTCGACGATCCGGCAGTGCCGTCGACGATCGAGGATCGCAGCGTGCTCGATGACATCGGGGCGGTGCTCTCCCGCGGCTGAGCGGTCTCAGGCTTCAGCAGGCGGACCGGAGCGAACCCGCTCCGGTCCGCCTCTGCGCGCTGGATCGGCAGGCGGACCGGCCGATTCGGCTACGAGTTGCGTCCCTGTTCGAAGCCCGCGGCGAATCCGCGTTCGAAGGCCTCTTGGACCTCCTGCTCGCGGCTGCGGCGCTCATCGGCCCAGCCGAAGGGGTCGAATCCTCGTCGGCCCGGGCCGAAGCCGGGACCGAAGTTCGAGCCGAACCCCCGCCGTCCGCGGCCTCCCCCGCGGCGCCGGTTGCGGTCGCCGTTCCCACCCCGGGGTCCATGGGGCCCGTGACGGTCAGGGCCGCCTCGGTGATCGTCATGGTCGTGGGGGTGTTCGCGGTCGTGCGGTCCGTCATGGCGGTCCGAGTCGTCTCCGCAGCGGTCGGAACCGAAGTTGTCGACGATCTTCGACAGCGAGGCCTTGAGGTTCGCGAACTCTTCGGAGGTGAGCACCTCTTCGAGGCGATCGCCGACTCCGTCGCGCATATCCCGGAAGCGCTGGCGCAGCTCTTCGGGATCGATGTTCTTCGATGGTCCCCATCCACCTCGGCCACGCGGCGGACCGTAGGTCACAGGCTCTTCCGGGTAGGCGGCACCGTCGGCGACTACCTCATCGGAATCCCAGCGGCGACGTCCTCGCCGCATACGTCCGAATTCGCGGGGGTCGAATCCGGAGTCGGCGGCGGCCGCACGGAATTCGCGACGCAGCACGTGGCTGAACTCGCGCAGCAGCTGCGGCAGGTCGGTGTCGGTGTCTTCGCCCTTGCCGTCGCCGGATTCGGCGTCGTTCACGGGCTCAGTGCGTGCGGCCGAATCATTCTCTGTCGCCTCGGCCTTGTCCGCTTCGCCGGATCGGTCGCGATCGGCCTCGGGGCGCGATGCATCGCCGGCGGCAGTGTTCTCGTCGGTATTCGGCGAGTCCTTCCGGTCATCGGCACCTGCCGCGCCGGCTCCTCCGGTCTGGGTGGTGAAGTCGTCATTGTCGTCATTGAAGCCATTGTGTGCAGTCATCTCATCTCCTCAGTTGTCATCTGACATGTATATGCAGAATGACATGCACTTCGATTGCATGTCAAATGGCATGTAAAATCGAATCATGAGCACGAACGATGACATTCAGGCGATCGCCGAGGCGCTCACCCGCCTGCAGTGGCGGCGCGGGCCCGGCGGTTCGCGCGGATTCGGGCCCTTTGGCGGGTTCGGTGAGCACGGCGGCCCTGGCCAGCGCGGGGGCTCTGGTGAACACGGTGGATTCGGAGACCGTGGTGGATTCGGCGGCGGCCGGAACTCAGACGACTTCCCCTTCGGCGGCAAGCGTCATCCCGGTGGACCGTTCGCCGCACACGGCCGTGGGCGTGCGCTCATCCGTCTGCTCGTCTCACTCGTCCAGGCGGGCACGGCGCTGGGAGTCAGCGCACTCGGCGATGCGATCGGCGTCGATCAGCCGCGCGCGTCCAGGCTCGTATCGCAAGGCGTCGAGCTCGGTCTACTGCGTCGCGAGGCAGACCCGGATGATGCCCGGCGAACCCTCATCGCGCTGACTGACAAGGGCCGCGCAATCACCAACAGATTCCGCGGCGCCCAGCGTGACAACGTCGATCAGGCATTGAGCACATTCACCGAGGACGAACGGGCACAGCTGGCATCGCTGCTCACGCGCCTCGCCGACGCCTGGCCGAAGTGAGCGCCGCTATCCGTCTGTTCCGACCGGACTGCTGTCCCGGCGGAGCGGGCACTCGGATGCGGTAAGCGGTCAGGCCTCGGCCGCGGCTGTCTGCCAGGCGCCTGATCTCAGCCTTCGGCGAGCTGCTTGAGTCTCTTGAGCGAGGCGAGCAGATTCGCCGCGGTCGTCGACTGCGCCCGCGACAGACGCTTCGGATCGCGCAGCTCGGTCCAGTCATAGGTGTGACGAACCAGGACCGAGTCGTCGCCGGTCGGTTCGATGTCCCACACCCACTTCTGACCGAACGGCTCTCCACCCACTTCGGAGGGCTTCCAGGCGATGAGCCTGCCCTCGGCGAAGTCGACGATGTGGTTCTCCCGGTCCACGCCCTTGGTCAGAGTCGTGACGAACGAGCCCCCGGCCCCCTGCACTCGCTGGCCCTCGACGGCCGAGCCGAGGTTGTCGTTGCCGTCCCATTCCGGCTGTCGCTGCGGGTCGGCGATGAGTTCGAAGACCGCCTCGGCGGGAGCTGAGATCTCGATCTCGGCAGTGACGACCTTGAGGACCGGGTCGATCGAATCGAACACGGAAGCATCGGGGGTCTGCTCGGTCATGGAGTCCTGCCTTCGTGTGTGGTCCAGCCTCGGCGTCAAGCTGAAGTGCGGAGTGCGGAGTGGATCGGACACGTTCAGAATACACGGACCCGCCGCCTCAGTCCTCGAGCGCGTGAGCCACCGCTCCAGTCCCCGCGTGCGCGGGCCCGCCACCTCAGTCCTCGAGGGCGCGGTCCTGCCGCTCGGCGCGCAGCGCGGCCGTGCTGAAGCGGGTGAACATCCGGGAGGAGTCGCTCGACAGCGCCAGCAGCACCGCCACCTGCATGGCGATCGTCGTCAGCGCATACATATTCGTCGCCAGGTCGCGATCGCCGGTGAAGTAGTTCGTCATCGACACGATCACGGAGATCGTCGAGAGAGTGAGGATCCACAGCCTCGCTCGGTTGCTGCCGCGGAACACCGACGTCGAGGCGATGACCTGCAGACACCCGATGTGGAGGCTGAGACCGACGAGGAATCCCGCGACGATGCGCGTGGCCGTGTCGTCGCTGACGGCCGCGATGTCCGAGCTGTAGTCGACGACTTCAGACCGCAGCCCGTTCCAGTCGAGGAGCATGCTGATCACATCCCACGCCTGGAAGAGCAGCAGAACGAGCACGAGGGCGGCCCCGACGACCGTCTGCAGGGGGCGCTGTCGCCACAGCGTCTTCGTCACTTCGGACACGCTGTGTGAATCGGAGTAGATGCGGGTGGCGTCGAGGGCCAACTCCAAGCGTTCGGGGTGGTCGGCTTCGTCGGCGACCACCTCGGTGACGTCGACGATCGGCAGGTGCCCGTCGGTGATGATCGCATCGCCGCCGCCGTTGCGGGAGTGGTATCCGGTGGAGAAGTCCTTGATCCGATCGACCGAGATCACCTCGTCGGCACCGGTGACAGTGTCGACGATGTGGTCGCGTTCGACGTCGGTGTTCTCTTCGATCTTGTGGGTGAACTGGAGGGTGAACAGGGAGATGCCGACGGCTTTGTCATAGGTTCCGGCGGCCAGCCAATCGGCCTGGTGTCCGCCGGGCAGCAGCCATCCGTGCGGGCATTTCCAGAACCGCACGTGGTGACGCTGTCCCGGATCGCCGTCGACTTCCTGCTGGTAGGCGAAGTCGTGACGGCGGCCGAAGAGCAGCAGCGGGGACACCGGCGCCTGCGGGTAGCTGCGCTTCGTCACCGTCGAGCGGATGATCTCCCACGTCGATGCGGGAGTGATGCTGTCAGCAAGGGTACACCCTGCTTCGCGCATCGCATGGTGGATCTGCGCTTCCTCACCGCGCCAGGCAAGGTTGACCGGATCGCCGAGCAGACCGTCGGAGGTGCGGGTGCGGCCGATGAAGTAGTTCGGCACATAGATCTGGGACAGAATGCGGTGCAGCCGGGGCAGAGCCAGGTAGGACACGACTGCCCAGAACACGAGCAGCGTGAGCACCTGCCACCAGCCGAGGCTGAATCCTTTGAGCAGGATGAGCAGTGCCAGCCAGGTCGAGGCCGCGCCGGCGAAGAGGAAGAACAGGTAGTCGAGCACCCCGGTGGGCGTGAAGTGGTGTCGTCGATAGACGAACGGCTGCCTCAGCCGCCGCTTCTGCCCGACCGCCGCGTCCGTTCCGCCCGAAGTCATGGGCGTCAGTTTAGCCAACCTCTTCCAGCGCCCGGACTGCGGATTCCCGCCGTCCTCCGCCTAGGCGGCCCGGACGGAATCAGTCAGGCTCGCCCCTCCCAGGGCGGCTGCTCCCCTCGCCGAGGCGGCCCGGCCGGAATCGGTCAGGTTCGCCCTGTGCGGGGCGGCCGATCCGCATCCGTTCATGTTCACCGTCGCCGGCGCTCGAGGGCGGCACGTGCGGTGGCCGCGAGTTCCGGACTGTCGTCATTGCTGAGCTCGGCGATGAGTTCGTCGCTGCGGTCGCCGGAGATTTCGAGGAGGACTTGGAGCACACGGAACCGTGTAGCCGTCTCGCTCGAGTCCGCGTGCCGGTGCAGTTCGGTGAAGACCCGTTCGCTCATGTCGGCTCTCGGCCCGGCCGCGTCGACGATGGAGCCGATTGCCTCTGCCGCCTCGATGTCCTTCGGTCCGTTCATCGCCATGTCGAGCAGCACGGGCACAGCCTTCGCATCACCTGAGCGACCGAGGGCGAGCGCGGCGATGCTGCGGATGTCGGGGACGGCATCGTCGAGTGCGAGTTCCAGGGCCTGCTGGATCATCGACGTCGAGCGTGAGTCGAGTTCCTCGTCCGGTGTGGTTCGGCGGATCTCGTCGAGGGTGAGCAGTGCGTTGCGGCGCACTTGGGCCGATGCGTCGTCCATTCCGACAACCACATGGGGCACGGCCTCGGCGCCGGCTTGGGCAAGTGCCCACCGCATAGCCCCAGCCGCGTTGAGCACGGTCTCCTGCAGGACCGCCTGCGAAAGGGCCTCGATCGGCATTCCTCCGTCGACTCCGCTGCCGAGTGCGGCCTTGTGCCGTTGGATGACATCGCCGGATTCGAGGGAGCGCATGAGGTCGATGGTGTACAGGAGCGATTCGCCATCGGTCCGGCCGAGCCGAGCGACGGACTCGAGGTGGTCGAGCAGTCGCTGCTCGGCCGCAATCCGCTCACGTGCCTGGTCGATGAGGTCCCCGAGCACGCTGCCGGGGTCGAAGTCCGGCTCGGACAGCACCCGCCCCACTTCGCTCAGAGACATCCCGAGTCTGCGCAGACCCTCGATATGGAAGATTCGACCGATATCGGCATCGGAGTATTCGCGGTAGCCGCCGGTCGTCCGCTGGCTGGGCGCGACGAGTCCCAAGGATTCGTAGTGGCGCAGCATGCGTGCGCTTACACCGGAGCGCCGGGCCACCTCGCCGATGAGCATTGCCACCTCTTCTCTGCTGTCAGCCACTCTATGCCGCAGTCGCGGCCCTCCGGGTGCAGTGTCCCGAAATTCGTCGGTGCCGGGGGACCGTTCGGACGTCGCTCACCGTTCGCAGGCGGTTTTCGCACAGGTGCTAGAACCACCCACTGAAGGAAGGGATCCGAGACCTCGGCCGTGTGCCGACGGGCTTGCCCCACCTGACGGCACACGCACGATCGGACCTTCCCTGTGCCGATCTAGACCGCGGTCTCGGACCCCAGTGCGACCAACCGCTTGGCTGCGTCCAAGGCGTGGGCGAAGCCGGCATCCGGGTCATCGAACATGTCCCGGGTCGCCATGGCGTGAGCCCGCACTGTGTCGTCCTCTGCATGAAGCCTCTCATCGACCACTGACACGAGGTCCTCACCGAGGGCCACGATCGCTCGACTGAGGCTCTTCTGCACCTCGACTTCACCGCGTCCCAGCTGTGTCACCAGGGCGGATGCCAGTTCTGCGCGATTGTCACCGGGGACAAGGGCAACGGCGGCTCTCCACGCACTGCGGGCCACCTCGGTGTCGGTGTGGGCGATGAGGGCCGCGCCGATCCGGGCCGGGTCCATGGCCGGCCAGGCACGGACGTCGCCGATCTTCGACAGGGTGTGCAGGGATTGGCTGATCGCCTGCGGCAGCGGCGAGTCGAGTTCGGCGATGAGGCGGGGAACGGTGTCGTCGGCAGGCAGCCGAGTGAGCGCCCAGGTGACCATGTCGCGGGCGAAGAAGTCCGGTTCGATGCGGCACCGGGCGATGACCACGTCGAGGTCACGGGGTTCGGCCCGTGTGCCGATGGCCATCGCCGCCTGCAGGCGCTTCTGCGGGTTCGACGCACTCAGCGCGTCGATCATGGGATCGCCGGTATCGTCCCGAAGGCTTCCGGTGTCGTTCTGAACGTCGCCGGCGCCTTTCCGAAGGTTTTCGGTGTCGTTCCGAACGTCGCCGCCGGTCTGTTGGTCAGCCTCGGTCGGGGGTTCCGGTCCGCGAGTCTGATGGTGCCCCAGTGGATGTGTCATGGTCTCAAGCTTCTTGTCACCCAGTGAAGACCCTGACATCGTGTCAAGGTCAAGGAGGCTGGACTCGCTTCCTTCTCATCCTCAGTGCGGAGCCTCAGCCTCCGCTCGACCAGCCCCCGCTGACCGGAGCAGTGGTGCTCGGACCGGGGCCGCCGTCCGAGTCGGAATCGGAGGATGAGGATCCGATCGACGAGGAGTCCGAGGTCGGCGATGAACCTGTCGACGACGATTCCGAGGACAGAAAGATGACGGCGACGAGGATGCCGGCAACGGTCAGGATGCCGAGAGCGACGAAGGAGAAGACCACAATGAGGCAGGTCATCAGAGGTGGGCGGTTGTTGCGCCGAACGATTCTCACCATGGTTCAAGCCTAAGCTGTGCGGGGTCATCCGAAACCGGTCCGCACTCGGCTCCGCTCGCCCCCTCAGCGCCACTCGGCCGTGACCTTCCTGTGATAAGAACCTCGGCGTTGCCCCATGCAGTCTTAAGTTTGTTGCATTATCGTTATATTCATGCCTCGTCTGACATCATCTCGCAAGGGCCGCCGGTCCGTGCTCACTGGTGCCCTCATCGGGCTCGGGGCTGCAGTGATGGCACTGGTCGTGGGCGCCGTCATCATCCTCAATTCCCCCATTTCGTTCGGGTCCACGAAGATCAGGCAGATGCAGATGGCTTCGGTCAACCAGCTCAGCGAACAGCAGATCGACAATGCTCGGCTCATCATCGGCGTCGGCCGCGGGGGCAACTTCGACGACCATGCGATCAGGATCGCCCTGATGACAGCGCTGCAAGAGTCCTCGCTGCGCAATCTGGATTCCGGCGACCGCGATTCGGTCGGCCTGTTCCAGCAGCGCCCGTCACAAGGCTGGGGCGAGCCCCATCAGCTCACCGATCCCATCTACGCGGCCAAGGCGTTCTACGGGATTAACCCCGAGGTCGAGAACCCCGGCCTCAATCAGATCGACGGCTGGGATTCGATGTCACCGACCGAAGCCGCGCAGTCCGTGCAGCGGTCGGCACTACCCGACGCCTACGGTCAGTGGGAGACCTTGGCCGATGACCTCCTCGGATCGCAGGCCGACGTCGAAGCCCTCGACTGAGACGCGGGCAGCTCCGACCGCCCGAACCCCGCGACAGCCACGACCACTCCACAGTGCCGGATATCGCATGACCACCCCGGTTGTCCGGTAATCTGCACTCATGGCTTCCGTTCCCGATTCCGTTCCCGTCAATGACGACGTCGAGCAGCTCCTGCTCAATCCCGAGGACCATCTCGAAGCCATCACCGAGACTGCCGACCTCTTCAAGGCACTTGCCACACCCTCCCGGCTGAAGATGCTGCTCGTCCTCACCCACGGCGAGGCCACTGTCACCCACATCGTCGAGGCGACCGGACTGTCCCAGCCGCTGGTGTCCCAGCACCTGAAGTTCCTCCGCGGACTCCACCTCGTCGGAGTCAATCGGATCGGCCGCGAAGCCTACTATTCGCTCAAGGACGACCACGTCGCCCACATCATCGTCGACGCCATCGCCCACACGATCGAGGCCCACGAACACTGAGTCCCGCCTGGGGCGGGGCTTCCACAGCGATTCCTTCGCCGAGGCGGCCCACCGTTCCCAGCCCACAGCAGCGCATCTCTAGCCGAGGCAGCCCACCCCTACCGACGTCGCCGACGTGTCAGGGCCGCGGGTCCTCCACCGACGACCCAGACGATGAGGGCCACGAGGACGGCGCCGATCCACTGTCCCGCCTGCAGCCGCTCCCCGGCGACGAGGGATCCGAGCACCACTGCGGACAGCGGTTGGAGCAGCATGAGCGCCGCGGTCATCGGCACCGGCACCAACGGGCTGGAGATGCTCAGCAGCACCCATGACAGGGCCTGACCGCAGACGGCCAGGGCGATCATCCAGCCCCAACCGGCCCAGCCGAGGTCGAAGTCGAGGCCGCCGAGGGTCAGCCCGGCGACCGCGGTCATCACCCCGGCGGAGATCGTGCCCACTTGGACCGGGGCGACGACGAAGTCTCCGGCGACCTTCCGGCTGTGGTGGATGCCGAAGATGTAGACGCCGTAGAGCACACCGGACAGGACCCCGAAGATCGCTCCCCGCATCGGATTCGCTGCCGTCTCGTCGGCGCCGAACACTCCCCCGGTCAGCAGCATGCCGATGATCATGACCGGCACACAGCAGATGAACAGCCATCCCGGCCGGGACCCGCCGAACACCCACACCAGCGCCGGGAACACGATGACCTGCACGCTGATGAGGACCGTGGACACGCCCAGGCCGGCGTCGAGCACGCTCTGCGCCCACAGCACATAGTCGATTCCGAGCGCCGCTCCGGAGACCGCGGCGATGAGGATCGCCTTCGGCGGGAAACGGCCGTGCCGGCGCAGCTCGAGCACCGCCAACGGGGCGAGCACAATGACCGCTATCCAACACCGCAGGAAGGCAGCGGTGGGAGCGGTAGCCTCGGCGAGGATGACGAGCAATCCGGCCGATCCGAGCAGGACGGCGGCCAGGATGACGCCGAGCACCGGCAGGGCTTTCGGGGCGGGAGGCGGCCCTCCCGACGGCGCATCCTCGGCGCTCATCGGATCCCCTCGTCGGAACTCATCTCACGACGTTCGGGGCTCAGCCCACGAAGTCGAGGATGCGGTCGATGGCTTCGGCCGTCCGGTCCGCTCCGACGGCCAGCGACAGGCGCACCGACCTGGATCCGTCGACGGAGTCGAAGTCGTCACCGGGGGCGAGCGCGACGCCGGTCGCGTCGAGCACCTGCTCACACCACTGCCCGGAGGTGGCCAGACCCGCACGGTCGAGGATGTCGTCGACGCGGGCGTACATGTAGAAGGCGCCGTCGGGTGGGGCCATCTCACCGAAGCCGAGGTCGGCAGCGGCGTTCAGCACATGCTCGCGAGCCCCGGCGAATGAGGCCACGGCCGCTTCGCATTCGGCATAGGACTCGTCCGCGAAGGCCGCGACCGCCGCGTACTGCGCCGGAACCGGGGCGCACAGGGAGAGATTTCCCGTGACGTTCTGGGCCGGGGCGACGAGCGCTTCGGGCAGGATCGCCCAGCCGAGGCGCCACCCGGTCATGCCCCAGTATTTGGAGAACGAGGAGATGACGATGGCAGTGTCGTCGTGGGCGAGTGCGCATTCGCCGCGGGTGCCGATGTAGCTGATGCCGTGGTAGATCTCATCGGAGATCACCTGCACCCCGTTGTCTCGGCACCAGTCGACGATCTGCCCGAGCGCCTCGGGGCCGATCATCGTGCCCGTGGGGTTCGCGGGTGAGGCGAGCATGAGCCCCTTGAGCGGGGCCTTCGCATGGGCGGCGGCCAAGAGGTCGACGGTGGGCTGGAACCCTTCGTCGGCACCGCAGTCGAGTTCGACGACCTCGCAGCCCAATGCGGCGAGAATGTTCTTGTACGCGCCGTATCCGGGCCGGGCCAGAGCCACCCGGTCGCCGACGTCGAAGCAGGTGAGGAACGTCGTCTGGAAGGCGCCGGAGGATCCGGTCGTCACGGCGATGCGGTCGGGTGCGATGTTGAGTCCGTACCAGTCGCGGTAGTGGGAGGCGATGGCTTCGCGCAGTTCGGGGATGCCGAAGATCGGCGAGTATCCGAGTCCCGTACCGTCGGTCATGACTTCGGCGGCGCGGGTGAGCACTGGGCTGGGCGCGCCCTGGGTCGGTTCGCCCAGGCACATGGCGATGGTGTCGCGACCGGCGCGCTGCATCTGCCCGACGGTGGCGACGATGCCCATCGCGGCGAACGGTTTGACGAGCCCGGACCGGGCGGAGGCAGCCGGGATGTTTTTGGCGGAGGCGGCCGGACCGGACACGGCGTTGGCACGGGTGGTGGGGTCCGCCTCGGCGGGGGTGGATGAGGTCATCGGTTCACTTCTTCTCTCGCGGGAGGCGGCCGAGGGTGTAGAACTCCGGGTTCGGGAGCATTCCGGAGATGTGGGCCATGCGGTTGGACAGGCCGAAGAAGCCGGTGATCGCGGCGATGTCCCAGGCGTCTTCGGCGTCGAATCCGTGGTCGGCAAGCCTCTGGTGGTCGGCGTCGCCCACGGCCCATGGTTCCTCGCAGACCTTGACGGCGAAGTCGAGCATAGCCACCTGACGTGGGCTGATATCGGCTTGCCGGTAGTTCGTGGCGACGACATCGGCGATGAGCGCGTCCTTCTGGAAGATCCGCAGCATCGCTCCGTGCGCGACGACGCAGTAGAGACAGTGATTGATCGCCGAGGTGGCCACGACGATCATCTCCCGATCGGCCTTGGTCAGGTTCCCCGTCTCCTTCTCCATGAGCGCGTCATAGTAGGCGAAGAAGGCGCGGAATTCGTCCGGTCGGCGGGCCAGGGCGAGGAAGACGTTGGGCACGAAGCCCGACTTCTCGGCGACCTCGAGGATCTGGGTGCGGATGTCATCGTCGACGTCGTCGATGTCAGCAAGTGGGTATCGCATATCACTCATGCTAGCCCGGGTGGCTCGGGCTGCGTCGAGCCCTCTCGCCGTGAGGGCAGGTGGCGGTGTGCGTCCGTGAGATGCCCAGACGGAGCGGTGCGAGCGATACAGTGAAGGCGTCAGGTCCGTCCCGGCTTCCGCCGCAGGCCGTTCGCGCATCGAAGGAGATCACCATGACCGCAGACAATGCAGCAGACACCGGTTCGACCGGCGAGGTCCAGCTCGACAACGGCGTATTCCGGGTGACGAAGTGGACGATCCGGCCCGACGGCGTCATCCCGATGCACAAACATGAGTATGAGTACGTCGTGGTGCCGATGGTCACGGACACGATGCTCGTGCACAATTCGGATGGCACCGAGATCCGTGCCGAGCTCGAGGCCGGAGTCTCCTACACGCGTCCGGCAGGGTCCGAGCACGAGGTCTCGAATCCCGGAGGCTGCGCCGACGTCGTCTTCGTCGAGGTCGAACGCCTCTGAGCCTCGTCGACTGAGTCCGAGAAGTGGTCGCTATCGGATACTTTCTGCGTGGCGAAGTGTCCGATTGCGACCTACGTTTAGCGCAGAATGTCCGATAGCGACCTATTTTCGGCAGAGGCCGCGACTCAGCGGGTGGGGATCTCCCAGGTGTGGACGGGCTTCCCGGTCGCCTGGTTCGCCAGGTAGGCGTCCATCATCGCTTTGAGGCCCTCGCTGCGTTCCGGCGAATCCGGTCGGCTGCCCGGCGCGAGACTCTCGAGCGTCCGCAGCTGCCAGGTCGCCCCATTGATGCGGCTGGCCGCCCGGCCCTCGATGATCGACATGTACTCGTCGATGACGTCCTTGTCGATGTTCAGCCGCGCCAGCCCGCGCCTGGCCTGGGGCGCAAGCACATCGATGACGAGGTCGGCCACGCCGATGCGACCGATCTTCGGCCACGTCACTCGCGCCTCGATCCCGTCCTTGGCGCAGGCGTTGAAGTTCTCCTCCGCCTCGGCGAACGACATCCGCGACCACACGGGACGGTTCTCACCGACGAGGAACTCGGCCAGTCCGTAGTAGAAGGCCGCATCGGCGACCATGTCGACCGGGGTCGGGCCGGCCGGCAGCAGCCGGTTCTCGACACGGATATGAGCGCCGCCGTCACCGGAGTTGTAAATGGGACGGTTCCAGCGCCACACGGTGCCGTTGTGCAGATTGAGTTCGAAGAGCTTCGGAGCGTCGGCGGCACGGAATTCGACGAAGTCCTTGATCTCCGGCAGCAGCGGCGGGAAGTAACGGACGTTCTCCTCGAAGAGGTCGAAGACGCTGGTGATCCACCGTTCGCCGAACCATACGCGGGGTCGCACACCCTGGTTGACCAGTTCGGGCGTGCGAGTGTCGATGGACTGCGCGAAGATCGGGATCCGGGATTCGTGCCACAGCTTGCGGCCGACGAACAGCGGCGAGTTCGCCGCCATCGCAACCTGCGTCCCGGCGATCGCCTGCGAGGCGTTCCATGCATCGGCGAACCGATTCGGCGCCACCTGCAGGTGCAGCTGCATCGACGTGCAGGAGGATTCCGGAGCGATATCGGAGAACTCCGCCCTGTACCGCTCTTCACGGCCGAGTTCGATGCGGACGTACTCGCCGCGGGCGTCGATGACCGAGTTGCTCAGCGCCTCGTACCGGTTCTCCTCGGTCATCCACTTCTCGTCGGTGAGGAACTCGGTGGTCAGGGTCGGCAGGGTGCCGATCGACACCGCTTTGAGTCCGTCCTGCTCGGCGGCCTTCTGCGCTTGCTCCAGACGGTGGGCGACACCGGCTTCGAGTGTTTTGAGCCCACGGCCCGCGACCTGAAGCACCGGGTGGTTGAGTTCGAGGTTGAACGCGCCGATCTCGGGCTGATATTCGTCATCGAGTCGGGCGAGCACTTCCTTGTTCCGCAGGCTCGGCTGATTGCCGTCGCCGACGAGGTTGAGCTCGAGTTCGAGCCCGATCGTGCCCGCCGATTTGAAATCCGCATGGCGAAGGTAGGTATCGAACAGCTCGAGGTTCTCCGCGAGCTTCTCCCGATACAGTGTGCGTTCCTCCGGCGTGTACCGCTTCGAGCTGACTGCCTCACCCATAGGACAAGCAAACCACAGACGGCTGGGTTTGTGCGCGGTGATCTCCGTCCCGCATCCAGGCACACATCTGGTGCCGTCACCGGTCATGCATCGATCACACCATCCGGACACCGCGGGAGACGGCAACCGGTCTTCCGTAGACTCGCACCATGACTTCCACCGCATCATCGTCGTCCCGGCCCGCTGACTTCGTCGAACAGGCGAAGCGACGCCTGCCCGACATGCTCGCCGACATCGAACGGGTCATCTCCCGCGAGACCCCCTCCCACGACAAGGCGGCCGTGGCCGCGGGCGCCCGGGACTTCGCCGCGCTCCTGGGCGACCGCCTCGGCGCCGAGGCGGAGCTGCTCGACGTCGACGGCACCACCCACGTGCGCCTGCGCTTCGGCACCGGTCCCGCCCGCGTCGTCCTGCTCAACCATCAGGACACGGTGTGGCCGCACGGCACGCTCGAACGCCTCCCGTTCTCCACCGAGGACGGCGTCCTCCGCGGTCCCGGCAGCTTCGACATGCTCACCGGGGCGATCATGAGCGTGCACGCGACCGCGATCGTGGCCGACCACCTCGGCGAGGGCGGACTGGACGGTCTGTCGATCCTCGTCACCGGTGATGAGGAGATCGGCTCCGTGTCCTCGTCGGACCTCATCCGCGCCGAGGCGGCCGAGGCGAAGGCCGTGTTCGTCATGGAGGCGAGCGCCGGCGGGGCGCTCAAACTCGAGCGCAAGGGCACGAGCAACTACGTGCTGAAGTTCACCGGCAGAGCCTCGCACGCCGGCCTCGAACCGGAGAAGGGCATCAACGCAGGCATGGCCCTGGCCCTGACGCTTCCGTTGGTGGCGGGTCTCGCCGACGCCGAGGCGGGGACGACGGTGGTGCCGACCGTGATCAGCGCGGGGACGACGTCGAACACCGTGCCGGCCGAAGCCCGCGTGGACATCGATGTGCGGGCCCGGACGGCGGCCGAACTCGAACGCGTGGATGCGCAGATCCGTGAGTTGGCCGCGAAACCGCAGGTGGAGGGCTCGACGACGGAGGTGCTCGGCGGGATCAACCGGCCACCATTCGAACGGGAGCAGTCGGCTGCGCTCTTCGACCGGGCGACGGCCCTTGCGGGCGAACTCGGACTGCCCGCGCCGCAGGGAGTGTCGGTGGGCGGCGCCTCGGATGGGAACTTCACCGCCGGTGACGGCATCGCCACCCTCGACGGTCTCGGTGCCGTCGGCGATGGGGCGCACGCCGAACACGAGCACGCCGTCATCGACGAGATCGCTCCGCGCACCGCGCTGCTGGCCGCCCTCATCGCCGATCAGCTGCAGGGCTGAGACGGATCGGCGCCGGCGGCTAGTCGACCAGTCCCGCTGTCAGTGCGCTGGGGCCTCCCCTGCACACAGTTGACTGTCGGCAGCAGAGCATCAGTCGACCGGGTAGCCGGCGGCGCGCATCTGATCCGGTGACTTCAGCGTGAACAGCCAGTCGCGCAGGTGCGCATCGGGCCGGATCACCGTCCGTGCGTACAGTCGGTCTTCGCCGACAAGATAGTAGTGGTAGCTGTGCTCGCCGAGGTGGCTCATGAGTTCTCGTGGCTTTGCGCGGTCGAAGAGGACTTCGCACAGAATGTCCGGACGGAAGGCCGAGAGGAATTCCCGCCCGTGGGCGAGGACGTCGTTCTCCCCGCCCTCGACGTCGATCTTCACCGTCACACGTGGCGTCTCGCCCCGTACTGAACCGTCGGGGAGGCCCTCCCCTGGCTGCGACTGCGTGTCTCGGTCCGGCACTTCGGCCAGCATCTCAGGCAGGAGGGCGTCGAGAGAGGTGAAGCGCACCTCGGCGTCGGAGTCGAAGTGCATGGCCGAGGAGTAGAACGACGGCAGCGCCGATCCCCCGTCCCCGATGGGCACCTTCATCCAGGTGTCGGGACTGCCGACACCGGTCGGGTGGACGGTCACGCGGGCGTTGAAGCCGTTGCGGTCGATGTTCTTCTCCGCGCCGGCGACGACAGCAGGGATGATCTCGAAGAGGTGGGCGCGCACATTCTCGTTCGCCGCGAGGACGGCCATGGTGAAGACCCCGGTGTAAGCGCCGATGTCGAGGAAGACGTCCGCGTCCGCACTGAGCGCGACCATGAGATCGAGGGCGAACGCGTCTTCGGGTTCGGTGCGTCGGCCCTTGCCCCAGTAGAACTCCTTGGCGATCTCGCAGCGGAAGGGCTCGACGAGGACGAAGTCCGCTCCGCCGGCTCGTCCGCGCACCTCGGTGAGTTCGATCGGTGCTGGGAGGCGACCGACCTTCAGCCCTCTGATCCGGGGCGCGATCGTTCGCAGCAGCGGGTGGAACGCCGGTTGCGCGAGGGCGGTTTTGACCGGCAGCTTGAGGCCGAACCAGGACTGTCTGCGCGCGGTGAGAGTGCGCAGGTGGTCGTTCACGACGGTGGCCCCCTTGCTGACAGGAAGACTTTTGTTCACATTATCAATCCCCGGACCGCCGCTCCAGGGTTTCTTTCCCGGAGGTATTGCAATGAGGCTCCAGAGTCCTTCCCGACCTGAATCGCGATACTCGCCTCCTTGTTGCGGACCGCTGGCATAAGGTGGAGGCGAAGACCCATCCGCCCCGTTGCGAAGCAGGAGCCCCGGCACATGAAGCTCAAGTCAGTCACCCTCCACCAAGTCTCGATTCCTCTCGTCACCCCGTTCGAGACCTCGTTCATGCGGGAGACCGAGAAGGACTGCTACCTCGTCGAGGCGGTGTTCGACACTCCGAAGGGCGAGATCACCGGGTGGGGTGAGTCCGTCGCGATGATCTCCCCGCTCTACTCTTCCGAATACGTGGCCGCCGGCATCGACGTCACCCGCCGCTGGCTGGCACCGCTGCTCTTCGACGTCGAGGACCTCACAGCGGAGACCGTCGGGTGGCATCTCCGCCACGTCATCGGCCACCCGATGGCGAAGTCCGCACTCGAGATGGCCGTCATCGAAGCTCAGCTGAAGCTCAACGACCAGTCGTTCAAGGACTACTTGGGCGGAGTCGTCGATACGGTTCCCTCGGGCGTATCGGTGGGCATCCAGGATTCCGTCGAGGAGACCGTCAAGGTCATCGGCGACTACCTCGACGAGGGGTACGCCCGGATCAAGCTGAAGATCAAACCCGGCAAGGACATCGCCCCCGTGGCCGCCGTGCGCAAGGCCTTCGGCGACGACTTCGGCTTCCAGGTCGATGCCAACGCCGCCTACACCCTCGTCGACGCTGCTCATCTGCGGCGCCTCGACGAATATGGGCTGCTCCTCATCGAACAGCCCCTCGGCGAAGCCGATATCCGCCAGCATGCGGAGCTCGCGAAGCTCATGGACACCCCGATGTGCCTTGATGAGTCGATCGTCTCCGCCGAGGCGGCCGCGGACGCGATCATGTTGGGAGCCACCTCGGTGATCAACATCAAACCCGGACGAGTCGGAGGGTTCATCGAGGCGAAGAAGATCCACGATCTCGCCGCGGCCCACGGCGTCGCCGTGTGGCACGGAGGAATGGTCGAAACCGGCCTGGGGAGGGCTGCGAATGCAGCGCTGGCATCGCTGCCGGGCTTCACCCTGCCCGGCGATATCTCCGGCTCGAACCGCTTCTTCCATGAGGACATCACCGAGGAGATCGTCATGTACGACGGCAAGGTCGATGTGCCCACCGGCGTCGGCTTCGGCGTCTCCATCGACCCGGCCAAGCTCGAACGCTTCCGCACCGAATCAGTGGAGATCCTGCCCGGACAGTGATCCGAATCCCGCCGAGGCGGCCCGCCCTTCACCGGCCACGGACCGATGATGGGCGGGCCGCCTCAGTCGTGGGTGTGGGTCTCCTCGGCGGCGTCCTTCGCCCGGTCGAACTGGAAGGTCGAGTGTTCGATCGCGATCTTGTGGTGTTCCGTCAGGCACTCCTGCAGAGCCTTGAGGATGCGCGGGGCATGCCCGTCATAGAAGCATTCATCGGCGAGAACGACATGAGCGGTGAGCACCGGCAGGTTCGAGTCGATGCGGGTGATGTGGAGGTCGTGGACTTCCTGCACATGCTCGACCGCCTCGAGATGCTCGCGGACCTTGTCCAGATCGAGCTCCTTCGGTGCCTCTTCCAGCAGGATCGACCCGGTCTCGCGCAGGATGGCGAACGCCCGCGGGACGATGAGCGCCGCAATGACCAGGGCAGCCACCGCGTCGGCGCGCTCCCACCCGAAGAGCCAGATCGCCAGAGCTGCGAGAATCACAGCCACGGAGCCGAGCGCGTCGGCGATGACCTCGAGGAACGCCGCTTTGAGATTGAGGGAGTCTTCCTTCGATGAGCTGAGGATGACGATGGAGACGAGATTGCCCACGAGACCGATAGCGCCGAAGAGCAGCAGGCCCGGCCCGGGCACCTCCGGCGGGACGAAGAATCGCCGGATGCCTTCGATGAGGCTGTAGACGCCGAGCCCCAGCAGCAGTGTTGCCTGGGCCCCGGCTGCGAACACTTCTGCCCGACGGAACCCCCAGGTCTTCTGTCCGCCCGTCGGTTTGCTGACCAGACTCGCCGCGAAGAGTGCGATCCCGATGCCGATGAGATCGACGGCATTGTGGCCGGTGTCGATGAGCAGCGCCAGGCTGCCCGTGACGACGGACCCGATGAGCTGGAAGACGAAGATCGTCGCGACGATGCCGAAGACGATCCTCAGCTGCCGCCGTGAACCTGAACCATGCGCATGATCATGAGCCATAGATACCTCCTCAACTCAACACATTAACATATGCACATTTATTTATGCATCTGATCGACCTCGACGAAGCATCGGAGCCGCCCGACCCCAGCTGCGTCTCCTGCTGGTGAATTCACCTCGAAATCGTTCGGAGAATCGAGGTGGATCCACCCGCAGGACACATCACCGCCCGGCCGGTCGGCACCTCGGCGCGCTCCATGCACGAAACGGCCGCCGAGGAAGTCCTCGGCGGCCGCTGTCTGCGCGTTGTGGGCGCCCCGGCACCCGCTGCTGTCAGCTCTGAGTGTCCTGACCGTCGTCGTCCTGACCGCGGGTGCCCCTGCCGTCGGTGCTCTGACCGCCGCCGGGCTCATCGCCACCGGGCGCGGCTTCGCCCGAGCCGGCCCCGGCCTGACCGGTCCCCGCCGCGCCTGCGCCGCTTTCGTCGAGGCGGCGCTTCGCCTCGTCGATATAGGCCTGGACATCGAAGCCGGTGGCCTTCTTCACCTCGTCGCCAATGCGGTCGAGATCGACCCCGCTGTCATCGAGGAAGGCCTTCGGGTCGAATCCGGAGCGGTTCGATCGCGGTCCGGAAGCCGCGCCGTCTGCCACGACCCCGTCGACGACCTCGCCTGTTCTCGCATCCGTGGCGGAGGCTCCGTCAGGTCCCCCGCTGTCGGATCCGCCGGACCCACCAGGTCCTTCCGACCGACCGGAGGACCCGTCCGACCCAGCACCACTCGAACCGCCCTCGCCCGAGCCCTTCGCCTTGGCCACGAGGTCGGTGAGGTCGACACCGGTCGTTCCGCGCACCACCTCGAGGACCTGCGAGAGGTTGTTCGACACGGAGTTCGCGAGCTTCGACTCGCCATCGGTGGACACGATGGAGAGGTCCTTGATGTTCGCATACGGCGCCACCAGCTCCCCGGCAACCGAGGGCAGCACCTCGAGCACCTTCGACAGCACGGCTGCATCATTGAACTGCTTGTAGGCCTCGGCCTGTGCCCGCAGCGCCTCGGCTTCCGCCTCACCGCGGGCACGAATCGCATCGGCCTCGGCTTCACCTTCGAGGCGGATCGCCTCCGCGTCCTTCGACCGCCGATGCAGTTCGGCAGCGGCCTCGGCTCGGCCCTGCGCCTCGATCTCATAGGCCCGGGCATCGGCCGCAGCCTGCTGCCGGTAGCGTTCGGCGTCGGCCGGTCGGCGCACTTCGGCGTCGAGCTGTTCGGCACGCAGCTCCGCGGCCTCCTTCGCCACGATCCGGTCCTTTTCGAGCAGCTTCTGCTTCTCGGCTGCCGCCGCCAGCGGGCCCGCATTGTCGGCCGTCGCCTGACGCTGATCGGCCTCTTCCTTCAGCGCGGCCCGCCGCAGAGCCAGCTGCTGCTGCTGTTCGGCGATTGCCTGGTCGGTCAGCGCCTGCTGCTTCTGGGTCTCCTCGTTCTGCTGCGCCTGCTCGACGGCCGATGCGCGGCCGGCGTTCGCCTCGGCGATGGCGGCGTTCTTCGCCACCTCGGCGGCCTGCGGGCGGCCCCAGTCGCGCAGGTAGCTGCCTTCGTCCTCGACCGCCGAGATCTGGAACGTGTCGATGATGAGGCCCTGATTGTTCATCGAGTGCGCGGACTCCTCCTGCACCTGCGCGGCGAAGGAAGCGCGATCCTGGATGATCTGCTCGACGGTGAGCGTGCCGACCACGGCGCGCAGGGTACCCGAGAGGATCTCCTTCGAGTAGTGGTCGATCTGATCCTGCTGGTCGAGGAAGCGCTGCGCGGCCTTGCGCACATCATCCTCGGTGCCGCCGACCTTGACCTGGGCGACTCCGCGCAGACGCAGGGCGATGCCGTTGATGGAGATGCCGTCGATCTCGACGGAGATCTGCCGCGAGGACAGCGACAGGATGAACGCCTTCTGCACGATCGGATAGACGACCGAGCGACCGCCGATGACGATGCGACCGGTGCCGGACGACCCCGAAGCGTTCCGGCCGGTGATGATGAGCGCCTCGGACGGTGAGGCGATCTTGTAGGACCTGAGGATCACGAGCAGGGCAATGAGAATGATGACGACGAGGATGCCGATTCCTCCGACGCCGAAGAGCAGGTCCATCGGTGGGCCTTTCATCGCGGTTGGGCGGCCGTTGTCCGGCCCGTCCCACTCATCCTATGCGAGCCCACGGACACAGGACAGGGAGGATGTCCGCCGAGGCGGCTCTTCACGCCCGCCGTCCGTCCGGATCCGCACCTGCCGCCCCTCGCCGAGGCGGTCGGTCAGAGCCGTCCGCGCTGCGGGCTCGCGGTCCGTCCGGATCCGCACCTGCCGCCCCTCGCCGAGGCGGTCGGTCAGAGCCGTCCGCGCTGCGGGCTCGCGGTGTCGATCAGTCGATCATCTGCCCCAGTCGCCGGGAGGGCCCGCCAGCAGCAGCCCGGAGAAGACGAGAACGACGAAGATGATCCCGAGGCCGACTGCCAGCCACGGCGACCGGATGCACCAGGAGGTGAGCTTCTCGAACCAGGTCTGCGGGGTGCGGCCGTTGCGGCCCAGTCCCCAGTCGCCTTCGAGGGACCCGGTCTTCTCCACCGAGCGTTCGAAGGGAATCGTGGCATAGGGAATGATCGCCGACCCGAGGCCCGTGGCGATACGACGCTTGCTCCACTGCTGCGAGGTGCCGACCCCGATGACGGCGATGACGAAGCAGATGAAGACGAAGCCGTGGATGCCTCCGCCGATCCGCACCCCCACCTCGGTGGTGTGGGTGACGTATTTGAGGAACATGCCGATCAGCAGCAGAGTCCAGGTCACGGTCTCGGCGATGGCGAAGAAGGTGAAGAAGCGTTTGGGAGTCACGGAAGACCATTGTGCCCGGACAAGGTGAACGCCCACTGAGGAGCGCCGCCAGGTGAGTCGCTCGATCTCAGATCTGGGTCAGTGCCGACTCAGCTGCGCCATCCGAGCTGCGCCGCCGGATCACTCCGCAGCCATCGCCATCTTCGCAGACGAGAACGACCCGATACGGGCCGGTGACCGTTACCAGTCACCGACCACGCATCGGGCCGTCCGTGCCGATCAGGGCACGTCGTCTCGGCTGCCCCTCAGCTGCGGCGGCGGCGTGAACCCAGCGTCATCGCCAGACCGAGCGCGATGAGCGCTCCGGCCGAGAGAATCAGCGGCAGGGCTTCGTTACCGGTCCGCGGCAGGTCTCCTCCACCGCCGCCGTTGCCACCGTCACCGGCTCCCGGCCCATCACCTTCGGCGACGACCTCGAAGGATCCGGTCAGCGGGTCTCCGCCTTCGCAGTCGACGGTGACGTCGTAGGTGCCGATGTAGCTGTCGACCATCGACGCGTCGAGTCCGCGGACTCCGAATCGGGCAGTGCCGTCGGCTCCGACCTCGGCGGTCTGCTCGAACGTCTCGATCTTCCCGTTGTTCGGGGTCACCGTCATCGTCGCCGTGGTGTCGGCGGCGCAGCCGGTGGCCGCAACCTGGACGCCCTTCTCACTGACGAAGTCCGGCGCTTCGATCGTCTTGGGATCGATGCTCAGTGCTCGTTCATCAGGGGCCTCGGTCGGTGTCTCCGTGGGCGGATCGGTGGGGTCCGTGGGCGGAGTCGTCGGATCGGTCGGTGGATCCGTCGGCGCGTCGGCCAGCTCATAGGCCAGCGTGTGGACGGCGAAGCCGATGGCGGGAGCGAAGATGTCGATGGACTCCTTGCTCACGTTCTCGATCGTGTCCGTGGGCTGGTGGTAGTTCGTGTCGTGCTTCTCGCCGACGGTGCCGCCGAACATCTCAGCCTCTTCAGCCGTCTTCGTGCCGTCTGCTCCGGAGAACAGTCCGCTGGCCGGGATGCCGTTGTCGATGAACGCCTGGTAGTCCGAACGTCCGGAGAAGGCGGTGCCGACGTTGGGCTGGTCGATGTCGGCGAAGTAGTCGGTGAAGACCTTCTCGAGTTCGGCCGAACCTTCGGGGACGTTGACGCCGTCGGGGATCGGCACATCGGAGCCGTCGGAGTCGAGCGTGCCGACGATGTAGTTGTCGGAGCCGATCATGTCGAAGTTCATATAGGACTTGATCTTGCCCAGCTCGGCATCGTCGAGGCTCGCGACGTACTCCGTCGAACCGACGAGTCCGACTTCTTCCGCGCCCCACCAGCCGAAGCGGATGGCGTTGTCGACCTCGGTCGGCTGCTCGGCGAGCGCCTCGGCCGAAGCGAGGAGTGCTGCGGATCCGGATCCGTTGTCGTTGACGCCGGGGCCCTCTTCGACCCCGTCGAGGTGGGCGCCGAACATCTGGACGTTGTCATGGTCGCCGGCCTTGGTCTCGGCGATGACGTTCCAGGTCGTCTCGGTGACGAACTCGGTCTCGAGCGTGAAGTCGGCGGTCAGGGCCGCGGCTTCGGCCGCCGCGTCGTCGGCGGCGGCTTCCTCGGTCTCGTCGGCACCCTGCCCGAGGCCCGCCTCGGCGTCAGTCTGGCTGCCGGCTTCTGCGCCGGCCTCGGCACCTGCGGCTTCGACCTTCTCGACGAGGTCGGTGCCGACGTTGTAGGTGACCGTCACCGTCGGGGCACTGCCTTCCATCCGCTCACCCAGGGTGGCGTTGAGCTCCTCGTCCGGGTTGTCCTTGTCGTTGTTGTAGATGATGACCGCTGCGGCACCGGCCTCGGTGGCGGCCTTGGTCTTCTCACCGAAGGCGCATTCGCCGCGGGACACGAGCACAAGCGCACCTTCGGCGCTGGAGTCGAAGTCACTGGCCTGACAGCCGAGCTGTCCGCCGGCCAGGTCGCTGTTGTCGTCATCGACCGGCAGCACCACCGGCAGATCGGTCAGCGGCTCAGTGGTTCCCTCTGTGTATGAGGCGGTCGCAACCTTGACCGCTTCCCCGTCGACCTTGACGTCGACGGTGCCGAAGTTCTGGCCCTCGACATCGAAGGCCTGACGTTTCACATCGAAGGCTCCGGTCGCCTCGAGGGTGGATTCGACGTATTCCACGGCTTCTTCGTAGCCGGGGGTTCCCAGCGCACGGTGACCTTCATCCGCGTGCGAGGTGGAGATGTCGGAGATCTTCTGCAGATGCTCCATCACGGCGTCGCCGTTGACGCCCATATCGGTGTGTTCGGTCGGTCCCGCGGTGCCCGCTGCCAGCGCCGGGCTCACCCCGCCGAGGACCAGTCCGGCTGTGGCGGTGACTGCCAGCCAGCTCTTCGTTCGCAACTTCATGGAGTTCCTTTCGCTCCTTTGTCTGTGTCCAGAGGAATCGCACATGACGGCGCACCGGAAATGACCGCCACGGCATGACTGCTCGTCCATACCGGTGTCGGCCTCTTTACAGCTGCGCTTGCGGGGAAGCTCGATTCTGACGCTTCGCTATGACTCGTCATTGGTAACGAATCACATGCTTCTATAACGAAACGGTGACACAACTCACATTGGTCATAAATCTAACGCACACCAGCCGGCTTTTATGTTACGAATTGATAACAACCGGTCACTGATCGATTTCGCACACGCGGACGGCCTGCGGTCGCGATGCGGACTCTCTGCGGTCATTGCCTCCGCGCCGACGATCGCTCCCGCGGCACCCCAGCCGCACCGGAACCGCGCCCACACGCGCCAGACCGAGCAGCACCAGACCGAGCAGCGCCGGCCCAGCGTCACGGTCACTCGACCGAACCCGCCCGGCCGCTCACCGCCCATCCAGTGCCGAGATCAGACCGCACGACTAGACTCGGACCAGTGACGACCGATGACTCCGCAGGAGCGACTCCGCCTGCGCCCCCCGACAGACGAACCGTTCGCCGCTGGCAGCGCTACCTCGCCAACGAACGGCTCGAGGAACGGGTTTACCGCAACCTCGCCGAACGCCGCAGCGGAGAGGATCGTGAGATCCTGCTCAGCCTGGCCGCCGCGGAATCCCGGCACCAGGAGCATTGGATCACGCTGCTCGGCGAGCATGCCGAGAAGCGCCGTTCCGCCGATCTCCTCACCCGCTGCCTGGCCTTCCTCGGCGGTCTGTTCGGCTCCGTGTTCGTCCTCGCTCTTGCTCAGCAGTCGGAGACGAGCTCGCCGTACGACGAAGACGAAGCCGCCTCGGCCGAGATGGCCGCCGACGAACGCATCCACGCCGAGGTGGTCCGCGCTCTGGCTGCCCGTTCCCGCGCCCGCCTGTCGGGAAACTTCCGTGCCGCCGTCTTCGGCGCCAACGACGGACTGGTCTCGAACCTCGCACTCGTCCTCGGCGTCGGCGCGGCGGGAGTCTCGAACACCGTCATCCTGCTCACCGGCGTCTCTGGGCTGCTGGCCGGCGCCTTGTCGATGGGAGCCGGCGAGTACATCTCGGTGCGCTCCCAGCGCGAACTCCTCGACGCCTCCACCCCGGACCCCGAGTCCCGGCACGCCCTGGCCGACCTCAACATCGACGCCAACGAGCTCGCCCTCGTCTTCCGCGCCCGCGGCATGAAGACCCACGAGGCCGAGGCTCGCGCCAACCGCACGATCGCGGCGGCGAAGAACAGACAGGCGCCGCGCCTGCCGAACCTCGACTCCGAGGTCGACCGTGACGAACTCGGCACCGGCATCGGCGCTGCCCTCTCAAGCTTCTGCTTCTTCTCCTCCGGCGCGCTCATCCCGATCCTGCCCTACATCTTCGGCCTGTCCGGACTGCCCGCCGTGTTCCTCTCCGCCGGCCTCGTCGGCATCGCGCTGCTGTTCACAGGCGGCATCGTCGGCCTGCTCTCGGGCAAATCACCCGGCCCCCGCGCCCTGCGCCAACTCGGCATCGGCTTCGGTGCCGCCGCCGTGACCTACGTCCTCGGCCTGCTCTTCGGAGGTACCGCATGACCGATCCGCTCATCCTCGTCGACCCCACCGCGGCTGAGTTCGAGCTCACCGATCTCGGTGCCGCTCAGCTGCCTGTCACGGATCTCTCCGCTCATCGCGGGGACGGCATCTTCGAAACCGTGCTGGTCAGCGTGGGGACGCACGGTGCCACCGTGGTGTCGCGGGAACGGCACTTCACCCGCTTCCGCGCATCCGCCTCGGCGCTGGATCTGTCCGATCCGGACCAAGGACTGTGGGATCGGGTCATCGATTCCCTCATCGCCGAGGTGGCCGCTGCCGATCCCCAGAACGTCGAGTTCGGGATCCGCTATGCCCTCTCGCGCGGGGAGCAGGACGCGAACGGTCGGTTCCGGGGCCGCGGATGGGCCTTCCCCGTGCCCGTGGACGACCATATCCTCACAGCCCGGGAGCAGGGTGTCACCGCCGTCAGCCTCGACCGCGGATTCGACGCCTATATCGGCAGCAAGGCCCCGTGGCTGCTCATCGGCGCGAAGACGCTGTCCTATGCGGTCAATCAGGCGGCCGGCCGCTATGCCGCGGCGAACGACGCCGACGAGGCGCTGTTCGTCTCCCACGACGGAATCGTGCTGGAAGGCCCGACCGCAAACCTCATCATCCGCCGAGGCAACCGCCTCCTCACACCGAATCCGGAGGCTGGTCTGCTGTCGGGAACGACGCAGCGCCTGATCTTCGATCATGCGCAGGGCCTGGGGCTGCGCGCCGAATACGCCGACCTCGGACTCGACGACGTCAAGGACGCGGACGGGGCCTGGTTCGTCTCGTCGATGCGCACGGCCGCCGCTCTGCGCGAACTCGACGGCAACGCGATCGCTGTAGATCAGAATCTCACGGACCGATTCCAGGCGATCGTCCGCGGCCGCTGACACCCCGGTGAGTCTGTGGGGATGACCTTCCCTCGGCCGTCCGGTCTCTGGGTGCTGTCGGGATGCGCTGTCGGGATGCGTGCTGTCGGGGATGCGCTGCCCCGAGCTCTTCAGGCTCGGGGCAGAGCGTCGGCGGGTTTCGCCGAGGGGAGAGTGAAGGCGAGAACGAGCCCGAGGATGCAGGCGGCGCAGCTGATCAGCCACACCGGCCAGAAGACGCCGGAGAGTCCCGGCAGCAGCGCAAGCAGGAATCCGAGGGCGCCACAGACGAACAGTCCGGTGACGACGCGCGTCTTCCACTTCCTCAGCATCGTGTGCCTTTCTCTTCACGTTTCGGTTCAGACCTTCCCTTTGCCCGACCGAAGCGTGCTCTCACGCTATCCCCGCCGATCTGCCCGGCACATCCCCCAAAAGTATGAAATGAGGGAACTTTCTCGACCTCGTTCGAACGGGGGTGGCCCCGGGCGCATCGTCCTGCGTTAGTGTTGTCTTCGACGGAATACGTTCCCGCGACTCCCCAGAGGCACGGGATCCAAGGTTCAAAGGAAAGGACACGAGCATGGGAAAGCTCGCTTGGCAGATCATCGGCGTGGGAGCGCCTATCGCAGCTGCATTCGTCGCTCGCAAGACCCTGACCTTCGCGTGGGAGAAGTCGACGAAGCGCCCGGCGCCGTCGAACCCTGTCGATGACGAGATCTCGATGTCCGAGGCTCTGGCCTGGACGATCGTCTCCGGCGTCGGCGTGGCTGTGGCTCAGCTCGTGGTTCAGCGCATCGCCGCGAACACCGTGCGCAACAACTTCGGCGATGAGGCCCTGCCGAAGAAGTTCCGCAAGCAGATCGAAGAGACCACCGACTGATCCTTCGCTGACCTCCACCAGCGAAACGGCCCGCGAAGCACATGCTTCGCGGGCCGTCTGCTTCCCCGACGGACTCTGCCGGTCGAGCCAGGCCCGTCAGCAAACCCCTCGGCAAACGCGGGTCAGAAATTCATACGCCCTGATCAAGATCACCGCGTATGAACTTTGAGGCCGCTCATACACACCTACCTCCGACGCGGTCGAGGATCTCGGCGAGGACCGATGCCTCGATCTGCCCCGGGGCCGAGGCCCGACCGATCTGCGCGAATGTGGCGCAGCTGCCGAAGCCGGCGCCCATGATCCGGCTCGTCCGGCCCAAGAGTCCCATCGCGATTCCGAGCACGGGAACCGGCAACGAGGCATCCGCCGCGGCCGTCGCCTCCAGGAGACGCAGAACATCGGCCGGCGCCTGCGGCATCATCGCCACCTTGGCCACATCTGCACCGGCCTCGCTCATCGCAGCGAACGTCTTCAGCAGGCGTTCGGCGGAGTCCGTGGACTCGAAATTGTGGTGTGAAGCGACGACGGGCACGCCCGCTTGCCGCGCCGAGGCGATGAGGGAGCCCGACTCGGCCCGATCGATCTCGACGTCGATGGCCACGGGAACGCCCCATGATGCGCTGCCGGGAACTCCCGAGGCGGCGGTGCCGGTTCCACCGGTGCCGCTGGGACCGGCGCCGGCAGCGGTTCCGGCGCCCGCCTCGACATCAGCGACCCCGGCGATGAGTTCCCGCACCACCTCGGCGTAGGCGTCCTCCGTGATCTCCACCTGCCCGCCTTCGAAACCGGTGCGCACGGTCAGGAGGATCGGCAGCCCGGCTGTGAGCGCATGCGGAAGCAGACGAAGGGCCGCCTCGGCGAGGCCGTGCACACCACTGTGCGCCCCACCTTGTGCGGAACCGGAAGCGGCGGCGAGCAGCAGATCGATGCGCCATTCGACGGCGTCGACGATCCCGGTCGCGGCGGCTGCAGCGCATTCGGCGGCGAGGTCCTCGGCATCGAGCGCCTGCGTGGGCACGATGATGGCCGGTCGGTCGGGATTGCGCACGGCAGGCGACCCTGCGGCAGGATTGAGGAACGGCAATGATTTCATCTCTCAAGCGTAGGCGGTGATCAGGCACGCGCGGGCGGGAGGACACGGGTGGAGACGATGCAGATGGACAGGATCAGCGCACGCGATGGCTTCCCGCTCGAAGCCCAGGTCAGCGGGCCGAAAGACGCCCCAGCGCTGCTCCTGCTGCAAGGACAGTCGAATTCGCACGAGTGGTGGGACGATCTGCGCGGGGACTTCGAACCGGACTTCCGCACGATCACGTTCGACTATCGCGGGACGGGCGGCAGCCGGGGTCAGCTCGGCGAACTGTCGACGGCGAGCTTCGCCGACGACGCCGCGGACGTGCTCGACCACCTCGGCGTGGATCGGGCCGCGGTGTACGGCACCTCCATGGGCGGGCGCATCGCGCAGATGCTGGCACTCAACCACCCGGATCGAGTGAGCGCACTCATCCTCGGGTGCACCTCCCCCGGCGGTCCGCACGGGGTCAAGCGTCCGCGCGAGGTCGGCCAGGCATTGGCGCGGCTGCGCGGAGATGAGCACACTCAGTACCTCTTCGACCTCTTCTACACCCCCGAGTGGACGGTGTCGGCGAAGTACAGCAAGATGCTCGGCGACGACACGATGACGGCCGCCGAGTCATCCGCCCATCTGCGCATCAGCGCCAATCACGACGCGTGGGATCGACTGCCGGAGATCACCGCTCCGACGCTGATCATGCACGGCGACGCCGACAGGATGAACCCGGTCGGAAATGCCCGCATCCTCCACGAACGCATCCCCGGTTCTCAGCTGCGCATTCTGCCGGAGGGCCGCCACGGATTCTTCGAAGAGTTCGCCGAGGTGGTCACTCCGGCCGTGATCCACTTCCTCTCGGAATCGCTGCGGACGCCCTGAAGACAAGGCCGCCTACTGCATCAAAACCTCATATCCGGTAACAAATCCATAAACGGCACACCTACATGCTCCAATCGATGATTATAACAATCAAGTAACGCACGAGCAGTTGTTTCCCCAGGTCAGAGCGCCAGTCAAGAAGGGCGCGCCGCATAATCCCGATAAGATCTCTGCCGAAGACCCTGAATAAAACTACAATGGTGGATCAGATATCCGTGTGCGGTGAGGCGCGTGCGCAATTGAGCTATTCGGATCTGTTCTGCGAGCACCGAACCGTGCAAACGGGGGTGAAGCCTCTCGTTCTTGCGGACTGCCAAGAATGCTAGGAGGAAGTACGTGAGCGTTGTCAAAGCGTCACACGTCTACAAAGTTTTCGGAAAGCGCCAAGGCGAAGTCGTCAAGCGACTCGAAGAAGGCGCGGACCGCGATGATCTGACCAAACTCGGAACGGCCGCCGTCATCGACGCGAGTTTCGACGTCCAGGAGGGCGAGATCTTCGTCGTCATGGGCCTGTCGGGCTCGGGCAAGTCGACCCTGATCCGCACCCTCAACGGGCTCTGGGCACCCACTGCCGGGTCCGTCGAGGTGCTGGGCACCGATATCGCAAAGGTCGACGCCGCGACACTGCGCAAGGTCCGCAGCGAACACATCTCGATGGTGTTCCAGCACTTCGCACTGCTCCCGCACCGCACTGTCCGGGACAACGCCGCCTATGCGCTCGAGATCCGTGGAGTCGCGAAGGCGGAACGGGACAAGGCCGCCGACCGCTGGCTCAAGGCCGTCGGCCTCGATGGCTGGGGCGACAAATTCCCCGAACAGCTCTCGGGCGGTATGCAGCAGCGCGTCGGCCTGGCCCGCGCGCTTGCGGCCGAGACCGACATCCTCCTCATGGACGAAGCCTTCTCCGCCCTCGACCCGCTGATCCGCCGCGAAATGCAGGAACAGCTCGTCGAACTGCAACGGGAACTGAAGAAGACGATCATCTTCATCACCCACGACCTCAATGAGGCGATGTTCCTCGGTGACCGGATTGCGGTGATGCGCAATGGACGCATCGTCCAGGTCGGCACCCCGGAGGACATCCTCACCGACCCTGCCAACGACTATGTCGCGCAGTTCGTCCACGACGTCGATCGAGCACGGGTCCTCACCGCGAACAACGTCATGGAGAAGGCACGTCAGACCGTGACCAATCATAACGGCCCCCGCGTCGCGCTGCGCACCATGCGTGAGAACAACGCCTCGGGCGTGTATGTCACGGACAAGGACCGGAAGTTCCTCGGACTCGTCAGCGACCGCGCCTGCATCGAGCACATCCGGACAGGCGCCACGACTCTCGACGAGATCATCAAGCCGGTCGCCCACCCTGCGTCCCCGGACGACTTGCTCATCGATCTCTTCCTCCCGACCGCGGAGATGCCTCTGCCGGTGCCGGTCACCGACTCCGACGGCGAACTCGTCGGTGTCGTGCCGCGGGCAACCCTGCTCGCTGCGCTCGGCAACCAAAACGGCAACGACGAGCAGGCGACGGACGCCTCAGTCGAAGGCTGGCCCGAGCCGGTCGACACCGGGATCATCGACCAGGTACTGGCCGAAGGCGATGATGCCGCCGCACCGCAGGTCGCCGGCGAAAGGGGTGAGCGCTGATGGAGAACATCCGAATTCCGATCGGAGCCTGGGTCGACACAGCATTCGACTGGCTCAAAGAGAACGTCGCGTGGTTCTTCGACGCCGTCACCTGGCTGTTGAACCTCCTCATCGACGTCCTCACCGACGTGCTCGTCGACCTCCATCCGCTCGTCATCATCATCCTGCTGGCGCTCATCGGCTGGGTCTTCCGCTCGTGGCAGATGGCCGTGGGCACCCTCATCACCCTGTTCTTCATCATGACGATGGACCAGTGGGTGGCCGCGATGCAGACCCTGGCGCTGATCATCATCGCCGCTGTCATCGCCGTCATCATCGCCATTCCGGTCGGCATTCTGGCCGCACGCAGCAACAAGGCCTCAGCGGTCATCAAACCGGTCCTCGACTTCATGCAGACGATGCCGGCCTTCGTCTACCTCATCCCTGCTGTCACCTTCTTCGGCATCGGCGTCGTCCCCGGCCTCGTGGCAACGGTGATCTTCGCTCTGCCTCCGGGCGTGCGGTTCACCGAGCTCGGCATCCGCGGCGTCGATTCGGAGACGGTCGAAGCCGGACAGTCCTTCGGTGCGACTCCCGGCCAGATCCTCCGCGGAGTCCAGCTGCCCTTGGCCACGCCCACGATCATGGCCGGCATCAACCAGGTCATCATGCTCGCACTGGCCATGGCCGTCATCGCCGGCATGGTCGGCGCCGACGGGCTCGGAAAGAACGTCGTCGAAGCGATCGCCACGCAGAACCTGCCGCTCGGTGTCGAAGCCGGACTCGGCGTGGTGATCATCGCGGTCTACCTCGATCGCGTCACCGCAGCCTTGGGCAATGCCAAGGACTACCCGCGCTCGCTCGTGGCAGGGCTGCGCCGTCGCCGCACGAAGAACAAGGCAACTGCCGCGGCAGCCTGAATCGATGGACCACACAGTCTGAAATGTCGAACACTAGAGAAAAGGAACACATAATGAAGAGAAGATTTCTCACCCCGTTCGTCGCTGCAGCCGCAGCCCTCGGCCTCGCTCTGACCGGTTGTTCGCAGGAAGCGTCGAGCGACGATGGCAGCGGAGGCGGCGACAAGGGCGACATCAAGCTCGGCTATGTCACCGGCTGGACCGACGGCCAGAGCATCTCGCTTCTGCTCGAGAACCAGCTGAGCAAGATGGGCTACAACGTCGAGACCGAAACCTTCAACGACGCCGCCGTCCTGTACGCCGGTGTCGCCAACGGCGATATCGACATGTATCCGTCCTCATGGCCCGAGGTCACGCACAAGCAGTACATCGATGAATACGGTGACGATCTCGAAGACGTCGGCGCCTACTACGACAACGCCGTCCTCACGATCGCCGTCCCGAAGTACATGGACGACGTCAACTCGATCGAGGACCTCAAAGGCAAGGGCGAGGACTTCGGCGGCGAGATCATCGGAATCGAGCCCGGTGCCGGTCTGACGAAGGCCACCAAGGCGATGATTCCCGAATACGGTCTCGACGACGAGTACGAGCTCGTCACCTCGTCGACGGCTGCCATGCTCACCGAGCTCGGCAACGCGACCGATGCGGAGAAGGACATCGTCGTTACCCTGTGGCGTCCGTTCTGGGCGAACAACGAGTACCCGGTCAAGGACCTGGAGGATCCGAAGGGCGCGATGGGCGATCCCGAGAAGCTCCACTTCACCGCGACCAAGGGCTTCAGCGATGAGTTCTCTGACGCTGCTGACTACATCGGCAACATCAAGCTCGATGACAAGCAGTACGGAGACCTCGAGGACCTGGTCGTCAACAAGTACGAGGATGATGGCGAAAAGGCCATCACCGAGTGGCTGAAGGCCAACCCTGACGCCTACGAAGGTGAGCTGCCTGACGAGGAGTGATCCTGTTGCCGCGGCAGCAGCTGCCCTGAGGGCGACGTCCTCTGCTCAGCTGCTGACTTCCCCGCCGCGCGGCGCGCAGTCATGAATATGCAGTGCCCTCCCGACTCGACAGAGTCGGGAGGGCACAGCTGTATGAGTAGACTCGATGGAGCAGCGCCGTTGGCACCGCGTTCGGTGCGCGGAACTCGAACGGAGGGCATCTCATGGCGATCCATTCGGCATCCGTCGACACCTTCGTCGGTCCCCTGACAGTCTCCAGCGATGGCCGGTCGATCGTCCGGCTCGAATGGCGCACATCCGCCGAGGCGGCCGTGTCCGCCGCATCGATCCCCGCCGAGGCAGCCAGACAGTCGGACCCGATCCCCGCCGAGGCGGTCGCCGACGTTTCGCTCCCCGCCGAGGCGACCGCCGCCTCGGATCCGATCCTCGCCGACGCGATCGTCCAGGTGCGCGCGTACTTCGACGGCCGCCTCGGTGACATCGATCTGCCCGTGGACTTCGGTCAGGTATCGGACATCGCGGGGACCGTGCTGACGACCCTGGCCGACGAGGTTCCCGCGGGGACCACGGTCACCTACGGGCACGAGCTCGAGACCAAGCGGCGCCTCCTCGAGTTCGAAGGCGCCCTGCCGCAGGCGCTGTTCTGAGCCCGTTCATACTCATCGGCCCGGCGCCCGTCATCGGCCCGGCGGCCGCGCCGCTTCCTCACCCGTCGAACAGCTCCTGCCCGACGTAGCCGTCCTGGGTCGCTCCGGGCGGAATCGCCCACACGGTCGACCCGATCGGCGTCGTCCATTCGTTGAGCAGGTCCACCTCGGCGAGGCGGCGTTGGATCGGCAGGAACTGCCGCTCGATATCGGCCTGGAACGACGCGAACAGCAGCCCCGAATCCCCACCGGCACCGGTCTCATAGTTGAACGTGCGCCGGTGGATCTGCGCCTCCGGACCCAGTCCGTCGCGGGCGCGAGCGATATGCGCGACCTGCGAGATCTTCGTCAGTCCGCGCTCATCGACGGCGGTGAAGTCCGGGACGTCGAACTCGTCCTTGCCCGACAGCGGTGCCCCGGTGTCCATGGTCCGCCCGACCGAGAACTCCCGTGCCGGTCGATCGGCCTGGTCCCAGGTGTCGAGGTTCATCGCGATATCACGCAGCACCAGCGTCGTTCCCCCACGCATCCACACAGGCAGATGCGCGCCGAGATCGGCCGGCGGCTCCCCGCGGGCGGAGAACACCGGGTCCGCAGTCTCGGTGCCCTGGCCCCAGATGATCCGCGCGAAGTCCTCGGATCCGGGCCCCGGATTCGCTGTGCCGTCGAGCTGACCGAAGAGGTTCCGCTGGGTCTTCCCCTCCCGCGAGCTGCCGTAGGCACGTCGGAATCCGTCGCGCTGCCAGGCCACCTCGGCGAATGAGCGTGAGTCCTTGAACAGCATGCGCCTGGCATGTGCCACGGTCAGCGGGTCGTCGCCGCAGATCTGCAGGAGCAGGTCACCCGTGCAGCGGTCCTCATCGAGGCGATCGATCGAGAACGCCTCCAGCGGCTTCAACCAGTCCGGGACATGGTCCTTTCCTGCCAATGCCACCAGTGCGGCGCCGAATCCGAAAGTCACCGTCAGCCGGGCGGGGTCGACGGCGAGTTCGGATTCGGAGTCGGCCAACGGCGCCTGCCCCTGCGTCAGTGCGGCCGCATCCGCGGTGAGCAGCCGCAGCCAGCGCACCGCCTCGGCGGCCGTGATCCCGGGCCCCAGTGTGAACGCAATGAAGTGCGCATACGCCTGCGCCGGGGTTTCGACACCGGACTGATGAGAGCCGTAGAACGGCTCGGTCTGCGGCCCGTTCGCCCCGTCCAGATCTCGCCGAGGCGGCCCGCCGTCACCGGCGCTCGCGCCCTGCGCCCCGGAGCCGCGGCCGAGTGCGAATCCGCCCGCGGCACCGACGATTCCGACGCCGCCGGCTGCGGCCGCCGAGGTCAGGAGACAGCGGCGGCTGAAGCCGGGGCGACCGGGCTCAGTGGTCACCGTGGTCTCCGTGGTCGGAGCCCTCGTCGTCGCCATCGTCGGCGTGGTCGGCGTGGTCGGCATTCTCGCCGTCGCTGGAGCCTTCGGCTTCACCGGGCGCGTAGTCTTCCTGGGCTCCGGAGTACTCCTTCGCCACGGCAGTGACCTCGACGGTCTCGCCGTCGGCGGTGACGAGGTCGAGGCTGATCTGCTCGCCCGGCTTGATGGCCTTCTTCAGGCCCATGATCATGATGTGATCGCCCCCGGGTTCGAGGTCGAGGCTCTCCCCGGCCGGGATGGTGAAGCCGCCCTTCTTCTCCTGCATGGACATTCCGCCGGAACCGTCGCCTTCGGTTTCGTGGAGTTGGACCATCTTCGCGTCCGCGTACTTCGCTTCGACGAGGGTGATGTCCTGGTCGGTGTTGTTCTTCAGTTCGCCGAAGACTGCGGTCATTCCGTCGTCGGCGGCCTTGACCCAGGCGCCGTCGAGGCTGAGCGCCTCGGCGTCGACTCGGCTGTCCACAGTCTCCGCTGAGGCGGAGCTGCTGCCTCCGGCCTGCGTCGACCCGGCTGCCGTGCTGTCGTCGTGACCGCAGCCTGCCAGGCCGATGGCGACGGCGATGGGCAGGGCAACGGCTAGGGTGATGTTCTTTCGCATGGTGTCTGCACTTTCGTCATTCAGGGGCAGTCGAGCACGGGTCGATCATGCAGGCTCGCCAAACGGCTCGAGCCTGGAGCCGCAGAGTCTCTGCCGCTGATGCGGCGGATTGGCTCGACTGTCACCAGGGGTCGGGTCGCCGCCGCTGAGGGGTCGGTCGCCCGATGATGGATGGGTTCACCCAGAGAATGGGTGCGAGACGACGATTGAATCGCCGTGGGAGGTGTCAGACGAGTGCGGGCGGGCCGCGCCGATAGTTCGGACCGACGACCGCCGAGGTGACCGGCTGCGGCAGCCGGAACGAAGCGCTGAGCTTGCGGAACGGTTCGTCGGCCAGGACCCCGGCCGCCTCGGAGAGGGCACGCAGTGCACCGATCACCGGCCCCAGGGCCAGCTGCAGAATGCTGAGGACGATGTCCTCACCGCGCTTGAGGAGCACGGCGGTGACGAGGACGGCGACGAGGTGGGCGATGATCATCCCCGCCGAGGCGGCACCGTGGTTCGCATGTCCGAGCGCGGATGCGGCCGGACCGAGATCAAGGGAGCCCGGGGCCGGGACGATGTGTCCGGCGTGGGCGCGGAGGGCCGCCTCGGCGGAGGTGGAACCGGTCCCTGCGGCCCCGGTCTGACCGGGTCCGGAATGGGCGGTTCCCGTGTGCGCCCCCGCATGGGCGAGGGTGCGGGCGGACCAGCTCATCGTCAGGTGCATGAGCACCTGCCCGAGGCCGAGCAGTCCGGCCAGAGTGAGATAGCCGAGGCGTCTGCCGGCGACGATCATCGCCGCCCACAGGACGAGGACGAAGACGACCACAGTGCCGGGAACCGAGATTCCGCCTCCGGCGGCGAGGTGCATGAGCAGGGCGAGGAGGGTCGTGAAGAGAGCGGCGAAGAGCGCGCGCACGGACTTCGTCCATCCGGTCATGGGTCCTCCTCTCAGCTCGCTCCCACATTCTACTCAACGTAGAACACTTTCGGGAAGGCGGCTGAGCCTACATCCGCAGCCAGGTATCGGCGGTCTTCTTGACCATAGCGCCGGCGCCAGCGGCAGCATCGCCCCAGGTGACAAGCTTTCCGTCGGGATCTGTGGTGGAGTCGGAGAGGACGACGACGTCGAAGTTGCACACAAGGCCCGCCATCGCCGAGGCGTAGACGGCTCCGGGGGTGCTCGCCGAGGAGGCGCTGGCGTCGGCATCGCCTCCCGCTTCGGCGGCAGGGTCAGTGGCATCGCTGCCAGCTCCAGCGCCTGGCTCGCCTGTGTTGGCGTCGGCGCCGGGCGTGGCCGAGGTGGCGTCGGCGCCGGGCGTGGCCGAGGTGGCGTCGGCGCCGGGCGTGGCCGAGGTGGCGTCGGCGCCGGCGATGATGATCCGGTCGACGGAGAGGTCATGCAGACCTGCGGCCAGATCGTCGATGCCTTCGAACACATCGGGGCTCTCGGAGCGGAGTACGAGATCCTCTTCGTCGGGAACGAAGATGCTCAGCTCCTCATCGGGAGTGTCGGCGAGGTCGGCCTTCGTCGACGCGAAGATGAGCACACCGCCCACAGCGCGGGTCCGGGTGACGATATCGCCGAGGGTCTCCATGGCGTCATCGCTGGGGTAGCTGGCGTCGTCGGTATCAATGAGGAGCAGGGCATCCATACTCCAATCGTGCCACGACCGCCTGACACTTTCGAAGCCGGAACACTGCCGCGAAGGCCTCCGTGAAGTGGGCCGGAGGCAGCACGAGTCATGGGCATGCGCTTCTGCAGACATCTGGCAAGAGTCTATGGTTCTATGATCGAACATCGACGAACACATTATATCTGTTCGAACTTTTTTTCGATTCTCTATGGCATTCTATTGCCTTGGAGAGTAAACTGGATTCCAACAACAACGATGTTGGTGAACGGAAATCATCCCCATGACCCTCACTCCCGAACGCAGCTCCGATCATTCCGCTCGGAACGCCGACAACTCCCCGCAGACCAGCGGTCACCCGCTGCTGGCCGACGAAGAGTGGACGGATCTCAGCCGTTTTGCGCCCGAGGTCACCTCTTCGATCACTCAGCTGATGAGCCTCAAAGATGAGCTGCGCACGTTCGATCGCCCCATGGGACCGGAACAGGCCATCATGCTCGCCGATGGGGTCGAGGCGATCACACGCATCAACGACGCGTTGTCGACGCTCGCACTCTCCGTCTGCGAACGCGTCGGAACACCCAGCGATTTCGGCGCCAAGTCGACGAAATCGCTCATCGAGAACCGATTCAACCTCACCGGCGCGGAGGCGAACCGCCGCACCGATATGGCCAAGAACCTCGGCGGACGCGTCGATATGGCCGGCCAGGCTCTGCCGCCTCTCTACCCGGTCGTCGCGGATGCGCTCCATGCCGGCACGATCTCCGCCGCCCAGGCGTCTGTCATCGAAGACTGCATGCGCAAGCTGCCCACGTGGGTCAGTCAGGCCGTCCGCAGCGACGTTGAGACACGATTGGTCGACAACGCACCCAAGGTCCGCCTCAAGGACCTGCGCGAGATCTTCGGCAAACTCATGGGCTACATCGACCCGGACGGAGAAGAACCGAAAGACTCAAGCGACCGCTCGGCTTACAACATGTCCATGCGGGCCAGGGCCAACGGCGACTGGGAGCTGCGTGGGCTGCTCGACCCCGTCACCGGGGGCACTCTCAACGGACTGCTGACCTCACGGATCCAAGCTGCGGGAGAAGACGACAAGACCAACGCTGACAAAGCCGGCGCCGACACCGCCGGTGCTGACGAGAGCGGCGCCGGCATCAAGACCGCCGCTCCTGAGGCAACGAGCTCGCCGCTGCCCGATGAAGAGCTGCTCGAGATCGTCGATGCGGTGCTCTCCGGCGACCGGTATGACGCGAAGCGAGTTCCAGAACCCGATCTCGATGCAGCTCGCACGACCGGGAATCCGGCTGCCGCCCCCGGTGTCGGCATTCGTGAGGACGGCGGTTACGTCGACGTCAGCGCCGAACAGCCCTCGGCGCGCGAATGGATCTACGAACGATTCGCCGGCCTCGTCACCACGATCGACAAACAGCGGACGGCCGCAGGAGCGCCTTATGCTCTCGTCATCAACGCCACCGCCGAAGATCTGGCCAAAGGCACGGGACACGGCACCACGGGCGCCGACAATCCCATTCCCATCAAGGAACTGATGAGAAACGGCCTCAACGGCTCGCTGTTCTTCCACCTCATGAGCGACAAGGCCAAGACGATGCAGGTGGCCACAGAACAGCGCTTCGCCAATCGCAGACAGCTGGCAGTGATCACCGCCCGCGACCGAGGCTGCACCTTCCCCGGCTGTGATGCCCCTCCCGGTTGGTGCGATGCCAACCATGTGATTCCATGGGCGCTCGGCGGCAAGACGGAGATCAACAATCTCGCGCTGCTCTGCAGCTATCATCACCACCTGCTCGACCGCACCGATTGGGACACGGTGATGCTCTTCGACGGGCGACCGGCCTACGTTCCGCCCGCCGCAAAGGACCCGGCTCGTAAGCCGATCCTCCACGCCCGCTTCATCGCGGACGACATCGTCGACTCCCTGTTCGACAAATAGCCGCCCCACTTTCAGGGGACAGCTGTGCCCACTTTCCAAGTTCAGCCGGGCTCAGCCGGATTCAACTCGGCTCGGTCCGGTTCAGCCCGGTTCGGTCCGGTTCGGCCCGGTTCGGCCCGGTTCAGCTGCGTGACGGGCGCAGTCGCATCGGTCAGCCCTTCGAACTCAACGAGGCTCAGACGGATTCAGCAATGTTCGACCGGAGTCAACCGCCGAACCGCGAGCCTCGGATGCTCATGTCCCCATCGAGGAGCAGGAGTTCAGCCGGCATTCCGGGAGCCAACAGGCTGCCGGCATCGGCGGCACCACCCACCGCACGCAGAGAATCACCCGACCCCGGCACACCACCCACTGCACGCAGTGGAACGAGCCCCGCGGACTGCACAGCGTCGAACGGGCTGACCCCGACCTCGGTGACGGCCCGCTTCACGGCTTCGTCCATCGTCAACGTGGACCCCGCGATGGCTCCCTGAGTGCCGTCGGCGGTGACCAGGCGCGCCACGGCATCCTTGACTTCGACCGGGAGCGAACCGAGGTGATAGCTCCCGTCGTGCAGGCCCGTCGCCGCCATGGCATCGGTGATGAGCGCGAGGCGTCCGGGCACGAGTTCATGGAGCATGCGCGCGACAGGGGCGACGACGTGGACGCCGTCATTGATGAGTTCGACGGTGACATGCTCAGCTTCGGCCGCAGCCAGGACCGGCCCCGGAGCACGATGATGGATGCCCGGCATCGCGTTGAATGCGTGGGTGAGGATGCTTGCTCCCGCCTCGAACGCCTGCGCGGTCAGTTCGAAGTCGGCGGCCGTATGACCGACGGCCACACGCACGCCCGCCGCAGAGAACCGCGCGATCGCATCGAGCGCACCGGGCAGTTCGGGGGCAATCGTGATCTGCGCGAGAGTTCCGTCTGCGGCTTCGAGGATCGCCTCGGCGGCCTCCGGGGTCGGCGACGTGAGCACCTCAGGGGCATGCGCACCCTTGAAATCCGGAGACAGGAACGGCCCTTCGGCATGCAGCCCCATGACCATGGCCCGATCGCGGACGAGACCGGCTCCGGCACGCAGGGACCGGCACAGACCGTCGATCGTGTCCGAGACGTAGGACAGCGCGAGCCTGCCGGTGCCGTGAGCCCGATGCACGTCGAGGATCGCATCCATCGCCTCGATCCCGTCCTCGGCGCTTGCGCCGCCCGCACCGTGGCAGTGGATGTCGACGAACGCGGGAGCCACGTATCCGCCGGCGGCGTCGATGACCTCTCCCCGCCCCGAGGCGGCTCCGTCCTTCCAGCCGTCCCCACGGCCCCGTGCCGTGACCGTACCTTCGGCGATCGCGATCCACGTATCCGCGGTCTCCTCGGTGAACGTCGCCCGATCACCGTCGAGGACGCACGCATTGTGGATGACCGCCTCGGCGGGGATCTGTGCGGTCTGTGTCATCGAGGTCCTTCCATCGCTCTGCGAACACAACATTCAGGGTACGGAATCGGATTGTGAACTGCCTACCGCAGGGTCCCGGCGAGCTCCCCTTCCGCAGGGTCCCGGCGAGCAGAGTGTCGACGGGCGGGGTGCCGGCGAGCTCCCCCTCCGCAGGGTCCCGGCGAGCAGAGTGTCGACCGGCGGTGTGCCGGCGAATCGGCTATCGGCTCGTCCCGGGGGCGCGGACGAACCAATAGCCGCCCCGAACCGGCAGCCGCCCCGCCCCGGGGCGCAGACGAACCGTTTGCCTCCCCACCTCAGGAAGCCGACGGATCGACTGCCGACTCAGCCCAGCGTGCGGACTCGGTCCGCGTCGATGCCGAGCACGTGCGAGTCGAGGAACGCGAGCACGGTTCGGTACCAGACCTCGGCGTTCCCACGGCCGAGGATCCAATGCCCCTCGTCGGGGAAATAGAGGAACCGGTGCTGAGTGCCGCCATCGGCGTCGAGCGGAGTCTTCGCCCGGGTGAGCAGGTCCAGCCACAGTTCCTGGCCCTGCCCGATCGGCACCCGGTAGTCCTTGTCACCGTGGATGACGAGCATCGGCACCTCGATGTCATCGGCGAACAGGTGCGGCGAATACTGCGCCGACTGTTCCCGCATCGCCTGATCCCAGGACGAATTGTCCGTCGTCCGCCCCATCGACGTGGTGTTCCACAGGGAGGCATGGGTGACGATGCACTTGAACGCGCTGCCGGTGTGCCCGGCCACCCAGTTGGCCATGTACCCGCCGTAGGATCCGCCAGCCAGGCCGATGCGTTCGGCATCGATGTCCGTCCTCTCCCCTGCGGCCTCGGTCAGCGCCATGATGTCGGTGAACGGAGTGCCGCCGAGCTGCTGCTGCCCGCGATCGATCATCGCCTGCCCATATCCGGTGGAGATCGCCGGATCCGGCAGCAGCACAGCATAACCGGCGGCCGCAAAAGGACCCGGATTCCACCGGTAGGTCCACGCATTCCACGACCCCCACGGTCCGCCGTGGGCGAAGACGACGAGCGGATGCGGCCCCTCCCCCTCCGGCAGGACCAGCCACGCACGGATCGGCGTGCCGTCCTCGGCACGGACCTCCACCTCGGTGAGGGTGCCTTCCTCGTCGAGGACCGTCGCCGGGTTCGCGAGTTCGCTGATGACCCCGGTGGCGAGGTCGACGGAGATCGGCAGAGGCGCGACATCGATCGCCGAGGCGGTCGCCACGACCGTGTCCTCACGCAGGGCCAGCCCCGAGAACGAATACTTCTGATCGGTTCCCCCGACGAGCCGCCTGGGCTGCGCATCATTGACATCACCGATGAAGATGCTGCCGCGGCCGTGATCATCGGCGGTGGCCACGATGGTCGAATCGTCCGCCCAGATCGGAGAGAACCAGAAATCGGCATCCGGCCACACGGACTTCAGTTCCGCGGTCTCCAGGTCGAGGACTTTGAGTTCGGCCGCGAGGTTGGTCTGCGGAGTCCAGGCTTGTACGCGGGTGACCAGCGCTTTCGTTCCGTCCGGGCTGATGGCTTCGATGTCGAAGCTGTGATCGGCTGCCGGTTTCGTCAGACGGTGCAGTTCGGGTTCCCCGTCGAGGTCCACGCGCCAGATCTCACTGGCCTCGAGCTGGCCGGGGATCGGCTTCTCGAGCTGGACGAGGACGAAGCGTGCCTCATCGTCGACGGCCCAGTCGACCAGTCGACCGGACGGCAGAGACAGGTAGCGGAACCCCAAGCCCGACGGGGTACTCAGCTCGTCGCTGACTTCGGGAAAGTCGGCGGCCGCCTCGTTGAGGGTGGCCACGGCCAGGGTCTGTCGGCCCGGCCCCAGATCGTGATCCCAGCGGCGGACCGGAAACCCGGTGTGGAGGATCCCGCTGACCTTCGCGTCACTGCGTTCGGAGCTGAATTCCTGATGGTCGTTTTCGTCGGCGGCCCATGTATGGACGGGAAACTCGACGACGATGGTCTCGCCCTTGACCTCGATGCGGGAGAAACCGCCCGAGTGGTCGGCGAGTTTGCGGGCCTCTCCGTTGTCCGGCAGCGCCCACAGGCTCGGGGACTCAGCATCTTTGCCGTCCTCGCCTTTGCGCTTGGAGGCGAAGACGATCGTGCCGTTCTCACTCAGCGCGGCCGGACCCACGGACTGGTTGCCGCGAGTGATGCGTCGGGGCTCCTCCCCGCTGATATCGGCGAGGTGGCTGAGAGAGGAATTGCCCTCGGAGTTGAGGAACGAGTACTGGGCGATGACGCGGCCGTTCTGATTCGTCAAGAGGCCTTGCAGGCGGCGGGCGTCGAGGAGTCGGGTCACTGCATCGTGGGTCGTCATCTTCCCATCCTAGGTCCCAACGTCGACTCCCGGGTGAGATCCGAGAAAACTCCAGTTCACCGAGGCGGCCGGTCGGTCCGCGTTCGCGGTCGGGATCGCCGAGGCGGCCGGCCGGATTGCGTTCGCGGTCCGGGGCGCGTTCGCGGTCAGGGCAGTCGGGGGTCGCGGCCACGTGATCGCCGCGCCGTTCGACACTCCGCGGAAAGTCAGCGGAAGCTCGGTGCCGGAACCCTCTCACCATCGATCGTCACCGTCGGCAGCATCTTCTTGAAGTCCTCCGCCACTTCGGTGTTCGTCTTCGGTGTGCGCATCTCGATGGACAGATTCACCAGGCGTCCGTTGATCTTGTAACCCGTCTGCACGCCGAACGCATAAGTGGGTTTGCTGTTGAGAGCGAGGATCTCTGTGGGACCGAGTTCACCCTGATAGCTCCAGTACTCCCCCGCGGCCAGAGATCCCGTCTGCTCGGCCAACACCTGTGAGTCCTGTTCGGAGAAGTTGTAGCGTCGCTTACTGTCGACGACTTCCTGCGCGCTGTCACCGTATTCGTCAGTGCAGTTGACGAGGATGATATCGGCGCGAGAACTGTCATTGCCGTGAGTGAAGACGTGGAACTGATCGGTGCTGCCGCTGCTGTCCCTCCAGTCATCGCCGAGCGCGAAGCTGAGTTCGACCGGGCAGCTGCCGCCGAATGTCACCGACGTCTTCGTCATCCCCTCGGGGATTCCGGCCTCGGTGGGTGTGCCCGTGGGCTCGGGGCCGGCGGTCTCCTGCACACCGATCCGCATGGGCCCGGAAGATTTGTCTTCGGTGCGGATCTGGAAGACCGAACACCCGCTGAGCAGGACGGTCAGTGCGAGTGTGCCGGCGGCTGCGGCTCGCCGCACCGAGGCTGGTCTGCCCGAGACGGCTCTGCCCATTGCGGACCTCCCCGCTGGGAGGCCCTTCGACGCGACGCTCCCCGCGGAGGAGGTCGACGATGCCGCTCGTCCGGTCACCGGTCTCACAGCTGGTCACCGTGCCGACGCTGGCCCGGGTACCCCGCTTCCGGGCCGTTCTGGTTCGGCTGAGCCTGTCCGTACTGCTGCTGAGGCGGCTGCTGACCTGAATTGGGCTGGCTGCCCACGTGCGGCTGGCCGGTGGGTCTGGGGCCGCCGGCGGGCTGGCTGCCGACGGGAGGCGGGCTGCCGACCGGTTGCTGTCCGAAACTCTGCGGCCCGGAATCGGACTGACCGCCCACGCGCGGCTGTCCATAGCCCGGGTTCTGTCCGCCGACGTTCGGTGCCTGCCGGGGCGGTTTGAACTGCGAATGCTGGCCGGAATCGGGTGGGAATCCACCAAAGACCGACTCCCCCGTCCGACGGTTGACCAGGTTTCCGTCGACTCTCTCGAGGCGACGCTTCGACGTCCGCCGGGGAGTGCCGAGGATCCGCCCCTGCAGTTCGGCCTCATTCGGCTGCCGGGGAGGCAGGAATCCGGGTGCCCGCCGCGAATCCGCCTGCTGTACCGGCTGCACCGCATGCGAACCGGCGGCGACCCGATCCATATGATCCGACATCTGCGGAACGGTCACGGGTGCGGCATCGGCGAGGACCGGCAGAACCATACGCACCGAGGTGCCCACGCCCTCCTGGCTGAACAGCTGCACGGATCCGCCGTGCCTGGTGACGATGGCACGCACGAGCGAGAGCCCCATCCCCGAACCGGCCACCGCCCGCACACGAGAACCGCGAGAGAGCTCGTCCCAGACGTTCTCCTGTTCGGCCAGCGGGATGCCGCTGCCCGTGTCGGCGACCTCGACGACGACCCAGCGATGACCGTCGATGATCTGCTCATTGGCGCGCAGCTCAACGACCTCGGCCTGAGACGAGTATTTGAGGGCGTTGCCCAGCAGGTTGAGGATCGCGGTGAGCAGCAGATCCTCTTCACCGGCGACATCGGGCAGTCGCCAGGGAGCGCGGGCGACGGTGGCCACGATCATCCGATCCTCGGCGCCCGGCGCAGTCGAGGCGTCCTCGACGGCCTGATGGATGAGCGCATCGAGATCGACGCGGGCGTATTCGATGATGCGCGTCTCGACATCGGCGAGTTTGCGCAGATCGGCCAGCAGTCGGGCGACCCGGCGTGAGGACACGTCGACCTGCTTCGCTGCCGGCTCCACCTCGCTCAGCGTGCCGCCGTCACGGACGACCTCGCGGATGCTCGCCGCCGAGGTGCGCAGCGCCGTCAGCGGATTCTTCAACTCGTGATCGAGTCGGATGAGCATCCGATTGCGCTTCGTCATCGAATCCTCGGCCGCGGCTGTCTCGATGGATTCCCGCAGCGCGGCCTCGCGCTTCTTCAGATGCCGCCAGCCGAACCAGGCACCGACGGCCAGACCGCCGAGCACGATGACGACCAGCAGCAGGAACAGCCAGACCTGGATCTCGAAGACAAGGAAGTTCGTCATAGACTGCTCTGACCGTCCTCGCCGCGGACCTCACCGACGAACCGATAGCCGCGCCCCTGCACGGTGGCGATCCACCGGGGCTCTGCGGCATCTTCGCCGAGCACACGACGCAGCTCGGCGACACGGGAGTCCACGGCACGCGTGCCCACGGCCTCTTCGAATCCCCACAGCACTTCGAGCAGGCGGGACCGTTCGATGAGTTCGTCCTTGTGCACCATGAGGTACTCGAGCAGGGTGAAGCCCTTCGGCGTGATGACGAGTTCACGCTGCCCCAACCAGGCCCGGCGTCCGACTCGGTCGACGCGCAGGCCGAAGCTGGACACGAGCACCGGGGCCGTGGCCAGAGGCGGGCCGTCATTGCGGGTGCGACGCAGGACGGCACGGATGCGGGCGACGAGCTCGTGCGGATCGAAGGGCTTGTTGAGGTAGTCGTCGGCGCCCTCTTCGAGTGCCATGGCCCGCTCGACTCCTTCGCCGACCTGGGTCAGCAGCAGCACCGGAACCCAGTTCTCCTCCTGGCGCAGTCGACGCAGCACCTGCCGGCCGTCGGCTCCGGGCATGAGCACGTCGAGGACGCACACATCGGGTCTGTGGCGGTGGATCTCGTCGAGGGCGAGCAGTCCGTCGCTGGCGGGCAGCACCCGGAATCCGGAGCGTTCGAGGAACGGCACGACCGCTCTGAGGACGTCCGGCTCATCATCGGCGACCAAGACGAGTGGTTGGGGCTGGGTGTGATTGTCAGCCGTCATGGTGGTCAGTTCCGGTTCCTCTCTGGCGTTCCCAGGCGATCTCTCTCGCCTCGGCGCGGTCGACCGCCTCGGCGAGTTCATCTCGGTACAGCATAGATCGACGCAGGTGCTTGGTGCGATATCCGGCGCGGCCGACCATATGCGTGGCGACGGGGATCGTCACCAGCTGGAAGGAGATGATGATCGCCAGCGTCGTCACCGTCGCCCAGGTCGGGAACTGGATCGCGATCGCCACAGCGACGAGCACCAGGCCCAACACCTGGGGTTTCGCACTCGCATGCATCCGCGAGAGAAGATCGGCGAAGCGGACGAGACCGACCGCTGCGGCCAGTGACAGAACCGCACCGAGGAAGATGAGCACGGCTGAGATGATGTCAAGAACCACGACTGTTCCCCTCTCCGTCTCGATCCGATCCGTCTCGATCCGATCCGTCTCGATCCGATCCGTCGCCGTGCGACATGTGCTCGGCGTCATCGGGTCCCGGGTCGGGCCCGGTGCCCTCGCCCTCTCCGTCGCTGTCGGCGTGGGCGTCGTAGGTGGGATCCGCGATCAAGGTGACCTCCGGCTCCCCGATCTCCGTCGCTGCGGCGCTCTGCTCCCCCGCATCACGCGGCATATGCCAATCCGTGCTGGTGAAGTCCGACAGTGCCCCCGCCTCGGCGCCGGGGGTCATCGAATCGGACTTCGACACGTACCTCGACACGCTCACCGAACCGACGAAGCCGAGCATCGCGAGCACGACGAGCACGGGCAGCAGATCCGTGCGGTCGGACAGCGCCATATACCCGCCGAGCCCGCACATGATCGAAGCGAGCACGACGTCGGTGCCGATCATGCGATCGAGGATCGACGGACCGCGGACGATCCGGAAGAGCGCGATGACCACCGAGGCGGCCAACAGCACCGAACCGGCGATGACGAGCGTGTGGAGGACGATCTCACTCATCAGCGACCTCCCTCGGTCTCGCCCAGCGGATCCGGCCTGGCCCGCAGGGAGGCGAGGTCACGGTGCGAACCGAGAGTGCGGATGAGCAGCTCTTCGATGAAGTAGACCTGCGCCTTGGCCTTACGCAGCTTCTCCTCGGAATCGCAGTCGAGGAAGTGCAGATAGAGGATGCCCATGGCCCGGTCGCTGTCGATGATGATCGACCCGGGGATGAGGCTGGCGGTATCGGCGATGAGGGTGAGCACGAGATCCGAGCTCGTGCGCAGATCACAGGCGATGACGGACCCGGCTCCGACCGCCTTGCGGCGGAACGCGTACCAGGCGACTTCGACGGAGGCGTGGAGGACCGAGTAGAGGAACCACAGGCCGAACACCGTGGCATGCCAGACGTTGAACCGTCCGGACAGCACGACGGGCGGCAGATAGAACACGCGGGTGACGATGAAGGCCAGCACGATTCCGGTGACCACGGTGACCACCGTGATCGCGTCCCAGAGCATCAGCCACAGCAGGACCAGCGAGATCAGCAGCACGAGCTGCTGGATGATTCCGCGGCCCCGGCTCATCCGCGCCCGGTTGGGAGCCGGCGCACGGTTCTGGCCTTGGCCGCTGGCCGGGCCCAGGACGCGGGTCCGGCCCTGGTCGCGGACCTGTCGCTGAACTCGGGCCCGGCCCTGCGCACCGTCCTGGTCCTGATTTCGGGGCCCTCCGTGCTCGCGATCGGGACTCATCAGTCATCACCTCCGAGTACGTTCGTGACGTAGTCGAGCGGTGTCGAGAGGTTCTCAGCCGCCCGGTTCGACATGTCCCACAGGGGTTCGGCGGCGATCGTGAGCACGATGGAGGCGATCACCACCACCGAGGTGGCCGCCACCATGGCAGGGGGAACTCCGATCTGAGATTTCCACGTCTTCCCCGCCAACAGCGTCTTCTTCCGCTCCGTGAACTCGTCGACGAGGTCCTCGTTCGGCTCTTCCACATCGGCCGGATCACGCCAGAATGCGAGGTTGAAGGTACGGCCGATGACATAGAGGGTGAGCAGGCTCGTCACGGTGCCCGCGACGATGAGGACCGTGGGCAGCCACGCCTGATCGTCGAATCCGGCGAGGAAGAGCGCGACCTTGCCGATGAACCCGGAGAACGGCGGAATGCCGGAGAGATTGAGCGCCGGGATGAAGAAGATGATCGTGATCACCGGAGACAGCACCATGAGACCGCCCAGCGACCTCGTCGAGGTGGACCCGCCGCGCATTTCGACGAGTCCGATGGCCAGGAACAGCGCGGTCTGGACGATGATGTGGTGAACCGTGTAGTAGATCGCCGCGGACAGGCCCACACTCGTCCCCAGGGCCACGCCGAAGAGCATATAGCCGATATGGGAGACCAGGGTGAAGGACACGATCCGCTTGATCTCCGACTGCGCGATGGCGCCGAAGATGCCCACGAGCATCGTCAGGCCCGCCGCGATGAGCAGCGGCACCCGCAGGGACGATTCGGAGAACAGCAGAGTCTCGGTGCGGATGATCGCATAGATGCCGACCTTCGTCAGCAGTCCCGCGAAGACCGCAGTCACCGGGGCCGGTGCCGTCGGGTACGAGTCGGGAAGCCAGAAGGACAGCGGGAAGATCGCGGCCTTGATGCCGAAGCCCAACAGCAGGAGGACGTGGAGGATCATCTGCACATCGGCCGGCAGATCCGAGATCCTCTCCGCCAGCTGCGCCATGTTCACGGTGCCGCACGCGGCGTAGGTGATGCCGATGGCGGCGAGGAAGATCACCGAGGACACCAGCGAGATGATCACATACGTGACTCCCGCCCGAATCCGCTCCGCCGTGGCACCGAGCGTGAGCAGCACATACGAGGCGACGAGGAACATCTCGAAGCCGACGTAGAGGTTGAACAGGTCTCCGGCGAGGAACGAGTTCGCAATGCCCGCGCACAGCACCAGGTAGCTGGGGTTGAACACGGAGATCGGGGTCTCGTTCGAGTCGTCGTTGGCGTCCTGACTCAGTGCGTAGACGAGCACGCACAGGGTGACCAGCGAGGACACGATGAGCATGAGCGAGGACAGCCTGTCGGCGACGAGCACGATGCCGGCCGGTGGCTGCCACCCGCCGATCGCCACGACCTGCGGTCCGTGCACATCGACCCCGAGAAGGATCAGCGTGGCGATGGCCATGACCGCGACCAGGATCGCGATCGACACGAGATTCTGCGCCCGCGTGTGCTTGGACAGGATCAGCGCGATGCCGGCGCCGATGAGCGGCAGCAGAACCGGCAGGGGAACGAGTACGGGCAGAAGATCGATCATGAGTCGTCTCCCTGTTTGGCGTCCTTGGCCTCTTCGGCGACTTCGGCCTCCTCGGCGCTGTGGGCCTCCGTCTGCGAGTCCGCGGCCGCCTCGGCGATGGCATCGGCCTCGGCCGGAGTCGACGCATCCTCGATATCGTCGACGAGTTCCTCCCGCTCCGCAGGAGTCCCGTCGTCGTCGAGGTCGATGGCGCCGGTGATCGGGGACTCCGCCTCGTCGCCGAACTCGGTGTCGTCGTAGTCGGTGCTCGCCTCCGCCTCGGAGTCGATGAGCTTCGTGATCGCCACCTGGAGGTCGGTGTCGTCGTCCTGCAGCGAATCGGCGCGCATGAGCCTCCAGGAACGGTAGATCATAGCCAGCAGGAATGCCGTCACGGAGAAGGTGATGACGATGGCCGTGAGGACGAGGGCATGCGGCAGCGGATCGGACATGCCCTCGGTCGACAGGTTCTCTCCGTCGGTCAGGGGCGGGGAACCGCGCCCGGCGGTGAGGATGATGAGCAGGTTCACTCCGTTGCCGAGCAGGATGAAGCCGAGCAGAACGCGCGTCAGGGAGCGTTCGAGCATGAGGTAGATGCCGGCGGCGAAGAGGACGCCCATGGCCAGGACCATGACGAAGGAGACGCTCACAGTCGGCCCCCTTCCGCACCGTTGTCGACGTCGAGTTCGTTGACCCGGTCGATGATCTCGGACACGGCTCGATGTTCGGCAGTCGCGCCCAGGTTCTCGGAGAAGTTCACATTGTCGTGGATGCGGTCGGTCAGCATCGCCTCGTCGCGCTCCTGGTGCAGGTCGACCTCGGCCCCCAGCGAGCGGAGGATGTCGAGCATGAGGCCGACGACGATGAGGTAGACGCCGATGTCGAAGAACGTCGATGTGCCGAAGGACACGTGGCCCAGCAGCGGCAGATCGCCCTCGAGGTAGACGGAGTCGAAGACCGTCTCACCCCAGATCCACCCTCCGATGACGGTGAGGATCGCGGTGACCAGGCCGGTGCCCAGCATTCCTGAGGGGGTGAAGGGGGCCGCCTCGGCGAGTTCGTACTTGCCTCCGGCGAGGTAGCGCACGACGAGGGCGAGGCCGGCGACGAGGCCGCCGGCGAATCCGCCGCCCGGGGCGTTGTGGCCGGCGAAGAGCAGATAGACGGAGAAGATGATGACGGCGTGGAAGATGAGGCGTGCGGTGACCTCGAGGATGATCGACCGGTTGCGCGGGGCCAGGGTGCGTCCGGCGATGAGCCAAGACGCTCGCTTCTGCGACAGCCCCTCGCTGCGGCCGGTGTGGTGGAGATCGACGACGTCCTCGGCCACGGGCTGGAAGCGGATGCGGCCGGCCGCCTCGGTGCCGTCCTTCTTCCTCTCGAACCGATGCAGGTGGCCTTCGCGACCGCGGACGAAGATGAGGCCGGCGATACCGGTTCCGGCGGCCACGAGCACCGAGATCTCGCCCATCGTGTCCCACGCACGGATGTCGACGAGGGTGACGTTGACGATGTTCCTGCCGTGGCCGAGTTCGTAGGCGAGCTGCCCGAAGTCGGTGGAGATCGGATCGGCCACGCGCACACCGGTGGCGATGAGGACCACGAGCATGACGGTGATGCCGACGGCGCCGCCGATGATCGCCCGCCACGCGGGGGTGAGGCGACCGGTGGACTCACCGATGCGCGCCGGCAGCCGGCGGAGGACGAGGACGAAGACGACGATCGTGATGGTCTCGACGAGCACCTGGGTCAGGGCCAGGTCGGGAGCGCCGACGAAGGCGAAGTAGGCGACCATCGCATAGCCGGAGATGCCGGTGACGACGACGGCGGTGAAGCGCTTCTTCGCGCGGGTGGCCCCGATCGCGACGATGACGAGCACGGCCGCGACGATGAGATCCAGCGGAGTGTCCCAGAGCCGGAAGGTGATGTTCCACGTGTCATTGGCGATGATCGCCAGACCCAATCCGGCGACGAGGACGAAGTAGACCACGCCCTGGTAGAACGGCAGCGAGCCGCGCTGAGTGCGGGCGGTGACCCACAGCGCCAGGGCTTCCATCCAGCCGATGAGCATCCGGTAGAGCTCGTGGAAGTCCAGTCCCGACGGCAGTGTCGCCTGGACCTTCGCGAAGGGACGGCGGACGATGAACAGGGCCAGGCCCGCGGCGACGGTCACAGCGGTGAAGGCGAGCGCCGGTTCGAATCCGTGCCACAGCGCGAGGTGGTAGTGCCCGTCGCCCTCGGCCACAGCCGGCAGTCCGGTCGTCCAGGCGGAGAAGTAGCCGTCGAGCAGTCCGACTCCCGGGCCGAGCGCCAGGGTCAGCGCGGTGAGGATGAGCGGGGAGACGACGAGGGTGAGCTTTTCGTCGCGGCGGGCGATGTCATCGACGCCCGGCTTCGACGAGAACGCACCCCAGATGAAGCGAGCCGAGTAGGCGACGGTGAGGATCGAGCCGATCATGATCCCGATGAAGGCAATGACCGAGGTCTTGTCCGACGAGGACAGCAGCGTCGAGTATGCGGCTTCCTTCGCGGCGAAGCCGAGCAGCGGCGGCAGCCCCGCCATCGAGGCGGCTGCGATCGTCGCGCACACGGCGACGACGGGGAAGGCCCTCCAACCGCCGGAGAGCTTCGTCAGGTCACGGGTGCCGGCACGGTGGTCGATGATGCCGACGCACAGGAACAGACACGACTTGAACAGGGCGTGGGCGATGAGCAGACCCAGGGCCGCCTTCGTGATGTCCGGAGTCCCGAACGCGGCCATGGTGGTGAGGAAGCCGAGCTGCGAGACCGTGCCGAAGGCCAGAAGCAGCTTGAGGTCGGTCTGCTTCAGCGCCTGCCACCCGCCGATGAACATCGTCAGCAGACCCAGGGTGAGCAGCACCTCGGACCAGCCTGGGATGTTGTGGTAGCCCGGTGCCAGGCGCAGGACGAGGTAGATTCCCGCCTTGACCATCGCCGCGGCGTGCAGATAGGCGCTGACCGGGGTGGGTGCGGCCATGGCGCCGGGCAGCCAGAAGTGGAAGGGCATGAGCGCGGACTTCGAGACCGCGCCGACGAGGATAAGGATGACGGCGGAGACGATGACCCCGCCCGTGTCCATTCCGGACTGGGCACGGTCGATCAGGGTCGAGATCTGCCCGGTGCCGGTGGCGGTGATGAGCAGGATCATGCCCACGAGCATGGCCAGGCCGCCGGCCGTGGTGACGATGAGCGCCTGCAGGGCAGCCTGCCGCGAGCGACGGCGCGACTGGCTGTGCCCGATGAGCAGGTACGAGAAGACTGTGGTGCCTTCCCAGAACAGGTAGAGCATGAGCAGTTCGTCGGCGACGACGAGCCCGTACATCATTCCGGCGAAGGCCATGAAGATTCCCGCGAACCGAGCCAGGCCCGGCTCGTCGGGCGGGAAGTAGCGTGCACAGTAGACGAAGACGAGAGCACCGACCCCGGTGACCAGCAGCGTCATGATCCAGGAGAGCACGTCGAGGCGGAAGACTCCGGAGAGGCCGAGCTCGGGCAGCCAGTCGAAATTCTCGACGAGCGGCTGGGCCGCGGGGCCGAACAGATCGGAGATCGCCGACAGGCTCCACAGCAGTCCCGCGAAGGGAACGAGGGCGAGGAGGAAGAAGGCGTTGCGGCCGAGCAGGCGAACCAGGGGGTAGGCGATGACAGATGCCCCGAAGAAGGCTCCTGTCATGATCATCACCGGCGGCCACCTCCGTCATATGCCTGTTTGTGAGAAAGGTTCGTCAGGTCATTTTCGCACGGACAGGTGTCGTTTCCCGAATCGCAGGACGTCAGTTGAGACCGGTCCTGCCCCGGCATGGCACCGATCATGCACGCAGCTGTCGGCTGGTCACGAGGAAGCCGTTCTCGTCGAGTCCGATGCCCGCCGAACCGATGAGCAGCTCGGCCCCGATCGCGTCGGTGAGCTCAGCAACCCGGCTGCGCATCCGCCGGAATCGGCGCCCCTGGTTCGGCTGATAGCGCTTCGACTCGGCATCCATCCAATGCACGTGGTATTCGATCTGCGGGGCGTCGGTGTGGGCGGCGATGATCGGCGGAACCCACTCGGCCTCCATCACCCGGATCTCGAGGCTGCCGGCGGATTCGTCGATCTCGCCGAGCGGGACGAGCAGGGCATAGCCGTCGAGGATGACCGGGGCGGACGGGTCGAAGAGCGGATGGTCGATGCTCGCTTGGGCCAGCACATCCTCGTCGGGAGTGGGCAGGGCCTGCTGGAAGGCCTGTGGGGCATGGCGGCGCACGAAGTCGAGGACGACGGGCGGTTCCATCCAATACGAGGAGTAGATGTAGAGGTCGATCTTCGCCTCGGGGTCGGGGATGATCGCCCGCGTCGGCAGTCCGGGCTCGTCGGCCAGACGCACGCCCGTGTGGAGGCGGGAGGCGACGGAGAGCATGAGGCTGAGCATCCGCTCCTCCTCCCGGTCCGGCATCCCAGCGGGAAAGGCCTCGTGGAGTCCGTCGGCGTCCGCGAACCAGTCCGGCGGCGGGGTCGGCTGCCGGTCCCGCGGGCAGTCGATGACGATGGCGTGCTGTGCCCAGTCGGGGACCTCGAGCGCGGCGGCATCGGAGGGATCGAGGGCGACCCCCGAGCTCAGTCGGGAGTGGCGGCTCAGTCGCATCTGCCCGTGCTCGTCGAGCACCGGGGGAAGGTCGGGCAGTTTGTTGTGGATGAGCGCGAGAACGTCGGATACCTCGACCGCGTCATCGAGGAGGATGAGGTGGAATCCCCGCAGATCCGCCGAGGTGGCCGTGTCCTCGGGCGCGGACGTGTCACCGCCGTAGCCGGGCCGCCCCGTCGACGGCATTCCGCTCCGTCGCCGACTCGCGGCCCGGGCGTCCGGCTTCTGATAGCGCGCGGCGTCGGTCTGTTCCCGGGCGGCGCGTTCAGCGGCTTCGCGTTGCAGCCGCAGTTCGCGGCGGGTGATCACATGTCCCTCCGGTAGAAGTTGAGATGCGAACGGGAGGCAGTCGGGCCACGCTGCCCCTGATAGCGGTTGCCCGTGGCCTGGGAACCGTAGGGATTCTCCGCCTCCGAGCTGAGCCGGAAGAAGCAGAGCTGGCCGATCTTCATTCCCGGCCACAGGGTGATCGGCAGGGTCGCGACGTTCGACAGCTCCAGCGTGACATGGCCGCTGAAGCCGGGGTCGATGAATCCGGCCGTCGAGTGGGTCAGCAGGCCCAGACGTCCGAGCGAGGACTTGCCCTCGAGCCGAGCGGCGACGTCGACGGGCAGAGTCACGAGCTCATGGGTGGAGGCGAGGACGAATTCGCCCGGGTGGAGGACGAACGGCTCCCCCGGAGCGGCCTCGACGAAGCGGGTGAGTTCGGGCTGCTCGAGGCTCGGATCGATGACCGCGTATTTGTGGTTGTCGAAGAGCCGGAAGCAGCGGTCGAGACACACGTCGACACTGGCCGGCTGGATCAGCGACGGGTCGTAGGGGTCGAGGGCGATGCGGCCGGAGTCGAGCTCGGCGCGGATGTCGCGGTCTGAAAGCAGAGTCACGTCTCCGATGGTAGTCGTTCCGACCTCATCACGCTCACAAATCACATCGTTGTGATTCGCGGAATTCTCTTCAATGGGTGAGCGACACGCCGAATCTATGTCACGAAATGATAACGATCTCTGCGATAAATGCTGGTTTTTCCCCGTGTGTCTCCCCATCGCAACCGGTGAATGCTTTAGAGTTATGAGCTGTACGGACCCGCGCACGATGGTGCCTTCCCCTTCTTAAGCCAAGGAATGCCGGGAGTCCATCGTCTTTCGTGGGTAGACAACAATCGAAAGGCATTACTGTGAAGACCTCGCGTCTTGTGCTTGCCCCCGCAGTAGCCGTTGCATTGACAGGTCTTGCTGGCGCCCCGGCGTTCGCAGCGACAGAGTCCACCGCTTCGGTCCCTCAGCAACCGCTGTGCGCCCAGGGTGATCAGCAGTCATCGAGCAGCTCCGAATCGGATTCCTCGGTTCCCGACGAGTCGGACCCGCAGGCGACCCTTGCGCAGGCGCAGGTGACCCGCGCCGACATCGCGGACGACAAGAAGGGACTCGGCTTCTCCGGCACCGGATTCACCCCGGACCAGAAGGCCACGGTGACCGTCATCGGCACCGAGGGCACCGAATACACGCCGGACAAGAAGCTCACCGTCGATGAGGAGGGCAAGGTCTCCGGCACCTACTTCTTCACCGTCACCGAGGATGCCAAGGTTCCTGCCGGCGAGCACTCCCTCTACCTCACCGACCTCAAGTCCGAGAAGAAGTCCTCGAAGGTGACCTTCGAGGTCGTCTCCAAGGCCTCCGAGGTCGACGAACCGGGCACGGGCGACGACGACAAGTGCGAGTCGGCCACCGGTCCGATCAAGACTCCCTCGGAGACTCCGAGCGAGACGCAGTCGCCGGAGCCGACGGAGACGAAGACCGAGGAGCCGACGACCGAGGCACCCAAGCCGTCGGAGACGAAGACCGAGGACCCCACCACGAAGGCCCCGGAACCGACGGAGACCAAGACCGAGGATCCCACCACCGAGGCGCCCCAGCCGAGCCCGTCTGAGACCGAGACCCCGGATCCGGGCGACGAAAACTCAGATGAGGGATCGACCGCCGACGAAGGCTCGGAAGAGGCTTCGTCCGCCGACGATGGCTCGGAAGAGGCTGCGACCGACGGAGTCCAGCCAGGACCGGCCAAGGCCCCGACTGGAGACGAAGATTCAGAGGGATCGGATGACGCCAAGGATTCGGAAGCCGACAAGGCCGATGACGCCAAGGACGCCGACGCGGATGCATCTGATGACGCTAAGGACGCCGGATCGAAGGATGCCGAGGATTCGGAAGCCGACAAGGCCGATGACGCCAAGGACGCCGACGCGGATGCATCTGATGACGCTAAGGACGCCGGATCGAAGGATGCCGAGGACGAGGCTGCCGAGTCCACCGGTCCGGCCAGCCCCGGCACCGAGGACAAGAAGCCTGCCGCTGATGCGCAGGCATCCATGTTCATCAACCCGACCGAGGTCAGCTCCGAGGACTTCCTGAACGACGGCATCAAGATCGGCGTCAGCGGCGCTCAGCCCGGCGAGAAGGTCACCATCACGGTCGAGCATGCCCAGGGCAAGGTCGACCGGTACACGATGACCAAGGAAGCCGATTCCGACGGCAAGGTCACCTTCGGTGTCCAGGCCAAGGTCAAGTCCGTGCTCGGCACCTACAACGTGCGCGCCCAGGCCGAGAGCTTCGATGAGCCCCAGGGCGGAAGCTTCACGGTGCTCACCAACGGCACCGACGTCGACGAAGGCGGAGACGGAAACGGCGGCGGCCAGAGCGATTCGGGCAGTGACCTGCCGCGCACCGGTGCCGAGATGACCGGGCTGGCGCTCGGCGTCGGTCTGCTCGCTGTCGGTGCGGCAGCCGTCATCATCACCCGTCGGCGGATGAACGCCGCCGACGATCCCGCGGAGTTCTAAACCGCATTGAACGAGGAATTGTCCCTCGCGGGGCTGCAGCTCGACGGACGCGAGATCGACCTAGGACGTCTGCGAGCAGGGACAATGCTCGGACTGATGGGCAGCCCGGACAGCACCACCTCGGTGGTGCTGTCCGCGGCCGCCCTGCCCCACGTCGCACCACCACCACGCTTCCCGACCGGACGCCGGTCGGGTCGCTTGCGTGTGCGCAGCTGGATGAAGAGCTATCTTCGCGACGCCGATGCCGGATCTGGGGAGGCGGCATCGGCAGCGGATCCATCAGCTGCACTGACGGCATTCGGGCTGCGCCCCGATGTTCTGCGCCGTCGCCTCGAGGATCTCGATGCGACCGATCGTGCCCGCCTCGCTCTGGCCGCGGCCTGGGCGAGCGGCGCGAGGTGGCTGACCCTCATCGACCCTTTCGGCATGGTCCCCGGCCATCTGCGCACCGGGCTGCGGAGTCGCTTCGCCGAACTCGTCGCCGGGGAGGGCCGCGGAGTCGTGTTCAGCTCGAATTCGCTGACCGACCACGCCATCGCCGAGGCGGGGGTGGCGAACATCGAGAAGGACCAGCTCGTCGCGCTCGGTTCCCTGGAGCAGATCGTCACCGAACCGCGCGGTTCGCTGCCGGCCGAGCTCAGCGGGGTCAACGTCTATTCCGGGCTGGCCCGGAAGGGCTGGCTGTCCATCGGCCATTCGGCCGTGCGCGCCCGCACCGAACTCGACGGGAAGGTGTTCGTGACTCTGGGGTGGCGCGCCGCCCTCCTGTCACTGGACGAACACGACCCGGCGTTCACCTCGGCGACGGTGTTCGAAGCCATCGTCACCGGACTCCGTGATCGCGGTTCCTGCCTGCAGGCGAAGCTCTCACCGGTCGACACTGAGATGGGCCTCGCCCTCGACGTCGACCTCGCCGACCTCGCCGGCGTGCCGCGAAGCCGGACGCCGGCCATCGGATTCGGGGTTCTGCATCCGGGGCTCGGCGCGACGATCACCGAACTGCGCACCAACGTCAAGGTCGGCACGCATGTCTTCGTCGAGGTCGACACCTCCGCCCTGCACGCCTACCCGGTCGAGTGACGCGCGGCAGATAGACTGAGGACTGCCCAGTCCCCCCTTCAGTCCCCAACCGAATCAGGAGCGCCATGCGAACCTCGCGCAGACTTCTGATCTCAGCACTGACGGTCATCGTCCTCACGGTTGCAGCGGTCCCCCTCCTCAACCTCACCGTCTACACGCCCGCCCGGGCCGCCGAGGCCTATATCTCGGCGGTCGAACACGGCGATGCGCAGGGTGCCTTCTCCTACCTGTCCGCCCCGACACCGTCGTCGACCTTGGCGCTCAGCGACGACGTCCTCTCGGCGGCTCCCGATCTGCCGCGCGATCCCGAAGCCGAGACCCTCTCCATCGACGGCGACCATGCGAAGGTCCGACTCAGCTTCAGCCTCTCCTCGCAGGAGCAGACCGTCGATCTCGATATGGTCCGCCTGCCCGCCAGCGCGGGACTCTTCAACCGATGGGCCATCGAGCAGGAAAACTGGCCGACGCTGACCCTCGACGTCTCCGGATCGTCGACGGCGACGGTCAACGGCTACGGAGTCAGCACCGGAAGTGTGCCGGTGCTGTTCCCGGCGAGCTACCTCGTCGGGTTCGATGCGACGTATCTGAAGTCCAGATCCCAACGCACCGAGGTGACCGCCCCCGGCGACTCCCCCACCGTGAAGCTCTCGCCACAGCCGACGGCCAAGCTCGAGCAGACCGTGGAAGAGCAGGTCACCGACCATCTGCAGGACTGCATGAAGTCGAAGACCCTCATGCCGGCCGGCTGCGTCTTCGGCTACGACACGGACAACGAGATCATCGGTGATGTCTCGTGGTCGCTCGAGCGCAGTCCGCAGATCGGACTGACCTCGTCCGGCAATGATCTCGAGCTCACCCCTTCGACGGTCGAGGTGCGGGTCAAGGGACGCTACCGAGACATCGTCACCGCTGCCGAACACGACTTCGACGAGAAGCTCTCCTTCGTCCTGGGCGGCTCAGTGGTCGTCAGGTCCTCACAGGTGAGCTTCGAGCCGCGTCGCCTCGGCGATGTCACCATCGCCTGAGGGCGCTCCCCCAGGGGTTCGCCCTGCCACAGCGATTGTTGGGTCGATCCACGGCGATTTCGGTGCCCTGAACGCCGTGGATCGACCCAACGATCTCCGTGCAGGGGCGTTTCAGCGATGACCGTCCGCCTGATCGGCTGCGGCCCTCACTCCGGTGGCCGAGCGCTCAGGCGCCGCGGAGGTCGAGGGTGAGTTCGTTCGGCGCCGAGTCCGCGAGCTCGACGGGGATTCCCCAGTCCTGCTGGTAGAGGTGGCAGGCCGCGTGCAGCGGAATCTCTCCCCCGGGCTCGCCATCGCAGGCGGCGGCCCGGGCAGTCACGTGCAGCACTCCCTCGGTGAACTCGGGATCGATGACGATATCGCGGCGGAGCCCTTCGGCTCCTCCGGCACCGGAGACGATGAGTTCCGGCGGAGTCGCAGACACCTGCAGGAACGTGGGATCGCCCCAGCGGTCGTCGAGCTTCTGACCGGCCGGGACGGTGAAGCTCACGGTCAGCGACACCGGGCCGGAGGCGATCTCGGTCGACGGGCGCTTCGTCGTCAGCGCGCCCTCGTCGACCTTCTGAGCGTCCTTGGGCAGCTTCACCCGAGTGAGTGCGTGCGCCGCGGATTCGACGACGATGAGTTCGGCCTCATCGGAGGTGCCCGCATTGTCGATGAGGACGATGTCCGAGGGTTCGCGCAGTCCGCGCGCCAGAGTCGTGACTTCCTCGGTCTTCGGGTCGAAGCGGCGGATCGCACCGTTGTAGGTGTCGGCGATCGCGACCGACCCGTCGGGCAGACTGCGCACGCCCAGCGGGTGCTGCAGGCGCGCCTCGGCGGCCGGTCCGTCACGGAAGCCGAAGTCGAAGAGACCGACGCCCACCAGTGAGGACACCTCACCGGTTGCCGGGTCGAGACGGCGGATCGCCGAGGTCTCGGAGTCGGCGACGTACACCTCGCCCTCGGGACCGAGGTCGAGACCGGAGGACTGGGCGAACCATGCGGACCCCCCGTCGCCGTCGACCAGACCTTCGTTCATCGTGCCGGAGAGGATGCGGATCGTGCCGGCCTTCGGGTCGAAAGACCAGAGGGTGTGGTTGCCTGCCATCGCCACGACCACCTCGGCGGTGGAGGGGACGAAGAGGACATCCCATGGCGATGACAGCTTCACATCAAGGGCGGGTCCGTCGTATCGTCCCAGCCCACCGGGCTTGCCGCGGACATTGTCGATGGCGCCGACCATGTGCTGCTCACCGGTGCCGGCGATAGTCGTGACCGTCTCGTCCGTCAGGTCGATTCCGCGCAGGGTGTGATTGACGGTGTCGGCGACGACGAGCTCGTAGCCGACTTCGGCCGCCAGGTCGGCAGGCAGCACGGTGATGCCGCCGGGTTCGCTGAAGCTCGCCGAGGCGAAATCGCCGTCGACGCCGCCGCGTTCACCGGTGCCGATGCGGCGGATGATCGTGGCCGCATCGTCGTCGTATTCGACGAGGCTGTGGTGCCCGGAATCAGCGACGAGGAGGTGGCCCGAGGGCAGGCGAGTGGCCTTGCCCGGGTAGAACAGATCCGTCTCCGGGGCCGGTGGCGGAACGTAGGGACCGTCACCCGAATGGAGGGTGCCCTTCGCCGAGTGCTCGTCGATGAGGCCCTCGATGATCTCGGTGAGACCGGCGGCATGGCCCTCACCGGACATGGTCGCCACGAGGTAGCCCTCGGGGTCGATGACGGCCAAGGTCGGCCAGGCGCGGGCGGTGTACGCCTGCCAGGTGACGAGGTCGGGATCGTCGAGGACGAGGTGTTCGACCTGGTAGCGCTCCACGGCCCGATCGACGGCTTCGACGGTGCGTTCGAACTCGAACTTCGGCGAGTGCACGCCGATGATGACGAGCTCCCCCGCGTACTTCTCCTCCAACGGGCGCAGTTCGTCGAGGACGTGGAGGCAGTTGATGCAGCAGAACGTCCAGAAGTCGAGGAGGACGACCTTTCCGCGCAGATCGGCCAGGGTCAGATCCTTGCCGCCGGAGTTCATCCACCGGCGACCGACGAGTTCGGGCGCACGGACCTTGACGTCCCGTGCCGAGGAGGTGGCTGCCGCGGAGATATCTGGACTGCTGTTCATGGTTCTATGATCGCAGATCCTCCACCGAGGCGGCCTTCCCAACGTCATCAAGTGACGGTTCTCTCCCCCGCCCGGGAATGCGGCGGATGCCGAGTCGGCCCGTGCGGGTGTGGAGGACCGGTCAGGAGTAGTCGCGGGCGCGGACGAGCGGTCAGGAGTAGTCGCGGGCGCCGAAGATGCTCGATCCGACGCGGACGATCGTCGCTCCTTCGGCGATGGCGAGTTCGAAGTCGCCGCTCATGCCCATCGACAGCTCGTCCGCCTCGGCGGGCATGACCCCTGATCCGCGCAGCGTCTCGCTGAGCTCGCGCAGGTCGGAGTAGCTGGGGCGGATCTCTTCGGGGCTGCTGCCGGGCAGTCCGATCGTCATGAGTCCGCGCAGCCGCATCCGGCCGAGTGCCCGGGTCGCGGTGATGAGCTCCTCGGCGTCTTCGGGTGCGACACCGAACTTCGAGTCCTCGCGGGAGGTGTTGACCTGGATGAAGTAGTCGACGGTCTCATCGAGGACGTCGAGGCGGTTGTTGATCTTCTCGGCCAGCGAGAGGTTGTCGACGGACTGGATGCACTGAGCATGCCGCAGGGTGTGATTGACCTTGTTGCGCTGCAGCGGTCCGATGAGGTGGGTCTCGGGATCGAGGTCGGCGAGCGCCTCGGCCTTGCCGGTGATCTCCTGCACCTTGTTCTCGCCGATGAGCGTGAACCCGTGTTCGAGGGCGACGCGGATCTTCTCCGCCGGCTGCGTCTTAGTCGCCAGCAGCACGCGCACATCGTCCCCGCTGCGACCGCTCGCCTCGGCGGCGGCCCGGGCCCGATCAGCGACCTCGTCGAGGTTGCCGGTGATGGCGGCGATGTCGTCGGCGGACAGCGGAGAGACAGAATCAGGCGTACTCATGACTCCAGTCTTGCATGAGCCGCACGAAGTTTCAGGTCGCCGAGGATGCCCGGACGGCCGAGTCCCGCACCAGGTGTCGCGACGGGAACGGGCCCGCATCCGGGCCGGTCCACCTAGCCGGTCCACCTAGCCGGTCCACCTAGCCGGTCCACCTAGCCGGTCCACCTAGCCGGTCCACCTAGCCGGTCCACCTAGCCGGTCCACCGGGCCGGTCCACCGGGCCGGTCCACCGGGCCGGTCCACCGGGCCGGTATACGAGTTGCGGACGATCCGTGTCGAATTCACTGTGGTTCTTCGACACGGATCGTCCGCAACTCGGTGCCGCCTCGGCACCGTTGCAGTGCCTACTTCGGCAGGCCCTCGGCGTTCGGGTCGATGTTCCTGATCAGGGCGGACGTGTCGAGTCCGCCGAGGTCGTCGTCGATGAGCTTCTGCAGCTGTGCGTGGACGAGTGCGGCGGCCGGGAGGTCGACGCCCTGGGTCTCGGCGCCGGCGAGGGCCAGGCCGACGTCCTTGTGCATGAGCGCGGTGGCGAAGCCGGGCTGGAATTCGTTGTTCGCCGCGGCCGTCGTCGTCACCCCCGGCACCGGGTACCACGTACGCAGCGGCCAGGAGTCACCGGAGGACACCTTCGCAATATCGTGGAAGACCTTCGGATCGAGGCCGAAGCGATCGGCGAGCACGGCGCCTTCGACGACACCCTGGAGGCTGATCGAGAGCATCATGTTGTTCACGATCTTCGCGGCCTGACCTGCGGCGTCACCGCCGGCGTGGAAGATGTTGCCGGCCATCGCCTCGATGACGGGACGGGCCTCTGCGACGTCGGCGTCGGCACCGCCGAGCATGAACGTCAGGGTGCCGGCTTCGGCACCGGTGACTCCGCCGGAGACGGGTCCGTCGATGAGGCGGAAGCCTGCCTTCTTCGCCTCGGCGTGGAGGAGACGAGCCGAATCGAAGTCGATCGTCGAGGAATCGACGAGGAGGGTCCTCTGGTCCGCGTTGGCCAGGACGCCGTCGGGCTCGAGGTAGGCGGTGCGGGCGTGCTCACCCTTGGGCAGCATCGTGAAGACGATATCGGCACCGGCGACCGCCTCGGCGATGGAGTTCACGGGGTTCACCCCGTTCTTCGCGGCTGCGTCCACGGCTTCGGGGACGAGATCGAAACCATTGACGGTGTGACCGGCCCTGACCAGGTTCGCAGTCATCGGGCGGCCCATATTCCCCAGGCCAACCCATCCAATCGTCGACATAATATGCCTCCTCGCATCATGTTCAGCAACTCTTAGGTGTTCCCTCTCACAGTACGCCAGTCGGTGGACGGAAGGTCGGCGTGCCGCCTCACCTATTCCGCACCGGTTGTGTGCGCGGACGCAGATAGAATGGGGCCACTATGGCTTCCTATGCACCTGGCAGTTCGAGTCTGCAGATCGCCCCCGAGGATCTGCTGACTCTGCTCGCCGTCGCCCGGCTGGGGAAGTTCACGGCCGCCGCGCACAGCCTCGGGCTCAACCACACGACCGTGTCCAGGCGCATCGCCGCGCTCGAGAAGGCGTATGGCGATCGCGTGCTCGTCGCTTCCCCCGACGGGTGGGAGCTCAGCGCCGCCGGGCGCCAGCTGCTGCCGATCGCCGAGGACATCGAGGCCGCGCTGGGCCGCATCGATGCGCATTCGAACTCGGCTCTGTCCGGGACGATCCGGCTGGCCTGTCCGCAGGCCTTCGCCCTTGAGTATGCCGTTCCGGCGCTCACCACGCTGCAGGCGCAGCATCCGGGACTGCAGATCGAACTGATCACCGCCACACAGCGGGCCAGGCAGTACCGGTCGGGTGTCGATATCGAGATCGTCGTCGGTCGTCCTGATGCCCCACGGTCGATTGCCAAGCACATCCGCGACTACCGGCTCCAGCTCTATGCCTCGCAGGACTACATCTCCTCGCATCCGATGCCGCAGACGCTGGATGATCTGGCCGACCACCGGATGGTCTACTACATCGAGAATTCGCTGCGGGTCGATGATCTCGACGAGGCGGCCGATGCCCTTCCCCGGGGGACAGGCTTCTTCCGGTCCACCTCGGTGCATGCGCATGTGCTCGCGACCTCGCACGGGGCCGGGATCGGCATCCTGCCGGACTTCCTCGCCCATGGCAATTCGCGCCTCGTGCAGGTGCTGCCGGAGCTGTTCTCCAAGCGGGTGTCCTATTGGGCTTCGGTCCGCCACGAGTCCCTGCGCAACGCCGGAGTCCGCAAAGTCCTAGAATCCCTCTAATTGCTACCCGTCGGCGGCCCAGCAACCTGGCGCGAGGTTGCTGGGCCGCCGTCGGGTAGTCCGAGGAGGGGAGGGTGTGCCGGAGCGAGTCAGGCGGCGACCCAACCGCCGTCGATGCTGTGAGCACTGCCGTTGATGACCGCGGCATGCTCCCCCGCCAGGAAGAGCGCAATGGCCGCGACGTCCTCGGGTTCGGCGAGCTTGGGCACCGCGGAATGGCCGAGGAAGACCTGTTCGAGGACCTCGTCCTCGCTGATGCCGTGCGTCTTCGCCTGGTCGGCGATCTGTCCCTTGACCAGGGGCGTGAGCACATAGCCGGGGTTGATCGCATTGCACGTCACTCCGTGCGGTCCGGCCTCGAGTGCGGTCGTCTTCGTCAGCCCCATGAGTCCGTGCTTGGCCGCGACATAGGCGGACTTGTTCGCCGAGGCGCGCAGCCCGTGGACGGACGAGAGGTTGATGATGCGTCCCCAGCCGCGTTCGCACATCTTCGGCAGCACTGCCTTCGTGAGCACGAACGGTGCTTCGAGCATGAGCGTGTTGATCAGCCGCCAGTCCTCGAGCGGGAATTCCGTGATCGGGTGGATCCGCTGGATGCCGGCGTTGTTGACGAGGATGTCGACGTCGAGGTCGGTGCCGTCCAGCGCCGAGGTGTCCGCCAGGTTGACTGCCCACGCTTCGCCGCCGATGTCGTCGGCGACAGCCTGGGCCGCGTCAGCGTCGACGTCGGCGACGATGACGGAGGCGCCAGCCTGCGCGAAGGACTGAACGATCGCCTTGCCGAGCCCGGATGCTCCGCCGGTGACGAGGGCGCGTTTGCTGGTGAGGTCTCCCATGAGATGCCCCTTTCGTGGTTCGGGTCTGTGGTCCGTGTCCATCTTCCGCCGTGGGGAGGGTGAAGATTCATCGAGGTGCGCCGAGCGGCAGGCGAAGAGGCGGTGCCGGTCTTCACCGACACCGCCCCCGTCAGACCTCGAGCGACTGACGTCAGCCGGCAGTGGCGACTCCGCGGCGCACCTTGTCTGCATGGTCGAGCGAGCGCAGGTCGATGCCCTTGGTCTCGCGGGTGAACATCAGAGCGATGAACGAGATGATCGCAGCGGCCAGCAGGTAGAGTGCGATCGGGATCGAGGACCCGAAGGCGTCGAGGAGCGCAGTGGCGATGATCGGCGCGAAGGATCCCGCAACGATGGCTGTGACCTGGTAGCCGGTCGACACGCCCGAATTGCGCATGCGAGTCGGGAACATCTCGGACATGATCGCCGGCTGGCCCGCATACATCAGCGCGTGGAAGACCAGTCCGATGAGGAGGGCGAGGAAGATCATGACGGCGCTTCCGGTGTCATACATCGGGAAGGCGAAGAAGCCCCACGTCGCAGTCAGGATGATGCCGGCAGCGTAGGGCAACTTGCGTCCGATCCTGTCGGTGGCGGCACCGACGAGCGGAACGAGGACTGCGTGGATCGCGTGAGCTCCGAGCAGGAGTCCGAGGATCTCGGCCGCTTCGATCTGCACCTGCGTGGCAAGGTAAGTGATCGAGAAGGTCACCACGAGGTAGTAGTGGATGTTCTCGACGAAACGCAGGCCCATCGCGGCGAAGACCTCACGCGGGTAGCGCTTGAACACGGCCTTGACGCCGTAGTCGACGCCTTCCTCGATCTCCTCGGCCTGAACCTCGTCGAAGATCGGCGCATCGGAGACGCGGGTGCGGATGTAGTAGCCGATGAGAACGATGACGGCCGAGAGCCAGAACGAGACACGCCAGCCCCACGACAGGAAGTGCTCTTCGGTCAGCGTTGCGGTGAGAACGAACAGAACCGCGGTGGCAAGCAGGTTGCCCAAGGGAACTCCGGACTGCGGGAATGACGACCAGAATCCGCGTTCCTTGTTCGGAGCGTGCTCGGCCACGAGGAGGACCGCTCCGCCCCATTCGCCGCCGACGGCGAAGCCCTGGACCACCCGCAGCAGCACGAGCAGGATCGGGGCGAGATAGCCGATCTGGTCGAATGTCGGCAGGCAGCCCATGAGGAAGGTGGCCGCACCGACGAGGATGATCGACAGCTGCAGCAGCTTCTTGCGTCCGTACTTGTCGCCGAAGTGGCCGAAGACGATGCCGCCGATGGGACGGGCGATGAAGCCGACCGCATAGGTGGCGAAGCCGGCCAGGATCGGCGTCAGCGGATTGTCGGAAGGCGGGAACAGGATGTGATTGAACACCAGCGTGGCGGCCGAACCGTAGAGGAAGAACTCGTACCATTCGACAACCGTTCCGGCCATCGAGGCAGCGACGACCTTGCGCAGCTGGGCGCGGATCGACTTCCTCTCAGCATTGTTCTGAGAACTCATGGGACTCCTTCGTTTCCACAATCCGCGTCACCGTTGAATGCGCGAATCGACTTGCTCTGGCGCCGATCGGCTGACAGCCCGGGGCACTCAGACCGCATCGGCGCGGCCGGCGACCCCCTACTTCAGCCCAGTGTTTCGGGCGCTTGGACATTTCTCATCCAAGGATCAGTGTGCGCCACGTTACAGAGTTTTTGGCACCGACCTGGCCGTAATCCGAGAATTTCCGGTGCACATTCGTGCACAGCCGATGTGCAACTGATGTGCAGCCGGCAGATGCTGCTGCAGTCCGACCGCAAGGCCCATTGCGGCACGATCGGCTCTGCGTGACAAGCCGCCTCCCGCCCGCGACGAGTCACCGCACCGAGGCGGCCCCGACCGCACCGTGGTCCCCGCGCCGACCGACCAGAGAGGCCCCGAACTCACCGCCGGCGCGGAGGTGCCTTTGCGTCGCGCTCGGCCATCGAGGCGAGCATCGCATTGTAGGCGCGCAGCTCGGCGTCGTCGGTGCGATCTTCGCTGCGGTCGATGCGCTTGGCTTCCCGGTCCGAGGACTTCGCCCACTGGACGCAGACCATGATCGCGATGAACAGGGTCGGGAACTCGCCGATGCCCCACGCGATGGAACCGCCGAGCTGCTGGTCATCGATGGCCGTATAGCCCCAGCCTGCGCCGACGTTGCCGAACCAGTCTCCGGCGATCAGCACGTTCGAGCTCATGATCGAGATGCCGAAGAAGGCGTGGAAGGCCATCGTCACCAGCAGCATCACGAGCCGCATCGGGAAGACGGGGCGCTTGACGCCCGGGTCGATGCCGATGAGCGCCTGAGCGAACAGGTACCCGGCGCCGAGGAAGTGCGCGATCATCAGCTCGTGCCCGAGATGCGTATCGAGCGCGTAGTACATGATTCCCGAATAGTAGAAGACGATCAGCGAACCCGCGAAGTTCACGCTCGCCACGATCGGGTGTGCGAAGAAGCGCAGATACGGGGTGTGGACGAGCCAGAGCACCCATTCGCGCAGGCCGACGGACCCGTCCGTGCGTGCCTTCGTCCCGCGCATGAGCATGGTGATCGGTGCGCCGAGCACGAGCGGCAGGGGTACGACCATGACCAGAAGCATGTGTTCGATCATGTGCGCGGAGAACTGCACCTCGCCGTAAACGCGGGGTCCGCCCGAGGTGACGTAGACGAGGAAGACCATGCCCACCAGCCAGCTGACGAGGCGCAGCACCGGCCACCTGTCGCCGCGGCGGCGGAGGTTGATGAACGCCACGATGTAGGCGATCGAGAAGCCCACAGCGATCGCGATCCACAGCGGATCCATCGACCATTCGCTGAAGTAGCGGGACAGGTCGGGCTTCGGCGGCAGCGGATCGCCGGTGAGGATCTCGGCCGGGGTGGGGTCGCCCACCGGTTCCTGCGGCACCGGCGGCTGCGACCGGGCCAAGGCCACGGCCATGCCCATCGTGATTCCGAAGAGGATGAATTCGACGGTGATGAGACGCCAGAATTCCACCGTCGCCGAGGCGGCAGAGCCCAAACGCGAGATGACGAACTGACGGTGCCAGAAGCCGATCAGACCGAGCAGCACGGTCGCGAACGCCTTTGCGAGGATGACCTGCCCGTAGGGGGTCATCAGGTCGTCGAAACCTTTCACGCGCAGGAGCGAGTTGACGACTCCGGAGAAGACGATGAGACCGAAGGAGATGAGTGCGATCGTCGAATACCGTTCGACTATCGGCTTGAGGTGCTTCGAGGTGGCCAGGCGTGTTCCCAGCAGCGCAATGACGAAGAGCCCACCGAGCCAGAGGACCGCACCGAGGATGTGCAGGCCGAGGCTGTTGACGGCCTGAGTGTGACCGGAGGCCTCTGAGGAGTGGCCCATCAGGGCCAAGGGCAGGATCACGGCGAGACTGAGCACTCCGGCAGCGGCGATGCCGACATGGGAGCGAGTGCCGAAGCACAGAGTCGAGGCGACGGCGATGAGGACGACGATGAGCACCCACAGCTGCCCGTAGGCGATCTGAGTGACGAAGACGCCGAGCTGATTCGAGAAATCGAGGTACGCCTGGGCACCGACGGTGTCGACGAATGAGAAGACGAGCACGGCGACCGCGGACAGCGTCCACACGACCGACGAGTATTCGGCGATCCGAACCGCCCCCGTCCACAGGGGATCGAGAGGAAGGTCGTCGTCCGGGCTCTTGTGTCGGCGACCTCGACCGCCGGCTGTGCGCGGGAGGATGAGGACGGCGAACATGAGGGCACCGATGGTCAGCGACATCGCAGTGTTGAAGACGAATTTGGCTGCGGGAAGACCGAAGCGGACGACGGAGCCGGGGTCATTGAGCAGAGTGGGGTTGGCTGCTCCGGTGAAGAAGAGTGCGGCCAGACCGGCGATGAGTCCCAGGAAGACGACGATGGGGACCGTGGCACGTTGCACGAACCGTGTGATCGGCTCGATTCCTGATGAACTCACTGCGCGCGAACCGACCCTTCTGACATGCCTCCAGGATATCGTTCGGCGCCGCCGCACTGCCAACCGGGAGATCCCTTCGTGGTCGAGATCTCGGGGAGCCGCCTCGGCGAGGGTGGGTTCCGTCGTCGGGGACGACGATTCCTCCAGTTCGCCGACGTTCTGAGACAGCAAATGGCCCGGATCAGACGATCCGGGCCATTTGCTGCTGCTGCGTAGATCAGTTCGGGCTGCCAGCGGCGCCCTTCAGCTTCGAACCAGCGGACAGCTTCACGGAGTAGCCGGCCTTGATCTGGATCTCTTCACCGGTCTGCGGGTTGCGACCCTTGCGAGCGGCACGCTCGGTGCGCTCAACGGAGAGCCAGCCGGGGATGGTGAGCTTTTCGCCCTTGGCCACGACATCGGAGAAGACATCGAAGACACCATCGAGCACGTCCGAGACCTGCTTCTGGGTCAGGCCGGACTTCTCGGCAACTTCTGCAACGAGCTCACTGCGGTTCTTAGCCATAAAAGTGTCCTCCTTAGGACAAGTCGGTAGGTCACCGGTCCGTTTTTCCGATGACGAACTTCCTCGAGATTACCAGCTTGACTTGGTAACGCCGGGCAACTCGCCGTTGTGAGCCATTTCGCGGAAACGGACTCGGGAGAGTCCGAACTTCCGGAGGTAGCCACGCGGACGACCGTCGACCTGGTCACGGTTGCGAACGCGAACCGGCGAAGCATCGCGGGGAAGCTTCTGCAGGGCGAGGCGTGCCTCTTCGCGCTGCTCGTCGGTGGAATCGGGGTGGGTCAGCTGACGCTTGAGAGTCGCGCGGCGCTCTGCATAGCGTTCAACGATGACGCGACGCTGCTTGTCTTTTGCGATCTTTGACTTCTTAGCCATGTGCGCTCAGCGCTCCTCTCGGAAATCGACGTGCTTGCGGACTACGGGATCGTACTTCTTGAGCACGATGCGGTCCGGAGTGTTGCGGCGGTTCTTGCGGGTCACGTAGGTGTACCCGGTGCCGGCCGTCGACTTGAGCTTGATGATGGGACGAACATCCTGTGTCTTAGCCATCAGAGCTTCACTCCCTTGGCGATGAGTTCGTTGACCACAGCGTCGATTCCGCGAGCGTCGATGACCTTGATGCCCTTAGCGGACAGGGTCAGCGTGACGTTGCGGCGCAGCGACGGAACGTAGTAGCGCTTTTTCTGAATGTTCGGGTTGAAGCGGCGCTTCGTGCGGCGCTTCGAGTGGGACACGTTGTGTCCGAAACCGGGGACGGCCCCGGTTACCTGGCAGGTTGCTGCCATGTCTCTCCTCCAGTTCACAAGTTACCGACTCTCGAAACAAGCTCCTGCGGGATCGCACGTGAGTGTTCTCCCCGCTCGCTTGCGCCGATGTCGGAAGACATCAACAAATTTTCTCGACTGTCACCGTGAAAATTGTGTACGCCGAAACAGGTCTGCCCGTTCGGGCGAGATGTCTCACCAGCGCTGAAGCCGTAGCCTGTGAGAGATGGCCGAAGCTGGAGTGCAGCGGTGGGTGAGCACCATGCGTGTCCTAGCAGATCGATCGGCGACCTGCCTGCTACGACACAACAGAAATCAATCTTACTGAGACAGCGGGTCGGAGGGCAAATTCATCTCGGCTTCTGCCGTGGGGTCTTCGTCACGGACTTCAGCCGCTCCGAGGTGGCCTCTGCAGCCTCCACCGATGCCCGGAGGGACTTTCACAGCTGGGGTCAAGCCAACTCGGTGATTTCCGCAGTAGGCTTTCGTCGGCAACGCGTCCTGTCGGCGATCCTGTTGAACGCCTGCTCGACTCGTGCCAAGGTAAGTAGATGATTGCCACCACATCTGGCATTCGGGAGGACTGATGAGCGACGTTCCACAGAGGCCGCGCATTCGTCCGGCGACGAGCGACGACTGGCACAAGGGTTCTGGTGAATCCGCTGGTCAGAACCCGACGTACGGGAATGGAGCGGACCGTTCGTCTGCCCATTTCGACAACTCGACCTACTACGAGTACCTCGAACGGCACACGGGCGAACAGTCGATCTCGAAAGCTCGCAGCGGCAATGTCTTCGCGCCGGCCGGGCACTCACCTTTCGATGATTCTCACTCTGCCGGCCCTCATCAGAATGCGGATTCTCAGCAAGTTCAGTGGTCTGCCGGCGGTGGCGGCAACGATTCCGGCGGCTCGGCACGGAATGGTTCCCAGACTCCTGCTCCACCGCAATTTCCGCCCACCGTCCACAATGATTCGCCTTCACGCAACAGTCTGAAGATCACCGTCGTCATCATCGCCATCCTCATGATTCTGGCTCTGGTGGGGTTCTTCGGCATCCGGTGGCTCGCTCCCTCGTCGGGAACCGTCCCCGTCGATGTCGGATCAAGTGAGCCGGAGAGCCCGTCACCCAGCCCGTCCGACGATCTGGTCCAACCGACGAAGAACCCCGAACAGCAGCTCGACGCCTATACGGTTCAAGGCACGAAGAAGGCCGCTGACCTCGAAGGTCAGTGGGTGACCCAGGTGAGTGCGAAGAACGTCGGCCTCAAGGCCGACGGCAAGACATGGTCGGCGCAGGACATCCTCAACGAGTACGAAGCCAATAAGATCAAGTATCCGGGCGCGATCCTCATCCACAGCGGCGACTGGGCCTCGTACAAGGACGGCAGCTACTGGGTCACGGTCGTCGACACCGGCTACGGCGACCCGGAACAGGCGCTCGACCAGTGCCGTTCGTGGGGTCTTGACCGCAACCACTGCATCGCCAAGCGTCTCGTCAAGGACGGCAGCCCCAAGGACAACAGCGCCTACCTCGACGGATAGACCCGCCAGTCGGCTTGGCCCCTGCTTATGCAGATCGGCTCCGCCAATGCGCAGGGCGATCGTCACCGTTCTGCCAATTGCTCGCAGCCCAGTCTGAGGCAGATAGCACAGATTTGAAGCTGGGCTATCTGCCTCAGACTGGGCTGCGGCCGGCACTAGGGACAGAAAGAACGCCCCGGCCTCGCACTGTGCGAAACCGGGGCGTTCTCGTCACGTTCACGCCCTTGCGCCGACGAACAGCCGACACCAGGGTGAGGCTTCAGGCCAACATCAGGGTCGGGTCCTCCAGACCCCGGCCGACATCGGCGAGGAACTTCGAGATGATCTCGCCGTCGACGACACGGTGATCGGCGCTGACCGACAGCGTGGTGATCTCACGCGGAACGATCTCGTCGCCCACCACCCACGGCTTCTTCCGCACCTGCCCGAAAGCGAGGATCGCGGCCTCGCCCGGATTGATGATCGGCGTACCGGCGTCGACTCCGAAGACGCCCACATTCGTGATCGTGATCGTACCCCCGGCCTGATCGGCCGGCGGTGTCTTGCCCGACCGCGCCAGAGCGGTGAGATCCTGAATTCCCTGCGCCAGTTCGCCCAGACCCATGGCCTGCGCGTTCTTGATGTTCGGCACGATGAGTCCGCGCGGGGTGGCGGCCGCGATGCCGAGGTTGACGTACTTCTTCACGACGATCTCGTCGCCTTCGAGGCACGAGTTGATCCGCGGATTGCGTCCCACGGCCCACGCCACTGCCTTGGCGACGATGAGCAGCGGAGAGACCTTCACATCCTCGCCGAGGAACTTCGTCGACTTGAGCCGGCGGACCATCGCCATCGTCTCGGTGACGTCGACGTCGAGGAACTCGGTGACGTGCGGCATGGTGAATGCCGAATCGACCATGGCCTTGGCCATCATCTTCGTCACGCCCTTGAACGGGATCCGCTCTTCGAGCGCTGCCTGATCACTCGCCGAGGCGGCCGCCGGTGCCGTCGCACCTGCGGTCGGTGCGGCCGTCCTGTTGGCGGCGGCGTGCACATCATCGCGCGTGACGTCGCCGCGGGGACCGGTCGGGGTCACCTGGGACAGGTCGACGCCGAGATCCTTCGCAAGCTTCCGCACGGGCGGCTTCGCCAGCGGTTTGCCGGGTGAGGCAGGTGCCGATGCGGGCTGTGCTTGAGCAGCGGGAGCCGCTGCAGGAGCCGACGCCGCTGGCGCCGCCCCCTCCGCGGCCGTCCCCTCCGCAGCCGACGCTGCGGGAGCAGCGCCAGCCGCAGAGGCTGGGACGGGAGCGCCCTTGCGCGGACGACGCTTCGACGACGTCTCCCTCGCCCCGTACCCGACGAGGGTGGCTCCACCGTCGGCATCGCCGGAGGCATCGGCCGATTCCTCGGCCGAACCGGAAGCCGGCGCACCGGCGGAGGCGGGGGCCGCCTCGGCGCCGGAGTCATCTCCGCCGAAGCGGATGATCGGGGTGCCGACCTCGATGGTCTGGCCCTCCTCGACCAGGAGGGCACCGACGGTGCCCGCGTGCGGGCTGGGCAGCTCGACGAGCGACTTCGCGGTCTCGATCTCGACGAGGATCTGGTTGACGGTGACGGTGTCGCCGGGGGCGACCTTCCACGCGACGATGTCGGCCTCGGTCAGGCCCTCACCGACGTCGGGAAGAGGAAATTCGAATGACATTCTTGACTCTCCTCGAAATCAGTAGGACAGGGCCCGATCGACACCATCGAAGATGCGATCGAGGTCGGGCAGGTAGTGCTCTTCCATTCGCGAACCGGGGTACGGGGTGTGGTAGCCGCCGACCCGGATGACCGGGGCTTCGAGGTTGAAGAAGCAGCGTTCGGTGATGCGCGCGGCGATCTCCGAACCCAACCCCAAGAAGGTCGGAGCCTCGTGGGCGACGACCAGTCGGCCGGTCTTCGTCACGGACTTCTCGATCGCGGTGAAGTCGATCGGGTTGAGGCTGCGCAGGTCGATGAGTTCGACGCTCTTGCCCTCCTCGGCGGCCGCAGTGACCACGTCCTGCGCCGTCGGGACCAACGGCCCGTAGGCGACGAGGGTGACATCGGTGCCTTCGGACACGACCCGGGCGTCGTGCATGCCCAGCTCGCCGCGAGCGGAGGTGTCGACGTCTCCGCGCATCCAGTAGCGACGCTTGGGTTCGAAGAACATCACCGGATCTTCGCTCTTGATCGCATCCTGGATCATCCAGTACGCGTCATGAGCGTTCGCCGGGGATACGAGCCGCAGTCCCGCGTGGTGGGCGAACACGGCCTCGGGGCTCTCCGAATGGTGCTCGGGTGAACCGATGCCGCCGCCGTAGGGCACGCGGATGACCAGGGGGATGTTCTCCTTGCCCAGGGTGCGGTTGTACAGCTTCGCCACCTGGGTCACGATCTGGTCGTAAGCCGGGAAGATGAATGCGTCGAACTGGATCTCGATGACGGGACGGTAGCCGCGGATGGCCATGCCGATCGAGGTGCCGACGATGCCGGACTCGGCCAGCGGGGCATCGATGACGCGCTGCGGGCCGAAGTCCTTCTGCAGACCTTCGGTGACGCGGAAGACGCCGCCGAGTTTGCCGATGTCCTCACCGATGAGGACGACCTTCGGGTCGTCCTCCATGGCCTTGCGCATTCCGGCGGTGATCGCCTTCGAGAGGGGAAGTTTCTCCATCAGGCCTCACCCGCATCGGCGAACGAGGCCTGGTATGCCAGGAATTCGGCACGTTCCTCGTCGACGAGGGAGTGGGGTTCCGCAGTGACGTGCGCGAACATCTCGACGCCGTCGGGGTTCTCCATGGTCATGCAGTTGTGGCGGATGCGGGCGGCCAGGGTGTCGGCCTCGGCGTCCACCTCGGCGAAGAACTCGTCGCTGGTCTCGGTGTGCTTGTCCAGATACGCCTTGAGGCGGGTGATCGGGTCGCGGTCCTCCCAGATCTCCTCTTCGGCCTTGTCACGGTACTTCGTCGGATCATCGGCCGTGGTGTGGGCACCGCGACGGTAGGTGAAGGCTTCGATGAGCATCGGACCGTGGCCGGCGCGCACGGAATCGAGGCTGGCGCGGGCGACGGAGTACATCGCGATGATGTCGTTGCCGTCGACGCGGATGCCGGGGACTCCGAATCCTTCGCCGCGGGTCGACAGCGGAGCTGCGGACTGGACGTGAGTCGGTTCGGAGATGGCCCACTGGTTGTTCTGGCAGAAGAACAGGACCGGAGCGTGGAAGGCTCCGGCGAAGGTCAGCGCCTCGGAGACATCGCCCTGTGAGGTCGCACCGTCGCCGAAGCAGGCGATGGAGACAGTGTCGCGTTCGATGTCGCCGGTGCCGACGTCGCCGTCCATGGTGATGCCCATGGCGTAGCCGGTGGCGTGCAGGGCCTGCGAGCCGATGACGATGGTGTAGGTGTGGAAGCGGTGCTCCTGGGGATCCCAGCCGCCGTGGTTCTGACCGCGGAAGATCGACAGCAGGGTTTCGGGTTCGACGCCGCGGGTGTAGGCGAGGCCGTGTTCGCGGTAGGTGGGGAAGACGAAGTCTTGGGGGCGAGCGGCTCGTCCCATGCCGATCTGGGCCGCTTCCTGTCCGAACAGAGGCGCCCACAGGCCCAACTGTCCCTGACGCTGCAGGGCAGCTCCTTCGGCATCGATGCGGCGAACCAGGACCATATCCCGGTAGAAGCCGCGCAGATCCTCATCGGTGAGTTCTGCGGCGAAGGCGTCGTACTCACCGGATTCGACGCGATTTCCGTCTTCGGTGAGCATCTGGATCATTCTGGGCTCCGAGGACTGACTGTGGGCAGCACCGGTTCCCACTGAAATGTTGGAGGTCATTTCAGTTCTCCTTTGTTCGAGGTCCATCTTCACCGGAGGTGACCAGTGGTGGACCGTGTCCGTCGGGCGGGCCCTCGGATGTGAGAACTCGCCCTCGAGTGATCTGATTCACAGGTGGTATCACAATACCGAATCCACTCACTGCTTGCCACTCTCCCCATGCGGTTCGAGTATCAAAAGTGCAGGTCAGAAACAGACTATGACCCGAGCTCGACACATGTGGCCGAGTTCCAAAGCGCTGAGTGGACAATTGTCGATCTCGGCAGAGATGCTCCATCGTCCGACCAATGCACATCCGAGCACCGAGGCGGCCCTTCGTGTCGATGCCGAGCACAGGTTTCGTCAGGTCCGTTCGCGCACCGAGGCGGCCCTCCGGCACGCAGTCGGTTTCAGGTTCGGTCAGGCCCGTTCCCGCACCGAGGCGGCCCATCGTGTCGATGCCGAGTGCCGCACCCGTCCGACCGAGGTCAGTGTCGCTTTCGCTTTCCCTGGTAGTCGCGCGTCTTGGCGAGGTCCCCGGTGAAGAAGCCCGAGTTCTTCGAGGTGAAGCGGTCGAAGGCGGGAGTCCCGGCTCTGCGCAGAAGCCCGATGGAGGCAGCGTAGGCGACGGAGGAGTGCGCCGCCCCGGCCGAGGCGAACATCTCGTCGAGTTCGGCATCGGTCTTGTCCGCGAGCTCGGGGACTCTGCGCAGTTCGTCGGGATCATAGTCGACGGTGACCGTCGACCAGTTCTTCGTCGCCGGGTTCTCGTTGCCGTCGAGATCGGGCACGAGGTCCTGTTCGTGTTCGATCGAGAGTACGTCGATTCCCTCATCGATGGCGAAGTCGGAGACCGGAGCGCCCACCGTCATCAGTGCCGTGACGTTGACATCGTCGAGAAAGGCCGGGTCCGCAGCCAGAGAACCTGCGGTGATCCCTCCCTGCGAATAGCCGACGAGCATGACCTCGGCGTCGTGCCCGATACCGGCGTCGGCGATCGCCTGGCGCACCATTTCGCGCATCACGGTGTCGTTGCCGGCCATCCCCTGCACGTTCGTCGTCAGGTCGGTCGTATTGTCTCCCGGCTTCGGCGACCAATCCGTGGTGGCCGGCACGTAGACGATATAGCGGGTCGTCCCGTCGGGTCCGACGATCTCCTCGATGCGGACCTGTCCGGAATCGGCTCCGCGGTGGCAGTTCGCTTCGCGGAGGAAGAGGTCGTCGACGTCACGTGGCGGCTCTTTGTGCGGCGGCGTCAGTCCTTTCGCCCTCCATACCTCGACATCGGAGGGCAGCAGCAGTCCGAATGCATTCGCACCGGCCAGGACCCAGATCGTCATCGACGTCGAATCGTGCGGCCAGAACGCGTGGTCGCCTTCGGAATCGAGGACGAACGGAGGCAGCCCGAGGAATCCGACGATGAAGCCCGGAAGCACGTGCTCGATGACGGCTCCCGTGACATCCGACTGTTCGAACACGAACGTGATCAGCGCTTCCTTCGCTTTCGCCTTCGTCTTGCCCAGGTCGATTCCGAACTGTTTGGTGATGACGTCGTCGAGTCCGGTCACGTCGAGGATCTTCGTGACCGCAACGACCTGAGCCCCGACCACGAGTGCGACGGGGATGATGACGGGCAGGCTGAGGGCGAGGACCCGTCCGGTTGCGTAGCCGAGAGCGTCGAGCAGTCCGCCGAAGACCTCGCTGAGGCCCTTCTCCGCCTGACGGTAGGCGAAGGCTGCGGACCGAACGGCGAGCAGGGTCGCCTCGAGCTCGAGCACCGAGGCGGTCAGCTGGCTGTGGAATCGGATCCGGCAGGCATCGAGGTTGAGCGCTGTCACAGGGGCCGGGACCTGGGTGAGCAGGGTCGCGAGATCGAAGTCTCCGACAGCTGCGTCGACGGACAGATCGCCGATGTCGGTGATGACGGTCTGCAGTGCGTCTCCGCTGCCATCGGCGCGTTCGTCGACGGTGATCCGCCCACCGCCGCGCGTCGTCGAATCGATCATTGCGTGCCCTTCTACGCCCCTGCCGTCAGTGTCCGGGTGAGCACGGCGCTCAGCAGCGTCCGCACCGCCGCATCTCCCGCAGCGACGTCGTCATCGACGGTGACGGAATCGCCGTCGCGCTCGATGACCGGCCGGAACCACACGCCGCCCTTTCGGCGGAGGAACTCCAGCCCCGTGGCTCCCCCTCCGCACGCCCAGCTGAGCGTGAGCACGCAATCCTGTTCGACGAGCTCGGCGAGGTCCTCGACGACGTGCCCGATCCGTCCCGGTTCGATCCGGCGCAGCAGCTGGTGCTGTGCGAAGTCCTCAAGTCCCTCCCCCTGCAGTGCCAGGATCGCGTGCCCGATACCCGAACCGAGGCACAGCGCCAGGTGAACGGTTTCGGTTCCCGAGGACACGACAACGCTGAGGCGCGTGCTCACCCGGTTGAGCTCGGAGGCGAATCCTCGCAGCCAGGCGGTGAGCACATCGAGATCCCGTGTCGCGCCTCCACCCCCACCGACGCCGCCGATCTCCGAGGCCGCGGCGCCAGACCTCTCACCCGCGCCGGCCCTCCCCGGATCTGCACCGCCCGGGTCTGTGGATTCCGGGGCAGTGCTGCCCTGCCCCACCTCCGCCGAGGCGGAAGGACAGTCCCGTTCGACTCGGCGAGGGAGCAGGTCGGGCGGCCAGAGCCGACGCAGCCGTTCGGGCAGCCGGGTGATCCGGTCGAGGTCGACGACGATCCAACTGTCGATCCCTGCTGTCTCACGTGCGGCGGGGCGGGCGTTCACAGTTGGATCCGCCCGCCTGCCGACACGACCTGCAGGTGGAGGTCGTACGCCTCGGCGAGCTTCTCCGCCCGCTCACCCAACCGGTCGATCGATTCCGCGCATGAGGCCACCCGATCATCGAACAGCTTTCCTGCTGGGGAATCCCATCCGTCGATTCGGCGGCAGCTCTGCGCCAGGGAGTGCAGCACCTCCGCTCGCCGTCTCCACTGCTCGCGATTGCGCTCCAGCTCATCCGTGATCATGCCTCAGTCCTCCCACCGGTCTGTCCGGCATCCGTGCCCGAATCCCTCGACCGTAGGAGGCCGCAGCGCGGGAGAGGAAGCCTCGATTTCGAGGCTGGGGACGAGGCTCGAGCGTCCACAGGGCCGTGATGTCGAAGTCATCACGGAATCCACAGGGGACGACGCTCGAGTCCGGCCCTTCTCCCGCGCCTACCGGCCGGTAGACCCGGACGCGTGCCGGCCCGATTCGCCGCTCATGAGAAAATGAGGGCATGCCGACTGTTTCCCTTGCCGAAATCTCGCCCGCCATCGCTCTCGGACCGCTTGATGGTCGCTATCGCAAAGACACCGCTGACCTCGTCGATCACCTCTCCGAGGCGGCTCTCAACCGCAATCGCATCACGGTGGAGATCGAATGGTTCATCCACCTCGCACAGAACTCGGTGATCGAGGGTGTACGCACCCTCACCCCCGACGAGGTCGACGGACTGCGCGCCTTCGCCGCCGATTTCGACGCCGACACCATCGCCACACTGGCCGCTCATGAAGCCGTCACCGTCCATGACGTCAAGGCTGTCGAATACACAATCAAAGAAGCCCTAGTGACGATCGGCGCCGAGGATCTCGGCGAGCTCGTCCACTTCTGCTGCACGTCCGAGGACATCAACAACCTCTCCTGGGCGCTCGGCATCAAGGGTGCCACCGAACAGGTGTGGCTGCCGCGGGCCAAGGCCCTCATCGACGCTCTCGCCGAGTCCGCCGGTCAGCTCGCCGAGGTTCCGATGCTCGCCCACACCCATGGTCAGCCGGCCACCCCGACGACGATGGGCAAGGAACTCGCGGTCTTCGTCCACCGCCTCCGCCGCCAGTACGAACGCATCGCCGCTACGGAGTTCCTCGGCAAGATCAACGGCGCCACGGGCACCTATTCGGCGCATCTGGCGGCCGTGCCGGGAGCCGACTGGCCGCAGATCGCCCGCACCTTCGTCGAAGACCGTCTCGGGCTGACCTTCAACCCTCTGACCACTCAGATCGAGTCCCACGACTGGAACGCCGAACTGTTCGCCGATCTCGCTCGGTTCAATCGGATCGCACACAACCTGGCCACCGACATGTGGACCTACATCTCGATGAACTACTTCAAGCAGATCCCCGTCGCCGGTGCGACCGGTTCGTCGACGATGCCGCACAAGGTCAACCCGATCCGGTTCGAGAACGCCGAAGCCAACCTCGAACTCTCCTGTGCTCTTCTCGATTCCCTGGGCTCGACGCTGGTCACCTCGCGGATGCAGCGCGACCTCACCGACTCGACCTCACAGCGCAACATCGGTGTCGCATTCGGTCACTCGGTTCTCGCGCTCAACAACTTGGTCAAGGGCCTCGGAGCCCTCGCCATCAACGAGGAGGCGCTGGCCGCCGACCTCGACGGCAACTGGGAAGTCCTCGGTGAAGCCGTCCAGTCGGTCATGCGTGCCGCCGGGCTGCAGGGCGTGCCGGGAATGGACAACCCGTACGAAACGCTCAAGGAACTCACTCGCGGCAAGCGCATCGACCAGGCCGATCTGCAGACGTTCGTCGACGGTCTCGGGCTGCCCGAGGAGCGCGCCGAACTGCTCAAGGCACTGACGCCTGCCACCTACACCGGTGTCGCGGCTCAGCTCGCTGAGTCCGAGGTCGCGGACTGGAAGGCCGTCAGCGAGCGCTGATCCCCGACGCTGACGACTCGTCGAGGCCGGTCTTGCGAATTCGCGAGACCGGCCTCGATGCTCAGACGGCAGGCTCAGCCGGCGGGGATGTCGAAGGTCGTCGTGAACTCGGGGACCTTCTCGTCGGTTCCCATCACCTTGCCGGCGCCGCGTTCGTAGCGGATCGTGTAAGTGTCCTGCTTCTCTTTCGGAACATAGGCGAGCCAGCCCTGATGTGTTCCGCCGTCGCGGCGCGACACATCTTCGAAGGGCTCGAATCCGGCGGCTCGCATCTCGGCTTCGAGGCCGTCGGTCTGGTCGTAGCGGAAGTCCGCACCTCCTCCTGCGGAGATCTTGAACGCTCCCGACTGGATGAGTCCGCTGTATTTCTGTCCCGGGGTGATCTTGACTTCGAGGAGGACGACTTCGCCCCCGAGCTCGATCGCCGAGGCTCTCCTGGACGAATCGAAGTTCCGCACCGCCGAGAGCACCTCGACCTTGTCCTGCATCTCCGGGTCCTCGAAGCTTTCACCGATGCTGACCTGGCCCTGACTCCCGGACGACGACCCCGAATCCGAACCGGTGGACCCGTCGGCGGACGAGGTCGACGATGACGAGGAGTTCGAGGCTGACTGGTCCGAACTCGAGTCCTGACCGCCGGTCTGGCCCTGACCGTTCTGGTCAGCACTCGGCTCCTGCCCATTCTGATCCTGGCTGCCCTGGTCCTGACCGCCGTTCTGGTCCTGACCGTTCTGGTCCTGACCATTCTGGTCCTGACCGTCGGCGTTCGACTGCTGGCCGGTCTGGCCCTGCTCGGGCTGGACGGCCTGGCTGATGAGCGAGCAGCCCGAGAAGGCGAGGGTGCAGCTGAGCAGGGCCGCCGAGGTGAAGGTGGCGCGCTTCATGCGTTTCATGATGACTCCTTGATCGGTCTCTCGCACTCGGAAGCAGGTCGCCCGAATGCGTGTTCTGAAACCAACCTATGAGCTCGCCACGGCCGAGATGTGCGCAGCGTGTGGCAGAACGGCAACGTCTGTCACCGATTCGCCGCAGCCCCCGAACAGCCACCCCGGCCACGTCCTCAAGCGGGCACGAGATGCCTGTCCGCGTCCACCTCGGCGAGGGTCTTCTTGCCCATGCTGCGGGCGAGGATGAGGGTCGGGACTCCGGCGACGATGATGACGACGGTGGCGTAGATCGCCGGCGCCAGCGTGATGCCCGTCGACGACATGAGTGCCGTGGCGATGAGCGGTGAGAGCCCGCCGAACAGGACGGTGGCGACGTTGTAGCCGATCGCCATACCGGAGAAGCGGCTCGTGCCGGTGAACTGCTCGGGGACCATGGCGGCCGCCACCGCGCTCCATCCGGCCGCCGGGATCGCGAGGAACGCCGATCCTGCGATCGCGATGCCTGCGGACTGATTGGACAGCAGCACATACGCGGGAATCGTGGTGAAGACGAAGACGACCATGAGTGCCGCCAGGGCAGGTTTGCGCCCGAACTTGTCCGAGGCGAGGCCGAAGAACGGGGTGACGACGATGGCGACGACAGCCGCAACCGTGCCCAGTGCCAGGGAACCGGAGTTCGGGACCTTCGCCACCTCTTCGATGTAGGTGGGCACATAGGTGATGTTGAGGAAGTAGCTGACCGAGCCGATCGACGAGATGAGGAAGGCGACGAGGATCGCCCGCGGCTGCTCGAGGATCGCGGTGATGAGCGGGGAGCGTTCGAGACCGACGTCCTTCTTGCCTTTGTTGTCCTTCTCCGCCTGCTGCAGCCGTTTGAAGGTCTCGGTCTCCTCCATCATCGATCGAAGCGGAACCATGATGATGGCAAGCACGGCGCCGAGGACGAACAGCAGCCGCCAGCCCCAGGAATCCATCGCCTCGGGAGAGAGCGTATTCGCCAGCAGGGCACCGGATCCCACGGCCAGAAGCGCGCCGACCTCGCTGTTGGCCGCGGCCCAGCTGGCAGCCAATCCGCGCTTTCCCGGTCCCGCCGATTCCATGAGGAAGACCATGATGCCGGTGTACTCGGCACCGACGGAGAATCCGGACAGGCAGCGCAGGGCGACCATGAGGACGCCGGCCCAGATGCCGATCGTGTCGTAGTTCGGGATCACCGCGATCCCGAGCATGGAGATCGCCATGAGGACCGCGGAGATGATGAGCGTCGAACGACGTCCGATCCGATCACCGAGGTGACCGAAGACCATCGCGCCCAAGGGCCGGAAGAGGAATCCCGCCGCACCGACTCCGAGGGTCAGCAGCAGCGAATCCGTCTGGTCGCCGAAGAATTCCTTGGTCAGGGTCGTGGCGACATAGAAGAAGATCGAGAAGTCGTACCATTCGACGACGGTGCCGAAGGCGGCGACGAACATCGACCTGCGCCGGCCTCTCTCCCGCTCTCGACTGCCTGCGTGGGCGTGTGATGCGGGATGATTCCGATCCGACGCTGTCATTCCCCGAGCGTACCAGCACGTTCGGACATGGGATACCGCCGAGGATGTCGGCAGTGATTGCGCCGCACATGTCGGCAGTCGACGCCAACCGGAATTATATTACTGACTGGTAGCATATTGGGGCAGTGGTGATTACCCTGAAAGATATGGACTCACTTCTCAAGCAGGACGTGCGCATCCCGGTGTCGAGCCGGTCCGGTTCCAGCGATCTCGTAGGACATCTCTTCCTCCCCGCAGCCGACCCGCACGCGGTGCTGACGATCCACCCGGCCACCGCGACTCCCGAACGCTTCTACTTCTCCTTCGCCGAGGCGGCGGCTGCCCGTGGGTTCGCCGTGGTCACCTACGGCTTCCGCGGTGTCGGTGACCGGAGGGCGGCTCGCACCCATCGGCACATCCGCATGCGCGACTGGATCTGCGAGGATGTGGCGGCCGCGGGCGCCTGGGCGGAGGAGAGGTTCCCTGATCTGCCGCATACGGCGTTGGGCCACAGCCTCGGCGGGCACGCCCTGCTCCTGGGCAGCGGCGGTCAGCGGCTGTGCGGAATCGTCACAATCGCCACAGCGATGGTGGCGGCCCGCAGCATCGCGCCCCGCAGCGAGCGCTGGCGAGTGGAAGTCGGCCTCGGAGTCTTCGGCAGGGTGGCCACACGAGTGTGCGGGTATATGCCCGCCAGCCGAGTCGGACTCGGCGAGGACATCCCCGCCGCCGCCCTCTACGAGTGGACGGACTGGCTGCGCCGTCCCCACTTCTTCTTCGATGACCCGAGTTTCGACGCCGAGGCACGCGCCGCCCGACTGCGCACACCTGTTCTCGCCGTCGGCACCTCCGACGATCCGTGGGCGACAGATGCCTTCATCGATGCGCTCACCGACCGCCTGCGACTGGCCCCGGTGACCCGTCGCACTGTCGACCCGACAGAACTCGACGCGACGAGCATCGGCCATCACGGTCTCATGCGCCGATCCGTCGCCGCAGACGCCTGGCCGGAGATCCTCGACTGGCTCGAGATGAGAGCAGCCGAAGAATAGGTCACCATCGGAGACTTTCCGCGCCCAGAATTATCCGTTTGCGACCACTTCTCGACTGACGCTGCGCCCTCAGCTGCGGCTGAGACCGAACAGCGAGTCGGTGAAGCGGTTGCCGAACATGGCCGCCGGATCCAGACGGGCCCGCAGCTCGCAGAAGTCCGCGAATCGCGGATAGAACTCGTTCAGGTCGGCGGCCGTGCGGGTGTGGATCTTGCCCCAGTGCGGTCGGCCACCGTGCCGGCAGACGATCTCTTCGACGACGCGAAAGTACTCGGCGAAGTCCTCCTTGATGAAGCGGTGGACGGCGATGTACATCGTCTCCCGTCCCGTCGCCGTCGACAGCGGCACATCATCGGCGGCGGCGCACCTGACCTCGAGGGGGAATGAGATCGCCCACCCCTTGGCCTCGATGGCGCCTCGGATCTCCCGGATCGCCTCGGGTCCGGAGTCGAAGGGCAGGGCGTACTCCATCTCGTTGAACCGCACCCGCCGTGGGGTGACGAACACATCGTGGCCCGGTGCCCGGTACGTCCGGTCTGCCACGACGGACTGGGCGACGCGATTGATCGAGGGCACCACGCCCGGGACCTTCGCCCCGAGCTCGACGGCCAACCGGAGCGCTCCGTTCTCCACCACCTCTTTGTCGAGGAGGTTGAGCCACCGGTTGCGCACCCCCGCCTCGGCGAGGTGGCCCGGCCCGGCCTGCCCCGGTTCCACCCGGGTGTTCGTCTTCGTCAGCACCGAATCGGTGTGCGGGAACCAGTAGAACTCGAAATGGTCGGCCCCGCGCATCCTCTCGGTCAGCCCGTCGAGGAGCTCGTCGAATCCGGCGACCTTCTCCTCGGCGATGAGGTCGAAGGCCGGCACGCACTGGAGTTCGACTTCGGTGATAATACCGAGAACGCCGAGGCTGACCCGTGCAAGGTCGAAGACCTCCGGTTCCGACTCCGCCGACAGCTCCCGCACCTGCCCGTCGGGGCCCATCAGGCTCAGCCCGGTGACGGTCCCGGCGAACCCGGTGAAGCCGATTCCGGTGCCGTGCGTGCTCGTCGAGATCGCGCCCGCCAGGGCCTGCGGATTGACGTCGCCCTGATTCTCCAGGGCCAGACCGTAGGGTGCGAGCAGGGCGGGAATGTCCCGCAGCCGGGTGCCGGCGGCGAAGCGCACCCGCTTGCGCTCCTCGTCGACGGCGATGATGCCGGAGAGTCCGTCGAGGTTGACCATGACATCGTCGCCGGCGGCAACCGGGGTGAACGAATGCCCGGCCCCGACGACCCGCAGACGGTCCCCCGCCGCCGCAGCGGCCGTGACGATGCCCGATAGCTCCTCCGTCGAGGTGGGACGTGAGAATGTGTGCGGATGTGCATGGACGTGACCGGCCCAGTTCCGGAATCTCTGCCGACCGGACCGGTCGCCTCGTCGCGGCTGCACGTCTCTCACAGCACGAGCCCCTCTCCTCGATAGGTTGTCCAGGCATCGCGGATGCGGCCCTGAGACACGATCTGGAAGTCGTTGAAATGTTCGGCCAGCTCACCGGCCTTCGCGTGCCGGAACCACACGAGGTCGCCGATGCGCAGCGAGTCCGTGCCGGGCCCGGTCAGTGGCGTCTGCACCTCTCCGGGCCCCTCGAGGCCGGAGTATTCGAGGCCCGGCGGCCAGGCGATCGTCGGCAGACGGTCGGGGCCGGGGACTCCCGAGGCGATGAATCCGCCCTTGAAGACCGTCACCCAGCCGGGCCCGGGCCTGCGCACGACGGGAGTGACGAAGTATGCGGCGGGCCGGTGCCGGAAGTGCGTATAGCCGTCGAAGAGTCCCGGGGAGAAGAGGCCGGATCCGGCGGCGAGTTCGGTCAGAGTGCCTTCGACGGAGCTGGATTCGAACGAGCCGGTTCCCCCGCCGTTGACGAATTCGAGGTCGGCGACCTCTCTGACGGCGGCGATGACGGCGGCTCGTCGTTCGGCGAGTTCGGCGATCGAGGCTCTCTGCATGAGCCGCACGATCGCCTGCCGAGCTGTTCGTCCGGCGTCGGCGGTGCCAGCGATCTGCCCCTCGTAGAACATCATCCCGACGAGGTCGAACCCGGGCCGGGCCGCGACCTGGCGGGCGAGCGCGACGGCCGCTCGCCCATCCCGAATCGGTGAGCGCCTGGCCCCGATATGGACGCGGTCGCCCAACCAGGATTCGGCCGGGCGAAAGGAGGAGTCGACGTCGATGCACACCCGCACCGAGGCGGCGCCCGCCTCGGCGAGGGATCTGCGGACGTCGTCGATGATGTCGAGGTGGTCCACGGAGTCGATCATCACGGTGATGTTCGACCGCGCTCCCGCCTCGGCGACCATCCGGGTCAGGGCCGGCCGGTCGAGGCTGGGATAGCCGATGACGATGTCGCGGACACCGCGGGCATGGAGGGACAGCGCCTCGGGAACGGAGAAGGCGAGCACGCCGGAATAGGCGGGATGGGCGAGCGCTCGGTCGATGGCCGCGGGCACACGCAGGGACTTCGTGGCCAGCCGGATCGGCAGTCCGCGAGCGCGCTGAGCCAGGGCATCGAGGTTCTCGTCGAAGGCGTCGAGATCGACGACGGCGGTGGGTGCACAGGTCCCTTTCAGCGCACGCCGGAGTCCACTCGAAACCATATTCGGTAGTCTAGCCTGCGATGACCTACGTCACATGGTTAGGAAGCCGATGAGAACAGAGACCAGCGCCCGCACCTCCGAAGCAGGCACCGCGCAGACCGCGTCCGCGCATGTCACCGCGGCACTGCGGGACTTCCTCGACACCGATCCGTATGCCGATGCCTCCGGTTCGGGCGAGGTGATGCGCGGCGTCGAACCGTTCACCGGCCAGGAGGTCGACCGGTTCGCCCGGAACACTCCCGACGACATCGAGGCCGCCTACGCCACGGCCCGCATCGCAGGCGAAGCATGGGCCGCCCAGTCGGTTCAGCACCGGGCGAAGGTGCTCACTCGACTGCATGCCGCTCTGGTCCGGAATGAGGATCTGCTCCTCGACATCATCCAGTACGAGACCGGCAAGGCCCGCATCCACGCCTATGACGAGATCCTCGATACCTTCAATGTGCTCCGCCACTACGGGGTGATGGCCGCCCGGTATCTGCGTCCCGAACGTCGCCGCGGGGCGATCCCCGTGCTCACCCGCACCGAGGTCACGCGCACCCCGCTGGGCGTGATCGGGTTCATCACACCGTGGAACTACCCGCTGACCTTGGGTGCGACCGACCTGTTCGCGGCCCTGACCGCCGGCAACGCCGTCGTCCACAAACCCGATTCGACGACGACGCTGACCTCGGTGTTCATGCGCAGGCTGGCCATCGCCGCGGGTCTGCCCGCCGAGGTGTGGCAGCTCGTGCCCGGCCCGTCCTCCGAGGTCGGACCTGCACTCATGGCCGGTGCCGACGGAATCTCGTTCACCGGGTCGACGGCCGCGGGACGGTCGATCGCCGCCGAGGCGGGGCAGCGTCTGCTCCCGGCCACGCTCGAGCTCGGGGGCAAGAATCCGCTGATCGTGGCCGCCGATGCGGATCTGGAGAAGGCCGTCGAGGGCGCCGTGCGCGGATCGTTCTCCTCGGCCGGGCAGCTGTGCATCTCGATCGAGCGCATCTACGTCCACGAAGACCTCTATGAGACCTTCTGCGCCCATTTCGCCGAGGCGGCCCGCGCCCACCGTCTCAGCGCGGAGTTCGAGTACGGCCCGGACATGGGCACCCTGGCAGGGCCGAAGCAGCTCGAGACGATCACCAAGCATGTCGAACAGGCCCGCAGCGCGGGCGCCACGGTGCTCGCCGGCGGACACCCGGTGCCCGATCTCGGCCCCTACTTCTACGCCCCGACCGTGCTCACGGATGTTCCCGCGGCGGCCGAGCTGCATCGCGAGGAGACCTTCGGTCCCGTCGTCTCCGTCTATTCGGTACCGTCGGACGCCGCGGCTATCGCTGCGGCCAATGACAGCGACTACGGACTCTCGGCGTCTGTATACTCTCGTTCCCATGGGCGTGAGATCGCGCGGCTGGTCGAGGCCGGCATGGTCAATGTCAATGAGGTCTACCCGGCCAGCTGGGGGTCCATCGACGCTCCGGCCGGCGGAGTCAAGGCCTCAGGCATGGGCCACCGGCACGGACCCGAGGGCCTCTTCCAATTCATGCACTCGCACACGATCGCGCAGCAGCGCCTCCACCCGATCGCACCGGCCGGTCCTCTCGATCAGAAGACGTTCGCGAAGGCCATGACCGGCGCGCTTCAGGTGATGCGGTCTCTGCGCATGAGATAGGGCGGCGGCCTTCACCGGCGAATATAGGTCACCACCGGATACTTCTGGCGCCGAAAAGTATCCGATGGTGACCTATGTTTCGGACCGATTGTCCCATTGCGACCTATTCTCCTGCCCGGGCCGGCCGCAGGAGGAGCCCTGCGGCGTCGGGCAAGGCTCAGTTGACAGCTGAGCAGTGGGACTCAGCTGACGGAATCGAAGAATTCGTGCGCCACCGGTACGGCCGCCTCGGCGCCGAATCCGCCGTCTTCGACGAGGACGGCCACGGCCAGATCTCCCTGGAACCCGGCGAACCACGAATGTGTGCGCGGCGGGGTCTCCTCGCCGTATTCGGCCGTTCCGGTCTTGCCGTGGACGGGGTCGCCGGGAACGTCCTTGAGCGCAGTCGCAGTGCCCTCGGTGACGACCTTGCGCATCATCGTCGAGATCTCCTTCGCCGCGTCCGCGTCGAGCGTCGGGGCATCGCCGTCGCTGCCGTCCTTCGCACCCTGACGGCCGTCGCCGCTCTTCGCCTCGTCGAGCGCCTCACCGAGGACGAGCTGCGGGGCGACCGTCTCCCCCGCCTCCACCGAGGCGGCCATAGTCGCCACGGCCAGCGGGCTCGCCTGCACCTTGCCCTGACCGATCATCTGCGCGGCGTGGGTGACCTCGTCATCGTCGGCCGGCACCGAGGCCATCTTCGCGCCGATGGCCGAGGTGTCACCGAGCATGCCGAGCTGGGCGGCGGCCTCGGCCACCTCGTCGCCGGTGACCTTCTCCGAAGAGGAGACGAAGGCGGTGTTGCAGGAGTGTGCGAAGTCGTCGGCGAAGCTGACGGTGCCGAGCACTTCGTCTTCGGCGTTCTTGAAGCTCTTGCCGCCGATGTTCACGGTCTTCGGACAGTCGATGTCGTCATCCGGTTTCACCCCGGCGTCGAGGAGTGCCAGGCCAGAGGCGATCTTGAACACGGAACCGGGAGGGTACTGACCACTCAGCGCTCTGTCCCAGGCCGCTCCTGCCGGGTCGTGGTTGGCCACGGCGAGCACCTGGCCGTCGCTGGGACGGATCGCGACGACGGCGGCCGGTTTCTTCGCGGCCGCCGCCGCGTCGTCCGCGGCGGTCTGGATATCGACGTCGAGGGTGGTCTCGAGATCCTCACCGTCCTGCGACTCGAAGGCGTGGAGGCTCGTCAGCTTCGTCTTTCCGCCCTTGTCGTCGGTCGGATCGCCTTTGGCGAAGACTTCGACGCTGCCGGGTCCGCTGAGGCGGGAATCGAAGGTCTTCTGCAGGCCGGTGCGGCCGACGATGTCACCGGCGATGATCTCGCCCTCGGAGTTCTCGATGTCTTCGGCGCTGGCGGGTCCGGCCGAACCGAGCGTGGCCTGCGCGAACCCGCGAGACCGGGTCAGAGTCTGGGTGTCCTCGGAAAAGAGCACCCCCGGCAGATCGTGGATGGCGCTCTTGACCGATCTGTAGTCGTCTTCGCGCAGGGTCACGACGGGGACGAGCTGATTGCCTGCGGCGTCGTCGACGGACTTCTCGAGGTCAGCGGCGTCGAGGTCGAGGGAGTCGACGCCGTCGTTGAGCCCGCTGACGAGTCGGCCGATGGTGTCGGGCTCCAGGCGATTCGGATGGACGCCGATGTCGATGACCTTCCCCTCTGCCATGAGCACTTCGCCATCGGCGCCGAGGATCTTCCCGCGTCCGCCCGGATTCGCGCGCAGTGCGAAGCGGCCGCCCTTGCCGAGCTTCGGGTGGACGGCCTGCTCCGTGAGATCCGCCCACCAGAAGAGTCCGTTCTTCTCCAGGGGCAGCTGGGAACTGTACTCCCAGGACTCCCCGTCGTTGTTCGCCCAGCTCCAGTCGAGTGTGGCCACGGTTCGCCCCTCGACCTCGGTGATGTCGTCGACGGTGACCGACCGCAGGTCGACTCGCTTGCCCAATGCCTTCGTGACCCGGTCGAACAGACTCTGAGCGAGGTCCTTCTGGTGCCAGACGTCCGAGTTCAGCTGCTCTTCGGCGAGGTCGTGGGCGGCGGCCTCGGCTGCCGACGACTTCGTCATCGGAAGCCGGAAGAGCGCGAAGACCCCGGCGCCGAGCAGCAGAACGAGGACGAGTGCGACGGCCAGCCAGACCCGGGACTTCTTCGACATGGGACCATCCTCTACCGAGAGGTGTCCGATGTCCATTGCGCTGAGCCGAGACCGCCGGTCAGCCTGCGTCGGGGACGACGGTGTATTCGAGGACGGGACGTCCGGCCGAACCGTACCGGGGACGCCGCTCGAGCATGCCGGCGTCGGCCATGGATTCGAGATAGCGACGAGCGGTGACTCGGGAGACGCCGAGGCCTTCGGCCAACTCGGCCGCGGACTGACCCGGGTTCTCGTTGAGCAGCTTCTTCACCTCGGCCTGGACCGCATCGGGCACGCCCTTCGCAGTCGCTGCCACGGTGTGGGTGCGCAGAGCCGAGATCGCCTTGTCGACCTCGGTCTGGGTGACCTCGCCGTCGTTCGAATCCCCGCCGAGGCGGTTGCGGAAGGACGAATATGCCTCGAGTTTGGATTTGAAGACGGGGAAGGTGAAGGGCTTGATGATGTACTGGGCGACCCCATAGGACAGAGCCTCCTGCACGATCTGCATGTCGCGGGCCGCGGTGACGGCGATGATGTCGACGTCGACGCGCTGACCGCGGATGCCACGGCAGACCTGGAGTCCGTGCCCGTCGGGCAGGTTCATATCGAGGAGGACGAGGTGGATGCCGGAGGACTCGAGGCCGTAGATCTGCCCCGTGACAGCAGCCATCGCCTGGGTGGCGTTCTTCGCCACTCCCGCGACGTGATAGCCGTCGATGCGGTCGATGTACTTCGCGTGAGCACGGGCGGCGACCACCTCGTCCTCGACGACGAGCACACCGATGCTCGATTCAGGCGTAGTTGTGTCCGACATGCCGCCAGTCTATCTTCACCTGTTTGACAGCGCCCTGGATCGTGTTGCAGTCCCGTTACATCGAGTGGTGTTCGACTTGGCCTGCACTACCGGGGTCGGGCAGCCACACCGTGAGCACTGCGCCCTTGAATCGGTCGCAGTCCTCTCCACGGCCCTGCACGTCGACGGCTCCCCCGAGGCGGCGGACCGCCTGCACGACCAGGGACAACCCGACTCCGCGGGTCCCCGTCTGCTGACGTCCCTGCCCCTGGTCGGTCTCGACGCCGTCGTGCTTCGTCGACCAGCCGCGTTCGAAGATCGCGTCGAGGTGCTCCTCATCGATGCCCGGACCGTCGTCGCTGACTTCGATCATGAATCCGCCGGGACCGCCGGAACCGGAGAGCTCGACATGGACCCTCTTGTCTTCGGACAGAACATCCTGCCTGCTCAGAGCGTCGAAGGCATTGTCGACGAGGTTGCCGAGGATCGTGGCGAGGTCGCGATCATCTCCGCCGAGGTTGCCCGTGAGGTCCGCGGTGTCCACCGTCATCTCGATGCCCGCCTCGGCGGCTTGGGAGATCTTGGACAGCAGCAGGGCCGAGAGGACGGGGTGGTCGAAGGTCATCGACCCGTCCCCGTCGACCCGGTTGAGATCGTCGATGTCCTTGGCCGCGAAGTCGATGGCCTCGTCGACGTGCCCGGTCTCGAGCAGGGACACGACCATGTGCAGCCGGTTCGCGTATTCGTGGGTCTGCGCGCGCAGGGAATCGGAGAAGGACCGCACGGAGACGAGCTCGCCGGAGAGTTCGGCCAGCTCCGTGTGATCGCGCATGGTCACGACCCACGTATCGCTGGCCGCCTCGGTGGGCTGCTGATTGACGACGAGAACGCGGTCGTCGGTGTAGTGGATCTCGTCGCGGGCCCACCGGCCGGACGCGAGCAGATCGTGCAGCGCCTCGGGCAGGTCGAGTTCGCGCAGCGGCATCTCCTCCGCCGAGGTGGGGCCCGGGTCCGCGTCGTCACCGGCGGGAGGCATGCCCAGCAGTTCCCGGGCCTCGGTGTTGATGAGCACGATCCCGCGGGCTCGGTCGACGAGCAGCAGACCTTCGGAGACCGCCGTGAGCACGGAGGAGTAGAAGTCGAGCATGCTGCGCAGCTCGTCGGCGCCGTAGTCGCCGGTGACCCGGCGCAGGCCTCGCGATGTCACCCACGACGAGCCGATGCCGAGGATGAGGGTGAGCACGGCGATGCCGATGAGCCATTTGCCCTGTGCCATGAATCCCTCGCGGACCGAATCGGCGGAGCTGCCGACGATGACGGCGCCGACGACCGTGTCGGACCTCATGCCGTCGACGCCGACGTGTTCGGCGTAGACCGGGGTGACGACGTACATGGTGCCGTCGGCCGGACCTCCGTCGTCGATGAAGCGCACCGTCGACTTGCCCTCCTGCAGGGCCTGTCCGTCGACGGCCTGGGCCAGCTGATCGATGGAGTCCTCGGGGATCTTCCCGGAATCCGCCGAGGCGGTCTTCGCCTCCAGCGCCTGCTGGCGTCCGGGAGAGCCCAGGGTCGGCGGAGTGAGCAGGAAGTCGATGGGCACGACCGCGGCGATGTCGAAGCCGTATTGGCTGATGACGTTGTCCAGCAGCGTCTGGACATCGTCGCGGGATTCGGTGTCGAGGTAGTCGTCTTGGCCGGCCTCACCGGTGCCGACGAGGCCGAGCGACATCGAGATGTTGTCCGCGGCCGACCGCAGCAGGTCCTGTTCGCGTTTCGTGTTCAGCTGGGAGAGCTGGAGGTAGAGCAGACTCGTCGTGAGCACCATGACGCCCACGAGCATGATCGAGTTCGCGAACATGATCCGCCCTGCCGCGGACAGGCGGACCCACCGACTCAGGCGGCCCACCGGTCCGGCGGGCCCCTGCGGCAGCACGGTGCGCTTCTTCTTCGGCATGGAAACCATTGTGCCACCCGCTCAGGGGCCGCCTGCCGCCTCGGCCTGCCGGGCCGGCTTGCCGCGTCGGGAAGCCAAGTCATCCTGCCGCGTCAGGCGGCCAGATCAGCCTGCCGGGTCGGTCTGCCGCGTCAGGCGGCCAGATGAGCCTGCCGGGGTCAGAGCGCCAGACTGATGGGTCCGGCGGGGACCGCGGAGCACACGAGCACCTCGTCGCTCTCGACTCGGGCGGCGGGTTCGATCGGGTAGAGCACGGACCCGGCGGCCAGGGAGACCGAACAGGTTCCGCAGGATCCGCCGCGGCAGGAGCTCGGCGACCGGAATCCGCGTGCTTCCAAGGATTCGAGCAGAGTGCCTTCCTGCGGCTGCCAGACGAAGCTCGTTCCCGAGTTCTCCAGGGTCACCTCGGCGGGCGAGCACGCGGCGATGGCCTCGCTCATGCCCGTGTTCGGAGAGGCGAAGGTCTCCTGGTGGACCGCGGGAACGCCGGCCTCGTCCGCGGCGGCGAGCACGGCCGCCGTGAAGTCGCGGGGTCCGCAGACCATGACGTTGTCGCAGCCGGCCACCCAGTCGACGAGGTCCCGGTGGCCCGGTCGACCGGCCGTCGCGGTATCGCGGTGGTGGGTCTCGACGGGCACGGCGCCCGAGCGGGCGCGGTCCTGCAGCCGATTCCACAGACATGCGGTGCGGTGGTCGCGGTCGACGTGGACGAGTCGGATCCGATCGGTATCAGGCAGGTCGGCCAGACCGTCGCTGCGTAGCAGTCCGAGGCTCGGGGTGATGCCGATTCCGGCTGTGATCAGGGCCGTTGTGCCGCCGAAGACGCGTGAGGCGGTCATGGTTCCGTGCGGACCGGAGGTCAGGATCCGCTGTCCTTCGTCCAGCGACGCCACGGCGCGCGAGCCCTTGCCCTGGGTGCGCACGGCGATGCGGACGATGTCGTCGTCGACGTCGGTGATCGTATAGGTCCGCCAGAACGGTGCGCCGAGGTCGAGGTGGACGCGCAGATTGGTGCCCGGTTCGTCGAATTCGCGGATCCAGCCGAGGTCGTCACGCAACGCCACCTCGACGATGTCGTTGCAGATCTGCCGGCGGCCGACGACGGTCATGAACCGCGGAGTCCGCGCGACCTTGATCAGTTCGCGCGGGGCCGGTCCTTCGACGGTGATCTCGTCGCCGGCCGTGACGTCGCCGGTCTCGAGGATCTGGCCGTAGATTCCGCAGTGCAGGTGCCCGCAGGCGGAGTTGAGCAGCCTTGGGACGTTGACGTCGACCTCGGTCGTCGTCGGGTTGACGGTCGTCGCCGGGCAGCGTTCGATCGTCGAGCGGATCGCCAGTCGCACACCGCCGAGGCGGATGATCGAACCGATGAGCGCGAACTCCTCGAACGGGGCGAGTCCGTCGACGAGGATGTTGCCGCGGAACCGCAACGGGTCGAGCTCGACTGCATGATCGGCTGCACCAGTCGCACGATCGTCCGGAGTACCCGCGTCAGCCGACGTCGGACCTACCGATTCAGCGCTCAGGCCGAGGGCCCCGCGGCCCTCATCCGTCTCGGCGATCGCGGCGACCGTGGCGGGGTTGATGAGAGAGATTCCCGAGCGCTGCGAGTCGAACATCCCCTGATCGGCGACGGCCAGGCTGCGCGGGAATGTACCCTGTGGGGGTATCCGTTCGGAGAGGAAGCTCGCCGAGGCGGCCCTGCCCTCTTCGTCATCCGTGGAGAAGGTCGTCGACTCCCCCGTCGGGGACGTGAGGGTCACGGTCGCGGAAACATCGTCGATCGCCTCGGCGGGGGCACTCCGGTCATCCGGATCGGGCGCGGTTGCGGATTCGGCGCCGACCGCCTCGGGGAGGGCCACTGCGACCTGCCACTTCTGCAGGTCGGTGTCGTTCTTGAGCACCGTGAAGGCGGAATACGAGTGCCAGGCGTCGACGGGAACGTCGAGGCTGCCGTTCGTGAACGCCGCGATCCGGTCACCGCGGATCCCGCGGTCCTTGACCACTCTGGCCTCGGTGAGCTCCTCGGCGGGGAATCCCTTGACCGGGAACCGGAACAGTCTGGCAACATGCATAATTCGATTGTAGGAGCCGGAGAACACGGAACGGTCGGGATGAGAGCAAACGCACAGCCGCCTCGGCGAGGGCCGATCTTGATTTATACCCTATAGGGGTATACGGTGTATTCGTGACTGAGCACCATGGATACACCCCGCAGAAAGACGCTCTCGCGCGGAGGATGAAGCGGATCGAAGGCCAGGTCCGCGGCATCGGGAAGATGATCGATGACGACAAGTACTGCATCGACATCCTCACCCAGGTCTCCGCCGCGACAGCCGCGCTGCACGCGGTCTCCATCAACCTCCTCGAAGAGCACATCGCTCACTGCGTGGTCGACGCCGCCTCATCGGGCGACGACGAGGAAGCGCGGAAGAAGGTCGAGGAGGCATCAGCCGCCATCTCCCGACTCATCAAGAGCTGAAGCCGCAGACCGCGTCCGCCCCATCGGGGTGGAACGACGCCTGAGGTCCGGACGTCGGGACAATTTCACCGCTGATAGGAGAGCACGATGACGACCACCACCATCACCGTTTCGGGAATGACCTGCGGACACTGCGAAGCCGCGATCAAGGACGAGCTCGGGGCGCTTGCAGGCGTCTCGGACGTCGCGGTCGACCTCAACGCCGGGGGCGATTCCCCGGTCACGATCACATCGTCGGCCGAACTCGACGACGCGGCGATCCGTGCCGCCGTGGATGAAGCCGGCTATGAGGTGAAGTGATGCCTCGCGAGCTCGAGCTCGACATCACGGGCATGACCTGCGCGTCGTGTTCGGCGCGGATCGAGAAGAAGCTCACCCGCCTCGATGGGGTCAAGGTGGAGGTCAACCTGCCGCTGGAGACCGCGCATGTGGTCATCGACTCCGAACTCAGCGACGACGACATCACCGGCGCCGTCGCGAAGGCCGGCTACGGTGCCACCGTGCGCCGCCCCGGCGCGGGCGGTGCTGGAGGCGCCGGTCCGGAGATCGTCGACTACGATCCCCGCCATCTGCGGCCGCGCTTCATCGGCTCACTCATCCTGGCCGTCCCGATCGTCGCGATCTCGATGGTCATGAGCTGGCACTTCGCCGGGTGGCAGTGGGTTGTCGCGATCCTCGCCCTGCCGGTCGTGACCTGGGGTGCGTGGCCGTTCCACTCGGCGGCGTACAAGGCCGCCCGCGGTGGGTCGACGACCATGGACACCCTGGTCAGCGTCGGCATCACCGTCGCGAGCCTGTATTCCTACTTCACGCTGGGCCGGGCCGTCGCCGACGGTCACGGCTGGACGATTCCCGCCGAATACCATGTGTGGTTCGAAGCGGCCGCGGCGATCACGGTGTTCCTGCTCATCGGCAAGCTCACCGAGGACCGGGCGAAGAACCGGGCGACGGCGGCGCTCAAGGCGCTGCTCGACCTCGGCGCGAAGTCCGCAACCGTGCTGCGTGAAGGTGATGCTGCTGAGGGTGCCGCGGATGCGACTGCGGACGGTACTGCTTCCGGCGCTGCCCTCGCTGCCGGCGCGAATGGCGACCGCGTCGAAGTGCAGGTGCCGATCGACGAGCTGACCGTCGGCGATGTCTTCCTCGTCCGTCCCGGTGAGAAGATCGCCACCGACGGTGAGGTGCTGACCGGACATTCTGCTGTCGACGAGGCGATGCTCACCGGCGAATCCGTTCCGGTCGAGGTCGGCCCCGGCGATTCCGTCACCGGAGCCACGATCAACACCTCGGGTGTGCTCGAGGTCCGCACCACCCGTGTGGGTGCCGATACGACCCTGGCTGCCATGGCCGACCTCGTCTCTCGCGCGCAGAGCGGGAAGCCTGCCGTGCAGCGGTTGGCCGACCGGATCTCGGCGGTGTTCGTGCCGATCGTCTTCGGCATCGCGATCCTCACCCTGCTCATCTGGGGATTCGTCACCGGAGACTGGGCGGCGGGGCTGCATGCGGCGCTCACCGTGCTCATCATCGCCTGCCCCTGTGCCCTGGGCTTGGCTACGCCGACGGCGCTGGCGGTCTCCTCGGGGCGCGGATCCCAGCTGGGCATCCTCGTCTCCGGGTCCGAGGCGCTGGAGTCGACGCGGTCGATCGATACGGTCGTGCTCGACAAGACCGGCACCCTGACCACCGGCGTGATGAGCCTGACCGGAACCGAGCTCTCACCCGCGGACTTCGCTGTGCTCGCTCGTCTGGAGTCGCGCAGCGAACACCCGATCGCCCGTGCCATCGTCGCAGCCGCACCCGAGATCGTCGGGATGGGTTCAGCGGGTGCTGCCTCGACCGGGCCATCGGTCACGGATTTCGAGAACATCGCCGGCGGCGGACTGCGGGCCACGATCGACGGCGCCGAGGTGCTCGCCGGGCGCCCGGACCTGCTCCGGGAACGCGGAATCGCGGTCGACTACCCGACCGATTCGGTGCCGCGCGGAGCCACGATCGTCGCACTGGCGATCGACGGGGTCTTCCGCGGGCTGAGCTACGTCTCCGATGAAGCCAAGCCGACAGCCAAGGCGGCGATCGGCGAACTGCATTCGCTGGGACTGAGCACAGTGCTACTGACCGGGGACAATGCCCAAGCCGCCGAGGTGGTCGCCGAGGCCCTCGGGATCACCGAGGTCCGCGCGGATGTCCGCCCGGAGGGCAAGGTGTCCGTGGTCAGCGAACTGCAGGAGCAGGGCCGGGCCGTCGCCATGGTCGGCGACGGGGTCAACGACGCCGCCGCTCTGGCCGGTGCCGACCTCGGCATCGCGATGGGGTCGGGCACGGATGCGGCGATGGCGGCATCGGACATCACCATGGTCAAGTCCGATCCGCAGCAGATCCCGCAGGCGATCCGACTCTCGCGCCGGACCTTGGGACTCATCAAGGGCAACTTGTTCTGGGCCTTCGCCTACAACACCGCGGCGATCCCGATCGCGGCGTTCGGACTGCTCGACCCGATGATCGCCGGCGCCGCAATGGCGTTCTCGTCGGTGTTCGTCATCCTCAACAGCCTCCGCCTGCTCCGTTTCTCGTAAGCACGGCGGGGCCTCCGGTGACGGAGCTGCGGCGAGGCCGGTGCCCACATCTCAGCGCAGGGGCCTAGCGCCTCAGCGCATGGGCCGGAGGCCTCAGTGAAGGGTGCCGCTTCTCAGTGCAGTTCTCAGCGCAGCCCCCGGCGTCTCAGCGCATGTCTGGTGCGGCTCACCGCATGACCGGGTAGGACTGGTTCTGATTCTGCGTGTCCTTGCGCATCACCCAGTTGAGGTAGCTCGTGAAGCCCGACACCAGCACAAAAGCCGCTCCGGCGTAGACGAATGCATAGCCGAAGGCGCGACCGTCCTGCCACGCTCTGGTGACGATGATCGCGAGGACGAGAGTGACGATTCCGCAGACGACGCCGACTCTGATCGCATCCTTGTAGGACACCGTGCTGGAGGGCTTGCCGCCTGTGGACTTCTTCTTCGGGGTGTTCGAGGGCGCCATGCCCTCCATTCTACCGGTCCGAGCTGAGAGCCGAGGTGGCCACAAGCCGCCTTGAAACCGACAGATCCTGCCTCGCCCGGCGGATCCGACGACGCCGGCGACCCGCCTGAGCCGACGATCAGGTGGACTACGGGCTCGGAACAGGCAAAAATGAGGGTGTGCCCGTCACCGTCAGACGCGCCTCCGGGGAGGCGCTGTGCTCATCTCTCTCCAGCCAGGCCCCGCCTGGCCGTGAACCATGCGCAGGCACTGCGACTCGGTCCGCCGTCGGCCCCGGCCCCCTCGACCCTCGCCCTTCGACACCCCTGTCTTCGACGCCCTTCCGCCGCACCGCCCGCACTGCCACGGCGCTCCTCCTTGCGACAGTCATGGCCCTCACCGTCACAGCATGCGGCCCCGATCGCGGTCTCAAGGTCTCCCCCGAGGGCAACCCCTCCCCCTCTCTCTTCGCCCCCAACACCGAGGCTGCGGGCGAAGCGAATGAACCGTTCTCCCTCGACGAAGTCCGCACGGCCATCGAATCAGCGTCGGGAGTTGCGGTCACCGGCCGCGCCACGAAGACGGCCGAGGTCGTCGCCGACTGCAAGGACTGCCTGAAGTTCGCGTCGCCGTTCCTCAGCGGTGAACAGAAGTTCCAGCTGGTCACGGTGGCCAACCCCAAACAGCGGAACGAGATCATCGCCGGTGCGGTCATCAGCGATCACAGGGGCGAGCCCCGCCTCGAGCTCATCGCCACCGGCAATCAGCTCAAGGTCAGCCCCGGCAGAAATGGGACACTGGTGGTGCAGGAGGCCATGTTCGCCGACGGGGACAGAGCATGCTGCCCCTCCGGCTGGTCGGTGCAGGTGTTCCGCATGCACGACGGTAGGTTTGAACCAGGTCAACGCTTCACGCGGCTAAATGGAGAAACGTAATGCACATAGTTCTGGTCGAGGATGACGAAGTCATCCGTGAGACGACGCAGATCGGACTCGAACGCTTCGATTACACGGTCTCGGCATTTGCCGACGGCCGCGAAGGGTACGAGTTCGTCTCCGCCAACGGCGCCGACGTCCTGCTTCTCGATCTCATGCTGCCGACGATGAACGGCGCCTCCATCTGCCGTGCCGTGCGCGAGCGCTCGACGATCCCGATCATCATCATCTCCGCCCGCTCCGACGCCATCGACATCGTCCAGGCCCTCGAGGCCGGAGCAGACGACTACCTCACCAAGCCCTTCGACATGCAGGTGCTCAACGCCCGCATCCGCGCGGTCGTGCGTCGGTTCATCACCACCGGCACCGACAGGTTCGGCTACTCCCCCGCACCCGAAGCGGATGAGCATCACGACACCGTGATCGGCCCCGGCGGCATGGTCACCGGCGACGGCATCCCCGAGGTCCTCGGCGCCAGCCCCGGCATGGACACCCGGGATCGACTGCGAGCGCAGCTCGAATCCGATGACACCTACCTCGGTGCCGGTGGGAAATTCACCACCTCCCCCGAGGCGGACGACGACGAAGAGGCGATCGGCGGAGTTCCCCCTCGCCCGAGCGGCTCCCCCACGGTGGCCGCGGAGACGTCCGATTCCGACGGCGGGCTCGGCCAGTTCCGCACGCGACTGGGGTCCCTGGTCCTCGACACCGGCCGGCTGACGGTCGAGGTCGACGGGGAGGAAGTCCACCTCACCCCGACCGAACTGCGGGTCCTCCTGCTGCTGACCGAGCAGCCCGAACACGTGTATTCGCGGGAGAAGATCGCGTTCACGGTGTGGGGCTACGAATGGGCCGGCGACTCCCGCGTCGTCGACGTCCACATCCAGCGCCTGCGGAAGAAGATCGGGGCGAGCATGATCGAAACCGTTCGCGGATTCGGTTACCGCTTCGCAGGCTGATCGCATGTCGCTGCGCTGGAAGATCTCTCTGCTCATCGTCGCCTCGGTGATCATCGCCGTGCTGTCGTGCTCGATCGTGCTGCGCCAATCCGCGGCCCGGGCCGAAGACGACCGGATGCGCTCGACAGTCACCGAGCAGCTGACGAATGCGACGACCATCTTCTCCGAGACCGGGGTACTCACCCTCAATGCCCGCATCGATGATCCGGAGCTGCCCAAGGAGGCGCGCAGGTCCGCGCTCAAGGGCCAGAGCGTGACGATCCGGTCCGAGGTCGACGGTGAGGAGATCGTGTGGGCCGCGGCCCCCATCGAGGTCGGTTCGCACACCCAGGTGATCTCCGTGCGCGCCTCGACGAAGGACAGCCAGGAGCTCATCGGCCGCATCGACCAGGCGCTGCTGGTGGGCATGATCGGCTCCGCCCTCGTCGTCGGCGGCGTCGGATCGATCGTCGCCGGCCGTATCTCCCGACGGCTGACGCTCGGCGCGCAGGCCGCCAGGAAGATCGCCGCCGGCGACACGACGACGCGCATCGCCGATGTCATCGACGAATCCGATCAGGAGGTGTGGGCCTTCGCCACGGCCGTCGACACCGCCGTGGCCCGCCTGACCGAACGCATCGACTCCGAGCAGCGCTTCACCGCCGATCTCGCGCATGAGATGCGCACCCCGCTGACCGGTCTGGTCAACGCCGCAAACCTGCTCGAAGAGGATTCCCGCCCCGCCGAACTCGTCAAGGACCGGGTCGTGCGCATGCAGGTCCTCGTCGAAGATCTCCTCGAGGTCTCCCGCCTCGACGCCGGCCGCGCCAACCCGGAGTTCACCCGCGTCGACGTCGATCAGGCGATCCGGTCCCTGCTGGGCACGATGGAAGCCTCGGGCGCCCTCGCCGGCCATGAGATCGACACCCATCTGGCGGCGCTGAATTCGACCCTGGTCACCGATGTCCGCCGTTTCGAGCGCATCGTGTCGAACCTGCTCGTCAACGCGATCAAGCACGGCGGAGATCCCATCCGCCTGGAGACGAGCACGCGCAGCATCGTCGTCACCGACTCCGGCTCCGGCTACCCACCGGACATCGTCAACACCGGCCCGACCCGCTTCGTCTCCGCCGGCGGCGGCGGAATGGGACTCGGTCTCGTCATCGCGCAAGGGCAGGCCCGCCTGCTCGGAATCACACTGATCTTCAGTAACGATCCCGTAACAGGGGGTGCGCGGACCGAAGTGATCTTCCCCGAGGACGACGCCCAGGAGCGCGCCCTCCGACAGTACATCGAGAGCCGATCCGAATAATCTCGCCGAGGCGGCCCTCACCTTGGTTCAGGGCGCTGAACTGGAATGACGGCAGGAACTCGAGGTTGCGCTGAAATCGACCTGGGTGTCGGCTGACCGCCCGCGAGTGCGACTCGTCACCAACATATGACAGGTTCGATATATTCCCGTTACACTTTTGTGATGTAGTTTTGGAGTCGTCGGAACGTCGACGGTCTTCGAGGAGTCACAGCCATACGGAGAGTTATGTCAGAGTCATCATCGACCACAGAGTCACCGGTGCGTCGACGGGATCTGCACAGGCGACGCTCATCGTCCCCGTTCTCTCGCACCCGCACCTCGACTCGCAGCACCGGGGCACCGACCGCGCCTGCGTCCGCTGACTCCGAAACCGAGAACCTGTCGCCCAGGCGCGCAGCGATGGCCGCCGAGGCGCGAGCGACTCAGTCGTCCCCGCGCCGGGCCGCACTGGCTCGAGAAGCCGCAGCGGTTCCCACGACCTTCGGCTCAGCGTCTGCCTCGTCGGCCCGTCGGGTCAACGCAGGAGCCGCCGAGAGCCGCGGGTCCGATGGTGCGCTGCTCAAGTCCGTGCGCAAGAAGAAGGTGCGGACCATCTCGACTCTGGCTGCCGTCTCAGTGGCCGGCGCCGCCACCGCAGTGACCATGCTGGTCAACAACCTGGGCGGCGGTGCCGAGGTCAAGACCGACCCGACCGCCGCCGGTGAGCCCGCCGCCATCAATGCTGAGAAGGTCAACGCGGACGTCCCCGAGGTCAAGGGGAAGTCGTCGATGGAGATCGGCGTGCCGAGCGCCAAGCAGAAGAAGGTCGAAGCCGCGTCCCGCGCGGTCGAGAAGAGTGCCCTGCCCGGCTGCGATGAGAAGCAGAACTTCGATCAGTCCGCCGGCAACGGCGAGCTGCCCGATGAGTGGCTGTGCGACCTCGGCAAGGAAGACCACCGACTCCGTGCCGATGCCGCTGTCTCCTTCGCGAAGATGAACGCCGCCTACAAGAAGGACACCGGCAAGGAACTCGAGATCACGGATTCCTACCGTGACATGGCCGGACAGGTCTCTGTGGCCGGCCGGAAGCCGGGGTTGGCCGCCAAGCCGGGCACCTCACTGCATGGTTGGGGCATCGCCCTCGACCTCGGCGGTGGAGTCGCCTCGAAGTCCGGAGCCTGGAGCTGGCTCGTCGAGCACGGGGACGAATACGGCTGGGAGAACCCCGACTGGGCCAAGTCGAGCATGTACGAGCCCTGGCACTGGGAATACACTCCCGCCCGCGACTCGATTCCCGGCAAGTGATCGATCAGCTGCGCAGTGCCCGTCCGTAGCGGCGGCGGTAGACGATCTGAGCGAGCCGAACGAACGGTTCGCCGAGTCTCCAGATGCCCTGCCCCGCCCGCGAGACCGACCTCAGGACGAGGAAGACTCGGTCGTCGGCGGTGCGGATGAGGATGAATGACTCCTCTCCGGTGATCGGATGTCCTGGCTTCGTGCCGTAGGTGAAGCCGCATCGGTCCTCCGTGTCGACGACATCGATGACGCGTGAGGGCTCAGGCAGCCGGAAGGGGCCGAGGCGCACGCGGATCGTCGGCTCCTGCCCCGGCTCCACCCGAGGCGGCCGACCAGATCCCGCGCGAGCGTCGACATCGGCCGTCGACTCCGCTCCGGCCGCTCGACTGACAGTGTCCGCACTTCCGACGTGGACGGCGTCGACGTTCACCTCGATGTCGAATCCGCTGCGGATCTTGACCTCCCAGTGCAGGAGCTCCTCGGCGCAGCGGTCGAACGTCTCTTTCCCGTGGCCGACGAAGTACGCGGATTCGAAGTGGCGGTAGCCGTCGGGACGCTCCAGCCACCTCGGCGAGAGGGGATGCGTCAGCGTCACGGGACGGTTGTCGGAATGGTCGGCCATGCCTCCAACCTAGCGGACGCGGCCCGTCAACCCTACGGAATCGAACCGTGGGACTCACAGTCCGGGCGACGGGGTGGCGTCGACCGGACGGCCACGTATGATGCCAAGAACAGCGGACCTCAATCGAATGTCCGCTCAGCATCTGAGCCAGGATCAAAGGAGAACCACGTGCGCACAATCAACGGCATCGACGAGATCGAATCGCTCATCGGCCAGGGGCTCGGCTCCTCCGAGTGGATGACGATGGATCAGGACGCGATCAACACCTTCGCCGACGTCACCGGCGACCACCAGTGGATCCACGTCGACGAAGCACGCGCTGCCGAGGGGCCCTACGGCGCGACGATCGTCCACGGCTTCTTCACCCTCTCGCTCATCCCGAAGTTCTCCGCTGATGTATTCACCATCGAAGGCGTCTCGATCCGCGTCAACTACGGCCTCAACAAGGTCCGCTTCCTCCAGCCCGTCGTCGTCGGCTCCCGACTGCGCGGGACCATCAGCGTCAAGGACGTCATCCGCGGCGACAAGGGCACTCAGGTCATCCTCGAACACACGATCGAGATCGAAGGCCAGGACCGCCCCGCCTGCGTCGCCGAGGTGGTCACCCTCCTCGTCGAGTGAGCTGAGCGCCGCCTTCTGTCGGCGGGTTAAGTGGGGGTCAGATTGCACATTTCCGCGGGTCGAAAATGGCAATCTGACCCCACTTAACTCGATGGAGCTGTTCTGCCCTCAGCTCGGGCGGTGGGCGTCGAGGAGCTGGGCGACGCGGATATAGCCGAGGTGTGAGTATGCCTGCGGGTGGTTGCCCAGGTGCATCTCGGCAACGGGGTCGTATTCCTCGGACAGCAGCCCGGTGGGCCCGAGCAGAGCGTCGACCTGCCGGAACAGATCCCAGCCATCGTCGATGCGGCCGACCTTGATGAAGGCCTCGATCAGCCACGTCGTGCAGATGTGGAACCCGCCCTCGAGCCCGGGCAGTCCGTCATCGTAGCGGTAGCGGAACACCGTCGGGCCGACCCGCAGCTCGCGTTCGATCGCGTCGACGGTGGACACGAACCTCGGGTCGTCGGCGTCGAGCAGTCCCGAGAGTCCGACGAACAGAGCCGCCGAATCCAGGTCCGTCTCACCGTAGGCGACGGTGAACGCTCCGACCTCCTCGTTGTAGCCGTGGGTGAGCACGTCGTGGGCGATCTCCTCGCGCAGCTGTCGCCACGCACCGGGCGGCTCCCGATCGAACCGGTCCGCGATCCGCAGCGCCCGATCGACCGTCACCCAGCACATCACGCGTGTGTACACGTTGTGCTTCGGTGCGCGCCGGGCCTCCCAGATCCCGTGATCGGCCTCGAACCACCGTTTGCCCACGGCTTCGACCATCTGACAGGTGAGCGTCCAATAATCGTCGGGCAGCTCGCCGAGGTGGTCGCTGAGTTCGTCGAGGAGTTCCGTGACCGGGCCGAACACGTCCAGTTGGACCTGGTGTTCGGCGGCGTTGCCGACCCGCACCGGCCGTGATCCGGCGTATCCGGGCAGGTGGTTGAGCACCGCCTCGGTGGTCAGGGCCGAACCGTCGACGGCGTAGAGCGGATGGAGCTGTTCGGGAGAGACCGTGTGCTCGAGGATGCCCGAGAGCCAGGAGAGGAATCCTTCGGCCTCACCGGTGGAGCCGAGGGCGAGCAGGGCGCGGACGGTCATCGATCCGTCGCGCAGCCACGTGTACCGGTAGTCCCAGTTGCGGACTCCGCCGATGCCCTCGGGCAGGGAGGTCGTGGGGGCGGCGAGGACTCCGCCGGTGGGTTCGTGGCAGAGAGCGCGCAGGGTGATCGCCGACCGGATGACCTCGTCGCGGTGGTGGCCGGGCAGGGTGAGCGAGTCGACCCAGTTCGTCCAGAAGTTCAGGGCGCGTTCGCGCACATGATGCTCTCCGCCGGTGGCCATATATCCGGCGTCTCCGGAACCGGTCCCGCAGGCGAGGACGAGGACGATGGATCCGCCGGGTTGCTGCGAGGGGATGACGGTCGCCTCGGCGGTGTGGGAGTCGCCGTTCTCGACGATGTCGAAATCGATTCCGGGGGCGTGGAGTTCGATCGGCTCCGCGGTGCCGAGCACCGCCACACCGTCATCGGTCCTGGTCATGCGGGTGGGCACCGTGGCGTAGTCGAGCCTGGGTGCGAACCGGATGCGGGTCGGGGTGTCGCCGGTGAGCACGCGGACGACGATCGTGTCGTCGCTGTGCCCGTCGACGGGTGCGAGGTAGTCGACACAGCTCAGTCCGGCCCACCGGGTCTCGAGCAGGGTCGAGTTCCCGAGGTAGCGCTGCGTCAGCGGAGCGGCTCCGTTGGCCGGTGCTACGGCGAAGAATCCGGCCGCCTCGGAGCCGAGGATCTCGGAGAACATCGACGCCGAGTGCGGCAGCGGGTGCGGCATCCAGCAGATGCTGCCAGTCGGGTCGATGAGCGCGGTCGATTGTCCGTTGCCGATGAGGCTGTGCCGCTGGATCGGGGTGGCGCGACGGCCGAAGAGCCAGGACTTGCGCAGTTCGAACAGGGCGCCGAGGACGATGGAGACCTCGTCCGGTGAGTCGAGGCGGAAGTCGGCGTGTGTGGGCGTGTTCCCAGTTCCGACCTTGAGCCCGAGGTCATCGGCGCCGAGGGTTTCGAGAGCGAATTCGTCGGCGGTGTCATCGCCGATGAACACGACGGCTTCCGCTCCGGTCTGGCTGCGCAGTCGAGTCAGCGCATCGGCCTTCGACGACGGTACGACGGAGAGGTCGATGACCTGTTTGCCGCGGGTGGGGTGGATCGGGTGGGCGGCCGCGAGCTTGTCGACGGCGGCTTCGATCTCGCGCCGGCCGGCCTCGTCGAGTCCGCGCAGGTGCACGGCCGCACCGGTGGTCTTGTGCTCGATGACGTCGCGCGGCAGGGCGCGGGTGAGGTCGGCGCGGAAGTCGGCGAGGACCGCCCGCTGCTCTTCGGTGAGCGTATCGATGGTGAATGTGTCGGTCTCACCGCCGTGAGACCCGAAGAGGTGGACCTCCCTGGGCAGGCGCGACATCGCCGCGAGGTCGCGCAGGCTGCGACCGGAGATCACCCCCGCCGAGGTGGACGGCAGCAGGGCGAGCGCGCGCAGCGAGTCGACCGAGCTCTCCAGGGGAAAGGCTTGGCTGGGGACGTCGACGATGGGGGCGATCGTCCCGTCGTAGTCGGTCGCCACCAGCAGGGATGGGGAGCGGGAGAGCGCGAAGAGGCGCCGGAAGAGGACGGGGTCGAGTGCTCTGCTGGCTTCGGCCAGGTCGCCCAATAATTCGGAGGACCTCACCGAGGCGGCGATGGTGGCCAATCGGGATTCGGTTGCGCTCTCGTGCTCGACAGTGCTCATCTCACCTCTGGTGTCTCGGTTGGCTCGGGTGCCGGTCAGGGCTCTTTCTTCACTGGGGTGTCGCTGTCCGGATCGTCGGGAGATTCGGGATCGGCCGTGCGATCGGCTTCGCCGGCGGCGTCGGTTGGGTCGGACGTGTCCGCGGCATCGGACGAGTTCGTATCGTCGGCGACGTCAGCGGCACCCGAGGGGGCAGCGTCGGCGGGCTCGGCCGCCTCGGCGGGGGTGTCGATCTCCTCGGGGAGGGCACCGCGCTTCGCCAACTGGCGGCCCTTGCTCAGGCGGGAGTAGCCGCCGATGATGAAGATCACGCCGGCGATGAGGGTCGCCGCTCCGGTGAAGCCGAGGATCGACAGGGCTTCCATGCCGTCGCCGAAGACGAGGATGATGCCGAGCAGGACGTGGACTCCCGAGGCGATGAGGAAGTCCGAGGCCATGGGCTGGGAGCGCAGCTGCCGGTGGGCCCAGAATTCGAGGGCACCGTGCAGCAGGGCCCAGATGCTCAGGGCAGCGCGCAGTTCGGCCGGTTGGTCGGCGAGGAAGAGGAAGACGATGGCTGGGATCGCGATGACGGCCTGGCCGAAGATCGCGGTGCGCACGTTCAACGGCGAGCGCACGGCCTGGAAGACCAAGGCCAGGGCGAAGAGGATGAGGTAGCCGATGGCCAAGTGGTCGACGACGTCGGTCGGCAGGCTCAGCTGCGCGGGGTTGACGGCGTCGCGGGGCCAGAAGACGGTGACGATGCCGAAGGCGACGCCGAGGATTCCACGCACGACCATGGGCCAGCCGAGCCGACTCGCTGCGGCAATGGCCTGCGGGGCGGCTTCGTTACGCGGGGGCGTGGATTCGGTGCGCGGTTCTTCGGTACTCATCACGGCACCAGTCTAGGTCGCCTGCCTGAGTCTGTCCGGTCAGCGTCGACTCAGGCGCGGGTGGGCGGCGCTTCTTTGCGTCTCATGTATTTACGTAATTACGTATTGGTTGTATTATCGAAGTATGGAATCGACACCGTCGGCAGACGATCGCCTCTCCGCCCTCGAACAACGAGTCGCCGAACTCGAGGCTGCGGCCGCCTCCATCGCGCCACCGCGGCCCGCCGCAGGCGAAGCGGCGACCGCCCTGCCGGGCGACGCGGAGACCTTCTGGGCGCTGCATGGGCTCGTCGACCACCTCGGCGAGGAGGGCGGAGTGACCTACACCGGGTACACGACTCCCCCGGGCGGCAGCGGTCCCGTGGCGTGGCAGATGGGCCTGAGCAGCGCGGGCCTGGCGCAGATCGACTTCGCCGAGGCGGCCGGATCCCTGGCAGCCCTCGGCCACCCGGTCCGCCTGCAGCTGCTCCAGGCGATCTATGAGGGCACGAGCACCGTGGCCGAGCTGGGCAAGGACGAACGCTTCGGCACGTCCGGGCAGATCTATCACCATGTGCATGCCCTCGCCGGCGCCGGCTGGTTAGAGAGCGCCCGCCGCGGACACTGGCGGGTGCCCGCTCAGCGAGTCGTTCCGCTGCTCACCCTCGTCCTCATCGGCACACACTGACGAAACCTCGCGTCCTTGAGCCATCGCCCACCGCACGACCCGTACCCGACCACCACACTTTCCACCCCTGCTGACCAGGAGGAACGATGACCGTCACCGACGACCACCGCACATCTGCGGCCGCGGGACGGCCGCCTCGGCGACTGGGGATTGCCTTGCTTGCTGCCTCACTCACGGCCGCCGTCCTCGCGGCGATCACCCCGTGGCCGCGCGGTTTCCAGGGCGCGCCTACCGGGGATCCCGAGCTCATGGCTGAGCTCGAGGACGCACTCGGCAGCCGGCATTGGCAGCACGTGGCGGCCGCCCGCGTCGACGGCGACGAGGTGACTTTCGCGGGCACCGGAGCCCATGAGCACACCGAGTTCGAGATCGGATCGATCACGAAGACGTTCACGGCCGCGCTCTTCGCCGAGGCGATCGACCGGGGCGAGGTGAAGGCGGACACCCGCCTCGGCGAAGTCTGGCCGGACCTGGACGGGAAGGTCGCCGAGGTGACGCTCGAGTCGATTGCGATGCAGCGGTCGGGGCTGCCCTCCCAGGAACCCACTCCGAGCTTCAGAGACGGAGTGATGAGCGTGCTGTCGAATTACATCCACACCGACCCGTACCGCGGGGACGCCGGGGACATCGTCGCGAGCCTCAACGATGTGGAGGTCGGCGAACCGGAACCCGAGTATTCGAACTACGGGTTCGCCGTCCTCGGCCAAGCCCTCGCCGAGGCGGCCGGTCAGGACTATACGGACCTCGTCCGCGAGCGGATCACGGAACCGCTGGGCATGGAGGAGACCTTCGTCCCGGATTCCGCTGAGGGGCTGTCCCACGGATACACGGCCTCGGGACTGCCCGCCGCACCGTGGACGCTCGGCGGGTCGGCACCGGCCGGGGCGATCCGGTCGACGACGCACGACATGTCCATCTGGCTGCGGGCAGTACGCGACGAAAGTGCCCCCGGCGCCGAGGCGAGCCACCCGCGCAAGGCCTTCGACGATTCGGATCGGATCGGCTGGGCCTGGTTCACGACGACAGATCGCAGCCCGAACCTCACCTGGCACAACGGAGGCACCGGCGGCTACAGGTCGTTTCTCGGCTTCGATCCGAAGTCCGAGCAGGGGATCATCGTGCTGACCAATTCCGCTAACTGGGTCGACGCGGCCGCCGATCTGGTCTCCGCGCCGGCCACCGACCGGACAGAGTCAGCCTCCGAAACGACGACCTCAGCGACCGAACGCACAGGAGCCCGATCATGAATTCCGAACTCATCTCCGCTGTGGTGGGAGCGGTACTCGTCGCCTGGGCGGCCTATTCGGCCCTGCGGGCGACATGGTCGGCGACGAGGATGCGGCTTCTCGGCGGCCTCATCGCGGCGGCGGCGTTCGTGCTGCTGATCCGCCTGATCTCATCGTTCGGCGGTTGGACTGACTGGTTCGTCTACGCCTGGCTGGCGGCCATGGTCGTCTGCGCCGCGGCCGTATTCCGCACTGTCCTGGTGTGGCCGGATCTGCCGCGGCGAGCAGCGGAGGCAAAGGCTCGCCGGGCCGAGGTCGCCACCATCGGAATCGAGAGCGTCCTGACACTGCTGATCGCCGGTGCACTCGTGATTCCGGGGCTCATGCTCGGGTGAGCGCCCGCACTGCAGCACGAACTTTTCGCATTCAGTTCACCAAGCAGCGACCCACATGTCTTCGTTCGAGGTTAATTTCGTCGTATGAGCCAGCCCGGAAACTCTCGTGTCAACTCGCGTCTGTGGCTGTTCGCAGGCATCGGCGCAGTCATCGGTGCAATCGCAGGGTTCCTCATGGGCGCACCGCTGACCATTCCGTTCTTGATCCTCGGCTTCACATTGGGTACGGGTCTCGGTTGGATCCTGCCTGTCGCGGATTCATCCGCCGCGGATTCCGCCGCCGAAGACAGACCCGGTCCCACTGACAACTCCTGAGGTTCGTGCGCCTGAGCCCGGGCCGGCGACTGTGCCCGGTCGGGTGCCTGAGGCCAGGCAGGCGCCCTACTTGCCCTTGACGGTCAGCGTGCCGCCGCTTTCGGAGACCTCGTACTTCGGCAGCGGCTCCTCGGCCGGACCGGAGATCACCTCTCCGGTGGTCACCGAGAAGTTCGAGGAATGGCACGGGCAGATGATGGCCTCCTCGGTGATGCGAGTGACCTGGCAGCCCTGGTGGGTGCACACCGATGAGAATGCGAAGAACTCGCCCTCCTTCGGCTGAGTGATCACGTAGGTGTCCTCGATGACGGTGCCGGATCCCACGGGCACGTCTGAGGCCGACAGGCTCGAGTCCTTGGTCGGCTCCGCATCCTCGTCGGACGAACACGCCGAGGTGGCCGCCACCGAGCCGCCGATGACCGCCACCGTTCCGGCCACGCCCGCTGTCTTCATCACACGTCGTCGGGTCGGATCCGCCGTTGCGGTCGATTCGACTTCGGCGGGGCTGCTCGGGGTCGTCGTCATCGGAATCTGCTCCTTCTCGCGGGTGCGCACAATCCGCCATGCCGCCAACAGACATGGACTCGTAAGTTCCAGCGTACAATCGCAGTCGGTTCACCGCCTGCAGGTACCTGTCAGGATCGAATGGCACCAGACCGGTCCTCGGACGATCGGGGCGGCGATGGGTGCGGTGGGCCGCCTCGGCGAGGGACGATTTCAACCGGAAAAGGGGCGCGGCAGTGGCCGACGAGACGGCAGCACACCAGCGGCGCCCGGATCCGCGCATCGCGACGGGATGGGGCCTGGCCGCCTCGGTGTACGTATTCACCGTCGTCATGATGGGCACCACGATGCCCACGCCCCTCTACCCGCTCTATGAGGAGCGGTTCGGGTTCGGCACCGCATTCACCACTCAGCTCTTCGCAATCTACGTGGTCGGGGTCATCGGCGCGCTCGTCCTCTTCGGTCGCCTCTCCGACGGACTGGGTAGACGGCCGGTGCTCAGCCTCGGGGTGATCTTCTCGATCGCCTCGGCGGTGCTCTTCCTCATCGGATCCCACATCGGCCTGCTGCTGACCGGCCGAGTCCTGTCCGGTCTGGCCGCGGGGATCTTCACGTCGACCGCCACCGTCACCGTGCTCGAGAACGCGCCCGCCGGGCGCGAACGACTCGCCGGATCCTTGGCCACGGCGGCGAATATAGGCGGCCTCGGACTCGGGATCCTGTCGTCCGGACTGCTCGCCCGCTTCGCCCCCGCTCCCCTGCTCACGCCGTTCCTCGTCAACGCGCTCATGCTCGCCATCGCCGGGTTCGCGCTCATGCTCGTGCGGGACCGCACGCGGGGCGGGGCAACCTCCGTCCGGTTGCAGCTGCCGGGGATTCCCGCCTCGGCGAGGCACATGTTCCTAGCCGCCTCACCTGGGGCGATCACCGGCTTCGCGGTGTGCGGGCTGTATTCGGCGATCGCGCCGAGCTTCATCGGTCAGACCCTGCACGTGACGTCGACCGCGGTCACCGGTGCTGTTGTGTTCCTTCTCTTCGGCGCCTCGGCGACGGCGCAGGTGCTGCTGCGCGGGTTCAGCGACCGTCGACTCATCGTCGGCGGGACCGTGACCATGATCGTGAGCATGGGTGCTCTCGTCTTCGCACTCATGGCGGGGTCGCTGCCGGTGCTCATCGCCTCCGCAGCGTTGGCCGGTGCCGGGCAGGGGCTCGTGTTCATGACCGGGATGCGCGCGATCATCGCGGTGACCGCGCCCGAGCACCGCACCGAGGCAACCACCTCGTACTTCATCCTCGCGTACGTGTTCATATCTCGGTGCCGGCGATCGGTGCCGGATTCCTCGCCGCCGAGGTGGGACTGGCGAATGCGACCGTCATCTTCGCCGTCGCAGTGGCCGTGGTGTGCGTGTTTGGACTCGTCGCGGCACGGAGGTTCGCGGGCCGTTAGGTGGAGGGCCTCCGGGTGCTGGGGTGTCTGAGCCAGGTCCCTGGACCGTCGGGTGACGGGTAGCTGGACTGGCGAGGCCGTTGGGGCCGTTGGGCCTGTTGGGCCTGTTGGGGCCGTTGGGCCTGTTGGGCCTGTTGGTGCCGGGTTCGCACGGAGCAGCGCGGCGGACGTCGGCCAGAGGCCTGATTTCCGGAGATCTGCCTCCCCGCTCCCGAGAAATGGTCACTTTCGGATAGTCCCCGGAAAATGTAGGTCATCATCGGATACTTTCAGCGCTTCGAAGTATCCGATGGTGACCCATATTTCTCGGCTGGTCCCATCTCCGCTCTCCCACACCTCGACTTGTCGCACCGGGACCTCGGTTTGTTTCCTCTGAGGTCTCAAACCCCTTCTCCGTAGTCCCGTCTCCGATGGAGGTTCGGGTCAGTGACGTGAACTAGGGTGGGTGCCATGACCTCCGCAGCCACGACCTCCGCCCTCGATGTCCTCCACGATGTCTTCGGCTATGAGGAGTTCCGGGGTCAGCAGGCGGCCATCGTCGACCAGGTCGTCGGCGGCGGGGATGCGGTCGTACTCATGCCCACCGGCGGCGGAAAATCCCTGTGCTATCAGATTCCTGCCCTGGTCAGGCCCGGTACAGGTGTCGTCATCTCCCCACTCATTGCGCTCATGGCCGATCAGGTCGCGGCGCTGGAGAACCTCGGCGTGCGGGCGGCCTATCTCAACTCGTCCCTCGATTTCGAGACCGCCCAGCAGGTCGAACAGCAGCTGCTCGCCGGAGAGATCGACCTGCTCTACCTCGCGCCCGAGCGTCTCGTCCTGCCGCGGACGATGCGACTGCTCGAGCTGGCACAGATCTCCCTGTTCGCCATCGACGAAGCCCACTGCGTGTCCCAATGGGGACATGACTTCCGCAGCGACTATCTGGGACTCGGCGTCTTGGCCGAACGATTCCCAGATGTCCCGCGCATCGCACTGACGGCCACGGCCACGCCGGCCACCCACGCCGAACTCACCGAACGACTCCACCTCCAGGATGCCGAGCACTTCGTCGCGAGCTTCGACCGACCCAACATCACCTACCGGATCGAGCCGAAAGCCTCGGCGAGATCGCAGCTGCTCAACTTCATCACCACCGAACACCCCGGGGATTCGGGCATCGTCTACTGTCTGTCCCGGCGCGGGGTCGATCAGCTGGCCGAAGCACTCGTCGCCCGCGGCCTCACGGCCCTGCCGTACCACGCAGGGCTTCCCGCCGAGGTGCGCGCGGAGAACCAGGCGAGGTTCCTCCGCGAGGACGGCATCGTCATGGTCGCCACCATCGCCTTCGGCATGGGCATCGACAAACCCGACGTCCGCTTCGTCGCCCACCTCGACCTGCCGCGGTCGGTCGAAGGCTACTACCAGGAGACCGGTCGAGCCGGCCGCGATGGACTGCCCGCGGATGCGTGGATGGTCTACGGCCTCGGCGATGTCGTCTCCCAACGCCGACTCATCGAATCCGGCGAGGGCGACCAGGTGTTCAAACGCCGCCAGATGAGCCACCTCGATTCGATGCTCGCCCTCTGCGAGACAGTCGACTGCCGACGTGTGCAGCTGCTGCGGTACTTCGATGAGGAATCCGCACCGTGCGGCAACTGCGACACCTGCATGACACCCCCAGTGACCTGGGACGCGACCGTGGCCGTGCAGAAGCTTCTGTCCGCCGTCATCCGGCTCGACCGGGAACGCGGGCAGCGCTTCGGTTCGGGCCAGGTCATCGACGTGCTGCGCGGCAACGACAACGACCGTTCCCGGGCCTCGGACCATGCGAGCCTGAGCGTCTGGGGCGTCGGCGACGACCTGTCCGAGAGCCAATGGAAGACCGTCATCCGCCAGGTGCTCGCCCGCGGACTCCTCGACTCCCATGGCGACTACGGAGTGCTCGTAGTCGGTGAGGCGGCCGGCCCCGTCCTGCGGGGAGAAGAGGAGATCTCACTGCGCGTCGACCCGGTGAAGAAGTCCGGAGGCAAGAAGGCCGGATCACGTCGCCGGGGCGACCCCGAAGTCGAACTCGACCCCGCCGATGCCTCCCTGTTCGAGGCCCTGCGCTCCTGGCGAGGAGAGCAGGCGAAGGAGCAGGGCGTGCCCGCCTATGTCGTGTTCCCCGATGCCACGCTCTACGGCATCGTCGAAGTCAAGCCGACGACGATCAGCGAACTCGGTCAGGTCAGCGGAGTGGGTCTGAAGAAGCTCGACCGCTACGGCGATTCCGTGCTCGAGGTGCTCGCCGCCCACGCAGGCTAGACGTCGTCAGCCCTCCTCACCTCCCATTTGCTACCTGACGGCGGCCCAGCAACCTGGCGCGAGGTTGCTGGGCCGCCGTCAGGTAGTTCTGAGGCGGTAGCCTGGAATGCAGACGAACCCACCGGTTCCCTCACCACGTGGAAGGCGACGATGACGACCCCTGACCGGACAGCCACCTCGGCGAATCCAACAGCAATCACCCGCGCGGACTGCGAACAACGCGATGCGAACGATCCCCTGCACGGCTTCCGCGAAGAGTTCCTGCTCCCGGAAGGCACGATCTACCTCGACGGGAACTCGCTCGGCCCGCGGACAAAAGGAGCCGCAGACCGCGCCCAGGAAGTCATCACCGACGAATGGGGCACCGGCCTCATCGGTTCATGGAACACCGCCGGCTGGTGGGACCTGCCCGCGAAGCTGGGTGAGAAGGTCGCCGGGCTAGTCGGCGGCGGGGCCGGGTCGACCGTCGTCACGGACACCACGTCGATCAACCTGTTCAAGGCCGCCTCGGCGGCGCTGAAGATGCAGGCCGAGGACTCCCCGAACCGGCGGGTCATCCTCACCCAGCGGGAGAACTTCCCCTCCGATATCTACATGCTTCAAGGTTTGGCCGAGCAGCTCGGCGACGGATACGAAGTCCGCCTCGTCGACGATGAGGAGGTCACCGCAGGATTCCCGACCACGATGTCCGACGAGGTGGCCCTCGTCGTCCTCACCCATGTCAACTACCGGACCGGTCGGCTCTTCGATATGGGCACGACCACCTCGGCGATCCAATCCGGCGGAGCCATGGTCATCTGGGATCTGTGCCATTCGGCCGGTGCTCTGCCGATCGATCTGGCCGGAACCGGTGCGGACATGGCGATCGGCTGCACGTACAAGTTCCTCAACGGCGGACCCGGCTCTCCCGCGTTCATCTGGGTCGCCGAGGCGCTGCAGAACCGATTCAGCCAACCTCTGTCGGGGTGGTGGTCGCATGCGCAGCCCTTCGATATGGCTCCGGACTATCGGCCGGCCGACGGTATCCGCCGGTACCTCACGGGCACGCAGGGAATCCTGTCGATGTCCGTGGCCGAGCTCGGCCTCGACATCCACTCGCGGGCGGACATGGAACAGGTCCGGGAGAAATCCCTGGCGCTGTCGGACCTGTTCATCGACCTCGTCGATGAGCGTGTGGCCGATCACCCGGTCGAGGTCGTCACCCCACGTGAGCACGCCCATCGCGGATCCCAGGTCTCGATCCGGCATCCGGAGGGGTTTGCGGTGATGAGCGCGCTCATCGAACGCGGAATCATCGGCGACTACCGCGAGCCGGAGGTGCTGCGGTTCGGACTGACTCCGCTCTACATCGGGTTCACCGAGGTGTGGGACACCGTCGAGGCCCTGCGCGACATCCTCGACAACCGGCTCTGGGACACCCCGGCGCACAAGGTCCGCGGCGCCGTCACCTGATTGCTACCCGACGGCAGCGCAGCAACCTGGCGCCAGGTATCTGGGCCGCCGTCACCGGCGTTGGAGCATGGCTGCTCAGGTGTCCGGAGCCGCAGAGGTTTCGACAGAGGTTTCGATGACCTCGGCGTTGACTCCGAAGTACGGTTCACCCGCCTCATTTCGCGGGCGGCTGGCGGCAAGCGTCTTGAGCAGATTGCTGCCCCGCTCCCCAGTGATCGGGTCGAGATCGAGGATGGCACACCGCGCAATCGGATCTCCGATCCGCACACGCAGAGCGCCGACGTCCGGCACGTTCACCGTCACATCCCGGCCTCGCCATGTCTCTTCGATGAAGGGTTCGTCCGCGTCGAGAACGAGGGTGGCACGGAAGCGGGCGGTCTCATCAAGCAGCTCGTGGTGACCGGACCGATCGGCGAGTTCTCGTATCGAAGCAGTCGTGACGATCGACAGGCCAGCTCCGTAGATCACATCTCCACGACGTGCGCGGGCCAGTCGCACCGGCTTTCCCAGCCACTCGGAGGCGAGCTGCGAATGCGGACCGTCGGTGAGTTCGAGGTCGACCGGTCGCTTCCAGTAAGAGCAGGTCAGGCGCTCACCCTGCCCGACTGACACTCCAGAGGCAGAGCGCCCGTCGGGCAAGGTGATCGTCAGTGTGTCGTCGACGAGGGAGGTGGTCATGCGAATGAGCCGTGGGTTCTGCACGGTCTTGAGCACCTGTCGTCGTTCGACATCGACGAAGCAGAACTCACGATCGCCGATCGGGCCGTGAGCGTCGACGGCTGCTCCAGGTCGGGCCTCGTGTCGTGTGCCTTTGACGTGGGCGAAACCGAGCGATGGCACACTGAATTCCGACGCCAGCGTCGGTGACGGCGGCGCAGATACCTGGCGCCAGGTTGCTGCGCCCCCGTCAGGTAGTAATTGCATGGGGGTTGCGGCCTCCTGTGATGGCGTAGGCGCCGATGGCCACCGCTCCGATGGCCAGGACCGTGCCGCCGATGATGACGGCTCCGGGAATCGTGGCGATCGTGCCGAGCACTCCCACGGTGACTCCGGAGAAGGTCTGCATCCCCGGCCCGAACGTCGCATAGGAGCCGATGACGCGACCGCGGATCTCAGGCGGCGCTTCGAGTTGGATGATGGCCATCTCGGTCGACTCGGCCGTGATCTTCGAGACCCCGGCGATGACGAGCAGGATGACCGCCACCCACAGGTGCGAGGTCAGGGCGAAGAGCAGTGCGCTCAGGCCCATCGCCGAGGCGGCCAGTGCCGCCGCAGCTGGGACGGCCCTGATCCACCCGGTCGCCTCGAGCCCGAACCCGCCGAGCACTCCGCCGGCGCCCATGGCGAAGAGCAGCACACCGTAGGTGAAGTCGCTGTCTCCACCGACCGGATTGAGGATGTCGCCGAACACCGGCATCGCCGTCTGCAGCACCGCCCCGATCGTCGTCGAGGCGAGCGCCGCCAGCAGCAGCATGCCGACGATCGCACGATTGTGGCGGACATCGATGAGCACCCGCAGCGACTGGATGAGGGTCGTCCGCGCGGTGCGCACACCTCCGCTGCGCAGATGTCCGGTGAAAGGGGTGCGGATGAGGAAGATCGTCAGCGGCAGGTAGAAGAGGATGTTGATGAAGATGCCCCATGTGGCGCCGACCCCGAGCAGCAGGGCGGAACCGACGACGGGACCGAAGAGGATGCCGAGGCTGCGGAAGGTCGCGTTGAGGCGGACCGCGCTCGGCAGCTCTTTCCGATCGACGAAGTCATGGAGCATCATCTGTTCGGCCGGGCCCCACAGACAACCGGCGAGTCCGTGGATGACGAGCAGCACGCAGGCCTGCCACAGCTGCAGGGAGTCGGTGAGGAAGAGGATCCCCCAGCACAGGGACACGACCATGAACATGATCTGCCCGATCTGGATGAGGCGGCGGCAGTCGAAACGTTCGGCCAGGGATCCCGCATAGACGGACAGCAGCAGGAACGGCAGCCAATGGCTGATGAGCTGGAACCCGACGAGCGCCGGGGATTCGAACTTCTGCCACAGCACCCAGTAGGTGATGACGTGCTCGATGTTGTCGCCCATCATCGCCGTACCCGACCCGACCAGATAGGGCGCAGTCTTCCAGCTGCGCAGGACGCTGAAACGGCGCGGACCCGCGGCACTGCCGCCACCCGCTCTGCCCGCGCCCGCTCTGCCCGCGCCAACCTTGCCGACGCCCACCTCGTCGCCGGAGATCTCGGAGGAATCGCTCACTCGCCTATTCTCACACCCGCAGAACAGACCGGCGCCGCGCTCTTGCCTGCTGGGATCGGAGCGAGGACAATGATCCTTGATCAAGGAGGATCATATGCCCACCGCTCAGCCGCCGTCATCCACTCGTCCGAACTCCGCCCTCGTCGTCATCGACGTCCAGAACGGGGTGATGCAGGCCGGTTGGAACTCCGAGTCAGTCATCTCCACGATCTCCGATCTCGTCGACCGCGCCCGGAACACCGGCACCGAGGTGGTCTGGGTCCGGCACAGCTCCGGTGAGCTGCCGCTCGATTCCCCGCAATGGCAGATCGTCGACACGCTCTCCCCCGCCGACGGCGAATCCATCATCGAAAAGACCCACGGCAACACTTTCGAGGACACGGACTTCGAGGAGGTGCTCGCCGGCAAGGACGTCGGCCATCTCGTTGTCACCGGTGCCCAATCGGACGCCTGCATACGGTCGACGATCCACGGCGGCTTCGCCCGCGGTTATGACGTCACCCTCGTCACCGACGCCCACACCACCGAGGATCTCACCGAGTGGGGCGCTCCCCCTCCGGAGCAGGTCGTGTCCCACACGAACCTGTACTGGCAGTTCGAATCCGGTCCCGGCCGGCAGGCACGGGTCCAGGAGTCGAGCGAGGTCGACTTCGCCAGACCGTGATCGACCCCGCTCCTGCAACCCCGCAAGTCTGCCATCATTGAGGCATGAGTGAAGACATCCGCAGCATCGAACTGACCCGCATCTCCGAGAACCACTACCGCGCCACCGCCCCAAGCGGAGCGAGCATCGAATTCGGTCGCGGCGAGGGCCTCATGACCCCCGTCGAGCTGCTCCTGGCCGCCGTCGCCGGCTGCTCATCGATCGACGTCGACACCGTGACCAGCCGTCACACCGAACCGACGAAGTTCGACGTCGCCGCGACCGCGGACAAGATCGACGAAGACGGGGCTTCCCGTGTGGACAACGTCCACCTCGACTTCGATCTCGCGTTCCCCGACGACGAGGAGGGCCGGAAGGCCGATGCCCGCATCGAACGCCTCGTCGGGCTCTCCCACGACAAGTACTGCACGGTCTCCCGCACCGTCGAACACCCCACGAAGGTCGACTTCAGCATCCGTCGCGACTGACGTCCCGATTCCGCGCGGCAGATCCTTCGCCGAGGCGGCCCGCCGTTCCTTGCAGACGTGATCGTCAGCTGTCGGCGAGCCGCTTCTTCTCGACCTCGACGTCGAAATCGGCGGCCGGCCACTGCGGGTCGATGTCGACCAGGGCGTCGAGCAGCAGCCGCTGCACGGCCAGCCTGGCGTACCATTTCCGGTTCGCGGGTACGACGAACCACGGCGCCGCCTCGGTGGAAGTGCGGTCGAAGACTGCCTGGTAGGCGTCCATGTAGTCCGGCCACAGGAGTCTCTCATCGACGTCTCCGGGGTTGTACTTCCAGTACTTGTCGGGCCGGTCGAGGCGTTCGGCCAGGCGCTCCTTCTGCTCGTCCGGGGAGATGTGGAGCATGACCTTGACGATGCGCACCCCTGCCGCGACCAGTTCGGCTTCGAAGTCGTTGATTGCTGTGTAGCGGCGCTCGATCTCGGCCTCGTCGGCGAGTTCGCGGACGCGGCCGATGAGCACATCCTCGTAGTGGGAGCGGTCGAAGACTCCGATCATGCCGGGCCCGGGCACGCGGGGGCGGATGCGCCAGAGGAAGTCGTGGGCGAGCTCCTCCTCGGTCGGCTTCTTGAAGGCGGCGAGTTCGACGCCCTGCGGGTCGACGGCACCGACGACGTGACGAACGATTCCGCCCTTGCCGGCAGTGTCCATGGCTTGGAGAACAAGGAGAACGGCAGGCCCGGAGTCCTCGTCATGGTGCGCGGCGAAGAGGCGCTCCTGCAGATCGCTCAGCTCGGTCGACAGCGCCTCGAGATCCTTCTTCCCCGATTTCTTGTCCCCGTCGTAGCCGGGCGTCGACTGCTGGTCGACCTCGCCGAGGCGGAATCCCTCCCCCACGCGCAGGAGTGGGGCAGGGTCGGTCGTCCAGTTGCTTCTCGGCTCACTCATGCGTTCATCTTTCCAGGTGGGAAAGGCCCCGTCTATACCGATGAGTCACCGTTGGACGTTCACCGCCTCGAGCCCCGCGGCGGACGCGGCGGCCGCTGAGGCCCGTCGATGCCCGGCAGCGGGCTCTCATTCGTCAGTCCACGCCGACGCCGATCCTCCAGGTACCTTTGGTAGTCCGCTTCGCGTTCGGCGGCGGTCATCTGCGGCGTGGCCTTGTCGATGACATTGCGCAGCATCGAAAGCACCGTCAGCGCCGCCAGCCCGAACAGCGACACAGCCACCCAGATCATCGTGGTGAGCAGGCTCGGCGGATTGTCGAAGACCCTCACACCGGCGAAGAGGATGAGGAAGACGAATCCGAGGTACGGCAGCAGGAGCCACAGCGCGACCTTATAGCCGCCGATCATCATCGGCATCATCATGCTGGTGCTCCAGGCCATTCCCCCGATGAAGAAGAGCAGGATGAGGAAGCAGCTCGCAGGATCGGTGTTGAGTTCCGCCGCAACCGTTCCGGGAACGGCCCGCTCGCCGAGGAAGAACGGCCAGACCAACGCCACCAGAGTGACGATCACGGCGGAGGCGACCACGCTGAGAAGGATCAGCGGGATGAGACCGTCACGCCGGAACCCGTCGTCTGAGCGTTTGTACTCCGTGAACAGGAACGGGAAGAGAAAGGCCATCCCGCCCGCACAGACCCCCATCCATACCGCGTCGGCCTCGATGACCTGGAAGTTCTGCTGCAGCATCAGCCCGGTCGAGGCGAGCCAGATGAGGAAGGTGAAGAAGAGCGCACCGAAGAATGAGATGCCCAAGACCCGCAGAAAGTCACGCGTCCATGTCGGGACCGGCTCCACCTCATGCAACGGAAGCGGTCCTGGTGGAGGCGGTCCGGCTGGTGTCTCGCTCATGATTTCATCGTCGCACAAGCACGGGCGACCGATGCCGGTATCGATGTTTCAGATCCGCCATCGCGGAACTCAACCGGTCAGACACCGTCCGACAAGCCGCGCCCTCAATCCGGTTTCCGGAACACTGACGGCAGCTTCTTCTTCACTCGACGACCGGTGTCCCGGTACGACCATTGCCGCATCGGCTGCGGCACCCGCCACTGCAGCTTCCAGGCGAGCATGCGGAAGCCGAAGGCGGCGGCCGCGATGATGAGTGAGGCGATGGCACCCAACAGCCCGGTCACCTCGGCGATGATCGTCAGTCCCGAACCGAACAGGGCGGGGATGAGGTAGAGGTCGGTGCCGCGGAAGATCGCCGGATCCTCACTGGCCACGGCGTCGCGCATGAGCCCGCCGCCGCACGCGGTCAGCGCCCCCATGAGCAGCGCCGCCGGATAGTTCGTCCCCGCCGAGAGCGCGATCGTCGTCCCGGTGACGCTGAAGAGGCCGAGACCCATCGCGTCGAAGGCGACGATCCAGATCCGTGCCCGGGAGATGTGGGATCCGATGATGTAGATGAGCAGGGTCGCGATCACCGGCGGAGCGAGGTAGATGGGTTGGCCGATGGCGTTGGGCACCCGGTCGAGGAGCACATCGCGGATCATTCCGCCGCCGATTCCCGTCATCGTGCCCAGCACCAGTCCGCCCGTGATGTCGAAATCGCGGCGGGCGGCCAGCAGCACTCCGGAGACCGCGAAGACGAACGTGCCGGTGAGGTCGAGCGCGAGGAACAGGAAGTCCTGCAGGTCCATCTCCACCTCGGCTCCTCTCATCGATCCGTGCCCGGCCCGGTGCCGAACGTGCTACCAGCCACTGTAATCCGCCGTTGGGCCCCCTGGACCTTTCTTCCCCGCCGAGGTGGCCGCGGAGTCCGACCGGCAACGCCCGAGTGCCGACTGAAGAGGCCCCGACTTCGCAGCCGGGGCCTGCTTTCGCCGAAGTGGGTGGAGAGTTCAGCTGAGCTGGAAGTTGTCCGGGTTCTTGTACGGTTCGATCTCGACGACCGGGGTGCCCTTGCCCATGAGCAGTTTGGAGATGGGGCAGCGAGCGTGGGCGCGGGCAGCGTACTTCTCGGCGTCGGTGTCCGAGACCCCTTCGATGGAGATGAACGCCTTCGGGGCGAAGTAGAAGCCGTTGCCGGAGGGTTCATTGTGCAGCTCGACCTCGACGCGCACGCGTGAGAGCGCCTCGATCTCATTGACCGCGAGGACGACCTTGAGCGTCTCGCCGAGGCAGGTCGACCAGGCCATGGCGAGGAACTGTTCCGGGTTGTTGCCTTCTTCGACCCGTGAGGTCGGGGCGGTGGGCAGGGTCTGGCCGTCTTCGACGCGCACCTCGCCCGAGGTGCCGCCGAGGTTCTCGACCTTCGCGGTGTAGATCGGCGCACTCGGGCTCTTCGGCTCATCCGCATCTCCGGTCGGAGCCTGCGGCTGGGCGTATCCGGGGTTCTCAGTCATTGCACCATGCTACGACAGGCGCGCAACAAGGTCACTGACGATTCAGTGAATGGTCAGTAACGAAAGCGCACAGACCCATCCACCGCGCCCGCGGCTCCGAATGATCACTATGAATCGGACAACCCGTGCAACCCACCGTTTCCGCGGCGCCGTGGCAGGCATCGTCGCCACCGTCATGATGTTCGGTCTCGCGGACCTCATCGCGCGTGCCTTCACCCCGAGTGCGGCACCCCTGCTCACCCTCGGTCAGGCGATCATCCCCCTGGCTCCCCCGGCAGCGATCAAACCCGTCATCGCCCTCTTCGGCGACAACGACAAGCTCGTCCTCGTCCTCTCCACCGGGCTCGGTGCGATCGTCCTCGCCGGTCTCATCGGAGCCCTGGCCGCCTCCCGCCGGCGTCTGGCCACGACGCTGCTGATCGTCGCCGGGCTCGTCCCGGTCATCGTCATCATCATCCGCCCCGAGGCGGGTGCCCTCGACCTCGTCCCCGCGCTCATCGGCTTCGCGGTCGGCATCACGGGCTTCATCCTGCTGCTGCGTCTCGGCCTACCGACATCCCCCGCCGAGGCGGCCGACCGTGCCGATGTCACGCGCGGTTCGCGGACGTCGGATCCCTTGAGCCGCCGCCGTTTCTTCGGCCTGGCCGGAGCCGTCGGGGCCATCGGGGCCGTCAGCATCGCCGCTGGTCAGACCATCGTCTCACTCACACAGGACGCCGGCGCCGCAGTGGCCAAGCTGGTCCTGCCTACCCCCGCGAAGAAGGCGGCCGCGATCCCCGCGGCCGCGAGCACCGACCTCGACGGCACTGTCCCCTTCGTCACCGAGGCCAAGGACTTCTACCGCATCGACACCGTGCTCTCACCACCGGTCATCGACCCGCAGCAGTGGTCCCTGCGCATCCACGGCATGGTCGAGAACGAAGTCACCCTGACGATGGACGAGCTCCTCGATCTGCCGCTCGAAGAACACCACATCACGCTCACCTGCGTGTCCAACCCCGTCGGCGGGGAACTCGTCGGCAACGCGACCTGGCTCGGCTATCCGGTGCGCGAACTCCTCGCCCGAGCCCGCCCGAGCGCTGATGCCGATATGGTCCTCTCCCATTCCTTCGACGGATTCACCGCCTCGACTCCCCTCGGTGCGCTGACCGATGACCGCGCCGCCCTGCTGGCGGTGGGAATGAACGGCGAACCGCTCACCCCGATCCACGGTTTCCCCGCCCGCCTCGTCGTTCCCGGGCTCTACGGTTTCGTCTCCGCAACGAAATGGGTGACCGAACTCGAGGTCACTCGCTTCGATGAGAAGACCGCCTATTGGACCGACCGTGGGTGGGATGCGAAGGCGCCCATCCTCGTCGCCTCCCGCATCGAGGTGCCGAGGCCCTTGGCCACGGTCCCGGCCGGAGACATCCAGGTCGGCGGAACCGCCTGGGCGCAGCATTCAGGGATCGACCGTGTCGAGGTCAAGCTCGACGACGGTGACTGGACGCAGGCGGATCTGGCCGAGGAGGTCACGATCGACACCTGGCGGCAGTGGCGGGCCGAATTCGCCGAGGTGGCTGCGGGCTCCCATACCCTCACCGTGCGTGCCACGGACAAGGACGGCACGGTGCAGACTTCGAAACGTCGGGAGTCGATCCCGAACTCGGCCACCGGGCACCACCACATCCAGTTCCGCGTCGAATGACCCCGCAGCCGCCTCGGCGAAGAAATTCTCATATTTCTTCCCCATCCACCCATCCGAACCCGAAACCGCACCGAATACCCAGTACACAGCGAGCAATGGAGACCACTTCACAGCTGTGGGATCATCCGCATCACTGTTTCTAAGGAGAAGAACAATGAAGACTCTGCTTCGCACACGCACCGCCACCATCCTCTCGGCCGGCGCCATCGGCCTGTTGGCCCTCAGCGGCTGCGGAATGGATTCAGGATCCGGCAGCGACGACTCCGGCTCGGAATCGGGCAGCTCCGAATCCCAGCCCGCTGACTCGAGCGAGTCCGAGATGCCCGACGAGTCCGGCGACTCCTCCATGGCCGATGCCGACCTCGTCGGCAAGGGCTGCTCGGCCTACGCCGAGGCGAACCCGGACGGGGCCGGATCCGTCGAAGGCATGGGCCAGGACCCGGTGGCCACTGCCGCGTCGAACAATCCGATGCTGACGACCCTGACGAAGGCGGTCTCGGGCGAACTCAACCCTGATGTCGACCTCGTCGACACCCTCAACGGTGACGAGTTCACGGTCATCGCCCCGGTCGACGACGCCTTCGCCGATGTGCCCAAGGACGACCTCGACGCCCTGGCCAAGGACTCGGACCAGCTGACGAAGGTCCTGACCTACCACGTCATCCCCGGTCAGCTCTCCCCCGATGAGATCGCCGGTGAGCACGAGACCGTCGAAGGATCGAAGGTGACCGTGACCGGTGAGGGCGAGGACATGAAGTTCGACGATGCCGGACTGGTCTGCGGCGGAGTCAAGACCGCCAACGCCACGGTCTACATGGTCGACTCCGTGATGATGCCGGAGAAGTGACCGGAACCTCCACAGTGAGAGAGCATCACAATGCAGCGGCCGGGAATCGATCAGCAGCACCAGGATCGGCTCCCGGCCGCCTTCGCATCCTCGACGGTCCCAGCGGCTTCGCACGAACGCCGGCTGACCGTCTCGGCAGCGCACGGCCCGACCGTTGCGCGCACCTCGTTCGACTCGCTCACCTGGGAAAGGTGTGATCGGTTTCTGCATGCATGGCATGATTGGGCAATGAGCTCTGATCACCAGCCGGCGGAAACCGCCGATCCCGGCGGAGCCCTGCTGATCCGCATCGCCGAGGGCGACCGGTCCGCATTCGAAGAGCTGTTCACCACGCACTCCCGCATCCTCATGGCCGTGATCGTCCGGATCGTCAAGAGCCGAACACTCGCCGAGGAGGTCCTGCAGGACTGCTTCACCGAGGTGTGGACGCGGTGTTCGGGATTCGACCCGACCCGAGGGACCGGCAGAGCATGGCTGGTCGCCCTGTGCCGCAGACGCGCCATCGACTGTGTACGCAGCGTTCAGTCCCAGCAGGACCGTGACCTCGCCGACGGACTGCGCACCTCCACCGAGGCGGTGGAAGGAGTCGAGCAGACCGTGCTCGACCGGGCGGAATCGGATCGCACGGTCTCCGCGTTGAAGATCCTCCCCGAAGATCAGAGCAGGCCCATCGTCATGGCCTTCTACCAGGGTCTGACCCATGCTCAGATCTCAGAGGATCTCCAGGTGCCGCTGGGTACCATCAAGTCACGGATCAGAGACGGAATGAAGAAGCTGCGAGAAGAGTTGGAGGCAAGCCGATGAGCACCGATCGTGACTATCTGGCGGCCGGGCTGGCCCTCGGCGGGCTCAGCGACTCAGAACTCGCCGAGGCTCAGGCGCTGGCCGATGCCGACGCCGAATTCCGTTCCGAAGTCGCCGCGTATGCCGACGTCATGGCCGACGCGGCCGAATCCGATGACCCGGTCGATGTCAGCTCGGCGACTCGAGAGGCGATTCTGTCGATTCCCGAGAGCCACCGGCAGGAGTCTGCACAGGTTTCGTCCCCCGCTGCCGAGTCTGAGACCTCCCCGGTCGCTGCGGATGCTGACAGGGACGCACCACCCGCCCCGACATCGCTGAGCGACCATCGGGAGTCCCGCCGATCCGACGCGCGCGCCCATGACAGCGATGAGCTGCGGTCCGGCCGCGGCTCCTGGCTGCCCTGGGCGGCGGCCGCGGCTGCGATCGTCGTCGCCGCAGGTCTCGGTGCGACCGTCTGGCAGCAGAATCAGCGGCAGAACGCTCTGGAAGAGGAGCTGGCAGCGACTCAGCAGCAGTTGGATGATTCTGCCCGTCTCATGGAGGCCAGTGATCTGCGTACGCACACCGAGAAGCTGCCCGAGGGCGGCTCTGTCACTGTTCTCTCTTCCAAGAGCGAGCAGCTCATCCGCCTCAGCCCCAAAGACATCGGACAGCCACCGGCCGGAAAGTCGATGCAGATGTGGGTCATCGGTGCCGACGGCCCGGAAAACGCCGGCCTGATGGCGGATGAGCCGGTGACCATCACCGGCGAAAAGTTCACCGACGGCAGCGTCTTCGGTATCACCGTCGAACCCGAGGGCGGTTCGAAGCAGCCGACCACGGATCCGATCGTCGCCATCGACCTCTGACAGCCGCGGGGAGTAAGCTTCCTGGCATCGGCGGCGAAGGAGCTGATATGTCCGATTTCGAGTGGGACCCGGAGACCTACCTGGCGCTCATGGCCGAAGAGATCCCAGACTACCCGCGCCTGCAGACCGAGGTGGCCGCTGCGGCAGCCACCGGAGCACCTGCGTCGATCCTCGATCTGGGCATCGGCAGCGGGCTGACCGCACAGCGCGTCCTCGAGGCACTCCCGGAGGCCGAGCTGCTCGGCATCGACGCGAGTTCCGAGATGCTTGCAGCCGCCGAAGCGACCCTCAACCCCGAACGCACCGAGCTGCGGATGGGTCGCCTCGAAGAACCGTTGCCGGACGGGCCTTTCGATCTCGTCATGTCGACTCTCGCCGTCCATCACCTCTCCGGCTCCGGCAAGGCCGACCTCTTCGTCCGCATCGCCGCGGTGCTCGAGCCCGGTGGGAGGTTCGTCCTCGGAGACCTCGTCGTGCCCGCCGATCCGGCGGACGTCGTCACTCCGATCGACTGGATCGATGACACTCCCAGTTCCCTCGATGAGCAGCTGACCTGGTTCGCCGAGGCGGGACTGACCACCCACGTGCACTGGCAGCACCGTGATCTGGCAGTCGTCGTCGCTGAAAAGCAGAGTTGAGAGACAGCGCTGAGGTCTCGGTTCCCCTGCTCCACCACCCGTGGGAGCACCACTCCGCGAATTCCCCACTGCGGCGGATACCGGCGGGGCACGGCACTGTCTAAGCCTTGATCCACCGATTCGCTTGATGGCAAGGGGCTCACTCGGATTCGAGTGCGAACGCGGTGCGAGGGCAGGAAGTAGTGTCCCGGTCTCTCACCGGTCTCTTCCACATAGATGATTCCCCGGGGTCTCCTCCAGACCCTGCGGCGTCGTGCTCGAGCAGGAGCGAATCGGTCAGGACAATGATCGTGTAGGTGGGCTCAGAGCCGCGTGCCAGAGTCGTGCGAATTCCGTCGCCCACGGCCACCGTCTCGGCAGGTGCACAATCAGCTTCCTGGCCCGGTGAGCGATCCGGGCCGGGATGCCGATGATCCGTGTCCGCAGCGTCTGAGCGCGCACTTTGCTCATCCGTCCACCGATGAGTCCGGCCGCAGCCCGCATCAGGTTGTGTGTGATCGCTGCGACTGCTACCCAGGCGGCGTTGGCGTTGAACACCCCAGAGGGCATATGTGCCAGGGCACCGTTCTTCAGCTCCGCATTGATCTGCTCGATGATCGCGTGCTTGCGGTGGATGTGATCAGCAGCGACGGTGTCGAAACGGTCTTTGTCCACCGTGGTGAAGAACGCGTGATAGCGGAACAAGTCGAACAATGGGTCCTGCCCGGCAGTGCGTTTGGTCTCGTTGAGTTCAGGGATGCGGCGGACCACCAAGCGGCCGGCGGCGTGCAGGGACTTCTTCTTCGAGGTGAATGCGGTGAACGGGACCTCGGCGACTTCGGCCTTCGAAATCCAGGCCCTGGTCTCTTCGTCGTAGATCG
>NZ_FXYY01000052.1 GCF_900169165.1 Brevibacterium linens ATCC 9172
AGACCTTCGCGAGTGGGTTAAGGCGTGGAACGAGGACCCGCAACCATTCGTGTGGACGAAAACCGCGGAAGAGATACTGGAATCTCTCTCACGACTAATGCAACGAACTACCGGCGCAGGACACTAGGCGAACGGGTGGGAAATGCGATGACCCTCGCCGAGGCGGCCTCGCCCCGTCGTACGTCCGATCAGCTGACCTGGGCCTTCTTCGTCTTCGACCGGCCGACGAAGGCCATGACGATGAGGAAGATGCCGAAGATGATCGTGTAGATCGCGATGATCCACACCAGCGCGAGCAATGCGGCTCCCGGGTTGGAGAAGACGACGATGAACATGATGACGCCGAAGATGATGTCGAGGACTCCGAGGGCCTTCGACCATCCTTTGAATGATTTCGACGCGACGCTGAGGACGCCGCGGATGAGCATTCCCGATGCCATCATCAGCAGGATGACGGTGCCGCCCATGATAGCGAAGGTCAGAGGCACGATCATGATGACGATGCCGCCGATGACGTAGGCGATGCCTCCAGCCAGTTCCCAACCCCATGACAGGTTCTGTTTGCGGGCCTGCAAGGCGTGGGCGATCTCGAAGATGCCGTCGACGATGAACCAGGCACCCACCCAGATTCCCAGAGCCACTGCCATTGCGGCGGGCGCGGCGAGGAGGAGGATGCCGAAGAGGACGGCGAGGATGCCGCGGATCAGCACCGCCCAAAAGGCGCCTTTGCCGAGCTCGGTCATCAGCGAACGGACAGCACCTGTCGGGTTTGTCGGGTTCTGTGGTGTGGCCATGATTCCTCCTACTGACAAGATGTTTGGCTACTTGCAGTCTATGCCTGACAGGTGAGGAAGGGAGGAGGGGGTGCAGTTCTCGCCAAGCTCACAGCATTGAGGTGGAGTGTCCTCTGGATTTCGGGGGATCGATCATTAGTCTTTCTGTAGTGAACAATAGCCCCGAAGCATCCCCAACGCAGTCCCATCCCCACAGGTTTCCCCACCGCGGATTCCTGCCTGAAGGCAGATACTTCACTCTGACGTGGGGTATCGGCTATGACTACGGCGGGATGACCACAGTCGCCCTGGAACGCAGCTCGGCCTTCGCCCGCTTGGACAACCGTTCAGTCGAGATCCTCACTCTCAGCCCCGAGATGAAGGGACAGAATCGGGGTCGTGAGCTGCGAGCCGAGGGGCGCATCGACAGACGAGTCACGGTGCGAAACCTCTGGGACGACCTCACCAGCTGGCCGGATCGGAAGCTGCGCCGCATGGTCGGAACCATCGAACCCGATCACACCTCCGCCGAGGATGTGATGGAGCGGACCGCTCAGGACTGGTCGGAGACGCAGAAGGATTCCGAGGACAAGCTGCTGCAGGTCGATCGCTATCACGACCGTGGACATCTGCTCGTCATTGACCGCCACGATATGAAGAAGCGCGGCCACCGAGGCGGCCGTCGGATCACCCTGTTCGACCGCGATCAGAAGGTCATCGCGCAGTGGTCGACCGCACGGGACTTCTACCACGCCTGGCTCGATGTGGTCATCGGGACGAAGCCGTCGTACCTCATCTGCGATTCGGCCTTCGTCGGCAACTTCATCCACGAGTACCGTCGGGACAACGTGATCCTCAGCCAGGTGGTCCACAGTCACCACCTAGCTGGTGCAAATGGCGCAGAGTCCAGTGAGTTTGCTGAAGGCAAGTTTGGCTTTCTGACCCGTATTGATGGGTTTGATCTGGTTGTTACATTGACAGACCGCCAGAGAAAGGACTTGGAACGACTGCGGCTCTCGGCAGGGAAGCTCCGAACCGTCTCGAACCTCACTGAAGACCTGAATGGTGACCCTGATAAGCCAAGAGTACGTGGCCAAGGGGCGATGATCGCTCGCCTCGTTCCCCAAAAGCGAGTCGGCGATGCGATCACAGCAATTGCAACTGCGGTAGGTGAGGGCGCAGAGGTGATGCTCGATGTCTACGGCGAGGGAGAGGACAGGACCGAACTAGCCGATCTGATCGACGGCAACAATCTGGCGAATTCCGTCAAATTGCACGGACATACGCCAAGTGCGAAGACGAACTTCCGCTCACATTCGTTCAGTCTTCTCACAAGCCAATCTGAAGGCCAAGGCCTGGTCGTGCTGGAGAGTTTATCGGCAGGGTGTATCCCCATCTGCTATGACGTGGACTTCGGCCCCGCTGACATCATCGAGCATGGTGTCAATGGCTACCTCGTGCCAAATGGGGATATCGACGCGCTGGCCAACACAATCTCGGAATTCATGTCCCTGCCTGAATCTGTAGTCGCAGAAATGCGCGGCAACGCCGTGGCCCGCGCAGCGGACTTCTTCGAGGTTCCAATTGTCAGACGCTGGGGAGAGGTGCTGGCAAAGACGTCCTTTGCACCGATAACCCGCGTTGAAGGTGCGCGAGCAGAAGCCGAGACGGTCGACGTGGACACGGACGCAGTCACCGTCTCAGTGCGAGTCTCTGATCTCGGTGAGGCTGATCCTGAACAGATCTTCCTGTCGTGGAAGTCCCGAACTGGCACCTTCTTTGGGCGAGTTGAAACACGTCGCGACGAGAGCGGGGTCACAGCTGTTATCCCTCAAACCCGGTTCGAATACATCACCGAAGGGTATGTAGATTTCTCGCTCGATCTGGTGTTCAAACGTGGGTTTGAAAGAGTGCGAATCACCAGCAGCGACGACACAATCGTCAACAGGCAGGGAAAAATGAGCTTGTACTCGACGAAATATGGCAACCTCAGCGGGCGAATTGATCAGTGTCATGAAGATGCTGCTGGCGCCAGAGAAGGATTCACATCCACTTCTTGACTCTGAAGACGACGTAGAGAACGACGCCCAGACCGAGCATGAGCCCCAGTGCCATCGGGTAGCCGAAGGCCCAATGGAGTTCGGGCATATCGTCGAAGTTCATACCGTAGATCGCGCCGATCAGCGTTGGGGCGAAGAGGATCGCCGCCCAGCCGGAGATCTTCTTCATGTCCTCGTTCTGTCTCTGCGCAACGAGAGTGGAATTGACGTTGAGGATCTGTGACAGAGCCTCTCGCAGTTCCCCTACTTCGGCGAGAACTCGCGTCAGGTGGTCGATGACATCATCGAGGTAGGCGCGAAGGTCGTCGGGAATCGCGTACTTGGCTGCCCCGTTTCCGAGCGCCTGCGTCAGTCGGTTGAGGTGTGTGGAGTTGTGGAGGACATCGATCACTTCCTGGCTGAGGAGATAGATGCGCTCGGCTGCGGCGGTGTCCCCGCTGAACACCTGACGTTCGATTCCGTCCTTGTCATCCTGCAGTCCGTCGAGGACGGGGAAGTACCCATCGACTGCGGTATCGAGCAGGCGGTAGATGAGAGCCTCGGGGCCGAGGGCGAGCAGCTCGCGGTCTTTCGTCCAGCTGCGCTTCTCGTTCGTGAAGTACTCCTGGATCCCATCTGTGTCCGGCGGAATCGGAGTGCCGTCGATGAACCGGTCTCCCTGGCAGATGATGACGAGCACGTCGTCCTTCATCAGCAAGTGGAACTCGTTGAAATCGACTTCCTCTTTCGCGTCGATGTAGACCGCTGATTTGAGGACGACGAAAAGGACATCGTCGTAGCGCTCGACCTTGGCACGCTGATTCGCGTGATAGATATCATCAACGAGCACGGGGTGGAGGTCCCAGGTCGAAGCGATCTCCTCGAGCAGCTCGGGAGCGGACCTGGGGATGACGACCTGCGTGATCGAACCGGGGACAGACGAGCCGGAGCCGACCAGGTCATGTGCGGACAGCGCCTCGGCGAAGGACCGGACGACGCTCATCTCCTGCGGTTCGCTGTCGATGATGCGGCGGCTGAACAGCGTCGGTGCCTCGGTGGACTTCGCTTCTGACCCCACCGCCGGTCGCTTGCGCAGTGACGGTCGTTCGGGCTTGTCTCTGCGGACTCTTGCCATTGTGCTCCCTTTCCTCTGACAGCTCCTCAACGGTACTGCACACCTAGGGCGTGTCTGATAAATGCTGTAACCAGGCGGTGACGCCGTTGAGAACTACAGCGGCTCGGTAGACGATGCCGAGTTTGTCATAACGAGTGGCCAGTCCTCGCCACTGCTTCAAACGGGCGTATCCACGCTCGATCACGTTGCGGCCCTTGTACTTGAT